>NZ_JBDJLJ010000001.1:0-432263 GCF_039673305.1 Achromobacter spanius
CGGTACGGCCGGGCCGGCGCCGCCGGCGCGGCGCCCAGCGGTCCCACGTCCACCGCGCCGGCTCCGCGGCCCGGCAACGGCGCGCCCGCCAAGGGCGACGACACGCCGGCCAAGCTGGACGACCTGGGCGCGCTGATCGCCACGTTGCCCACCTCCAGGGCGCCTGCCGCGGCGCCGGCCGCCGCGGCGCCCGGCTCCGCGCCCACGCCCATCTCCAAGGCGGCCCCGGCGGCGCCTGCCCCCGCCAAGCCGGCGCCCGCCGCCACGGCCTCCGCCGCCAACGGTACGTATTACCTGCAGGCGGGCGCTTTCCGCGGCGAGAACGACGCGGAATCGCTGAAGGCCCGCATCATCCTGCTGGGCCTGCCGGTGGCGGTCCAGAAGGCCGAACTGAACGGCAAGCCCATCAACCGCGTGCGCGTGGGCCCGTTTGCCCGCCTGGACGACATGAACCGGGCGCGCGGCCGGCTGGGCGAGAACAAGATCGAAACCGCCGTGGTGCGCCAGTAGGGCACGCGGCGGATCGTTTTGCGTTGAACTAATCCGGCCCCGGGCCTGTCTGTAGCTTTTTATTCAGGAACCTCATCCATGCTGTCCCCCAAGCTCATCCGCATCCTGGCAGCCGCCGCGCTGACCGCCACGGCGTTCTTCAGCCCGGCCAGCCACGCGCAAGGCGCCCAGCAGTACGTGCCGATCAATCCGCCGCTGCCCTCGGACACCCCGGGCAAGGTCGAGGTCCTGGAATTCTTCGCCTACACCTGCCCGCACTGCGCCGCCATGGAACCCATGGTCGAAGACTGGGCCAAGACCGCGCCTTCGGACGTGGTGCTCAAGCAGGTGCCCATCGCCTTCAACGCCGGCATGAAGCCCCTGCAGCAGCTCTACTACGCGCTGCTGGCCCTGGACCGTCCCGACCTGCACCCCAAGGTCTTCACGGCCATCCACGGCGAGCACAAGCGCCTGTTCGACAAGAAGGCCATGGGCGACTGGATCGCGACCCAGGGCGTGGACCGCGCCAAGTTCGACTCGGTGTTCGACTCGTTCAGCGTGCAGGCCCAGGTCCAGCGCGCCACCCAACTGGCTGACGCCTACCGCATCGAAGGCACCCCGTCGTTTGCCGTTGGCGGCAAGTTCATGACGTCGCCCGTCATGGCGGGCAACAGCTACGAAGGCGCCCTGAAGGAAGTGGACAAGCTGATCCCGATGGCACGCGCCAAGTAATCCGCGCCGCGACAACGCAGCCAGACGCCCCGAGCCTCACGGCCGGGGCGTTTTGTTTTTGCGTGTGGTTTCAAGCGCGCTTTCAGGGGGGCCGCGCTACACTTTCGCCACAAGAATTCGCCGCATCGACGGCCTCAAACGGGTGGAAGACAAATGAAAAAGCAATTCCTGCGCAGCCGCGCGGCGTTGAGCCTGGGCCTGGGCCTTTGTTTCGCGTCGGGTGTCCAACTGGCCCACGCCAGCGCCGCCGAGGGCGTCAAGATCGGCGTCCTGACGGACATGGCCGGCGTCACCGCCGACGCCACCGGCAAGGGCTCGGTGGAAGCCGCCCGGCTGGCCATCGAGGAAATGGGCGGCTCCCTGCTGGGCAAGCCCATCGCGCTGGTGTCCGGCGATCACCAGCACCGGCCTGACATCGGCAGCAGCATGGTCCGCAAGTGGTACGACACCGATGGCGTGGACGTCGTGGTGGACGTGCCCAACTCGTCGGTCGCGCTGGCGGTGCAGGGCATCGCGCGGGAAAAGAAAAAGCTCGTGCTGTTCTCCAGTCCGGGCACGACTGCGCTGACACAGGCGCAATGCTCACCCTACGGCGTGCAATGGACCTACACCACCTACGCGCTGTCGCGTGGCACCGCCACCGCCGTCGTCAAAGAGGGCGGCAAGCGCTGGTTCATCCTGGCGTCCGACTACGCCTTCGGCAAGCAGCTCGCCGCGGACACGGAAACGGTGGTCAAGGCCAACGGCGGCGAGGTGGCCGGCACCGTCTTCCATCCGCTGAACGCCTCGGACTTCGCGTCGTTCCTGCTGCAGGCGCAGGGCTCCAAGGCGCAGATCATCGCCATCGCCAACGCGGGCGGCGACACCATATCGGCCATCAAGCAGGCGGCGGAATTCGGCATCGGCGGCACGCAGCAGCTGGCGGCGATGCTGCTGCTCCTGACCGACGTGCACAGCCTGGGTCTGGCCGCCGCGCAGAAAACCTACCTGACCGTGCCCTCGTATTGGGACATGAACGACGGCACGCGCGCGTTCACCAAGAAATTCGAGGCGCGCGTGGGCCGGCCGCCCACCTTCCTGCAGGCGGGCGTCTACAGCTCGGTGCGCCACTACCTGCAGGCGGTGAAGGCCGCGGGCACGGTGGACGCGGACGCGGTGATGGCCAAGATGAAGTCGCTGCCCATCGATGATCCGTTCAGCCTGAACGCGCACATCCGCGCCGACGGCCTGGTGGTGCGCGACATGATGCTGGCGCAGGTCAAGACGCCGGAGCAATCCAAGGCGCCCTGGGACTACTACAACATCGTGCGCACCATCCCCGGCGAATCGCTGGCCTGGCCGCTGTCCGACAGCCAGTGTCCGCTGGTCAAGCAATGACCAACGAACTGGCCCTGGCGGACTTCGGCAGCTTCTATGCGGGCGGCAGGCCCGTGCGCATAGAAGGCCAGCCCAAACGCGACATCGCCTTCACGCAGACGGCATCGCTCGCCTATGACCCCAACGGTCTTTACCACTTCGAGCAGGCCTACGTGCAGTACTTCATCCCCGCGCGGCTGGCGCATCCGCTGCCCATCGTGCTGCTGCACGGCGGCGGAATGACGGGCGCGATGTGGGAACAGACGCCGGACGGCAGGCCGGGCTGGGTGCAGCACTTCCTGCGGCAAGGGCATGCGGTCTATGTGGTGGACAACGTGGAGCGCGGGCGCGCCGGCTGGGCGCCGTTCGCGCAGGTCTGGCCGGAGCCGCCCATCATCCGCAACGCCGAGGAAAGCTGGTCGCTGTTCCGCTTCGGACGAGCCGAGGACTTCGAGGCGCGGCGCGCCTTCGCGGGCCAGCGCTTCCCGGTGGCCGCCTTCGACAGCTTCATCCGCCACGCGGTGCCGCGCTGGCTGGGCAACAACGATGCGGCGCTGGAGGGCTTTTGCGCCGTGCTGGACCGCGTGGGCCCCTGCCTGGTGCTGGCGCACAGCCATGGCGGGGAAGTGGCCTACCGCGCCCTGCATGCGCGACCAGAACTGGTGCGCGGCGTGATCGGCATCGAACCGTCCGGGTTTTCCAGCGAGGTGGTGGCGGCCAGCGTGGCCGGCAAGCCGTTCCTGTTTGTCTATGGCGACTATCTGGAAGCCACGCTGCTGTGGACCAAGCTGTGCGACAGCGGCGCGGCCTACGCCGGCGAACTGGCGCGCCATGGCGCCCGCGTGGATACCTGGCGCCTGGCCGACATGGGCATCGCCGGCAATTCGCACATGCCCATGATGGACGACAACAGCGACGACATCGCGGCGCGCATCGGCGCGTGGATACGCGCCGCGGCGTGAAGGCGCCGCGCCGCAACGGCCTCAGGGCTGGGCCTGGACCTGGGCTTGCGCCTGGAATGCCGCGGCCTTTTCCAGCGCCTGGGTCAGGTCGGCAATGATGTCTTCGGGCGATTCCAGCCCGATGTGCAGGCGGACCAGCGCGTTGTCGCCTTCGCCCCAGTACTTGTGCTTGGACAGGTCCTTGGGCGACACGAGCTGCACCAGGCTTTCATAGCCGCCCCACGAAAAGCCGATGCCGAACAGGGTCAGCGCGTCCACGAAGGTGCGCGCCGCATCCGCGGACAGGCGCAGTTCCACGGACAGCATGCCGTTGGACCCGGTGCAGTCGCGCTGCCACAGCGCATGGCCCGGATCCGCCGGCCAGGCGGGGTGGAACAGGCGCGCGGTTTCGGGCCGGCTCTTGAGGAATTCGCACACCTGCATGGCATGGCGCGCGTGCTGGGCCATGCGGATGGGCATGGTGCGCACGCCGCGCAGCGCCAGCCAGGCGTCGTCCGCGCTGATGGAGTAGCCCATCGCATATTGCGTGCGGTTCAGCTTGCGGGCGATGGCTTCGTCGTTGGTGACCACCGCGCCCAGCATCAGGTCGGAATGGCCGCCCACGTACTTGGTGCCTGCGATGACGGAAACCTGCGCGCCCAGGGTCAGCGGACGGTAGATGTAGCCCGATCCCCAGGTGTTGTCGGTGGCCAGCACCAGGCCGTGGTCCTTGGCGAAGGCGGCCATGGCGCCCATGTCCAGCATTTCGAAGAGCAGCGAACCGGGGGATTCCACATACAGCAGCGTGGTGTTTGGCTGCACCAGCGCTTCCAGGTCGTCGTCCGCCGAGAAATACGTGATGGCGATGTTCATGCGCTTGAGGACGGCGTCGTCCAGTTCGCGCATCGGGCCGTACACGCAGTCGGAGATCAGGGCGTGGTCGCCCGCCGAACACAGCGCCATCATGACCATGGTCATGGCCGACAGGCCCGACGACGCCAGGTAGCAGTGCGTGCCGCCTTCCAGCTGCGTGAACACTTCTTCGAGGGCGGCGTGGGTGTCCATGCCCATGCGGCCGTAGGTCGTGGCGCGGCCGCCGGCGGCCTTGCTGCGCTGCGCGTTTTCCAGGGCGGCGATGTTGGCAAAGCGCACCGTGCTGGCCCGCATGGGCGGCAGCGGCACCGGGGCCGTGCCGGTATCGGGATTGAACGGGGCGGTGCCCGCGTGCTGGAGGACCGTATCGATGTGTTTGGTAGGCATCTTCTAGGGGTGCGACAAAGCCAGGGAAATCAAACCATATCAGGAGGCGGGAAGAATTTCAGCGTATCCAGTTGACCGTTTCGTCCAGTTCCGCCCGCCGGGTGCGGTAGCTGTTGGCCGGATGCGCGCGGTCCGCGTAGCCGAAAGAGATGCCGCAGACCACGCGCCGGTCGGGTCCGATGCCCAGGACCTCGCGCAGGATTTCCGGGTACATCGCCAGCGACGCCTGCGCCACGGTGGCCACGCCATTAGCCTGGGCCGCCAGCAGGAAATTGGCGACATAGCCGCCGCAGTCCATCGCGCCGTATTCGCCCAGCGCCTCGTCGGTGGTGACGATGGCGACGTGCGGCGCGTCGAACAGCGCGAAGTTGCGCATTTCCTGGCGCCGGTAGGCGTCGCGGTCGCCGCGCGGGACGCCCACGGCGCCGTAGAGCTGGAAGCCCGATTCGCGGCGGCGGGCGAGGTAGTCGCCGCGGTATTCCCGCGGGAAGGGGAAGTCGGGTGTGAAGCCGTCGCGCTGCGCGCGTCGCTGCAGCGCGTCGCTGAGCCGGCGCGTGCCGTCGCCTTCGGTGATGGCCACCTGCCAGGGCTGGCAGTTGCACCAGGACGCGGTGCGCTGCGCCAGGCTCAGGATGCGCTCGATGGTGGCGCGCGGCACGGGTTCGGGTAGAAAGGCGCGGCAGCTGTGGCGCGCAAGCAGCCAGGCTTCAAGTGCGGCGTCCGTGGACGCGGTTCCGGATTCCGTGGCGGGATGGGCGGCGGTCATGGTCGGTCTGTCTCCTGGTCTGGTCTGCTTTGCCCTTATGATGCCACTGTCCGGCGCCGGCCGGCCCCGATTCCGACGAGATCCCATGCTGCCCCTCGACACCCTGATCGCCTTCTTCGGCATTGCCGTGCTGCTGGCCCTGACTCCCGGGCCCGACAACCTGTTCGTGCTGATGCAGTCGGCCATCTGGGGCCGCAAGGCCGGCATGTTCGTGGTGCTGGGCCTGTGCACGGGGCTGCTGGGACATACGGCCGCCGTGGCGGTGGGGCTGGCCGCCGTGTTCGCGGCGTCGCCCATGGCGTTCATGGTGCTCAAGCTGGCGGGCGCGGCCTACCTGGCCTGGCTGGCGTGGCAGATCCTGCGCGCCCCCGTGGAATCCGAGGCCGGCAAGCGTCCCGAACCGATGCGGCCCGGGGCCTTGTACCGCCGCGGCATCGTGATGAACCTGACCAACCCCAAGGTGCTGCTGTTCTTCTTCGCCTTCCTGCCGCAGTTCACCTCGCCCCGACTGGGTCCGGTGGGCCTGCAGACCATGCAGCTGGGCGCGGTGTTCATGGTGTCGACGCTGCTGGTGTTCGGCGCCATCGCCTTCTTTTCGGGCGCATTCGGCGAACTGCTGCAGCGCTCGGTGACCGCCAAGCGCTGGCTCAACCGCATTGCCGCGCTGGTGTTCGTGGGACTGGCGGTCAGGCTGGCGACCGCCACGCGGTAAGACCGGCAACCGCGCGGCAGGGCGCCGCGCGGCCCGCTTACGTCCGGTCAGGCAGCCTTGAAACGCACGATGCCGTCCGCATCCTGGGCGCGCGTCAGCTTGCCTTCGAAATACAGCGCATGCAGGTGCGCCAGCGCCTCGCCCATGGCGAAGGTCAGCTGGTGCAGGTCCAGCTTGCGCTTGAACAGCACGGGGACGATGTCGGACGTGGACTGCGGCTGGACCGAACAGGCTTCCAGCACTTCCGCCAGCCGGTCGCGGTGATGCTCGTGCTGCTGCGCGATGCGCTCGTGCAGCCCCTTGAAGGGGCGGCCGTGCGAGGGCAGCACCAGCGTGTCGTCCGGCAGGCCGTCGTAGCCGTCCAGCGAGCGCAGATACAGCGGCAGCGAATTGGCGTCGGGTTCGTAGTCGAACACGCTGACGTTGGTGGAAATGCGCGGCAGCACCATGTCCCCGGAAATCAGCACGCCCAGGTCTGGCGAGAACAGCGACGCATGCTCCGGCGCGTGGCCGTAGCCCACGATGACGCGCCAGTCGCGCCCGCCGATGCGGATCTGGTCGCCGTGCATGATGCGGGTATAGCGGGACGGCACCGCGGGAACCAGGTTGGGGTAGTAGCTGGCGCGCTGGCGGATCTGTTCCTGCGCGTCCGGATCGGTCAGGCCGTGGCGGGCGAAGTGCTCGACCGCCGATTGCCCGCCGGGCCCCGCGCCGGCATCGTTGCGGCGCGACGACCACAGCGACGCCACCATGAAGTCGGTCATGGTCATCCACAGCCGGGCGTTCCAGCGTTCGCACAGCCAGTAGGCCAGGCCGATGTGGTCGGGGTGCATGTGGGTGACGATCACGCGCAGGACGGGCAGGCCGTCCAGCTCGTTCTTGAAGACCTCTTCCCATAGCGTTTTCACTTCGTCGCGCGAAATGCCGCAGTCGACGATGGTCCAGCCGTCCTTGCCGTCGATGTTGTCGCGCAGCAGCCAGAGGTTGATATGATCCAGCGCGAACGGCAGCGGCATCCGGATCCATTTGACCCCTTCCGCCACCACATGCGCGCGGCCGGCTTCGGGCTGGAAATCGGCCCAGGGGTATTGAAGCTTCTGTTCGTTGGGGTTCATTGCCTCTCGCTCCACGCTTGACGATCTGGTCAAGTCATCATAATTTACGTTTACGTAAACTGCCACACGTCGCATGCCCTCGTCAACCTGGACCATCTCTGAACTCTCCCGCGAGTTCGACGTCACGCCCCGCACGATCCGCTTCTACGAAGACCAGGGGATCGTCAGCCCGGCGCGCGAGGGCCGCAACCGGATCTTCGGGCCGCGCGACCGCACGCGCCTGAAACTGGCGCTGCGCGGCAAGCGGCTGGGCCTGCAGCTGTCCGAGATCCTGACGCTCATCGACATGTACGACGGCCCGGGCGACACCGAGGTCCAGCTGCGCCAATACCTGAGCGTGCTGGAGCAGCACCGCGCCACGCTGGAACAGCAGCGCCGCGACATCGACGATACCCTGCACGAAATCGCCGAACAGGAACGCCAGTGCCGCGTCCTGCTGGCGCAGAAACCTTAGGCGCGCGCATGGCCGCCCTGCAAACCGTCGCGCTGTTCGTCCTGACCGCGCTGGCCGAGATCGTCGGCTGCTATCTGCCTTACCTGTGGCTGCGCAAGGGCCATTCCATCTGGCTGCTGGCGCCCGCCGCGCTCAGCCTGGCGCTGTTTGCGTGGCTGCTGACGCTGCATCCCACCGCGTCCGGGCGCGTGTATGCCGCCTATGGCGGCGTCTACATCGGCATGGCGCTGCTGTGGCTGTGGGCCGTGGACGGCGTGCGCCCCAGCGCAAGCGACTGGATCGGCGTGGGCCTGTGCCTGGCCGGGATGCTGGTGATCATGTTCGGGCCGCGCAGCACCTAGGCCCCCGCAGCATGAAAAAAAGCGCGCGAGCCCCGAAGGGCCGCGCGCTTTTTTCATGCGCCGCAGCTTATTCGGCCTTGATATTGCCTTCCTTGATGATGCGGGCGTTGTTGGTGAACTCGGCCTGCACCTGCTTGGCGAAGGCCTCGCCCGACGCCGTGCCCGGCTGCAGGAACGACTTGGCCAGCAACTCCTGGAACTCGGCGCTGGCAACGGCCTTGGCCAGGGCGGCCTGCAGCGGCTGCGACACCGTCGGCGGCAGGTTCGCGGGCGCGAAGATGCCGAAGTTCGAGTAGTACTGCGCCTGCGGCAGCTTCAGTTCGGCCATCGTCGGCACGTCCGGCCAGGCGGCCAGGCGTTGCGGCGCCATGACGGCCAGCGGCTTGAGCGCACCGTTGGCGACGTGCGGCAGCACGACGTCGCTGTTGACCACCAGCAGTTCCACCACGCCGCCCAGGCCGTCGGTCAGCGCCTGGCTGTTGCCGCGGTAGGGCACGTGCAGCATCTTCGTGCCGGTCTGCGTGGTCACGGCGGCCATCCCGATGTGGGCCACGGTGCCCTGGCCCGGCGTGCCGTAGCGCACGCCTTCCGGGTGCGACTTGGCGTATTCGATGAGGCCCGCGAAATCCTTCACCGGGAGCGCCTTGGTCGCCACGATCGCGACCGGCGCCACGGCCACGCTGGCCACCGGCGTCAGGTCCTTCATCGGGTCGTAGTTGGTCTTGGCCAGGTGCGGGAAGATGGTCAGCGGGCTGGTCGACGCCAGCAGCAGCGTGGTGCCATCCGGCTGGGCCCGGGCCACGTAATCGGTGCCCACCGACGCGCCGGCGCCGGGCTTGTTCTCGACGATGACCGTCACGTTGGCTTCCTTGCGCAGCGCGTCGCCCAGGCGGCGCCCGATCGCGTCGGCGCTGCCGCCGGCGGTGTAGGGCACGACCACGGTGACAGGCTTGGCCGGCCAGGTCTGGGCCATCGCGCCGCTTGCCATGATTGCCAGGGCCGCCCCCGCGGCCTTGATCAGCAATGTCTTCTTTTTCATATCGTCCTAGTGATGTTGCGTAGCACTGCGTTGGTAAAACGGATAGCGGTAAAGCACATCAGGCGAGATAGCGCTGCGCCAGGCGAACCCAGTACGACGCGCCCGCCGGAATCAAAGAATCATTGAAGTCATAGCTGGCGTTATGCAGCATGCAGGGGCCCAGGCCGTGGCCCGCCATGCGGTGCTCGCCATCGCCGTTGCCCAGGAACACGTAGCAACCGGGCTTTTCCTGCAGCAGGAAGGCGAAGTCTTCCGACGCCATGGCCGGTTCGATCGTCAGCGCCCGGTCTTCGCCCACGACCTCTTTCATGACGCCCATGCAGAATTCGGTCTCGGCCACGGTGTTGACCAGCGCCGGGTAGCGGCGCTCGAAGAAGACGTCGGCCTCGCAGCCGTGCGCGGCGGCGATGTTGCCCGCGATCTCCTTCATGCGCCGTTCGATCAGGTCGACCACGCCGGTGCTGTAGGCACGCACCGAGCCGCCCAGCCACGCCGTGTTCGGGATCACGTTGATGACGCTGCCGCCCGCCTGCACCTGGGTGATCGACAGCACGGCGGCGTCCAGCGGGCGCTTGCTGCGCGTCAGGATGGTCTGCAGGGACTGGCCGATGGCGAACAGCGCGGGCACCGGATCGTTGCAGTCCTGCGGCGCGGCGGCGTGGCCGCCCTTGCCCTTGACCGTGATCTTGAAGCCGTTGGCGGCCGCCATCATGGGGCCGGAACAGACGCCGATGGAACCGGCCGGCAGGCCCGGCCAGTTGTGCATGCCGAATACGGCTTCGCAGGGGAAGCGCGTGAACAGGCCGTCCTGGATCATGGCGCGGCCGCCCGCGCCGCCTTCCTCGGCCGGCTGGAAGCACAGGTACACCGTGCCATCGAACCCGCCCACGTTCTGCAGGTGCTGCGCGGCGGCCAGCAGCATGGCGGTATGCCCGTCATGGCCGCAGCCGTGCATCTTGCCGTCGTGGCGCGAACGGTGCTCGAACTGGTTTTCCTCCTGCATGGGCAGGGCGTCCATGTCCGCGCGCAGCATGATGGCCCGGTCCGACGTGCCGCGCTTGATCACGCCCACCACGCCGGTCTTGGCGATGCCGGTATGGGTTTCGATGCCCCAGCCGCGCAGCGCGTCCGCCACCACCTTGGCCGTGCGGTGCTCTTCGTAGCAGAGCTCGGGGTGCATGTGGATGTCGCGCCGCAGCGCCACAATTTCGTCCAGGTTGGATAGTTCGAGCACGGCTAACTCCCATCGGGTGATTCAGGATTCAAGGATCGGCAGGAATATTACTCACCGTTACTCCCCGGGGCGGTCACAGGAAGCTAGGGATAACCCGTATCCAATTTACGTTTACGTAAACGTAATATTTGCACTGCATCATTGCGCGGCGATAAGTGATCGGCGCATCATGGGCCTCACGCGACTGCCGCCGCAGCAACGGGCGCCTATAAGAATGTAAGTACCCACTATCACGGAGACATCGATGAATCTTCCCGGCCTGAACTTCGACCTGGGCGAAGACCTGGACATGCTGCGCGACGCCGTGCGCAATTTCGCGCAGGCCGAGATCGCGCCGCGCGCCGCGGAAGTCGATCGCAGCGACCAGTTCCCCATGGACCTCTGGCGCAAATTCGGTGAACTCGGCGTGCTGGGCATGACCGCCGACGAAGAATATGGCGGCGCCAACCTGGGCTACCTGGCCCACATGGTGGTGATGGAAGAGATCTCGCGCGCCAGCGCCTCGGTGGGCCTGTCCTATGGCGCGCACTCCAACCTGTGCGTCAACCAGATCAACCGCAACGGCACGCCGGCCCAGAAGGCGAAGTACCTGCCCAAGCTGATCTCCGGCGAACACGTGGGCGCCCTGGCGATGAGCGAACCCGGCGCGGGTTCCGACGTTGTCAGCATGAAGCTGCGCGCGGAAAAGAAGGGCGACCGCTACGTGCTGAACGGCACCAAGATGTGGATCACCAACGGCCCCGACGCCGACACGCTGGTCGTCTACGCCAAGACCGATCCCGAAGCCCACCAGCGCGGCATCACCGCGTTCCTGGTGGAAAAGGGCTTCAAGGGCTTCTCAGTGGCGCAGAAGCTGGACAAGCTGGGCATGCGCGGCAGCCACACCGGCGAACTGGTGTTTCAGGACTGCGAGATCCCCGAGGAAAACGTGCTGGGCCAGGTCAACGGCGGCGTGAAGGTGCTGATGAGCGGCCTGGACTACGAACGCGCCGTGTTGTCCGGCGGCCCCCTGGGCATCATGCAGGCCGTGATGGACGCGGTGGTGCCCTACATCCACGACCGCAAGCAGTTCGGCCAGGCGATCGGCGAATTCCAGCTCATCCAGGGCAAGGTCGCCGACCTGTACACGACGCTTCAGGCCAGCCGCGCCTTCTGCTATCAGGTGGGCAAGAACCTGGACAAGCTGGGCACCGAGCACGTGCGCCAGGTGCGCAAGGACTGCGCCGCGCTGATCCTGTACACCGCCGAAAAGGCCACCTGGATGGCCGGCGAGGGCGTGCAGATCCTGGGCGGCAACGGCTACATCAACGAATACCCGGTGGGCCGCCTGTGGCGCGACGCCAAGCTGTATGAAATCGGCGCCGGCACCAGCGAGATCCGTCGCATGCTGATCGGCCGCGAACTGTTCAACGAAACCGCCTGACCGCCTTATCCACAGGCCGCGCCATGATCCGCATGTCCGACGTCCAGCACATCGAGCAGGCTCCCGCGCCGGGCCCCTCGCCGCTGGACGTCGCGCGCCTGATCCTGGCGGGCTTCGACCGCCACTACGCGCTGTTCCGCTACAGCGCGCAGCGCGCCAAGGCGCTGTTCGAATCCGGCGACTGGCACGGCATCCAGCACCTGTCGCGCGAGCGCATCGAGTACTACGACATGCGCGTGCGCGAATGCGCCGCCCAGCTTGAAGGCGTGCTGCGCGGGCGGCCCGAAGGCGCCGTCGGCGGCGCCACGAACGGCACCGGCACCGGCAACGGCGCCGCCGCGCCATCGCTGACCGAGGCGCAGACAGCGTTCTGGCAGCAGATCAAACAGGAATTCGTCGGCCTGCTGGGCGACCACCGTCAGCCCGAATGCGCGGAGACGTTCTTCAACTCGGTGTCATGCCGCCTGCTGCACCGGGATTATTTCCACAACGATTTCCTGTTTGTCCGCCCCGCCGTCGCCACCGACTACCTGGACAGCAGCGTGCCCTCGTACCGCGTGTACTACCCGGCGGCGGACGGTCTGGAAAAAAGCCTGATCCGGATGGTGGCAGACTTTGGCCTGGCGCTGCCCTTCGAGGACCTGCCGCGCGACACGCGGCTGCTGGCGCGCGCCGCGGTCTCGAAACTGCGCGCGCTGCTGCCGCGCCACGTCGGCCGGCGCATCGCCACCGACTGCCAGATCCACGCGCTGGGCTCGCTGTTCTTTCGCAACAAGGGCGCCTACATCGTCGGGCGCCTGATCAACCAGACCACCGTCTATCCGTTTGCCGTGGCGCTGACGCGCAATCCGGCGGGGCAGGTGGTGCTGGACGCCCTGCTGCTGGGCGCGGACGACCTGAGCACGCTGTTCAGCTTCACGCGCGCCTATTTCCTGGTGGACATGGAAACGCCCGCCGCGGTGGTGAATTTCCTGTCCAGCCTTTTGCCGCGCAAGCCCAAGGCCGAGCTCTACACCATGATCGGCCTGCAGAAGCAGGGCAAGACACTGTTCTACCGCGATTTCCTGCACCACCTGGCGCATTCGCGCGACGCCTTCGACATCGCGCCCGGCATCAAGGGCATGGTGATGTGCGTGTTCACGCTGCCGTCCTACCCGTATGTGTTCAAGCTGATCAAGGACCGCATCGACAAGGACGGCATGGACCACGCCACCGTGCGGCGCAAATACCAGATGGTGAAGCTGCACGACCGCGTGGGGCGCATGGCCGACACCTGGGAATATTCGCAGGTGGCGCTGCCGCGCGCGCGCTTCGCCCCGGCCCTGCTCGACGAACTGCGCCGGCTGGTGCCCAGCCTGCTCGAAGAAACCGCCGATACGGTCGTCATCCGGCACGTCTACATCGAACGGCGGATGACGCCGCTGAACATATATCTGCGGCAGGCCCCGGACGCGCTCCTGGAGCCGGCCGTGCGCGAATACGGGGACGCCATCCGGCAGCTGGCCGCGGCCAACATCTTCCCCGGCGACATGCTTTACAAGAACTTCGGCGTCACGCGCCTGGGCCGGGTCGTCTTTTATGACTACGACGAAATCCAGCGCATGACTGAAATGAATTTCCGGCGCATTCCGCCGGCCCCGAACGAAGAAGCGGAATTGGCGTCCGAACCCTGGTACGCCATCGGACCGAACGACGTATTTCCCGAAGAATTCGGCCGCTTCCTGCTGGGCGACGCGCGGGTGCGCGGCGCCTTCATGCGTCACCATTCAGAACTGCTTGAACCGGAGTGGTGGCAGGCCTGCCGCGCCCATGTGGCGCAGGGCCGGATTGAAGAATTTTTCCCTTACGATACGGACAGACGCCTGCGCCAAGAACGCCCTTCAAGCGGCAACGCGGTGTTGTAACCGAAACGCTGTCCCGACCCTCACAGGAGCTAGTCATGTCAGATCCCATCGTTATCGTTTCCGTCGCCCGCACGCCCATGGGCGGCATGCTGGGCAACCTGTCCGGCCTGGCCGCGCACGAGCTGGGCTCGGTGGCCATCAAGGCCGCCGTTGAGCGCGCCGGCATCAAGGCCGAGCAGGTCGACGAAGTCATCATGGGCAACGTGCTGCAGGCCGGCCAGGGCCAGGCGCCCGCCCGCCAGGCCGCGCTGGGCGCGGGCCTGCCGCTTGGCGTCGCTTGCACCACGATCCACAAGGTCTGCGGCTCGGGCCTGAAGGCCGCGATGTTCGGCCACGACCTGCTGGCCTCGGGCAGCGCCGACATCGTCGTCGCCGGCGGCCAGGAAAGCATGAGCAACGCGCCGTACCTGCTGCTAAAGGGCCGCCAGGGCTATCGCTACGGCCACAACACCGTGTACGACCACATGGCGCTGGACGGCCTGGAAGACGCCTACGACAAGGGCAAGGCCATGGGCGTGTTCGCCGAAGACTGCGCCTCCAAGTATTCCTTCACGCGCGAACAGCAGGACGAGTTCTCGCTGGAATCGCTGCGCCGCGCCCGCGCCGCCTCGGAAGACGGCAGCTTCAAGTGGGAAATCGCCCCTGTGACCGTCGCCGGCCGCAAGGGCGACACCGTGATCGACACCGACGAAGCGCCCACGAAGGCCATGCCGGAAAAGATCCCCACCTTGAAGCCCGCGTTCAAGAAAGACGGCACGGTCACCGCCGCGAACTCGTCCTCGATCTCCGACGGCGCCGCCGCCATGGTGCTGATGCGCGCGTCCACCGCCGAAAAGCTCGGCGTCAAGCCGCTGGCCCGCATCGTCGCGCACACTCAGCACTCGCAGGAACCGAACTGGTTCACCACCGCCCCCGTCGGCGCGCTGAAGAACCTGTTCAACAAGACCGGCTGGAAGGCCGAGGACGTGGACCTGTACGAGATCAACGAAGCCTTCGCGGTGGTCACCATGGCCGCCATGACCGACTTCAAGCTCCCGCATGACAAGGTCAACATCCACGGCGGCGCCACGGCGCTGGGCCACCCGATCGGCGCATCGGGCGCCCGCCTGATGGCCACGCTGATCGGCGCGCTGCGCAAGACCGGCGGCAAGCGCGGCGTGGCCACGCTGTGCATCGGCGGCGGCGAAGCCGTCGCGATGGCCATCGAGATGGTCTAAGCCCCTGTTCGGGAAGCGGGCCATGCCTGCTTCCCGAGCTGGATTCCGCTGCGCCTTTTCGGCATTGCACACACCGCGACGGGTCGGTCGCGGGCCATGCAGGAAAGGCGCAACGAAATCCACGACAACAAATCGACAAGAACTCCCGGACCACCGGGCAGCGAGACAAACCGCTCTTCGAGCGCCCTCAAATTCCAATCAAGCAGGACGGGTGGTACCCCATGCCCATCATCGAATCCCGCATCAATCCGCGGTCGCAGGACTACACCGACAACGCGCGCGCCATGCAGGCGCAGCTGGATGACCTGAACCAGAAACTGGCGCAGACCGCGCTGGGCGGCAGCGAATCCGCGCGCGCCAAGCACGTGGCGCGCGGCAAGCTGCTGCCGCGCGAACGGGTGGAAAACCTGATCGATCCCGGCACGCCTTTCCTGGAACTGTCGCCCATGGCCGCGCACGGCATGTACGACGGCGACGCGCCCGGCGCGGGCGTCATCACCGGCATCGGCCGCGTGTCCGGCACTGAATGCGTCATCGTCTGCAACGACGCCACGGTCAAGGGCGGGACCTACTACCCGATGACGGTCAAGAAGCACCTGCGCGCGCAGGAGATCGCCGCGCAGAACCATCTGCCCTGCGTGTACCTGGTGGATTCCGGCGGCGCCAACCTGCCGCAGCAGGACGAGGTCTTTCCCGACCGCGAGCACTTCGGCCGCATCTTCTACAACCAGGCCCAGATGTCGTCGCAGGGCATCTCGCAGATCGCCGTGGTGATGGGGTCCTGCACCGCCGGCGGCGCGTACGTGCCCGCCATGAGCGACGAGTCCATCATCGTCAAGAACCAGGGCACCATCTTCCTGGGCGGACCGCCTTTGGTTAAGGCCGCCACCGGCGAGGAAGTCAGCGCCGAAGACCTGGGCGGCGGCGACGTGCACACGCGCCTGTCCGGCGTGGCGGACCATCTGGCCGCCAACGACATGCACGCACTGCAATTGGCGCGCAACGCCGTGGCCCGGCTGAACCGCAAGAAGCCGCAGCCGCTGGCCACGCTGCCCGTGCGCGAGCCGCGCTACGACCCGAGCGAACTCAACGGCATCATCCCCGCCGACACCCGCAAGCCCTATGACGTTCGCGAGGTCATCGCGCGCATCGTGGACGGTTCGGAATTCGACGAATTCAAGGCGCGCTTCGGCCCCACGCTAGTCACCGGCTTTGCGCACATCCATGGCATGCCCGTGGGCATCGTCGCGAACAACGGCATCCTGTTTTCCGAATCCGCGCAGAAGGGCGCGCACTTCATCGAACTGTGCGCGCAGCGCAAGATCCCGCTGGTGTTCCTGCAGAACATCACCGGCTTCATGGTCGGCCGCAAGTACGAAAACGAGGGCATCGCGCGCCATGGCGCGAAGATGGTCACGGCCGTGGCCACCGCCGCCGTGCCGAAGTTCACCGTGCTGATCGGCGGGTCGTTCGGCGCCGGCAACTACGGCATGTGCGGCCGCGCCTATTCGCCGCGCATGCTCTTCATGTGGCCCAACGCCCGTATCTCCGTGATGGGCGGCGAACAGGCGGCCAGCGTACTGGCCACCGTCAAGCGCGACGGCATCGAGGCGCGCGGCGGCCAGTGGTCCGCCGACGAAGAAAATGCCTTCAAGGCGCCGATCCGCGAACAGTACGAACGCGAAGGCCATCCGTATTACGCCACCGCGCGGCTGTGGGACGACGGCATCATCGCGCCGGCCGACACGCGCCGCGTATTGGGGCTGGCGTTGTCCGCGGCGCTGAACGCGCCGATCGAAGACACCAAGTTCGGCGTCTTCCGCATGTAGGGTAGAGCCCACCCCCTACGCGCTGATGGGGACGGTTGTTAAAGATGTCGGCAGTGTCCTTGCGCGGCACCGCTGTCTACGAACGATTTGAGCCTGGATAACGCTATGTTCGATACTGTGCTGATTGCCAACCGCGGCGAAATCGCCTGCCGCGTCGCCGCCACCGCCCGCCGCATGGGGCTGCGCACCGTCGCCGTCTATTCGGACGCGGACGCCAATGCGCGCCACGTGGCCGCCTGCGACCAGGCCGTCTACATCGGCGGCTCGGAGCCGCGCGCCAGCTACCTGCGCGCCGACGCCATCCTGCAGGCCGCGCGCGACACCGGCGCGGGCGCCATCCACCCCGGCTACGGTTTCCTGTCGGAAAACGAAGCCTTCGCGCAGGCCGCGCAAGAAGCGGGCATCGCTTTCGTCGGCCCGCCGGCGTCCGCCATCGCCGCCATGGGCAGCAAGTCGGCCGCCAAGTCCCTGATGGAAAAAGCCGGCGTGCCGCTGGTGCCCGGCTACCACGGCGACAACCAGGACCCGCAGTTTCTTAAGTCGCAGGCCGACGCCATCGGCTATCCCGTGCTGATCAAGGCCAGCGCGGGCGGCGGCGGCAAGGGCATGCGCGTCGTGGAAGCGTCCGGCGCGTTCCTGGACGCGCTGGCGTCCTGCCAGCGCGAAGCCGCGTCCAGCTTCGGCGACGACCGCGTGCTGATCGAACGCTATCTTCAGAAGCCGCGCCACATCGAAATCCAGGTGTTCGCGGACACGCACGGCAACTGCGTCTACCTGTTCGAGCGCGATTGCTCTGTGCAGCGCCGCCACCAGAAGGTCATCGAAGAAGCGCCCGCCCCCGGCATGACCGAAGAGCGCCGCCGCGCCATGGGCGAAGCCGCGGTTTCCGCCGCGCGCGCCGTGGGCTACGTGGGTGCGGGCACGGTCGAATTCATCGCCGAGCCCGACGGCCGCTTCTACTTCATGGAAATGAACACGCGCCTGCAGGTCGAGCATCCGGTGACCGAAATGATCACCGGCCACGACCTCGTCGAATGGCAACTGCGCGTAGCGGCTGGCCAGCCGCTGCCGGCGCGCCAGGAAGACCTGCGCATCAACGGCCACGCCATCGAGGCCCGCATCTACGCCGAGAACCCCGAGAAGGGCTTCCTGCCGTCCATCGGCACGCTGGCCTACCTGGGCCTGCCGCCGCACACCGCGTTCGCCAATGGCGACGTGCGCGTCGACGGCGGCGTGCGCATGGGCGACACCATCACCCCGTTCTACGATCCGATGATCGCCAAGCTCATCGTGCACGGCGCCGACCGCGACCAGGCCCGCGCCCGCATGCTGCAGGCCCTGGCGCAGACGCAGGCCGTGGGCGTGCAGACCAACGTGGCCTTCCTGTCCCGCCTCATGAAGGACAGCGCCTTCGCCGCGGCGGACCTGGACACCGGCCTCATCGAACGCCAGCGCGCGACGCTGCTGCCCGAACCCGCAGCCGCCAGCGCCGACATCCTGGCGCTGGCCTCGGCCGCCGTGCTGGTGCGCCAGGGCCTGGCCCAGCCGGGCGGACAGGGCGCCGGCAAGGGACCTGGCGCCCCCTGGGACGCGCGCGACGGCTGGCGCCTGGGCGGCCAGTACCATCGCCACCTGCAATGGATCGACAACGGCGAGACCCGCCGCGTCACCGTGGCCCGGCAGGGCGGCGCCTGGACGCTGGACACCGGCGATGGCCCGCGGCCCTTCCTGTGGCGCTCGCACGCCAGCGCCAACCCGAACCTGGCCTACGGCCTGCGCATCACCCTGCAAGGCCATGAGAGCGCCGGCACGGTCGTCCTGCACGCGGACCGCGCCTACGTATTCCGCGAAGACGGCGCGCACGTCCTGGACCTCTATGACGCGCTGACGCACTCCCAGGACACGCAGGGCGACCACGGCGCCGGCCTGGCCGCGCCCATGCCCGGCAAGATCATCTCGATTTCGGTCAAGGCGGGCGACGCCGTCGAGAAAGGCCAGCCCCTGCTGGTCATGGAAGCCATGAAGATGGAGCACACCATCTCCGCCACCGCGGACGGCACCGTGGCGGAAGTGTTCTACGCCGTGGGCGATCAGGTGACGGAAGGCGCCGAGCTGGTGTCGATCGAATAGGCTGCCTGCGGCGCGATACCGCGTTCCCCGCGGCTCCGGGCGCTCTCGTCCGGAGCCGCGGGTTTCTTGGCGGCGCCCTCCGCCCCGGGGTTTAGCTGCACGTCAGCCCCCGCCGCCTAGAATCGGGCTTCCCCCCGCGCGTTCCGCCTTTCCCCATGTCCGACTCCCCCAGTCCGCTTTCCCGTCCGCCCTTCCTGCATTTCCTCTTCGCGCGCGTCAGCGCGTCGCTGGCGTTCCAGATCGTCTCCGTGGCGGTGGGCTGGCAGATCTACGCGCTGTCGGGCAGCGCCATCGACCTGGGCCTGATCGGCCTGGCGCAGTTCCTGCCCATGGCGGCGCTGACGCTGGTCGTCGGCCACGTGGCGGACCGCTACGACCGCCGCAAGATCGTCGCCGTCTGCATGGCGCTGGAGGCGCTGGCCACGCTGGTGCTGGCGATCGCGGCGTTGCACGGCGTGGGCGGCAAGACGCTGATCTACGCCACCATCATCATCATGAGCTCGGCGCGCGCCTTCGAAGCGCCCACCCTGTCCACGCTGATCCCCGCCGTGGTCCCGCGCGAATGGCTGCCGCGCGCCACCGCGCTGTCGTCGTCGGGCGGGCAGATCGCGCAGATTGCCGGCCCCGCGCTGGGCGGCGTCGGCTACGGGCTGGGCGCAGGATGGATCTACTGCGTGGCGGCGGCGCTGTACCTGACCGCGTTTGCCTCCATCGCCACCCTGGTCATCGACCGCGCCCCGCCGCGCAAGGAGCCCACCACGTGGCGCACCCTGTTCGGCGGCATCACGTTCATCTTCCAGCGGCGCCTGCTGCTGGGCACGCTGTCGCTGGACCTGTTCGCCGTGCTGCTGGGCGGCGCGACGGCGTTGCTGCCCATCTTCGCCAAGGACATCCTGAACGCCGGCCCCTGGGCGCTGGGCGCGCTGCGCGCGGCGCCCGCCTGCGGCGCGGCGCTGATGTCGCTGACGCTGGCGCGCCTGAGCCTGGGCGAAAACGTCGGGCGGCTGCTGTTCGGCTCGCTCATCGTGTTCGGCCTGGCGACCACCGTCTTCGGCCTGTCGACCTCGATCCCGCTGTCGGTGGCCGCGCTGGTCGTGCTGGGTGCCGCGGACGCGGTCAGCGTGGTGGTGCGGTCATCGCTGGTGCAGCTGAATACGCCGGACCACATGCTGGGGCGGGTCAGCGCCGTGAACACCCTGTTCATCGGGGCATCCAACCAGCTGGGGGAATTCGAATCCGGCCTGACGGCGCACCTGTTCGGCGCCGTGCCGGCCGTGGTGATCGGCGGCATCGGGACGATCGCGGTGGCGGGACTGTGGATGCGTTGGTTTCCCGAGCTGAGGCGGCTGCGCACACTCCACGGGAACGAAGTCGCGCAGACGTAGCACGCAACGGGAACTCCCGGCGCCCTGGGTCACCGGGCCGCGTCATGGCTCGTCGACGAGCGCGGCTATTTTCCGCCGCGCTCCGCGTTCCAGATCGCCACGGCCATGATCGCGATGCCCGCCAGCTGCAGGCTGCCGAAGCGCCGGTCGAAGTAGAGCCAGTCGATCAGGATCGCCACCGCCGGATAGACGAACTGGAACACCGCAATACGGCCCGTGTTCAGGCGCGCCATTCCCGTGTAGATCAGCGTGTAAGCCGCGGCGGTGTGGATCAACCCCAGGCCCGCCAGCCACAGCCAGGAAGCACCCCATGCCGGCCAGCCCTGCTGCATCGGCCAGATCCACAGCACCGCCGTCCCCAATGCGCATTGCCACCATGCCAGGACACCCGCCGGCATGGCGCCCAGCCGGCGCACCATGACGGCCGCGCAGGCCGTGCAGATCGAGCCCACGAGGCAAAAGGCGACGCCCCACCAATAGCCGGCCTGCGCTGCCGCAGAAAGCGCGGACGTATCGTGCTCCAGCACGCCGGTCGCCAGCACCAGGCCCCCCATCGCCACGAACACAGATACCAGGCGATGCCGGCTGCTGCGCTCGTGCAGCCACACCGCGCCCAGCAACAGCACCCACATCGGCTGCATGTGAAACAGCACCACCGCCATGCCCGCCGACGTGCGTTCTATCGCCGCAAAGAACAGAACCCAGCTCAGCACCATCAACGCGGCTGCGCCCAGCACCAGCGGCGCCGTGGACCCGGCCAGCCGCAGGGCGCGCCCTCGCCCGCGGACCAGCATCCACACCGTCAGCCCCGCAAGGCCGAATGCGCACCGGAACCACGTGGCCGTCAGCGCGCCGGCGCCCGCCATGTGAACGAACACGCCAATGGTTCCCAGCACGCCCGAGCCCAGCAGGAAGGGCAGGGCGCCCGTGGATTTGGCCGCGCACGCGGCGGGAGCCTGGGTGACGGAGAAGGCGGGGCGCAAGTGTCGATCGGTATTCATGCAGGCAGTTTGCCGTTCCGCCCCGCCGGCGAAAAGCGCATAATTCTTCTATCTTCCATTCGAAAATCGAAACACCATGAGCCTGTCGCCGCGCGATCTCCAGATGGACTGGCTGCGGTCCTTTGTTGCCGTGATCGACGCGGGATCCCTGTCGCGCGCGGCTGGCGAGGTGCACCGATCCCAGTCGGCCGTCAGCATGCAGCTCAAGAAACTCGAAGCGGCGCTGGGCCACAGGCTGATCGAGCGCGACACCCGCACGCTCGAACTCACCGTGGAAGGGCAGAAGCTGCTGGGCTACGCCCGCCGCATCCTCGACCTGCAGGCCGAGGCGCACGTCGCGCTGGGCGGAGAAGAACTGCACGGCGTGGTGCGCCTGGGCGTTCCCGACGACTACGCGGCGAAGTACCTGACGCCCGTGCTCAAGCGCTTTGCGCCGCGCCATACCGGCGTGGAGATCGTCCTGAGCTGCGAACAGTCGACGTCGCTGATCCCGCGCGTGGCGTCGGGCGACCTGGACCTGGCGCTGGTGTCGCGCGACCACGCGCGCCGCGGCACCCTGCTGTTCCACGAGCCCATGGTCTGGATCGGCTCAGAAGAATTCGCGCTGTGGCGCCGCGACCCCTTGCCCATCGCCATGTACGAAGAATCCAGCCTTGCGCGGCGCAGCGCCCTGAACGCGCTGGCGCTGCAGGGGCGCAAGCACCGGCTCGTGTACAACAGTTCAAGCCTTGCCGGGCAGATCGCCGCGGTCGAAAGCGGCCTGGCGGTCGCGGTCCTGACGCAATGCAGCGTGCCGCCACACTTGCAGATCCTGGGCAGCCAACACGGCCTTGGGCCGCTGGAGCCCATGCAGGTGGCGGTCTATCGAAGCAAGGGCTCGCGGGGGTCGAAGGCGGTGGACAGCCTGCATGCGTTGCTGGTCAACACGTTGAGGCTGGTGGATGGCGGCTGAAGCGGGTGCGGGCGCGCACAGCCCCTTATCCGTTTCCGCGCCAAATCCCTACTTCATGTCGAACCGATTCGGCGCCCCGGCCGCCGGTTCGAAGTAGTACTTGGGTTCCCGATAGACCAGATCCTGCAGCGCGGCGTCCAGCTTCGGCAGCTGGAAACTGGCAGCGCTACGCGCCTTCCGAAAATCTTCAAGGCTGGCGGGCAGGCGCTCCAATGTCATCGATTCCACCACACACACCCATTCCCGGGCCAACACCCCGCACGAGTCCTTGGCCATCCTGGGCTGGTCGTCCGGCAACTTGAACCCGTCCATCAGGACCACGTCGCCCGCTTTCAGCGTGATCGTGGCCAACGGCGTAAAGAGCAGCTCAGTGTCAACGCCCGTAACCGGCAACATCTCTGCCTCGCGATTGTGGAAGGCGCGCCTGGCCCCCTCCACCCAGCGATACTCCCGCGCTGCCTCATTGCAACCGTCCCCAAAGCGCAACGTGACCTCGCAGCCCGAGCCCAGCCCATCCTCGCTGGGCGAAAGCGGTGTCCAGGGCCCTTCCTTCTTGAAGTCGATATCCGACGTCTCGGTCAGCGTCGCCATGCCGAGATCCTTCAGATAATCCATCGACTTCGCGCGCGCCGTCGAATCCGGCAACGCCGTCCGGGGTTGGTGATAGGTGATGCGATTGAGCCGGTATTCTCCGGGCCACACCGGAATGACCTGATACGCGAGCGCGCCGCGCGTCGTCTGGAACAGCGGGCCTGTATCTGAGAAATCAAACTTGTGCTTGCCTTGCCCCACGGTGATCGCGAATCCCTTCTCGGTCTTGTGTTGCCAATGCAGGAGCGTGCTGGTCTGGCGGGTAAATTGATCCCGCGTGGCCGCATCATCGAAGTTTCGCCCCGGCTGCGCATCGAAATTGACGGTCGGGATCACCACCAGCGCCATATCCTGGAGGGCTTCACCGAGCAACTTGTCGGTGGTCCCGCGATGCCGGTCCCGCATGGCTGCCGCCTCGGCCTCTAGCTTTCCTTCGTTTGTCGACTGCGCCCAGGCGGCAACCGGAGCGGACAGGGCAGACACGCATACAAGGGCAAGCACGCGGCGAGACAGCGTCATCGGTCTTCGTTCCTTTATGAGTTCAGATGTTGAATTCAGGTGTTGAGCAAATCGGCGCCCGCCGCCCATCCGGCTGAACGTGCGAGCGGGAAAGCGGCGAGGACGCCAGGGCATGATATCGCGACGCGCGTTCATGCCACGCGCCAAACCGCATCCGCTTCCCAATCGCGCCCCGCAAGCGCCGGTGCCGCCGCACAAGGTAGACTGGCAGCCTCTCTCAACCTTCCGAGTCCCCATCCATGCTCGTCAAAGCCCTGCGTGTCGGCCTGGGTCAAATCATTGTCCTGGGCGACGCACTGACCCGTCCGCGTCCGCAGAAGCGCTCGCCGCAAGGCCAGGCCGCCGTCAACGCCGATGCGGCCGCGCTCTCGCTGTATCAATTCCAGGCCTGCCCCTTCTGCGTGAAGACGCGTCGCGCCATGCACCGGCTCAACGTGCCGATCGCGTTGAAGGACGCCAAGGACGACCCCGAAGCGCGCGCCGCGTTGCAGTCGGGCGGCGGCAAGGTGAAGGTGCCGTGTCTGCGCATCGAGGAGGCGGGCGGCACGCGATGGATGTATGAGTCCAGCGACATCATCGCGTACCTGGAACAGCGCTTCGCCAACGTCGCCTGACGGAGCCGTGCGGACATGACGCATGCTGCCCTGCGCCTGACGCTGGCGCTATGCGCCGGCAGCCTGCTGGCGGGCTGCGATCCCGCGCTTCCCCCGCCACCGGCCGGATCGACGCTCACCGCAGAAACCATCGCCACGCGCGACACGCCGCCGGAACAGCAGTTCAAAGGCATGCTGGCGGGAAAGCCTATCCACCTGCTTGTCCACAACTGCAAGGTCTATCGGGTCGATGATGCCGAAGGCGAAAACGTGAGCTGGACGCTGGTGCTGGAAGGCGAGCCTTATCCGCTGCCGACCTCATGCCTGCGCCAGACGCTTACCGAGGGCAAAGGCTACGTGACGGCGTTCATCGGACGGCAGGCGTTCGGGGCCGGCGGATGCTGCACGGGTCGGCCCGAGTATCGGTCAAAGGACGGGCTGAACTGGACCCCACACTGACGTCCCCCAATCGTTGATCACTTTCCCATGAAGCAGCCTGAACCCTACCTTGCACGGCGCATCGCTCCCCTCGACACCTGGCGCGTAGCCGGTCACGCGATCAAGGTCTACGGCATCCATCGCGATCCGGACCTGGCGGGCCCCATGCTGTCAGACGCGGTCGTCGCGTCCGCGCGCGCCGCGGCGTGCGCGGTGCTTGAAGGCGAGGCCGCCAACGAACGCTGCCACGGGTTGGGCTTCTGCATCGTGCACGTCGGCGACGAGGCCATCTGGCTGTTGCTGGACTGGTGGATCACCGGCGGCATTGTGTGCCAGCGCATGCTGTCCGCACCGCTTGCGCGGCCGGATACCTTCACGCCTGTGACGCAGCCCGCGCTGGCGTGCGTGTGGGAACTGGTGGTGACGGCGCACGAGCGCGACGCGTGGGTGCGACACATGCTGACGGCCAGGCCCGATCCCAAGGCCTGGCTGGATGACGTCCTGCCGGCGGGGCGCTATTGAAGCGCAAGCCGCGCCCCGGCACGGTCGACGTGGGCGACCAGGACATCCGCGCCCGAAGTCACGTACAGCTGCTTTCCATCCGGGCCGCCATAGGCGCAATTGGTCGTCTTCAAGCCTGACGGGGCATCCAGGCGCAGTAACGGCTGCCCGATCTCGTCGAAGATCCACACAATCCCTGCTCCGACATGGCAGACGGCGAGTCCGCCCTTTTCGTCCAGCGCCATGCCATCCGGGCCGCTGCCTCCCGACAGCTGAATGTACGTGCCCACCTTGGTGACAAGCCCGTGCTGCTTGACCAGCGGCACACGCCAGACGGCGTTCGCGCGCGTGACGGCAAGATAGACGACGTCTTCCTTCAGACCCAACACAAGACCGTTCGGACTGGGCACATTCGACAGCAGGCAATCAAGCTGTCCCGCCGCCGTCAACCGATACAGGCGACCCGTCGGGTCGTGCAATCCCGTCTGCCCCTGGTCGGTGAAGTACAGATCCCCATTGGACGCCAGGACCAGATCGTTGGGGCCCTTGAACCGCTGGACCAGCGCGCGTTCAAGCAAGGGCGCGATCGCGCCCGTGGCCGGATCAAAGCGCATCAGGCCGTTCTTGTTGTCGGCGATGATGGCGTAGCCATCCGGATGAAACACCATCCCGTTGGGCTCGCCGTCGTACTCCAGCTCGCAACTGACTTGCCCACGCGCGTCGATCTTGAAAAGCCTGCCCCACGGGATATCCACAACCCACAGATTCCCGGCTGCATCGAACGACGGCCCTTCCAGGAAGACCGGATCCTGCCCCCCGTGCTGCACCTCGCTCCAGACCGAGCGCCGGTTCGTCACGTGAAAGCGCTGCGGGATCGAGGCGTAGATTTCCAACTTCCTGCGCGGCGGTGCTTCGTACATGCCTGTCTCCCTAGTTCGTGACCCGGATGCCGAGTTCTTTGATCAGCGGTTCCATCGCCTGCGTGTCGCGCTGGATCAACGCAACGAAATCATCCTTCGACATCCAAGCGGGCTCCAGTCCAAGCTCCTGCAAGCGCGCGCGCAAATCGGGCAACTCCAGCACAGCCTTCAGATCCGCGCTGATCTTCTCCTGCAGCGCGACGGGCAGCCCACGGGGCGCCATCACGCCGTGCCACACCGGGGAACCCGAATTCTTGAAACCCGCTTCGCTGAGCGTGGGCACATCCGGCAGCGCCGCCAGACGCACCGGGCTGGCAACGCCCAACGCACGCAGCTTGCCCGTCTTGAAAAACGAAGGATAGGCAGGGTAGCCATCCAGGCCCGTCTGGATCTCGCCCGACAACAGGCCGCGCATCACGTCCGGACCCGACTTGTAGGGCACATAACGAAGCTCTATGCCCGCGGACTTCACGAACTGTCCGGCGATGAGCTGCATGCTGATATCGCCCCCGCCCAGCGTCAGCGTGTTCGGCGACTGCTTCGCCAGCGCAACGTAGTCGACCAGCGTCTTGGCCGGCAAGGTGTCGTTCGCCACGATCAGCATCGGCGCCACCGCCATCAGGCCGATCGGCGTAAAGTCCTTGAGCGGATCGTAGGAAAGCTTCGCGAAGACAAAGGGATTGACGGTAAGCGTGGAGCTCAGCGGCTGAAAAAGCGTGTAGCCGTCAGGCGCCGCGCGCGCCACTTCCGACGCGGCAATGGTCGTGTTCGCGCCAGGTTTGTTTTCCACCACCACCTGCTGGCCCCAGCGCTCGGTCAGCTTCTGGCTGATATGTCGCGCCGCCGCGTCAGCGGTGCCTCCCGCACCGAACGGCACGATCCAGCGTACGGGCCGCGTGGGCCATTGCGGTTGCTCCGCATGGCCCACTCCCCACGTCAGGGCGATAACGCCCAATACTGCCAAGCGTGCTGCCAGTCGCATCTCGGTCTCCTCAGAATCATTGTTGTAATTCCGTACGGACCGGGACTTGGTCACGTCGCAGCTTCACCTTAAGCGGCCGCTATCCGGCCGCCAAGGCGTTGCGCAACGCAGATTCCACATATTGATAATCCGCTGCGGGGATCACGCTTGCGGAAGATTCCCGACAGGCTTCGGACGACCGCGCGTCATCGATTCCAGCACGCCGTCGCGGCGTATCCAGCCGTGGAACAAGGCCGCGGCCAGATGCAGCAGCACCGTCGCGAACAGCAGGAACGCCAGATAGCGATGCGCGCCACGCAGCCAACTGAACAGCGCCGCGTCGGCAGCCGCGATCGGCGGTAATTGCCAACCGGCCGCCACGACCGGATAGCCGCCCGCCGACAGCATCGCCCAGCCGATCAGCGGCATCGCGAACATCAGCGCATACAGCAGGACATGAGAGGCCAGCGCCGCGTGGCGTTGCCAGGCCGGCAGATCAGCCGGCAAAGCGGGCGCGCCCTTGAACAGGCGCCTGGCCAGCCGAATGCACACCAGCGCCAGCAGCGCCAGGCCCAACGGCTTATGAATCTGCACCAGCCACTGATGCCGCTCGGACACCGACGCCACCATGCCCACGCCGATGAACAACATCGCGAGTATGCCAGTCGCCATCGACCAATGCAGCACGCGTGCGAATAGGCTGAACGTGGCGGGCGGGCGGCGGGTTTGATTAGGTTGCATGTTCATTGCGCGCGCTCCGGTTGGGTCGAATGGGATGACACAGCGGCGGATTTAGGCGGCCCTTCGCCCGTGCGGCGTTCATAAGAGGCCGCGTAGGCCGCGGAACGCGCCGCCAGCAGCGGATCGTCGGACACGGCGATGCCTTGCGGCAACACGGTCGGGTCGTAGTTCACGTCGCGGCAAGAGCCGTCGCTTTGCGGTGCGCTGCTGGTTATCACCACGGTGCCGGCGTCGATGGTCGGCCGGTCCGCCGGCCACTGGCGGGTTGCGTCGCTGGTGGAGTCACCGGGCTGGCCCAGCGTGAGTAGCAGGCGCCAGCGCAACGGCCCTTGCGTCAGGCGCTGTTGCAGATCGGTTTGCAGATAGTCGGCATCGTGTCCCGGCTGCGCCACAGGGGCCGCCGCCGCGTCCAACGGCGCCAACTGCCAGCGCACCGGCTGCCGCTTTCCGTTCCCATCGATCAGGTAGAACGCGTTCAGGCCGTAATAGTCTTCGGTCGCGTAGCTGGCCGACGGCTTGGCGGTCTTGGCCCACGCGCGGAATGCGCCCGTTTCCGGATGTGCCGCGAAAAACGCCTGCATGCGCTGCGGATCGGGCTTGCCCGTCTTGGGGTCGGGGCGACCGGCCAGCTGCTGATCGTAGAACGCCTGCGGGGTCGACAGCGGAAACACCGGCATGCTGTTCATGCCGGTTCGCCACTGTTCGCCATTGGCCGACGTGAACATCAAGGCAAAGCTGCGGATCGGGACGCTGGAGTCCGACGCGTAAGGGTTGCCGCCGGGCAGCGCCAATCGGCCGATCACCGGCGTGCTGCCCGAGGCGAACACCGCAGCGGTGGATAACTCGTGTGCAGCGCCGCTGCTTTCAAAGCGGCCGATCACACAGACGCCTTTGGCGTGATTGCGGCGAAAGCCCTCGTGGACGCCGCTGTTGGCTTCCAGGGCGTTCACCACGCGGTCTGGGGTCAGGCGCTGAGGGTCGAGCCAGCCGCCGACGTAGGCGAACGCGGCGCCGGAGGCCAGCACGATGGCGCCGATTGCGGTTAGGCGAAGGAGGGTTTGGGGGGTAGTGAGCGGCCGGGGCTTCTGGGGCCGGTCTTCCGAGGGCTGGCCACCTGCTTGCCCTGCACCCATCGATTGGCGATTCGGCGGCAGGCGGCCCGGCGGCTGGCTTCCCGGTGGCTTTTGACCCGGCGGCGGGCCGTTGCGGTCAGATCCTTGTTGCATAAGGCTCCTTGCCCATGGGGCGATGAATACCCCTGTAGGACGCCGTGCAAAAAAAGTTATTCCGCGATGGAATAAACCCGCCAGAGCGGCGTCTTACTGCATTGACCTGTAAGCTGGTTGCGCAGGCCTGTCCCAGGAACCCGCCATGATTCAACCGGTCCGCGTGCCGCCCGACGCGCCGGCATCCCCCCACGACGAGATGCCATCCGAAGAACTCTCCGACGCCGTGCTGCGCCAACTACTGCCGCGCCTGCGGCGTTTTGCGCTGCGCCTTACGCGCGATGCGGTCGCGGCCGACGACCTGGTGCAATCCACCTTGGAAAGAGCGCTCACCCGCTGGCGCGGCCGCCGTCCGCAAGGCGACGTGCGCGCGTGGCTCTTCACTATCCTGTACCGCCAATTCCTGGACTCCCAACGCCGCTCGCGCCGCTATGCGCGGCTGCTGTCATGGTTTGCCGGGTCCGACGCCGCCGCGCCGTCGGCCGAGCGCGAGGTCATCGCGCGATCTTCCCTGGATGTCTTCGAACGCCTGCCCGAGGCCCAGCGCACGCTGCTGTGGCTCGTCAGCGTGGAAGGCATGAGCTACAAGGCCGTCGCCGATGTATTAGACGTGCCGCTGGGCACCGTCATGTCGCGCCTGTCCCGCGCGCGGAGTGCCTTGCGTGAATTGCATGAGGGGCAGGCTGGCGAGGCTCGTCTGAGGATATTGAAATGAAAGAACGCTCTATCGATGATCTGACGCGTAACGCGTATGTGGATGGCCAGTTGGATCCGTCGCAATTGCAGGAGCTGCAAGCGTATTTGCGGGCGCATCCTGATGAGGCGCAGGAGCTGGAGGCGTGGCGTCGGGATGCGCAGCGGCTTCGGGAAGGGGCTGGCGGGGATAGTTTGCCGGGTAACCCTGCGTTGGATCCTGCTGCGGTGCGCGCGGGGCTGCGAGTTCGCACGCGGCGGCGTATGGTGATGGCGGCTAGTCTGGTTGTGGCAGTGGCGATTGGCGGCGTCACGGGCTGGAGTGCTCGCGATACGGCGTTGGCCAACCGGGTGCTGCCGATGCAGGATGCGATGCAGGCTTATCGGCTGTTTGCGTCTGCGGATGCGCCGCAGCCGGATGTGCGGGCCGATGCTGGGGATTTGCAGGGGTGGTTGGATGCGTATTTTGCGCATGCCGAGCGGTTGCCTAATTTGAGCGATAGCGGGTTTAGGCCTGTTGCTGCGCGTTTGTTGGCTACCGATCAGGGGCCTGCGGCGCTTGTTATTTATGAGAACGCGGGGCAGCGCGCTACGTTTTATATCCGGCCGCCTGGGCCGGGTGGGCAGTTTCTGGCGCAAGGGAGCCGGAGGGATGGGGAGCTGCTCGCGCGGTATTGGTCGGGGCAGGGGTACAACTATGCGTTGGTGACGGCGGGGGATGCGGGCGGTCAGACAGCGCAAATGGGTGAGTCGTGACGCGCAGGTATTCAAGGCCCCGGGGCTCCGGTACGTGATCGCCGAAATCGAAAGGCTCGGGCCTGTCGCACATCGCGGCAGGCCCGAGCCTTTTTTGCGCTTATTGAATTGACGCGGGCGCGTCGTGCGTGGGATCGGCGAAATCGGCGTCTTGTGCGCACGCTCGTGCCGTTTCAAGCATGGCCTCTGTCATGACGCCCATGTGGTCACACAACCCTTCCACGCCGCCCATCAACGCGGCCACGGTCCATGCGTCCAGCGGCTGCGCGCCGGTTGCGTCGGGTTCGGACGCGCTATTGCCGACAAGGCGAGCTATTGACGCGATGGCGTAGCGGGCGCGATCGATGTCGTAGAGGTGCGATAGGGGAATCAACCCGTACTCGGGATTGGTCTCGACCGACCAAGGGTTATCGGTGAGGGGATTCGATTTCATGACAGGCTCCAAAGACTATTGAAGCCCGCGCCCCACTTCCAAATGGGGTGGGCGGGCACGAGGCAAGGTTGGAAGACCGGCGTCTTTGGAAACCGGCGTGCGCGAACGCACCCTCGCCAAGGCCCGCCCATAAGGACGTGCAGAGGCGTACGGACGTGAAAATGCCGCCAGAGCGGCGGCAGGTCCGCCAAAGACATTGCCGGCTTCCAAACCGGGCTACCGGTGCTTCGGTAGTGGTGGAAGTGTACGACAGAGGCGGTCGCCGGAATTGTCGAGGATGACGGTTTTAGCCAGATACAAAGCCCATCTCGAATGCAGGCTGCGGCTTAGAGCGGTCCTTCAACCCCTTCAACAACACCATCTGATGATCTAAGCAAGCATCAAACGACCCTCGCTTCAGTCTTCAAATACTGTTGGAAGAGGGGTCTACACTCGACGAACATCCTATTGCCTCGCGTGCCCGCAGAAATGCACATGGCGAGCTGACTATGGTGTGGCGGCCGCATGCGGAGCATGCTGCGGAGATACGCCGAAAAGCCTCCACGGCATCGTTCCGAAGTTAATTTTGCGCGGAAACGCCACATACTCCTTGCGGCTAAGCATGGTTTAAATTACGTTACATAACTTGCGCAATCGCCGTTTAATCGGGAGATCGACTTGAAATTCAAAGGTTCGAAGGAAGACTTAATCGCCGCATTTGAGGCAATCGGATATTCAGTTGACGTCTCGGAATCGGGCTCGGCCATGCAGTTCAGGACGCGGGATGGTGCAGTGGTTAGTTGGTATTCCAGCACTGGCACGCTTACATATCAAGGCGACAAGGTCGCAGCCGAAAGGTGCAAGCAACTATTGGAGACCACCCTTATTTCTCCGGGGGTTCCGACCGGGGTCGCATCAGCGGCTCCGGGATACGCGAAGCCCGCCGAAGTTAAACCCGCCACGGTTGAAGCCAAGGGCAAAGTGTTTGTTGTTCATGGACACGATCAAACATCGAGAGAACAGCTCGAGCTCATTCTTCACAAGCTCGGCCTTGATCCGTTTGTGCTTCAGAACACTGGAGGGTCGGGCCTCACAATCATCGAAGCGCTTGAACAGGAAATCGGACCGAACTCGGCCGAGGTGAAATTTGGAATCGTGCTGCTGACTCCCGACGACTTTGGCTATTCAAAGTCAGATGGAGCAGATAAATCTCAGCCAAGGGCGCGACAGAACGTAGTACTTGAAATGGGAATGCTGCTTTCCTCTATTGGAAGAAGAAATGTGGCAATTCTCAAGAAAGGGCACGTTGATGTCCCATCGGACGCTCAGGGAATTCTTTATCTTGCGTTCAATGATCATGTCAAAGAAACCGTACCGAGACTCGTTGATCGGCTAACAAGTGCAGGCTTCAAGCTAGATCCAAGCAACATCACGAAGGCATCCTCATAACGCCCAATAAACCTCTTTCAATCGGGTGGGGAGTGGCGTCATGTCTAAAACGTGTGAGTCCACCTTGTGTTAATCGACGACATCGTATCTCGTCCGGACGGCTCGAAATACACGTCCCACACTTGTCCCGCACATACCGCCCGGTCAGCTGTTGGTTCGATCCTCGCCGAACGACTCTGCCCTATGAAATGCCCCTCGCCAAGCATTGCCTAATTGACGCAGACCGATCCCTGGCCTCTCACTTCACTAGTAACACGAGACGAAGATGCTCAGATTTCCTCGCGACATCAACCTGGATTTCATCTCTCAAAAGATAGAAAAGCTAAATAGTTCGGAAGCCAGTTCTATCCAAATTCCTGCCAAAATCCCGCCGGGGTCAGGATTCGCCGTCGTCGGCTGCTTCATCCAACTGCTAGCTGCGTGGTCCCGATATAACGACTGTCGAGTGCTACAGGTGGCAGGCGAACCCGTCGAAGAAATGCTCACCAACCTAGCACAGGAACCGCATGGAAGCGCTGCGATATATTTTGCCCAGCAAGTGACGGGAGCCCACGGATTCGAAATAGGTTCAGACCGAGCGAGAAGATACTTAATTCCAGTGATTCGAGCGATGCAAACGCACGACTACCGCGCAACGAGCGGCGCTCGCGGAGTGCATTTGTGCTGCTACCATGGCTCCACCAACGAATATCTAACGCCATTTTATGGCAGAGGTGATGCTCGTTCTTTAAGAGACTCGAGCGAATTTGTCGATCTGGTGAATAACATCATCGGGGCATTCGAACCAGCAGCTCTAAACCGGCTGCCGCCAGCCAGTCTAAGATTTATCTCATCTATTGTGTTCGAACTATTCTCCAATACGCATGATCATGCCCGAACTGATGAAGCTGGAAACATCTATCCGGAAGGGAACGTGCGAGGAATTATTGCGCGAACCATCGAATTTAGGGAAGACCGAAGAGAATCCCATATCAATGCTCATGTGCATCGCTATATGACGAAAGCCACTCTGCAACAAGAGCAGCGACGCCCTTCCCCCGAGATGAATCGTGAAAGAGTCGAGAAAGCAAAAGCTGGCTACTCTAAACCACTTGCCGCCAACACAAAATCAAAGATCTCGACACGTTTTCTTGAATTCACTATTTATGACACTGGACCCGGCCTTGCGAGGAACTGGGCAAAAAGAAAAGAAAAACTTCAAGCGACGCTTGATTTTGATGAGGAGCTGAAACTTGTGAGCGAGTGCTTTGCCATTGGAAGCACTACCAAAACCATGGATGGTGTCGGGCAAGGCCTTGCAAACTCTATCCTAGCGCTCAAGAAACTTGGCGCATTCATGGTTCTGCGAACAGGCAGAACATTTTTGTATCAGGACTTCCTAAGTAAGTCGGAAGAAGTCTTCAGCCCCGAACACTGGCATCCTGATCAAAAAGAGCAGCCCTATCTGCCCGGTACAACGTATACGATCGTCGTACCTTTGAATAGGAGAGTTGCATGAACTCTCTATTCACATTTCCTTGGAACCACAAGGGGGGCGAATTCCTAGTCGTCTTTAAAGGTCCAGGGAATACACCAACCCCCTACTTCGAGGAAGTCATAAAATCTGCTGCACAAGCCGTGCTTTATCCTGATGGGATAATAATATTAAGCTTGTCCGACAACAGCACCGAGCTCAAGTCAGTAATTCTCGACGACAACTTTACTGCCTCGCTTCGCCGCTTGGCCGGAAAAACGGGCGTCTATTTGGCCCTGCTCCAACGTGATTACAAATCGCTGATCGTAACAACGGTCAGCGAAAACCCTCGTTCAGATTTCGTAATTTCAATACTTGGTGATGAAGGCATTCTTTCTGATATCGTAAAAGCAGGCCTAACTCAGGCTTTCAAATCAGAACGACTCGTACTACCGGCTCCGCCTGGATACCATTTCCAAAAACCATCGGGCGATGCCTCGACGCATTTTATAAGAGCGGAAGAAGCACTTTCTCAGAGTGAAATTGTTGATTTCGTCGCCTTGGCCCTCTTAGTCAAGATGGGCAGGAAAGATAATCTCAAGGTTATCTACATTGACACGATGGGAATTTCCAGCCTGGCGTATGCTTTGCGCGAAATGAGGCATTCCACAAGCCAGAAGTCAGTGACTCCAAGAATTGTGAGTTTTCACTCGCACACCGGTCTTCAGGAAATATCAGCACCGATCCCAGGTACTGCCTACTGCATCATCTCCGCCTCGTCTTCGATGTCGCTCGAAAAACGCTGGAAGGAAAAGACAAACTGCGCTGATAACGAAGTTGTCACGCTCCTCACGTTCACGGACACAAAGGATGGCGACAAGGCGCTCTTCCAACTCGAACGTCCGAAGAATTGGGCTGAGCACAGCAACCTTCTATCGCAAGGCACAAAAGGAATGCGGACCTTAGGGGAACGTTTTCAACAAGAGCAGATTCTTCCTAAAAAAGTGACGTTGACGAGAGATTTTCATCCATCAAAGGAAGCACAAGAAATAAGTTCCTCTTTTTGGGGTATGGATTTTTTGGACGTAGACGTTAATACTTCTAAAGGTAAACAACGAACATTGCATGCAGATGGTCGCCAACTGGTAAATCTAGAGAATTTTCAGATTTGGCTTAAAAAACAGGTCCGCGCGAACGTTCCCGCCTCGATTCAGGGAATTATCTATCAGGACGACCCCTCGAGCGAGCTGCTAGCAAAGCAATGCCACAACCTGCTGAAAGAATTCTCAGTTTCCTTGGACTGGGGTGTATATAGCAGCTCTGAATCTGAGTCCAAGCTAAAAGACTTAGACAAAGAACGTGCGCTTCTAATTGTTGCTGCCGTAGTAGGCCAGGGCCACACCATACTCGGGATTTCGAGAGACCTGCGTCCGTACCACATAGGGAGCAAGGTCTACATTGTCGGAATGCAAATATGTGAGACTGCGCGGGAGCAACACTTTCTGAAAACCAATTTAGAGAACACTAAAGATCGTACTAATCGATTCTTGGCGTGGCAAAGATTAGCCACCGGGTCCGGCCTCCGGCTATCCCTAGAACAAGAGCGGAACCTGTAAAGAGATGAGAGGCTTCGGCCGTTGCTCCTGCACCGCCATAGCCGTCATGTAAACGTTGGCTTGAGCATGGGTTCGTTTTTCCCGACTGCTCCTGAAGGCGAAGCATTACAGCTAAGAAAGGACTTCCTTTTTTGGCCCGAGGGCTACGAGCCCGGATCTCAACACGCCCCGCTCGTTCTCGCCACAATCGGCGCAATATTAGAGCGCGCGCGCACTGACGCGTCGCTGATTGAGCGACCAAGAAATTCTGTTCCACTCCCAGAGAATCACCGTCTAAGTTCTGATACGTTTCAGCAAGTCTTATTGGATCCTCAAAACTTCAATAGATTCAATGATGGAATTGTCCAAGCTGCGTTGCTCAGACAAGCACTGCCTTCCGAGCTGGACTACTCCTGCAATCATGAAGAAAGTGGTTTTATGCGTGATTTTCTAACCAAGATACTGCTTTCTCGCGACAAACCGCAGGGTGAAGCCGCGCTGGAGTTTGCGTTTGCCCTCGCGACGCGACGTTTGAGAATTCAGGATCGCGACCTTCTCCTTTTGAAGGACAAGGTATTCTCCGTTTTGAGTGATTCCACAATCGACGCGAGTATAAAAACATTTCTGGAGCACGCCACTCAGCGAGATCTTGGACAAGATTGTTTTTGAGAACAGCAAGTTTTCAACTATCCACGCCGGAATAACAACTTCGCTCGGTGCTAAAGAAACAATGCGGCCGCCTTCACGGACTAATACATTACTTATTCTCGGAAGGCGAGCCGGCGTCGGATCTTGAGGAAAGCTTACTCTGACGGATCGCTTCGACGGCTAAGGAATGTCTATTCCCACGGCCACTATCCAGGCGACATCCTCCGTATCAGGAAACGCGTTGTGCGGGCGGGACCAGCATGCCATTCGCAGGTTTGGATTCGCCAACCTGAAGCCCTGTTTTCCCCGACCCGGGAATTAAGACGTGCGTAGTGCGCAGAGTCAGGTTGCCGTCCCGAGCTTCCGAGATTGCAGCAAAACCTTCCACGATCTCGGCATACAAATCCCGAGTCTTCTTCATCGAGCCTCCTCTCGCGTTCGCCCCTGCTCGCAAAGACCTTCTTAGCTAGGAAATAAACTGTTCATATCCTAGGCGATGAGCCGCTCATTGTGGCGAGCCACTCTTCATTAATAAAACTGGTAGACCCAATATCAGACGACGTAACAGCGCTGCCCGCTCAATTCATCCGCTTATGATGCGCGCGTTATTTGATTTAGATCCAGACCTCGCAACGTTGCCAGCAGATCACGCTTATCCCCAACCCGCCTAGCCAACCACACCGTCGCCCCCCCGCACCCCGCATCCTCCACCACATGCCGCACAATCTGAAATCCGTTCACCCCCAACAACTCCCGATACTCCGCCCCCTCCAAACTCCCGTGATACAGCGGCCTCCCTTCAAACTCCCCAATCGCCTCACCCAACCCCGGCCCGCTCGTAAACATCAACACCGCCCCCGGCGCAGCCAACCGCCCGAAATCCCCAAACATCCCCCGCTGATCCTCTGGCGACAGATGAAAAAAGCTATGCCAAGCGATCAACCCATCGAACGGCCCCGCAACCGGCATCTTGCGCATATCCCCAGCAACCCACTGATGCTCAGGAAACGCCGCCTTCGCCCGATTCAATAGCGGCACCGACGTATCCACACCCGTAATCCGACACCCACGCTCAATCAGATACTGAGCAATCGGCACCCCAAACCCACACCCAATATCCAGCACCCGCGGACTCGCCCCCGGCAGTAGCGCCAGAAACGCATCCAGCCACGCGCGCTCGATCAGCCCTGTCCCACGCTTACTCACAAACGCGTCGGCGTGCTCCCGATAGATCGACACCACGTCATCAGCAGGCGACTTGGACATCTTCAAACTCCCGTCTCGGCGACCAAAAATCCCAGACCCTTGGCGAGCGAATCAACCGCAAACGCCCGAGTCCCCATGGAAGCACTCCCAAGCCTCCGACTCAATATCCTCAATCACCACCCCATCCTCACCCGCGATGGTGAACTGCTCCTGGCTATCGCCAATACTCGCCGCCCCATCCAACCCCAGCAGCAGCGAATACATCGTGTCCCGCAGTGCCACATCCAAAACGCCACGCACGCCCTCAAGCTGCGCCGCCGACAGCCCCAACGCACGCACCTTGGCCGCAACCGCACTCCCGCCATCCGCCGCCATGAACGTCTCCAACAGCTCACCCCGCAGCGCATTCCAGTTGCCGACAAATTCCTTCGCGTCCATTCGATTCCCTTAACGTGTCCCACCCGCGGCCGTATACCCAACCCAACCGCGATCCAATCAACCAAAAAACAAGGGCCGCATAATCGCGGCCCCTGCATTCACACCCTTCTAACCCTCATCAAGCCTTACGCACCTGCGCAATCAGCGCATCCAGCTGCTTCAGCATCGAATCCACTTCCTCAGCCGTCACATTCAGCGCCGGCATGAAGCGCAGCAGGTTGGGGCGCGGCGCGTTCAGCAGCAGACCTTCCGGCGCCTGATTCCGCGCAGCCTCGACAATCGCCGGACCGTCATCGCGATCCATGACCAGCGCACGCAGCAGACCCATGCCGCGTTCGCCCTTCATGCCGTACTTGGCCGACAACGCCAGCAGGCCTTCCGACAGCTGCTTGGCACGCGCATTGACCGCGTCCATGAAGCCCGGCGCAACCAGCGCGTCAAACACGGCGACGCCGACGGCGGTGGTCAGGGGGTTGCCGTTGTAGGTGCCGCCTTGGTCGCCGTGCTGGAACACGCTGACTTCCTGGCGTGCCAACAGCGCAGCCAGCGGCACGCCGCCGCCGATGCCCTTGGCCAGCGTCATGATGTCGGGGACGACATCAAAGTGCTGGTAGGCGAACATCTTGCCGGTGCGGCCCATGCCGGTCTGGACTTCGTCGACGATCAGGAGCAATTGGTTTTCATCGGCCAGCTTGCGCAGGCCTTGCATGAATTCCTTGGTGGCGGGCAGCACGCCGCCTTCGCCTTGGACGGGTTCCAGCATGATGGCGACGGTCTTGTCGTCGATCAGCTTGCGCACGGATTCCAGGTCGTTCAGTTCGGCCTTGGGGAAGCCTTCGACCTGCGGGGCGAACATCTTGTCCCAGCCCGGCTTGCCCGACGCGGACATGGTGGCCAGGGTGCGGCCGTGGAAGCCGTGGTTCATGGTGATGATCTTGTAGGCGCCGTTCTTCTTGACCTGGCCCCACTTGCGCGCGAGCTTGATGGCGCCTTCGTTGGCTTCGCCGCCGCTGTTGGCGAAGAACACGCGGTCAAAATCCGACGCGCCGGTCAGGCGCTTGGCCAGCTCGATGGACGGGATGTTGTAGAACGCCGGCGACGGGTTCATCAGCTTTTGCGACTGTTCGACCAGCGCGCGCTGCATTTCGGGCGCGGAGTGGCCCAGGGTGTTCACCGCCCAGCCCTGCACGAAGTCCAGGTATCGCTTGCCCGCGTGATCCTCCAGCCAGGATCCCTTGCCGCTGACGAACACGAGGTCCGGGCGGGAGGTGATCTCCATGAGGGTGTCGACGTTGAACTGGCTGAATTCCATGGCGGTTCCTGCGGGATGTAAGGACAGGGGATGAGGGAAATTTCGGGGAACTTCCCCGGGGGAAGCGCGAAAAGGCAAATGTAGCACCGACGGGGGGATGCTATCGTGACGCTACCCCATCGATCTGCCCCGGGCCGGCCTCACAAGGGCTGCCAGCGCGGGCGCTCTATTTTATGCAGGCTGCGCGCCCCCGGCGCGGCGTCGCCTGTCGCTTTTTACTGAACAATCATGAAACGTATTCTTTCCAGTCTTGCCGCCGGCCTGGCGCTGGCGGTGGCCGGCGCTCCGGCCCATGCCGAGTATCCCGACCGTCCCATCCGCCTGATCGTGCCGTTCCCGCCCGGGCAGGCGACCGATATCTTCGCCCGCGCCCTGGCGGAAAAGCTGGGCACGGCGGTCAAGCAGCCCATCGTGGTCGAAAACCGCGCCGGCGCCGGCAGCAATATCGGCATGGAGCAGGCCTCGCGCGCCGCGCCCGACGGCTACACGCTGGTGATCGCCGGCAGCGCCGCGGCGGTGAACCAGACGCTGTACAAGACCATCAACTACAGTTTGACCCGCGATTTTGCCCCGGTGTCGGGCGTGTTCTCGGTGCCGCTGATGTTCCTGGCGACGCCGGCCTCGGGCATCACGTCGCTGCAGCAGCTGGTGACGCAGGCCCGCGCCAATCCGGGCGAACTGGCCTACGCCAGCGCCGGCATCGGCGGCACGCAGCACCTGTCGGCCGAGATGTTCAAGGCGGCCGCGGGCATCGACATCCGCCACATCCCGTACAAGGGCAGCGGCCCCGCCCAGGCGGATTTCCTGGGCCACCAGGTGCCGCTGATGGTCGACTCGGTGACGGCAGGCCTGCCGCACGTGCAGAACAAGAAGGCGGTGGCGCTGGCGGTGACGACGGCCAAGCGCCTGCCGCAGCTGCCCAACGTGCCGACGGTGGCGGAATCCGGCTATCCGGGCTTTGAGGCCATCGGCTGGGCGGCGGTGCTGGCGCCCAAGGACACGCCGGCCGAGATCACCGGCGCGCTCAGCAAGCAGATCGCCCAGGTGCTGAACACGCCCGAGATGCAGAAGTTCTTCCGCGACCGCGGCGCGGAACCCATGCCGCTGACGCCCGAGGCCACCGGCACGTTCATTGCCGGCGAAGTCGACAAGTGGGGCAAGGCCGTCAAGCAATCCGGCGCGCAGGTGGATTGAACGCGTTACGCGACTGCCTTCGCTGCGAGCCGTCCCTGAAAGGGGACGGCTTTTTTGTTGCGGGTGACTTGGGCGGGGTGGTGTTTCTTGGCCGGTGTCTGACACCCGGGTGAGATGGATTTGGAGTTGTCGCACTGGTTTATTGGGTGTCAGACACCTACGTTGAACTAGAAATGGCTGCACTGCTTATCGGGTGTCAGACACCGACGGTGCAGCAGCTAGTGAGCGGGTGTCGGAAACCCGTATTGAACGGCCGGCGCGCCCACCGCGATTGGGTGGTTTTTCTGGATGATCCATCCAGCCGTAGCCGGTTTATCGCGCGGGTGTGCTTGCCTAAGCTCGTATCTCCATCGACATACCTGAAGGAGATTTCCCATGGCGGACCATTCGATCAAGGGCAAGGTCGCGATCATCGCGGGCGGGGCCAAGAACCTGGGCGGCCTGATCGCGCGCGATCTGGCGGAGCAGGGCGCCCGCGCGGTGGCGATCCACTACAACAGCGCCGCATCCAAGGCGGAGGCCGACGCGACCGTGGCGGCGATCCAGGCGGCAGGCGCGAAGGCCGTGGCGCTGCAGGGCGACCTGACGACGGCTGCTGCGGTCGAGAAGCTGTTTGCCGACGCGGTGGCGGCCGTGGGCCGGCCCGATATCGCGATCAACACGGTGGGCAAGGTGCTCAAGAAGCCCTTCACCGAGATCAGCGAAGCCGAGTACGACGACATGACGGCGGTAAATTCGAAGACGGCATTCTTCTTCCTGCGGGAAGCAGGCCGGCACGTCAACGACAACGGCAAGGTCTGCACGCTGGTGACCTCGCTGCTGGGCGCCTTCACGCCGTTCTACGCCGCCTATGCCGGCACCAAGGCGCCGGTGGAGCACTACACCCGTGCGGCGGCCAAGGAGTTCGGTGCGCGCGGGATTTCGGTGACGGCGGTGGGACCCGGCCCGATGGATACGCCTTTCTTTTATCCTGCCGAAGGGGCCGATGCGGTGGCGTATCACAAGACGGCGGCGGCGCTGTCGCCGTTCAGCAAGACCGGCCTGACCGATATCGAGGACGTCGTGCCCTTCATCCGCCATCTGGTCAGCGACGGCTGGTGGATCACGGGCCAGACCATCCTCATCAACGGCGGCTACACGACCAAATAGGCGCTGGGCCCGGCCGGGGCGGCGTCAGACAAGGAGAACGGCATGCATGTGGCGATGGTCATCGGAGGTGGCGTGGTGCTGCTGGGCGTGTTCCTGCTCTTCGGAAAGCTGTGGGGCGCCGACGCGGCGGCGCTGGCCGTGGCCGCCAAGGCATTCATCCCCGTATGGCTGGTGGTGTCGGCGGTGAACATGTGGGTGGGTGTGACCCACGCCGGGTATAGCGTGCGCGAGGAATTGCCGATCCTGCTGATCGTGTTCCTGGTCCCGGCGGTGCTGGCCGCCCTGGCGATCTGGCGCAACGCCTGACGCGGGGCGCGTCCGATCGGCGCCCCGTCAGGTCGATGCGAATGCGGCTATGCTTTTGGTGCCTTGCGCGCGCGCCCGGGCTGCGGGATGGCGCGCGCTTCCATCTTGCATTTCGTCAGGCCGCACATGGACCGATTCGACCAGTACCGCGTGTTCGCGCAGGTTGCCGACATGGGCAGTTTCATCAAGGCGGCCCATGCCCTGGATGCGCCGCGCGCGTCGGTATCCGCCGCCATCCAGCAGCTTGAAACCCAGCTTGGCGTGCGGCTGCTGCACCGGACCACGCGACAGGTGCGGCTGACCGCCGACGGGGAGCAGCTGCTGGAGCGCGTGCGCCCCCTGCTGGCCGAAGTGGAAGACATCGACCAGCTGTTCCAGGCCAATGCGCGCCAGGCGTCCGGCAGGCTGAGCATCGACGTGCCCAGCCGCGTGGCCCGCCGGCTGGTCGCACCGCAGCTGCCCGGCCTGCTGCGCCGCCATCCGCGCCTGCAGGTCGTCCTGAGCTCGACCGACCGCGCTATCGACCTGGTGCAAGAGGGCGTGGACTGCGCGGTGCGCATCGGCGCGCTGCACGACAGCAGCCTGGTCGTGCGGCCGCTGGGCAGCATCGCGTTGATCAACTGCGCCAGCCCGGCCTACCTGCGCGAGCACGGGGAGCCCGAGCACCCCGGGGACCTGGCTGCCGGTCACTGGGCCGTGGGGTACGCATCCCCCAAGACCGGCCGGGAAACGCCCTGGGAATTCCTGGCGGCCGAGGGCGGCGCGCATCAGATCCCGGTGCGCAGCCGGGTGGTCGTGAACAACGCCGAAAGCTATATCGCCTGCTGCCTCGCGGGGCTGGGACTCATCCAGATTCCCCGCTTCGACGTGCAACACCTGTTGAATGCCGGCGAACTGGTTGAAGTCATGCCTGCCGCGCGCGCGGCGTCCATGCCGGTGTCGCTGCTGTACCCGCACCGCCGCCAGCGCTCGCGGCGGGTGGCCGTTTTCCTGGAGTGGTTCGAAGGGGTGATGGCCTCCCACGTGGACCCCTGAGCCGCACGAGCCCGGCACGGTCCAAACCGGTGCCGGCGCGCCCGCCAGCGGCGCATCCGCCGCACCACGGCGGGGCATCCTGCAGAACGCCCGGCATCGCCACCCGGCGGCTGACCATGGCATGGAACTTGCATTGACTCTCTTTGTATACCGATATGGTGTGCAACGCATTGACCCGGCCGGGCAGTGCGGGCCCTGGAGAGTTCCTCATGAAACGCAGAACCCTGTTGCTGTCCCTTTGCGCCGCCGCCAGCATGCTCGCCGCGCCGCTTACGCACGCCGACGCGCTGGACGACATCGTCAAGGCGGGCACCATCAAGATCGCCGTGCCGCAGGACTTCCCGCCCTTCGGCTCGGTGGGCTCTGACATGAAGCCCCTGGGCTATGACATCGACACCGCCCAGCTCATCGCCAAGCAGCTGGGCGTGAAGCTGGAACTGGTGCCCGTCACCAGCGCCAACCGCGTCCCCTATTTGCAGACGAAGAAGGTGGACCTGGTGATCTCCAGCCTGGGCAAGAATGCCGAGCGCGAGAAGGCCATCGATTTCTCGGACGCCTACGCGCCGTTCTTCAACGGCGTGTTCGGGCCGGCCGACCTGAAGGTGGCGTCCGCCGCCGACCTGGCCGGCAAGACCATCGGCGTGACGCGCGGCGCGGTGGAGGACATCGAGCTGTCCAAGATCGCACCCGAATCCGCCACGCTCAAGCGCTACGAGGACAACAACGGCACCATCACCGCCTTCCTGTCGGGCCAGGTGCCGCTGATCGCCACCGGCAACGTGGTCGCCGCCGCCATCCTGGCGCGCAATCCCGCCAAGAAGCCGGAAACGAAATTCCTGATCAAGGATTCGCCCTGCTACATCGGCATGAACAAGGACGAACCCAAGTTGCGCGCACGCGTCAACGACATCCTGGCGGCCGCCAAGCGCGACGGCTCGCTGTCGGCGATATCGCAGAAATGGCTGGGCGCCGGACTGCCTAAGGATCTGTAAGTCCAGGGCGGCCGTCATGGCTTACCAGTACGACTTCGCCTCGGTGTTCGAGTACACGCCGGTGCTGCTCAAGGGCATCGGCGTCACCATCGAACTGATCGCGTTCGGCGCCGTGGCGGGCGTGGCGCTGGGCATCGCCTGCGCCTGGGCGCGCACGCAGGGTCCGGCCTGGCTGCGCGCGCCGGTCACGGCCTATGTGGAGCTGATCCGCAACACACCCTTCCTGATCCAGCTCTTCTTCGTGTTCTTCGGCCTGCCGTCGCTGGGCATCCAGCTGGGCGAAATGCAGGCCGCCTGCCTGGCGATGGCGTTGAACCTGGGCGCCTACAGCGCCGAGATCATCCGCGCGGGCATCGACGCCACGCCCCGCGGCCAATACGAGGCGGGCGCCAGCCTGGCGATGACGCGCCTGCAGGTGTTCCGGCACGTGGTGCTCAAGCCCGCGCTCATGCGCATCTGGCCCGCGCTGTCGTCGCAGATCGTGATCGTGATGCTGGGATCGGCGGTGTGCTCGCAGATCGCGGCGGAAGACCTGACCTTCGCCGCCAACTTCATCCAGTCGCGCAACTTCCGCGCCTTCGAAGTCTATTTCGTGACCACCGGCATCTATCTGGCGCTGGCCGTGCTGCTGCGCCAGCTGTTGCGCATGGCCGGCAGGCGCCTGTTCCGCAAGGCGGCAAGATGATTGAATTCTCGACCTGGGACATCGTGCGCAACCTGCTGCTGGCGGCGCGCTGGACCATCGTGCTGTCGCTCGCGGCCTTCGTGGGCGGCGCGCTGATGGGCATGCTGGCCCTGATGATGCGCACGTCGCGCGTGGCGCTGATGCGGCGCGCCAGCTGGGCCTATATCGAACTGTTCCAGGGCACGCCGCTGCTGATGCAGCTGTTCCTGGCGTTCTTCGGGTTGTCGCTGATCGGCGTGGAGGTGCCGCCGTGGCTGGCGGCGGGCGCGGCGCTGACGCTGTGGTCGGGCGCGTTCCTGGCGGAGATCTGGCGCGGCTGCGTGGAAGCCGTGCCGAAGGGACAGTGGGAAGCGTCGGCCAGCCTGGCGCTGGGCTACGTGCAGCAGATGCGCTACGTAGTGCTGCCGCAAGCGCTGCGGATCGCGGTCGCGCCCACCGTGGGCTTCGCGGTGCAGATCGTCAAGAGCACGGCGCTGACCTCGATCATCGGCTTCACGGAATTGTCGAAGGCGGCCACGGTGATCACCAACGCCACCTTCAGTCCCTTCACCGTCTATGCCTGCGCGGCGCTGATCTATTTCGCGCTGTGCTGGCCCCTGTCGCGCCTCAGCCTCAGGCTGGAAAGGAAGTTGCATGCCCCTCATCGCCCTTGAAGACGTACGCAAGAAATTCGGCGACAACGAAGTCCTCAAGGGGGTGACGCTGCGCGTCGATCCCGGCGAGGTGATCGCCATCATCGGCAAGAGCGGCTCGGGCAAGAGCACGCTCTTGCGATGCATCAACGGCCTGGAACAGATCGACGGCGGCGCGATCATGGTGGCCGATGCGCAGCTGGGCAACGACGAGCTGCGGCTGCGCGCGCTGCGGCTGAAGGTCGGCATGATCTTCCAGCAGTTCAACCTGTTCCCGCACCTGACCGTGGGACGCAACGTCATGCTCTCGCCGATGGTGGCCAAGCGCATGCCGGAGCGCGACGCCGCCGACATGGCGCGCGTCATGCTGACGCGGGTGGGGCTGGCCCACAAGTTCGACGCCTGGCCGGAAGAGCTGTCCGGCGGCCAGCAGCAGCGCGTGGCGATCGCGCGTGCGCTGGCGATGCAGCCGCTGGCGCTGCTGTGCGACGAGATCACGTCGGCGCTGGACCCTGAACTGGTCAATGAAGTCCTGGCCGTGGTGCGCGAGCTGGCGGCCGACGGCATGACCTTGCTGATGGTCACGCACGAGATGCGCTTTGCGCGCGAGGTCTGCGACCGCGTGGTGTTCATGCACCAGGGCAAGGTGCATGAGATCGGGCCGCCGGAAGAACTGTTCACGGCGCCGGCCACGCCCGAATTGCGGCAGTTCCTGGGAATGACGAACCTCGCCGCCTGACCCGTCCCCCAGCTCCCCGCCCGCGGCGCATCGGTAAAAATGCACCATGCGACCCGGTGCGTGCGCTTCTTTCCGCGGCAGGCCGCGGTTCCTATAGTGGATTTGTCCGTAGCCGGGCTCTGGGCCGATGGACTCTCCCGGCGCGGTTTATCCAACCTGAAGCGCAAGGAGTTGAGACATGGACAAGGACCGCATCAAGGGCGCCGCCAAGGAAGTGAAGGGCGCGATCAAGGAAACCGCCGGCAAGGTGACCGGCAGCACCAGGACGGAAGCCGAAGGAAAGGTGGAAAAGACCGAGGGCAAAGTGCAGCGCAGTGTGGGCGAAGCCAAGGATCAGGCACGGGACTTGCTGGACAAGTAAACGCGGCTGCCCCCCTGGCATGACCCGCTATGTCCAATAATCGCCCGAAGGAGAAAAAAATGACCCATCGAATTTGGCTTGCGCTGATGCTGGCAGTCGCCGCCCTGACCGCCGGCTGCAACACGATGGAAGGTGCCGGCAAAGATATCGAACGTGGCGGGGAGAAGATCCAGAATCAGGCCAAGTAGGCGCTGCATGCCTGTCTTCCAGGGCCGGCGGGGCGATGCCCCGCTGGCCCTTTTCGTCCTGAACCGGCGCCGCCGGCCTGATGGGCGACGCCCCGACGCCGTCGCGGATCAGCGCGAAAAGCCGCGCGCCGAGATTTCCCAGATGTCCTGCACCACGCCGTCGCGCACCACCACCAGCCCGTCGTGCAGGTTGAAGGTGGGATCCACGTGCGAGGGCACCAGCCGCAAGACCGAGCCCAACGCGGGCGCCGTCGCGCCCGGTTCCACGCGCACGACACCGTGCTCGTCGTTGATGGCCGTATAGGTCAATCCCGGCGCGTCGAAGATGGCGGGCGGGCCGCACTCCGCGGTGGTGGACTTCAGCCCGGCGTCCAGGATGACGCGATCGGGCGCGGGCGCGCTCATGACGGTGGCCAGCACGAACAGGCTGTTCTGGAACGACAGCGGGCCGTCCCAGTCATTCGCGCCGTAGTCCCCGTCCATGAAGGCGTACGAACCGGCCTGCAATTCGGTGTAGACGCCGCTGGCCGCGTCGAATTCGGCGCTGCCCGTGCCGCCGCCCGTGATCGTGTCGCACGCGATGCCGCTTTCGCGCAGGAGCTGCGCGTAGGAAGCAGCGATGCGCGCGGCCTGGCGGCAGACCTGGGCGCGCTCCTCGCGCGTGCGGTAATGCTGCACCGACCCGTGATAGGCCTGCAGGCCCGCGAAATTCACGCCCGGCAGGTCGCGCGCCTGCTGCGCCAGCGCCAGCACCAGGGCGTCGTCCGACACGCCGCAACGGCCCTGGCCCACGTCCACTTCGACCAGCACATCGATCTGCGCGCCGGCCTGCATCATGGCCTGCGACAACTGCGCCAGGTTCTGCGCGTTGTCCACGCACACGCTCATCTTGGCGATGCGGGCCAGCTGCCCCAGCAGCGCCAGCTTGGCGGCTCCGACGACTTCGTTGCTGATGTGGATGTCGCGGATGCCTGCCGCCACGAAGGGCAGGGCTTCGCTGACCTTCTGGCAGCAGATGCCGCGCGCGCCCAGCGCCAGCTGCCGCAGCGCGATTTCCGGGCACTTGTGGGCCTTGGCATGCGGGCGCAGGGCCACGTCGTGGCGGTCGGCCCAGGCCTGCATCGCGCGCAGGTTGGCTTCGAACGGCGCCAGGTCCAGCACGAGACTGGGCGTGTCGACGCTGGCCAAGGGATCGCCCGGCTGGGCGGGCGGGGGCAGCGCGATGCCGCGTATGACTTCCTGGGACATGCTGTGACTCCGTTGTCTGACCGCATGGGGATGTAACCGCACGCATAACCAAAGCGCGGCCACCCATAACCAAAGGGGCTGCTCACCCCCAGGTAAACGATAGCCCCGTAACCATTGGCTACGAGAGGCCTACATGACAGAATTTCATCATGAAACCGGCCCCCAAGGGGAGGCCCATTTCGGGCCCGGCAGCGCGCCGTGGCCTGGAATGACAAGACGACCCACGTCAATTGATATACCTGTCAACAAGCACCGGAGAAGCCCGCATGAAACTCAAGCACTGGATCACCGCCCTGACCGTCGCGGTCGCCGCCGTCGGCGCCGCGGGTTCCGCACAGGCCCAGCAATTCTTCCGCATCGGCACGGGCGGCACCGCCGGCACGTACTACCCGATCGGCGGCATCATCGCCAACGCCGTATCGCAGCCCGGCAAGCTGGTGGCGACAGCCGTTGCCTCCAATGGCTCGGTGGCCAACATCAACGGCATCCTGGGCGGTTCGTTCGAAGCCGGCTTCACGCAATCCGACGTGGCGTTCTGGGCCTACAGCGGCACCGGCACCTTCGAGGGCAAGCCCAAGGCCCAGGACCTGCGCCTGATCGCCACCCTGTATCCGGAAAGCATCCACCTGGTGACGCGCAAGGGCGCGGGCATCAAGAGCGTGGCCGACCTGAAGGGCAAACGCGTGTCCATGGACGAGCCGGGCTCCGGCACCCTGGTCGACGTGCGCCTGATCCTGGGCGCCTACGGCATGACCGACAAGGACATCAAGGCTGAATACCTCAAGCCCAACCAGGCCGGCGACAAGCTCAAGGACGGCGGCCTGGACGCGTTCTTCTTCGTGGGCGGCGCTCCGGCCGGCGCCATTGCCGAACTGGCGTCCAGCGGCGCGGGCATTGAAATCGTGCCGCTGGTCGGCCCGGAAATCGACGCCCTGCGCGCCAAGCAGGAGTTCTTCACGCCCGACACCATCGCCGCGAACACGTACCAGAACGTCGGCGAAGTGAAGACCATTTCGGTCAATGCGCAGATGGTGACGTCGGCCAAGCTGCCCGAACAGGTGGTTTATGACGTGACCAAGGCGCTCTACAGCGATGCCACGCGCAAGACGCTGGACAACGGCCACGCCAAGGGCAAGCTGATCACGCGCGACAACGCCGTCAAGGGCGCCGGCATCCCGTTCCACCCGGGCGCCGAAAAGTTCTACAAGGAAATCGGCCTGATGAAGTAGGCCCCCCCGAAGCGCCTGCGGCGCTTCCCCCCCAGGGGGCGCCGCAGCGGACCGGCGGAGCCGGATCCGCGCGGCCCCGCTTGGGCGGACCAGGTTCTTTTTGCGTTTTGCCTGCCTTGGAAGAGGTTGGCGGATCGTTGCAGGTCTTTATGTGGCGGCGTTGGCTTATGCGCCGCCTTTGAGCAGGGCCGCCGATGCGCGGCCCTGCTTGTTGAGTCATCTTGAGAATCACCGCGATGCAAATCGACCACGAGAAAACCCAGCAACTGGCGGAGAAGTACGATTCGGAAATCCGCTTCCGGCCGCTGGACAAGACCGCCACCTGGATCGTCTCGGGCCTGCTGGTCACGCTTTCGATCTTTCATTACTACACCGCCGGCTTTGGCCTGCTGCGCGAGGCCACCCACCGCGGCGTGCACCTGGCCTTCGTGCTCAGCCTGATCTTCCTGGTATTCGGCTTTTCCAAGTCGCATTACCAGCGCGAGCCCAAGTCGACGTGGTACGCCCCCGGCGGCATCCCCCTGTACGACTGGATCATCGCCATCGCGCTGGCCCTGTCGGTGCTGTACATCCCCTATATTTTCGAAGACCTGGCGTTTCGCGTGGGCAACCCGCTGCCCATCGACGTCTTCATGGGCTCGATCCTGCTGATCGGCCTGCTGGAGGCCACGCGCCGCGCCATGGGCTGGCCGCTGCCCATCATCGCGCTGGTGTTCATGGCCTACGCCATGTTCGGTCCGTACTTCCCGGGACTGCTGCAGCACGCCGGCAATAACTGGTCCCAGATCGTCAACCACATGTACCTGACCAGCCAGGGCGTGTACGGCGTGGCGGTGGGCGTGGTGGCGACCTACGTGTTCCACTTCGTGCTGTTCGGCGTGCTGGCCACCCGCATCGGGCTGGGCCAGCTGTTCCTGGACGTGGCGTCGACCATCGCCGGCCGCTACGCGGGCGGTCCCGCAAAGGTCTCGGTGTTCGGCTCGGCCATGTTCGGGATGCTGTCCGGCTCGTCCGTGGCCAACGCGGTGACGGTGGGATCGCTCACCATTCCCGCCATGATCCGCATCGGCTACCCGCGGCATTTCGCGGCGGGCGTCGAAGCCGCCAGCAGCACCGGCGGCCAGATCACGCCGCCCATCATGGGCGCGGCGGCCTTCCTGATGATCGAATTCCTGGGCATCCCGTACCAGCAGATCGCCATCGCCGGCATCTTCCCGGCTTTCCTGTACTTCTTCGGCATGTTCATGCAGGTGCACTTCGAGGCCAAGCGCGAAGGCCTGCGCGGCCTGACCGCCGAGGAAATGCCCAAGCTCAAGCAATCCTTCAAGATGCGCTGGCCCACGCTGATCCCGCTGGTCCTGCTGATTGGCGTGCTGGCCTCCGGCCGCACGCCGTACCTGGCCGCGTTTGCCGGCATCACGGGCTGCATCATCGTGGGCCTGCTGAACCCGTTCCAGCGGCTGCGCTGGCGCGACCTGTACGAAGCCTTCGAAACGGGCGCGAAATATGCGCTGGCCGTGGGCGCGGCCGCCGGGACGGTGGGCATCGTCATCGGGGTGGTGACCCTCACCGGCGTGGGCTTCAAGATCTCGTACATCGTGATTTCGGCGGCGCAGGCCATCGCCGGCGGCGCGGCCATGGTGATCCCCGACGCCGTCGCCAACATGCAATCGCTGACGCTGGTCGCCGCACTGGTCATGACGGGCCTGGTCTGCATCCTGATGGGCTGCGGGATTCCGACAACCGCCAACTATCTGATCATGGTGGCCGTGGCCGCCCCCACGCTGGTTCAACTGGGCGTACAGCCCATCGCGGCCCACTTCTTCGTGTTCTATTTCGGCATCCTGGCGGACATCACCCCGCCCGTGGCGCTGGCGGCCTACGCCGCGGCAGGCATGGCGGGCAGCGATCCCTTCAAGACCGGGAACACGGCCTTCAGGCTGGGCATCACCAAGCTCATCGTGCCGTTCGTCTTCGTGTTCTCGCCGTCGCTGCTGATCTCGGTGCAGGGCTTCACCTGGTACGACTTCTTCGTGACCCTGTTCGGCTGCATGGTGGGGCTGGTGCTGCTGTCGGCGGCGTTCTCGCGCTACATGCTGGTCGGCATGAAGAGCTGGGAGCGCTGGCTGTGCACCATCGGCGCGCTGCTGACGATCCTGCCGGGGTTAACCAGCGGCCTGGTGGGCCTGGCGATCTGCATCCCGGTATTCATCCGGCAAGTGGCCGAACTCAAGCTGGAAAACACGCCGAAGTCGGCCTGAAGACATTGGTCTGACAGCAGCGCCGGGCAAAAAAAGGGGCGGTACCCGCAAGGTCCGCCCCTTTTTCCTGAACCATGCATTTTGTCAGCATTTCGACCGAGGATGGACGCCTGTTGCCGCAAGGTGACGCCATACAACATTCCGCCTTTTCGCCGGTTGCCCGGCAAAATAAATCAGCGTAAAGTAAAATTCATGTTTGCTGGTCTGCCGATCTGCGGGCCGACTGTGCAAACAGGCACAAAACTGCGCCATATGTTCGATATCCTGGTTTATCTGTTCGAGAATTACTACACGCCGCAAGCCTGTCCTGCTGCCGATGTGCTCGCCAAGCGGCTCGCCGCCGCCGGTTTCGAGCACGAAGACATCGACGACGCGCTAGGCTGGCTGTACGGGCTGGCCGAAACCACCGAACGGTGCGTCGATCTGGCCCAGGCGCCCACGTCCGGAACCCGGATCTACACCGACAACGAATACCAGCAGCTCGGCACCGAATCCATCGGCTTCATCGCCTTCCTGGAATCGGCCGGCGTGCTGCCCGCCCCGTTGCGCGAAATCGTCATCGACCGCGGCCTGGCTTCGCCGGAAACGCCCGTGCCGCTCGCCAAGATCAAGATCATCGCCCTCATGGTCCTCTGGAGCCAGGAGGCCGAGATCGACAATCTGGTGCTGGAAGAACTGCTCGACGAAGAAGGCGGACGCCTGCTGCATTGAGCGTACGCCGCCCGTCCGGGCATACACCGTTCCTCTTGCCCGCGCCCCGCGCGGGCTTGGTTTTTCATCCGATCCCTTGAATTACGTCGGCCGCTTCGCCCCCAGTCCCAGCGGCCCGCTGCATGCGGGCTCGCTCGCGACCGCCCTGGCGAGCTGGCTGGATGCGCGCGCGCAGAACGGACGCTGGCTGCTGCGCATCGAAGACGTGGACACCCCGCGCACGGTGCCCGGCGCGGCGCAGGTCATCATGGCGCAGCTTGAAGCGCTGGGCCTTTCGTGGGACGGCGACATCATCTGGCAATCCCGCCGCAATGACGCCTATCAGGCCGCGTTCGACGCGCTTGCCGCGCTGGGCCTGATCTACGGCTGCGGCTGCACGCGGCGGGAAATCGCCGATTCCGCGCTGCGCGGCCAGACCGCGCCCGGCGCCGACGGCGAACGACCCTATCCCGGCACCTGCCGCCACGGCCTGCCCGAAGGGCGCCAGGCGCGCGCCTGGCGCCTGCGTGTGCCGGATGGCGTGGAACACTTCGTGGACCGCTGGCTGGGCCCCCAGGAGCAGGACGTGGCGCAGGCGGTGGGCGATTTTGCGCTGCGGCGGGCGGATGGGCTGTGGGCCTACCAGCTGGCCGTGGTGGTGGACGACGCCGCGCAGGGCGTGACGGACGTGGTCCGGGGCGCGGACCTGCTCAGCTCGACGGCCCGCCAGCGGGTGCTGGGCCGCCTGCTGGACCTGCCCGAGCTGCGCTACATGCACGTGCCGCTGATCCTGGACGCCTCCAGCGGCCTGAAACTGTCCAAGCAGAACGGTGCCCCGCCCATCGACACCAACGCGCCCCTGCGGGCTCTGGAGGCCGCCTGGAGCGCCCTGGGATTCCCGCCCTTCGCCGCCGACGGCATCGGGCCGTTCCTGCGCGAGGCGACTGCGCGATGGGCCGCGCGGTTTCCCCGCTGACCGCTTCAAAGACGCGGCCGCGCCTTACAGCGGCTGCAGATCCGCCCCCAGCATCCTGACCAGCAAGGCTTCGCCGTTCTCCGCCACGCGCAGTTCGCCGTACTTGGCGACCTGATAGCGCTCGGCCTGGCCTTCGGGGAAGAAATACGCATTGGTGACGATGCGCACGCCGTTGTCGCGCACGCGGTAGCGCAGCGGCACTTCGCCTTCGGCATGCGGATGGACCTCCGGCTGGATGCGCACGGGCTGCGCCACGCCGCGCGCGTCCGGCGCCAGCAGCACGTAGCCGTCGGGCTCATAGCCCATGACGGATTCCTGTTCTGCCGCATTGCCGCCGCCCAGGCGCAGGCGCGTCACTTCGCGGCCCGCCGCAAAGTTCAGGGCCATGTAGTCGCCCTGCATCAGGGACCGGGGATCCACCGGCGCCAGTTCCAGGATGACGACCTTGCCGGAGGCCAGCAGCTTTTCGCGCTGCCAGATGCCGCCGTTGGCCACCACCAGCACCAGCGCCAGTCCGCCCAGGATCGCCAGCGTGCGCCAGCGCAGGGCGCCGGACACGGGCGGCATGACACGGGCCTTGGCCGGCGCCTGCGTGCGCATCAGGCGGGGCACGAGCCACACCGCGGCCCGCAGCACGAAGAGCAGCAGCGCGGCCCCGCCCAGCCAGAGGGCCTTCTGCAGCAGCGGCAGTTCCAGCTGGTAGTAATAGACGCCCAGATACGCCAGCAGGCTGGCCACGCCGAAGACCATGACGCGCGACTGGTTAAGGCCGAAGCCCAGCAGCAGCCAGGCCAGCGCGAACGCCACGCCCGGGCTGGGCAGCCAGAACAGCGACAGCAGCAGCAGGCCGATCGGCACGCCCCAGGTGACACCGCCCGTCAGCACGCGGCGTCGCGGCCACAGCACGGCCAGGGCCGCCGCCGCCGGCAGCAGCGCGCCGGCCACGATCAGGATGGTGGTGTGCGGCGTGAGCTGCCAGATGGCGGGCAATTGCGTGGCGGAAATGCCGCTGGCCAGCCACACCATGCCCTGGACGGACAGCAGGAAGGCCCAGGCCAGCGGCTGCAAGGCGTGGCCGCGCCGGGCGCCCACGCGGTGGCTGACCGTGATGATGACCGCGGTGGCCCACGCGCCGATCACGCCGATGGGCAGCCACAGGAACGTGGCGCGCGTCGCGTCAAAGCGCATCCAGGCGTCCATCAGGTCGTCCTGCATGAGGTCGGGCGACAGCCCCCGCCAGATCAGCGCCGCGCCCGCCAGGGCGATCAGCAGGCCGCTGAGAAAGCGCAGGATCACGTCGGGGCCCAGCGCATAGACGACGGCCGCCATCAGCAGCACGAAGAAGCTCGCGCTGGCGAACGAGGTGGAACTGGACAGGCCGAAGATGATGAGGATCTGCCCGGCAAACGCCATGGCCGTGCCGCATTGCCGCCAGAAGGGGCCCGCGTCGCTGCGCAGCACCGCCACGCCGGCCGCGCACAGCACCAGCCCGGCCACCAGCGCGCCGCCCTCGGAGGTGATGAAGCCCGAAAACGCCACGAACACCAGCAGCAGCAGCGTCGCCAGCCAGGCGCTCAGTCCCAGCAGGCACTGCACGTACCAAGGGGGCTCGGCCCGCGGCACCCCGGCAGGCGCAAGCTGCGCCACCGGCGCTCCGGAGTCGGCGGGGTCCACCGCATTGCCGGCCGATGCGCCGGCCGGTTCGGCATCCGCGGGCAGCGCGACGGGCGAGGCGTCTTCGCCCAGGCTGCGCAGCCAGCGCGCCGCCAGGACGGCCTCGGCCATGAGCAGCGCGGCCAGGGGCAGGGTCGCCCAGACGCCGGGCTCCAGCCGCCACAGCCATTCGCCCACCACGCGCAGCGACACGCAGATGACGCCGGCGGCGAGCATGGCTAGGATGACCAGGTCGCGCCGGCCCCGCTGATAATAAAGACCCAGACCCAGCGTGGCGGCCACCCAGGCGATGCCGTTGTAGGTGCCCAGTCCGCGCAGGATGAAGTCGCCGAACATCAGGGCCAGCACCAGCACGCTGATCGCAATCGCGGCCAGGATGCGCGGGCCGAAGACCGTGCTGGCCCGCCAGCGCCGCGCGGCCAGCTCCCAGCCCAGCAGCAGGAGCAGGTTCAGGGCGGCCATGAACAGGCTGGGCACGCCCGGACCGCCGAAGATCATCATCCAGCTGAACACGCGTTCGCCCAGCCACAGCGCGGCCGCAAGATTCAGGACCAGCGCCCACAGCAACCAGACGGCCTGGCTGCCCGCGGCCAGCGCCCAGGGCAGCAGCAGCAGCGCCCACCAGGCGAACAATTCCCAGGTGTCGGCGCCGGTCTGGTAAGTTTGGCCCAGAAGCGCGAGCAGGGCGCCCAGCAGGATGCCGGCCAGCGCCAGCAGCGCGCCGGGTATGCTGCGCCGCACGCCGGGACGGTCCCGCAGACGCAGCCCGGCCCACGCGGCAGCCAGCGCACAGATGGCCAAAAGCCCCTGCGCCCCGGCGAAACGCTGCATTTTGGTCATGTCCTGCCAGTTGGCGGCAACCCAGCAGACCGCGGCGCTGCCCAGCAGCAAAACGCCTAGCCACAGGGTGCTTCGCGCCAGAAATTGACGCCAAGCGTGCAGTTCGGATCCCGCTTGTCTTTCAGTGCCGACTTGCATCTGGCGAATCTCCGATCTTATTATCCGCGCTACTAAGGCGGGACTACCGCCACTGGATACACATGAATAAAACGCTGATTATTGCCGAGAAGCCCTCGGTGGCCCTTGATATATCACGCGCCTTGGGAGGCTTCGCGCGCGAGGGCGACTATTTTGAAAGCGAACGTTACGTGCTCGCTTCCAGCATCGGCCATTTGCTCAGCTTGGTCGCGCCCAACGATCCGGTCAAGGGGAAGTGGAGCTTCACGCACCTGCCCGTGATTCCGCCGGAATTCGAACTGGGCCCGACCGACAAGAAGTCCGCCGAACGCCTCAAGCTGCTGGTCCGCCTGGCCAAGCGCAAGGACGTGGACTCCATCATCAACGCCTGTGACGCCGGGCGCGAAGGCGAACTGATCTTCCGCTACATCATTCAGTATGCGGGCGTGAAGAAGCCCATCCAGCGCCTGTGGCTGCAGTCGATGACGCAGGCCGCCATCCGCGAAGCCTTCGCCAACCTGCGCGACGACGCCCAGTTGAAGCCGCTGGAAGCGGCTGCCCGCTCGCGCGCCGAGGCCGACTGGCTGGTGGGCATCAACGGCACGCGCGCCATGACCGCCTTCAACAGCAAGGACGGCGGCTTCTTCAAGACCCCGGTCGGCCGGGTGCAAACGCCCACGCTCGCCATCGTGGCCGAGCGCGAAGAGCGCATCCGCCGCTTCGTGCCGCGCGACTACTGGGAAGTCCGCGCCACCTTCGTCGCGGCCGCCGGCCTGTACGAAGGCCGCTGGATCGACCCGCAGTTCAAGAAAGACGACCGCGATCCCGAAAAGCGCGAATCCCGCCTGTGGTCGGCCGCCGCCGCGCAAAGCGTCGTGGCCGCCTGCCGCGAGCAGCCCGGCAGCGTCACCGAGGAATCCAAGCCGTCGACCCAGATGTCGCCGGCCCTGTACGACCTGACGTCCCTGCAGCGCGAGGCCAACGGCCGCTTCGGCTTTTCCGCCAAGACCACGCTGGCGCTGGCGCAGACCCTGTACGAACGCCACAAGGCGCTGACCTATCCGCGTACCGATTCCCGCTACCTGCCCGAGGACTACATCGGCACGGTCCAGGAAACCATGCGCGCGCTGGCCAAGGGCGGCTCCAACGCCGTGGGCGGCCTGTCGCGCCACGCGGAAACCGTCGCCAGCCAGCAATGGGTCAAGCCGAACCGCCGCATCTTCGACAACAAGAAGGTGTCGGACCACTTTGCCATCATCCCCACGCTGCAGATCCCGCATGACCTGAGCGAGGCCGAGGCCAAGCTGTACGACCTGGTGCTCAAGCGTTTCCTGGCGGTGTTCTTCCCGCCCGCGGAATACCGCGTCACCACCCGCCTGACCGAAGTGCAGGGGCATCGCTTCCGCACCGACGGCAAGGTGCTGGTCACCCCGGGCTGGCTGGCCGTGTACGGCAAGGAAGCACAGGGCGAGGACGCCAACCTGGTGCCCGTGGCGGACGGCGAGACCGTGCGCACCGAGGACGTCGAAGCCATCGGCCTGTCGACCAAGCCGCCGGCGCGCTTCAACGAAGGCACGCTGCTGTCGGCCATGGAAGGCGCGGGCAAGCTGGTGGACGACGAAGAGCTGCGCGAGGCCATGTCCGAGCGCGGCCTGGGCACCCCGGCCACGCGCGCGGCGATCATCGAAGGCCTGCTCAACGAGGTCTACCTGCGCCGCGAAGGCCGCGACCTGGTGCCCACCGCCAAGGCGCGCCAGCTGATGACCCTGCTGTCGGGCCTGGACGTCACCGAACTGACTTCGCCCGAACTTACCGGCGAATGGGAGCACAAGCTCAAGCAGATCGAACAGGGCGGGCTGGGACGCGAAGCGTTCATGCGCGAGATCGCGCAGATGACGCAGGTCATCGTCAAGCGCGCCAAGGAATACGAGCGCGACACCGTGCCCGGCGACTACGCCACGCTGCAGACGCCGTGCCCCAAGTGCGGCAGCGTCGTGAAGGAAAACTACCGCCGCTACGCCTGCACCGCCTGCGACTTTTCCATCGGCAAGCACCCGGGCGGCCGCACGTTCGAACTGCCGGAAGTCGAAGAACTGCTGGCCAAGCGCGAGCTCGGTCCGCTGCAAGGCTTCATCAGCAAGATGGGCCGGCCTTTCGCGGCCATCCTGCGCATCAGCGATGAATACAAGCTGGAATTCGACTTCGGCCAGAACGACGAAGACGACAACGAAGCAGTGGACTTCTCCGGCCACACGCCGGTGGGATCCTGCCCGAAGTGCCAGTCGCGCGTGTTCGAGCACGGCATGAGCTACGTCTGCGAAAAGTCCGTCGGCCCCGAAAAATCCTGCGACTTCCGCTCGGGCAAGGTCATCCTGCAGCAGGAGATCTCGCGCGAGCAGATGGCCAAGCTGCTGACCGACGGCCGCACCGACCTGCTCGACGGCTTCGTCTCCAGCCGCACCAACCGCAAGTTCAAGGCCTTCCTGGTGCGCCAGCCCGACGGCAAGATCGGCTTCGAGTTCGAGCCGCGTCCTGAAAAGCCCGGCCGTGCCCGTGCACCGGCCAAGACGGCGGCAAAGACCGCGACCAAGACCGCCGCGAAGAAGGCGCCGGCCAAGAAGGCCGCGGTGAAGAAAACCGCCACGAAGACGGCCACCAAGACAGCCACCAAAACGGCCGCCAAGAAGGCCGTGAAGAAGGCCGCGCCCAAGAAGACCGCGGCATAGCCTGATACGCGCCGCCATTCTCAACGCCCGGGAAACCGGGCGTTTTCCATTGTTGGTCGGCAGTCGCTGGGGTATTGTTTACGCCAAACAGCTGCAACCCAATCACACCGAGGACGACATGACCCGTAGCTCCGATTTCACCACCCGCCGCCGCGTGCTGGCCGCTGCGTCCGCCTTCGCCGGCATCGGCCTGCTCAATGGCCGCGTCGCGTTCGCGCAGCCCCGGCTGGGCAAGGTCGTCTACGGCCAGGGCAGCATTGACCCTTTTTTCGCGGCCGGCTACGTGGCGCTGAAAAAGGGTTTCTTCGGTGAAGGCGGCCTGGAGGTCGAGTACCTGAATTCGCAGAGCGGCCCGCGCACCAACCAGCTGCTGGCCGCCGGCCAGATCGCGTTCGGCGCCACCGCGGCCACGGCCGCGCCGGCATTGACGATCGCGGGCAAGCCCGCCGCGCTGGTGTTCGGCTTTGACCGCAAGCTCACCTACGCCAACGTCATCGTGCGCCGCGAAGACTTCGAAAGCGGCAAGATCAAGTCGCTGAAAGACCTGGCCGGCAAGCGCGTGGGCGCCACCCAGCCGCAGTCCAGCACCTGGCTGATGGCGCTCTACCTGATGCAGAAGGCCGGCGTGGCCGACAAGGTCGACATCCGTCCCCTGGGCGACCTGGCAACCATGCTGGGCGCGCTCAAGACCGGCTCGGTGGCCGCCAGCATGGCCACCATGTCCATGATGGAGCAGGCCCGCCAGGAAGGCTGGGGCGTGCCCATTTTCGACGCCACCACCGAAAGCTCGTGGAACGAGTTCATGGGCGGCGACGTCCCGGGCATCGCCGCGCTGACGCTGCAAGACACCATCCAGAAGCGCCCCGAGGTCGTGCAGGCCTTCGTCACCGCCATGGTCAAGGCGCAGGACTTCATCACCGCCAACAGCGCGGCGGCCATTACCGACGCCATCTACGACGATTTCCTCAGCGCGTTCCCGCGCGCGGCCATCGAAAAGACCCTGGGCGTCTACAAAGAAACGGTGTTCCTCAAGGACAACATCATCACCGAGGACGCGTACAACCGCATGACGGCCATCATGGGCGACGGCCGCCAGTTCTCCAACGACGAGATCAAGACCGTACCCTATGCCAAGTGCGTGAACATGAGCTTCGTGCGCAAAGCCCGGGGCCTCTGATGATCACGCTGGACAAGGTGGGCAAGGCGTACCAGTCGCGCCAGGGCACCACGCACGCGGTGGGCGAGGTCAGCCTCGCGATCCAGGAAGGCGAGTTCGTCTCCATCGTCGGCCCCTCGGGCTGCGGCAAGAGCACGCTGCTGAACATGATCGCGGGCTTCCTGCGCCCCACCACGGGCTCGATCGTCGTGGGCGGCCGCGTCGTGGACGGGCAGGTGCCGCCGGCGCTGGGCTACATCTTCCAGAAGGACACGCTGTTGCCCTGGTTCAGCGTCAGGAAGAACGTGGCGCTGGGCCTGAAGTTCCAGGGCGTGCCCGCCGACAGGATCGAGCGCCGCGTGGCGCAGCTGCTGGAACTGGGCCATCTCAGCGCGTTCGCCGACGCCTTTCCGCACCAGTTGTCCGGCGGCATGCGGCGGCGCGTGGCGCTCTTGATGAGCCTGGCGGTGGAACCGCGCATCCTGCTGCTGGACGAGCCCTTCGGCGCGCTGGACACGCACACCAAGACGCACCTGCACCGCGAGCTCATGGAAATCTGGCGCAAGCTGGGCCAGACGGTCGTGATGGTCACGCACGACCTGGACGAAGCCATCCTGCTGTCAGACCGCGTGGTGGTGCTGTCCGGCCCGCCCAGCCGGGTGCTGCTGGACGAGCGCATCCGGATTCCGCATCCGCGCGATGTCTTCACGCTGCGCGAAACGCCGCAGTTCGTCTCCCACGTGCAAAGCCTCTGGAGCGTGCTGGGCCAGCAGTTCCGCGCCGCCGCCTGATTTCCCCCGCGCCATGATTCCGACTGAAACCTCCGATTCCCTGCAGGACCAGCTGCGGCTGGACCGCCGCGCCGGCGTCGCGCGCCGGCTGCGCATCACCCTGTGGCAGGTCCTGATCCTCGCCCTCATCCTGGGCTCCTGGGAAACGCTCACGCGCATTCCCTGGTTCACGCAGAACACGCTGTTCGATCCCTTCTTCATCAGCCAGCCGTCGCGCGTGGCCGCCCGGCTGTGGGAATGGCTGCAGCCCGGGCCGCGCTCCGTCTGGCCGCATTTGTGGCTGACGCTGCAGGCCACCATGGTCGGCCTGGTGGTGGGCGTGGGCAGCGGCTTCGTGGTCGGGATGACGCTCAGCCGCAGCCGCTTCCTGGCCGACGTCTTCAACCCCTTCATCGTGGCGTTCAACTCCATGCCGCGGATCGCCTTCGTGCCGCTCATCACCATGTTCTTCGGGCTGGGCCTGGCGTCCAAGGTGGTCACGTCGTGGTTCGTGGTGTTCTTCCTGGTGTTCTTCAACACCTACAAGGGCGGGCGCAGCGTGGAGCGCGAACTCGTCGACTTCTGCCGGACGCTGGGCGGGTCGCCGCGCCAGATCCTGTGGCGCGTGCGCATCCCCACCGCCGCGGCCTGGACCTTCGCGGCGCTGCCCAACGCCATCAGCTTCGCGCTGATCGGCGTGGTGCTGGCGGAGTTCGTGGGCTCCACCACGGGAATGGGCTACCTGATGATCACCGCGCTGGCGACCCTGAACGCCACCGACATGTTTGCGGCGGTGACGCTGCTGTCCATCGTCGGCATCGCGCTGGTTTATTGTGTGACATGGCTGGAACGGCGCCTTCTGCACTGGGCGCCGGAATTCAGGGAATGAACGGAACCGGATTGATGACGACACTACCGTATCTGCGCAACTTCGACCTCACCGGGCAGGTGGCGCTGGTGACCGGCTCGGCCCGCGGGCTGGGCTTCTGCATCGCGCGGGCACTGGCGGGCTGCGGCGCGCGCGTGCTGATCAACGGGCGCAACGCCGGCGCCGTCGCGGACGCCGTGGCGGAACTGGCCGGCGCGGGCCTGGACGCGCACCCGCTGCCGTTCGACGTCAGCGACGATGCGGCCATGGAAGCGGCCTTCCGCCGCATCGACGACGAGCATGGCCGCCTGGACGTCCTGGTCAACAACGTGGGCGCGCGCAACCGCAAGACGCTGCGCAACACCAGCCCCGCTGAAATCCGCGAGCTGATCGACACCGATCTGGTGGCCGGCATGCTGCTGGCCAAGTACGCCGCCGAACGCATGATGCGCCAGGGCGGCGGGCGCCTGATCGCGATCACGTCGGTGGTGGGTGAACTGGCGCGCGCGGGCGACGCGGTCTATCCCGCCGCCAAGCAGGGCCTGACCGGCATGGTGCGTGCGCTGGCGGCGGAATTCGGCGGGCACCACATCACCAGCAACGCCATCGCGCCGGGCACCTTCGCCACCGAAACCAACGCGGACATGGTTGCGGACCCGCAATTCGGACCGCGCATCGCCGCGCGCAACCCGACCGGCCGCTGGGGCGAACCCGAAGAGATCGCGGGCGCCGCCGTGTTCCTGGCGTCCCCCGCGGCGTCCTACGTGAACGGCCACGTGCTGGTGGTGGACGGCGGGCTGTCGATCCAATTCTGAAGACCCGCCGCGCCGCTCAGGTCGTCTCGTCCTGGTACCACACGCCTTCGGCCAGCATCATCTTCTGATGCCCATGCCCGGCGGGCATCATCGGAAAGCAGTTCTCCTGCGCGCTGACAGCCACATCCAGGAAATAGGGCCCGTCGTGCGCCAGGCATTCGGCCAGCGCGGCATCCAGCATGGCCGGGTCTTCCACCCGCGCCGCGCCCCAGCCGAAGGCGCGGGCCAGCGCCACGAAATCCGGCAGCGACGCGTTGTAGCTGTGGCTGTAGCGCCCGCCATGGATCAGTTCCTGCCACTGGCGCACCATGCCCATGTAGCCGTTGTTGCACAGCACGACCTTCACGGGGGTCTGGTGCTGCATGGCGGTGGACAGTTCCTGGATGTTCATCAGCACCGACGCATCGCCGCTGACGCAGACCACCGTCTTGTCGGGATGCGCCACCTGCGCGCCGATGGCGGCGGGCACGCCGTAGCCCATGGTGCCCGCGCCGCCCGAGGTCAGCCAGCGGTTCGGCCGGTCGAAGCGCAGATACTGCGCGGCCCACATCTGGTGCTGGCCCACGTCGGTGGAGACGATGGCGTCCCGGTCCGCCAGCGCGGCGTTCAGGCGCGACATCAGGTGCTGGGGCAGGATGGCGTCGGCCGCGGGCTCAAAGCCCAGGCAGTCCTGCGCGCGCCAGGCATCGATGCGCTTGAACCAGGGCGCCAGCCGCGCCGGCTCCAGCGGGGCGTCGCCCAGTTCGGCGCGCAGCGCGCGCACCAGCGGCAGGCAATCGCCCACCAGCGCCACGTCCACGCGCACCACCTTGTTGATCGACGCGGGATCGATGTCGATATGGATCTTGCGGGCGTAGGGGCAGAATTCGGACAGCTTGCCGGTGATGCGGTCGTCGAAGCGGGCGCCGATGCACACCACCAGGTCCGCGTTGTGCATCGCCAGGTTGGCCTCGACCGTGCCGTGCATGCCCAGCATGCCGACGAACAGGGGGTCGGAGGCCGGGAAGGCGCCCAGGCCCATCAGGGTCAGCGTGCAGGGTGCGCCCGCATGGCGCACCAGGTCCGTGAATGCCTCGCAGGCCTCGGGCCCGGCGTTCACCAGCCCGCCGCCGCCGTAGAAGATGGGCCGCCTGGCCTGGGCGATCAGCGCCGCCGCCCGGCGCACGGCCGACTGCGGCAACTTGGGCGCCAGCTTGCCCGACTGGCGCCGCGCGCGCAGCGCAGCCAGCTTCTGCTGCGACGGCAGGCCCAGCCCGTCGTCGCCGTCGTCGCGCGGCGAGGCCAGTTGCACGTCCTTGGGAAAGTCCACCAGCACCGGGCCGGGACGGCCCTGGCGGGTCAGTTCGAAAGCGCGCGACACCACGCCGGCAACGTCATCGACGGCGCGGATCTGGGTGTTCCACTTGGTCACGGAACGCGAGATGCCGATGGCGTCGCATTCCTGGAAGGCGTCGGTGCCGATGGCCGCCGTGGCGACCTGGCCGCTGATGCAGAGCACCGGGATCGAATCGCACATGGCGTCCAGCAGGCCCGACGTGGTGTTGGCCATGCCGGGGCCGGACGTGACGAACACCACGCCCGTGCGGCCGGTGGTCCGGGCATAGCCCTCGGCGGCATGCACGGCGGCCTGCTCGTGGCGGACCAGCACGTGACGCAGGCGGGGCTCGGCGTACAACGCGTCATACAGCGGCAGGACGGCGCCCCCCGGATACCCGAAAACCGTATCCACGCCGTGCGCAATCAGCGTGTCGAGCAGAATCTTGGCCCCGTTTGCAGGGGGACATTCGGTGGCGGCAAGCGCGGCGGCGGCGGTGGGGTGCAGGCGATCGTTCATGCTATCCATCTTATTCGTAGACCCGAAGAATTTTTATCTTCTTTTCCACGAATTACCGCTGGAAGCAGTAAATTTATCTTTGATCTCGAGGAATCAAAGAAAATGAACCTGGACAAGTTTGATCTGGCCATCCTGAAGGTGCTGCAGGACAACGCGCGCGCCAGCCTGAACGACATCGGCGCGGCGGTCGGCCTGTCGTCCACGCCATGCTGGAACCGCATCAAGCGCATGGAGAGCGCCGGGGTGATCCGCGGCTACACCGTGGATATCGATCCGGCCAGCCTGGGTTTCATGGACACCGTCATCGTCCATGTGACCCTGGAAAGCCACAGCGAGGAAACGCTGTACGAGTTCGGCCGCGCGCTGGCGCAGATCCCCGAGGTGCTGGAAGCGTTCCTGGTGTCGGGCGACTACGACTATTACATCCGCATCGCCGTGCGCGACACCCGCGATTACGAACGCCTGCTGCGCGAACAGCTCTATCGGATCCCGGGCATCCGGCACAGCAAATCCTGCTTCGTGCTGCGCCGGCTGAAGGAAACCAAGCTGCCCCTGACCGGCCCGCAAGGCTGAGCCGCCCCCGGGCGCTGCCGGCCGCGCTAGCGCAGCACGAAGTCGACCGGGACGGCGGGCTCCGGCAGGGGCCGCACGCCCAGGCCCTCGAGCAAGTCGATCTCGATCACCCGGGCCAGCGCCGACAGCGGCAGGTCATTCTCGTCCGCGCCGAACGGGTCTTCAAGTTCATCGCCCAGGGCGTCCAGGCCGAAGAAGGTGTAGGCCACGATGGTGACCGCCACCGGGGTCAGGACTTCCAGCGTGCCCACCAGGCCGAACGGCAGCAGCAGGCAGAACAGCCACGCCGTACGGTGCAACAAGAGGGAATACGCGAACGGACAGGGCGTGAACTTGATGCGTTCACAGGCGGCCTGGATCGCGGCGCATTGCGCCACGCGCTGGGTCAGGCCCTGGTACAGGATGTCGCTGATTTCGCCGCGGCGCAGGCAGGCCGCCAGGTCGCGGTTGATCGCCATGAGCAGGGCGTCGGGCACGTTGCGGCAGCCGGCCAGCGTGTCCAGCTCGTCCTGCTGCACCCAGGGGCGCACGGCGTCGACCATGTCCTGCCCGCGCAGGCGCGCCGCCAGGCCGTAGCCGAAACCGATGCAGCGGCGCACCAGCCGTTCCTGCACGGGATTGGCGGTGCTGGCGGCCAGCAGCACGGCACTTTCGCGCGCCAGGCTGCGCGCCTGCACGATCAGGTCGCCCCATTGCTTGCGGGCCTCCCACCAGCGGTCGTAGCAGACGTTGTTGCGAAAGCCCATGAAGACCGACAAGGCCAGCCCGAAGAGCGAGAAGGGCACCGCGGTCAGGTGCGCCGGCGAGAACCATTGGCGGTGGTACATCCACACCACCACGCAGGACAGCAGCGTGATGACAATGATCCTGCTGAGGATGCGCGGGATGATGGAACCACGCAGTACAAAGAACAGAGCCAGCGCGGAGGGACGCGGACGGACGATCATGATAAATATCAAGCGAGGGACAAGGCGGCGCTCACTATACGCCTGTCCTCGCGCAAAAAAGCCGCCGATATAATTCTGTTTCGTCTCACCGCCACACTCCACGCTCAATGACCAACGAAGACACCCCGATCAAGCCCTGGCATGTCGTTCGCCGCTCCAAGCTGCACGGCAACGGCGTCTTCGCCGCCCGCAAGATTCCCGCGGGCACGCGCATCATCGAATACGGCGGCGAACGCATCAGCGCCAAGGAAGCCGACCGCCGCCACCCCACCAATCCGGACGATCCCTTCCACACCTTCTTCTTCGCGCTCAGCACCGGCCGCGTGATCGACGGCGGCGACCAGGGCAACGACGCGCGCTGGATCAACCATTCCTGCCAGCCCAACTGCGAGGCCCAGGAAGGAAAGCACGGCAAGCGCGTCTACATCGTCGCGCTGCAGGACATCCCGCGCGGCACGGAACTGTCGTACGACTACGGCCTGGTCCTGGACGGACGCATCACCAAGGCGCTCAAGGAAGGCTACCGCTGCCTCTGCGGCACGCCGCCCTGCCGCGGCACGATGCTGGCGCTGCCGGCGAAAAAGGCCAAAAAGGCCCAACCCGCCAAGCCGGCCTGAAGGCCTTTGAGGGGCCGGTCTCCCATTTTCCGAAGACCACAACTGCAATAAGCATATTCAATCCGTCCGTCCGGACAGGCGTACAATCGACCGGTCGTTAACACGACATGCAGTACGTCTTCAGGGCGGGGTGCAATTCCCCACCGGCGGTATGCCATGCAATGTGGCGAGCCCGCGAGCGCCCGGCTTCCTTCCTGGAAACCGGGGTCAGCAGACCTGGTGAAATGCCAGGGCCGACGGTCATAGTCCGGATGAGAGAAGATGTGCCGGCACATATTCGGCTGATCGGGCGCGCCTGCGCCCGTCAGGCCGTATTGCGTTCGGCTGTCGATTAGCCCTGAAACGTTTTTCGCCCCTTTAACTTGCGAGAGCGTTTCAATGTCCAACGTTGCCCTTACCCAGCAGTCCCCCATCCCCAGCCTTGCGTCGCAGCCCTTCGCCGCCCGTTTGCAGCGCGCGCTGCATCATCTGCGCCTGGGCCGGCCCGTCATCCTCATGGACGACTTCGACCGCGAGAACGAAGCCGACCTGATCGTCGCCGCCGACAAGCTGACCGTGCCCGTCATGGCCCAGCTGATCCGCGACGGCAGCGGCATCGTCTGCCTCTGCCTGCCCGGCGAAACCCTGGATCATCTGCAACTGGCCCCCATGGTCCAGCGCAACCAGAGCCGGTTCGCCACGGCCTTCACCGTGTCGATCGAAGCCCGCGAAGGCGTCAGCACCGGCGTGTCGGCCGTGGATCGCGTCACCACCATCCGCGCAGCCATCTCGCCGACGGCGCAGGCCGACGACATCGTCAGCCCGGGCCACGTGTTCCCGCTGCGCGCCCAGGCCGGCGGCGTGCTGACGCGCCGCGGCCACACGGAAGGGTCGGTGGACCTGGCCGTCCTGGCCGGCCTGCGCCCCGCCGGCGTGCTGTGCGAACTCATGAATGCCGACGGCACGATGATGCGCGGCGCGGCGCTCGAGCGCTACGCCGCGCAGCACGGCCTGGTGGCCCTGACCATCGCGGAACTGGCCGACCACCTGCAGAAGCTGAAGGACGGCCAGGCCGAGGCCATCGATGACGAAGTCCTGGAAATGGCGGCCACCGTCTGATCTGGATCGGACGGGTGGGGGCCCCGCGCGGTGCGCGGGGCGCCCACACCATCAGCCGGCACCTTCAGCGCTTGCCTCGCAGCGCCAAGCCCACAGCCACGGCCGCCAGGGCGCAGGTTCCGCCCAGTGCGAAAACCGCGCCATACCCGCGAAAGCCCGCCAGCCAGCCTGCCGCCGGGCTGCCCAATCCCAACGCCACGTCCAGGAAGGCGACGTACGCGCCCATGGCCGTGCCGCGGCTTGCCGCAGGCACGCGGCGCACGGCCTCCACGCCGAAGGCCGGAAACGCCAGCGAGTAGCCGGCGCCGGTGAGCATGGCGCCCACGAACGCCCAGCCGGGCGACGCGCTGCCCCAGATCAGCCACTGGCCGGCGGCTTCGATCAGCACGCAGGCCAACGCGACCCGCGCGCCGCCCAGGCGGTCCGGCAGGCCCGCGAAGAACACCCGCGCCAGGATGAAGCCCGCCCCGAACGCCGTGAACATCCACGCCGCGCCGTCCCAGCCGCGCTCGCCAAAGAACAGGCTCACGAAGCCGGTGATCATCCCGAACCCCACGCTGGACAAGGCCAATCCCAGGCCGGGCAGCCAGACCATGCCCAGGACGCGGTAAAAGGGCGGACGAACGCCGCCCGCGCCTTGCGGCGCGCGCAGCGGCAGAACCAGCGCCAGCGCCGCCAGGGGGATCAGCACGGTGGCCGCCGCGATGCCCGCGAACCCGGCGGCGCCGTACAGCCGCATCCCGGCGGGCGCGCCGAGGGCAAAGGCGGCGTAGATCGCCACGCCCACCCACGCCATGACGCGGCCCGAATTCTGCGGCCCCGCCAGCCCCACGCCCCAGCTCAGCGCGCCGGTGACGATCAGGCTTTCCGCGCATCCCATCACGGCGCGGCCAGCCAGCAGGGCGGCGAACGCCGCGGCAGGCCGGTCCGCCAGCCCATCGGCCAGCAGGTAGAACAGGCCCGCGACGGCCCCAAGAAGAAGTCCGCAGGCCATCGCGCGCTTGGGGCCTTGGCGGTCGGCCATCGCCCCGGCGCCGGCGCGCGACAACAGGGCCGCGGCGAATTGCAATCCCGCGACAACTCCGACCGCGAGGGCGCCCATCGCCAGCGTTCCGTCCACATACAAGGGCAGTACGGGCATGGGCAGGCCGATCATGAAAAATCCGATGAATACCGCCAGCGTCAAAGGCAGTATTCGCAAAAACACGGAGCGCACGGCTCCCTGGGCCGCGGGCATAGCCCCGGCCGCCGAAGAGTTCGACATGGTGAGTCCTTGAAAGGGTGTGGGGCAGTCCCGCGCCGCCGCGCAATCCGGCGATGGCATAATCCGCCCAAAGCGGGGGGAAACAAGTCAGACTGCCTGCCGCAAATTTTATGAGCCGTTGCTCACGTTTGATACTCGCCTTTCGCCACACCCATGACCGCCATCCCACAGCCCCGGAAATCGCCGCGCCAGCTCAGATCCCAGCACACCGTCGACACCATTCTGCAGGCCACGGCTCGCGTTCTGGCCACGCACGGCTATGCCGGCACCAACACCAACCTGATCGCGGAAACGGCGGGCGTAAGCGTGGGGTCGCTTTATCAGTACTTTCCCAACAAGAACGCGCTGATCGCCGCGCTGCACGACCGGCACGACAACCAGATGCTGGACGTCATCGACGACGTGCTGAACGGCAATCCCGCCGCCACCCTGCGTGAACGCGTGGGCGCGATCGTGCAGGCGATGTTGCACGCCCATCTGCTGGAGCCGGCGCTGCACCGGGTGCTGGAACGGGAGTTTCCGCTCTTTGACCAGCCGCACGAGCACAGCCGCGCCGACCAGGACATTCACCGCCGCATGCGGCATCTGCTGGAGCTGCACCGCGCCGAGATCGCGCAGCAGGACCGCGACCTGGCGACCTATGTGGTGCTGCGCATCATGGAATCGCTGGTGCACGCGGCGGCGCTGGAGCCGCCGGCGGGTTTCACGCCGAAGCAGCTCGAAGGGGCCGTGGTGGATGCGGTGATGGGATACCTGGGCGCACCGGCCAACGCGGCGCCGCGCAAGGCCGCCCGCGCCGCTGGCGCCGCAAGGAAGGCATAGCCCGCGCGCGCCTGGCGCACGCCCTTACGCGGGCGCGCGGGCCATGCTGGCCAGGCAGTCGGCGGGGCCGCCCGTCACGATGCGCGCGCTGCATGCCAGCATCAGGTTCAAATTCAGGCCGAAGTCCTCGACGGTGTGGCCCTGGGCGTCCACCATGCGGGACACGCCGTCGTCCGCCGCCGCCCCCACGGCCACCTGGTCGATCAGCGACCCGGCCTGGCTGGTGTAGCCCCAGACCGGCTTGCCGCAGGCGATGGCGTAGCCGACCTCGAACGCCGTGCCCGAATCGGGTTCGGCGCCGCGGAAAGGATTGAGGTTCGCCATCACCATGTCGGCGCGGCGTATCAGCGCCACGTTCGCGCGATAGATCCACTGCGCGAGCGCCTGGCCCGTCAGGCCGTCCGGCGCCGCGTTGTCCAGCGGGAACAGGCCCTCGAACCCGTAGGTGGCGCACAGGGTCTTGAGCCGTTCGCCATGCGCCGCGGCATCGGGCAGAAAGACATCGGAACCCGCCAGATAGACGCTGCGCATGGACCTTACTCCGGCTCGGAAACGTTGAAGGCTTCGCCGGTGGCGAAGAAGGATCCGCCGGCCAGGTAGTGCACCGAACGGCGCTGGTCGTCGGGGAAGTGCCAGCGATTGCCGGAGAACACTTCCGGCGCCGCCCAGGCCGCCACGACCTCGCCGATGAACAGGTCATAGGCCTGCTGGTTGTGCGGCTCGGGGACGACCTTGCATTCCAGCCAGCCGAGGCAGTCGCTGATGAGCGGCGCGCCGATCTTGCTGGCCGCGAAGGTGGACAGGCCGCTGGCCTGGAACTTGTCTTCGTCGCGGCCGGAGTGCGAACCCACCAGCATCGTCGCGCGCGTCTGCGCCCGCGACGGGATGCACAGCGCGAACTCGCCCGAGGCCTCGATCAGTTCGCGCGTGTACGTGTTCTTGTCCACCACCACCAGCATCTTGGGCGGACTGAAATCCAGGGGCATGGCCCAGGCGGCCGCCATCACGTTGCGCGCATCGCCGTGCGCGCTGGTGACCAGCACGGTGGGGCCGTGGTTCAGAAGCAGATAGGCGCGCGGCAGGTCGACGGGTTCGATCATGGCGCGCTCAGAACATGCCGTTCTTGTTGGCGGGGTTCTCGGGAATCTCCTGGCTCACGTCCCAGTGTTCGACGATCTTGCCGTTTTCGACGCGGAAGATGTCGACCACGGCCTGGCCGCGGTCTTCCGGCGAATCGCGCCACAGGTTGTGGATCATCACCAGATCGCCCTCGGCGATCACACGCTTGATCTCGACGATGGCTTGCGGATGCTGCTCGAAGTAGCGTGGAAAGAAATCCAGCATGGGCCCGACGCCGTCGCGCATGTAGGGATTGTGCTGCGTGTAGTTCGGCCCGATATAGCGGCGCACGGCTTCTTCGGCGTCGCGCTCCTGGAACATCATCTGGAAGAACGCCACGGCGACTTCCTTGTTCGACTGGGGCGCGGCCGCAAGCGCCGGCGCGGCCGCCAGGCAACTGGAGGCGACCAGCACACAGGCGGCCAATGATTTCCACTTCATACGCATACGGGACAACTCAGGATAGCGCCGACTGGCGGCCTGCCAGTTTACAAACAAACCGGGGATTCCGGCCCGGTTGCACAGACGGAAAAAGCGCCCTTGACGGGCGCCCTCGACCTGGACTACGGGGCCGGATTGGCGGTGTCAGTAGCCCACCGTGTAGCGGCGGCGCGAATGCCGGGGCGTCTCGACCTCGTCGGCCAGCGCGATGGCGTAGTCTTCCATCGAGATCCAGCTCTTGCCTTCCTCGTCCGCCAGCAGGTGGTCGTCGCCCACGCGGAAGCTGGCCGTGCGCTCGCCCGGCTCGAACAGCGCCGACGGCGACAGGAAGGTCCAGTTCAGCACCTTTTCCTGGCGCAGCGTGTCCAGGAACACGACGCCAGCCCGCGCTTCGGGCTTGTAGGCATCCGGGAATTCGGGGGTGTCGATCAGCATCTTGCCGGGGGCCACCAGCAGGCTGCCCGCGCCGCCCACCACCAGCAGACGCGGCACGCCTGCGTTCTTCACGGCGGCCAGCAGCGGCTTGGCGTCGGTCGAGACAAAGCGCGTGGCGCTGATCACGGCATCGTGGCCGGCCAGCAGCGGGGTCAGCCCTTCGGGATCGGTGGCGTCGCCCTGCTTGACGGTCAGGCCCGGCTGGGCATTCACCTCGGCCGGGTTGCGGGCGATGCCGGTCACCTGGTGGCCGCGCTTGAGCAACTCGTCCGCCACCCGCGAACCCACGCGGCCGGTGATTCCGATCAATGCGATTTTCATGGTCTTGCTCCTTGAAGGATTGGGCCGTAACGGTCCGCCGCACAGTGCGGCGGCGCGGGTTGCGGCTCAGGCAAAGCCATACTATTCGGTCAAATCCGATCAAAAAACCCGGAAAACCGGAAGAGTTTTTTGCAATTCATGCACCAATAAGGCGGGATCGGACCGGCGAGGCGGACCGGCGCGACGCGCGGGCCGCCCTTTGCCAGTGTGCGCCCGGCGGCCCCGCTTGAACAGGGCCGCGGGCGGCCGCTCAACCGGCGGCGCGCTGCGCCTGATAGACCTGCAGGTGCGAATACGCGACGCGCAGGTAGGTGGCGTCGACGCCCAGCGTGCGGGCGCGTCGGACCATGTCGCCCACGATGTGGTCCGCTTCCACCGGCAGGCCCTGGCGCAGGTCCCGGAACATGGACGCGGTCATGGGCTGGCTGCGGTCGCTCAGCAGTTTTTGCACGGCGGCGTCCGCCTCGGGCCGCACCGCATGGCCCGATGCCGCCGCGACGGCCTGCGACTCCTGCAACAGGCTGAGCAGGATGTCCGTGCCGTCGTCGGTGGACGCGATCTGGCCGATGGCGCCGCGCATCAGGCAGGTGGCGGCGGCCAGCGTCGTCAGCATGACGTACTTTTCCCAGATGTCCTGGTGGATGCTCTCGCTGAGGCGGCTGACGTACTCGCCGCCGGCCAGCGCCTGCTCCAGCGCGACGCAGCGCGCGCTGCGGGCCGGGCCGGCGCGCTCGCCGAACACGATATTGGCGTGCTTGCCCAGATGGACCACTTCACCTTCGGGGCCGAGCGTCGCGTTGATCTGGCACAGGCCGCCCAGCACGCGGTGCGGCTCGAACTCCCGGTCCAGCACGTCGTACTGCAGCACGCCATTCATGATGGGCAGCACTGCGGTATCGGGCCCCACGGCCGGGCGGATGGCGTCGATGGCGCTGTCCAGGTCATACGCCTTGCAGCTGAGCACGACCACGTCGTAGCTGTCCTGCAGGGTCTGCTGCGTGACCAGCTTGGGATGCAGCGTGGCGTCGCCCAGCGGGCTCTGGATGCGCAACCCGTGTTCGCGGATCCGCGCGGCGCGCGGTTCGCGCACCAGGAACGTCACGTCCGCGCCCGCCTGCGCGGCGCGTCCGCCAAAGTATCCGCCGGTGCCGCCGGCGCCCAAGAACAACAACCGCATGCCTGTCTCCTGTTGGCTGCCCGCGTCGGGCGCGGGCCGATGGGAGAATTATGCGCCCTGGACCGAGGGCGGCGCACCGCCCGCGGCCGCCGCGCCCACGCGCCGGACGCCGGATCAGCCCTGCGGCTCGCGTTCGGCCCAGGCGTCATAGCCGCCCCGCAGCGCCCAGGTCTTGCGGTATCCGGCCGCGCGCAGCCGCGACGCCAGGAGCGCGGCCGACACTTCGTTCGGGCAGGCGCAATACACCACGATGTCGGAGTCCAGCGCGCCGGGGTCCAGCGAGGGCAGGGGCTGCTTCAGGTCGACGGGCACCGCGCCCGGGATGCGCGCCGCATCGCGCATGGCCTCCGGCCGCACGTCGAAGACCAGCGCGTCGCGTCCGTCCTGGCGCCACTGCATCAGCTCGTCGACCGACAGGCGCGGGATGACGCGCAGGCTGCGCAGCAGGATCCGGCGGCGCAGGAAGCGCGCCACGATGTAGAGGGCCAGCACCGCCGCCAGCACGCCCAGGCCCATTGCACCGTAGGTGCCCAGAATCTCGATCACGTCGTTGACCACGCTGTGGAACAGCCCGCCCAGCAGCAGGGCGGAACCCACCCAGATCAGGGCGCCCGCCAGGTCATAGAGGAAGAAGCGGCGGTAGGGGGTTCCGGTCAGGCCCGCCATGACCGTGGACAGCGCGCCGGCCCCGGGCAGGAATTTGCAGACCAGCAGCGCGCGCACGCCGATCCGCAGGTACAGGCGCTGCGTCTGCCGGATGCACGAGTCCTGCGACAGGGAAAGCTTGCAGACCACGCCCAGCAGCCGCGAGCCATAGCGCCGCCCCGCGCAATACCAGAGGCTGTCGGCCAGGATGCACGCGGCCGTGGCGGCCAGCAGGGGCACGAGCCAGCCGGCCGCGCCCCCCAAAGCGCCCGCCGCGATGATCATGGGGTAGGCGGGCACCGGCAGGCCGGCCTGCTCGATCAGGACGTTGGCGAACACCAGCCACCCGCCGTACTGTTCGAGCAGCAATTGAATATCTTGCATAGGTCTTTCCGCTTGCCGCGCCACGCGCGGCTCATGGGCGGAATTTTAGGCGCGCGGCTGCGCGCCGGGGCCATAGACCCTGCCCGCCGCGCGGCAACGGTCCGTTCCATCCGCGCACCGTCCGGACGCGCCGGCGGATCGCACCGTCCACCTATCGGGACGGCGCGCACCATGCTGGTGCCGCGGTTCCCCGCGAGGGTGCCTATAATCCTGCCCGTCCATCAGGTTTCCCCGACTTGTCGCAGGAATGCCCCGTGGCATACAAATTGCTTCGCCAGGACAGGCTGCGAACCCCACCATTCGGACGGGTGCGCCTCCTGGCGCTTCCATCCGATGACCGATCCCACGCCCCCGTTTCCGACTGCTCGCCCCGGCATGCCTGCCGGCGGCCGCAACCGTGAACCAGGCGTCGATGGCGTTCGCGTCTTCCCGGGACCTGCCCGCGCCGCTGCCGCGGCCGCCCCGTCTCCGACATCTCCTTTACCTTTCCTTCCCCGCGTAGGAGTCACCCGCATGAAATCCCTTTCCTCGTCGTCCGTTGGCGGCATCGCCCGCCGCGGCCTGCTCAAGCTGGCTGCCGCGGCCGCCGGCGCGCTGCTGTTCTCGGGCGCGGCGCAAGCCCAGGCCCCCGCCAAGATCAAGGTCGCCGCCATTTACACGGTGCCGGTCGAGCAGCAATGGGTGTCGCGCATCCACATTGCGCTCTCCGCCGCGCGCAACCGCGGCGAGATCGACTACACCTTCTCGGAAAATGTCACCAACGCCGACTACGAGCGCGTCATGCGCCAGTACGCGGAGCAGGGCAACAAGCTGATCGTGGGCGAGGCCTTCGCGGTTGAAGCCGCGGCCCGCAAGGTCGCCAAGGACTATCCGCAGACCGCCTTCCTGATGGGCTCCTCGGGCAAGCCGCAGCAGCCGAATTTCTCGGTGTTCGACAACTACATCCAGGAACCGGCCTACCTGACCGGCATGATCGCCGGCGGCATGAGCAAGACCGGCAAGATCGGCCTGGTCGGCGGCTATCCCATCCCCGAAGTGAACCGCCTGATGCAGGCCTTCATCGAAGGCGCCAAGGAAGTGAACCCGAAGGCCGAGTTCACCGTGACCTTCATCGCCTCGTGGTTCGATCCCCCCAAGGCCAAGGAAGCCGCCTTCGCCATGATCGACAAGGGCGCGGACGTGCTGTACGCCGAACGCTTCGGCGTGTCGGATGCCGCCAAGGAACGCGGCAAGCTCGCCATCGGCAACGTGATCGACACGCAGCCGCAGTACCCCGAGACCGTCGTGGCCTCGGCCCTGTGGAGCATGGAGCCGACCATCGAAGAGGCGCTCAAGCAGGTCAAGGCCGGCACGTTCAAGGCCGACGACTACGGCCAGTACTCGCTGATGAAGCACAAGGGCTCGTCGCTGGCGCCCCTGGGCACGTTCGAACAGAAGATCCCGGCCGAGCTGATCGCCAAGGTAGAGGCCAAGCAGAAGGCCATCCTGGACGGCAGCTTCACCGTGAAGGTCAACGATAAAGAACCCAAGTCCTCGGCACGATGAACCAAGCGCCTCTCGCCCTGCAACTGACGGGGATCACCAAACGCTTCGGCAGCCTGACGGCCAACGATGATGTCTCGCTTACGCTCCGGCAGGGCGAAGTGTTGGCCTTGCTGGGCGAGAACGGCGCCGGCAAATCGACCCTGGTGTCGATCCTGTTCGGCCACTACGTGGCCGACGCCGGCAGTATCGAAGTCTTCGGCAAGCCCCTGCCCGCCGGCCGGCCCGACGCCGCGCTGGCGGCGGGCGTCGGCATGGTGCACCAGCACTTCACGCTGGCCGACAACCTGACCGTGCTGGACAACATCATGGTCGGCACGGAATCGCTCTGGAAGCTGGCCTCGGGCCGCGGCCAGGCGCGCCGCCGCCTGGTCGAACTGGGCCAGCGCTTCGGCCTGGGCGTGGACCCGGACGCGCGCGTGGGCACGCTGTCCGTCGGCGAAAAACAGCGCGTCGAAATCCTGAAGGCGCTGTACCGCGGCGCCCGCATCCTGATCCTGGACGAACCCACCGCGGTGCTTACCCCGCAGGAAGTGCAGGACCTGTTCGCCACCCTGCGCGGCTTCGTCGACGAAGGCCTGGCCGTCATCTTCATCTCGCACAAGCTGGACGAAGTGATGGCCGTGTCTCGCCGCGTGGCGGTGCTGCGGCAAGGCAAGCTGGTGGCCGAACGCGACACCGCGGGCACCAGTCCCGCCGAACTGGCGGAACTGATGGTGGGCCGCAAGGTCGTCATGCCGCGCGTGGAGGCCGTGGCGGCCGCCGAACAGGCCTCCCCCGTCGTGACCCTGTCCCAGGTGACAGTGCGCGACGGACGCGAAGGCGCGCCGCGCCTGGACAGCCTGGACCTGGTGGTCCACAAGCACGAGATCGTGGCCATCGCCGGCGTGGCCGGCAACGGCCAGCAGGCGCTGGTGTCGGTCCTGACCGGCCTGCGCCAGCCCTCCGACGGCACGATCCGCCTGGGCCCGGAACACGCGGCGGCCCCGACCACGCCGGCCGGCTGGACGGCGGCGCGCGTGGGCCGCATCCCGGAGGACCGTCACGGCGAAGGCATGATCGGCGACAGCCCCTTGTGGGAAAACGCCATCGTCGAGGACCTGAAGGACAAGCGCTTCGCGCGCTACGGCCTGATCCGCGCCCGCGCGGGCAAGGCGTACGCGGCGTCCCTGGCCAAACAGTTCGACGTGCGCGCCGCCTCGCTCGACGTGCGCACGCGCAGCCTGTCCGGCGGCAACATGCAGAAACTGATCCTGGGCCGCACGCTGGCGCGCGAGCCCCGCTTCATCGTGGCCGACCAGCCCACCTGGGGCCTGGACATCGGCGCGGTGGCCTATGTGCGCGAGCAGCTGCTGGCGGCCCGCGCGCGCGGCGCTGGCGTGCTGCTGGTGTCCGAGGACCTGGAAGAAATCTTCGCGCTGGCCGACCGCATCGCGGTGCTGTGCGGCGGCAAGCTTGTCGCGGTCAAGCCGGTGGCTGAATGGACACCCGCCACCGTCGGCCTGGCCATGACGGGAACCCGCGCATGACGGCCCGTTCCGTTGCGCGCGGCTACCTTCACTATTGAGCATCACTCGCATGAAACTGATCCTGGAACGCCGCCCCGAGCCCAGCCGCCTGGCGCTGGCTCTGGCTCCCATCGCGGCCATCCTCTTCACCCTGGCGGTCTGCACCCTGCTGGTGGCCTGGGCCGGCGCCCCCGTGGGACGCACCTACGCGCTGCTGTTCGAAGGCGCCTTCGGGACGCGGTTCGCGCTTTCCGAGACCCTGACCCGCGCCACGCCGCTGATGCTGACGGGCCTGGCCTGCGCCGTGGCGTTCCGCGCCCGGTTCTACAACATCGGCGCCGAGGGCCAGCTCTACCTGGGCGCGCTGGCGGCCGTGGCCGTGGGCGGCCTGCACGGCGGCACCGGCTTTGACCTGCCGGTGCCCGTGCTGTTCGCCGGCATGATGCTGGCGGCCGCGCTGGCCGGCGCCTTGCTGCTGCTGATCCCCGCCATCCTGAAAACGCGCCTGGGCGTCGACGAAGTCGTGACCACGCTGCTGGGCAACTTCATCGTCCTGCTGTTCGTGTCCATGATGCTGGACGGCCCGATGAAGGACCCCATGGCGATGGGCTGGCCGCAGTCCGTGGCGCTCAACGGCGACCTGGAACTGGGCAAGCTGATCGAGCGCACCCGCGCCCACACCGGCCTGCTCTGGGCCGCGGGCCTGGCGCTGGGCCTGTGGCTGCTCAACCGCTACACGGTGTTCGGCTTCCAGATGCGCGCGGTGGGCGCCAATGCCCATGCCTCGCGCTTCCTGGGCCTGCCGGTGAACCGCGTGATGCTGGGCACCGCCATGCTGTCCGGCGCGCTGGCGGGCCTGGCCGGGGCCATCGAAGTGGCGGGCCGCAGCAGCTACGTCACGCTCGACATGTCGCCCGGCTACGGCTACACGGGCGTGGTGGTCGCCATGCTGGCCGGGCTGCATCCGCTGGGCGTGATCCTGGCCAGCATCTTCGTGGCCGGCATGCTCGTGGGCGCGGACAGCATGAGCCGCGCCATCGCCGTGCCGAACTATATCGCCGACGTCATCGTCGCCACCTCGTTGCTTGCCATGCTGGTCGCGACGCTATTTGCGCAGTACCGCCTGCGCCGCAACCGGGCTTGAGGAGCACGCCATGGAATGGATGGATCTGATGAGTTCCTCGGCCTTCTGGGTGGCCGTGCTGCGCCTGGCCACGCCGCTGATACTGGGCACGCTGGGCGTGCTGCTGTGCGAGCGCGCCGGCGTGCTGAACCTGGGCATCGAAGGCATCTTGGTGGCCGGGGCGTTCACCGGCTGGCTGGTGGTGTACCTGGGCGCGCCGCTGTATGTGGGCGTGCTGGCGGCGGCGCTGGCGGGCGCCGTGTTCGGCCTGCTGCACGCCGTGCTGACGGTGCCCCTGGGCCTGTCGCAGCACGTCTCGGGCCTGGGGGTGACCCTGCTGGCCACCAGCCTGAGCTATTTCGCCTATCGGGTGACGTTCCCCAGCGTGAACACGCCGCCCACCATCACGCCGTTCGCCGAGATGAAGTTCCTGGCCGGCATACCGCTCATCGGGCCCGTGCTGGCGGGCCAGACGCCCATGACCCTGATCGCGCTGGCGGCCGTGCCGATCCTGGCCTGGGTGCTGAACCGCACGCCGGTCGGGCTGGCGATCCGCATGGTGGGCGAGAATCCCGCCGCGGCGGAAGGACAGGGCCTGTCGGTGACGCGCCTGCGCATCGGCGCTATCGTGGCCGGATCGGCGCTGATGGGCGTGGCCGGCAGCTTCCTCACGCTGGCCGCGTTCAATGCGTTCTTCTTCAACATGGTCAACGGCCGCGGCTGGGTGTGCGTGGCGCTGGTGGTGTTCGCGTCGTGGCGGCCCGGCAAGGCGCTGCTGGGTGCACTGATCTTCGCCTTCTTCGACGCGCTGCAGCTGCGCCTGCAGCAGGGCGGCGCGGCGCTGCCTGGCCTGCCCGAACTGCCGTATCAGGTGTACCTGATGCTGCCGTATATCCTGTCCATCCTGGCCTTGGTGTTCATGGCGCGCCGCGCCGCCTACCCGCAGGCCCTGATGAAACCGTATCGCAAAGGCGAGAGGTGAATGGCCCCCCCGAAGCGCTGCGCGCTTCCCCCCAAGGGGCGTCGCGACGGACCGGCAAAGCCGGCTCCGTGCGACCCCGATGAGGCGGCGCCGACTCATGCATCGCGGCGGGGATGCAGCAACTAGAACTTTTCGCAAGGAAATCGCATGTTCGACCTGATTCTTAAGAACTGCACGCTGCCCGACGGCCGCAAGAACATCGACATCGGCGTGGCGCAAGGCCGCATCGCCGCCCTGGAACCCGCGCTGAAGGCCGAGGCCGCGCAGACGGTGGACGCCGCAGGCCAGCTGGTGACGTCGCCTTTCGTCGACGCGCACTTCCACATGGACTCCACGCTGTCCTTCGGGCTGCCGCGCGTGAACCAGTCGGGCACGCTGCTCGAAGGCATCGCGCTCTGGGGCGAATTGAAGCCGCTGCTGACGCAGGAAGCGCTGGTGGAACGCGCGCTGGCCTATTGCGACTGGGCCGTGGCGCGGGGCCTGCTGGCCATCCGCTCTCATGTGGATGTGTGCGATCCGCGCCTGCTAGCCACCGAAGCGCTGCTGCACGTGCGCGAGAAGGTCAAGCCGTACCTGGACCTGCAGCTCGTTGCCTTCCCGCAGGACGGCGTGCTGCGCGCCCCCGGCGCCCTGGACAACCTGAAGCGCGCCCTCGACATGGGCGTGGACGTGGTGGGCGGGATTCCGCATTTCGAGCGCACCATGCAGGATGGCGCCGAATCCGTCCGCATCCTGTGCGAACTGGCGGCCGAACGCGGCCTGCGCGTGGACATGCACTGCGACGAAAGCGATGATCCCCTGTCGCGCCACATCGAGACGCTGGCCTACCACACGCAGCGCCTGGGACTGCAGGGCCGCGTGACGGGTTCACACCTGACGTCGATGCATTCGATGGACAACTACTACGTGTCCAAGCTGATCCCCCTGATCCGCGAAGCCGGCGTGTCCGCGATCGCGAATCCGCTGATCAACATCACGCTGCAGGGCCGCCACGACACCTATCCCAAGCGCCGCGGCATGACGCGCGTGCCCGAGCTGATGGCGGCGGGCGTGCCCGTGGCCTTCGGCCACGACTGCGTGATGGATCCCTGGTACAGCCTGGGTTCGGGCGACATGCTGGAAGTGGCGCACATGGGCCTGCACGTGGGCCAGATGACGGGCCAGGACGCCATGCGCGCCTGTTTCGAGGCCGTCACCACCACGCCCGCAAAGATCCTGGGCCTGGATGAAACCGGGCTGGCGGTGGGCAAGCGCGCCGACCTGGTGCTGCTGCAGGCGCGCGATCCGGTCGAGGCGCTGCGCCTGCGCGCCACGCGCCTGATGGTGCTGCGCGCCGGCCAGGTGGTGGCGACCACGCCGCCCGCCACCGCAACGCTGAATCTGCCCGGCCGCCCCGGCCAGGTCAGCTTTCAGACACCGGCCCGCTGACGTACCCCGGCCGCTTCGCGGCCGTCACGATGATCTCCACCAGCAGCTCCGGCGCGGCCAGCTTGGCCTCGCACGTGGCGCGGGTGGGCATCGCGTCCGGCAGCGCCCATTCGGCCCACACGCCGTTCATGCCGGCGAAGTCGCGGTCGATGTCCTTGAGCCAGATCTGCACGGACAACAGCCGCGACTTGTCGGTGCCCGCCTGCGCCAGATAGCCGTCGATCTTGGCCAGCACGTCGCGCGTCTGCGCGGCGATGCCGCCCGCCGCCGTCGAGGTCACGCCCGCCACGTACACCGTGTCGCCATGGATCACGATGCGGGAAAGGCGCTGGTTGGAATCCTTGCGCACGATATCGTTCATTCGTCTTGCTCCTTTGCGGATGGGGTGGACGCCTGCGCGGCGTCCGAGAAACGTTCTATCCGGAACGGCGCGATCGGCAGGTCCGTCGCACCGCTCGTGATCAGGTCGGCCATGATGCGGCCCACGATCGGCCCCAGCTCGAACCCGTGGGCGGAAAAGCCGAAGGCATGGAAGGCTGTTTCGTGGCGGCTGCTGCGGCCGATCACGGGAATCTCGTCGGGCATGGCCGCCTCTATCCCCGCCCAGCCGCGGTTCACGACCGCGTCGCGCATGTGGGGGAACAGGTCGCAGACCGTGCGCGCCCCTTCGGCCAGCGAACGGAAATCCAGCTCGGTCCATTCGGCGTCCCGGTCCACCCAGGCCCGCCGTCCGCCGCCGATCAGCACGGTGCCGTTGGCGCGCTGCTTGAACGACAGCGCCCGTCCGGTGCCGAGCACCACGGGATCCAGGAAGTGGTCCATGCGCAAGGTCACCAGCATCATCGGACTGATGGCCAGCAAGGGCACCGGCTCGCCCCATTGGGCCGCGATGCGGTCGGCCCAGGCGCCCGCGCAGTTCAGCACCTGCGGCGCGGTGTAGACGCCCGAGTCCGTGTCCACGCGCCATTGGCCGTCCTGGCGCGTCACGCCGTGCACGCGCACGCCCTCCAGGAAGCGCGCGCCCAGGCTGGCGGCTTTCATGCGAAAGGCGAGGGTGGTGCGATAGGGGTCCGCGGCCGCGTCCTCGCGCGCGATCAGTCCGCCGTGGATCGTCGGCGCGATGGCCGGAATCAGATCCAGCAGGTCCTCGCGGCTTATCCACTGTTCGTGCGTGTAGCCGTGGTCGGTCATGGTCTTGAGCCGCGCGCGCAACGCGTCGGCGTCCGCCGCATTCTCGGCCACGCGCACCTGCCCGTGCTGCTCGAACCCGCAGTCGTCGTCCACCAGATCGCCGATGCGGTACCAGAGTTCGCGCGAAGCCAGCGCGAGCGGCACCTCGGCCAGGTGCCGCGACAAGGTGCGCACGCCGCCCGCGTTCACGCCGGACGCGTGGCGGCCCACGTAGTTCTTCTCGATCACCAGGGCGCGCACGCCCGCGCGCGCCAGATGCAGCGCCGCGGAACTGCCGTGCAGCCCGCCGCCGATGATGATGACCTCAGCCGCCCGCGATTGAACGGTCATGGTTGCCTTCCGTCACTTTTTCAGGCGGACGACGGCCTGCCGCGATTCGTCGGTCTGGGGCAGCGAAGCCAGTTCCCCGAGCGTCAGCGGCTTGGTCGGGAAGCGCAGCCGGTAGTAGCCGACCTCCTGCGTCGGCACGCCACGCTCTTCGGCGATGATCTCGGACACCGTCAGGCCGCAGAATCGGCCCTGGCACGGGCCCATCCCGCAGCGCAGGAACGCCTTCATCTGATTCGGACCACTGCAGCCCAGCTTGACGGTTTCGCGCACCTGCGCCGCCGTCACTTCCTCGCAGCGACAGACGATGGTGTCGCCGGTGGGGCGCCGGAAGGCCTCTGGCGCCTTGTAGAGCGCGTCGAAGAAGTCGCGGCCCCGCACGGCCCTGGCCAGTGCCTCGCGCGGCGCAGCGGCCTCGCTGTCGCGTTTGCGGGCATCGATGCGGCCCAGCAGGTGCGCGGCCTGCAATGCCGCCAGCCGGCCCCGGTGCTCGGCCGCCAGCGCGCCGGCAATCCCGGCGCCGTCCCCGGCCATGCCGATGCCATCCACCGACGTGACGCCCCATTCGTCGACCTGCGGTTCCCAGCAGTCCAGCGCCTCGTTCCAGCGGTGCTCCACCCCCACCGCGCGCGACAGGTTCACGTTGGGCACCACGCCCTGATGCAGCATGAGCTGGTCCGCGGGCAGGGTCTTGGTCACGCCGCCTGCGGTGTAGCGCACGCTCTGCAGCTTGCCCTCGCCCAGCGCTTCCAGCGCCGTCACGCCCTTCACGATGGGCACCGCCGCCTTGACGGCGCGCAGCAACTTCAGGCCCTTGCCCAGGTACGGTGACCGCAGGAAGCCCCAGACCTTGGACAGCGCCTGGCCCATGCGCCCGGGCGGCGTGGTTTCCAGCAGCGCATCGATCTTCACGCCGGCGTTCAGGTATTGCCACGCCACCAGGTACAGGAGCGGGCCGCTGCCGGCCAGCACCGTGCGGTCGGCGGGCACCACGCCGGAGGACTTCAGCAGGATCTGCCCGGCCCCCGCCGTGATGACGCCCGGCAGGGTCCAGCCCGGAATGGGAAACGGCCGTTCCTGCGCGCCGGTGGCCAGCAGCAGGCGGCGCGCGTGCAGGATGCGGGCTTCGCCCGCCACCGAATACGCGACCTCGAAGCCTTCCGAAGGCTGGGGCGCCGTGCGCTGGGCCACCGCCCACACCGTCGCGCCCGGCACGTAGCGCGCGCCCGATTGCTGGAACGGCGGCACGAGCGTCGCGCCATGCCAGTAGTCGTCGCCGAGAATGCCGCGGTCGGTGACGGGCGTGGTGGTGATGGCGCGGTAGATCTGTCCGCCCGGCGCGGGCTGCTCGTCCAGCAGCACGGTGTCCACGCCCAGGTTCGCGGCCAGGGTCGCGGCCGCCAGGCCGGCCGGTCCGGCGCCCACCACCAGCAAATCGCATTGCATCGTGTCGATCATGCCTGCACCTTGCGCGCGCCGACCTGGCGCTCGATCTTCATTCCTTCCCGCACGGCCGTCATGCAGCCCTGCTGGTTCGCTTGCCCGTCGATGGTGACCAGGCAGTCATAGCAGACGCCCATCATGCAATACGGCCCGCGCGGCACCTCGTTGACCGCCGTGTCGCGGCAGGCCTGCACGCCACCCGCGAGAAGGGCGGCGGCCACGCTGTCGCCCTGCCGGCACTGCAGTTCGGTGCCATTGACCGTCACCCGCACCGGCGCGCCCTGCGCCTGCCGCTGCGCCTCGTCAAGCCGCTTGAACATGGAACCTCCGGGTCGAGAAGGGCGCCATGTCGTCGGCAAGGCTGCCGGCGGCGATCATGGGCGCCAGGTTGAGCGCGTGCGCGGCGGCCAGCGTCACGCCGCTGTGACAGGTGGCGACGAACGCCCCCGGGCACGTTTCGGATTGCTGATAGATGGGGAAGCCGTCCCGCGACATGACGCGCAGCGCCGCCCAGCTGCGCACCACGCGGACTTCGCGCAGGGCGGGCAGCGTACGCACGGCGCGGTCGGCCAGGGTGCCCAGGATGGGCAGGCCCACCTGGTTGTCCACATAGCCCGCCTCTTCCTGGGAATCGCCGATCAGCCAGGTTCCCTCGTCCGTCTGGCGCAGGGTGGACAGCGGCGTCTCCAGCATGCGGCGCGTGCGCTCCAGCACCACGATCTGGCCGCGCTGCGGCCGCACCGGCACGTCCAGGCCGACCTGCTGGCCGAGTTCATTGTTGGACAGCCCCGACGCGAGCACGACCTTGCGCGCGCGCACGACGCCGCCTGGCGTGGCGATCTCGAACACGCCGTCGCGCTGCCGGATGCCCTGCGCCGGACGGCGCGGCAGGTAATCCACAACCCGCTGTGCAAAACTCGTGTGCAGCGCGCGCAGCAGCTTCAGGGGGTTGGCAATGCCGTCCACCGGCGTCCACGTCGCGCCGCGCACCTCGGGGCCGATGCCCGGCACCAGGTCCGCGACTTCGGCGCGGTCCAGCATCTTCCATTCGTATTGCGCCATGCCAGGCTGCGCCAGCAGCGTCGTCATGAACCGCGTCCGCGCTTCGACCTCTTCGTCGCTCAGCAGCGCATGCAGCCCCCCGCGCTGCTCCAGGTGCACATCCACCCCGGTCTCTTCCAGCAGTTGCGCCGCAAGCTTCGGCCAGCCGGTGGCCGAGGTCATGGTCCACACGCCGTAGCGCGGCAGGCCCATGCCCTTGCTCTGCACCCACACCAGCCCGAAGTTGCCGCGCGATGCGCGAAAGGCCACGTCGCCCTCGTCCAGCACGGCCACGTGGTCCAGTTCGCGCCGCAGCCCGTAGGCCACCGCCGAGCCGACCAGCCCGCCCCCGATCACCGCCGCATCGTAGATGCCGCGGTGCACGGGCGCGCGCGGCGCCAGTTCTCTCTCGTCCGTCATTAGCGTCCCTTTCCTACAAACAGCTTTTCCAGGCCGACCACGCGGTCCAGGATGAATATGGCGATGATCGTCACGTAGATCAGCACCGCCGACACGGCCGTCACCAGCGGGTCGATGGTGTCCTCGATGTGCAGGAAGATGCGCACCGGCAACGTGGTCGTGGACGGCGAGGCGATGAAGATCGACATCGTCAGCTCGTCGAAGCTGGTGATGAACGCGATCACCCAGCCGCTCACCACGCCCGGCAGCAGCAACGGCAGCACCACGCGGCGAAACGCCGTCCAGTTGGAAGCGCCCAGCGACTGCGCGGCGCGTTCCAGCGCGGGGTCGATGCCGGTGGCGGACGCCAGCACCAGGCGCAGGGCATAAGGCATGATCAGGATCACGTGCGCCACCACCAGGCCGAAGTACGTGCCCGCCAGGTCCACGGTCGTGAAGAACTTCAGGAAGGCCAGGCCCAGCACCACGTGCGGAATCATCAGCGGCGACAGAAAGAACGCCACCAGGGCCTCGCGGCCGCGGAACCGGTTGCGTGCGATCGCCAGCGCGCCGGGCACCGCCAGGCCGATCGCCAGCGTGGCCGACAGCGCGCCCAGGCCGAGGCTGAACCAGAACGCCTCGACGAAGCGCGGGTTGTCCAGGATGGCGCGGAACCAGCGCAGCGACAGCCCGCCCGAAGGCAGCGAGATGAAGCCTTCGGACGTGAAAGCCACCGCGCACACCATGACGATGGGCGCCAGGATGAAGAGGATGAACAGCGTGTGGAACAGCAGGCCGATGGGGCCGTTGCGGAATTGCATGTCAGCCTCCGGCCTGGTTGAACACGGCGCCGTAGCGGCGCTCGATGATGCGGTTGGCCGACAGCAGCACGACCACGGTCGCCACCAGCAGCACCACCGCCAGGGCCGCGCCCAGGGGCCAGTTCAGGGTATTCAGGAATTCGTCGTAGGCGGCCGTGGCCACGTTTTTCAGGCGGCGCCCGCCGATGATGGCCGGCGTGGCGAACGAACTGGCCGCCATCGCGAACACCATGATGGCGCCGGACAGGATGCCCGGCATCACCTGCGGCACGATGACGCGGCGGATCACGGTGAACTGGCTGGCGCCCAGCGACAGGGCGGCCGCCTCGGTGGACGGGTTGATCCGCTGCAGCGACGCCCACACCGAGATCACCATGAACGGCACCAGCACGTGCGTCAGCGCGATGGCCACGCCCAGGTTGCTGTACATCAGGTCGATGGGCGTGGAGATCAGCCCGATTCCCATCAGCGCCTTGTTGATGAGCCCGGTGGATCCGAACAGCAGCGCCCAGCCCAGCGTGCGCACCACCACGGATATCAGCAGCGGCCCCAGCACGACCATCAGGAACAGCCCCTTCCAGGGATTGGCCATGCGCGACAGCACGTAGGCTTCGGCGGTGCCCAGCACCAGGCAGGCCAGCGTGACGGCCGCCGCCACGCCGAAGGTGCGCGCGTAGATTTCGTAGTAATAGCCGTCGGAGAAGATCTCGACGTAGTTCTTCCAGGTGAAGGTGGCCTGCATGCCGCCGTAAAACTGGAAGTCGAAGAAGCTGATCAGGACCACCAGCGCCATCGGCACCACCAGGAAGGTGGCGTACACCGCCAGCGCCGGCGCGCTCAGCACCCAGGGATTGGTGCGCGCGCTCATGCGGGGCCGCCTTGCGATGCGCCGCCCGGGGCGACGGCGCACATGTCCTGCGCGCGCCAGCGCAGATGCACGGCTTCGCCCTCCGCGGGCACCGGCACGCCGTCGTTCTGGCGGATCACCATGACTTCCCCGACCGAGGTCTCCACCTGGCAGAGCCAGTGGTTGCCCTGGAACACGCGCGTCTTCATGCGGCCGGGCAGGGCACAGGCCGCGGGGCCTGAGAACAGGATCTTCTCGGGCCGCACGATGACCGCGCCCTGCGGCACGGGCGCGCCTTCCATGGCGACGTGCGCCTCGCCGATGCGCGCGCGCGTTTCGCCTTCGAATTGTTCGGCCTGCGGGGTGAACACGTTTGCCTTGCCGAGGAATCCGCCCACGAAGTGGCTGGCCGGCCCCTCGTACGCGGCGAAGGGTTCGGCCACCTGTTCCACGCGGCCCTGGTTCATCACGACGATCCGGTCCGACAGCGCCAGCGCCTCGGACTGGTCGTGCGTGACCAGGATGGTGGTGGTGCCCACCGTGCGCTGGATGCTGCGCAGTTCTAGCTGCATCTCTTCGCGCAGCTTCGCGTCAAGATTGGACAGCGGTTCGTCCAGCAGCAGCACGCTGGGCCGGATGACCAGCGCGCGCGCCAGCGCCACGCGCTGCTGCTGTCCGCCGGACATGCGCGCGGGATGGCGGTCGGCCAGATGCGACAGGCCCACGAGCTTGAGCGCTTCGGCCACGCGGGCCTCGCGTTCGTCCTTTTTCACGCGCTGCATTTCCAGGCCGAAGGACACGTTCTCGGCCGCGGTCATGTGGGGGAACAGCGCGTAGTTCTGGAACACCATGCCCAGCCCGCGCTTGTTGGCGGGCACTTTGCTGACGTCCTTGCCATTGAGCACGATGCTGCCGCCGGTGGGCTCGACGAACCCCGCGATCATCTGCAGGGTGGTCGTCTTGCCGCAGCCGGACGGCCCCAGCAGGGAAATGAACTCGCCCTGCCTGACCGACAGGCTCAGGTTTTCGACGGCGACGGTATCGCCGTAGCGCTTGCTCAGGCGGTCCAGCACAAGATAGGTCATGAATGCTCCCGGTGGCGGCGCATGCGCCGCCCGTTGTCCGCCGGCTGTCAGCGCTCGATTTCCCGCGTCCAGCGCTTGTTCCAGTCATCCCGGTTCTGGTTGACCGTGTCCCAGTCGATCACGATGAGATCGGCGGCGCGCTTGCCGATGGGCAGGGGCACGCGAGGATCATCGGCCACCTTGGCCTTCTTGTTGACCGGGCCATAGCCATAGGCGGACGCCAGCTTTTCCTGGACCTCCGGCGACACCAGGTACTCGACGAAGGCCTGGGCCTTGGGGTTTGCATTGGGCTTGGCGACCGGACATACGGACGACAGCAGGGCGTAGGCGCCTTCCTGCGGATACACGAAGCCCACCGGGAAGCCCGTGTCGGCAAACGCCTTGACGCGGCCGCTGCCCCAGACCGCGATCGTGGCCTGGCCGCTGGAGAAGAGCTCGGTCATCTTGCCGGGCGACGGTTCGTAGACCAGCACGTTGGGGCCGACCTCGTTCTTGAAGGTCGTGAAGCCGGGATCGATCTTCTTTTCGCCGCCGCCGCCTTCGCGGGCGTATTCGACCAGCGTGTGCAGGCCATAGGTGTTGTTCAGCGGCGGAATGACGAGCTGCTTCTTGTACTTGGGATCCTTCAGGTCTTTCCACGAGGTGGGCGGGGCCCACTTCTTTTCGTCGAAGACCTTCTTGTTGTACATGATGCCGGTGGCCACGATGCCGATGGCGACCGCCTTGTCGTCCTTGTAGCGGGCGGTGCTGTAGATGTCGTCGGCCGGCAGGTTCTTGATGGGTTCGCAGAAGCCCAGGGCGATGGCCTGGTACATGGGGCCGTCGTCGATGATGGCCACGTCGATCTGCTGGTTGCTCTTTTGCGCCTGCAGGCGCGCCACCGTGTTGGTGGAGTTGCCGGCCACGTAGTCGAGTTCGACGCCATGCTGCTTGGCGAAGGGCGGGAAGATGTCCTTGCGCATGATGTCTTCGAACGAGCCGCCGTAGCCGGCGACCACCAGTTTCTGCTGCGCTTGCGCATTGGCGCCCAGCCCGGCGGCCACTGCCGCCGCCGCGAGCACTGCAAGTACCTTGCTCATGAGAACCCCCGAATATTGGAAGAGAACTGCAAGAACTGCCCGAAATGTTGCCCGGCAACTTCATGTCCGCCGTACAATTTGTCCGTACATGAATGTCCGGACAAATAATGGATCCAGCAAGACTGCCTTGTCAATCGGTTATGGTCCGTACAAACCCTATAAAACGATCAAGGAGCCAACCCATGACCCGATCCTCCGAGCGCGCCGCCAGCCCTGGCGGGGAGCGGGAAGCGCGCGGCCGGCCCGGTGCGGCCGCCCCCGCCGGCGCGGCGGGCGGACCGCGCTACAAGAGCATTTATCAGACGCTCTCCCAGGACATCAGCTCCGGGCGCTATCCCGTCATGACCTTGCTTCCCACCGAGCACGAACTCTGCGAACAGTTCGGCGCCAGCCGCCACACCATCCGCGAAGCCATCCGCATGCTCACCGTGGCCGGGGTGGTGTCGCGCCGCCCCGGCGTGGGCACGCGCGTGGAGACCGCGCGCGCCAGCACGCGCTTCACGCAGCGCATCTCGCAGTTCCCGGACCTGCTCCAGTACGCGCGCAACGCGGCCCTGCTGGTGCAGGACGTTCGCACCATCAAGCTCCCCAAGCGCCTTGCGGAAATGCTGGGCTGCGAACCCGGCCAGCCGTGGCTGCACATCAACTCCATCAAGACCCTGGACGATCCGGACATCGCCGCCGCCTGCACGCTCATCTATGCGGACCCCGCGCACTCGGACGTCCGGGTGGACGTGAAGTCGCGGATTTCGCTGCTGCGGCTGATCGAAGACCACTTCGGCGACCGCATCACGGAGGTCAACCAGGAGTTCTCGGCGACGCCCATCGGCGCGGCGATCGCCAGGCAGCTCCAGGTCGAATCCGGCACGGCGGGCTTTGTCATCACGCGCCGCTATTACGGCGACGGCGGCGTGCTGCTGCTGGCCACCATCACCACGTTCCCGCACGACAAGATGAAGTACTCGATGACGCTCAACGTGAGCTGAACGGAACGCCATCCCGCTACACGGCCACGCCATAGTCCGCGCGCGCGGCCTGGGCGCTGATCTTGCCGTCCGCCAGATCCTGCTCGATTCTCGCCCGCTGCCGCAGCGCCGGCGCGCCGTAGCCTCCGCCTCCCGGCGTCTCGATGCGCACGCTCTCTCCCGCCTCCAGCGCGATGTTGGCGGTCTTGGAGAACAGCTCCTGCGCCTGCGGCGTGCCGAAATTGCGGATCAGCCGCGCGCGCCGCCCGTCGCGGCCGCCATCCACGCCGGCCGCCACGCCCACCGTGTGGCTGTCCGACCGCGCCGAGAACACGATGCCCGGCCCCACGGCCCGGATCTGCTTCGCAATCGCCATGCCGCCGCGCGTGCGCCCGGCGCCGCCCGAGTCCTGGATCATGGCGTACTCGTCCATCAGCAGCGGATACTCGTTCTCCAGCGCCTCGACCGGCAGGTTGGACGTGTTGGTCATGTGCACGTGCACCGCGTCCATGCCGTCGGCGTCAAAGCGCGCGCCGGCGCCTCCGCCCAGCGTTTCCAGGTAGACGAAGTGCCCCGCGCGCTCGCGCCACCGGCCCGAGAAGACGATGGCGGGGCAGCAGTCGTTGCTGGAGGCCATCGTCTTTTCCGGCGGCAAGAGGCCGCGGAACGCGCCGAAGATCGCGCCCGCCACTTTCTGCGCGGTAATGGAGCGCGCGCCCACCGCGGCCGGATGCTCGGGGTTGGTGATGGTGCCCACGGGCGCCGACAGGGTGATGGGGTCGAACAGGCCGGCGTTGGGCGCCAGGTCCGGGTCGAGCAGCGCCTTGACGGCGTAATACACGCAGGCGCGCAGCGCATTGAACGGCAGGTTCATGGCCCCGCGCGCCTGCTTGCCCGAGCCTTCGAAATCGAAATGCAGGTTGCCGGCGCTAACGGTGAGCGTCACCTGGATCGGCACCGGATCGCCGCCCATGCCGTCGTCGTCCAGGTCGCTGCGGAAGGTGTAGCTGCCGGCCCGAAGCTCCGCGATGCGGTTCAGCAGGCGACGGCGCGTGTAGGCGATCACGTCGTCCACCGAGCGCAGCACGGCGTCCAGGCCCATCTGGCGGATCAGGCCCTGCACCGCGGCCGCGCCGCGGCGGTTGGTGGCCATCTGCACGCGCAGGTCCAGGACACGCTCTTCGGGGTCCCGGGTGTTGGCGCAGATCAGGCGCAGCAGATCTTCGTCGGTCTGGCCGCCGCGCGCGATGCGGCAGGCGGGTATGCGGATGCCTTCCTCGAAGATCGACTTCAGGCCGCCTGCGATAGAACCCGGCACCGCGCCGCCCACGTCGGAATGGTGCGCGATGTTGGCCGCGAAGAAGCGCAGCGCGCCGTCCCAGAACACCGGCGTGATGATGTTGATGTCGGGCAGGTGGCTGCCGTCGGCCAGGTAGGGGTCATTGCAGATGAACACGTCGCCATCGCGGATGCCGTCCACCGGAAACGTCCGCAGGATGGCGCGCATGGCGCCGTCCAGCGAGCCCAGGTGCAGCGGGATCTGCGTGCCTTGCGCCACCAGCCGCCCGGCGGCGTCGAACAGGGCCACGGAGCAGTCCTTGCGCTCCTTGATGTTGGTCGAGAACGAGGCGCGCACCAGCGTGTTGTTCATGTCCTCGGTGATCGACAGGAGGCGGTTGCAGAACACCTCCATGCCGATCGGGTCCGCCAGGACCGGTGCGGCATCGGGCTCGCGGGATTCAATGTGGTCAGGCTTGTTCATGCGAGCCTCCTTGCAGGCGGATGATCAGGTTGCCGTACTCGTCGACGCTGGCGAGGTGCCCCACGCCCACCACGGTGGTCGAACTCATTTCCTCGAGCAGCGCGGGGCCGTCCAGGCGCGCGCCGGTCGGCACGCGGTCGCGGTCGTACACGGGCGTTTCCAGCCAGCCGTGCGCCGGTCCGAAGTACGCCTTGCGCTGGCCCAGCCTGGCGTCATCCAGCGCGCCGCCGATGTGGCGCGGCGCCAGCGGCGCCTTCACTACCTGGCCCACCGCCTGCATGCGGCAGTTGATGATCTGTACCTTGCGGTCATCCACCGTGTAGCCGTATTCGCGCTCATGGGCCTCGGCAAAGCGGCGGGCGAACTCCGCATGGCCGCCGGAGCCGGTCTCGTCCAGGCCGACCTGCACTTCGAAGTTCTGGCCTTCGTAGCGGGCGTCGATCGCGCTGCGGCATACGCGCAGCGCCGGGTCCACTCCTTCGGCGTCGAGCCAGCCTTCGGCCTGCGAGCGCAGGCCCTCGAAGATGGCGGAGATGGCGGGCCATGTGTCGTCGCCGGCCAGCGATATCTCGCTCTGCACGAAGTCGAAAGAGATGTCGCTGAGCAGGATGCCGCGCGCGCACATCGTGCCCGGCTCCTGCGGCACGATCACCACGGGGATGCCGCATTCCTCGGCCACTTCCACCGCGTGCAACGGACCCGCGCCGCCGTAGGCGTACAGCGCGAAGCGCGACAGGTCGTAGCCGCGCTCGGTGGACACGGCGCGGATGGCGCGGCTCATGTTGGCGGCGGCGATGCGCAGGATGCCTTCGGCAGCCGCTTCCATGTCCAACCCCAGCGGTTCGGCCACGCGGCGCCCGATGACCTCGCGCGCCGCATCGGCGTACACAGGCATGCGTCCATTCAGCAAAGCCACGGGATTGAGCCGCTGCAGCGCGATCTCGGCGTCGGTGATGGTGGGCTCCTGGCCGCCGCGGCCGTAGCCCACGGGGCCGGGCACGGCGCCCGCGCTGTGCGGGCCTACCTTCAGCGCGCCGGCGTCGTCCAGCCATGCGATGCTGCCGCCGCCCGCGCCGATGACGTGGATGTCGACCATCGGCGTCTTGACGGGATAGCCGGCGACGTGGCGGTGCGAGGTGAACAGCGGACGCCCGTCGCACACCAGCGATACGTCGGTGCTGGTGCCGCCGACGTCGAACGTCACCAGGTTCAGGCTGCCGATGGCGCGCCCCACCGCGGCGGCCCCGACCACGCCCGCGGCCGGACCCGACAGGCAGGTGCGCACGGGATACTGGCGCACCGTGGCGATGGACATCAGGCCGCCATTGGAATGGATGGTGTGCGGCTCGTGGCCGATGTCCAAGTCGCGCACGCGCTGCAGAAAACGTTCCAGGTAGCGCGCCATCTTCGGACCGACCGCGGCGTTGAGCACGGTGGTCGACAGCCGTTCATATTCGCGGAATTCGGGCAGCACCTCGGACGACTGGCTGATGTAGGCGCCAGGCATTTCCTCGGCCACGATCTGCGCCGCGCGCCGCTCATGCGCGGGGTTGCGGTACGCGTGCAGGAAGCAGATCGTCACGGCCTCGATGCCGGCCTGCGCGAACCGGCGCGCCGCCGCGCGCACCTGCGCCTCGTCCAGCGCGGTCAGCACGTCGCCGGCGGCGTTGACGCGTTCGTCCACTTCCGCGCGGAATTCCCGCGGCACGGCCACGGGCGGCTTGCCCACGCCGTAGTCGTACAGATGCGGTCGCGTCTGCCGGCCGATCTCCAGGACATCGCGGAATCCGCGCGTGGTGATCAAGCCGACGCGCGCGCCTTTGCGTTCGATGATGAGGTTGGTCGCCACCGTGGTGCCGTGCCCCACGTGCGAGACCTGCGACGGCGCGACGCCATGGTCCGCCAGCATCTGGCCGATGCCCGTGGCGATGGCCTCCGAGGGATCGTGGGGCGTGGAGGGCACCTTGTGAAAGTGCACCACGCCCGCATCCTCGTCGATCATCGTGAAATCGGTAAACGTGCCTCCGACGTCTATCCCTATGCGATACATATCGTTTGTTCCCAGAAAATGAGGGTCTTGCATTGCCGCGAGGGCCCCCTCGCGGCAACAGGATTCCCGCCCGCCGCGCAAGGCGGCGGGTCCGGCGCCGCGGCTCCCGTCCGCGACCGGCGCTTTCAGCGCGGGGGGGTCAATCCAGATGGATGCCGGCCTTCTTCACGACCTGGCACCACTTGTCGATTTCGTCTTTGATCATCGTGCCGAAGGCCGGTCCCGCCACGTCCGACACCTGCGCGCCTTGCTGCTCCAGGTAGGTCTTCATGGCGGGCGCGTGCAAGGTCTGCACCAGCCCGTCGGTCAGCTTTGCGCGGACCGGTTCGGGCATGCCGGCGGGGGCCAGCATGCCGAACCAGACCATGGCTTCGTAGCCGGGGTAGCCCGCCTCGGCCACGGTGGGAACGTCGGGCAGCAGCGCGGAACGCTGCGGCGAGGTCACGGCCAGCGCCTTGATCTTGCCGTCCTTGATGTAGGGGTAGGAAGTCATCACCACGTCCATCATCATGTTGATCTGGCCCCCGACCAGATCGATGAGCGCGGGACCCGAGCCCCGGTACGGCACATGCACCATCGATACGCCCGCCGTGGTCTTGAAGAGCTCCGCGGCAAGGTGGTTGGACGTGCCCTGTCCGTTGGACGCGAAGGAGTATTTCTCCGGCTCCTTTTTCAGGAGGGCGACGAATTCCTGCAGGTTGCCGGCGGGAACCGACTGGTTCACCGACATGACGTTGGGAATGGTGGCAACCACCGTCAGCGGCGTGAAGTCCTTGACCGCGTTGTAGGGCAGCTTGGAATAGACGCAGGGCGCGCTGCCGTGCGTGCTGACCGATCCCATCAGGATGGTGTAGCCGTCCGCCGGCTGGCGCGCCACGTATTCGGTGCCCACCGTGCCGCCCGCGCCGGGGCGGTTCTCGACGATGACGTTGGCGCCCAGGCGTTGGCCCAGCCCTTCGGCGATCTTGCGCGCCACCAGGTCGGTGGACCCGCCGGCCGCGAACGGCACGACGATGCGGATCACTTTATCCGGCCAGGCGGCGCTGGCGGATCCTGCGGCCGCGAATAGCGCGACGCCGGCGGCAATGCGACAGCAACTGCGTATAAGCCCTGTTTTCATGGCTTGGTTTCCCCTTGTTGATAGAACTTCCTTGTGGCTGGATCATGCGTGTCCAACCTTGGTTCGCTGCAACAACAAGGTCATCCTAGGCCCGCCGCCGAAATGACAGCAGTCCTACAGGTTTATATTTGTATAAATGCCATTTATGGGCGTGCGGCCATGAAGAATCCGGACCTGAACCTGCTTCTGCATTTCGATGCCTTGATGGCGTGCCGCAATGTGTCGCGCGCCGCCGAGGCGCTGAACATCAGCCAGCCGGCGATGAGCGCGGCGATGAACCGCCTGCGCCAGCTGTTCGGCGATCCGCTGCTGGTGCGCGACGGCGGGGCCTGGCAGCCTACGCTGCGCGCGCTGGAGCTGCATCAGCACTTCAAGCCGCTGCTCGAGGGCTGGCATCGCGCCACGCGCACGCGCGAGGCCTTCGATCCCGCGCATTCCTCGCGCACGCTGTCGCTCTATGCGACGGACTACGTGCAGTACACGCTGCTTCCCAAGCTGATCCCGCGCCTGGCGGTGGACGCGCCGCATTTCCAGCTGCAGATCGTGCCGGCGCGTCCGCAGCACGGCTTGAGCATGCTGGACACGAATCATGTGGAGCTGATCGCGGGCTACTTTCCCGACCCCGCGCCGGACCTGCGCACGCGCTTCCTTTACCAGGAGCCGGCGGTGTGCATTGTGCGCGAAGGGCACCCGTGCCTGCGCAAGCGCTGGAACCTGGACGCGTACCTCAGCTATGGACACCTGGACCTGGCGGCGCACACGCGTTACTTCAGCACGGCGATCGACCGCATCCTGATGGGGCAGAACCGCAGCCGCAAGATCGTGGCGACGCTGTCGAGCTACCTGGTGTGCCCGTTCATCGTGCAGGATTCGGACCTGATCGCGACGATGCCGGTGAGCATCGCGAAGGCGATGTCGGGCAGCGCGCGCATCGTCACGCAGAAGGTGCCGCTGACGCTGCCGCCGATCGCGGTGTCGCTGTACTGGCACGAACGCTACCAGGACGATCCCGCGCACGCCTGGCTGCGGCAGTACCTGGCCGGCGTGCTGGGGTAGGACGACGGTCTTCTACCTGAGGGGCAGGCAGATGCGGGTCTGCAGTTGGGCGGGCGGCGTGGTGCGCGGGTCGTTCAGGTACTGCTCGAACATGGGAAAGTCGGCGGGCGCCATGCCGCTGGCGGGCAGCCATTCCGAGAACATCCAGTCGTAGGGCTTTTTCATTTCGTTGTAGGGCCCGGTGTACGTCAGGATGGCGCAGCGGCCGGCGGGGATTTCGAAGCGCTCCAGTTCGTCGCCCAGGTCGGCGTCGGGCGCGACCGGCATGCCGGCGTAGGAACGCAGCTGGTTTTCGGGGACCTGTTCGGGGTCGTCGAAGTAGACGCCGAATCCGATGGTCTCGGGCGCGGCGATGCCCCGGCCGATGGCCAGCATGAAGGCGCGGGAGAAGACCGGGCCGATGTCCTGGTAGCTGCCGCGATGGGGCAGGACGGCCAGCGTGGCGCCGGGGAAGTTTTCGATGGCGATGGGGTACATGGCGAGCTCCTTGGGGATTGAGGATGGGGAGCGAGCGGCGCGATACCGGCCCGGGGAGATGCCGAAGACGGCGCCGAAGGCGCGGTTGAAGGCGGCGTCGGATTCGTAGCCGGCGCGTTGCGCAACGTCCTTCAGCGGCGCCTGCGTGCCCGCCAGCGCGACGGCCGCGCGATGCATGCGGATGCGCTGGACGGTGGCGTTGACCGTTTCTCCCATCATGGCGCGGTAGACGCGATGGAAGTGGTACGGCGACAGGCAGGCCAGGTCGGCGAGCTGGTGCAGGTCCGGGTCGGCGTCGGGGTGGGACGCCAGCCAGCGCAGGACGGGGTCCAGGCGTTGGGCGTAGAGGGATCGCGTTGCTGGCTTCATGCTTGCTCCTTGGAGGGCAATGTAGCTTTGGGGGGTTTGCAGATTTTGCGGTTTTTTGACGGTGTGCGGTGGCGGCGTGAGGGGTGCTTGCGGCGATTTGCGTTCTTGAGGCGCACGGCGCGGCGGCAGGCGGGGTGGGCGGGGCTACGATTGCGGTCCGGAGCCTTCGCTCCGGACTGCCCCTTCGTCATCTTCGTTGTCGCCTTCGGCGACTGCCTTCAGATTCCCTCGGGCGCATCTACACGCCCCGCCCACCCCGCCTGCCGCCGCGCCGTGCTCGGACCGTTGTACCTTCATCGGCACAGGGACGCGTAGTGTGCTTGGCGTTCTCGCAAGCGGTCGGGTAGTGAGGAATATCTTGCGGGGCCCGCCCCAGGCCGGCCGCGCAGGCGGCCTTGTGGGGCTTACGTAGTGCCTTGCGTCGAGGCGATGGCGCCGTCGCTATGGGCCATGCGCATGCGCTGCCTTCAGCCTTAGCTCAGTAGCCGCGCTGTGGGTCGTAGATGTTCGGCAGGGATTCGCCCCGTTCGTTCGCCGAGATCAGCAGAGCGGTGTGGCGGGCGCGTTCCTTGCGGTCGGGGATGGCGGCGCAGTGGGGGGTGATGATGATGCCGGGGTGGGACCAGAGGGGGGATTCGGGGGGCAGCGGTTCCTGTTCGAAGACGTCGAGGATGGCCTGGTCCAGTTGGCCGCTGTCGAGCGCGTCCAGGATGTCCCGGGTGACCATGTGCGAACCGCGGCCGGCGTTGATCAGGCTGGCGCCCTTGGGCAGGCGCGAGAGCGTGTCGCGGTTGAGGATGCCGCGGGTGGAGTCGGTGGCGGGCAGCAGGCAGACGAGGAGGTCGGTGTTGGCGAGGAATTCGCCGAACTGTTCCTGGCCGGCGTAGGAAGGCATGCCGGGCAGGGTGCTGGCGCCGCGGGACCAGCCGCTGACGGGAAAGCCGACGCGCGACAGGAGTTGGGCGGAGGCCACGCCCAGGTGGCCCAGGCCCATGATGCCCACGCGCACGTCGGCGGCGACGCGCAGGGAGTCGAAAATTTCCCAGTAGCGGCGCGACTGGTTGTCGACGATGCGCTTGACGCCGCGGGTGATCATGAGCGCGCTGGTGAGCACGAATTCCGCCATCTCGGTCTGCGTGCGGGCGGTGACCATGCGCGCGATGGGCAGGTGGCGGGGCAGTGCCGGGTCGGCCAGGATGTGGTCCACGCCGGCGCCGGCGCTGATGATGAGCTTCAGGTTGGGGAAGGTGGCCAGGCGGCCGGCGTCGGGCGCCCAGACCAGCGCGTAGTCGACGCTGGCGGGGTCCACGTCTTCCTGCCAGCCCACGACGTCCAGTTCCGGCGCAAAGACGCGGAACTGCGTGCGCCATTCGTCTATGGCCTGCGGGCCGCCGGAATTGATGATGAGGCGCATGCTGGTTCTTTCCTGTCTGCGGGCGCGCGCGCCCTGCGGTGCCGCGCGCGGCGCGTCTGCGATTTATCCACAGGTGCGCCGCGCGCTGTCGTCAACGTTCGACCGTGCGGTTCCAGCGGGCGTTGAAGGCCGGCCGGGCCGCGTTGATCTGGTCCCAGTCCAGGATCTTAGCGTTCGCCATGTAGCCTTGGAAGCGCTTGAGCGCTTCGGCGCTGTCGGCGGGCGCCTGGACGTTCTTGTTGGACGGGAAATGGCCGCCCATCTCCAGGGCCTTGGCCTGGGCCTGGGCGGACAGCAGATACAGCGCGAGCTTTTGCGCCAGTTCGGGTTCGCTGTTCTTGGCGATGACACATTCACCCACCATCAGGATGACGGAGCCTTCCTTGGGCTGGGCGTATTCCACCGGGATGTCGCGCTTCTTCAGGCGGGCGATGGCGGTGGGCGTCAGCGGGAAGATCGCGGCTTCGTTGGACTGGATCATTTCGGCCAGCTTGGCCGAGTTGGGGATGTACTCCAGCACGTTGGGGCCGATGGTGGACGGCCACTTCTTGAAGCCGGGCTCGTAGTTCTGGTCGTTGCCGCCTTCGATGCGGTTGAACATCAGGAAGCCGTGCAGGCCGAAGGTGCTGCCGGACGCGGACTGGAACACGACTTTGCCCTTGTACTTCGGGTCCGCCAGGTCCATCCACGAGGTCGGCGGGGCCCAGCCCTTGTCCGCGAACATCTTGGTGTTGTAGCCCAGGCCGGTCATGCCGATGTCGATGCCGGCCGCCATGCGGTCCTTCATCACGGCGGTCGGGTACAGCTCTTTGAGCACGGGGTCGTCGTTGAGCTGTTCGCACAGGCCCATCGAAATGGCGCGGGCCATGATGCCGTCGTCCAGGAACATGACGTGCATCTGGGGCTTGTCCTTGTAGGCCTGGGCCTTGGCCAGCACGTCGGTCGAGGTGCCGGGCACCACGACGATCTTGACGTTGTTGGCTTTTTCAAAGTCCGGGAACACGTGCTGCGTGAAGGCGCGTTCCATGTCGCCGCCGTTCATGCCGACGTACAGCGTCTTCTGCTGCGCCATCGCGCCGGCCGACAGCAGCGCCAGCAGCGCCGCGCCCAGCAGCCGCTTCCCCTTGTTCAGGCGCATCGCGCCCTGTTTCTTATCCATCATGGTGACTCCAGCGTTTGCTCACGAACACTCTCAGGCCGAGCCGCGGCGCCGTGAGCGGCGGCCGCGTACCGTTCAATGCGGAAGGCATCGACAGGAATGGAGGAACGGCCGCGCACGACCAGTTCGGAAAGCACTTCGCCGACGGCGGGGCCGATCTGGAATCCCGCGCCCGACAGCCCGAAGGCATGGAACAGCCCGGGCGTCGTGGCGCTGGGCCCCAGCACCGGGTTGTGGTCGGGCATGTTGCCTTCCACGCCCGTCCAGAAGCGAATGACCTGGGCGCCGCGCAGCGCGGGCAGCAGCTTGGCGGCGTTGGCCATCAGCGCGCCCACGTTGGCGCGGCCGGGGCGCGCATAGTCCGGATCCACCGACACGCCGCGCCCGCCGCCGATCACGCAGTTGCCGCGCGCGACCTGCCGTGCGTAGATACCGCCGCCCTGCACGCCCAGGCTTACGTCCATGAACACGGGCAGCGGTTCGGTGACCATCATCAGCGGATGGATGGAGGTTTCGGGAACGGCCTCGCCGAAGCCTTCGGCAAAGCGGCCCGCCCAGGCGCCCGCGCAGTTGAGCAGGAAGCGCGAGCGCACTTCCAGCGCGTCGCCGGCGCGTACGATGAAGCCCGAGCCGTCGTGCTCCGCGGCGGTCACGCGCACGCCCTCGCGCACATCGGCGCCCAGGGCGGCCGCGGCACGCGCAAAGGCCGGCGACACCAGCCGCGGGTTGGCGTGGCCGTCTTCAGGGCAGAAGGAGCCGCCGGCCACCTCCCGTCCCAGCCAGCCAAAGCGCCGCGCGAGTTCGCGGCGCCCCAGGATTTGCAGGTTCATGCCGAAGCCGCGGGTGCGGTCGCGGTAGGCTGCCAGCAAGGCCAGGTCGGCCTCGGAGCAGGCCAGCTTCAGGTGGCCCGAACGCACGTACTCGCCGTCAATGCCGATCAATTCCTGCAACTGCCCCCACAGTTCGTGGGCACGCCGCGTCAAGGGCATCTGCTCCGGTCCGCGCCCCTGCCGGCGCACGCCGCCGTAGTTCACGCCGCTGGCCTTGGCGCCGCACAGCGCGGCCTCCAGCAGCACCACGGGTACGCCCAGGCGGCGCAGGAACAGCGCGGCGCTGCCGCCGACGATGCCGCCGCCGATGATGGCCACTTCCGTATCTATGCGCTGCATCATGCCGCCTTCTGCTTTGGTCGTTCCAGGCACACGACGCTCACCGGGACCGGCTTGACCGGCGGCTGGTTGCGCAGCCGCCCCACCAGCGCGGGTGAACAGCCCACGGCATGCGCCAGCACCTCGGCCGCCGCGACGCCGCACATGCGGCCCTGGCAGCGCCCCATGCCCACGCGCGTCAGCGCCTTCAGCCGGTTCATTTCATGCGCCGCGGTGGTGTGGGCGGCCTGGCGGATCGTGCCTGCGGTCACTTCCTCGCAACGGCAGACGACGGTGTCGTCGGCGATGCCGGCGGCCCAGTCCCGCGGAAAGGGAAAGGCGCGCTCGAGCGCGTCGCGCACGCGGCCGTTCGCGGCCAGCCGGGCTTCCAGCGCCTGCGCGCGCCGCGCGTCATGCGGATGGCCCGCGTCTTCAAGCAGCGCCAGCGCCGCCCGCTCGCCCGCCAGTTCGGCCGCATCGGCGCCGCCGATCGCCGCGCCGTCGCCCGCCACGTACACGCCGGGCACGCTGCTGCGCCCGGCGGCATCGCGTCGCGGCGTCCAGTTGCGGTCGCGCTCGTTGAATTCGAATTCGCAGCCGACCAGGCTGGCGAGCTGGGTTTCCGAACGCAGGGCCAGGCCGAAGCCGACGGCGTCGCAGTCCACGGAATGGGTTCGGTCGCCAAGCCGGTAGGCCAGCCCCGTCACGCGCTCCTTGCCTTGAACGGCAACCGGACGCACGCCGCTGCGCAAAGGCACGCCATGGGCGCGCAGCCATGCCATGTAGTACAGGCCCTTGGCCAGCAGCCCGGGCGCGCGCAGCATGCCCGGCAAGGCCGCGGCGCGATCGCCGAAGCGCGAGGTGTCCAGCACGGCCGCCACCTTTGCGCCCGCCTTGGCGTACTGGTAGGCCACGAGATAAAGCAGCGGACCAGTCCCCATGAACGCCACGCGCTCGCCGATGGCGCATCCCTGGTGCTTGAGCGCGACCTGCGAGCCGCCCAGGGTGTACACGCCCGGCGTCAGCCAGCCGGGAAACGGCAGCACGCGGTCGGTGGCGCCGGTGGCAAGGATCAGGTGGGTGTACGGCACGCTGGTGCTTACGCCGTCGCGCAGCACGTCCAGCGTCTTGCCTTCCGCGTTCCAGACCAGGCAGCCGGGGCGGTATTCCACCTTGGAGAGCAGGCCTTCCATGGTCCGGTGCACGGCGTCGGCCTTGCGGTGCTCGAATCCGTACAGCGCGGATTTGGGACGCGAGAATCCGGGCGGCGGCTGCCGGTAGATCTGGCCGCCGGGACGCAGCCCTTCGTCCAGGATCACGGGCCGCAGGCCCTGCGCCGCCAGCGCCTGCGCGGCGCGTATGCCGGCGGGACCCGCCCCGACGATCACGGGCATCAGCATGCTCATGTTGCGTCGTCCTCGGGCCAGGCGGTGGCCGACAGCGTGCCGGGCGCCGATATAGGCGCCAGCGCCGTGCTCTGCAGGCGCATGCCGGGTTCGATGTAGGTGGAGCAGGCGCGCACGCGCCCGCCGTCCTCGAGCTGCACCCAGCAGTCCTGGCAGGCGCCCATCATGCAGAACCCGGCGCGCGGGCCGCCCCCGAATTCCGACACGCGCAGTCGGTCGGCCTGCGTCAGCACGGCGGTGAGCACCGTATCGCCCGCCAGCGCCGAGCAGGTCTGCCCGTCGAAGGTGAACGTCAAGGCGGGCCGGCCGGTTTCGGCCAGGCGTTTCAGTATTGCCATGGCGCCCGCGTCTCCTTTGCGGCTGTCGGCAGCGAATTCATTTCTGTCCCACCAGCACACGGTCCAGTCCGTACACGCGGTCCAGCAGCAGCATGGTCACGGCCGTCAGGCCGATCACCAGCGCGGACACCGCGGCCATCATGGGGTCGATGGATTCGGTGGCGTACATGTACATGCGCACCGGCAGCGTGATGGTCGACGGCGCGGTGATGAACACCGACATCGTCAGTTCGTCGAAGCTGTTGATGAAGGCCAGCAGCCAGCCTCCGGACACGCCGGGAATGATGAGCGGCAAGGTCACCTGGAAGAACACGGTTGCGCGGCTTGCGCCCAGCGACAGGGCCGCGTGCTCGATGGACCGGTCGAAGCCGACCAGCGCGCCGATGACCAGGCGCATCACGTAAGGCGTGATGACGACCACGTGGCTCGCGACCAGCCACGGAAAGCTGCCCGCCATGCCCATCAGCGCGAAGAAGCGCAGCAGGGCCACGCCCAGCACCAGGTGCGGAATCATCAGAGGCGACAGGAACAGCCCGTTCAGCGCGTCCCGGCCCGGAAAGCGGTAGCGGGTGATGGCGATGGCCGCGGGCACGGCCAGGCACACCGCGATGCTGGCCGACAGGAAGGCCAGCCACAGGCTGTTCCTGAACGCCTGCATGAAGTTGGGGTGCTCGAATACCGCATGGAACCAGCGCAGCGAAAAGCGGGTGGTGGGCACCGTGAGCGTGGAGTCCGGCGTGAACGCCACCAGGCACACGATGACCAGCGGCGCCAGCACGAAGGCCACCACCAGGAAGTTGAACGCCAGCGCGAAAGGACCGTTCTTCTGCATGTTCGATTCCTTGCGCGGGTCAGCCCAGGCTGCGGCGGTAAGAGCGTTCGACGACGCGGTTGTACGCCATCATGATGATCACGTTGACCACCAGCAGCACGATCGCGATGGCCGCGCCCAGCGGCCAGTTCAGTTCGGTGAGGAATTCGTCGTACACGACGGTGGCCACCATCTTCAGCCGGCGCCCGCCCAGCAGCGCGGGAATCGCGAACGAACTGGCCGACAGGCCGAACACGATCAGGCTGCCGGAGAGGATGCCCGGCATGGCCTGCGGCAGCACGATGCGCGTAAGCGTCTGGAAGCGCGAGGCATTGAGCGAGAGCGCGGCGTGCTCGACGGTGGGATCCAGCTTCTGCAGCGACGTCCACACCGGAATGACCATGAAGGGCAGCATGACGTGCACGAGGCCGATGATGACCGCGGTGGGCGTGTAGAGCAGCGGTCCCAGCCCCAGGGCGGCGGCGGCCTTGCCGATGGCGCCTCCGGGCCCCAGCAGCATGCTCCAGCCGAAGGCGCGCACCACCAGCGAGATCAGCAGCGGAGACAGCACCACCAGCAGGAAGATCGAACGCCAGGGCTTGCCCATGCGCGACAGGATGTAGGCCTCGGGCGCGCCGATCAGCACGCAGATCAGCGTGGTGACGCCGGCGATCCAGAACGTGCGCCAGAAGATTTCCAGGAAGTAGCTGTCGGTCACCACCGCCAGGTAGTGTTCGAAGGTGTGGCCGGGCTGGATGCCCGCGGCATAGTCGAAGGGCCGGAAGGACAGCGCGAAGGTCAGCGCCAGCGGGGTCAGCACCAGCGTGAGGAACACGATGGCCAGTGGGATCGAGCCCAGGATGGCGAGCAGGCCGTCGTTGCGCGGCTTGGGCAGGCTGGCGGCGGCGCCGCGTTGCGTCAGGGTCGCCATGTCAGGCCGCCGCCGCGGCCGCGGGCGCGCGCAGGACGCGCAGCACGCCGTCCGCCCAGTCCAGGCCGATCGCTTCGCCATCGTCATGCGGGCGGCGCCCGTCGTTGGGCGTCAGGATGGTCAGCGCGCCGACCGGGGAGTCCAGGTCGTACATCCACTGGCTGCCCAGGAAATAGCGCGTGTTGACGACACAGGCCAGCTTGCCCTGCCCGGCAGGCACGGGCACCAGCTTTTCCGGTCGCAGCGACAACTGCACGCTGTCGCCGTGGCGCAAGCCCTCGCCGTCGACCAGCAGACGGAGCGCGCCGGTCTCGATTTCGGCCTGGGCGCCGCAGCGCGCGACGCGTCCCGGCAAAAGATTGGTCTTGCCCACGAAGCGCGAAATGAATTCGCTCTGCGGATGCTCGTACATGCGATAGGGCGCGTCCACCTGCGTGGCGCGGCCATCCTGCATCACGACCACGCGGTCGCTGATGGACAGCGCCTCGGCCTGGTCGTGCGTGACCATGACGGTGGTGGTGCCGATCTTGCGCTGGATGCTGCGCAATTCGAACTGCATGTCTTCGCGCAGCTTGGCGTCCAGGTTGGACAGCGGCTCGTCCAGCAGCAGCACCGGCGGACGGATCACCAACGCGCGGGCCAGCGCCACGCGCTGCCGCTGGCCGCCCGACAGTTCCCGCGGAAAGCGGTCGGCGTGCTTGTCCAGCTTGACCAGCGCCAGCGCCTCGCGCACGCGGGACAGGCGCTCGGCGCGTTCGACCTTGCGCATCTTCAGACCGAAGGCGACGTTGTCCGCCACCGTCAGGTGGGGAAACAGCGCGTAGCTCTGGAACACGATGCCCAGGCCGCGCGTGTTCGGCTTGGCGTGCGTGATGTCCCGGCCGTCCAGCGTGATCGCGCCGCAGGTCACGTCGGCGAATCCGGCAATCATCTGCAGCGTGGTGGTCTTGCCGCAACCGGACGGCCCGAGCAGGGAAACGAATTCGCCCTTTTCGACCGACAGGTTCAGGTCGGAGACGACCCGCAGGTCGCCGTAGTTCTTGGAGACGTTGTCCAGCCGCAGAAAAGACATATTCCAAACCCCGTAGCCCGTGCGGGCCTTGCGCCCCCTGCGCGCCTTGTGCGGCGCCCTGGCGGCTTATCTGATGGCGCAGTCTAGGAGCCGCCAAAACCCAGGGTCAATTAGGGTTTTCCGAAGAATCGAATTTTCTTTAAAGAATTTCCATTCAATAGAATTTCCTGATAAAAATAAGCGTGACTATTTTGATTATCGGAACTCAAGAATGAAGAAATCAGAAGCGGCGGATGACTCCGCAGGCCAGGGCGTGCTGCAGCGCGCGTTCGCGGTGCTGCGGGTGCTGGCCGACGCCAAAGGAGAAAAACTGCGCCTGACCGACATCGCCGCGCGCACCGGGCTGGCCCAGGCCACCGCGCACCGGGTGCTGCAGGGACTGATGCAGGAAGGCGTGGTGGAGCAGCCGGCGCAAAGCAAGGGCTATCAGCTCAGCGTGGCCTTCTTCTCCCTGGCCGCCGCCGCCGGCACGCACCAGTCCAGCCTGCGCACCCTGTACCGGCCGGCCATGCTGCGCCTGTCGGGCATGCTCAACGACACCATCTTCCTGCTGGTGCGCAGCGGCTTTGACGCCGTCTGCGTCGACCGCGTGGACGGCGCCTTCCCGGTGCGGTCGCACACAGGCGACATCGGCGGGCGCGTGCCGCTGGGCATGGGGCAGGGCGGGCTCGTGCTGCTGGCGAGCCTGCCGGAAGCCGAGCGGGAAGAAGTCATGCGCTTCAACATCCCGCGGCTGCATCACCTGGGATTCGTGGACGAAATCTCGATGCGGGTGCGCATCAAGGAATGCCTCGAACTGCGCTACGCGCGCAGCCAGGGGCAGGGCGTGTTCCCCAACATCGCGGGGCTGGCCGTGCCGGTCTACGACCCCAACGGCGTCACGGTCGCGGCGCTGAGCGTGGCGGCGCCGCTCGAGCGCATCAGCGATGAGCGCCTGCCCCTGATCGTGGAAATGCTGCGCCGCGAGGCCGACGCCGTGGGCGCGCAGATCAACCCCTTCGATCCCGCGCTGCGGCGTCCCAGCCAGTACCTGGGCACCGGCAACGGCGGCTGACCGGGCGGCCAGAAAAAACGGCCCGGACAATCGCTGTCCGGGCCGTCGTCCGCCGCGTGGCGAGGTTCAGTTGGGATAGGTGCCCGGCAGCAGGATGCTGCGGTCGCCGGGTTCGATCGAACGTCGGCCGCACAGCGCCATGGTCGTGTCCATTTCCTTGTACAGGATCTCCAGCACGCGCGTCACGCCGGCCTGGCCGTAGGCGCCCAGGCCGTACAGGAAGGCGCGGCCGATCATGGCGCCGCGGGCGCCCAGCGCCACCGCCTTCAGGATGTCCTGGCCGGAGCGGATGCCGCCGTCCATCCACACTTCGATCTTCGAGCCCACGGCGTCCGCGATCGACGGCAGGGCAGCGATCGACGACATCGCGCCGTCCAGCTGGCGTCCGCCGTGATTGCTGACGATGAGCGCGTCGGCGCCGCTATTGGCGGCCAGCTGCGCGTCTTCGACGTCGAGGATGCCCTTGATGATGAGCTTGCCGCCCCAGCGCTGCTTGATCCTTTCCACGTCGTCCCAGCTCAGGCGCGGGTCGAATTGTTCGGCGGTCCACGACGACAGCGACGACAGGTCGCTTACGCCCTTGGCGTGGCCCACGATGTTGCCGAAGGTGCGGCGCTTGGTGCCCAGCATGCCCATGCACCAGCGCGGCTTGGTGGCCAGGTTGATCAGGTTGCGCAGCGTGGGCTTGGGCGGGGTGGACAGCCCGTTCTTGATGTCCTTGTGGCGCTGGCCGAGGATCTGCAGGTCCAGCGTCAGGACCAGCGCCGAGCAGCCGGCGGCCTTGGCGCGGTCGATCAGGTTGGCCACGAATTCGCGGTCGCGCATCACGTAGAGCTGGAACCAGAAAGGCTTCTTGGTGGCTTGCGCCACGTCTTCCAGCGAGCAGATGCTCATGGTGGACAGCGTGAAGGGCACGCCGAAGTCGGCCGCCGCCTTGGCCGCCAGGATCTCGCCGTCGGCGTGCTGCATGCCGGTCAGGCCCGTGGGCGAAATCGCCAGCGGCATGACCACGTCCTGGCCCACCATGGTGGTGCGCAGCGACCGGCCTTCCATGTTCACCGCCACGCGCTGGCGCAGCTTGATCTTCTGGAAGTCGCTTTCATTCGCGCGATAGGTGCCTTCAGTCCAGGCGCCGGAATCGGCGTAGTCATAGAACATGCGCGGCACGCGCTTCTGCGCGACGACGCGCAAATCTTCGATGCAGGTGATCGTAGAAAGGTTAGCGGTCATGGAGTGGTCTGTGGAGTGATAGGGGTGCGCCAGCTGCGACTCGTTTTCTTTTGCTTTCAGGCCGCCAGCCGTGGGCAGCCTTGCCGCCGCGCCGGGCGTGTGCGCCGCGCGACGCCGCCCAGTATACGCGCCGAGGCCGGCAAGCGTCGCTTGCCGGCCCCGTTCGCCCCCCTGCGCAAGGACTCTACGGCCCCTGCACGCCCAGCCCTATCGCGGCCACACCTTGCTCACCGCCCGGATCGTTGCCCACGCCACCCAGCGCGGGCTGGTCAGCCTCGCCCCCGGCAGGCGCCGCATCACGTCCACCGCCAGCCCGCCGCGCTTGTGCCATTGCTTCTTGCGCGTCTGGCTGTCGGTCCAGCGGCCTTCCAGCCACGGAAACTCCCTGCGCCCCGGCTTGTAGACCGGCGGCGTGTTGTAGATGAGGATGTAAGCCAGCCGCGGCGACTGCGACGTATTGGGCCCCGTGAAATGCAGCGTGCGCGCGTCATGGACGGTGATGCCGCCCGGATCCAGCGGCTCGGCCACCGCCTGGTCGCGCGGAAAGTCGCCGCAGCACTCCAGCGGATGCAGGGTCTTGTCGCCGCCCGGCGAACGGTGCTCCAGCACGTCCCACTTGTTCGACCCCGGCAGGAACTGCATGCAGCCGTTCTCCAGGGTGGCCGGCTGCAGCGCCAGCCAGATGCTCAGTTCGTTGTAGACGAAGTCCGGCGAGCGGAAGGCCTCGTCCTGGTGCCACGGCGTCTCCGGTCCATGCGGGCCGGGCTTGAGCAGGGCGTGCTCGCCATACAGCGCGGCCTCCGGCCCCAGCAACTGGCGGGCAAGCTCCAGCGTGCGCTCGTGGTAAACCGTCTTCAGCAGGCCCGGGGCATAATGGCGCGGATCATGCAGGCTCGGAAACTTGGCGGGCTTGGTCGGATCATCCCGGCTGACGAAGTCATACTGCGCGCCCTCGTTGTATCCGGTCTTGTTCGTGAACAGCTCCATCAGCGTTCTTCTGATGTAGCCCACTTCATCCTGCGGGCACATCTCTTTCAAGGCCAGATAGCCCTGATCCCTGTAGCGCGCTGTCTCGGCTTCCGACAACAAACTGGTCTCTTCCATAATGGCTTCTCCAAGCTCTGATAATGGGTATTTCCGCTGCCACGTTTTGACATGTGCTCTAACGTATCGCTTCGATGCCCACCGGGCCTATAGACCATCCGCTGTAGCCGATTCCGCCTACGCTTCCTGAGCCGGACGGCGCATCATCCGAAGGAAATTTCATGCAAGACCCTAAGGCCGATTCCCATATCGAAACCGTCCACGTCACCGTCAGCGGCACGGTGCAAGGCGTGGGCTACCGGCACGCCACGGTGCGGCGCGCCCACATGCTTGGCGTCAAGGGGTGGGTGCAGAACATGCTGGACGGCACGGTGGAAGCCCTGGTGCAGGGCACGCCCGACCAGGTGGATCACATGCTGGAATGGCTGCGGCGCGGCCCGCCGGGCGCGGTGGTGCAGGAGATCATCACGCGCCGGGAGTACGCCGATAAGCGTTACATCCGCTTCGAGCAACTCTAAGGATCCGGCGCCCTAGGCGGCACGGCGTAATCCGGTCAGCCGAGCAGGCTGAGATTGAATGCCGGAAGGTGGACGGCTCAGCGCGAGCGCAGCCAGCGTCCGCCGACCTGGTTGATGACCAGGCCGCACAGCACGCAAGCGGCGCCCAGCCATTGCAGCGGCTGCAGCCGCTCGTCGAAGGCCATGGACGCCGCCCACAGTCCCACCACCGGCACCAGCAGCGAGAACGGCGCGACCTTGGCGGCCGCGTGGCGCGTGAGCAACTGCGTCCACAACGTGTAGGCCAGCAGCGTCGCCAGCACCGCCAGGTAGATCACCGACAGCGCCTCGCCCCAGCCCATGCCGGTGACCATGCCCACCACCGGCTCCCAGCCGTCGATCAGCACCGCCAGCAGCAGGAAGGGCAGCACCGGGGCGGCGCTGCTCCAGGCAATGAACGCGAAGGGGTCGTAGCCGGGCGCCTTGCGGCTGGCCAGCCGCACGATCATGTTCGACACGGCCCACATGAACGCGCCGCCCAGCGTGAGCACGAAGCCCAGCATCGTCATCTGGCCCGGCCCGTCGCCGCGCCCCCCGGCGATGACCGCCAGTCCCAGCGCGGCCACGCACAGCCCGATCCAGTGATGCCGGCGCGCGTGCTCATGCAGCACGGGGGCCGCCAGCAGCAGCGTGAAGAATGCCTGGGTCTGGATGACGAGAGACGCCATGCCGGCGGGCATGCCGAACTTCAGCGCGGTGAAGAGCAGGCCGAACTGGCCCAGGCCCTGGACCAGCCCGTAGGCCGCGATCCACTGCCACGGCAGCCGCGGCATGCGCACGAAGAGGATGAGGGGGAAGGCCGCCAGCGCGAACCGCAGCGCGCCCAGCATCATGGGGGACAAGCCCCGCATGCCGACCTTCATGACGACGAAATTCAGGCCCCAGATGACCACCACCGCCAAGGCGCAGAAATAGTCTTTTCGGGAAAGATGGGTGGTGGACATGCGGCATTATCGCATCGCTGACCCCAAAATTGCCTGAATCAGTGGCCGTCCAAGACGGCGGCGAATGCCTTCACGGCGGTGTCGATATCGTCGTCGCCGATATGCCGGTGCGTCACGCAGCGCAGCCGCGTGCGGCCCCACGGCCGGGTCAGGACGCCCTGCGCCTGCAGGGCCGCTACCCACTGCGCATTGCTCATGCCGGTGTCCGCGGTCTCGACCTGCACGATATTGGTTTGCGGCACCGTCGCGGACAGCGCGGGCGCCAGCCCGTTGATGCCGTCGCTCAGGCGCCGGGCGCGGACGTGGTCCTCGGCCAGGCGCTGGCCCATGTGCTGCACGCCTTCCAGGCCTGCCGCGGCCATGATTCCCGATTGGCGCTGCGTGCCTCCCAGCATGCGGCGCAGCGTGCGCGCGTTGGCCACCACGGGCTGGCTTCCCGCCAGCACCGCGCCCACGGGCGCGCTCAGGCCCTTGGACAGGCACAGCGACACCGTGTCCGCATGCGCCGTGATGCTTGCGGCAGGCACGTCCAGCGCCACCGCCGCGTTGAACAGGCGCGCACCATCCAGGTGCACTGGCACGCCGGCCGCGCGCGCCATGCCGTGCACCGCCTGCATGTGGTCCAGCGGCAGCACCGCGCCGCCGGCATTGTTGTGCGACGTTTCCATCGCCACCAGCGATGTCTTGAGCTTGTGGCCGCCGGTCTGCAGCGCCTCTTCCAGCCGGTTGAGGTCCATCGCGCCCTCGGCGCCGGACACGCCCTGGTAGAACAAACCCGTGAACGTGGCCGCGCCCCGTTCCGACGTGTACATGTGGGCGGTCGATTCCAGCACCACCTGCTCGCTGCGCTGGGTCTGCGCCAGCACGGCCAGCAGGTTGGCCATGGTGCAGCTGGGCACGAACAGTCCGGCTTCCTTGCCCAGGCAGGCGGCCACGTAGGCCTCCAGCTCACGCACGGAGGGATCGCCATCCAGCCCGTCATCGCCGATCGGCGCGGAGCGCATGCGCTCGTACATGGCCGCGGTGGGGTGGGTAACCGTATCGCTGCGCAGGTCGACGGGCGTGCTGGGGAGGTCGGCGGGAGTCCGCTGGGTCATGGCTTTCAATGCTGCAGAATTTTGGAAAGAAACTGGCGCGTGCGCGGGGCACGCTCCTCCACGTTGCCGAAGAACTGCTCCTTGGCGCAGTCCTCGACGATCTTGCCGCCGTCCATGAAGATCACACGGTCGGCGACGCGGCGGGCGAACCCCATTTCGTGGGTCACCACCATCATCGTCATGCCTTCGCCGGCCAGGTCGGTCATCACGTCCAGCACCTCATTGACCATCTCGGGGTCCAGCGCGGAGGTGGGCTCGTCGAACAGCATCACCACCGGGTCCATCGACAGCGCGCGCGCGATCGCCACGCGCTGCTGCTGGCCGCCGGAGAGCTCGCCGGGATGCTTGTCCTTGTGCGCCGACAGGCCGACGCGCTCCAGCAGCGCCAGCGCACGCTGGCGCGCCTCGTCCTTGCCGCGCTTGAGCACCTTGACCTGGCCCAGGCACAGGTTTTCGGTCACCGACAGGTGCGGAAACAGTTCGAAGTGCTGGAACACCATGCCGGCCACGGCGCGCAGCTTGGGCAGGTTGGTGCGCGGATCGCCCACCGACACGCCGTTGACCACGATCTCGCCCTTCTGGAAGGGTTCCAGCGCATTCACGGTCTTGATCAGCGTCGACTTGCCGGAGCCGGACGGGCCGCACACGACCACGACTTCGCCGCGGCGTACGGTGGTGGAGCATTCGTCCAGGACCTGGAAGTCGCCGTACCACTTGCTGACCTGCCGGATTTCGATCATGGGAGGATTGGAAGTAAGTTGCATCGTTGAACCTGTGGATAACTAGGAGGCCGCGCCGCAGGGCTCAGCGCAGCACCCGCGTGCGCTTTTCCAGCCGCTTGACCAGACGCGATGCCGTGAAGCAGATCACGAAATACACCACCGCCACGAAGAGATAGAGTTCCACCAGCCGCCCGTCGCGCTGCCCGATCTTGGCCGCGGCGCCCAGGAAGTCCGTCAGCGACAGCACGTAGACCAGCGACGTGTCCTGGAACAGGATGATGACGCGCGTCAGCAGCGCCGGCACCATGTTGCGCAAGGCCTGCGGCAGCACCACATAGCGCATGCCCTGCCAGTGGTTCAGGCCCAGCGCCATGCTGGCCGACACCTGGCCGCGGGCGATCGACTGGATGCCCGCCCGCATGATTTCGCAGAAATACGCGGCCTCGAACAGCGTGAACGTGATCACCGCCGAATTGAAGGCGCCCACCCGCAGGGGCGTGGGCGAGCCCACGATCCACGCAGCGATGTACGGCATCAGGAAATAAAACCAGAAGATCACCAGCAGCAGCGGGATCGAACGCATCACGTTCACGTAGATGCCCGCCGGCACCGACAGGAATTTGTAGCGCGACAGCCGCATCATCGCCAGGATCGTGCCCAGCGCCAGGCCCATCACCGCCGCCAGCACCGTCAGCGTCAGCGTGAACGTCATCCCTGTCTGGAACAGGTAGGGCAGCGAGCCCCAGATCACATCAAAATCGAACTTGCCCATGCTAGCGCCCCAATCCCGCGGGGACGTTCCGGGACGCCGACCCGATCAGGCCGGGCACGGCGACATGGCGTTCAAGCATGCGCATGCCCAGCACGACGATGCCGTTGATGATCAGGTAGATCACCGTCGCGGCCGAGAACGCCTCGAAGATATGGAAGCTGAACTCCGCCATGGAACGCGCCTGCCCCGTCAGTTCGAGCAGGCCGATGGTGAGCGCCACCGAAGAGTATTTGATGGTGCCCATGAATTCGGACGTCAAGGGCGGCAGCACGATGCGGTAGGCCTCGGGCAGGATGATGTAGCGGTACACCTGCGCTTCAGTCAGGCCCAGCGCGGTGCCCGCCTGGAACTGCCCGCGCGGCAGCGACTGGATGCCGGCGCGCAACTGCTCGGCCACCCGCGCCGATCCATAGAACCCCAGGCACAGCACGGCGGGCACGAACTGCCCCCACGGCTGCGGCATCTGCTTCATGGCCAGGCCCCAGGCGTGCGGCAGCAGCTCGGGCAGCACGAAGTACCACAGGAACATCTGCACCAGCAGCGGAACGTTGCGGAAGATCTCCACGTAGGTCGCGCCGACGGCATTCATCAGCCGCGACTGCGCCGTGCGCATCACGCCCAGCCAGGACCCCAGCAGCAGCGAGAAAACCCATGCGGTCAGCGCCAGCGCAAGCGTCCAGCCCACGCCGATCAGGATCGTTTCCAGGAAGGTATGCACGCCGTCCGGCGACATCTCCAGGAAGACGCTCCAACTCCAGTTGTAATTCATGCCCAGGCCCTTGATGGCGACGCCGGCCGCGCCGGGCGGCCGGTGTCAAAACTTCGATGTGCGCCGCGGGACGGCAGGCGCCCCGCGCGCAGACTGCTTACTCGTAGGCCTTGGGATCGCCCGAGTCGGTCGGCTTGGCCAGGGCGCGCTTGAGGGCGTCGCTCATGGGGTACTTCAGGTTGATCTGCTTGGGCGGGATCGGCGCATTGAAGTACTTGTCGTACAGCGCGGCGACCTTGCCGGTCTTGATCAGGTCCAGCACGGCGTCGTCCACGACCTTCTTGAAGGCCGGATCGTCCTTGGGCTGCATGATGCCGTAGGGCGCCATTTCCAGGCCCTTGGTGCCGATCACGAAGGCGTCGGGGTTCTTGGACGAGGCCACCGCGCCGTAGGCGATGCCGTCATCATTGGCCGAACCCGCGGCGCGGCCCGATTCCACCATCAGGATGGTTTCGGCCGTGTCCTTGGTGGGCGCCATGGAGATGCCCAGGTTGCCCTGCGCATTGAGCTGAGAGATCAGCTTGAACGTCTGGCCGCCCGCCTGCGCCGCGATGGTCTTGCCGCGGAACGACGCCAGGTCATTGGGGTTCACGCCGCCATCCTTGCGCGCCACCAGCACCACCTGCGCCACGAAGGTCGTGGGCGCGAAGGACACCAGCTTGTGGCGGGCTTCGTTATTGGTGGTATTGCCGCATTCCAGGTCGATCGTGCCGTTGGCCAGCAACGGAATGCGCGTGGCGGACGTCGTGGGGTTGTAGCGGACTTCCAGCTTGGGCAGCTTCAGCGCGGCCTTCACGTAATTGGCCACTTCCTGGCAGATTTCCACCGTGTAGCCGATCGGCTTCTGGTTGCCGTCCAGGTACGCGAACGGCACCGAGGTCTCGGGATGGCCGATGGTCAGAACGCCGGTTTCGCGGATCTTGTCCAGGCGGCTGGGGCCTTCGGCATGGGCGGACGCGGCGCTGCCGAGCAGGGCGGCGGCGACGGAGATCGCGGCAAGTGCTTTCATGTGATTCCCTTGGCGCCGTGCGTGCGGCGCATATTTATGTTTACGATCGGCGGTTCCAGACTGGTTGGCGACCGCCGCGTCCCGCGATGAGCCCCGCGGCTGGCAAAAAGTATCAACTAGCAGTATGGTTTTATCCAGTTCCAATCAGGTATTCCTCTATACGGATTTGATATGGCCATTCCACGGATGGGCTTGCGACACATCGAGGCGTTCCGCGCCGTCATGATGACCGGCTCGATGACGGCCGCGGCGCGGCGCGTGCATACCTCGCAGCCGCACGTTAGCCGCTTAATCGCGCAATTGGAAGCAATCACCCAGTTTCCCTTGTTCGACCGCAACGGCAGCCGCCTGAGCCCCACGCAGGACGGGTCGCGCTTCTTCCAGGAAGTGGAAAAGACCTTCATCGGACTGGCCGGCCTGGAGTCGGCGGCCGCCAGCATCCGTTCGTTCAGCGCCAGCCGCCTGAGCGTGGCGGCCATGCCGCGCCTGGCCGGCGGGCTGCTCGCGCGCATCGTCGCGGCCTTCAAGACGGAATATCCGGACGTCATGGTGGCGATCCATTCCGGAAACGCCAGCACCGTCCACAACTGGATCAGTTCGGGCTTTTGCGATACCGGCCTGGCCATGCTGTCGGGCGACGCCCCCGGCATCCAGGTGGAGCCCGTCCTCACGATGAATTGCGTGGCGGTGATGCCCCGCGGGCACCGCCTGACCAAACTGAAGAAGCTCAAGCCGGCCGACTTCGCCGGCGAACCCTTCATCGCCTTTCCCAGCGGCACGCCGCTGCGGGAACGCATCGACGCCGTTTTCAAGTCCGCCAAGGTCGAGCGTCACACCGTGGCCGAAGCCGGGCTGGGATCGTCGGTATGCGCGCTGGTGGGCGCGGGGCTGGGCGTGGCGCTGATCAACCCCCTGGCCGCGCGCGAGGAATACGAAGCGAACGGCGTCGAGGTCCGCCCGTTCAGCCCGGCGGTGCCGGTCACGGTTGCGCTACTGTACCCGCCGTATCACACGCGCACCCGCCTGGTCACGGTGTTCTCGCGCTATGCGCATCAGCTGATGCAGGAAGAGATGGGGGATCTGAAGGCGCGCCCGCCGCGGTAGCCATACGCTGCGGTGATGAACGTCGAGACGGTGTCTGGAGGTCTTGCGATGAGGTGTCCGACACCCTATGAGACACCGCCGCAAGCCGGCGACCGTCTCCCCAGCGTGTCAGACACCGTTGCCGCAACGGCATGCGGCATTTCGCCGTCACCCTAGGCGGGCGTCACCCGCCCATCACGGTGCAGCATCACAAGCTCACCCGTATCGCCCCGCATGGTCCGTACCGGCTCGCCCTTGTTCCACTGCTCGACAATCGCCGGCGGGCCGTTATAGACGCCCGCCGCCGTCTGCAGGGATTCCGGCGATCCGATCCAGGCGTAGACAGGTTCATGCAGCCAGTCGCCAACGGCGCTCGCCACGCCCACGTAGAGGCCGTCCACGTTGTGAGGGCAAGGCGCCTCGCCCGCGTGCAGCACCAGCCACCCATACCCGCCGTCCCACGCCAGCCCGAACGTCAGCACATGCCGGCAGGCCAGCACCTCGCGGCCCTCGGCCATGTCGTAGACGCCCTCCGCCCACGTCTCGTCGCCATCGTCATCGCGACCCACGTTCGCCAGGATCCGCGCATATCGCCCCGCCTGACCATCTGGCGCGGGCTCCAGGATGCCAGGCCGTGCCGACGGCAGCCAGCTCACCTCGCCGAGATCGCTGTAAACCATCGGCACCCGCACGACGCCTTCGCCATCCACCACGCCGCGTCGCGCATCCTGCGTCAGCACGCTAATCCGCATCAAGCCGTTTTTCCACGGCTCGGCGGCATCCGCCGCGGTATCCAGCGGCGCCAGCGCGGCAAAGCTCGCGTCCAGCACCGGGCGCCCCGACGCGTCGATCAGCCCCTGCATCCCATCACGCTCGGTGATGAACGCATGCAGGTCCTCGTCCCAATAAACGTCGTCCCACTCGGGCGCCGCCACCCAATCGCCACGCCGGTCGACGAGACCCCACGCCTGCGCCTCGAACGCGGGCGCCAGGCCCCCGGGGCAGAACGACCCCGCGTCCTCAAAGCGAGGCGTGATCGCCCAGCCGCCCGACTTATCCACAAAGCCCAGCCGATCCCCCACACGCGCCACCACCAGGCCTTGCGCGCAGTTCCAGGCCTCGTCCAGCGACGGCGGCAGGATTTCATGGCCATCCGCGGCGATCAGACCGACCTTGTCGTCGACCTGGACGCTCGCCACGTCTTCTTCAAAATCCCACACCGCGTCAAAGCGCGGCGCCACCAGCACGCGCGCGACGTTCTCCGCGACCTGCAGCAGCCCGGTGCGTCCTTCGCGGCTTATCCACAGCACGCCTTCATCGGACGCGCCGCTGGGCCAGATCGCATCCCACTGAGGCGCCATCACCGGCAGCCAGCAATCGTCGTCGTCGTCGGATCCGGATTCCGGATCGACCGCCCGCAGCCCCCACAAGTTGTCCACACGGTAGCGGTACAACCCGCCGCCGAGCCACGCGCCCTCATCGTCGCCACCCTCGGCCACGTAGTCCTCGAAACTGACCGTGCGAGCCGGCTCCTGTTCATGAAAGTAGGAATGCGACAGCCCGCCAAAGCCAAAGCGCCAGGCCCAGCCGGAGTCGTCGCCGGCGTCCTGCACGTCCAGCAGCTGGCAGATGGCGGCCACGTCGCCCGCCCGCATGCCTTGCTGCAACGCGTGCCAGCGTTCGTCGCACAGAGTTCGTGTCTGGTGAACGTAAGCCTGCGCGCCGCCCGCGTGCAGCCACGACAGTTCATTCAGATTCGCGCTTATCCACAACTCGCCTTCGCCGTCGTGTTCATCGATCAGCTCGTCCAGGTACCGCACGGCAGCATCGAACTGCAACACCAGCGGCGCATCGTCACGCTCCGCGTGCGACCGCATGAACGCCGCCAATTCACCCAGACGCGCGCAGGCGGCACGCGCATCGGCGGCAATGCCCGCTCCGTCGCCGTCGACATCACCAAGGAGGTCCTGGTCATCGGGCGCCGCACCGGGCTCGCCATTGGCCAGCAGCACCTGCCACAACGTCGGCAGGTTGCCGTTCGCGCTCGCGATCTCCGAGGGCGGCGCGCCTTCATCCTCGTCCGAGCACAGATACAGCCAGGCCCGATTTCCCATCTTCACTTCCTTTTATTGCAGAGGCGCCCGGGGCGCGTGATTGGTGACACCCGATCGCCGGATCCGGAAAGCCGAAGGCCAGCCCGGATCGGGCTGGCCTTCGATGTGCAATCACCTTCAATCCGCACGGCCTGTCGTCAGGTCTTCCTGACCGAAGTGTATTCGCGAATTCGCCGCGGGCGGATCTGCTGGCGTTCATTCAACCCGCGCTGCCGCCACCACCTGAGACGCAGCCAGCGCAACCGCCTTCTCAAAATTCTTGCCGTTTTCATTGGCAATGGCCTCTGCCAGTTTCATCATCATGGACATCAAAGACGAGTTCAACACCGCCACTTTCACCTGAAGGGCGGCCGTCAGCGCCGCCTTCTGCTTTTCATCCATGGTGGCTGACTGAACATCGCGCAACTCCTCCAGCGCTTGCGCAAGCTGCTTCTCCAATTGCGCGATCTGCTCCCTGAGCGACTCAAGCGATTCGCCTCCGTTCTTGGCGGGATCAGACTCCTGGCTCTGTTGCGCCGCCGACGTGTCGGCCGACGACGCGTCAGCATTTGTCTGCGACTCCGGCTCCGTGGCGCTGACTTCATTCACTTGAGTAGCGGGAGGGGGAGAGGGGGGTTCGTACCGCGAAACGACTGGCGTCGAACTGGCACTGCCGATCTCTACTATCATTTTTGGTGTCTCTGAAAATGCGGCTCGGAAAGCGGTTGAGGCGAACGCTCCCGCACTCGTCCGAACCACAGTCAAGGCAAAGGCATCCTGCAACACGCCAAAAATTCTAGTAGCGGGTCCGGGAAGCCAATGGCCGTTCTGCGCCACGGTGATTGCCTGGTTGCGCCACCTCTGGCTGCAGCCCCCGACCCTGACATCAGCGGCGCGGGCTCTCCACGACATGCCGGTGGCGAACCTAGGCCTGCCGGCGAAACTCGCCGGGCGTCAGCCCGCAGAACAGACGAAACTGCCTGACAAAATGCGATGCATCGCTATAGCCGCACCTGCGGCCAATCTCCGCGACACTCAAGGCGCGAAAGACACGACTGGAGAGCATTCGCTTCGCCGTCTCCAGGCGTATCTCGGCGATCGTCCGCGGAATTGATATCCGTAATCCGGACGTGTGCCGATACAAGGTACGCACGGAGATGCCCAGATCTGCCGCCACGTCTGCAGCCTTGAGATGGGATTCAACATGGCGGTCGAGCAGAACCTTCGTGATGCGTTCATACACACTTCTGGCGGCGCTGCGTGTCATGTCCGGAGCCTCCTCCACAGCAAGGCCGACGAGGGCGCCGAGTTGATCGACGAGCGTGCCCTGCATATCAACCGCTGCGCTCGCAAACTGCGAACATAGCTGCCGGACAAACGCGCATAACACACGAGACCAGCCCGTCGACGCATCCAATCGCACGCCGACGTGATCCTCAGGATCGGCTATCCACAGGCTGATCCAGGTGCTCGGAAAGCCCAGGGTAAAGACCTCCGAGTCATCCGGCAGGCGCAGCGTGTATTCCCGGCGGGAACTCAACAGAACAAGATCTTCAGGCTGCAAGCGTTGCGCCCGGCCACGAGTTCCCAACGACCACATGGCGCGGTATGACCCAACGAGGAAATAGCGCTCATGACGATCTTTGGCGATGTTGGCCGCAGTACGCCGGACCGTCACGCCCACGTTGGTTTCGGTCTTGCTGATGCGCAACACACCCATCTCACGCGATCGAAGTTCCGCCCGAAAGTGCGCATCGTCCGGGATGGTGATGTCGACCTTGTCGATTGACTGGCCGACCGCGTCCATCCAGTAATTCTTTTTGTGCGTCGCGGGAACGGTATCGGTCGACCACAACTGGACCAAGGCATCTGGATCATTCATGGGAAATTTCGTCTTGCCAACATCGGCATGCGCATCGCGCGGATGATCCCGCGCACCGCATGCCCGCTGCGCGCCTCAAGCCGTAACGACCTTGCTTCTGGGGTCATCCATGATCTGCCGCGCGACTTCATACCGGATTCCCTGCCGATCCAGAATCCGGACATGCTTGACGACATGCGCCAGCGCCGCAAGAAACGAAGGCGCGTGTTCGTGACGCTCGTAGGCCGCCTCATCCGCCCAGCCTTCCACCAGATGAAACAGGTTGGCGTCAGTCAGATCCGCGGCAAAGGCGTAATAGACGCAACCGGGCATTTTTCGGGCGGCCACCATGTCGGGAATGACGGCGTCAATGAATGACTGCCGGTCTTGCGGATGCACGCGGTAATAGGCCGCCACCACCACCGCTGTCGGCAGGTCTTTGTCATGGTCGGCTGGAGACTGGCCATGGTCGGGGAACTGGGCGCCGTAGGCGCCGGGTTGATGGGAGAGGTTCATATCAATCCTGTCGATGGTTCGTGTGACGGTTCACTGACCGGGATGCTTGGGATTCCACAGCCTGAGGCGGCTGCGGCGCTCGTATCCCTTGCCATTCGGGTAGCTGACGAGTTCCATGTCTGAACCCCAAGGCGAGCGAAAATGGACCCATGTCTCCCCTTCGGTATCGCCCGATGTCATCGTGACGGGTTTACCCAAAATGGTGATGCCTTGGGCCTTCAGATAAGACACCGCGCCCTCGATATCGTCGGTGTAGAACGCGATATGCGAGGCGCCGATATCCTCGGCACGAGGCATGGTCTTGCTGCCCCGCGAATTCTTGTATTCGAACAACTCGATGTTCGACCCTGCTCCGCAACGCAGCATGGCAATCGTGACGCTATCGGCGCGGGGCGCGAAGCCCGCAGCATCGGCCGGCGCCGACGGATCCAGCTGAAATGGCCCGATTCGGGTCACGGGTTCGCATCCGAAAGCGCTATCGAAGAAGGCCTCCGCCTGCTTCAGGTCGGGCACGTTGATACCCACGTGATCCACACCCGCGACCCGGATGCCAGCCGCCTGCGATGCCCCGCCTGCCAGAACGCCAATCGCGATGAAGCAAGAAGCCAGTAGTTTCATGATGCGTATCCCTCTTACGGACGATCGAGAAAGACGTGGGCACTCGCAAGCTTGCCGTCTTTGATGGTGAAGATGTCTTCGCCGTGCACCTGATCCGGATTGCTGCGCGGACCATAGCTCCAGACCACGCGGCCGACACCATGATTCCAAGTAATCGGCGCGGGCGAGAACCGGAATCCCGCATGGGCGCCTTGCAACTGCGCAATCAGGCGGTTCACTTCCGCGTAACCCGTAGCGACGCCGCTTTGATCGGCCACGAAGAAATCTTGCGTGTACACCTGGTCAAACTTCAATTCGCGGGAGTCGGAATTCGCGTCGTTCCATATCGAAAAATGGATGTCGATCAAGCGTTGCGCCACATCGGCGGCGTCGTGCATGTCGGGTTTCATGGGTGATATTTCCTGTGCGTGCGTATAAGGCGCGCCGCACATCGCAGCCAGCGCCAGTACGCAATGAGTCAAGGATTTCATGCTTGGGATGTCGCTATCGGAAGCGCAATGCGCTCAGACCTGCGCCATCCCGCCGTCGACAAACAGCTCGATGCCATTGACGAAGCTCGCCGCGTCGGAAGCCAGAAACGCCACGGCCTTGCCGATCTCTTGGGGTTCACCCAGGCGGCCCAGCGGCACCTGCGCGGCCAGATGATCGAACAGCCCCTGGCGGGCTTCGTCGGGAACCAGGCCGCCCAGGCCCGGCGTGCGGATCGGGCCGGGGCTCACGACGTTCACGCGGATGCCGCGCGGCTTCAGATCCAGTGCCCATGAGCGCGCGAAGTTGCGCACCGCCGCCTTGCTGGCGCTATACACGCTGAAATTTTCCGTGCCCTGGATCGATACGGTCGACGCGGTCAGGATTACGGAGGCGCCATCGACCAGCAACGGCAAGGCCTTTTGCACGGTGAACAAGGTGCCGCGCACGTTGGTGCCGAAGATGCGATCGAAATGCTCTTCCGTGATCGCGCCCAGGGGCATCATGTCGCCGCCGCCCGCGTTGGCGAACAGGATGTCGAGCTTGCCAGCGCTCTTGGCGATCTGGGCGTAAACGGCGTCCAGATCGCTCAACACCGACGCGTCGGCACGGATGCCCGTCGCCGCGACGCCGATGCTGGCCACGGCGGCGTCAAGTTCGGCCTGGCGGCGTCCGGTGATGAAGACGCGCGCACCCTGCGCGGCCAGTTCCTGGGCGGTCGCCAGGCCGATGCCCGTGGTGCCGCCGGTGACGAGTGCGATCTTGCCGTTGAGTTGCTGATTCATGACGAGCTCCAATTACCTGATAAGGAAGTTGTCAGTCAGCCGGCTAGGGAGGGAAGTCCCCTGAAACGCCGTGTTGACTGGGCATGGAGCTACTGTAGGCGTGCGGAAATAATGAATAAACCCTGCAAAATTGAAATAACTATCCATATTTATGGATAATCCGCGCGCTTGAGGGCAATACGCTGGGCATCGACGCCGTGTCAGCGTGGGTTCGAGACGCCGGGCACCAAAGAAAAAGGGGCTGCAAAAGCAGCCCCTTGTACGAACGCCGGATATCCCAAGAAAACTAGGTATTCACGGGATTCAACAGGATCAAGCGTCGATATTGCCCGCCGACAGCGCGTGCGTCTCGATGAAGTTGCGGCGCGGTTCGACGTCGTCGCCCATCAGCGTGGTGAAGACCTCATCGGCCGCGATGGCGTCCTCGATCTGCACGCGCAAGAGGCGGCGCACCTTCGGGTCCATCGTGGTTTCCCACAGCTGTTCCGGGTTCATTTCGCCCAGGCCCTTGTAGCGCTGCTTGGAGATGCTGCGGTCGGCTTCGCTGCGCAGCCACTGCATGGCTTCGCGGAAGTCCGACACGCTCTGTTCCTTGCGCTTTTCGCCTTCGCCGCGCGCGGCCAGCGAACGCGCGCCGACCTTGCCCAGGAAGCTCTTGGCGGCCTTGGACAGGATGGCGTAGTCCGAACCGTTGACGAAGTCGGCATCGATGATGCTGACGCGCACGTTGCCGTGGTGCATGCGTTGCACCGACAGGCGATGGCGCTCGGTGGCCTCGTCGAACTGCGCAACGACTTCCACGCCGTTGCCGTTGATGGGATCGCGCATGGCATCGGCCAGGCGCTTGGCCGAATCCGCGGTCGATTCGGCGGATTCCAGGTTGATCTCCACGCCTTCCGCCATGGCGGACAAGGCGCCCACGTCGAACACGCGCGACAGGCGCGCAATGACGCCGTCGGCCGCCACGTACTGGCGGGCCAGGTCGTTGAGCTCTTCGCCGCGGATGATGTTGCCGCCCGAGATGATCTCGGCATCCTTCAGGGCCAGCGACAGCATGAACTGCGCTTCTTCCTGGTCATCCTTCAGATAGCGCTCTTCGCGGCCGACCTTCACCTTGTACAGCGGCGGCTGGGCGATATACACGTAGCCGCGCTGCACCAGTTCAGGCATCTGGCGATACAGCAGCGTGAGCAACAGGGTGCGGATGTGCGCGCCGTCCACGTCCGCGTCAGTCATGATGATGAGGCGGTGGTAGCGCAGCTTGTCCACATTGAAGTCGGGGCCGATGCTGGTGCCCAGGGCCGTGATCAGCGTGGCGATCTGCTCGCTGGCGATCAGGCGGTCAAAGCGCGCCTTTTCGACGTTCAGCACCTTGCCGCGCAGCGGCAAAATGGCCTGGAACTTGCGGTCGCGGCCTTGCTTGGCCGAGCCGCCTGCGGAGTCGCCCTCGACGATGTACAGCTCGCACAGGGCCGGGTCCTTTTCCTGGCAGTCTGCCAGCTTGCCGGGCAGGCCGGCGCCTTCCAGAACGCTCTTGCGACGCGTCATTTCGCGCGCCTTGCGCGCGGCTTCACGGGCGCGGGCGGCTTCGACGATCTTGTTGCACAGGGCCTTGGCGTCGTTCGGATGCTCGAGCAGCCAGGTTTCCAGCGTGCGGGCCACGGCTTCTTCAACGGCCGGACGCACTTCGCTGGACACCAGCTTGTCCTTGGTCTGGCTGCTGAACTTGGGCTCGGGCACCTTCACCGACAGCACGCAGGCCAGGCCTTCGCGCATGTCGTCGCCGGACGTCTCGACCTTCGCTTTCTTGGCCAGCTCGTTGTCGGTGATGTACTTGTTGATGATGCGCGTCATCGCGGCGCGCAGGCCGGTCAGGTGCGAACCGCCGTCGCGCTGCGGGATGTTGTTGGTGAAGCACAGCACGCTTTCGCTGTAGCTGTCGTTCCACTGCATCGCCACTTCCACGCCGACAGACACGCCGCCTGCCGACGACTCGGTGCTGACCGAGAACACGTTCGGGTGCAGCACGGTCTTGGCGCGGTTGATGTATTCGACGAAGCCCTTCACGCCGCCGGAAAAGGCAAAGTTCTCTTCCTTGCCCTGGCGCTGGTCGATCAGGCGGATCTTCACGCCGTTGTTCAGGAACGAGAGCTCGCGCAGGCGCTTGGAGAGGATCTCGTAGTGGTACTCGATGTTGTTGAAGATGATCGGGTCGGCCAGGAAGCGCACTTCGGTGCCGCGCTTGTCGGTCGTGCCGGTCACGGCCAGCGGCGCGACGCGCTCGCCCTGGCGGAATTCCATCTGGTGCACTTCGCCGTTGCGGCGGATGGTCAGGCGCAGCCATTCGGACAGGGCGTTCACGCAAGACACGCCCACGCCGTGCAGGCCGCCCGACACCTTGTACGAGTTCTGGTCGAACTTGCCGCCGGCGTGCAGTTCGGTCATGACGATTTCCGCCGCGCTGCGATGGAATTCGTCGTCCTTGTGGATATCGGTCGGGATGCCGCGGCCGTTATCGGTGACGGAAATGGAGTTGTCGGTGTGGATCGTGACGACGATGTCGTCGCAATAGCCGGCCAGGGCTTCGTCGATGGCGTTATCCACAACTTCAAACACCATGTGGTGCAAGCCGGTGCCGTCGGACGTGTCGCCGATATACATGCCGGGGCGCTTGCGCACGGCCTCCAGCCCCTTGAGCATCTTGATCGAGTCAGCGCCGTAGCCGCTGGTCTCGGGAGTGGTGTTCTGCTGATCTGACATGTCTGTATCGATAACGCTTTAAAGAACGGCCTGGCGGCCGGACCGCCCGCGAACCGTCCGGTCCGCAAGCGGCACAAACCCACAAATGGGGCGCGGATCAGATCCGCATGGGCATGACGACGTACTTGAACTGGTCGTCTTCGGGCAGGGTGATGAGCGCGGACGCGTTGGCGTCGGGCATGACCGACCACTGGATATTGTCGACTTTCACGTTGGCCAGCACGTCAAGCAGATAGCCCACGTTAAAGCCCACGTCCAGCGCTTCGTGGCCGTAGTCGATGTCGATCTCTTCCTGCGCCTCTTCCTGCTCGGCGTTCGAAGACGAGATCTTCATCTGGTTCTGCGCCAGTTGCAGGCGCACGCCCTTGAACTTGTCCGTGGTCAGGATGGCGGCGCGCTGCAGGCTGCCCTGGAGCGCTTCGCGCCCGACCAGGAAGTGGCGCGTGTAGTTCGTGGGAATCACACGCGTGAAATCGGGGAATTTGCCTTCGACCAGCTTGGACACAAGTTCCACGTCGCCGAAGCGGAAGCGGATCTGGCCCGGCGCCACGTCGATGGAGACCACTTCGTCGGAGTCTTCCAGCAGGCGCTGCATTTCCAGCACGGTCTTGCGCGGCACGATCACTTCGTGGCGTTCGGCGATGCCGTCGGCTTCGGTGGAGCAGTGCGCCAGACGGTGGCCGTCGGTGGCGACGGCGCGCACGCGGCCCGGCTCGAACACCAGCAGCATGCCGTTCAGGTAGTAGCGGATGTCCTGCTGGGCCATGGCGAAGTGCACCATGTTGAACAGGTGGCGCAGGGTGCGTTGCGGCATGGTCAGCGATACGTCCCACTGCTCGGGCTGAGCGACGGTGGGGAACTCGCTGGCGGCCAGCGTCTGCAGCGCAAAGCGGCTCTTGGCCGACTGCACCGACAGCTTGTTGCTTGCCAGGGCCAGGCGCACATCGCCCGTGTCCGGCAGCGCCTTCAGGATGTCCAGCAGCTTGCGCGCGGCCACCGTGGTGGACTCGTTGTCCTGGCCCACGCCGAAGTCGGCGTGCGTGGTGATCTGCACTTCCAGGTCGGTCGCAATGAAGGCAACCTTGTTGCCTTCCTTGCGCATCAGGATGTTCGCAAGAATGGGCAGGGTATGGCGTCTTTCGACGATGCCCGCCACAGTCGACAGCGGTTTCAGCAATGCATCGCGTGTGGTTTGTACGAGTTGCATGTTCATCCTTTTAGAGTTTGTTCCAACACGTGCAGGGTATGGTTGAGCTCCGCTTGCTTGGCGCGGGCATCGGAAATCTTGCGAACGGCGTGCAGCACCGTGGTGTGATCACGGCCGCCGAACAAATCGCCGATTTCCGGCAGGCTTTTCTGGGTCAGCTCCTTCGCCAGGTACATCGCAACCTGGCGCGGCAACGCGATATTGGCCGGCCGGCGTTTCGAATACATGTCGGCCACCTTGATCTTGTAGAAGTCCGCCACCGTCTTCTGGATGTTCTCGACGGTGATCTGGCCGTTGGACACGGACAGCAGATCCTTCAGGGCTTCCTTGCAGACGTCGACCGTCAGCACGTCGCGGCCATGGAAGCGGGCGTAGGCCAGGACCTTGCGCAGCGCGCCTTCCAGTTCGCGCACGTTGCTGCGCAGGTGCTTGGCGATGAAGAACGCCACTTCCTCGGGCATGGGCACGCCTTCGGATTCCGCCTTGCGCAGCAGGATCGCCACGCGCATCTCCAGTTCGGGCGGCTCGATGGCCACCGTCAGGCCGGAGTCGAAACGCGAGATCAGGCGGCTGTCGATGCCGGACAGTTCCTTCGGGTACGTATCGCTGGTGATGATGATCTGCTTGCGCTGCGCCACCATCGCTTCGAACGCGTAGAAGAATTCTTCCTGCGTGCGGTTCTTGCCGGAGAAGAACTGGATATCGTCGATCAGCAGCAGGTCCAGCGAATGGTAGTAGCGCTTGAAATCGTCGAACGCCTTGCGCTGGTACGCCTTGACCACGTCGGACACGTATTGGTCGGCATGCACATAGCGCACGCGCACCCCGGTGCCCGCCGCCACCATCGCATTGCCGATGGCGTGGATCAAGTGAGTCTTGCCCAGGCCCACGCCGCCATACAGAAACAGCGGGTTGTACGAGGTGCCCGGGTTCTCGGCCACCTGCAGCGCGGCGGCGCGCGCCAACTGGTTGGCCTTACCCGTCACGAAGTTCTCGAACGTCAGGTCGGTGTTCAGGCGCGACCGCTCGTACACGATATTGGCCGCATCCGCGTTCACTGCCTGCGCCGCGGTCGTCGTCGCGGGAGGGGGTGGGGCGGTCGATACCGTGACGGTCACCGGCGGCGCGGCGCCGGAGGGTGGCGCAGCGGACAGGTGCGTCTGCTCGGGTTGCTGCGCACGCACGGGAGCGACCGGCATGCGCGGCACGGCTCCTTGGGTGGGCAGCTCGAACAGAACCTGCACCGGACGCTTGAACCACTCCGCGGCCAACGCTTCGATCTGGTGGGAGAAATTCTTGCGCACCCAATCCAGCTTGAAGCGGTTGGGCGCGGCAACGCGCAGCACCGCCTGCGTTTCGTCGTACGCAAGCGGGACCAGCGGTCGTATCCACGCGCTGATTTGTTGGGGGGGGAGTTCCTGCTCAAGACGACTGACGCAGGTCTGCCAGAATTCTTTCATGTCGCTCTTATTCAAACCTCGATTCTACCCTGCCTGGGCAGGGGTTATCCACAGGGAGGGCCATAAGCGCCTACACTTGCCAGGCTTAACTGTTTGACAAGACAGGGAAAACTTGCTGAAATGGTGGGCTTTTCCGAATTCTGTCTGTCAGAAGGTTTCGCAGAAGGCTAACCCGTGACTCGCTCTTTATGGGCAATCGTTGCGGTTTTTAGCTTTGCTGAATAGGTCGCCTGGGAAGAAATTCCCGGTCCAGAGCCCCGTCTAAGTGATGTTTTTTGCACCCGTTGCAACAATGCGCTTTAGATACCCGCTTCTGCATTGTGCGACGTGGAACCCTCCGGGCAGGTCCCTTCTGACTTTTGTTCTTTTTGTGGATCGTCCATGAAACGTACCTACCAACCTTCCGTTACCCGCCGCAAGCGCACCCATGGCTTTCGCGTGCGCATGAAAACCCGCGCTGGCCGCGCCATCCTGAGCGCCCGTCGCGCCAAGGGCCGCAAGCGTCTGGCCGTCTAAGTCCTGGTTTTCCGGTTTTCCGGAAACCTGACTACCTGCACGGACCGGCCATATTGCAAGACCTCTCGCAATCCTGTTCCGGTTCCGCGCAAACGCCTGACCCGCAGTCCATGCCGCGCTCCACGCTTCCCCCGGAGGCGCGGCTGCATCGCCCCTCCGAGTTTGCCGCCGCCCTTAAAGGCCGGCGTCTGGCCCGAGGGGCATTCTTCATTGTGAGCTCGGCTCCCAATGATCTGCCTCCCGGCCAGGATGCGTGTGCCCGCCTGGGGCTGGTGATCGCCAAGCGCTTCGCCGCCCATGCCAGTACGCGCAACGCCCTGAAGCGGGTCATCCGAGAGGCGTTCCGCCATCGGCGCCTGGCGCTGCCGGCAAAAGACTACGTCGTGCGACTGCACAGCAAGGTCGCTCCCGCCACGCTCACCGCGCTGAAACGCGCGGCCCGAGCCGAAGTGGACGCTCACTTTGAGCGGATCGCGCGATGATCAAGGCTCTACTCATTGCCCCGATCCGGTTCTACAGGTTTTTCCTGAGTCCCTGGATCGGCAGGCAGTGCCGCTTTACTCCCACTTGCTCGGCGTATGCGATCGAAGCGATCGAACGTCACGGCGCCTGGCGCGGCTTCTGGCTGGCGGTCCGGCGCATCGGCCGTTGCCATCCGTGGTCTCCGGGCGGGCTGGACCCGGTTCCGCCGTCCAAGGGAACCAATGACGCCCCGTGCTGCTCCCACAGCCACCGCATTGAGCACGATTGACGCTAAACTGGCGGGCTTTGCTGGCCCGTATTCACTTCAGTAGGCACCATGGATATCCGACGAACCGTCCTCTGGATGATTTTTTCCTTTTCGCTGTTGCTCCTTTGGAACAACTGGCAAATCCATAACGGCAAGCCGTCGCTGTTCGGGGGCCCCACGCCCGCGGCCAGCACGAGCCAATCGCAGGCTGGCGCCAACAACGCGACGCCTTCGGTGCCCAGCGCGCCTGCTCCCGCGGCCAACGCGTCCTCAGCGGTGCCTGGCGCCGCTACCCCCGTGCCGACGCGCTCCGAAGAGGTCGTCATCACGACCGACGTCCTGCGCCTGACTTTCGACACGATGGGCGCCCAACTGGTGCGCGCCGAGCTCCTGAAGTACCCGGCGACCGGCCAGCCCGACAAGCCCACGGTGCTGCTGGACCGCTCGGCCGGCCTGAACTATGTGGTGCAGACCGGTGTGGTCGGCGCCCCTGCTGGCCAGAGCTTCCCCACGCACCAGACGCCTTTCCGCCTGGTCTCCCAGGAACGCGAACTGACCGGCGACAACCTGGTCGTCACCTTCGAGGGCGAATCGGGCGGCGTGAAGGTCACCAAGACGTTCACCCTGCATCGCGGCCGCTACGACATCGACGTGCGCCATGACCTGGCCAACGTCGGCGCCGCCCCCGTGACGCCTTCGCTGTACCTGCAGATCGAACGCGACGGCAACGACCCGGCCGACACGTCCAGCTTCTATCACACCTTCACCGGCTTCGCCGTCTATTCGGAACAGGACAAGTTCCAGAAGAGCACGTTCAGCGACATCGAAAAGAAGAAGGCCAACTACATCAAGCAGGCGGACAACGGCTGGATCGGCGTGGTCCAGCACTACTTCGCCACGGCCTGGGTGCCCCCGCAGGGCAAGCCGCGCACCAATGAATTGCTGGAAGTGCAGAAGAACCTGTACGCCGGCCGCAGCATCGAAGCCGTCGGCGACATCGCCCCCGGCGCCGCCGCGCGCGTCGATTCGCATCTGTGGGTCGGCCCGCAGGACCAGAAGGCCATGGCGGCGCTCGCCCCCGGCCTGGAACTGGTCGTCGACTATGGCTGGCTGACCATCATCGCCAAGCCGCTGTTCACGCTGATGACGTGGCTGCACTCCATCCTGGGCAACTGGGGCTGGACGATCGTGGCGCTGACCGTCCTGATCAAGGCCGTGTTCTACCCGCTTGCCGCCGCCAGCTACCGCTCGATGGCCCGCATGAAACAGGTCGCCCCGCGCCTGCAGGCCCTGAAGGAAAAGTACGGCGACGACAAGCAGAAGCTCAATGCGGCCATGATGGAGATGTACCGCACCGAGAAGATCAACCCGTTGGGTGGCTGCCTGCCCATGGTGGTGCAGATTCCGGTGTTCATCTCGCTGTACTGGGTGCTGCTGGCCAGCGTGGAAATGCGCGGCGCGCCGTGGATCCTGTGGGTCCATGACCTGTCGGTCCGCGACCCGTTCTTCATCCTGCCCGCCATCATGATGGCCACCATGTTCCTGCAGATCAAGCTGAACCCCACGCCGCCGGATCCCATCCAGGCCAAGGTCATGATGATCATGCCGCTGGTGTTCGGCGGGATGATGTTCTTCTTCCCGGCTGGCCTGGTGCTCTACTGGTGCGTTAACAACACCTTGTCGATCGCGCAGCAGTGGTCCATCACGCGCGCCATGCAGCGCAAGACGGAAGCGGCGGCAAACCGCTGATCCGCGCTCCGCGCCAAGACAAAGCCGGCCCTCGTGGGCCGGCTTTTTTCATGGCCGCGCCAGCGGAAAAGAAAGGGCGGATCCGCAATTTTCATTCCCGGGACGACAAATCGATAGTTATTATTTATCAACAAAGCAAGATCAATCAACTTCACATTGATCTCGAGCGCCCCTATGATGAGTCTGAGTTTGCCGTCCGGCGGCCGCGCCGCCGGGCTATAGCTGCAACGCCGCGCGGCCCATCCAGCGGCCCGCGCAATCCAGGAATCACTTAGGGAGTGTGCCATGACCGACAAGAAGCCTCTGACCACCGCCTCAGGCGCGCCAGTGCCGGACAACAACAACACGCTGACCGCCGGCCCCCGCGGCCCCGCGCTGCTGGAAGACTTCTGGCTGATTGAAAAACTTGCGCATTTCGACCGCGAACGCATCCCCGAGCGCGTCGTGCACGCCAAGGGCTCCGGCGCCTACGGCACGTTCACCGTCACGCACGACATCACTCGCTACACCCGCGCCAATATCTTTTCCAAGGTCGGCAAGCAGACCCCGCTGTTCCTGCGCTTTTCGACCGTGGCCGGCGAACGCGGCGCGGCCGACGCGGAACGCGACGTGCGCGGCTTCGCCATCAAGTTCTACACGGAAGAAGGCAACTGGGATCTCGTGGGCAATAACACGCCGGTCTTCTTCATCCGCGATCCGCTGAAGTTCCCCGACTTCATCCACACCCAGAAGCGCGACCCCAAGACCAACCTGCGCAACGCCACGGCTGCCTGGGATTTCTGGTCGCTCAACCCCGAATCGCTGCACCAGGTCACCACGCTGATGAGCGACCGCGGCATTCCGGCCAACCTGCGCCAGCAGCACGGCTTCGGCTCGCACACCTTCAGTTTCATCAACAGCAACAACGAACGCTTCTACGTGAAATTCCACTTCAAGTCGCAGCAGGGCATCGCCTGTCTGACCGATGAGGAAGCGGCGCAAGTGGTGGCGCAAGACCGCGAAAGTTCGCAGCGGGACCTTTTCCACAACATCGAGGAAGGCAACTTCCCGAAGTGGACGCTGAAAGTGCAGATCATGCCCGAGGCCGAAGCGGCGACCTATCACATCAATCCGTTCGACCTGACGAAGGTCTGGCCCCACGGCGACTATCCGCTGATCGAGATCGGCGTCCTGGAGCTGAACAGGAACCCCGAGAATTACTTCGCCGAAGTCGAACAGGCGGCCTTTACCCCGGCGAACGTGGTCCCGGGAATCGGCTTCTCGCCCGACAAGATGCTGCAGGGCCGCATCTTTTCCTACGGCGACACGCACCGCTACCGCCTGGGCATCAACCACCACCAGATCCCGGTGAACGCGCCGAAGTGCCCGTTCCACAGCTATCACCGCGACGGCGCCGGCCGCGTGGACGGCAATGCGGGGTCGACGATCAATTACGAGCCCAACAGCGCCGGCGAATGGAAGGAAACCCCGTCGGCGGCCGAACCGCCCCTCGCGCTCGACGGGCAGGCCGCGGCGCGCTGGAATCACCGGGTGGACGATGACTACTACTCGCAGCCGGGCGCCTTGTTCCGCCTGATGACGCCCGCGCAGCAGGAGCTGCTGTTCGGCAACATCGGCCGCCACATGGCGGGCGTGCCCGAGGCGATCCAGCGCCGTCAGCTCGAACATTTCAGGCGCGCCGATCCGGCGTACGCCGAGGGTGTCGCCAAGGCGCTTGGACTGAAGCTGTAACCGTCAGGCCGGGCAATAAACAAGGGGCGGTCCGCGGACCGCCCCTTTTTTCTGTTCCCTGCAGCTTGGCCGGACCTCAGCGCTGCATGCCCCAGCGCCGGACCGTCAGGCGCTCGAGCGTATCGAATCCCAGGTTTTCCACAATCAGGCCGATGATGACCACCGCCGCCAGGCCGGCGAACACCCGGTCTGTGTATAACTCGTTGCGGTTCTGGAAGATGTACCAGCCCAGTCCGCCCTTGCCGCTGGAAGCGCCGAACACCAGCTCGGCGGCAATCAGCGTGCGCCATGCGAACGCCCAGCCTATCTTCAGGCCGGCCAGGATGGCCGGCAGGGCAGCGGGCACCAGGATCTGCAGCACATAGCGCAGCCCGGTCAGCCCATAGTTGCGCCCCGCCATGCGCAGGGTCTCCGACACGCCGAGGAACCCCGCATAGGTGTTCAGCGCCAGCGCCCACAGCACCGAGTGGATCAGCACGAACACCAGGCTGCCTTCGCCCAGCCCGAACCACAGCAGCGCCAGCGGCAGCAGGGCGATCGCCGGCAGCGGATTGAACATGGCGGTCAGGGTGGACAGCAGGTCACGCCCGAATCGGGTCGACACCGCCAGCGTGGTCAGCACGAAGGCCAGCGCCACGCCGGCCAGATACCCTTGCACCAGCACGCGCAGGGACTGCCCGGCGCGCGCCAGCAGTTCTCCGCTGGCAATGCCCTGCACGAAGGCCTGCGCGGTCTGCCAGGCGCCGGGCAGCAGCAGATCATTATCGGTATAGCGCGCCGCCAGTTCCCACAGACCAGCCAGCAGCGCCAGGATCACCAGCTTGCGCAGGCTGGCGTGCTGCCACAGGCGTTCGTGCCAAGGCAGCGGCGTTTCGGCGGCCTGCGGCGGCAGCGGCGGCAGGTCGTACTCCACTTCGGGACGGACAGGGACGGAACCGGCGTACGTGCTGTTCATGCGTATTCCTTCACGCCGCCGCGCGCTCGGCCCGCGCAAGGGACGGGCTGTCGAACAGCAGATCATGGATGCGCCGCGACGCCGCCTGGAACGCGGCGGAACCCTGGCTATGCAGGTCGAAGCCATGCGCGTTGAGTTCGGCGCGCACGCGGCCGGGATGCGGCGACAGCAGCAGTATCCGGCTGCCCAGCACCAGCGCCTCTTCGATCGAATGGGTGACGAACAGCAGCGTGAAGCGCACGTCTTCCCACAGCGCCATCAACTCTTCCTGCATGCGCCGCCGCGTCAACGCGTCCAACGCCGCAAAAGGTTCGTCCATCAGCAAAACGCGTGGCTGCATCGCCAGCGCCCGAGCAATCGCCACGCGCTGCTTCATGCCGCCGGAAAGGGTGTGGGGATAGGCATCGGCAAACGCCGACAGCCCCACCTTGTCCAGATAGTGCATCGCGCGCTCATCGGCTTCTCGCCGGTTCAGCTTGCGCGAGGCGACGAGCGGAAAGGCGACGTTCTGGCGCAGCGTCTTCCAGGGGGGAAGCTGGTCGAATTCCTGGAACACCACGATGCGGTCGGGGCCCGGGCCCCGCACCGCCTTGCCGTCGACCTGGATCCTGCCTTCGGTGGGTTCGATGAATCCGGCAATGGCCTTGAGCAGTGTCGACTTGCCGCAGCCGGACGGTCCGAGCAGGATGAAACGCTCGGCGCCGTGCACATCGAAACTTACCTGGTGGGTTGCGCGGACGCGCCGTTCGCGCGTCTTGTATTCGATCGACACCTTATCCACAGCCAGCAGGGGCGTGGCCTTTTCGATCTTATCCACAGGGCCGGCGGCGTGCAGCGTCATGATCAGCTTCCCTGGGCGGTGACCGGATCATCGAAGAAGTAGTCGCGCCAGCTGGCCGGCGCGTTCTTGATCGCGCCCACCTTGTGCATGAACTCGGCCAGCGCAAACGTGTTCTGCGGTTCCAGCTTGAACTGCACGTCGGGGTTCTTGATCACTTTGATCAGGAAGTCGCGATCCTGCTTGGCGCCCGTGACGCGCAGGTAGATGTCCGCCGCCTTCTCGGGGTTGGCGGCGGCAAAGCCGGCCGCCTCCTTGAGCGCTTCCTGGAAGGCCCTGTAGGTCTTGGGATTGTCGCGCCGGAACTTCTCGGTGGCGAACAGCACGGTGGATGAACTGGGGCCTCCCAGCACGTCATACGAATTGAGCACGATGCGGGCCTTGGGGTTCTCGGCCAGTTCCTGCTCCTGGAAAGGCGGATTGCCGAAATGCCCGGTGATTTCCGTGCCGCCGGCAATGATGGCCGCAGCCGCATCCGGGTGCGGCAGCGCCACCGAAATCCTGTCCAGCTTGTTGAATTGCGCATCGCCCCACAGCTTGGCCGAGGCCAGCTGCAGCACACGCGACTGCACCGACACGCCCACGGCCGGCACCGCGATGCGGTCCTTGTCCGTGAAATCGGCGATCGTCTTCACGTTCGGGTTGTTGGTAACCAGGTAGTAGGGAAAATTGCCCAGCGACGCCACGCCCTTCACATTCTGCTTGCCGTGCGTGCGGTCCCAGATCGTCAGCAGCGGTCCCACGCCCGCCCCCGCGATATCCACAGCGCCGGAGAGCAGGGCATCGTTCACGGCCGAGCCGCCAGACAGCTTGGCCCATTCGACCGAGATATCCACACCTTCGGCCTTGCCGTGCTTTTCGATCAATTGCTGATCGCGCGCCACGTTCAGCAGCAGATAGACGATGCCGTACTGTTCGGCGATGCGGATGCGCCCTTCGGCCATCGCAGGCGTGGGCGAAGCCAGCGCAAGCACCGCAAGAATCAGCGCCAGGCCGGCGCCGGTGGCGGTCTGGACCAGTCGATCCCGTAGTGTGGAGGACAAACGCATGGCGTTCCTTGTGGATAAGTGGTGGCGACGGTGGAAGGACCGGTTTTCAGAAGGGCACATCGCCCTCGATGGTCGTGCGGTAGAGCTTGCGGCGCAGATGGTCCGGCGTGCCGCCCGCCAGGTGGATCAACGAGCGGTTGTCCCAGAACACCAGGTCATGCGGCTGCCATTTGTGCCGATAGATATGCTCGGGACGAACGCTGTGCGCAAACAGCTCGCTCAGCAGGGCGCGGCTTTCGTCTTCCGGCAGGCCCTCGATGCGCGTGGTGAAGCCTTCGCTCACGAACAGCGCGCGGCGCCCGTTTTCCGGGTGCGTACGCACCACCGGATGCACCACTTCCTGAACCTGCGCGATCTGCTGCGCGCTCAGGTTGGGACGCCAGTTGCCTTCCTTCTGCAGTTGTCCGTACTGCGCCAGGTACGAATGCACGCCACGCTTGCCCTCGATCGCGGTCTTGAGCGCCGCGGGCAACGTGTCATACGCAAGATGCATGTTGGCGAACAAGGTGTCTCCGCCCTCTGAAGGAAGCTCCTGCGCATGCAGCAGCGACCCCAGGCTGGGCAGCTCCTTGTACGAAATGTCCGAGTGCCAGTACTTGCCCGCATCGCCCAGTCCGATCGGCTTGCCGTCTTCCAGGATGTTGGAAACCGTCAGGATCTCCGGATGGCCGGGCAAGTGGAACTGGTGCAGCACGTGGATCATCAGGCGGCCGAAGCGGCGGCTGAAGTCGATGTGCTGCTGCGGCGTGATGCGCTGGTCGCGGAACACCAGCAGATGGTGGTCCAGGTGCGCCTTGTGGACACGCGCGAAATCGGCGGGCGTCAATTCGCGCGACAGGTCCAGCCCGATGATCTCGGCGCCGACGGGGCCGGGCAGGGGGCGCAGTTCAAACGACTGCGCCTGGGGGAAGGGGGCGGCGTCTGCTTCGCGCCGCAAGGCGTTGCTCTGGGACATCGATCGCTCCGGTTCGCCTTGCGGCATTTCTGGAACGGTCGATTATGGAAACCGCGTCTTCTATCTCAAACGAAGTTATCGGCGTTTGAACAAAGCTTCACGTCATATAGCAGGAAGCCGCGGGGGAATGCCCGCGGCTTCCTGGCGAACCGCATATAAGCAAATAGCGTATCGGTCCTTACGAGGCCGGCATGAACGCTTCCACCAGCTTCACCCAGTAGGTTGCGCCCACGGGCAGCAGCGCGTCATTGAAGTCATAGTTGGGATTGTGCAGCTGGCAAGGCCCCATGCCGTGATAGCTTTCCATGCGGTGGTCGCCGTCGCCATTGCCCAGGAACAGGTACGACCCCGGAATGGCCTCCAGGAAGAAAGAGAAGTCCTCGGCGCCCATGAAGGGCGGCATGTCGCGCAGCACGTTTTCGGCGCCGAAGGCGTCTTCCGCCACCTTGGCCGCAAAGGCCGTTTCCTTTTCCCAGTTCACCAGCGGCGGATAGGCCCGCACGAAGTCCAGCTCGCCCGTGCCGCCGTAGACCTGCGGCAAGGTGGTGGCGATGCGCCGCATGTCTGCTTCGATCTTGTCCAGGGTCTCGACCGAATAGGTGCGCACCGTGCCGCGCAGCACCGCCTCGCCGGGAATCACGTTGTACGCGTCGCCGGCGTGGATCTGCGTGATCGACAGCACCGCCTGTTCAAGCGGGTTCTTGCTGCGCGAGATCACCGTCTGCAGCGCATGCACCATATCCGCGGCGACGATGATGGGATCGACCGACGCATGCGGCTGGGCGGCATGGCCGCCCACGCCCTTGATGACGATATCCCAGCGATTGCTCGACGCCATCGTCGGCCCCGAACGGAAGCCGAACTGATTGACGGGCATGCCAGGCATGTTGTGGATGCCGAACACCGCGTCGCAGGGGAACTTGTCGAACAGCCCGTCCTTCATCATGGCCCGCGCGCCGGCGTTGCCGCCTTCTTCGGCGGGCTGGAAGATGAATACCACGGTACCGTCGAAATTTCGGTGCGTGGACAGATACTGCGCCGCGCCCAGCAGCATCGTCGTGTGCCCGTCATGGCCGCAGCCATGCATGCGGCCGCTGATGGTGGACTTGTGGGCGAAGCGGTTGTGTTCGGGCATCGGCAGCGCGTCCATGTCGGCGCGCAGGCCGATGGTCTTCTTGCCGCTGCCCGCGCGCAGGATGCCGACCACACCGGTTTTCCCCAGGCCCGTGTGGACTTCCAGCCCCCACTCGCGCAGGCGCTCGGCCACCAGGCTGGACGTGCGCGTTTCCTGGAATGCCAGTTCGGGATGCGCGTGGATGTCCCGGCGCAATGCGGTGAGATCACCGTGCACCCGTTCGATTTCGGCTATGGTTTTCATGGCTGTGGATAAGCAGTATTGGTTGATGGATGGCGCGTGCCCTGACGGCCTGCCGATGCGGGAATTCTCGCGCCGCGCCCCTTGCCGCGTCCAGCCCTTTTTTGGAGCAGGCCTCAGGCAAGGTCATTCAAATGGCACGCGCTGTGCTGCCCCGGCGCGATCTCGCGCAGCAGCGGGCGCTCTGCCTTGCAGCGCGGCATCGCATGGGGACAACGCGGATGAAACGCGCAGCCGGTGGGCGGATCCAGCGGCGAAGGCAGTTCGCCCTTGATCGGCTGATACGTGCGCCGCCCCGGCGTCAGCGTCGGAAGTTCCTTCAGCAAGGCCTGCGTGTAAGGATGATTGGCGCGCGTGAATACCGTGTCGGTCGGGGCCAGTTCCACGATCCGGCCCAGGTACATGATCGCCACCCGGTCCGAAATATGGCTGACCACGCTCAGGTTGTGGCTGATGAAGAGATAGGTCAGGTCGAGGTCGGAACGCAGTTGTTCGAACAGATTCAGCACCTGCGCCTGGATCGACACGTCCAGCGCCGCCACGGCTTCGTCGCAGACGATCACCGAAGGCTTGAGCGCCAGCGCCCGCGCAATCCCGATGCGCTGGCGCTGGCCGCCCGAGAACTGGTGTGGATAACGCTGGGCAAAACTCGGATCCAGCCCGACCTGGCGCATCAGGCCGGCCACGTACTCTTCCTTGTCGCGCGATCGGATCAATCCGTGCGCCGCCGGCGCTTCGCCGATGATCTCGCGCACGCGCATGCGCGGGTTCAGGGACGCATACGGATCCTGGAAGATCATCTGCACGCCCAGCTCGTACGCGCGCCGCTCCGGGCCGGTCATGCCCTGCACGGGCTTGCCGCGGTAGTGCACCTGGCCGGCGGTGGGCGGCAGGATGCCCGACACGATGCGCCCCAGCGTGGATTTTCCGCAGCCCGATTCGCCGACGATGCCGATCACTTCACCGGGCTTGACCTCCAGGTCCACCCCGGCCACCGCGTGCACGACCTGCGTCTTCAGGCCGGCTCCGAGCAGGTTCGCAATGCGGCCGGCCAAGTCCACCGGCTGCACGAAGCGCAGTTCGACCTCGCGCAATGCGAGGATAGGGGTTGGGTCGCGCTGCACGATGCTCATCTGGCGTCAGGGCCTCCGGCGTGCCAGCAGCGCACCCATTGCGCCGGGCGGACTTCCACCGGCATCGGTTCGACCAGACAGGCGTCCGTCGCGCGCGGACAGCGTCCGCGAAACGCGCAGCCCTGCGGCAGGTTGAGCAGCGACGGCGTCATGCCGGGAATCGGCACCAGCGGCTTTCCGCGGGATTGCGGCGTGGGGATGGACGCGATCAGTCCATGCGTATAGGGATGCATCGGATGGCTGATGACGGCTTCGGTGCTGCCCGTTTCCACGACGCGCCCGGCGTACATGACCGACACCCGATCAGCCAGGCCCGCCACCACCGCCAGGTCGTGCGTGATCCATATCAGTCCGGTGCCGGTTTCGCGGCACAGCTTCTGCACTTCGAAAAGAATCTGGCCTTGTATCGTGACGTCCAGCGCGGTGGTGGGCTCGTCCGCGATGATGAGGCGCGGCGAATTCAGCAGTGCAATCGCGATCGCGACGCGTTGCCGCATGCCTCCCGACAACTGGTGCGGATAGGCGCGCAGGCGTTCCTGCGGCGACGGTATGCCCACCATCGACAGCGTCTGCAGGGCGCGCTGGCGCGCCGCCTCGCGCGATGCCTTGCCGTGCGCCTGCACCGCTTCGATCATCTGCGTGTCCACGCGCAAAACCGGATTCAGAGTCATCATCGGGTCCTGGAAGATCATTGCGATCTCCTTGCCGCGAAGCTGCCTCCAGCGCGCGGGCGAAGCCGCACGCAGGTCTTCTCCGTTAAGCAGCAATTGGCCGTCGACAATGCGCCCGGGCTCGTCCAGCAGGCCCATCAGCGAAAAACCGGTAATGCTTTTTCCGGATCCCGATTCCCCCACCAGCCCCAGGATCTCTCCTTCGGCCAGGCTGAGGTCCACGCCGTCGACGGCTTTTACCACGCCGTTGCGCGTGAAGAAGTGCGTCTTCAATCCCCGCACTTCCAATATGGGCTTGGGACTGGCCGAGGGCTGTTGCACCGCCTGTGTAAGCATCGACCCCGTCCTTAGTTCGCGTGCCGCGGATTGAGCACATCGCGCAGGTGATCGCCCACCAGGTTGATCGCGATAATGGCCAGCGCCAGCGCAATGCCGGGAAAGAAGGAAATCCAGTACTGGCCGGACAACAGGTATTCGAAGCCGTTGTAGATCAGCATGCCCAGCGACGGCTCGGTCACCGGAACGCCCACGCCCAGGAACGACAGCGTGGCTTCCAGCGCGATCGCATGGGCCAGGTCGATCGTGGCGATCACGATGAGCGGCGGCATGCAGTTCGGCAGCACATGGCGAAACAGCACGCGCCCCCACGACAGCGACATGCAGCGCGCCGCCTCCACGTATTCCTTGCCGCGCTCCACCAAAGCGGCCCCTCGCGCCGCTCTTGCGAAGTAGGCCCATTGCACGACGATCAGCGCGATGATCACCTTATCCACACCCTTGCCCAGAATGGCCAGCAGCATCAGCGCGACCAGGATGGCGGGGAACGACAACTGGATATCCACAATCCGCATCAGCAGCGCATCGATGCGCCCTCCAAAGTAGGCGGCGATCAGGCCGACGGTGGCGCCGATGCCGAACGCCGCCAGCACCGACACTGCCGCCACCATCAGGCTCGTGCGCATGCCGTAGAGGATGGCGGAGAACAGGTCCCGCGCCAGACCGTCGGTGCCCAGCCAGTGGCGCATCGAACCGTCGCCGCTTTCGCTGCCCGGCTTGAGCTTGGAGTCCATGATGTCCAGGCTCGCGAGATCGTAGGGATTCTGCGGCGCGATCCAGGGGGCGAGCAGCGCTGCCCCGACGATGACGACCAGCATCACCAGGCCCAGCGTGGCCAGCTTGCTGGCAAAGAAGTCCGATACGAATCGGCGCCAGGGCGACTGTTCCTTGGCGGGGACGGGCGGCGCGGCGGCGGCGGCGGGCGTGGTCATCGGCGGCTGTCCAGGCGTACGCGGGGATCCAGCACCGTATAGATGATGTCCACCACGAGATTGAGCATGACAAGGAAGAACACGATGAGCAGCAGGTAGGCCACCACCACGGGCCGATCCAGATTGATGATGGAATCGATCAGCAGCTTGCCCATGCCGGGCCACGAAAACACGGTTTCCGTCACCACGGCGAAGGCCATCACCTGGCCGAACTCCAGGCCCGCCACGGTCACCACGGGAATCAGGATGTTCTTGAGCAGATGCACGCCCAGCACGCGCCTTTCGGACAGGCCCTTGGCGCGCGCGAACTTGATGTAGTCCATGGGCAGGGCCTCTCGCGTCGCGGCGCGCGTGACGCGGATGATCATCGCGCACTTGGCGAAGGCAATGGTCGCGGCCGGCAGCGCCAGGCTGAGCCATCCGTCGAAAGTCAGCACGCTCAGCTGCAGCGAGCCGATGCTGACGGTTTGCCCGCGGCCGCCGGCCGGCACCCAGCCCAGCATCACGGCAAACACCATGATGAGCATCAGGCCGACCCAGAAGTTGGGAAGCGAAAAACCCAGCACGGATCCGGTCATGATGGCGCGCGATCCCACCGCCGCGGGCTTGAGGCCCGCAAGAATTCCCAGCGGCACGCCGATCAGGACGGACAGCAGCATCGCCACACAGGCCAGCTCCACCGTTGCCGGCATGCGCTCAAGGATCAGGTGCATGGCCGGCTCGCCGGTCAGGAAGCTGTTGCCGAAGTCGCCGCGCACGGCCTGGCTCATGAAGATCAGGTACTGCCGCCACAGCGGCTGGTCCAGGCCCAGCGACGCGCTGATCGCGGCGCGCTGCGCTTCCGTGGCTTCCGGGCTGGCCAGCATGGACACCGGATCGCCCACCATGTAGATGCCTGCGAAGACCAGCGCCGACATGGCGAGCATGACGACGATGGTCTGCAGGAGCCTTCTTACTATCGTTGCAAGCACGAGTTGTCGCCCGCCCCGCGCGCTACTTCTTCAGCGTGGCGAACTGCGCCAGCGTGACCTGATCGGGACGGCCCTGATAGCGGATGTCGTTCTTCATGGCCCATACCGACAGCTCGAAATGCACGGGCAGCATGGCGAAGTCGTCCATGGCGATATTGCTGGCCTTGGACAGCAGTTCGGCGCGCTTGGCGTCATCCATGGTGGACGACGCTTCCTTCACCAGATCATCCATCTTGGGGTTGGAATAGCGGCTGCGGTTGGTGGTGCCCTGGCCGGCTTCGGGATTGCGCGTCATCAGCAATGACGTCAGCGCATTGGACATCTCGCCGCTGGTCACGGACCAGCCCGCCAGGTAGGCCGAAAACGCGTAGCTGTCGCGATTCTTGAAGAACACCGGCGGGGCCATCGCGTCCACGCTGGTCTTCACGCCGATGCGTGTCCACATCGAAGCGATCGCCTGCGCCACCTTGGAATCGTTGACGTAGCGGCCGGATGGCGAACCCAGCGTGATCGAAAACCCGTTCGGATACCCCGCTTCCTTCAGCAGCGCCTTGGCCTTTTCGACATCGGCCTTGGGGGCCTTGGAATGTTCCTTGCTGGATCCGAACATCGGATAAGGCAGCAGGTTGCCCGCGGGCAGCGCCACGCCGCCCATCACGCGTTCCACCAGCGCATCGCGATTGATGGCCAGCGACAGCGCCTCGCGCACGCGCTTGTCTTTCATCGGGTTCTTATCGGTGCCCTGAATGCCGGGCGAGGGCTCGGCATACTGATCCAGCGCCACATACACCACGCGCACGGACGGCGTCTCTTCGACGAACAGCTTCTTGTCGCCCTTGAGCTTGGGCAGGTCGTCGGTCGGAGGATCCTCGATCATGTCGACGTCCCCCGCCAGCAGGGCCGCCACGCGTGCGGCGGCGTTGCTGATGGGTCGGTAGACCACGCGGTCCCATTCGGGTTTCTTGCCCCAGTAGTTGTCATTGCGGGCCAGGACGAATTCCGCGCCGCGCTTCCAGGACACGAATTTATAGGGACCGGTTCCGACCAGGCCGTCGCCGCTGTTCAATTCCGTGGTGGTCTTGCCTTCGGCCGCGGGCCCGGACGCCGCCTTCTTGGACATGATCGGCAACTGCGCCAGGTTCACCAGGAGGTTCGGCGCGACATCCTTGGTGGTGATGCGCACGGTCATCGGGTCGACCGCTTCGGTCTTCGCGACGGAACCCAGGTACAGCGTGAACGGCGACGGACTGTTCGGCACCTTGGGCACGCGGTCATAGGTGAATACGACGTCTTCGGCCGTGAACGGCGTGCCGTCGGAGAACTTCACGTTGGGCCGCAGCTTGAATGTCCACACCTTGCCGTCCACGGTCCATGATTCGGCCAGGGAGGGCTGCGGCTTGAGTTGCGCGTCGGTCGCAACCAGGGTGTCGAAGATGGTCTGGGAGATCTGCGTGTTGGGCGTCAGCGCGTGATACTGCGGATCCATCGAAGACGGCTCGGTCTTCAATGCGATCACCAGATCGCGGGCCATGGCCGAACTGAATGTGCCGAAGGCCAGCATTACCGCGGCCGAGCCGCAGGCCAAGACACGCGAAAACCGAGATGCCATCGTGATCTCCCAGAGTTGTTTCGGGTTTTGAACCTCGGGGCCACAGTAACCAGCAAACAACGCGCCGCGCAACAGTTATATTCCCCTATTGTTCTTGCCTTGCCATAGCCCCTGATATGTCCGCTTACGCCCCCATTGCCGCCATTGCCACCGCCCCCGGAAGAGGCGGTATCGGCGTCGTGCGCATTTCTGGTGCGGACCTGTCCGGATTGGTGCGACGCCTGTTCGAGCGCGAGCTGACGCCGCGTCACGCGCATTTCCTGCCGTTCAAATCGATGGCCGGAGAACTGCTGGACGAAGGCATCGCGCTCTACTTTCGTGCACCGCATTCCTACACCGGCGAGGACGTGCTCGAGCTGCAGGGCCACGGCGGCCCGGCCGTGCTGCGCCGCATCCTGGACAACTGCCTGGCCGCCGGCCGCGACCTGGGCCTGCGGCTGGCGGAACCCGGCGAATTCACGCGCCGCGCATTTCTGAACGACCGCATGGACCTGGCGCAGGCCGAGGCCGTCGCGGATCTGATCGAGGCCTCATCGGTGGCGGCCGCGCGCGGCGCAATGGCATCGCTATCGGGCGAATTCTCGGCACGCGTCAACGACCTTTCCGACCGCATCATTCACCTGCGGATGCTGGTCGAGGCGACGCTCGACTTCCCCGAGGAAGAAATCGATTTCCTCGAAAAATACCAGGCGCGTCCCACACTGGACGCGTTGACGGCAGACCTCTGCGCCCTCATCGCGCAGGCTCGCCAGGGCGTAATCCTGCGCGAAGGCCTGCACGTGGTACTGGCGGGCCAGCCCAACGTGGGCAAGTCCAGCCTGCTCAACGCGCTGGCGGGCGACGACGTCGCCATCGTTACCCCCATCGCCGGCACGACACGCGACAAAGTGGTGCAGGAGATCCACATCGATGGCGTTCCCTTGCATATTGTCGACACGGCCGGCCTGCGCGAAACCGAAGACACGGTGGAAAGCATCGGCATCGCCCGCACCTGGCAGGAAATCGAACGCGCCGATGTCATTCTGCATCTGCAGGACGCCACCCAGCCCGGCGACGAACTCGACGCCCAGATCACGGCGCGCCTGCCGGCCCGCACGCCCGTCCTGAAGGTGTTCAACAAGGTGGATCTGCTGGCTACGCCGTTCGCGGCGAGTCCCGGCGAACTCGGCATCTCGGCCAAGCGCGGCGCCGGCCTGGACGGCTTGCGCGCGGAACTTCTGCGCATCGCGGGATGGAATCCCGGGGGCGAATCGCCTTGGCTGGCGCGCGAGCGCCATCTGCACGCCCTGCAGGACGCGGCGGAACACCTGGAACTGGCTGGCCAGCACGCAAGCCAGGACGACCGGGTGCTGGACCTGTTCGCCGAAGAGCTGCGCCTGGCCCACGACAGCCTGTCCAGCATCACGGGAAAGTTCACCAGCGACGATCTGCTGGGCGAGATTTTTTCCAGCTTCTGCATCGGGAAATAGCGCAACGGAGCGACCATGCAGGCGAACCCAGATTCCCTCCGGATCCGGTCAGCCACCCGCCAGGACGTGGCTGCCGTCGAGCGCATCGTGAACGACGCGTACGCGCACTACATTGCCCGCATCGGCGCAACGCCTGGCCCGATGCTCGACGACTACCCGGCTCGCGTCGCCCAAGGCGTAGTCCATGTGCTGGATACGCCCAGCGGCGTCCAGGGCGTGATCGTGCTGATTCCCGAACCGGATTCGTCCTGCATGCTGCTGGACAACATCGCCGTGGCGCCCCAGGCGCAGGGCAGGGGATATGGGCGCCAGATGCTGCAGTGGGCCGAAGACGTTGCGCGTCGGGCAGGCTGCACTCATCTTCGCCTGTATACGCAAGAGAAAATGACGGAGAATCTTGCCATTTACAAGCGGCGCGGATACGTCGAGACCCATCGCGCCAAAGAGATCGGACTGAATAGAGTCTTCATGAAAAAGCCCCTTTTTTAAGGGGTTTTTCTTATGCAAGAACATATCTTCCGACATCCTTGGAATGCCATTTCGCGCCGACTCGTAAAATATGAGCATTTGCTCGCTATTTATCTTGGCCTGTTTTCCCGACCAGGAATCAGCCCGGAAATTCGGTTGTTCGCCAACGATTTCGCATAGACCGATTCTGGCCGGATACGCTGCGCGATGACATAGCCCGTCATGCATGCCAGCATCAGCGGCAGCATGACTTCGTAACTGAGCGTCATCTCGAAAATCATCAATATGGACATCAGGGGCGCATGGGTGGTTGCGGCCAGCAGCGCCCCCATGCCCACCACCGCATAACTGGACACCGCCGACAGGCTGCCCGCGGGAAACAGGGTCTGCAGGCCGGTGCCGTACAGGGCGCCAAGCGCCGCGCCGACAAAAAGAGTGGGTGTGAAAACGCCGCCCACGGCGCCGGACCCGACGCTGGCCGCGGTCGCCAGAATTTTCAGAAACAGGAGAGCGGCAACAGCCTGCCAGGCCCATTGCGTGTGCAACATGCTGTTCACCACGCTATAGCCGTTGCCCCAGACCGCGGGATTGACCACGGAAAGCGCGCCCACGATCAATCCGCCCGCGGCCATCCGGATCCATAGCGGCGACGGCATCCTCCGGAACGCCGTGCGCGAGGCGTCAAGGAACCTCAGGAATTGCGGGGCCGCCAGCCCGGCGATCAACCCCAAGCCCAGGTAGTTGATCACTTCCCAGCCGGACACGAATTCAAAATGCGGCATATGGAAGACCGCGTCATAGTGCAGCACTTGACGGGTGACGATGTTGGCAACCACGGACGCCACGGCCAGCGGAACCAGCGTCGCGGATGAAATCGCGCCGTAGACGATCTCGGAAATGAACAGAGCGCCCGAAATGGGCGCGTTGTACGCGGCGGTGATGCCCGCCGTCGCGCCGCAGGCCACCAGAAGGCGCAAATGGCGAGGCGGAAGCACCAGGTAGCGGCCCGCCAGCGAGGCGCACATCGCCGCCAATTGCACCATCGGGCCTTCCCGCCCTATGGAAGCCCCGGATCCTATGGAAAAAATGGATGACAGGCTGCGAGCGACAGTCTGGCGAAATCCGACGACGCCCCGGCCGACCGAGATCGCCTCCATGTAGTCGGCCGCTCCGCGCCTGGGCAGCCATCTGGAAGCCAGTTGCAGGATCGCGCCGGCTATCGCGCCCCCCGCGGCTGGCATCAGAAAGCGCTGCCAGGGGTCCAGGCCTCGGGCCAGGGACACCATTCCGTGGGGAATGTCGCCTCCGCCCAGCAGTGTCTGTATCCAGCCCAGCAGTTCGCGGAACACCACTGTCGCAAGCGCGCCCGCCAGGCCCATCAATCCTGCCACGCACAAGGTCACGGCCAGGTTTTCGGCCAGAAGACCGCTTCTCAACTGCCTTGCCCACCCGGGTTTTCTGATTCTGAAGTCTCGTTCCATGGCGGAATTCTACGGCGGATGCTGATCACTTTTTGTTCAGTCCCCTGTAAAGAAAGCACCAACGCCTCCCCTCGAATCCCCACTTTCGGCGACGCCTCTGAGGCCCGTTTAGGCCCCTTGCAAGGGCAAAAATCCGGGTAGGCGGATGCGTGATTTCCGGGGTAAAAGTGCCGCTTTGACCCTCGGTTTGCAGGAAAGGGCCTGTGGATAACTCCTAAGGCGACAGCTTGTGCACATGTTGTGGAGGCAAGTTGAACAAGCAGGGGTTTCGGACCAGGTCCAAAATCTTGTCCAACTTCAGCTTTTTTCCCACACAGAGTTATTGCACAGGCAAAAACGGCTGCAAGCCGATGAAAAAAAAGAGGTTTTCAAGGTTAAGGTAGTTATCCACAGGCCTTATTAATCATTAGTCTTTATATAAAGAAAAAAAAAGGAAAAGCCAAACATGCTTTCCCATTCCGCCCAGCCATCGCCCCCCGGACTGCGTCCATGCGTATCCTCTTGATCGAAGATGAAGCTGAACTTGCCCGATGGCTTTCCCGAAGCCTGGCAAGGCATGCCGGCTTTGTCGTTGAATGGGCTGATGACGGATTGGTCGCCGAAAGAAGGTTGGCAATCGAAGAATTCGATGCGGTCGTCCTGGATCTCGGACTTCCCGGCATGGATGGCCATACTTTGCTGGCCAAGATTCGCGCGCGGGACGACCGTACGCCGGTGCTGGTCTTGACCGCGCGCGATTCACTGGCCGAAAAAATCGGAACCCTGCACCAGGGAGCGGACGATTTCCTGCCGAAACCGTTTGTTGTGGAAGAGTTGGAAGCGCGCCTGATTGCGCTGATCCGGCGCAGCCGCGGACGTGAACATCCCCGGCTTGCCCTGGGAAACCTGGTTTTTGAGACTTCCGCGCAAAAATTCACGGTCGATGGGCAGCCCCTGCAGTTATCCCCACGTGAACACGCGGTCCTTCGGGTTCTGATCCAGAAAAGCGGGGAACCCATCAACAAGCAGCAGATTCTTGACCGCATCCTTACCGACGATGCGGACATCAACCTGGAGGCCATCGAGGTGCTGGTCCACCGGTTGCGCAAAAAATTGGCGGAAAGCAGCGTTCAGATCGTGACCATGCGAGGCATGGGCTACTGCCTGGAGAACCTTGTTGACAACTAGAAGTCCGGAAAAAAGCGCCGATTTCGCGCCCAAAAAACACGGCCGGACACTGAAAACCCAGTTGCTCTGGTGGCTGATTCCCACCCTGGTCCTGGTGATGATGGGCGCGCTATGGCTGTCGAACCACCAGTTGCGCAACCAGGTCGACATTGCCTACGACCGCTCCCTTTCCGGAGCGCTGCGCGCGATCGACCACAACATATCCACAGCCAGCGGTGGATTAGCCATGGAGCAGCCCTACCTGATGCTGGAATTTTTCGAGCTGACGGCCAATGGCAGCGTGTTCTACCGGGTGGCAACCGAGGACGGGCTGGCCGAAATCGGGCATCCCGACCTGCCGTTGCCTGAGCAGCCGCTGGTTTCCGGCGAGCCGCGCTTTTTCTACGCGACCTACCAGGGAACGCCGGTCCGGGTGGCGGCGCTGGCGCGGCCCATGGATCCGCCCTTGTATGCCAACAAAGGGGGACGGGTTATCGTCCAGGTCGCGGAAGGCCTGGAAAGCCGCCAGGCATTTCTCCACAAGGTCCTGGTACGTTCGGTGGAACGCGACCTTGCCGTGATCCTGATCAGCGTTTTTGTGATCATCCTGGGCGTTTTCATGGCCCTGCGCCCCCTCGAAAGACTCCGGCAGGAAGTCAAAAGCCGTTCTGCGGACGATTTAAGCCCCGTCAGCGCTTCGGACATGCCAGGGGAGGTCCTACCCCTGGTCGCGGCTGTAAACCTCCATATGGCCCGTTTTGCGGCGCTTGGGAGGGTCCAGAGTCAGTTCCTGGACGATGCATCCCACCAATTGCGTACACCTTTGTCCGTTTTGCGGACCCAGACCGCATACGCCTTGCGTGAAACAGACCCCCAGGAGGTCCGTACAGCCCTTCTGGCGATGCAAGAGGGGTTGGACAGGGCTGTACGCACCACCAACCAGATGCTCGCCCTGGCGCGCGCTAAGGACGCTTCCCTGGCCGAAGGGGGATTTACCGCCGAACCGGTGGACCTGGCGGAGCTGGCTGACGGGGTGATCCGTACCCTTTTGCCATCCGCCCGCGCCCGGCAACTGGATATCGGCCTGGAGGCCAACCCTGGACCGGCCATCGTCAGCGGGGCCGAATGGCTGTTGCGGGAGGCGATCAGCAACCTGGTGGACAACGCCATCCGCTACGCCGCCCTGGGCGGTGTCGTCACCGTGAGGATCGAAACGGCGCCCGGAGAACTGCGGCTGGCGGTGGAAGACGACGGACCCGGGATGTCCGAAGAAGACATCGCCCGGGCATGCGTCCGGTTCCGGCGCGGCGCGGCAGGCAAGAACACGTCCGGCGCCGGCCTGGGGCTGGCCATCGTGGGGACGATCGCCGAAATCCTGGGGGCGCGCCTGGTCCTGGAGAATCGGTCGGGGCAGCCGGGACTGCGCGCGGCATTGGTGTTTTCCCTGGAAGCGCAGGCGGATGCTGCGCCGCGGCACGAAATCGGCCGGAATTGAAAGCTTATGGAAAGCTTCGGTTTTGTACGGTTGCCACCACTGGAGCCGCCAAGACGACAAAACCCGTTTGGCGCGGCCTCCAGCAATACCTAGACCAATAAATCCTGGAGACGCAAGAATGCAGACAAGTCTGAAGCTGCGCATCGCCGCCGTCGCGGCGCTTGGCGCTGTCACCCTTTCCCTGGGGATCGCCCAGGCCGCCGACGAACCCCGCCGTCCGGAGTGCATTGCGCCGGCCCAGCCCGGGGGCGGCTTCGACCTGACCTGCCGTCTGGCCACCGAAGGCCTCAAGCAGAGCGGAGCGCTCAAGAACGCGATGCGCATCGTCTACATGCCCGGCGGCATCGGCGCCGTGGCGTACAACAACATCGTGGCCCAGCATCCCAACGAACCCGGCACCATCGTCGCGTTCTCGGGCGGTTCGCTGCTCAATCTGGCCCAGGGCAAGTTCGGCAAGTACAACGTCAATGACGTGCGCTGGCTGGCGGCCATCGGCACGGACTACGGCGTGGCCGTGGTGCGCAACGATTCGCCGTATACCGACCTGAAAGGGCTGATGGACGCCTTCAAGCAGGATCCGACCAAGATCGTGCTGGGCGCCGGCGGCACCGTGGGCAGCCAGGACTGGATGAAGGCCGCGCTGACCGCCAAGGCGGCCGGCGTCGATTTCAAGAAAATGCGCTTCGTGGCGTTTGAAGGCGGCGGCGAGGCCGTGACCGCGCTGCGCGGCGGCCATATCCAGGCCTACATGGGCGACGCGGCCGAAGCCTTCACGATGCTGGAAGGCGGAGCGCCCATCCGGGTGCTGGCGGTGTTCAATGACCAGCGGCTGCCGGGCAAGCTGGGCACGGTGCCCACCGCCAAGGAGCAGGGCTACGACATCGTCTGGCCGATCATCCGCGGCTTCTACGTGGGGCCCAAGGTGTCCGACAGCGACTACCAGTTCTGGGTAGACGCGTTCAACAAGACGACGGCCGCCCCCGAGTTCGAAAAGCTGCGCCAGCAGCAAGGCCTGTTTCCGTTCAACAAGACCGGGCCGGACCTGGACGCCTACGTGAAAAACCAGGTCAAGCAGTACGGCGAACTCGCCGACACGTTCGGCCTGATCAAGAAGTAAGCGGCCCGCAAGGACCATCCTCCCGATCGCGCCCGCACGGGCGATCCCCCGCCGGTCAGTCCGGCGGCGGATCGCCGCGCCGCGCGCGGCGACTACAACGGACAAGTGGATCATGAATGATCGAATTCTGGGCATTGCAGCCCTGGCGCTGGCCGTCTTCATGACGGCCGCCGGATGGGGAATCGAGGCGCCATTCGCCTACGAGCCTGTCGGGCCGCGGGCCTTTCCCCTCCTGGTGGCGCTGATCATCGGCCTGTGCGGCTTGTGGCTCGTTTATAAGGGCGGCCACACCGTCGAAGCGAATCCCGCGGGCGCCAACGCCCGCATCGCGCTGATGGTCGTGTTCGTCACGGTCTATGCCTTCCTGTTCCAGTGGCTGGGGTTTGTCATCGCTACGTCGCTGATGACGGTCTTCGTGGGCCGCCTGTTCGGGGGCGGATGGGCCAAGTGCGCCCTCGGCGGCGTGGTGATGAGCCTTTTCTTTTTCGTGCTGTTCGACAAGGTGCTGGACGTGGTCCTGCCGGGCGGACTGCTGGAGAACCTGATATGAGCGGCATTCTCGATCATCTTTCGATAGGCTTCGGCGTCGCCTTTTCGCTGACGAACCTTCTGGTGGCCGCGATCGGCTCGTTCATCGGCACCATGGTGGGCGTGCTGCCCGGGCTGGGCCCGGTGAACGGCGTGGCGATGCTGATACCCATTGCGTTTGCGATGAACCTCCCGCCCGAGACGGCGCTGATCCTGCTGGCGGCCGTGTACGTCGGCGCGGAGTACGGCGGCCGCATCACGGCCATCCTGTTGAACGTTCCCGGCGAGGCCAGCGCGATCATGACGACGCTGGATGGTTATCCGCTGGCGCGCCAGGGGCTGGCTAACGTGGCGTTGTCGCTCTCCGCTTGGTCGGCGTTCTTTGGCGCCATCGTGTCTGTCGTGGGCATCATCCTGCTGGCGCCGATGCTGGCCAAATGGGCGCTGGCGTTCGGTCCGGCCGAATACTTCGTGCTGATGATCTTCGCGTTCTGCTGCCTGACCAGCCTGCTCGGCAAGCAGCCTGTGAAGGGCGTGCTGGCGGCGATGATCGGCTTGTCCATCTCGGTGGTGGGCGTGGATGCGAATTCGGGCGTTTACCGCTACACCTTCGAATCCGTGCACCTGGCCGATGGCGTTGATTTCGTCGTTGTCGTGATCGCGCTGTTTGCGGTCAGCGAGATGCTGGAAATGCTGGAGAAGGTGATGGCCGGACACAGCGTCGAGGTCAAGCCCAGCGGCCGCAAACTGTTCAACCTGAAAGAGATGGCGCTCACCTGGTGGAGCGTCGTGCGCAGCGCGCTGGTGGGTTTTGGCGTGGGCGTGTTGCCGGGAGCGGGCGCGAGCGTGGCCGCGGCCGTCGCTTACTCGCAGGAAAAGCGCATCATCGAGGCCAAGGATCCCGACGCCAAGTTCGGCAAGGGCGACATGCGCGGCCTGGTGGCTCCGGAAGCCGCCGCGACTGCTTCTGCCATCGGTTCGTTCGTTCCGATGCTGACGCTGGGCGTGCCGGGATCGGGAACCACCGCGGTGATGATGGGGGCGTTGACGCTCTACAACATCACGCCGGGTCCGGTGCTGTTCGATACCAAGCCGGAACTGGTCTGGGGGCTTATCGCGTCGCTGTTCGTGGCCAACGTCCTGCTCTTCGTCATGAACGTTCCGTTGGTCCGGTTCTTTTCGAAAGTGCTGTCAGTGCCCGGCTGGCTGATGGTGCCCGGCATCCTGTGCATCAGCTATATCGGCGTGTACGCGATCAACGCGGGCACGTTCGACCTGCTGCTGGTGGCGGGCATCGGCACGCTGGGATACTTCCTGCGCAAGTTCGGCGTGCCCATGGCGCCGCTGGTGCTGGGCGTGGTGCTCGGGAACATGATGGAGCAGAATCTGCGCCGTGCGCTGTCAATGACGGACGGCGACGTGGCGGTGCTGTTCGCGAGTCCCGTGTCGATCGCCTTGTGGTCGGGGGCGGCGGCGGTCGTGATCCTGCCGCAGATCTTGCGCAGGGTCCGCGCCGCACGAAAGGTCGCCGCCGGACAGGCTTGATCCGGCGCATGGCTGGCGCTTGCCGCAAGGCAAGCCGTCTGCGGTTTCATCAGGGCCGGAAAGCAGAAGGGGCGCCTGTGGCGCCCCTTCGTGCTGCAGCTAGTAAGTCCAAAACGACGGAATCAGAAATACGAGCTTTTACTCATAAATTTGAGTTCAAACCTGCTGCAGGCGTTCCTGCGCCGCATCCAGCGTCGCATCCTTTTTCGCGAAGCAGAAGCGCACGATGCGGTGGTTGGATTCGGGGGCATCGGGTTGGCGGTAGAAGGCCGAAACCGGGATCACCGTCACGCCATGCTTTACCGTCAGGTCGCGCGCGAAATCCGCTTCGCTCTGCTTGGAAATCTGGCTGTAGTCGGCCAGCAGGAAGAACGTGCCGGGGCTGGGCAGCGGACGGAAACGGGTCTTGGCCAGGCCTTCGGAAAGGCGGTCGCGCTTGGCCTGATAGAACTTCGGCAGATCCAGGTAGGGCTTGGGATCCCGCATGAATTCGGCCAGCGCGAACTGCATCGGCGAAGGCACCGTGAACACCATGAACTGATGGACCTTGCGCAGCTCGGCGCTGAGTTGCCGGGGGGCGCAGCAGTAGCCGATCTTCCAGCCGGTGGTGTGGTAGGTCTTGCCGAACGAGGAAATCACGAAGGCGTGTTCGGCCAGCAGGGGGCGGCGCGCGACGCTGGCATGGGGTTTGCCGTCGAACACGATGTGTTCGTAGACCTCGTCGGACACCAGCAGCACGCCGGTGTCGCGGACGATGGATTCCAGCGCATCCAGATCGCTTTCTTCGAGCACGGCCCCGGTAGGGTTGTGCGGGAAGTTGAGCATGAGCAGTCGGGTCTTCGACGTGATGGCGTCGCGCACGCGCTGCCAGTCGATCCGGTAGTAAGGGTCCGCTTCGGTGGGGGCGCGCAAGGGCACCGGCACCGCGGTGCCGCCCGCCAGACGGATCGCCGGCAGATAGGAGTCGTAGCAGGGTTCGATCACGACGACCTCGTCGCCGCTGCCCACGGCGGCCAGCACGGTTGCCATCAGGGCTTCGGTCGCGCCGCTGGTGACGGTGATCTCGGTCTCGGGATCGTAGGCATGGCCGTACAGTTCGCGCGTCTTTGCCGCGATGGCTTCCCGCAGCGGCGCCACACCAGGCATGTAGGGATACTGGTTGTGGCCATCGGCCATTGCCTTGGTCACCAGCGCGCACAGCGCGGGGTCCGGATCGAAATCAGGAAAGCCCTGGCCAAGGTTGATGGCCTTGTGTTCGATGGCCAGGCGGCTCATCACGGTGAAGATGGTGGTGCCGACGTCGGGTAGTTTGGATCGGATCATGTTGGACGCGAAGGTGAACGCTGGTAGGCAAAGAAAGTTTTCGTAAGTATCCCACTAACTCATAATTCGTTTTACATGAGCTTCTAACGTGGATGGGATTGTGGGTCAGAACATGCTGGCGCGGGTAGCGGGTGGATTCGGGATAGCGCTGGCCGGCGCTTTGCTTGCGGTATGGGCGCATATGCCTTTGCCATGGATGCTGGGAGCCCTGCTGTTGACGGCCGCCACGCGCATAGGCGGCTTGGGAACCGCGTGCCCCAGACCGGCACGCAATGCGGGACAGTGGGTGATCGGCGCCTCGCTCGGTTTGTACTTCACCCCGCAAGTCATCGGCCACATCGGCAGCAATGCGGGGCCCATCATCGTCGGGATGCTCTTCGCGCTTGCGCTTGCGTTCATGGGGACGGCCATCCTGCGCCGCTATACCGACGTCGATTTCAAGACGGCGTGGTTTTCCTCGGCTATCGGCGGTGCCAGCGAGATGGCCAGCCTGGCCGAACGGCACGGCGCAAGGATCGACCGCGTGGCGACGGCCCACAGCGTGCGCGTGCTGCTGGTGGTGGTGACGGTGCCCTTTATCTTCCAGTGGTGGGGCGTGGCCGGGCTGGATCCCACGGTGCCGGGTCCCAAAGTCGTGCATGGTCTGGGGCTGGCCGCGCTCGTGGCGCTCACCATTGTCGGCGGCCTGGCATTCGCGAAGCTGCGCCTGCCCAATCCCTGGGTGCTGGGGCCCATGCTCGTGGCCATGGTGCTGACCGCATCCAGCGTCGAACTGTCCGCCTTGCCGGATTACGTCCCGAAGGCGGGCCAGTTGTTGATCGGCTGGTCCCTGGGAGACCGGTACCGGCCGGATTTCTTCCGAGCCGCACCCCGCTTCATTGCCGCCGTCGCGGGCTTTACGGTTCTGGCGTTGACGCTGGCGTTCGGGGTTGGGGCGCTGCTGTCCTTGTGGTCTGCCGCGCCCATCCCGACGCTTATTCTGGGGACGACTCCTGGGGGCATCGCCGAGATGGCGATCACGGCAAAAGTATTGCAGCTGGGCGTTCCCGTGGTCACGGCGTTTCATGTCACGCGCATGGTTTTCGTCGTGATCGTCACCGGGCCGGTCTACGCGTTCCTGGTGCGCCGACAGCGGAATTCCGCCTAGCGGTATTGCTGTTCCAGTGAAAAAAACGCCACATTGGGGTAAACAACTATATGAGTCTGTAATGCGGGATGAGTATGCTGATTCCGCAGTTGATTCAAGCAGCGCGCGGACTCGTTCTGCCGCACTGGCGACAAGCGGGAACACAGGTTTTGCACCGATCGTTCAGTTCGCACGGCGTCCTTGATTCATTGCATTTCGATTTATTTACAGGACGCTAGAAAAAATGGCTCAGAAGGGCAAAGTCAAATGGTTCAACGCTGACAAGGGCTTCGGCTTCATTACGCCGGATGTTGGCGGCACCGATGTTTTCGCACACTTTTCCGCCATCCAGGGCCGCGGCTATCGCAGCCTGAACGAAGGCCAGGAAGTCGAATTCGAAGTTAAGGATGGTCCGAAAGGACCTCAAGCGGCCGAAATTCGCCCGCTCTAAATCGGGAAATCCCAATTTCCCGTCAGCCAGGCTCGGCCTGGCTACAACGCCCCAAGACCTCCGGGTCTGGGGCGTTGTGTCTTTTGGCGAGGCCATCTGCAGGCTCGCCCGCCACAGCAGTTAGTGTTCACTAACATATTCTCCAGCACTGGATAACTCTGTGGATAATTATTTCCGGGTATGAGCATTTCGGTGCTCAGTAATGAAGCAAATGGATTTGCCGACACCCGGTTTTACACAGTTTTCCAGTTAATGGTTTGCCGCTCGCTCGGTGCTGCTTTAATGCCGCAGCGTTGAGTTTCCCGGTGCTTGAATTCCTGGGTTTCCTGGCGTTTCCCCAGGGAAGTCCGGTAGTTAGCGCGTATTTTCCCTTTTCCTATCCTTGCTCCCCGTCCTGGAAACGGCCGTTTTGTGCTGCCGATTCGTCTGATTTTCTGTCCGCCCGGCATGGTTGTTCACAAAGATATCCCCATCCCGGTTATGCACAGAATTAGTCCCCTGGATATCCAAAATGGGGGGTGCGAGCCTGTGGATAGAAATGGGGATATCAGAAGTCGGGGGCGCCCAAATCGGTGGGGATGCTTCGAGCGGATCTTGGGATCGCGGCGGAAATGGTGGACAGCCCATCGTGTTGCTTTGCCCGGACAGGCGTCGAAATCTGTCGGTCGAGTTTTCCACAGCGTTTCACATGAAGCCTTGGCGTCTCGGCCATATGGATGATGGCGCGCCAGTGGCGGAGCGAGCAAGATGATTGTCGGGTCAAGGAACTTATCGTTTCGACCTGGCGCGCCAATCGCCCGCTGAATAACGTTGTGGATAAATTGCGGGCAGTGAATCCGGCGCGGTTGGACTGAATCCGACTTTAGTAGTTCCCGAGGGTCGCTGGGGCACTTAACGTAACGGGCCCGGGAAGCGGCGCCAATGCAGCTTGGAAATATCTGAGAGGCAGCGGTTTCCCGCAGTTGATCGCAGGTGATTATTTATCTGCAAAGGGCCGCCGGGTTTTGAATGGTTGGATTACGCGCCAGGCCGATGACTCGGCATCGCCACCTTGGGGATATTTCGCTGCATGCAGCCCAGAGCATTCTTTTCACGTTGAACAGATCTCGCCGCTCGCCTGGATCAAGAGACCGGGCTGTTGATAAAAATGTGCGTAACCCTAAGTTTTCGGCTGTAGATCTGGCTGTTTCCCTGCGAGAAGTGCCTTTTGCGTAGTCTGTGGATAAGACGGGATTTCCCGTCGCTGCCGCGCCGGATTAGTGGGCCGATGGCGATAGTGGGGTACAAATTTTCCGCGTCGAAATGGCAGTTTAAGAATGCTTGTTGGGGTTGGGTTCAACCGCTGAGTGCATAGGCTTTCGCAATGGTGAGTGTTCGCCGCGTTTTTTCGATCCAACCTATCGTGCCCGATTCCTGCCGATGAGCATCGATATCGAACGAAAATTCTGATTTTTTGGGCAAGGGGTAGGGTAGGGTGGAATAAATCGATATTTTTCCTATTTCTTACCTTTTCGTTAAGGCGGCGGGGTTGCCGCGTTTATCTCTTTCTGGCTGATGGTGATTTGGGGAGTTGCTTTCTTCGAAGCTCCTGGCACCGCACTTCTCCGGTGTGGCCGGAAAGTTTCACGTGGAACATAGGCGCGGTGGGCAGCAACTTGTGCAGACCACATACCCTAGGGCCGTTGTTCCACGTGAAACATCAGAACAGGCCGGCCGAAACGCATTCGTCTAGCAGATGGGGTTCCCAAACGGCCTTCCGCGATTGCTAATCAGTCCGGATTATTCAGCATGCAGATGGCATGTGAAGACCCCATGGCCTGGCATGGTGGAGGCCCAATTCATGATTATTGGTTGATACGTACGGGAAGTGCGGTTTCGGGAGCGGGGCCGTTTCGGTCTGAAGGCAATCACAGCTGATCAGTGTTTCACGTGAAACGTCGTCCGCCAACATTCTCGGGGGCTCCAATTTTCGTCGCCACCGCAGTGGATGCCGCTCCTTCTCGTTGTTTCACGTGGAACAGACTTGGCGCTCAGGCGGTGCCGACGGTTTGTACCCGCAAAAAATGCCCACCTCATTCCCACATTCTTACCGCTAATAGCAGGGGAAGGATGTATTCGGTACCAGTGGCCACGAAGGCGGTTGGGACTCTTTTTGAAGGCGTCGGATGTCGTTCGTGGACCGACAAGTTCACGAAGCACGATGAAACTGCGCCCGTTCTTTGGCGACGGTGTTTCACGTGAAACATCGTGGTCAGATGGAGCGAATCTTCTCTGCATGACGCCCATGCTTGGGGATGTTCCACGTGAAACACTCCATGGAAAACACCGGCAGATGCCGATACCTTGAGGCCAGCTCTAACCACACAGCACGAAAGCCCGGGAGCGTGTGGTCTGTTCGCGTCGAAAGCGAACCTGGCACATGTTTCACGTGAAACATGCAACCCCTGCCTCTATAATGAGCGCCGAACGCTCTCTTTTACCTCCCCCCATCATGGACTATCCCCGCGAATTCGATGTCATCGTCGTCGGTGGCGGCCACGCCGGCACCGAAGCGGCATTGGCTGCGGCCCGCACTGGCGCCCAGACTCTGCTGCTCACGCACAACATCGAAACCCTAGGCCAAATGTCTTGCAATCCCTCCATCGGCGGGATTGGCAAGGGCCACCTTGTCAAAGAAGTCGACGCGCTTGGCGGGGCCATGGCGCTGGCGACGGACGAGGCGGGGATTCAGTTCCGCATTCTTAACGGATCCAAGGGGCCGGCCGTGCGTGCTACGCGCGCTCAGGCGGACCGCGTGCTGTACCGGAAGGCGATCCGTGGCCGTCTGGAGAATCAGCCAAACCTCTGGCTGTTCCAGCAGGCCGTGGAGGATCTGATGGTGGAGGGCGACCGCGTGGTCGGTGCGGTTACTCAGGTGGGTTTGAAGTTCCGTGCCAAGACGGTCGTCCTGACCGCAGGCACGTTCCTCAATGGGTTGATCCACGTGGGGCTGCAAAACTATTCTGGCGGTCGCGCCGGTGATCCGCCCGCAATTTCGCTGGGCCAGCGCCTGAAGGAGCTGCAGCTTCCGCAGGGCCGCCTGAAGACGGGGACGCCGCCGCGCATCGACGGGCGCACGATCAACTACAGCATTCTGGAAGAGCAGCCTGGCGATCTGGACCCGATTCCCGTGTTCTCGTACATGGGCAACGTGGCCATGCACCCGCGTCAGTTGCCGTGCTGGATCACCCACACCAACGCCCGCACGCACGACATCATCCGCGGCGGGCTGGATCGTTCGCCGATGTACAGCGGCGTCATCGAAGGCGTGGGGCCGCGATACTGCCCGTCGATCGAAGACAAGATTCACCGTTTCGCGGACAAGCAATCGCATCAAGTCTTTCTCGAGCCGGAAGGGCTGGACACCCACGAGGTCTATCCGAACGGCGTGTCGACCAGCCTGCCGTTCGATGTGCAGCTGGACCTGATCCACTCCCTGCCGGGATTGGAGAACGCGCACATCATGCGGCCCGGCTACGCCATCGAATACGACTACTTCGATCCACGTGGATTGAAGAGCACCCTCGAGACCAAGGCGATCGGCGGCTTGTACTTCGCCGGGCAGATCAACGGCACCACCGGCTACGAAGAGGCCGCCGCCCAGGGCCTGCTGGCTGGTGTGAATGCGGCGCTGCAGTCCCTGGACCGCGAACAATGGACTCCTCGCCGGGATGAGGCCTATCTTGGCGTGCTGGTGGATGACCTGGTCACGCGCGGCGTGACCGAGCCCTACCGCATGTTCACCTCCCGCGCCGAATACCGATTGAGCTTGCGCGAAGACAACGCGGATCTACGCCTTACGGAAATCGGGCGCCAGCTCGGTATTGTCGACAATATGCGCTGGGATGCCTTCAACCGTAAGCGCGACGCCGTCGCCGCCGAAGTCGAACGCCTCAAGTCATCATGGGTCAATCCTCGTTTGCTGCCGGTCGAGGTTGCCGAACCCTTGCTGGGCAAGGCAATTGAGCGTGAGTACTCACTTGCAGACTTGCTGAAACGGCCGAATGTTTCCTATGAAGCCCTGATGGCCGCTCGCAATGTCGACGGGTCGCTGCTGGCCGGGCCCGGCGTGGCGGACGATGAAGTCCTGGCCGAGCAGGTCGAGATCCAGGTGAAGTACGCGGGCTACATCGCCCGTCAGCAGGACGAAGTGCAAAAGCACATCGCCCACGAACAGCAGGCGATCCCCGCGGACGTCGACTACGACGCCGTGACCAGCCTCTCGTTCGAGGTGCGCCAGAAGCTCAAGACCCATCGCCCGGAGACCATCGGCCAGGCCGCGCGGATCTCCGGCGTGACGCCGGCAGCCATTTCGCTCCTGCTCATTCACCTGAAGCGCCTGCACTACGGCTCGCGCAAGCAAGCGGCATGAGCGCGCCCGCCAATCAGGCCGGCATGGACATGGCCGGCCGACTAACTCGCGCATGCGAACTGCTGGGCCTGGGCGTCGACGACGCCGCGATGGCCAAGCTGTTGAATTATCTGGCGCAGATGCAGCGCTGGAACCGCACGTACAACCTCACCGCTATCCGGGATCCCCAGCAGATGCTGGTGCAGCATCTGTTCGACAGCATGGCTGCCGCAGGACCCTTCAGCGAGGCGCTGGCGGCGCCAGATGCAGCCGCCAAGGTCTACGACGTGGGCTCGGGCGGCGGCTTGCCTGGCGTCGTCCTGGCGATCCTGCGGCCGCAGTGGTCCGTGACCTGCATCGACGCCGTCGAAAAGAAGACCGCATTCGTGCGTCAGATGAGCGGCGCACTGGGCCTGCCCAACCTGCAGGCGCGGCATGCGCGCATCGAAACGCTGGAACCCGCCGAGTGCAACATTGTCACGTCGCGAGCTTTTGCATCATTAGATGATTTTGCGCAACTCGCGGGTCGCCACGTAGCCAAGAATGGTACCCTCGTCGCCATGAAGGGCAAGGTCCCCGAAGAAGAAATCCAGGCGCTGCACGCGCGCGGGGAATGGCAAGTCGACCATATTCAGCCGCTCCAAGTCCCGGAGCTGCAAGCAGAACGCTGTCTGATCTGGATGCGCCGCAGTCAAGGAACCCTATGAAGAACATACCCCCCAGCACATCCGCCCGCGTCTTCTGCATTGCCAATCAAAAGGGCGGCGTGGGCAAGACCACCACCGCCATCAATCTGGCGGCGGGTCTTGCCACGCATAACCAACGCGTGCTGCTGGTGGACCTGGACCCGCAAGGCAACGCAACGATGGGCAGCGGCATCGACAAGAATTCGCTGGAGTCGAATCTGTACCAGGTGCTGATCGGCGAATCCTCCATCGAACAGGCGCGCGTGAAATCCGAATCCGGCGGCTACGACGTGCTGCCCGCCAACCGCGAGCTGTCCGGCGCCGAGATCGACCTGGTGCAGATGGATGAACGCGAACGGCAATTGAAGGCCGCCATCGACACGGTTTCCTCGCAGTACGATTTCGTCCTGATCGATTGCCCGCCCACGTTGTCGCTGCTGACCCTCAATGGCCTGGCCGCGGCCCATGGCGTGATCATCCCGATGCAGTGCGAGTACTTCGCACTCGAAGGCCTGTCGGATCTGGTCAACACCATCAAGCGCGTGCATCGCAACATCAATGACGACCTGCGCGTCATCGGATTGCTGCGCGTGATGTTCGATCCGCGCATGACGCTGCAACAGCAGGTGTCCGCGCAACTCGAGGCGCACTTCGGCGACAAGGTCTTCAAGACCGTCGTGCCGCGCAATGTGCGCCTGGCGGAAGCACCCAGTTACGGTATGCCAGGTGTGGTGTATGACAGAGGGTCACGCGGCGCGCAGGCGTATATCTCGTTCGGCGCTGAAATGATCGAGCGCGTCAGAAAGGACTTGAACTAGTCGCATCAAATGTCCGACGCCGCGTTCTTTTTCCCCACACCAACGCTTGCCCGCACGCCGCCCGCCGACGTGCGCGATGCGTTGCGCGTCCGCCTGGAAGAGGCTGCGCTCAATGCCACGGCGGTGGGTGCGCAGGTGCTCTATGATGGCTGGCTGGTGCGCTTTGCACACTCGCCGGCCAAGCGTGTCCGCAGCATCAATGTGCTGGGGTTATCCACACGTCCGCTGGACGAGCGGCTGGCGTATTGTTCATCGTTGTATGCGCGCCATGGCCTGCCCATGGTGTTGCGCATCACCTCCATCGGCCCCGATTTTTCGCTCGACGCCGAACTGGAGTCCCGCGGTTATATCTACACCGGTGAGACCCGAGTCATGAGCACGCCGCTCGCCCCCCGGACAAGCGCCAGGGGCGATCTGCTCTTCAGGATCGTCGACGCCGAACGCTTCGCGGCGGCGGTGGGGACCATGCGCGGTTCTTCCGCCGTGCACATCGGGGAACATCAGGCACGCCTGCAAGGCCTGGCTGTGGATAAGCAGCCGGTGCTCGCTTTTGACGCAGCCGGGCAATGCGTCGCCGCGGGCCTGGCCGTCCACGACGGCGATCTGCTTGGCCTGTTCGACATCGTCACGGATCCAGGACAACGGCGCAAAGGCTACGCCGCGGTCCTGGTGGAGCATTTGATGGCCGAAGGCGCCGATCGCGGCGCCGGCACGGCCTACCTGCAGGTCGAGCCTGAAAACATTGCCGCGCGCGCGCTGTATGGCCGCTACGGTTTCAAAGACTGTTACGCGTATTGGTACCGCCTGCCCGCCGAGCAGACGGACGCCTGAGCTGCGGCTCGGGATACAAAGACAGAAGGAAAGAGGATTTAATTATGGCCACCAAGAAACCCAAGGGATTGGGTCGCGGACTGGACGCCTTGCTGGGCGCGGACGCGCCTGCCATCGACAACATCGGCAAGGCCGCGGCCAAGCCCGAGGGTCCGCCGTCCACCCTGCCCATCTCGAAGATGCGCGCCGGCAAGTATCAGCCGCGTACGCGCATGGACGAGGGCGCCTTGGGCGAGCTGGCCGAATCGATACGCACGCAAGGCATCATGCAGCCGATTCTCGTGCGCGCCCTGGGCGAGGCCGCGCCTGGCCATTACGAAATCATCGCGGGCGAACGGCGCTTTCGTGCCGCCCAGCTGGCGGGCCTGAAGGAAGTGCCCGTGCTGGTGCGCGAAGTGGCGGACGAGAACGCCGCGGTGATGGCGCTGATCGAAAACATCCAGCGTGAAGACCTGAATCCGCTTGAAGAGGCGCACGGCGTGCGCCGCCTGCTCGACGAGTTCGGCCTGACGCACGAACAGGCCGCGCAGGCGATCGGCCGTTCCCGCTCGGCCACCAGCAACCTGCTGCGCCTCTTGAACCTGGCCGCTGCCGTGCAGACCATGCTGCTGGCGGGCGACGTCGACATGGGCCACGCGCGCGCGCTGCTGGCTGTCGATGCCGCGACCCAGATCCAGTTGGCCAACCAGATCATCGCGCGCCGCCTGTCGGTGCGCGAAGCTGAGAAGCTCGTCGCCAAGACCGCCAAGGAAGCGGAAACGTCGGCGTCCCCCAAGAAAAAGGCGAACGGCGTCTCGCGGGACCTGACCCGCCTGGAGGAAGCCCTGTCCGACCATCTGGGCACGCGCGTCGCGCTGAAGGTCGGCGCCAAGGAAAAAGGACAGATCGTCATCGACTTCCACGGCTGGGAACACCTGAATTCGCTGCTGGAACGCCAAGGCCTGTCCGGAGCGGTGGATGCCTGAGATCGCGTTGCCTGTCATCGCGGTGCTGGCGACGGGCGGCACGATCGCGGGCGCCCAGGCCGATGCCACCTCCGCGGGCTACAAATCCGGTTCGTTCTCCGTGAACGACCTGCTGGCCGCCGTGCCACAGCTGGCGGGCATCGCCGAGATCCGCGCCGAGCAGGTCGCCAATGTCGGCAGCCAGAACATGACGCACGAGGTGTGGCGCGCGCTGGCCCAGCGCGTGGACGTGCTTTGCCAGGACGCCTCGGTGGCCGGCATCGTCATCACGCACGGCACCGACACGCTTGAAGAAACCGCTTATTTCCTGAGCCTGGTGATCCGCCACGACAAGCCGGTCGTGCTGGTTGGCGCCATGCGGCCCGCGACGGCGCTCGGCGCGGAAGGCCCCGCCAACCTGTACAACGCCGTCGCGCTGGCGCGCCATCCCGATGCGCGCGGCCGCGGGCCGCTGGTGGTCATGAACGAAGACGTGCATTACGCGCGCGAGATCCAGAAGATCGCCAGCGCCGGCTTGTGCGCGTTTGCTTCGCCCAATCGGGGCCGGGCGGGCGTCATGCATGGCGGGTCGCCGTGCTTTTACTCGCGCAATGCCACCACGCATACGTCCCAAAGCGAGTTTTCACTCGCATTACTGGAAAAGGCCGGCTGGCCCCGCGTCGACATCGTCTACGCCTACGCCAACCTGCAGGCCGACCTGATCGATTTCCTGGCTGGCGCGGCCGACGGCATCGTGCTGGCCGGCGTGGGCGACGGCAATGCCACGGACCTGGCCATCGAAGCCCTGCGCCGCGCCTCCGATGATGGCGTGGCCGTGGTGCGTTCCAGCCGCACTGGCAGCGGCTTCGTTGCACGCGATGTGGAAGTCGATGACGCCAGCCTGGGTTTCGTCGCCGCGCGCGACTTGAATCCGCAGAAGGCGCGGGTGCTGCTGATGGTCGCGTTGTCGGTGACTCGCGATCCAGCTGCCTTGCAGCAGATATTCGATCGCTATTGAACCGCCGGACGCGACGGCGCCGCCGCCGCGTCTCCTTGCTGCGCCAGGCCCAGATTGGTTCTCAGCATGTCGTACACCTGGCGCGTCAGCGGATTGATCAGGTCGCGCCTTATCCACAGGAAATAGGTCACGTCCGGCAAGGGCGGCAACCCGTCCTTTTCTCCCAGCACGCGCATTTCCGGCCCAAGCAGCTCCACGCTGCGGGCAGTCACGCCCAGGCCCGCACGCAGCGCGGCCTTTATCCCCACCAGATTCGGCGCCACGTAATTGGTGTGCCAGCGCACCTGCGCCTGCTCCAGCGCGTTGAGCGCCAGGCGGCGAAAGATGCTGGGGTCATCCGCCAGCACCAGTGGAACCGGGGCATGCGGGTCGTGGACGTAATCCGCGGAGGCCAGCCATACCGTGGGCGAAGTGCGCAGCGCCACGCCTTCGAAGTCCTGGTCGAATCGGGTCGAGATGGTCAGGTCGATTTCGCCCGCGCGCAGCGCATCCATCAGGAAGGGACTCCGATCCACGCGGATCTCCAGCTTCACCCGCGGCGCTACCCGCGCGATATGGGTAAGCAGCGTGGGCAGGATGGTGTCCGCCACGTCCAGCGGCGCGCCCAGCCGCAGGTCGCCTTCCAACGGACCGTCCTGCAGCGCGCGCAGCGCTTCGTCATTGATGGCCAGCATGTGACGGGCGTATTCGACCAGGCGTCTGCCATGCGACGAGAGGTGCTTGTTGCGCCCCTGCTTTTCGAATAAGGGCAGGCCGATCATCGATTCCAGCCGCTGCATCTGCTGGGTGATGGCCGATTGCGTCTTGTGCAGCCGGTTGGCGGCCTCCGAGAACGTTTCATGCTGGGCGATCGCCGTCAGCGTGCGCAGCAGGTCCAGATCGAGATTGCGCATCCTGGCTCGCAAAGAAGGTGAAATGCGGATTGGGGATAACCCAAAATATTAGCAATGCTAATGGAAGCTTAAATCAATTTAAATTGTTGGGCTGGAGTGCGGCGGATACAGTAAGTGCAATAACTCATGAAACAAGAGGGAAAGCCAAGTGACCTCCGCACATCCTCATCAAACCGGCATTGACGCCGCCGTCGGAAATATTAAAAAAACTGTAGGAAATAAGGGGCTGAACCGGGACAGCCTTGAGGCCGTGCTGGCCGAACTCGTCGCCCTGGCCGGCAACACCGCATGGTGGGGCGCCGACCGCTATCCGCCGCCTGAAGGCGACGAACGGCAGGCCCGCTACCTCATCGCGGAAGATGCCGACAAGAGCTATGCGCTCTATCTGAATGTGATGCGCCCCGGCAAGAAGATCGTGCCGCACAACCACACCACCTGGGCCTGTATCGCCGCCGTCGAGGGCGTTGAATACAACTACGTCTACGACCGGACCGACGACGGCTCCGTGCCGGGCGTGGGCACCCTGGAAAAGACCGGAACCGTGGTGGTGGGGCCCGGCGCCGGCATCGCCCTGATGCCCGACGACATCCACGCCGTGGAAATCCAGGGCGACAGCGTCATCCGCCATCTCCACATGTACGGCCGAGCGCTGGAAACGCTGAATGAACGCCTGGGCTTCGACCTGGAGGCCGGCACCTGCAAGATCATGCCGATCGGCGTCCAGACGCGGCGCTGATCATGGGCAAGCCCTATCGCTCCTCGACGCGCCTGCTGCGCGCAGGCCGGCCCCATCAAGGCTGGGTCAATACGCCGGTCACGCGCGCCAGCACCTATGTCTTTGAAAACGTGCAGGCGTGGCGCGATACGCGGGCCCGCCGTGAGGAAGAGCGCCTGCCGTCCTATGGCGCACGCGGCACCGACAGCACCCACGCGCTCGAGGATGCGCTGGTCGAACTGGAGCAGGGCTACCGCGCGAAACTCTATCCCACGGGCCAGGCCGCGATCGCCACCGTGCTGCTCGCCTTTCTGCGCTCGGGCGACCACGTGCTGCTCACCGATGCCGTGTACGAACCCGTGCGCAGGTTCTGCGCGGAACATCTTGCGCGCCTGGGCATCGAGTTCACGTACTACGCGCCAGACGGGGCCGGCATCGAAACCCTCATCCGGCCCAACACCCGCATGATCTATGCCGAGTCGCCGGGCTCGCTGACATACGAAATGCCGGACCTCACCAGGTTATCCACAGCTGCGCGAAAACACGATTGCAGGCTGGCTGTGGATAACACGTGGGCGTCCGGTTTGGTGCACAAACCCCTCACGCTTGGCGCCGATATCTCCATCCTGGCGGCCACCAAATATCTGGGCGGCCATGCCGACGTCATGATGGGCGCGGTCGTATCCAACCAGCGCGCCTGGCCGGCCCTGGAGCGCGCCACCATCGACTTTGGCCAGACGGTCGGCGCCGACGACGCCTTCCTCGTGCTGCGTGGCATGCGCACGCTGCCGCTGCGCATGGCGCAGCACGCCAGCAGCGCCTTGCAAGTCGCCAACTGGCTGCTTGCGCGGCCGGAGGTAGGCCGTGTGCTGTGCCCGGCCTTGCCTGGCGACGCGTCGCACGCGATCTGGCGGCGCGACTGCACCGGTGCAAACGGTCTGCTGACCGTCGAGCTGGCGGACACCTATACCGAAACCGATGCCGAGCGCCTGATCGACAGCCTGCGGCTCTTCGGCATCGGCGCGTCATGGGGCGGCTTCGAAAGCCTGGTGATTCCGGTGCAGTTGCGCACATGCCGCGCGCTGCCCGGCAGCGTTCCGCGCGGCCCGATGCTGCGCCTGCACATTGGCCTGGAAGATCCCCAGGACCTTATCGCCGATCTCGAACGCGGACTGTCCGCGCTCGCCCAACCTCTCCGTACCCTTCGAATCTCATGATGCAGCCCAACACCGCCCCTTCCTTCGCCGACGTCGACGCGCATACGCTCAAGCAATGGCTGCACGACGGCCGCGAGATCGCGCTGCTGGATGTGCGCGAGCACGGCCAATACGGCGAGTCCCATTTGTTCTACGCCGCGCCCGTGCCATACAGCCGGCTCGAGGCGGACATCGTGAGGCTGGCGCCGCGCCGCGGCGTGCGGGTCGTCGTCTACGACAATGGCGACGCGGATGACACGGCCGCGCGCGCCGCGATTGCGCTGACAGCCCTCGGCTACACACAGGTGCACCGCCTGGCGGGCGGCATCGCGCAATGGCGGCAGCAGGGCTACGCGGTTTTTGCAGGCGTGAATGTGCCGAGCAAGACGTTCGGCGAACTGGCCGAAGAAGTTTTCCACACCCCGCGCATCGGCGCGCGCGAACTGGCCGAACGCCAGCGCCGCGGCGACGACCTGATCGTTCTGGACGGCCGCCCGTATGCCGAATTCCAGAAGATGAGCATCCCCGGCGGCATCTGCTGCCCCAACGGCGAACTCGCCCTGCGGGCCCATACCCTGGCAGCCAGCCCCGACACCACGATCGTGGTCAATTGCGCCGGCCGCACGCGCAGCATCATCGGCGCGCAGACGCTGATCAACCTGGGCGTTCCCAATCCTGTCTACGCGCTGGAGAACGGAACGCAGGGCTGGTACCTGGAAGACCTGCAACTGGAGCACGGCGCGCGCCGCCGCTATCGCGACGATGTCGCGGAGCAGGACCTGCCCGCACTGGCGCAACGGTCCGCGCGGCTGGCCGAACGCCACGGCGTGCCCACGGTCGGCGCCGCCCAGGTCCAGGCCTGGCTTGACGACGCCGAGCGCACCACATTCCTGTGCGACGTGCGCAGCGCCGAAGAGTACGCGCAAGGGTCGCTGCCCGGCGCGCAGCATGCGCCGGGCGGCCAACTGGTCCAGGCAACCGACCAGTACCTGGCCGTGCGCGGCGCGCGCATCGTGGTGTTCGATGCCGAAGGCGTGCGCGCACCCGTCATCGCCAGCTGGCTGAGGCAGATGGGCTGGGACGCCAGCACGCTGCGCGAGGGCACATACGCAGGCCTGTCCCAGGTGTCGCCAGCAGCGCCGGCGCCAGCCGTCTCGGTCCTGTCCGACGCCGCGCTTGCGCAAGCGATGGCGCATGGCGCGCAATTGGTCGATATCCGTTCCAGCATGCGTTATCGCGCCAGCCACCTCGCCGGGGCGCGCTGGTCCATCCGTCCGCGCCTCGCCGGCCTTGCGCTGGATGCGGCGCGACCGGTGATCCTGCTGGCGGAAGACGCCGCGGTGGCGGCCTGGGCGGCGGCCGAGTTGCGCGCGCTGGGCATCGCGGACGTCAATGTGAACATGGGTACGCCCGAAACCTGGGCCGCGCAGGGACTCGCGCTGGAGTCCACGCCCGCCGAGCCGGCAGACCGCGATTGCATAGACTACCTGTTCTTCGTGCATGACCGCCATGACGGCAACAAGGCCGCGGCGCGGCAATACCTGGCTTGGGAGACCAACCTGGTCAAGCAGATCGACGAGCGGGAGCGCGCGGCCTACCGGTTCCCGCCCCACTGATCCCGGCGCGAACCACGGCGCCTCCCGCGGCGCGACAGACGCTTCAACCTGATCATTACGCCCCGGCGGCATTTGCCGGCGGGGTGCGGACGGTTCATGGCGAACCGGAATGCAAAGGACGGCCGAGTATCCGGCCGCCAACACAAGGGGAAATCCAGATGAAGCAACATGCATTGCACGCTTGCAGGACCGCCGCCGCGGCGATGGCCGCCTTGCTGATGGGCGCCGCTGCCCACGCCCAGGCGCCCGCGCCCCTGGCTGACTTTCCGAAGCAGGCCATCACCGTGGTATCGCCGTTTCCACCCGGGGGCGGGAACGACGGCGTCGCGCGCCTGATTGCGCAGGAACTGGGCGCCATCACGGGGCAGAGCGTCGTCGTCGAGAACCGCTCGGGGGCGGGAGGCAATGTCGGCACGGCGCAGGTCTCGCGCGCCAAGCCCGATGGCTACACGCTCGTCATGTCCCAGACCAGCGTCATGGCCGTCAATCCACGCCTGTACAAGAACGTGGGCTTCGATCCACTTAAGGACTTCGTGCCGATCTCGCAGATCACGTCCGCGCCCCTGGTGCTGGTGGCGCGCGCCGAAAGCCCGTACAAGTCGCTGGACGATTACCTGGCGGCCGCGCGCAAGCAACCGGGCGTCATCACCTATGCAACTCCGGGCAACGGCACCATGAGTCACCTGATGGGGGCGCTCGTGTCGCAGAAGGCGAGCGTCAAGCTGGTGCATGTGCCGTATCGCGGCGCGGCGCCGGCCATCACCGACCTGATGGGCGGCACGGTCGACATGCTGATCACCTCGCCGGCCTCCGCCGAGCCCATGGTGGCCGCCGGCAAGCTGCGCATCCTGGCGATGAGCCATGGCGACAGCGTCGGCGTATTCAAGGGGGCGCCCACGCTGCAGCAAACGGGATTGCAGGGCATCACCGCCGACGACTGGTATGGGCTGTTCGCGCCGGCAGGCACGCCGCCCGAGCGCATCGCATACCTGGCGCAGGCCGTGGACCAGGCCATGAAGTCGCCCGCCGTGATCGCCAAGATCAACAGCGGCGGCAGCCAGCCGGTCGGCAGCGCGCCCGCCGCATTCAAGACCCGCCTGCAGCAGGACACGGCGTATTGGGCGGAAATGGTGAAGACGTCCGGCGTGTCGCTGGACTGAGCGCAACCCGCGCCGTGGGCTATACCGCCAGCGTATTGCCCACGGCCGACTCCAGCGCGGCGAAGGCGGGCGAGTTCCGCGCGCTGCCGTTGGTGACCAGGTGGTCGATCTGGTCCGCGCCGCAGTACGACACGCGGCTGCACAGGCCGATCTTGCTGAAGTCGGCCAGCAGCACCAGCTGCTTGGCATTGGCGGTCATGGCGCGCGCGACCTCGGCTTCGCGCAGGTCGTAATTGGTTGCGCCGCATTCGACGTCGACACCCACCGGCGACAAGAGTGCAAAATCGGCACGATAGCGGTGGATCTCGGTGATCGTGATATCGCCCGACGTGGCGCACACCGGGCCGCCGACGGAGCCGCCCAGCATGAGCAGCTGGTTGGCGCCGTTGCCGGCCGCACCCACCTTCAATGCGACGTCGAACGAATTGGTGATGATGGTCAGGCCCGACAGCTTGGCCAGTTCATCGGCCAGCACGCTGGTCGTGCTGCCCGCGTCCAGGAACAGTGTCTGGCCGCTGGAAACCAGGCCGGCCGCCGCCCGCGCGATCGCGCGCTTGTACTTCACGCGCGTATGCACGCGTTCCGCGATGGGCGGTTCGTTGTGCACGGGCACGGCGCCGCCGTGCACGCGGCGCAGCTCCCCCAATGCTTCCAGTTCTAACAGATCCCGCCTGACGGTCTCCCGGGAAACCCCGAGCTCGCCGACGATGCGGTCGGTCGATACCTGCTGCAATGAAGACAGCAGGGCGCGGATTCTCTGATACCGCTCTTCTTGCCACATGTCCGTTGCTTCCCAGTCCTAGTCCATGCGCCGCCGCGCGGCGCCGGCGATCAGCGCGCGCATCGCCAGTAGCGAGCCCCCTACGACCAGCATGATAAGGGTTGAATATGCCGCCGCCTGTGAAACAAAGCCGGCCTCGTCCAGCCGCAGCACCGACACCGGCGCCACGCTGACCGACGGCGTGACCAGGAAGATCACCGCGGACAGGGTCACCATCGATCGCATGAACAGGAAGAAAAAAACGCCCAGCACCGTCGGCGCAATCAAGGGCAGCACCGCGTCGCGCAGCACATGCAGGGTGCCTCCGCCGATGCTGCTCACGGCTTCCTCCAGGGCCTGCGGCACCGCCCGCATGCCGGTCATCATCGTCAGGAAGCCCTGGGTGTGATAGTGATAGAAGTTGCACAAGGCGATCAGCGCGGCGCTGCCGTACAGCGCATACAGCGGCGTGCCCGGCGCGTTGAATGCAAAGATGTACGCCAGGCCAAGAACCAGACCCGGCACGCCGACGGGCAGGACGGACACCATGTAGACCAGCTTGGCCCACGAGCGTGGAATCCGGCACACGCCGAACGACAGGAAGAACAGCAGCAGCACGCCAGCTCCGGCCGCGGCGAGCGACAGGTACAACGAGGTCCACAGGGGCGCATAGCCGCCGCTGACCGTGATGTCGTAGTGCTTCAGCGTCCATTCCATGCGATAGGGCCAGAGCCGCATGAAGCTGGCGAACACGACGGTGCCGACCGTGACGATGATCGCGCCGACGATCAGCAGCACTCCCGCACTGAACAGGGCGTCGCGTCCGCGCGACGGCTGCGGCGCCACCCTCAGGCTGCCGGCGGATGCGGATCCGAACTGGCGCTGCGAGGCCACGCGCTCGATCTGCACCGAGACCAGCGAAGGCAACAGCAACAGGATGCCCACGACCGACCCCATCCCGAAATTCATCTGGCCCGACACCTGGCTGTAGATCTCGGTGGCCAGCACGCGGTAGTTCCCACCGATCACCGCCGCATTCCCGAAATCGGTGATCGTGATGACGAACATGACGAAACCCGCGCTGAGCAGGCCGAATTTGCAGTTGGGCAGGGTGATGTCGAAGAACTGCCGCGCGCCCGACGCGCCCATGACTTGCGCCGCGTCGTAATAGCGGGCGTCCATGTTGCGCAGCGCCGCCTGCAGGATCAGCACCGCCTGGGGCAGGGCGTAGAACACGTTGGAGATCAGCAGGCCCCAGAAGCCGTAGATGTCGATCTCCCATCCGGTCCACCGGTGCACCAGGCCGTTGCGTCCCAGGATGAAGATGAGGCCCAGGCCCTGCACCAGCGACGGCGCCAGCAGCGGCAGCACCAACGCCAGTTGCACGATCGGCTTGCCGCGCATGCAGCTGCGGTCCAGACCGAACGCGATGGCAAAGCCCAGTGCGAGGCTTATCGCGGTGGTGGCGGCGCTCATCGCCAGGCTGTTCAGTGTGGCGGTGAGAATGCCGCGCGTGGCGAAGACCTCGGCATAGTTGCCCAGTCCGATGGAGCCGTCTTTTTCGACCAGGCTGCGCCATGCCACGGTGGCCAGCGGATACAGGAAGAAGAGCGCCAGGCCCGCCAGCGGAACCGCGACGCAGGTCCACAGCAGCAGGCGGTCGGCCGACCAGGGCGCGCGGCCCGCCGGCGCAACCAACGCCGCGCTCGCTTGCGCGCTGCTCATGCAACGCCTCCGCCTCGCGTGCTCATGTGCTTACCCAGGCGCACAGGCCGGGCTCGGCGGCAAGGCGGACGGGGGCGCCTTGGGACAACCCGGCCGCGCCGTGTTGTTCCACCATCAGTTCGCGCCCCATCCACGCCACGCGCAGGCGCGTGAGATTGCCCATGAAGATAAGGTCCTGGATGCGGCCCGGACCCTGTTCGTCCGCGGCGACGCGCAGGTTTTCCGGCCGCAGGCAGGCCTCGTAGCGTTCGCTGGCGCCGTCGGGGCGCGTCGCCAGCAGCTCGGGCATGGCTTGGCTTACCCAGTCGGTGGGCAGCAGATTGCTCAGCCCCACGAAATTGGCCACGAAGCGCGTGCGCGGGCGCAAGTACAGGTCGGAAGGCGATCCCATCTGTTCAATCCGCCCGTCGTTCATGCAGACGATCTTGTCCGCCAGCGTCAGCGCTTCTTCCTGATCATGCGTCACCATGATCGTGGGGATCTTCAGCCGGCGCTGCACGTCGTGTATTTCGGCTCGCATATCGGTGCGCACGCGCGCGTCCAGCGCCGACAGGGGTTCATCCAGCAGGATCAGCGCCGGATCCACCGCGAGCGCGCGCGCCAGGGCGACGCGCTGCTGCTGTCCCCCGGAGAGCTGATGCGGGTAGCGCGCCGCAAGGTCTGGCAGCTTGATCAGCGCCAGAAGTTCCCGGACCCTGGCTGCGATGCGTTCGCGCGTTTCGCCACGGATGCGCAGTCCGTAGCCCACGTTCTGGGCCACCGTCATGTTGGGGAACAGCGAATAAGACTGGAACACGATGCCGAAGCCGCGCTTGCGCGCGGGCACCAGGCTCAAGTCCTGGCCGCCCAGCGTGATCGTTCCGCGGTCGGCGGGCAACAATCCCGCGACGATGCGCAGCAGGGTGGTCTTGCCGCAGCCGCTGGGCCCTAGCAGGCAGACGAATTCATGTTCGCCGACCGACAGGTCGATGTCGTCCAGCGCCAGGGCGCCATCGAAGGCCTTCCGTATCCCACGCAGTTCCAGATACATCATGTCTCCAGGATGGCCCGCGGCCGGACGCAACCGGCCGCGGCCCGGTCAGCGCTTGATGGTGTTCTGCCAGGTCTTGATCGTCGCATCGCGTTCCGCGGCGGACTTCTGAAAGTCCACGGGATACAGCACGGCGGTCAGGTCCTTGGGCAGTCCCGCCGCCTCGGCCGCTTTGTTGGGGGCGGAGCCGGGCAGGGTGACCAGTTCCTTGTACTTGCTGTACAGCCCGCCCGCCTGCGCCGACAGGGTCCAGTCCAGGAAGCGCTTGGCGTCTTCGGGATTCTTGGCCGTCTTCATCAGGCCGGATGCTTCCAGCTCGTATCCCACCCATTTGGATGGGATCACCATCTTGACGGGGAAGCCTTCCTCGATGGACTGCATCGCAGGAAAGGCGAACGACACGCCGATGGCGTACTCGCCGGCCCGCGCCATCTTGCAGGGCCGAGAACCCGAGGGCGTGTACTGGGCGACGTTCTTGTCCAGATCCTTCAGCAGAGCCCAGCCTTTTTCCGGGCCCAGGCCCTGCAGCAGCGCGACGATCTGCAGGTAGCCGGTGCCGGATGCCGCGGGGCTGGGGATGACGATCTCACCTTTGTATTCGGGCTTGGTCAGGTCTTCCCAGGACGTGGGCATCGGCAGGTTCTTGGATTTGAGCCTGTCGGTGTTCACACAGAAGGCCGCCACGTAGCCGGTGGCGGCAAACCATTTGTCGTCTGCGCCGCGGTACTGCGAGGGCAGGGTGTCCATGCCCTTGGCCTTGTACGGGGCAAGCAGGTTCTGCAGGCGAGGGTCCAGCATGTTGCTCACCGCGAAGCCCCAGATCACGTCCTGCTGGGGATTGGCGGCCTCGGCGATGAGGCGGGCGCCCAGATCGCCCGTCGACAGCCGCAGCACGTTGACCTTCAGGTCAGGCATCGCCGCGTTGGCGGCCTTCAGGTACGCCGCGATCTCGTCCTCTTCCAGCGCGGTATAGACGGTGATGGCGCCGGCGTGCGCCTGCGCGCAACTTAGGGAAATTACTGCAACCACAACACTGAGCTTCTTCATACATTGCATGATGGGACTCCGGTGGGGAATACACGGCAACGGTGGCAAGCTGCATATGCGGACAGCGACCCGCCCGGATTCGGGACGTGGTTGCAGTTTTGAGCATATTTGCAAATTTGTGGCAACGTGTCTAGACTGGGAAAACCTGCACGCAGGAGCTTGACTGGCGTAGTCGCACCCCACGTTCGCCACTCTGGAAGCGCATCGATGCCATCCTCATCCCCGTTGTCCGCGCAGCAGCTGGCTGCCTTCGCAGCTTTCGCCCAGACCTTGGCGGACAGCGTCCGCCCCTTGTCCAGAAAGTGGTTTCGCCATCCGCTCGCCGTCGACACCAAGGCGGACGAAAGTCCCGTCACGCAGGCGGACCGGGAAGTCGAGGCCGCCCTGCGCGACGCCATCGCCCGCCATCATCCCCAGCACGGGATCTTCGGCGAAGAGTTCGGCGCGTCGCATGCCGGCGCCGAGTTCGTGTGGTCGCTGGATCCCATCGATGGCACGCGCGCCTTCATTTCCGGCAATCCGCTGTGGGGCACCCTGCTCGCGTTGCTCCATCAAGGCAAGCCAGTGCTGGGCGTCATCGACATTCCCATGCTGGATGAACGCTGGATTGGCGCCGCCGGTTCTCCCGCGCGCCTGAACGGCCAGGAATGCCGCGTCAGCGCCTGCTCCGAGCTGCGCAACGCCATTCTCTACGCCACTTCGCCAGACATCTTCGAAGGCGCGGAGACCGCCGCGTTCGACGCCCTGACGGCGGCCGTCCGCATGCGCCGCTACGGCGGCGACTGCTACAGCTACGGGCTGCTCGCCAGCGGCCACGTCGATCTCGTCGTCGAGGCCGGCCTGCAGCCGTACGACTATCTGGCGCTGCAGCCCGTGATCGAGGGCGCGGGCGGCGTCATTACCGATTGGACGGGGCAGCCGCTCAGCCTCGAATCCCAGGGCCGCGTGGTTGCGGCCGCCACGCCGCAGTTGCATCGCCAGGCGATGCAGGTGCTGGGGGCGGCCATGACCTGATCGTCGCGCCGCCCGCCCGCAGTTCCACGCAACGCTTCAGCCACAAGGTGAACAAGCATGCATGCACTAGGGGTAGCAACGGTGGAAGACGCAGAGCGTCTGGTGCAATCCAGCCCGCTCTCGCATATCAAGGTGGGTCTGTCCGACGTGGACGGGCTGATGCTGGGCAAGTATCTGCGGCGCGACAAATTCCTGGGCGCCCTGCGCTCGGGGCTGGCGTTCTGCGACGTGGTGTTCGGCTGGGACATCGACGACCAGCTCTACGACAACACCAAGTACACCGGCTGGCATACCGCCTATCCCGACGCCAAGCTCAGGATCGTGCCGCAGAGTGCGCGCCGGCTGCCGCTGGAGCAGGGGCCGGGCGGCGAAGACATGCTGCTGTTCCTGGCGGAGTTTGAAGGGGGAGCGGGCGCGATCTGTCCGCGTCGCTTGCTGCACCGCGTAATCGACCGGGCGGCCGGCATGGGCTACGACGCGTACGCTGCGCTGGAGTACGAATTCTTCATGTTCCGCGAGACGCCGCACTCCGTGCGCGCCAAGCACTACCGCAACATGGAGAACTGGACGCCGGGCAACTTCGGCTACTCCATGCTGCGCAGCACGGTGGAGGGCGATTTCTACCGCAAGCTCCTGGATATGTGCGAACGCATGGACATGCCCATCGAGGGCCTGCACACCGAGACAGGGCCGGGCGTCCTGGAAGCGGCGATCGCCGTGGACCTGGCGTCCGCGGCGGGCGACAAGGCGTTCCTGTTCAAGACATTCGCCAAGGCGCTCGCGCAGCAGAACGGCCTGATGGCGACGTTCATGGCGAAGTGGTCCTCCGACCACCCCGGGCAGAGCGGCCACATCCACCTGTCGCTGCGCGACCGCAAGACGGGACGCTCCGCGTTCTACGACGAATCGCAGCCGCACGGCATCAGCGGCACCCAGTCATCCTTCATGGCCGGGGTGCAGCGCTACCTGCCCGAGTTCATGGCGCTCTACGCGCAAACCATCAATAGCTATTCGCGCCTGGTGCCCGGCTACTGGGCGCCGTTGGACGCCACGTGGGGCATGGAAAACCGCACGACGGCGCTGCGCCTCATTCCGGGCAGCGACAAATCGCAGCGCGTCGAGGTGCGCATCGGGTCCGCCGACGCCAATCCCTATCTCGCGCTGTCCGCGGCGCTGGCCTCCGGCCTGTACGGCATCGAACAGGGGTTGACGCCCGAGCCGATGGTGCAGGGAAACGCCTATACCCAGCAATTCCCCGAGCATCTGCATCTGCCCGCGACCTTGTGGGAAGCGGCGCAGCGCCTGCGCGGCTCCGAGGCTGCGCGCCTGTTGTTCGGAGACGCGTTCGTCGAGCACTACGCCGCGACGCGCGAATGGGAAGAAAGGCAGTTCCGGCGCCACGTGACCGACTGGGAGCTGGCGCGCTACTTCGAAATCATCTGACCTCCGTTCAATCCGCATTTCCGGGTCCCGCCATGACCGATGAACTCATCACCATCAGCCCGATCGACGGGCGTGAAGTCGTACGTCGCGCCTATGCCAGCGAAGCGCAGGTCGTCCAGGCGCTGGCCGGCGCGCAGGCCGCGCAAGGGGCCTGGAACGCCTTGGGCACCGAGGCGCGGGGGCGCATCGTGACGGAAGCCGTCGACCGCTTTGTCGCGGCCAAGGATGAAATCGCGCACGCGATCACGATCCAGATGGGCCGGCCCCTGCGATACGCCCCGTCCGAAGTGGCGGGCTTCGAGGCCCGCGCGCGCCACATGATCGCGATCGCCGGCCAGGCCCTGGCCCCCATCCAGGCGCCCGCGCAGGCAGGGTACACACGATTCATCAGCCGCGAGCCCATCGGCGTCGCCCTGACGATCGCGCCGTGGAACTATCCCCTGCTGACGGCCGTGAACAGCATCGTGCCGGCATTGATGGCGGGCAACACGGTCATCCTCAAGCATTCTGACCAGACGCCCTTGTGCGCGGAACACATCGAGCGCGCATTTCGCGAGGCCGGCGCGCCGCCTGGCGTGTTCCAGTATCTGCACGCCAGCCACGACATCGCGCAGCGGCTGGTGCGCGCGCCCGAGATCGGCTATGTGTCCTTTACCGGTTCGGTGCGCGGGGGGCGCGCCGTGGAAGAGAGCGCGGCGGGCCGGTTCATCGGGGTGGGCCTGGAACTTGGGGGAAACGACCCCGCGTACGTCCGGGCAGACGCCAACCTGGAGCACGCGGTCGAAACCCTGGTGGACGGCGCCTTTTTCAATTCAGGCCAGTCCTGCTGCGGCATACAGCGCATCTACATCGCGCGTACGCGCTACGATGAGTTCGTCGAACGCGCCGCGGCGTTGACCAACCAGTACGTGCTGGGCAACCCGCTGGATCCCGAGACCACCCTGGGGCCCGTTGTTCGGGCTCGCGCGGCTGCTGAAATCCGAGCCGTCATCGACGAGGCGGTCGGCGCCGGCGCCAGGAATGCGATTGATCCATCACGTTTCAAGAATGCGAGTAAAGGCTCGCCTTATGTCGCGCCGGCGCTGTTGACCCAGGTCGACCACCGCATGCGCATCATGAACGACGAATGCTTTGGCCCGGTCGTTGGCGTCATGCCGGTGGATACCGACGAGCAGGCCATTGCGCTGATGAACGACAGCCCCTACGGGCTGACAGCCGCCGTGTTCACCCGGGACGAAGAGGCCGCGCTGCATGTCGGCCGGCAGATCCGGACCGGCACATTTTTCATGAACCGCTGCGACTATCTGGATCCGGCGCTCGCCTGGACGGGTGTCAAGAATTCGGGCCGCGGCGTATCGCTATCGGCCGTCGGATACGAGCAGCTTACGCAGGCCAAATCCTTCCATCTGCGCAGCGTCTGACGCGACGCCCCGGGGAATCGAACCATGACAGTGCCCTCCGTCAACTGGAACTACCCAACCGCCATCAAGGCCGGACCTGGCCGCGTGAGCGAACTCCCGCAGTGGTGCCGCGAACTGGGCATGGCGCGCCCATTGCTGGTGACCGATCCTGGCCTGGCCGGATTGCCGATGATCGCCGACGCAGTGCGCGCCTGCCGCGAGGCCGGCCTGGAATGCGCCGTGTTCCACGACATCAAGGGCAACCCGACGGGCACCAATGTCGAGCATGGGGTTGCCGCGTTCAAGCGCGGGCGCCACGACGGCGTGATCGCGTTCGGAGGCGGCTCGGCGCTGGACGCCGCAAAGGCCGTCGCCCTGATGGCGGGCCAGAACCGGCCCTTGTGGGACTTCGAAGATATCGGCGACAACCACCTGCGCGTGAACGTGGCCGGCATGGCGCCCGTGGTGGCCGTGCCGACGACGGCGGGGACGGGTTCGGAAGTAGGGCGCGCGTCCGTCATCACTGACGAGGCCGCGCAAGTTAAGCGCATCATTTTCCATGCGCGCATGCTGCCTTCCGTCGTGATCCTGGACGCCGAGCTCACCGTCGGACTGCCACCTCGAATCACCGCCGCCACCGGCATGGATGCGCTGTCGCACAACCTCGAGGCCTATTGCTCGCCGTTCTTCCATCCCATGGCGGCCGGCATCGCACTCGAGGGCATGCGCCTGATCAAGGAATACCTGCCTCAGGCGGTCGCGGACGGGTCCGACCTGCAGGCGCGTCAGCAGATGCTGGTGGCATCCAGCATGGGCGCCACCGCATTCCAGCGCGGCCTGGGCGCCATGCATGCGCTGGCGCATCCGCTGGGTGCGCTGTATGACGCGCATCACGGCCTGCTCAACGCCATCCTGATGCCGTACGTGCTGAAGGCAAACCAGCAGGCCGTCGCGCCGCGCCTGGAAGCACTGGCGCGCTACCTGGGGCTGCCGCAAAGCGGGCCAGGGGCGGTTCTCGACTGGGTGTTGGGCCTGCGTGAGGCCGTGGGCATCCCGCACACGCTGGCGGAGATCGGTCTGGACGAGGCCGAAGCGGACCGGGTGGGGCGCATGGCCAGCGAGGATCCGTCGGCCGGCACCAACCCCGTCAATTTCTCCGCGGAAAAATATTCTCAGCTTTTCCGTGCAGCAATTCGCGGAAACCTGTAAGCTTCGCCCCCTCTGCGCGGAAACGCGGCGGTGGCAGAACAGAAATTTTGAATTTTTCGTCCGAATGGTTTGACAGCGGATTTGAAAGTGTTCATAATCTCAAGTTCTCCGCTGGAGGGGTGCCCGAGTGGTTAAAGGGGGCAGACTGTAAATCTGTTGGCCTTGCGCCTACGTTGGTTCGAATCCAACCTCCTCCACCAGAGACCCATACCTAAATCCAGGCGCGGTTTGCCTGGATTTGCAATGTAAGGCCTAGAGATCTGGGCGGCCTTCGCAAAGAAGGCTGTAAGGTTTCTCAGGCCTTGATTTCGAAGGGTTTGGGAAAGAGAAGGTGAAAGGGTTTGCCGCGGGTGTAGCTCAATGGTAGAGCAGAAGCCTTCCAAGCTTACGACGAGGGTTCGATTCCCTTCACCCGCTCCAAGATTTTTAAATGCCCATGTGGCTCAGTGGTAGAGCACTCCCTTGGTAAGGGAGAGGTCGCGCGTTCGATCCGCGCCATGGGCACCACAAATTTCCAAAGTTCTTTTCTTCAGTCCGAAGCGCAATCCAGGTCAGGAGTCAGCCATGGCAAAAGGCAAGTTTGAACGTACCAAGCCGCACGTGAACGTGGGTACGATTGGTCACGTTGACCACGGCAAAACGACGTTGACGGCGGCGATCACGACCGTTCTGTCGAACAAGTTTGGCGGCGAAGCCAAGGGCTACGACCAGATCGATGCGACTCCTGAAGAAAAGGCTCGCGGCATCACGATCAACACGGCTCACGTCGAGTACGAAACGGAAGCGCGTCACTACGCGCACGTTGACTGCCCGGGCCACGCTGACTATGTGAAGAACATGATCACGGGCGCCGCGCAAATGGACGGCGCGATCCTGGTCGTGTCGGCCGCTGACGGCCCGATGCCGCAAACGCGTGAACACATCCTGCTGAGCCGCCAGGTTGGCGTGCCGTACATCATCGTCTTCCTGAACAAGGCTGACATGGTTGACGACGCCGAGCTGCTCGAGCTGGTGGAAATGGAAGTTCGCGAACTGCTGTCCAAGTACGACTTCCCGGGCGACGACACCCCGATCGTGAAGGGTTCGGCCAAGCTGGCGCTGGAAGGCGACAAGGGCGAACTGGGCGAGCAGGCCATCATGGCCCTGGCCGCTGCGCTGGATTCGTACATCCCGACGCCTGAGCGTGCCGTTGACGGCGCGTTCCTGATGCCGGTTGAAGACGTGTTCTCGATCTCGGGTCGCGGCACCGTGGTGACCGGCCGTATCGAACGCGGCATCATCAAGGTCGGCGAAGAAATCGAAATCGTCGGTCTGGTTCCGACGGTCAAGACGACCTGCACCGGCGTGGAAATGTTCCGCAAGCTGCTGGACCAAGGTCAAGCCGGCGACAACGTGGGCATCCTGCTGCGCGGCACCAAGCGTGAAGACGTCCAGCGCGGCCAAGTTCTGGCCAAGCCGGGCTCGATCACCCCGCACACGGACTTCACGTCCGAGGTCTACATCCTGTCCAAGGAAGAAGGCGGCCGTCACACCCCGTTCTTCCAGGGCTATCGTCCCCAGTTCTACTTCCGCACGACGGACGTGACGGGCACGATCGAACTGCCGGCCGACAAAGAAATGGTCCTGCCGGGCGACAACGTTGCCATGACCGTCAAGCTGCTGGCTCCGATCGCCATGGAAGAAGGTCTGCGTTTCGCCATCCGTGAAGGCGGTCGTACCGTCGGCGCCGGCGTCGTCGCCAAGATCCTGAAGTAAGCAATACCCGGATGGGTAGGGTGGGCTTTATGTCCCCCTATCCATCTTTGCTGTAAAAGTAGTACTATGTATGGTTCCGCAAGCCAGTACATGCGGAACAAGTGCAAAGCAGTAGTGCCGAAGCGCAAAGTCGACGTAAGTAGTTAGCGACTGTGCAGCAAGTTTGAAGTGTTTAGGGGCATAGCTCAATTGGCAGAGCGTCGGTCTCCAAAACCGAAGGTTGTAGGTTCGATTCCTACTGCCCCTGCCACCGCCAGGATAAACCCGCGGGAGATCATCGCGAGTTACGCATTCACGGCGGCTCGCGTCGCAATATGTCTAATACCAGCGTTGAAACCGTAACCAGTACCGCCGACCGGGTCAAGCTCGGGCTGGCGGTTCTCGTCGTTATTGCTGGCATCGTCGGGTTTTCCGTGCTCAGCGCACAGCCGATGCCTGCACGTATCGGCGTCTTTGTCGGCGGCCTCGTGATCGCAGCCGCGATCGCCTGGTTCAGCGAACCCGGCCGCCGCACCCTGAGCTTCGCCAGCGAGTCCTACAACGAAGTCAAGCGTGTCTCGTGGCCCACCCGCAAGGAAACGACCCAGATGACGGGCATCGTTTTCGCGTTCGTGGCGATCATGGGCATTTTCATGTGGGTGCTCGACAAGGGCATCGAATGGATTCTCTACGGCCTGTTGTTGGGCTGGAAATAAGGACGGCAAATGAGTAAGCGTTGGTATGTCGTCCATGTGTACTCCGGCATGGAAAAGAGCGTGCACAAGGCCCTGAACGAGCGCATCGAGCGCGCGGGCCTGCAAACCTCTTTTGGCCGCATTCTTGTGCCCTCCGAGGAAGTCGTCGAGGTCAAGGGTGGCCAGAAGTCGATCACCGAGCGCCGCATTTTCCCCGGTTATGTCCTGGTTGAAATGGACCTGACCGACGAAACGTGGCACCTGGTCAAGAACACCAACCGCGTCACCGGCTTTTTGGGTGGCTCGGGCAACCGTCCGACCCCGATTTCCGAAAAGGAAGTCGAGAAGATCCTCTCCCAGATGGAAGAGGGTGTCGAGAAACCCCGCCCCAAGATCCTGTTCGAAGTGGGCGAGATGGTTCGGGTCAAGGAAGGTCCGTTTGCAGACTTCAACGGCAACGTCGAAGAAGTCAATTACGAAAAGAGCAAGGTTCGCGTGTCCGTCACCATTTTTGGTCGCGCCACGCCCGTCGAACTCGATTTCAGCCAGGTCGAAAAGACCTGAATTTAACCCCCGGGGAGCCCTGTCCGCATAGGCCGGGGCGATATAACCCGCAAGGAGCAAAGCATGGCGAAGAAGATCGTCGGCTTTATCAAGCTGCAAGTACCGGCTGGTAAGGCTAACCCCTCCCCCCCGATTGGCCCGGCACTGGGTCAACGTGGCCTGAACATCATGGAATTCTGCAAGGCGTTCAACGCCAAGACCCAAGGCATGGAGCCGGGTCTGCCGATCCCCGTGGTGATCACCGCTTTCGCGGACAAGAGCTTCACCTTCATCATGAAGACCCCGCCCGCGACGGTCCTCATCAAGAAGGCCGCCGGCGTGCAAAAGGGTTCGGCCAAGCCGCATACCGACAAGGTCGGCACGCTGACCCGCGCGCAAGCTGAAGAAATCGCCAAGGCCAAGGGTCCCGACCTGACCGCCGCTGATCTGGACGCCGCCGTGCGCACGATCGCTGGCAGCGCCCGCAGCATGGGCATCACGGTTGAGGGGATCTAATCATGGCAAAGTTGTCCAAGCGCGCCGCCGCTATTGCTCAAAAGATCGACCGCACCAAGCTGTACCCGGTCGCTGAAGCCCTGACCCTGGTCAAGGAAACCGCCGTCGCCAAGTTCAATGAATCCATTGACGTGGCCGTGCAACTCGGCATCGACCCGAAGAAGTCGGACCAACTGGTCCGCGGTTCGGTCGTGCTGCCCGCCGGCACCGGCAAGTCGGTCCGCGTGGCCGTGTTCGCCCAAGGCGACAAGGCTGAAGCCGCCAAGGCCGCCGGCGCCGACATCGTCGGTCTGGATGACCTGGCTGACGCGATCAAGGCCGGTCAAATGGACTTTGACGTCGTCATCGCCTCGCCCGACACGATGCGTGTCGTCGGTGCCCTGGGCCAGATCCTGGGCCCGCGTGGCCTGATGCCGAACCCCAAGGTCGGCACCGTGACGCCCGACGTCGCCACCGCTGTCAAGAACGCCAAGGCCGGTCAGGTTCAGTACCGTACCGACAAGGCCGGCATCATCCACGCAACGATCGGCCGTGCGTCGTTCGGCGTGGAACAGCTGCAAACCAACCTGGCCGCTCTGGTCGACGCCCTGCAAAAGGCTCGCCCCGCAGCTGCCAAGGGCATTTACCTGCGCAAGCTCGCCGTTTCGTCCACGATGGGCGGCGGTGCGCGCGTGGAAATTGCCTCGCTGTCGGCTTCCAACTAAGCCAACAGCAGTAAACGTACTTTGGGCTGCATCCGGATTCCTCCGGATGTTGCTGTCAAAGACCGCTGGAGCAGGGTAGTGGAAGGGGCTTCCCTTCCGTATGGAAAGCAGCATCCCCGCTGCCCCGCTTAATCCCGGAGCTCACACAGTCCGGATCCAGCGTAGACGGCGTCCCCAGGAAGATTTCTTTACACGAAGAACTCGACCAGGCGCCGCATTCGGTTGACGCGCAAGGCTCAGGCCCCAGGCGTCTTTTGATGGAGTGTTCAAACCGTGAGTCTCAATCGTCAAGAGAAAGCGGTGGTGATCGAGGAAGTCTCGGCGGAAGTCGCCAAGGCCCAATCGATTGTTATCGCTGAGTACCGTGGTCTGGACGTCGCCTCTGTCACCGTACTGCGCAAAACTGCGCGTGAATCGGGCGTGTATCTGCGTGTTCTGAAGAACTCGCTGGCCCGTCGTGCTGTTGCCGGCACGGCTTTCGAGCCGTTGGCCGAGCAACTGACCGGTCCGCTGATCTATGGCATCAGCGCTGATCCGGTTTCGGCGGCCAAGGTCATTGCTGGTTTCGCGAAAAGCAACGAAAAGCTGGTCATCAAGGCGGGCGCACTGCCCAACAACCTGTTGAACCAAGAAGGCGTGAAGGCCCTGGCCACCATGCCCTCGCGCGAAGAGTTGCTGTCGAAACTGCTTGGCACCATGCAAGCCCCCATCGCGCAATTCGTGCGTACGCTCAACGAAGTTCCGACCAAGTTCGCCCGTGGCCTCGCGGCTGTGCGCGACCAAAAGGCAGCGGCTTAATAGCCCTGCTGTCCGGAATTCGCTGAACGACGAAGCGACACCCAAACCCTGGCATTACCAAAATATTTGGAGTTCTGAAAAATGGCACTTAACAAAGCTGAAATCCTTGACGCCATCGCTGGCATGACCGTGCTCGAGCTGTCCGAGCTGATCAAGGAAATGGAAGAGAAGTTCGGCGTGTCGGCTGCTGCCGCTGCCGTCGCTGTCGCTGCTCCCGCCGCTGGTGGCGCTGCCGCCGCTGCTGAAGAGCAAACCGAGTTCACCGTCGTCCTGCAAGAAGCCGGCGCGAACAAGGTCAGCGTCATCAAGGCCGTGCGCGAGCTGACCGGTCTGGGTCTGAAGGAAGCCAAGGACCTGGTCGACGGCGCTCCGAAGCCCGTCAAGGAAGCTGTGGCCAAGGCTGACGCCGAAGCCGCCAAGAAGAAGCTGGAAGAAGCTGGCGCCAAGGTCGAAGTCAAGTAAGACCTGCGTCAACTGCCCGGGGACAGCACAGTTTGCAGTCCCCGGGCTTTTGCGTTTCCAGGAAACCCCTACTGGGGTCATGCCCATTCAGTGGGGTTTCCTGGAGTCGTATCACCTGGGGCCGTGGTTGACGGCCCATGCAACCTCGAGTCGGAGTGCTCATGCCTTACTCGTACACCGAAAAAAAGCGCATCCGCAAAAGCTTCGCCAAGCGTGAAGACGTTCAAAACGTTCCTTTCCTTTTGGCGACACAGCTTCAATCCTACCTAACTTTCCTGCAGGCGGATACCGCCCCGTCCGATCGCGTAGCCGACGGTTTGCAGGCGGCGTTCTCGTCGATTTTCCCGATCGTTAGTCACAACGGTATGGCGCGCTTGGAGTTCGTGAGCTATGTGCTCGGCGAACCGGTGTTCGATGTCAAGGAATGTCAGCAACGTGGCCTGACCTATGCCTCGCCCCTGCGAGCCAAGGTCCGCCTGGTGCTGCTTGACCGCGAAGTCAGCAAGCCCACCGTGAAGGAAGTGAAGGAACAGGAAGTCTACATGGGCGAAATTCCGCTCATGACGGGCACTGGTTCCTTCGTCATCAACGGCACCGAGCGTGTCATCGTGTCCCAGCTGCACCGTTCGCCTGGCGTGTTCTTCGAGCACGATCGCGGCAAGACGCACAGCTCCGGCAAGCTCCTGTTCTCGGCCCGCGTGATTCCTTACCGCGGCTCGTGGCTGGACTTCGAATTCGATCCGAAGGACGTCCTGTTCTTCCGCGTCGACCGTCGTCGCAAGATGCCTGTCACGATCCTGTGCAAGGCCATCGGCATGACGCCGGAATCCATCCTGGCCAATTTCTTCGACTTCGACAACTTCGAACTGAAGAGCGAAGGCGCGATGATGGAATTTGTGCCGGAACGCTGGAAGGGCGAAATGGCCCGTTTCGACATCGCCGACCGTTCGGGCAAGGTGATCGTCGAGAAAGACAAGCGCATCAATGCCAAGCATCTGCGCGACCTGGCTGCCGGCGGCATCCAGCGCATTTCCGTGCCGGAAGACTTCCTGTACGGTCGCGTGCTGGCCAAGAACATCGTTGACGAAGATACGGGCGAAGTCATCGCCAACGCCAACGACGAGATCACGGAAAGCGTGCTGGGCGCCCTGCGCGCCGCGAACGTGCACGACATCCAGGCCCTCTACACGAACGACCTGGACCGCGGTCCCTACATTTCGCAAACGCTGCGCACCGATGAAACCGCCGACCAGATGGCCGCGCGCGTTGCCATCTACCGCATGATGCGTCCTGGCGAGCCGCCCACCGAAGAAGCGGTGGAAGCGTTGTTCCAGCGCCTGTTCTACAGCGAAGAAACGTACGACCTGTCGCGCGTTGGCCGCATGAAGGTCAACAGCCGCCTGGGCCGTGGTGAAGACATTACCGGCCCGATGACGCTGACCAACGAAGACATCCTTGAAACCATCAAGGTGCTGGTCGAGCTGCGCAACGGCCGTGGCCAGATCGATGACATCGATCACTTGGGCAACCGTCGCGTGCGTTGCGTTGGCGAACTGGCCGAAAACCAGTTCCGCGCCGGTCTCGTGCGTGTCGAACGCGCCGTCAAGGAACGTCTGGGCCAGGCCGAGACGGAAAACCTGATGCCGCACGACCTGATCAACTCCAAGCCGATCTCGGCTGCCATCAAGGAGTTCTTCGGTTCGAGCCAGCTGTCGCAGTTCATGGACCAGACCAACCCCCTGTCGGAAATCACGCACAAGCGTCGCGTTTCCGCCCTGGGCCCGGGCGGTCTGACCCGCGAGCGCGCCGGCTTCGAAGTCCGCGACGTGCACCCGACCCACTATGGCCGCGTCTGCCCGATCGAAACGCCGGAAGGCCCGAACATCGGTCTGATCAACTCCATGGCGCTGTACGCTCGTCTGAACGAGTACGGCTTCCTGGAAACGCCGTATCGCAAGATTATCGACGGGCGCGTCAGCGAGCAGATCGATTACCTGTCAGCCATCGAAGAAAGCCACTACGTCATCGCGCAGGCTAACGCCGCGCTCGACGAAGAAGGCCAGTTCGTCGATGACCTGGTCGCTTGCCGTGAAGCAGGCGAAACGATGCTGACCTCCCCGGCCAACGTGCACTACATGGACGTTGCTCCGTCGCAGATCGTGTCGGTCGCCGCATCGCTGATTCCGTTCCTGGAGCACGATGACGCGAACCGCGCACTGATGGGCGCCAACATGCAGCGTCAGGCCGTGCCTTGCCTGCGTCCGGAGAAGCCGGTCGTCGGTACGGGCATCGAACGCACCGTGGCCGTTGACTCGGGCACCACCGTGCAAGCGCTGCGTGGCGGCCTGGTCGATCACGTTGACGCCGAGCGCGTCGTGATTCGCGTGAACGACGAAGAAAACGTCGCTGGCGAAGTCGGCGTCGACATCTACAACCTGATCAAGTACACGCGTTCCAACCAGAACACGAACATCAACCAGCGTCCCATCGTCAAGCGCGGCGACAAGGTCGCCAAGGGTGACGTGCTGGCCGACGGCGCATCGACCGACCTGGGCGAACTCGCTCTGGGTCAGAACATGCTGATCGCGTTCATGCCCTGGAACGGCTACAACTTCGAAGACTCGATCCTGATCTCCGAAAAGGTTGTGGCTGACGATCGCTATACCTCGGTGCACATCGAGGAACTGACGGTTGTTGCCCGCGACACGAAGCTCGGTCCGGAAGAAATCACCCGCGACATCAGCAACCTGGCTGAAACGCAGTTGAACCGCCTGGACGATTCCGGCATCACGTACATCGGCGCCGAAGTCAGCGCCGACGACGTGCTGGTCGGCAAGGTCACGCCGAAGGGCGAAACCCAGCTGACGCCGGAAGAAAAGCTGCTGCGCGCCATCTTCGGTGAAAAGGCGTCCGACGTTAAGGACACCTCGCTGCGCGTGCCCTCGGGCATGACCGGCACCGTGATCGACGTGCAGGTGTTCACGCGTGAAGGCATCGTGCGCGACAAGCGCGCCCAGTCCATCATCGACGATGAACTGCGCCGCTATCGCCAGGACCTGAACGACCAGCTGCGCATCGTTGAAAACGACCAGTTCGACCGTATCGAAAAGATGCTGGTCAACAAGACCGTCAACGGCGGCCCGCGCAAGCTGGCCAAGGGCGCCACGATCACCAAGGCTTACCTGGCTGATCTGGACCGCTGGCAGTGGTTCGACATCCGTCTGGCCGATGAACCGCACGCTGTCGTGCTGGAGCAGGCCAAGGAATCGCTCGAGCAGAAGCGCCACCAGTTCGACCTCGCCTTCGAAGAGAAGCGCAAGAAGCTGACGCAAGGCGACGAGCTGCCCCCGGGCGTGCTGAAGATGATCAAGGTCTACCTGGCCGTGAAGCGTCGTCTGCAGCCTGGCGACAAGATGGCAGGCCGTCACGGCAACAAGGGCGTGGTCTCGCGCATCACGCCGGTGGAAGACATGCCGCACATGGCTGACGGCACGCCGGCCGACATCGTTCTGAACCCGCTGGGCGTGCCCTCGCGGATGAACGTCGGCCAGGTGCTGGAAGTTCACCTGGGCTGGGCTGCCAAGGGCGTCGGCCATCGCATCGCCGATATGCTGCGCGACGAGCGCACCGCGCAGGTCAAGAACGTCCGCGCCTACCTGGACAAGGTCTACAACACGACCGGCACGGGTGCGCGCATCGACGAGCTGACCGACGAAGAAGTCATGGAAATGGCCCAGAACCTCAAGAACGGCGTGCCGTTCGCGACGCCCGTCTTCGACGGCGCGACCGAAGAGGAAATCACCACGATGCTGGAACTGGCCTATCCGGACGACGTCGCCAAGCGCATGGCGTTGACGCCTTCGCGTACGCAGGCATGGCTGTTCGACGGCCGCACGGGCGAGCAATTCGAACGCCCCGTGACGGTCGGCTACATGCACTACCTGAAGCTGCATCACTTGGTCGACGACAAGATGCACGCGCGTTCCACCGGCCCGTACTCGCTGGTGACCCAGCAGCCGCTGGGTGGCAAGGCGCAGTTCGGCGGTCAGCGTTTCGGGGAAATGGAAGTGTGGGCGCTGGAAGCATACGGCGCCGCCTACACCCTGCAGGAAATGCTGACGGTGAAGTCGGACGACATCAACGGCCGTACCAAGGTTTACGAAAACATCGTCAAGGGCGACCACGTCATCGATGCCGGCATGCCGGAATCGTTCAACGTGCTGGTCAAGGAAATCCGCTCGTTGGCCCTGGACATGGATTTGGAGCGTAACTAATGAAAGCGCTACTCGACCTCTTTAAGCAAGTCTCGCAAGACGAGCAATTCGATGCCATCAAGATTGGCATCGCCTCGCCCGAGAAGATCCGTTCGTGGTCTTACGGCGAAGTTCGCAAGCCCGAGACCATCAACTACCGCACGTTCAAGCCTGAGCGTGACGGCCTGTTCTGCTCCAAGATCTTTGGCCCGATCAAAGACTACGAGTGCTTGTGCGGCAAGTACAAGCGCCTGAAGCATCGTGGCGTGATCTGCGAAAAGTGCGGCGTTGAAGTTACCGTTGCCAAGGTTCGCCGTGAACGCATGGGCCACATCGAGCTGGCCAGCCCCGTCGCGCACATCTGGTTCCTGAAGAGCCTGCCGTCGCGTCTGGGCATGGTGCTCGACATGACCCTGCGCGACATCGAACGCGTCCTGTACTTCGAAGCCTGGTGCGTGATCGAACCCGGCATGACGCCGCTCAAGCGCGGCCAGATCATGTCGGATGACGATTTCCTCGCCAAGACCGAAGAGTACGGCGACGACTTCCGTGCCCTGATGGGCGCGGAAGCCGTGCGCGAACTGCTGCGCACCATCGACATCGATCGCGAAGTGGAAACGCTGCGCGGCGAACTGAAGGCCACCAGCTCGGAAGCCAAGATCAAGAAGATCTCCAAGCGCCTGAAGGTGCTGGAAGGCTTCCAGAAGTCGGGCATCAAGGCCGAGTGGATGGTCATGGAAGTGCTGCCCGTGCTGCCGCCGGACCTGCGTCCGCTGGTGCCGCTGGACGGCGGCCGCTTCGCGACCTCCGACCTGAACGACCTGTACCGCCGCGTCATCAACCGCAACAACCGCTTGAAGCGCCTGCTGGAGCTCAAGGCGCCGGAAATCATCCTGCGCAACGAAAAGCGGATGCTGCAGGAAGCCGTCGACTCGCTGCTGGACAACGGTCGTCGCGGCAAGGCCATGACGGGCGCCAACAAGCGCCAGCTCAAGTCCCTGGCCGACATGATCAAGGGCAAGAGCGGCCGTTTCCGCCAGAACCTGCTGGGCAAGCGCGTCGACTACTCGGGCCGTTCGGTCATCGTGGTGGGTCCGCAGCTCAAGCTGCACCAGTGCGGCCTGCCCAAGCTGATGGCCCTGGAACTGTTCAAGCCGTTCATCTTCAATCGTCTGGAGATGATGGGCCTGGCCACGACCATCAAGGCTGCCAAGAAGCTGGTCGAAAGCCAGGAACCGGTGGTCTGGGACATCCTGGAAGAAGTCATCCGCGAACACCCGGTCATGCTGAACCGTGCGCCCACGCTGCACCGTTTGGGCATCCAGGCGTTCGAGCCGGTCCTGATCGAAGGCAAGGCCATCCAGCTGCACCCGTTGGTTTGCGCGGCGTTCAACGCCGACTTCGACGGCGACCAGATGGCCGTCCACGTGCCGCTGTCGCTGGAAGCCCAGCTGGAAGCGCGCACGCTGATGCTGGCTTCCAACAACGTGCTGTTCCCGGCTAACGGCGAACCGTCGATCGTGCCGTCCCAGGATATCGTGCTGGGTCTGTACTACACGACGCGCGAGCGCATCAACGGCCGCGGCGAAGGCATTTTCTTCACCGACGTCGCTGAAGTTCAGCGCGCCTACGACAACGGCGAAGTCGAGCTGCAAAGCCGCGTCACCGTGCGCCTGAAGGAACACGAGCGCGACGAGGCCGGCGAATGGCAACCCGTGATCCGCCGTCATGAAACGACGGTCGGCCGCGCGCTGCTGTCCGAGATCCTGCCCAAGGGCCTGCCCTTCACCGTCCTGAACAAGGCGCTGAAGAAGAAGGAAATCTCGCGCCTGATCAACCAGTCGTTCCGCCGTTGCGGCCTGCGCGACACGGTTATCTTCGCCGACAAGCTGATGCAGTCGGGCTTCCGCCTGGCCACGCGCGGCGGTATCTCCATCGCCATGGGCGACATGCTGATCCCGACCGCCAAGGAAGGCATCCTGGCCGAAGCCAGCCGCGAAGTGAAGGAAATCGACAAGCAGTACTCGTCGGGTCTGGTCACGTCCCAAGAGCGCTACAACAACGTTGTGGACATCTGGGGCAAGGCTGGCGACAAGGTCGGCAAGGCGATGATGGAACAACTGGCCACCGAGCCCGTGACCAACCGTCACGGCGAGGAAGTGCGCCAGGAATCGTTCAACTCCATCTACATGATGGCTGACTCGGGCGCCCGCGGTTCGGCTGCCCAGATCCGCCAGCTGGCCGGCATGCGCGGCCTGATGGCCAAGCCGGACGGCTCCATTATCGAAACGCCCATTACCGCGAACTTCCGTGAAGGTCTGAACGTGCTTCAGTACTTCATCTCCACTCACGGCGCGCGTAAGGGTCTGGCCGATACGGCACTGAAGACGGCAAACTCGGGCTACCTGACCCGCCGTCTGGTCGACGTGACGCAGGATCTGGTCATCACGGAAGACGACTGCGGCACTTCGCAGGGCTACAACATGAAAGCCCTGGTCGAAGGCGGCGAAGTCATCGAGCCGCTGCGCGACCGCATCCTGGGCCGCGTGGCCGCCGTCGACATCGTCAACCCGGACACGCAGGAGACGGCCATCGTCGCCGGCACCCTGCTGGACGAAGACCTGGTCGACACCATCGACCGCATTGGCGTGGACGAAGTCAAGGTCCGCACGCCGCTGACGTGCGAAACGCGTCATGGCCTGTGCGCCCATTGCTACGGCCGCGACCTGGGTCGTGGTTCGCCGGTCAACCAGGGCGAGGCAGTCGGCGTTATCGCTGCCCAGTCCATCGGTGAACCGGGCACGCAGCTGACGATGCGTACGTTCCACATCGGTGGCGCGGCCTCGCGTTCGGCGCTTGCCAGCGCGGTGGAAACGAAGTCCACCGGCGTCGTCGGTTTTGCCAGCACGATGCGCTATGTCACGAACGCCAAGGGCGAACGTGTGGCGATCTCGCGCTCCGGCGAACTGGCGATCTTCGACGACAACGGCCGCGAACGCGAACGCCACAAGATCCCGTACGGCGCGACCGTGCTGGTGGGCGACGGCGAAGCCGTGAAGGCCGGCGCTCGTCTGGCGACGTGGGATCCGCTGACCCGTCCGATCGTGTCGGAATACGGCGGCGCCGTCCGCTTCGAGAACATCGAAGAAGGCGTGACCGTTGCCAAGCAGGTGGACGAAGTCACCGGCCTGTCGACGCTCGTCGTCATTACGCCCAAGACCCGTGGCGGCAAGATCGTCATGCGTCCGCAGATCAAGCTGGTCAACGAAAACGGCGAAGACGTCAAGATCGCCGGCACCGATCACTCGGTGAACATTTCGTTCCCGGTGGGCGCGCTGATCACGGTGCGCGATGGTCAGCAGGTTGCCGTGGGTGAAGTCCTGGCGCGTATTCCGCAAGAATCGCAAAAGACCCGCGACATTACCGGCGGTCTGCCGCGTGTGGCTGAACTGTTCGAAGCCCGTTCGCCGAAGGACGCTGGCATGCTCGCCGACGTTACCGGCACGGTGTCGTTCGGCAAGGACACCAAGGGCAAGCAGCGTCTGGTCATCACCGACCTGGAAGGCGTGAGCCACGAGTTCCTGATTCCGAAGGAAAAGCAGGTTCTGGTGCACGACGGCCAAGTGGTGAACAAGGGCGAAATGATCGTGGACGGCCCGGCCGATCCCCACGACATCCTGCGCCTGCAAGGCATCGAAAAGCTGGCGACCTACATCGTCGACGAAGTCCAGGACGTGTACCGTCTGCAAGGCGTGAAGATCAACGACAAGCACATCGAAGTGATTGTTCGTCAGATGCTGCGCCGTGTGAACATCGTCGATGCGGGCGATACCGAGTTCATCCCGGGCGAGCAGGTCGAGCGCTCCGAGCTCCTGAACGAGAACGACCGCGTCACGGCTGAAGATCGCCGTCCGGCCAGCTACGACAACGTGCTGCTGGGTATCACGAAGGCTTCGCTGTCGACCGACTCGTTCATCTCGGCTGCTTCGTTCCAGGAGACCACCCGTGTCCTGACCGAGGCCGCCATCATGGGCAAGCGCGACGACCTGCGCGGCTTGAAGGAAAACGTCATCGTCGGCCGCCTCATCCCGGCGGGTACCGGCCTGGCTTACCACCATGCGCGCCGCGACAAGGAAGAACTGGAGGCGGCGGAACGCGAAGCCGCTCGCCAGCAGGCCAACCCGTTCGAAGACTCGCCGGTCACGGTGGGCTCGGACGCCGACGCCCCGGCTTCCGACATCGGCACCGAGGATTCCGCCGAATAAGCGGAGTACCCCGTACAGGTTTCCCCGCACGGTCGCGGGGAAGCCTGAAAAGCAAAAGGCCGCTGATGCGAATCAGCGGCCTTTTTTTGCGTGGCCTGACCTGCGCAAGCAAGGGTGCAGGAAGACTACTTGGCTGTCTGCGCCCGAGCGCGCTGGAAGGCGGGCCCCCAGACCGGATGGCCGGCTTCGTTCGCGGCAAGTTCGAAAGCAGGATCCAGGGCCAGGATGCGGGAGAAACTGTCTTCGCAGAGCTGCGCATAACGGCTGACGCAGTAGCTGAAAGCCTGAAGCTTGTAGGCCTCGATGCGTACCGCTTTGGACGAGGTCGCCAATGCGTCGGAAGTGGCGACGCCGCGGATCACTTCGCCGTAGCGGCCCGCGCTGTATTGGTCTCGCACTTGTTGCAGCTGGTCCAGTGCTTCGGCGGTGGGCGGGCTCTCGGGCTGCAATGTGGAGACGCCGGCGCAGCCAGCCAGAAGGGCCGAAAAGCCGAGCAGACTGCTCAGGATGCGAATTTTCATGGCTTCCAAAGATGTAGAGTGGTGAGGCGGTACGCTATCGTGCCACAGCCTGATGCGCTCGGACATTTTCGGCAATGTCCTAATGTTGCGGATTGGATAATATTCCGCCTAAATAATCCATAAACCCGTTTTGGCGCACAGGCGCAGCTTCGATCATGTCTTCTTCCGCCGGCCTGTTGACGCCGCGTGGCCCATTTTCCGGCGCCGCGCCGCTGGCATTGCGTCCCTTGAGCGCCATCTCCGCAAGCGCGGCCGGTGGCGTTCCGGAATCGCGCATCAAGCGCCTTCTGTCCGACCTCCTGCCTTCCCTGATCGCATTGCATGCGCAGGGCGAGATCTGCGGCGATATCTCCCTTGAAACCGTCGGCATGGACGAGGGCGCCCGCGCCCACCTGTTGCCGGAACTGGTGGTTGCGCGTTCGCGCCGAGCCAGCAGGACGCCGGCGGCCGGTTTTGCACCGTTCGAGCTGTACACCGATTCGATGGAGTGGCCGCGCGGTCCCTGGAGCGATATCTACTCCTTGTGCGCGGTGGCCTATGTGCTCGTGACCGGCAATCGGCCGCCGCCGGCCCCCGAGCGCCGGGCCCATGATGCTTATGAGCCCCTGGCGTCGCTGGGCCTGTCCAAGTATGGCCAGGACTTCCTTGGCGTCATCGACTCGGGCCTGTCGATGGATCCGCAAGACAGGCCTCAAACGCTTGCCGCTCTGGCCGGCCTGCTGGGCGTGGCCGCGTACGCCGAACCGGATCCCCCCGTCGAGGATGTCGCCGATACGGCCAGGACCGCTCCGGCGGCGGGCATGCCGACCCGGCGTGAGCCCGCGCGCCGCCGCCGGCCCTTGCTCGCGCTGCTGCTGTTGGTGGCGCTGATAGGCGCAGGTGTGTACGCCTGGTTCCAAGCCGGCATGGGGACACCCAATGCGCTCATTACCCGTTCCGAAGTCGTGCAGCCCAATCCGCCGGTCGTGCATCCGCTGCCACCGCCGGCCGCGGCGCCTGCGGCCCCGCCCGCGGCCCAGGTTCCCGGCGACCTGCCGCCATTGATTCCGGGCGGCTCGGGTGCGGCGCCGGCCGCGCCGGCGGCGACACCCGCCGAGCCGGTTGCGACGCCTGCGCCGCCCGCGCCTTCGCCTCAGGCCCCCGTGGCGCAGGAATCCGCGCAGGCGCCGGCCCCTGCCGACGAGGCGTCCAAGCCCAAGCCTGTTCCTGTCAGTGTGCGACTGGACATCCAGCCGTGGGGCGAGGTGTGGATCAATGGCGTGGCGCGCGGCGTCAGCCCGCCTGTGAAAGAGCTGAAACTGATTCCAGGCAAGTATCAGGTGGTCGTGCGCAATGCCGACCTGCCGCCGCTGCGCATGACGCTGGACCTGAAGGCGGGCAAGCCCGCCGTCATTGCGCATACCTTCAAGTAGCGGGGCCGCGGCAGCCTTGCCGGTTTTCGCGGGCGTCAGGCTCCGGGAAACGCCGGCGAGGTCACGCCTTTGGCAGGCGCAGCGTGAATGTTGAGCCGGCGCCCGGCTGGCTGCGGACGTCGACGGAGCCGTTGTGCCGTTCGGCCACGGTGCGCACGAACGCCAATCCCAATCCTGCGCCGCCCACATCGCCGCGGGACTCGACACCCAAGCGCGCGAATGGCTCGAACAACCGGGCCAGGTCTTGCGGCGCTATGCCTTGGCCCTGGTCGCGAATGGTCACCAGCCAATGGCCGGGATCCTCCTGAATGCGGCATTCGATCCGCGTGTCCGACGGGCTGTATTTGATCGCGTTGTCGACGAGGTTGCACAGGGCGCGCATCAGCAGCGTCTGGTCTCCGCGGGCATATGCGACCGGTATGGGCGCCTGCACCTCGAGCAGGATGCCGCGCTTGTTGGCGGACGGCCAGAGATCATCGACGGCGTCCTGCAGCAGGCTGCCCAGATCAAGTTCCACCGAGCTTATCGCCATGGATTCGGCCCGCGTCAGATGCACGAAGTCGTCGACCAGCCGCAGCGTGCGAGCAGCCAGCATTGCGATGCGCTTGAGCGTGTCGTCCTGAACCCCTGGCGCAGGTCCCTCCTGCGCCATTTCCACCAGCGCCAGGATGGAGCTTTGCGGAGCGCGCATGTCGTGGGAAATGAAGCGCAAGGTCTCTTCGCGCTGGCGCTCGGCCTGGCGGATGCCGGAAATATCGGTCAGTGTGACGACGTTGCCGGCGAAGTGGCCCTCGGCCGTATGGATGGGGGCGCATTTCAGGATCATGTCGCGTCCCGCGTGGTCGCGCACTTCCAGGTCGGCGCTCCAGGGCGACGTGGCGTCGGCGGGGCTTCGACCGCTGAGTGCCTCGGCCACCCGGAGCCGGGTGGCCGCGTCCGACAAGGTTCTTTCAAGCAGATGGGCCGCCGGGCGGCCTACGCGGGGAGGCCGGATGCCGAGCCGCTGGAAGTACATGATGGCGGCCTGATTGCGGAATCGCATACGGCCGTCCTGGTCGAAAACCAGCGTTGCGTCCGGCATGCCGTCCAGACCGTCGGCCAGGAAGCGACGCAGGTTGCGCACACGCGCCAGCGCGCGCCGCAACTCGCCCACCCGGCTTTCCAGGGACGCATTCGGATTGGCAAGGGGCACGCGCGCTTCGTTGAGAATGGGCGGGTATTCGCGCTGCAGGCGGCGCAGCTCATTGTCCATGTAGCGCAGCGCGGCTTCCTGGCTGCGCCAACTCCATAGCGGATAGCACAGCGCCACGCCCGCCAATGCCGCCGTTGGCGCAAACCACAGGTTGGCGTAGGCCAGCAGTAGCCACGCGGCCAGCGGAATGCCGGCAAGCAGGGCAAGGCTGACCAGCAGCGCCTGCTTTGGAGACAGGCGCCACAGGGCCAGGCACGCCAGCAGGACGGGCAGGGCGGCAAACAGCGCATTCCACCAGGCCGACGGACGCTGGTAAGCGATGTCGGAGCGCGCCGCCTGCAGGACGTTGGCGATGATCTCCACGCCGGATATGCCGCTGACATCGTGCGACACCGGCGTCGGATAGTCGTCGCCCATACCGGTTGCCCAGGCGCCCACCAGCACGTACTTTCCTTGCAGTTCCTCCGGCGGCAGGTCGCCGCGCAGCACGGACAGGTAAGACACCGTGCGCATGTGCGCGGGCGGTCCGGCATAGGGAATCAGGATCCGGCCTTCGGGATCCGCGCGTTTCAGCAAGCGCCGGGCGCGGTCGGGTTCCCCGCCGACCTCCAGCATCGAAATGGCCAGGTGGTTGCGGCGGTCGCCGGCGAATTGCGCAGTCAAGGCGGCTTCGCGCACCACGCCGTCGGAATCGATCAACGCATTGATGAAGCCGGTCGAAGCCGCGGCCCGCGCCAGCTCGGCAATGGGCAAGCCCATGGCGCTCGGATTCCTGATGTGGTCAAGAACCACCGGCAGCACCGTTCGGCCGTTGCGCCGGATGCTGTTGGCCAGGATTGCGTCGTCGCCGGGGTTGACGGTGTCGGGCTCGGCGAAGATAAGGTCCAGGCCCACGGCACGGGCGCCGCTCAGCCGGTCGATCAACGCGGCGTGGATGGCGCGTCGCCAGGGCCAGCGTCCCAGCGCCTCGATGCTCGCGTCGTCGATCGCCACGACCAGGATGTCCGGGTCGGCGGCGCGTCCGGTCATCATGACGGCGCGGTCATAAATGACCTGGTCCAGCCGTCCAAGGCCGTTGAACGATCCCAGGAACGCGGCCAGCGCCGCCAGCGCCAGCGTCAGCCACAATCCGGAGCGCGAGGGCCGTTCCTGGGAGTCGGCGGGATCGGCCATGAAACGGGCTCTAGTACTCTGTCAGGGTCACGAGTCCGCCGGCGCCGCTGGTGACGCTCAATCCGAACGAGGTCAGCAGCATGTTCGCGCCTTCGAAGGCGCGGACCGAATCCTGTCCGTGCAATCCCAGGCTGTCCACCGCGCGTACCGACACATAGAAAGTGCCGGGGCCTGGAGCGGTGAACCGGATGTCGGTGCCAGGGAAGCTGGCCGACGACACGGGCAGGGTGCCGTCGGCGTCCCGCGAGACGCGTACCAGATAGCTCTGCGCACCCGGCACCGGGGCGAAGGCGCTGGTCCAGGCGCCGCCGGCGCGAACCGGGTCGCCCAGTTGCGGCGCGGTCAGTAGCGGTCGAACGCCGGAAACCGTGCCGTCGGCGCCGACCGCCGCGCCGTGCCCGCCAGTCACCGCAACCGGTTTGGCCGGGGGCGTGGCGCCGGGCGCATGCGGCTGTAGCCGCACGCTTCCTTCCAGCACTTCGCTGCGGACGCCTTCGCTGCCGCTTTGCACCCGGAACCGGGTGCCGCGCACGCCGGTCACCGCGACTGGCGTGCGGATTTCGAAACGCCCCACACCATTGCCGGCGGGAGCGACGGTCGATTCAACGCTGCCGCGGCGCACGTTGATGACTGAATCGGTCAACGCCGTGCCTTCAAACTGGCGCAGGCGGGTCAGTTCCACGGCTCCGCTGGACGGGAGGGTGAGCTTGGATCCGTCGGCCAGTTCCAGCGTGACAAAGCCGTTGGGCGAGGTTTCCAGCGTGCTGCCTTCCGACACTGCGGTTCCGGGTTGCGGAGCTTTCCCATCGAGCGCAGCCTGACCGCTGACATGCACGATCCTGGCTTGCGCATCGCGCACGGGAATCATCGACAAGGGGATATGCAATTCCAGGCCGATGGGCAGGGCTTCGGGCGTCACCACGCTGTTCAGCGTCTGCAGCCGCGTCCAGTTCGCCTGGTTGCGCGTATAGCGGGCAGCCAGGTCGATCAGCGTGTCGCCCGGGCGGACGCGATGGATGAAGTCCTCGCCCAAGGCGCCGGCCGGCTGGCCGAACGCGGGGGCGCCAAGCGTGATGCAGGAAAGCAGGACAAGCAGGGGAAGCGCGCGGCTGCGGCTCATGGCGATGGGTTCTCCAGGGGGGCAGGCTGCACCGCTATTGCGGACTGTTCTGGCTGTCTTCCGACGGGCTGACCACTTCGAGCCGGTAGCCGAGCGCGTACGAGGACGTCAGACGCACGCCATGCTGGGGACGCAGTTGCAGCTTCTGCCGGATGTTCGACAGATGCGTATCCAGCGTGCGCGACGTGGCCGGAATCTCGCGGTTCCAGACGCACTCGGCCAGCACGTCGCGCGACATCAACCGGCCCAGGTTGCGGAAAAACAGCAGCGCGAGTTCGTACTCCTTGGGCGCCAGCGAGACTGCAACACCGTCCAGCATGATGGCGCGAGCCGTGGGTTCGATGCGGTAGCGCGCGACCTCAAAGATGTCGTCGGCGGGTTCGGCGATCTGGCTGCGCCGCAGCAAGGCCGCGACGCGTGCCAGCAATTCCAGGGGACGCATCGGCTTGACGATGTAGTCGTCCGCCCCGGCGCGCAGGCCTTCCACCAGATCGTCTTCGGTTGACCGGTTGGTCAGGAAGATGACCGGAATGCGAGGGCCGATGTTGGTGCGCAGCCAGCGGACCACGTCGTCGCCGTCGATATCGGGTAAATGCCAGTCGAGCAGCACCAGATCGAAGGATTCGTTGCGCAACGCTGCCAGAAGATCCCGGCTCTGGTGGTAGCTGGTGCAAGCGTAGCCGGCGGTTGTCAGAACTTGCTGGATGCGCCGAGCCTGGTCCAGGTCGTCTTCCAGCGACGCGATTTTCATCAGACGAGTTCTCGCGAGGATTTGCAGCGCAGGCGCGCTCTGTGGCGTCCTATTGCAATAGGGTGGGGGGTATGTGTAATCGAATGATAACTCGGTAGACCCCCTTGTCGGCAACGTTATGGCAAGAACTGTCAAACATTGCAAAGTTGACGAATCTTGACTGGAGTTGTTGCATTACGGCGCGCCAAACTGTCTCAACCATTACACGAGCCGGCGGAAACAGCAGGCAGTGCAAGGGGCGGATCGCAGACCGGAAAAGCTATGAATCAATTGCGCATACTTATGATGTCCTCGGAGGAAGCCGTTTGCAGCACGGCGGTGTCGGCGTTGTTGCAGGCCGGAATATCGGCACGGGGCTGTTCGACATCGCTTGAATTGTTCGGATTGCTCAACAGTGGCCACTACGATGCGGTCGTCCTGGACGTAGGAGCCTCGGGTGAAATGGGCTATGCGCTGGTGGCGCGCCTGCATGGCTCGGCGCCTCTCGGCATCGTGGTGATCGGCCGCGGCATGTCCGTGGACGCCCGCTTGCGCTGCTTGCAAAGCGGGGCGGATGCGTGCCTGCCGGATCCGCAGGATCCGCGGGAACTCGTTTGCATCCTGCTGTCCTTGGCCCGCCGGCTACCCGCTGAAATGGATTTGTCCCCGACAGAAGAGCTCGCTGTGGGCAAATGGGAATTGCGTGACCAGGGGTGGACGCTTCTGGCGCCCTCGGGCGCGACCCTGTCGCTGTCGGCCAACGAGCGCCTGGTCGTGCGTGCATTGCTGGATGTGGCGGGCCGGGCGGTGGGCCGCGAGGCGCTCGGGAGCGAACTGCAAGTGGAGGGCAGCGCGGTGCGTTCCAGCAGCGCGCGCAGCATTGACGTCATCGTCAGCCGCCTGCGCCGCAAGGCGGAACAGGCAGGATTGATCCTTCCGATCCGCACGGTCTACGGCAGCGGTTACCTGTTTACAGACCAGTAGCGCTCCTGAACGCAGTACACTCCAGCCGACGCAATCAGGGCAGGGATTGCCCGTAGAAGGCCGTCGGCATGGGGGCGTGGCGCAGCCCGTCGTCCGCCAGTTACGTGGCCCCAATTTTCGCTAGCCGCGCGCAAATCCCCTTCTTCTGCCGGCAACATGCGACTTGGCAACGCTTACAAAAAACTTTGACAGCAAGCCTTGATCTCAGTTATGCTAAAGGGCTTACTGCTTTATTTCGCGCGCAAAATCAGCACGTTTTAGGCAAACAGTCGAGGGCCCGGAAACCAAGGTGCGTCACGAGCCTTTTGTTTTTCGAATCCATCTGTACGACTGTTTTCCGGCTGCATCCGGTTTTGTGCGTTTGTCATGGTTTGTTGGCAAGCCCGCTCTTTTACGTATATGAACGTTTGAGGCGGTTTTGCGCGAACCGCCTTCTCCGAAAGCTCACTGCTCGACGAGACGAGTACGTATGTACTTACCAGTGGTACGTAAAAGGGATTTCAAAGGTCATGCCTACCATTAGCCAACTCGTGCGCAAGCCGCGCGAAGTCAGCATCATCAAAAGCAAGAGCCCCGCGCTCGAAAACTGCCCGCAACGCCGCGGCGTGTGCACTCGCGTGTACACCACCACCCCCAAGAAGCCGAACTCCGCTCTGCGTAAGGTTGCCAAAGTGCGTCTGACCAACGGTTACGAAGTCATTTCGTACATCGGCGGTGAAGGCCACAACCTGCAAGAGCACTCGGTGGTTCTGGTGCGTGGCGGTCGTGTGAAGGACTTGCCCGGTGTGCGTTATCACATCGTGCGCGGTTCCCTCGACCTGCAAGGCGTCAAGGATCGTAAGCAAGCCCGCTCGAAGTACGGCGCCAAGCGCCCGAAGAAGGCTTAATAACGAGTCAGCAGTACCCCCGCGTGGCGGAAGTCCGTCACCAGGGAAGTGCGACCGCGCCATCCAGATGATGGGAAGGTGCGCGGCACGTAAGGGGTCGTCCCAATGGGCGGCCATGGCCGTGTAATGAAACACGGTTCAACTGAACAGACACAAGGAAGCAACAATGCCCCGTCGTCGCGAAGTACCCAAGCGCGAGATTCTGCCCGATCCCAAGTTCGGCAGCGTCGAACTCGCCAAGTTCATGAACGTCGTCATGCTGGACGGCAAGAAGGCCGTCGCCGAGCGCATCGTCTATGGTGCCCTCGAGCAAGTGCAAACCAAGACCGGCAAAGAGCCGATCGAAGTTTTCAGCCTGGCGATCAACAACATCAAGCCGATCGTCGAAGTCAAGAGCCGCCGCGTTGGCGGTGCCAACTACCAAGTGCCGGTTGAAGTGCGCCCTGTGCGCCGCCTGGCCCTGGCTATGCGTTGGCTCCGTGAAGCCGCCAAGAAGCGTGGCGAAAAGTCGATGGATCTGCGTCTTGCTGGCGAACTGATCGACGCCTCCGAAGGTCGTGGCGCCGCGATGAAGAAGCGCGAAGACACGCACAAGATGGCAGAGGCCAACAAGGCCTTCAGCCATTTCCGCTGGTAATTTAAGGACTAATCCACCATGGCCCGCAAAACCCCGATCGAGCGCTATCGCAACATTGGTATCTCTGCGCACATCGATGCAGGGAAAACCACCACGACCGAACGTATCCTGTTCTACACCGGCGTCAATCACAAGATTGGCGAAGTGCATGATGGCGCAGCCACCATGGACTGGATGGAGCAAGAGCAAGAGCGTGGCATCACCATTACGTCGGCTGCTACGACGGCGTTTTGGCGTGGCATGGCCGGCAACTACCCCGAGCACCGCATCAACATCATCGACACCCCGGGACACGTGGACTTCACCATTGAGGTGGAACGTTCCATGCGCGTGCTGGACGGTGCTTGCATGGTCTACTGCGCGGTGGGCGGTGTTCAGCCCCAGTCCGAAACCGTGTGGCGTCAAGCCAACAAGTACGGCGTGCCGCGTCTGGCCTTCGTCAACAAGATGGACCGCACTGGCGCCAACTTCTTCAAGGTCTATGACCAGCTGAAGAACCGCCTGCGCGCCAATCCCGTGCCGATCGTCATTCCCATTGGCGCCGAAGACACGTTCCAAGGCGTGGTCGACCTGGTCAAGATGAAGGCGATCATCTGGGACGAAGCCAGCCAAGGCACCAAGTTCGACTACAAGGACGTTCCGGCCGAGTTGGAAGGTCTGGCGAACGAATGGCGCGAGAAGCTGGTTGAAGCCGCCGCCGAGTCGTCGGAAGAGCTGATGAACAAGTACCTGGAAACGGGTTCCTTGGAAGAAGCCGAAATCAACCTGGCCATCCGCCAGCGCACCATCGCCGGCGAAATCCAGCCGATGCTGTGCGGCACCGCCTTCAAGAACAAGGGCGTGCAGCGCATGCTGGACGCGGTCATCGACTACCTGCCTTCGCCCGTGGACATTCCCCCGGTCGACGGTCAGGACGACGATGGCAACGCCATCAAGCGCAATGCCGACGACGGCGAGAAGTTCTCGGCTCTGGCATTCAAGCTGATGAGCGATCCGTTCGTGGGTCAATTGACCTTCGTGCGTGTGTACTCGGGCGTCCTGAAGTCGGGCGATACGGTCTACAACCCCATCAAGGGCAAGAAGGAACGTATCGGCCGCATTCTGCAGATGCACGCGAACAACCGCGAAGAAATCAAGGAAGTGTTGGCGGGCGACATCGCCGCCGTGGTCGGCCTGAAGGACGTGACCACCGGCGAAACGCTGTGCGACATCGACTCCCACATCCTGCTCGAACGCATGATTTTCCCGGAGCCCGTGATTTCGCAGGCCGTCGAACCCAAGTCGAAGGCTGACCAGGAAAAGATGGGTCTGGCGCTGTCGCGTCTGGCTCAGGAAGATCCGTCGTTCCGCGTGCGCAGCGACGAAGAATCCGGCCAAACCATCATTTCCGGCATGGGCGAGCTTCACCTGGAAATTCTGGTCGACCGCATGAAGCGTGAGTTCGGCGTTGAAGCCAACGTCGGCAAGCCGCAAGTGGCCTACCGTGAAACCATCCGCAAGACCTGCGAAGAAGTCGAAGGCAAATTCGTCAAGCAGTCGGGCGGTCGTGGTCAGTACGGTCACGTGGTGCTGAAGGTCGAGCCCCTGGCTCCTGGCGGCGGCTACGAATTCGTGGACGCCATCAAGGGCGGTGTGGTTCCTCGCGAATACATCCCCGCGGTGGACAAGGGCATCCAGGAAACGCTGCCTTCGGGCATCCTGGCCGGCTACCCGGTCGTGGACGTCAAGGTCACGCTGTTCTTCGGTTCGTACCACGACGTGGACTCGAACGAAAACGCGTTCAAGATGGCCGGCTCGATGGCATTCAAGGAAGGCATGCGCAAGGCTAGCCCCGTGCTGCTGGAACCGATGATGGCCGTTGAAGTCGAAACGCCCGAAGACTACGCTGGCACCGTGATGGGCGATCTGTCCTCGCGTCGCGGCATGGTTCAAGGCATGGACGACATGGTTGGCGGCGGCAAGACCATCAAGGCCGAAGTGCCCCTGGCCGAGATGTTCGGTTACGCCACGAACCTGCGTTCGCTGACGCAAGGCCGTGCCACGTACACGATGGAATTCAAGCATTACTCCGAGGCCCCCAAGAACGTCGCTGACGAAGTCATCGCCGCTCGGGCCAAGTAAATAACCCTTGCCAGGTCCGCCCAGTCGGGCGGCCCTGGCAGAAATCAAGTTTCCTTGAAAGTCAAAGGATAGAGATCATGGCAAAAGGCAAGTTTGAACGTACCAAGCCGCACGTGAACGTGGGTACGATTGGTCACGTTGACCACGGCAAAACGACGTTGACGGCGGCGATCACGACCGTTCTGTCGAACAAGTTTGGCGGCGAAGCCAAGGGCTACGACCAGATCGATGCGACTCCTGAAGAAAAGGCTCGCGGCATCACGATCAACACGGCTCACGTCGAGTACGAAACGGAAGCGCGTCACTACGCGCACGTTGACTGCCCGGGCCACGCTGACTATGTGAAGAACATGATCACGGGCGCCGCGCAAATGGACGGCGCGATCCTGGTCGTGTCGGCCGCTGACGGCCCGATGCCGCAAACGCGTGAACACATCCTGCTGAGCCGCCAGGTTGGCGTGCCGTACATCATCGTCTTCCTGAACAAGGCTGACATGGTTGACGACGCCGAGCTGCTCGAGCTGGTGGAAATGGAAGTTCGCGAACTGCTGTCCAAGTACGACTTCCCGGGCGACGACACCCCGATCGTGAAGGGTTCGGCCAAGCTGGCGCTGGAAGGCGACAAGGGCGAACTGGGCGAGCAGGCCATCATGGCCCTGGCCGCTGCGCTGGATTCGTACATCCCGACGCCTGAGCGTGCCGTTGACGGCGCGTTCCTGATGCCGGTTGAAGACGTGTTCTCGATCTCGGGTCGCGGCACCGTGGTGACCGGCCGTATCGAACGCGGCATCATCAAGGTCGGCGAAGAAATCGAAATCGTCGGTCTGGTTCCGACGGTCAAGACGACCTGCACCGGCGTGGAAATGTTCCGCAAGCTGCTGGACCAAGGTCAAGCCGGCGACAACGTGGGCATCCTGCTGCGCGGCACCAAGCGTGAAGACGTCCAGCGCGGCCAAGTTCTGGCCAAGCCGGGCTCGATCACCCCGCACACGGACTTCACGTCCGAGGTCTACATCCTGTCCAAGGAAGAAGGCGGCCGTCACACCCCGTTCTTCCAGGGCTATCGTCCCCAGTTCTACTTCCGCACGACGGACGTGACGGGCACGATCGAACTGCCGGCCGACAAAGAAATGGTCCTGCCGGGCGACAACGTTGCCATGACCGTCAAGCTGCTGGCTCCGATCGCCATGGAAGAAGGTCTGCGTTTCGCCATCCGTGAAGGCGGTCGTACCGTCGGCGCCGGCGTCGTCGCCAAGATCCTGAAGTAATTCGGATCCGTTAAGCAGCACCCAACCAGCGAGGGCGTGATCCCGCCCTCGCATCTCGTTCTTTAGGAAACGCCATGAAAAACCAAAAGATCCGTATCCGCTTGAAAGCCTTCGATTACAAGCTGATCGATCAATCGGCCGCTGAAATCGTCGACACCGCCAAGCGTACGGGCGCTGTTGTCCGCGGCCCGGTGCCGCTGCCCACGCGTATCCGTCGCTACGACGTTCTGCGTTCGCCGCACGTCAACAAGACCTCGCGCGACCAGTTCGAAATCCGTACCCATCAGCGCCTGATGGACATCGTTGATCCCACCGACAAGACCGTTGACGCCCTGATGCGTCTGGACCTGCCGGCCGGCGTCGACGTCGAGATCGCACTGCAGTAATGACCCCCGGACCTGCTACCTTCGCCGGCAGGTTCGCAAAAGATGGCCGCACTCCCCAGGGATTGCGGCCATTTTTTTTGGCGCGCCAAGGCGTCGACGCCAACTGTGTTAGCGGGCGCTCACTGTCTGCGTAGCGGTTGACAGTCTGCCGCCGTCCGCGCACGGGGCTCGGACCGTGGCAAAAACGCCCGCACCAGGCATGCTCGAATGGGCTAAGTGCTTGTACTGCCTGAAAAAAACATGCTAATATGCGAAGCTTGCCATTTTGTGGCAAGTCTGACTATGGACAAAGCGCAGGCCGTTTGCTTTTTTGGTGGCCCGTCTTAGTCCAGGTTGAACATAGTCGTAGGGCAAAGGCCGTTACCTTTTGCCTGATTAGCCCCGACCAATCGCAGTCGGGAATGGAGAAAACGATGTCGAATTCGACACCCACGCCCGCCGCTCACCGGCTGGGGCTGGTGGGTCGCAAGGTCGGCATGACCCGCATTTTTACCGAGGAAGGTGAATCCATCCCGGTGACCGTGCTGGACGTGTCTAACAACCGCGTGACCCAAGTTAAGTCGCTGGAAACCGACGGCTACGCCGCGATCCAGGTGGCTTATGGCACTCGTCGTGCCTCGCGTGTGGCTCAGCCGCAAACGGGCCACTATGCCAAGGCCGGCGCTGAAGCCGGTAGCATCCTCAAAGAATTCCGCCTTGATCCCGCTCGCGCCGCTGAATTTGCGGCCGGTTCCGTGATCGCCGTGGAATCCGTGTTCGAAGCCGGCCAACAGGTCGACGTCACGGGCACGACCATTGGTAAAGGCTTTGCCGGTACCATCAAGCGTCACAACTTCGGCTCGCAGCGCGCTTCGCACGGTAACTCCCGTTCGCACCGCGTTCCCGGCTCGATTGGTCAGGCACAAGATCCGGGTCGTATTTTCCCGGGTAAGCGCATGGCTGGTCACCTGGGTGATGTCACCCGCACCGTTCAAAACCTCGACGTCGTTCGCGTTGACGTTGAGCGCGGCCTGCTGCTGGTCAAGGGCGCTGTCCCCGGCCACGCTGGCGCCGACATCGTCGTGCGCCCGGCCATCAAGGCCCCGGCCAAGAAGGGAGCGTAAGTAAATGGATCTCAAGCTCCTGAACGACCAAGGTCAGGCTGCCGCTACGTTCAGCGCGCCCGACACTATCTTCGGCCGCGACTTCAACGAAGCGCTGATTCATCAGATCGTGGTGGCTTTCCAAGCCAATGCCCGTGCCGGCAACCGCGCTCAGAAGGATCGTGCTGAAGTCAAGCACTCGACCAAGAAGCCCTGGCGCCAGAAGGGTACCGGCCGCGCTCGCGCCGGTATGACTTCGTCGCCGCTGTGGCGTGGCGGTGGTCGGACTTTCCCGAACTCGCCCGAAGAGAACTTCAGCCAGAAGGTCAACAAGAAGATGTACCGCGCCGGGATCCGCTCGATCCTGTCGCAGCTGGCTCGCGAAGACCGCATCGCCGTCGTCGAATCGTTCGATCTGGAATCGCCCAAGACCAAGGCTGCCGCTGCAAAGCTGAAGAGCCTGGGCCTGGACTCGGTCCTGATCATCACCGACAGCGTTGATGAAAATGTTTACCTCGCCACCCGCAACCTGCCGCACGTTGCTGTTGTCGAGCCCCGTTATGCCGATCCGTTGTCGCTGGTCCACTACAAGAAAGTGCTGATCACCAAGCCGGCCATCGCTCAACTCGAGGAGATGCTGGGATGAACGCTGAACGCTTGATGCAAGTCATTCTGGCTCCGATCGTGACCGAAAAGGCCACGTTCGTCGCTGAGAAGAATCAGCAAGTCGCTTTCCGTGTCGTGGCTGATGCTACCAAGCCGGAAATCAAGGCTGCCGTCGAACTGCTCTTCAAGGTGCAGGTCGAGTCCGTGCAGGTCCTCAACCGTAAGGGCAAAGTCAAGCGCTTTGGCCGATTCGTTGGCCGTCGCCGTAATGAGCGCAAGGCTTACGTGTCGCTCAAGGACGGCCAGGAAATCGACTTTGCGGAGGTGAAGTAAATGGCCCTCGTAAAAGTTAAGCCGACTTCGGCTGGCCGCCGTGGCATGGTGAAGGTTGTCAGCCCGAACCTGCACAAGGGTGAGCCCTACGCGCCGCTGCTCGAAAAGAAGACCCGTGGTTCTGGCCGTAACAACAACGGTCACATCACGATCCGCCACCGTGGCGGTGGTCACAAGCAGCACTACCGTGTCGTCGACTTCCGTCGCGACAAGGACGGCATCCCGGCAAAGGTCGAGCGTCTGGAATATGACCCCAACCGTACGGCGCACATCGCTCTGCTGTGCTACGCCGACGGCGAACGTCGTTACATCATCGCTCCGCGTGGTCTGGAAGTCGGTTCCACCGTGCTGTCGGGCACTGAAGCTCCGATTCGCGCTGGCAACACGCTGCCGATCCGCAACATCCCGGTGGGTACGACGATTCACTGCGTCGAAATGCTGCCTGGCAAGGGTGCCCAGATGGTCCGCTCGGCTGGCGCTTCCGCCGTCCTGCTGGCTCGCGAAGGCATCTACGCTCAAGTGCGTCTGCGCTCGGGTGAAGTCCGCCGTGTGCACATCGAATGCCGTGCCACCATCGGTGAGGTCGGTAACGAAGAACACAGCCTGCGCCAAATCGGCAAGGCCGGTGCAATGCGTTGGCGCGGTGTCCGCCCGACCGTTCGTGGCGTTGCCATGAACCCGGTGGATCACCCGCACGGTGGCGGCGAAGGCCGTACCGGTGAAGCACGCGAGCCGGTCAGCCCGTGGGGCACTCCGTCGAAGGGTTTCAAGACCCGTCGCAACAAGCGGACGAACAATATGATCGTCCAACGGCGCAAGCGCAAGTAAGAGGCGAACACTATGTCACGTTCGATCAAGAAAGGCCCGTTTGTCGATGCTCACCTGATCAAAAAGGTGGACACGGCCGTTGCGGGCAAAGACAAGAAGCCGATCAAGACCTGGTCGCGTCGTTCCACGATCCTGCCCGAGTTCATCGGTCTGACGATCGCTGTGCACAACGGCAAGCAGCATGTTCCCGTGTACATCAACGAGAACATGGTCGGTCACAAGCTGGGCGAGTTCGCGCTGACCCGTACGTTCAAGGGTCACGCCGCGGACAAGAAGGCGAAGAGGTAAGCGATGGAAACTACTGCCATTATCCGTGGGGTTCACATCTCCGCACAGAAGACCCGTCTGGTTGCGGACCTGATCCGCGGTCAGAAGGTCGGCCGTGCGCTGGAGATCCTCACCTTCTCGCCGAAGAAGGCTGCCGTCATCCTGAAGAAGGCTGTCGAGTCCGCCATCGCCAACGCCGAGCACAACGACGGCGCCGATATCGACGAACTGAAAGTCACCACGATTTTTGTGGACAAGGCTCAGTCGATGAAGCGCTTCTCCGCTCGCGCCAAGGGCCGCGGCAACCGTATCGAGAAGCAGACCTGCCACATCACGGTCAAGGTCGGAGCTTAAGGAGTCACGATGGGTCAGAAAATTCACCCCACTGGGTTCCGTCTCGCGGTCACCCGTAATTGGTCCTCGCGTTGGTTCGCCGACGACAAGGCCTTCGGCACGATGCTTGCCGAAGACATTCGCGTTCGCGAGTACCTGAAGAAGAAGCTCAAGAGCGCCTCCGTTGGTCGCGTGATCATCGAGCGTCCCGCCAAGAATGCCCGCATCACCGTCTACTCGGCTCGTCCGGGCGTGGTGATCGGCAAGCGCGGCGAAGACATCGAAAGCCTGAAGGCTGATCTGCAGCGCCTGATGGGCGTGCCCGTGCACGTCAACATCGAAGAAATCCGCAAGCCGGAAACCGATGCTCAACTGATCGCCGATTCGATCTCGCAACAGCTCGAGAAGCGCATCATGTTCCGTCGCGCCATGAAGCGCGCGATGCAGAACGCCATGCGTCTGGGTGCCCAAGGCATCAAGATCATGAGCTCGGGCCGTCTGAACGGTATCGAAATTGCTCGCACCGAGTGGTATCGCGAAGGCCGTGTGCCGCTGCACACCCTCAAGGCCAACATCGACTACGGCACCTCCGAAGCCCACACCACGTACGGCGTGATCGGCATCAAGGTCTGGGTCTACAAGGGCGATATGCTGGCCAACGGCGAATTGCCGCCGGAAACCGCAGCCCCGCGTGAAGAAGAACGTCGTCCGCGCCGCGCTCCGCGTGGCGATCGTCCGGACGGTGCTCGCACCGGTCGTCCGGGTGGTCGTGGCCGCGCTCCCCGCAAGGCGGATGCTGCTCCGGCGCCTGAAGGAGAATAACCATGCTGCAACCCTCTCGCAGAAAGTATCGCAAAGAGCAGAAGGGCCGCAACACCGGTCTGGCGACCCGTGGCACCCACGTGTCGTTCGGCGAGTTCGGCCTGAAGGCCACGGGCCGTGGCCGTCTGACCGCTCGTCAGATCGAAGCTGCTCGTCGCGCCATCAATCGTCACATCAAGCGTGGCGGCCGTATCTGGATCCGCATTTTCCCGGATAAGCCCATCTCGCAGAAGCCTGCCGAAGTCCGTATGGGTAACGGTAAGGGCAACCCGGAGTACTGGGTTGCTGAAATTCAGCCCGGCAAGGTGCTCTACGAAATGGAAGGGGTTAGCGAAGAGCTCGCGCGTGAAGCTTTCCGCCTGGCCGCTGCCAAGCTGCCGATTTCGACCACGTTCGTCGCGCGTCATATCGGTGCTTAAGGAGTACTAACATGAAAGCTAGCGAACTCCGTTCGAAAGACGCCGCCGAGCTCGGCAAAGAGCTCGAAAGCCTGCTGAAGGCACAATTCGGTCTGCGTATGCAGAAGGCCACGCAGCAACTGGCCAACACCAGCCAGCTGCGCAACGTGCGTCGCGACATTGCGCGCGTTCGTACCTTGCTGACCGAGAAGGCAGGGAAATAAAGATGAGCGAAACTCAAAACACCCAAGTGGCCAAGCGCCAGCGCACGCTGGTTGGCAAGGTCGTCAGCAACAAGATGGACAAGACTGTCGTGGTTCTGGTTGAACGCCGCGTCAAGCACCCCATCTTCGGCAAGATCATCATGCGCTCCGCGAAGTACAAGGCGCACGATGAATCGAACCAGTACAACGAAGGCGATACGGTTGAAATCGCTGAAGGCCGTCCCATCTCGCGCTCGAAGTCGTGGCGCGTGGTGCGTCTGGTTGAAGCCGCACGTATCATCTAAGTGAAAGCAGGGCATCGGAACGGTTCGCCGTTCTGATATAAAGCGGCAAGGGCTAATCCCCTTGCCGTTTTTTTTCGTCGTTCGCCTGCGGCGAAGCAGAGGAAACATGCACCGGTTCATGAAATTCCGTCGATTGGCCTGGCTTGTCGCCTGTGGCTTTGCGATGGCGAACACCGCGGCGCTGGCCCAGGACCAGGCGGCGGCGACGTCGCGTTCCCAGGCAACAGAGCCGCACGTCGGCGCGGCGTCGCAACCTGGCAATGGCGTTGCGACGCCGGACGCCGCCGCGACACCGGCGGCTGCTTCGGATCCCGCGTCGATCGGCCATGCCGTGCTGAATGCGGGTCCGGACCCGCGCGTCAATCTGGACGGACTGTCGCGCGATCACGCGGCGATCTTCGGATCCGACGATCCGGATGAACGGGCGCTGCTCGACCAGGAGCGCGCGCTGCAGGCGCAACGCGATCAGTTGCGGGTGCTGGAGCGCGTGCTGAACGCGACGCCGCAGGGCAGGGACCCACAGCCCCCGGCCATGATTCCCCTGACCTCCGGTGCGCCCATGAATATGCCCAGGCTGGCGCCGACGCCATCCGGGTCTCAACTGGATCAGGCGGGAGGCAATTCGCGCCAGAGCATTGATGAGATGCAGCGCCGCGTCAACGCGCTGCGGCGCGATGCGGATGCGTTGAGGCAGGGCGGGCGTTAGGGCAGGCCGTGGGATTTCGGATGCGCGGAGCGTCCGACGGGGCGTCGCGCGAACTCCCGCAGCCATCCTGCGATGCCTGTGGGAAAGTAATACACCGACAGCACGAACAGGATGCCCAGCCACAACAGCCAGCGGTCCGGCTCGAACAGCAGGGCCAAAGGCGCGACGCCAGACACGACCTCGTGCACGGCGTGCAGCCCGTCCTGCAGGTAGCTCTGCGCGAACACGAAGAGGCTCGCGCCAATTACCGCGCCGTACATGGTTCCCATGCCGCCGATCACCACCATCAGCAGGATGTTGAGCATGATCTCGAACGACAAGGTCGTATCCGGGCCGTTGTAACGCAGCCATAACGCGTACATCGCACCGGCCAGCGTCGCGAAGGCGGCCGCCAGAAGATTCGACAGGCTGCGGTACAGCACGGTCCGATAGCCAATGGCTTCGGCGCGGAACGGGTTTTCGCGGATGGCCTGCAGCACGCGGCCGAATGGGGAGTTCACGATGCGCAACAACATCAGGAATAGGACCACACAGACCGCGGCAATCAGGTAGTAGGTGATGATGCGCCCGTCGACAGTCACGCCGAACAAGGGTTCCGACAAGGGGCGAAAGGCGGGCCGCAGCATCTGCGGCACCTTGAAATTCAGGCCGTCCTCGCCGCCCGTCAGGTCTGAGAGCTGCGAAACCAGTGTCTGGAAGGCGGCGGCCACGGCCAATGTGATCATGGCGTAGAAGATGGCGCGCACCCGCAGGCTCGCAAGACCGATCAGCAAGGCAAACGCCAGCGAAACGGCCAGCCCGCCCGCCACCCCCGCGAACACCGCGGTCCACCCTGGTTCCATGCGCATGCTGGCAATCGCCACGCCATAAGCGCCTATTCCGAAGAACATGGTGTGCGCGAAACTCACGATGCCGGTGTACCCCAGCAGCAGGTCATAGCTGGCAACCAGAATGATGAAGACAAGAATCTTCGCGGCCACGGCCAGCGCCTTCGGGCCCGGAAACAGGAACGGTGCCGCGGCCAAGGCGGCCACGATCGCCATGAGCAGCAGCGCCAGGATCGCGCTGCGCGGAGGGTCGCCGGAAAGCAGGCGAAACGACATGTCGACGGCTCCTAGCGGTTCGTGACGGGATACACGCCTTGCGGGCGCCACAGCAGAATGGCGACCATCAGCGCGATGTTCGAGAACAGGGCTGCCTTGGGCAGCAGGAAACCCGTGTAGTTGGCCATCAGGCCGACCAGCAGCGCGCCGATGAGGCAGCCAACGGTCGAGCCAAGTCCGCCGATCATGATGACGATGAAGATCAGCACGTTCACCTGGGCCCCCAGCTGCGGCACGATGGACTGCTGGTACATGCCCCACAACACGCCGCCCAATCCCGCCAGCATCGAACCCGCGACGAACACGCCCACGAAAAGATGGCGGATCCGGTAGCCCAGGCTCTCGACCATCTCGCGGTCTTCGACGCCCGCGCGGATCAGCAGGCCCAGCTTGGTGCGGTTCAACACCCACAGCATGCCGCCCAGCACCAGCACGCCCACCAACAGGGCCACGACGCGGTATTTCTCGATGGCGGCATCGCCCAGCAGGAAGGCACCACGCAGCGACTCCGGCAGCGGCAGCGTGATCGTCTGCGGGCCCCACATCATCTTGATGATCTCTTCGCCGATGATCATGCCGCCCATCGTGATGAGGATCTGCTTCAGATGCTGGCCGTAGACGGGCCGCACGATCACGCGTTCAAACGCCAGGCCAACCGCGCCGGCCACCAGCATGCCCACGATCATCGCGGGCAGCACCGCGACAAGGTTGGCCCACAGGCTGCCGGACTGCGTCCAGTCGGCCATGGAGCCCAGGACGGTGGCCGCCATGTAGGCGCCTATCGCGATGAAAAGGCCATGCCCGAAATTCAGCACGTCCATCAGGCCGAAGACCAGCGTCATTCCCGATGCGACGATGAAGATGATCATTCCCATCGCCAGACCGGCAAAGGTCAGTGTGACCCAGGTGGAGAATGACCCGACCAGCGGCAGGGCGATGGCGGCCAGCGCCAGCACCAGCAGCACGGGCAGCAGATCGGTGCGCGCACGGGGCAGCGGAGCGTCGATGTCGAGCGTACTCATTGGTGGCTTCCCAGTGACAGGCCCAGCAGGCGTGTCTGCAGTGCGTCGTCCGCCGCCAGGTCTTCCATGGCGCCGGCATGCACGACCTTGCCGTTGTCCATGACGGCGGCGTAATCGCCGACACGGCGGGCGAAATTGAAGTTCTGCTCGACCAGCAGGATGGTCGTGCCGGTTTGCTTGAGCTCGATGAAGGCGTCGATCATGTTCTGAATGATGGCCGGCGCCAGCCCCTTGCTGGGTTCATCCACCAGCAGCAGGCGGCGCGGCTCGATGATCGCGCGCGCCATGGCCAGCATCTGCTTTTGCCCGCCGGATAGTTTGCCGGCGGGATGCAGCCAGAACTTCCGCAGCGCCGGAAAGAAGCCGAATATCCACTCCAGCCGCGCGGTATCCAGATGATTGGCATTCCGTGCGCTGCGTGCCGCAAGCAGGATGTTCTCCTTCACGGAAAGGTCGCCGAAGATGCCCATGTTCTCGGGCACGTATGCCATGCCCATGCGCGCCATGTCGGGCGGCGACGTGCGCGCGCCGGGCCCCCCGATCGCTGCGCCGTCGAAAGTCACCTGGCCTTGCGAGGCGCGCCATAGCCCCATGATCGTACGCAATGTGGTGGTCTTGCCTGCGCCATTCCTGCCGAGCAACATGGTGACGGCGCAAGGCGCAACGCTGAGGTCCACGCCATGCAGGATGTGATACGCGCCGATATGCGTATGCACGTCCTTCAAATCCAGAAGCGGGGGCGGCGTCATGCAGCCTTCTCCGGCGGGCTCACGCCCAGGTAGGCCTGCTGGACGATGGGCGACGCGATGACGGTGGCGGGGTCGCCGTCCGCCATCAACTGGCCGTTGTGCAGCACGACGATACGGTCGGCAAGCTCGCGGACGACATCCATCTTGTGCTCCACGAGCAGGATGATCTTCGAGGGATCGGTCTTCAGTTCGCGGATCAGGTCCAGCACGACGGGAACGTCGTCCACGCTCATGCCGGCGGTGGGTTCGTCAAACATGAACACCTTCGGCTCCAGTCCGATAAGCATGGCGATCTCCAGCTTGCGCTGATCGCCATGCGGCAGGTCCGCCGCAGCCTGATCACGGCGGGCCGTGAGCCGGGTGCGATCGAGCAGGGCGTCGGCACGCTCCATGAGGCCGCGGTCATCGTCCCAGGTGCGCCAGAAGCGGATCTGCCGCCAGCTCATTCCTTGTTGGCGCGACTGCAGCGCGAGCCGGACGTTTTCGTGCACGCTCAGGCGCGGGAACAGCTGCGTCAGCTGGAACGCGCGCCCCAGCCCCGCGTGCATGCGGGCCGGTGCGGCCAGCGAGGTAAGGTCCCGTCCGTCCAGGCGCACCGTGCCGGCGCTTGCGCGCAACTGGCCGGAGATGAGATTGAAGTACGTGGTCTTGCCCGCGCCGTTCGGGCCGACGATGGCTGTCAGGCTGCCAGGCGCGTAGGCGCAGCTGACATCGTTGACAGCCACGTGTCCGCCGAACCGGATCGTGAGCGATTGTGTTTCCAGCATGGGAGGCGCCGGATCAACGCTTGTTCTGGATCGGAACCGCCATCTGGTCGGGCGTGATTTCCTTGACCAGGTCCTGCACCGCCCAAGGCACGGACGGATCGTTCTTGATCCGGAAGTGGTACATGGACTGCATGGCTTGGTGATCCTCGGGGCGGAAGGTCATCTTGCCCTTGGGGGTGTCAAAGCTCATGCCTTCCATGGCCTTGATCAGCTTGTCGGTGTCCGAGTCGCCGGCAGTCTTGTTCAAGGCCGCCACGATGGCGATGCCGGATGCCATGCCGCCGGCCGTGAAGAAGTCGGGCGGCTGGCCAAAGCGCTTCTGGTGTTCCGCGACGAGCCAGTCATTGACCGGATTCTTGGGGATCCCGTAGTAGTAATAGGTGGCGCCTTCCATGCCGGCCAGCGACTTGAGCGGCGTCATCGCGGTCAGCGTGTTGCCGCCCGTGGCGATCTCGATGCCGTACCGCTTGGGATCCAGGTCGGCGATCTTGAACGGGTTGCCCGCGCCCGCCCAGAGGATGAAGATGATCTTGCGGCCCGGCTTGTCCTTCAGCGCGTCGAACAGGCGCTGCGCGCCCGCGGTGAAGTCGGTGGCGTTGGCGGGCAGGTACTCCTCGTGCACGATCTTGGCATTCTTGAGCGCGCCCTTGAAGGCCTTGACGCCATCGCGGCCGAACGCATAGTCCTGCGCAAGCATGGCGATCGACGTGCCGGCCTGGTCGAAGGCCACGGCGTTGGCGATGGCGTCCTGGGACGAGTTGCGGCCGGTGCGGAAGATGTACTTGTTCCACTTTTCGCCGGTGATCGAATCCGCGACCGCGGGCTCCACCAGCAGGATCTTTTCGTACTCCTCGGCGATCGGCAGCATGGCCAGCGCCACGCCCGAGGACGTGGGGCCCACCGCGATGTCCGCGTTGTCGTCGGCGTAGGCCGAGGCCAGCTGCGCGCGGGCCACGTCGGGCTTGCCCTGGTTGTCCTTTTCGATGACGCGGATCTTGCGGCCGGCCACCGTCATGGTGCCCTGGGTGGCGTATTCCAGGCCCAGCATCAGCCCGTTCTGGGTCTGTTTGGCATAGGCCTCCAGCGGTCCCGTCTTGTCGTAGACATGCGCCACGACAAGGTCTTTGGCGGCGGCCCCGGAACTCATGCACAGGCTGGCCAGCGCGGCGAGCAGAACGCGTTTCATGAAAGTCTCCTGTTGTCAGTGGGCGTACGCGGCCGTGTCGTCCGGCCTGGCAAGGAATTGGCGGATGGGGTCGATCTGGGCCGGCACATTCAAGGCGGGGGCGTGGCCGCAGTCGGGAAAGTCGATGCGTTGGGCGCGAGGGCCGCGTTCGGTCATCGCATGGGCGACCTCGGGCAGGAGGAGGTCGGAGTCGGCGCCGCGAAGCAGCAGCAACGGCATGCGCAGCGAGTCGTAGCCGCTCCAGCGGTCATAGTCGCCGGGGTGGTGGCTGAACTGCCCCACGATGGCGGGGTCGTAGTGCGTGGTGACACGGCCGTCGGGCAGCCGGCGCACCGAGGTCTCGGCCATCCTGCGCCATTGTTCGTCGCTTTGCCAGCCGTAGGGCTTGTAGGCGGCGCGCAGCCAGGTTTCCAGTTGCGTGACCGTATCGAACGCCGGCGGATTGCCGGCATAGGCAAGGATGCGCTCGATGGCGGGCTGCGGCAGTTCGGGTCCGATGTCGTTGACCACCAGATGCGAGATCCGGTCACGCAGGGTGGTGGCCGCCGCATGCATGCCGGTCGCGCCGCCCATGGACGTACCCACCCAGCGTACGCGCGCGAGCGACAGGCCATCCAGCAGGGCGCGGGCCAGCTCGGCGTAGAAATCCAGCCGGTATTCGGCTTTCGGGTCCGGGCTCCACTGGGACAGGCCGCGCCCGATCGTGTCCGGACAGATGATTCGGTAGTCGCCGGCCAGCGACTGCGCCAGCTCGTCAAAGTCGCGGCCCGTGCGGGCCAGGCCATGCCACATGACGATCGGGGGCGCATCGGCGGCGCCCCATTCCGTGTAGTGCAGCTCGCGGCCCGCGCAGCGCAGGTAGCGCGACACCGGCGTGGGGCGGGGGGCCGCCTCGCTTGCCTGAGCCATGAGTCTCCTCCCGGGTTGTCCAGGTTGTGTGCTTATCGGGCTGAATATAGACTTGCGGCAGGCGCCTTCACAACGCGCCATCCGCCCCAGAGCAGGGTGAGTCAAGAATATGTAGACGCAAGATCAATTTGCGCACCCGTGCACCAGGAGACCGTGCCATGCCCGATACGCAATTCGCCATTTCGGCCAGCGCCGGCGCCGACCGGCGCGATCAGTGGCGCGCGGCGCTGTCCGATGCCTTCGGGCCGTTCGAGGTGCATGGCGGGAAACCCGACCATTTCGCAGGCCACGTGCGCTATGCGCGCCGCGCCAGCCTGCAGTTCAACGATCTGCACTATCAGGGCCAGCAGCTTGAACGCACCGCGGGCAATGTGTCTCGCCTGGACCAGGAGTTCTACACATTTGGACTGCCGCTTGCAGGCCCGCTGGCAGTGCGCCAGCAGGGACGGGAATTCCAGGTGGAACCGGGTTGCGTGTACCTGATGAACCAGAGCCTGCCTTACCAGGCGACGGCGCAGGGTGCGGCCGGTTACCGCAGTCTGAGCGTGTCGTTTCCGCGCAGCGCCTTGTCGCAACGCGATTCGCGCGTCGGCGCCTTCTACAAGCTGCGCATCGACGACGGGTCGCCTCGCGGGGCGCTGCTGGCCGGTTACATGGATCACCTGTTCAAGGGGATGGACGCCTGGTCCGACGCCGAGGCCGCCGAACTGGGCGAGCGGCTCATCGACCTCATCGTCCTGTTCCTGGTGCAGCCCGGGCAGGGGCAGGTGTCGGAAGCCGACAGCAGCGTCACGGTGGCGCATCGCGCACGCGTCCTTGCGTACATCCGCCAGCATCTTGCGGATCCCGACCTGGCGCCGTCGCAGGTTGCACAGGGCTGCGGCGTGTCGGTGGCCTATCTGCACCGTATCCTGCGCGCGGGCGGCCTGTCGGTGGAATCGTTCATCTTCGAGCTGCGGCTGGAGAAGTGCCGCGAATTGCTGCTGGATGCGCGGCATCGCCATCGCAGCATCGCGGAGCTGGCTTACCAGGTGGGCTTTTCCCATCCGTCGCATTTCAGCCGGCTGTTCAAGCAGCGCTTCGGCATGACGCCGCGGGACCTGCGCGCGGGCGGCAGGGCGACGCAAGCCTGACCGGTCCACCCGCGGTAAAACCGGAGAGCCAAATCGAAACGGCCCGCCTTGTCGGCGGGCCGTCGGCCTTTCAAGTCGAACGTACCCGGCCTAGAACGGCGAGGGCTGGCTCGACAGGTTGACGATGCTGTTGGTCGTCAGGTCCAGCCGGATATGCTCCGACGGCGCGCCGTTCGCCAGCTTGAGCATGATCGCCATCAGCGGCTTGAAGCGCGCCTTGAACAGGTCGGCGGGCGTATTGGCGTTGCTGACGCTGTTGCCGTTCATTTGCACGGCGGCGTTGGTGTGGCTCAAGGCCTGCGCCAGCAGCTTGTACTGGTTGGCGCGTTGGGCCGGAATGTCCGCGAACGCCAGATCGCCCGCGTTGGCCAGGCGCACGAAATCGCCCGCCATCTCCAGGGCCGTCCATTGCGCAAAGTCCGACAGCTGCATGCCATTGGCCTGGGCCAGGGCCTGGGCGCGAGTCTGGGCATCTGCCGCATCCGCGGCATAGGCCGCATTGCTGGCGCCGCTGCCGCCGCCGTCCGACAGGCAGGCAAAGAACGCCGGCGTCAGGTTGTTCTGGTTGCCGGTGTTTGCCAGCTCCTTGAGCGTCACGGTTGTCTGCAGTTGCGACAGGGCGAGCAGGTCGGCGCCCGTCAGGGGACTCTTCACCAGCTCGCGCATCTCGCAGCGCCAGTCGTCGTTGAGCAGGCGCAGGCGCACCAGTTCGCTCATGTAGCGGTAGGTGAAGTCGCCGTAATCCTTGGCGTCCAGGATGGACACGTCCCAGCGCGGCGGCACGTCGTAGGCGTTCTCGGCCCGGTAGAGGTCGAACAGCTCGTCGAAGCGCGGCACCTTGTCCAACCGGATGGTCTGGACTTCGATCTCCTCCGCGCTTTGCAGCGTCATGAGCTTGTATGCGGGCACGTAGGCCGCCATGGAGGGCGCCTGGATATTGAACAGCGCGTGGTCCCCGCCGTAGTTGCGCAAGGCCATGTCGTTGAAGTGCATGTGGCCGCCCACATGCACCTTCAAGCCGGTCTCGGCCAGGGCGCGGGTGGTGTTTTCCGCCGGGCGGCGGATCATCTGCATCTTGTTCGCGCCCAGCAGCGCCTCGATGTCGTCCGACGCGCCGTTGAAGAACTCCGACATCGGGAAGTGGCTGAAGGCGATGACCTGCTTGCCCTGCGCCTTGCCGCGGGCCACGACGTCGGCCAGCCACTTGATGACGTGGCTCTTGTGGGTGAGCATCTTGTTATAGCCCTGGTCGCCGGAGCCGGTGAAGTCGTTCGCGCCGGGACCGGTCGGCACATAGACGTTGGCGTCCAGGCCCACCAGCCACACGCCCTTCACGGGTTCGACCACGTAGGACGTGTCGGGCACCATCTTGCACAGGGTGTAGTTTTGCGGCTTGTCCGGGCCGCCGGTGCCTTCGGCGCAGATCTCGTACTGGCGATTCGTCCAATTGGCCTGCGCCAATGCGGTTGCGTGGTCGTAGTCTTCGTACTTGTAGGTGCTGTACGGGGTCTCGTAGTACAGGTTCTCCGGCTGGGGCATGAAGCCGTGCCGCTCCAGTACGCCGGTGATCCCGGCGTAGCCCATGTGCAGCACTTCCTCGGTGCAATACGTATTTCCTATGCGGGCCCAGTCGCCGCTGTAGGGCGCGGTGCACGCGTTGGCGCCGCGGCTGTAGATCGGCTGCGAAAAGCCGATCACGCCCGTCACGGGGTCCAGTCCCAGATAGTCGCTTTTGCCGGCCGGCTGGTTGAATGGGCGGTTGGGATCATGGTTGCCAGGCGCGGCGAAGAACTGGATGCCGTGCTTCTTCGAATACTCGTCCATGATCTTGACCAGGCCGCGCATGTGCACGGGTTGGCCGTCATCCGAGAAGTCGCCCGGCAGCGCGATGTATTTCACGCCGCGCTTCACGGCGTCGTCCAGCGCGGCAAGGAACGCGAAGTAGTTTTCGTTGAACAGGCGCGTGGACGTCAGCTGCGCGTACATCGTCCGGATGGTGGCGTTGTCGCCGGCCTTCGGATTGGGAATGCCCGGGAACGAGCCATCCTTGAAATCGGCGTAGACGTCATGGAAGTGGATGTCAGGCATGAACGCCACCTGCACGGGGGCGGGCGGCTGGGCGGGCGTCTCCGTCGCCGGGGGCGCTTCGGCCACCGGGGGCTTGTCGTCGTCCTTGTCGCCGCCGCAGGCGGCGAGCAGGGCAACAAGAAGCATGGAGCCGGCGGCTCGGGCGTAGCGTGAATGGGGCGTCATCGGGGAGGGATTCCTGGAACCGTTTTGCTGCGGCAGCCGTTCCTCCTTTCCGGGGTCAGCTGCCTGTAAGCGGGGGCCAATGCTCACCGACGCGGATGACACCTTTATGAATCGAATTCGAGCCGCGTACTCGCGGGCAAGAAAAAAGCCCCGCGAGCGGGGCTTTGCCGGGATGCAGGCGTGGGGGTCAGATGTGCGTGATGAACTTCGTGACCAGATAGCCTTCGAACGTTTCCGTTCCGCCTTCGCTTCCGATGCCGCTGTCCTTGATGCCGCCGAACGGCGTCTCGGCCAGCGCGCTGCCGAAATGGTTGATGTTGACCATGCCGGCCTCCAGGCCGTTGGAGACCTTGGTCGCCGTCTTGAGCGAGTTCGTGAACACGTAGGACGACAGGCCGAAGGGCAGGCTGTTTGCGCGGCGCAGCACTTCATCGGTGTCGGTGAAGCGCACGACGGGCGCGACCGGGCCGAAGGGTTCTTCGGTCATCAGCATGGAGTTGTCCGGCAGATCCGTGACGACCGTCGGGGCGAAGAAGAAGCCCTTGCGGTCCAGAGGGCCGCCACCCACCACCACCTTGGCGCCGTGCTTGCGGGCGTCGTCGATGAAGGCGCTCATGGCGGGCACGCGGCGCTCGTGCGCCAGCGGACCCATTTCGGTGCCGGCTTCCAGGCCGTCGCCGACCTTGATGTTCTTCAGCACGTCCGAGAACTTGGCCAGGAACTGTTCGTATGCGCCGTCCTGCACATAGAACCGGGTGGGCGACACGCAGACCTGGCCGGCGTTGCGCACCTTGAACTTGGCCAGCATTTCGGCGGCGCGGTCGATGTCGGCGTCGTCGAACACCAGCACGGGCGAATGGCCGCCCAATTCCATGGTGACGCGCTTCATGTGGGCGCCGGCCAGCGCGGCCAGCTGCTTGCCCACCGGCACGGAGCCGGTGAAGGACACCTTGCGCACGATCGGCGAACGGATCAGGTAGTCGGAGATCTTGGCCGGCTCGCCCCAGACAATGTTCAGGCAGCCCTTGGGCAGGCCCGCATCGTGGAACATGCGCGCAATCGCCATGACGGCGCTGGGCGAATCCTCGGGACCCTTGAGCACCACGGTGCAGCCGGCGCCGATCGCGGCGGCGATCTTGCGGATCGCCTGGTTGTACGGGAAGTTCCAGGGCGTAAAGGCGGCGCAGACGCCGATGGGCTCACGCACCACGATCTGGCGGACATCAGGATTGCGGGGCTGGATCACGCGGCCATAGATCCGGCGGCACTCTTCAGCGTGCCAGTCGGCATGCTCGGCGCAGGACGTGACTTCGCCCACGGCTTCGGCCAGGGGCTTGCCCTGGTCCAGGGTCATGTTGCGGCCAATTTCCTTGGCGCGCTCGCGCGACAGCGTGGCGACCTTGCGCAGGATGGCCGAGCGGTCCATGGGCGAGGATTTCTTCCACGATTCGAAGGCGCGCTGGGCTGCGGCAAGCGCGCGATCCAGGTCCGCTTCCGTGGCGTGGGGCAGCTGGCCGAGTACTTCGAGCGTGGCCGGATTGATGACGTCCTGGGTGCGCCTGCCCTCGCCGGCGACGAATTCGCCGTCGATATACAGCGCCAACTGTTCATACATGCCTGTCGTTCCTTGCGAAATAGGAGTGGATGGCGACCGCGGTCGCCCACGGCAGTCTAAACCAGCTTCCCGCGCGCCGGGAGGACCACTCCCGGGTGCGGACTTGGGGCCAATGGATTGCCTGGAAGCTTGCGCGCGCGCCGCGCCATGGACAAAATGGGGAATCTTCGGCTGTCCCCCGTCTACCTATCGTGCAACCCGTCGATGCGCGTCCGGCCGCCAAGCCCAGTATCTATTCCCGGGTGTTCTTCCGGTTCATCGACTGGCTGCGCCAGCGCATCGCGCAGGCCTCGCTGGTGGGAGACAAGCCCATATTCGACAGCAGCCAGTTTCCCTGGATTGCCGCCCTGGAAGATCGGGCGCCGGGCATCCGGGCTGAACTGGCCGAGCTGCTGGCCGACCGCCAGCAATTGCCGGCATTTCACGAGATTTCGCCGGACGTGGGCATGATCACATCCGACGACCAATGGAAGACCTTTGTCTTCATGGGCTATGGCTTGCGTTCCGAGCGCAACCTGGCGCGCTGCCCGGCCACCGCGCGGGCGCTGCAGGATATCCCCGGCCTGCGCACCGCCTTCTTCTCGATTCTCGAAGCCGGCAAGCGCATACCGCTGCACACGGGGCCGTATAACGGCGTGCTCCGTCTGCACCTGGGCCTGGTCGTGCCGCAGCCCCCGGAGCGGTGCTGGATCGAGGTGGGCGGGGAACGCTACAGCTGGCGGGAAGGGCAGGCGGTCGTCTTCGACGACCTATATCCGCATCAGGTGCACAACGACACCGACGGACTGCGGGCCGTGCTGTTCGTGGACTTCGAGCGCCCCTGCCGCGCTCCTGTAAAATGGCTCAATCGCCTGGTGCTCATGGCCGCGCCGTTCACGGACGAAATCCGCCGCGGCAAGGCCAATCATGACGCCTGGGAGAAGGGCTACTACCGCCAGAAATAGGGGCGGATGGCCCGCAAAACGCACCCTTTGTCAGCGGGTGTGGTGTTTTTCGCGCGACTCCAACAAAGTGCTTGCGCTCAAAATTTAACCACGTTAGAATTATCAGCTTTCCCAGATTGTCGATTCATCTAGCCGAACGTTAGGTGAGCGCGTCGGGGGGAATACCCGCAGGATTTCAACCCAGGGTCGTTGCGTTGCCAACCAGTTGCTGGTCCAGATGTCGTGGACTTGCCGACAAAAAGCAGGGCGGCTGACCTGACGGGACCAAAACTGGCAGGAATTGCAGTGTTCCCTTGTTGGGAAAACCGTATTTCCAGTTAAGTTGGAACAGGAAAAATCATGATCCAAATGCAGACCACGCTGGACGTGGCCGATAACACTGGTGCGCGTCATGTCATGTGCATTAAGGTGCTCGGTGGCTCCAAGCGCCGTTATGCCGGTATCGGCGACATCATCAAGGTGAGCGTCAAAGATGCGGCTCCGCGCGGACGCGTCAAGAAAGGCGAAATTTACAATGCCGTGGTGGTTCGTACCGCCAAGGGCGTGCGCCGTAAAGACGGTTCGCTGATTCGTTTCGGTGGCAATGCCGCCGTGTTGCTCAACGCCAAGCTGGAGCCCATCGGCACCCGCATCTTCGGACCCGTTACGCGTGAACTGCGTACCGAGAAGTTCATGAAGATCGTGTCGTTGGCCCCGGAAGTGCTGTAAGGAGCCCTACGATGAACAACATTCGTAAAGGCGACGAAGTCATCGTCCTGACCGGCCGCGACAAGAAGCGTCGCGGTACCGTGCTGGCCCGCGTTGACGCCGACCACGTCCTGGTCGAAGGCGTCAATGTTGCCAAGAAGCACGTGAAAGCCAACCCGATGGCTAACAACCCGGGCGGGATTGTCGAAAAGACCATGCCGATCCACATCTCGAATGTGGCGCTCTTCAACCCCGCAACCGGTCGTGGCGACCGCGTGGGCGTTCAAGAAGTCGACGGTCGCAAGGTCCGCGTGTTCCGTTCCAATGGTGCCGTTGTCGGCGCCAAGGCGTAAGGGGCGATAGACATGTCTCGTTTGCAAGATTTCTACAAGAGCAAGGTCGCTGGCGACCTGCAGGCCAAGTTTGGCTACAAGAGCGCAATGGAAGTGCCGCGCATCACCAAGATCACCCTGAACATGGGCGTCTCGGAAGCGGTCTCCGACAAGAAAGTCATTGAACACGCTGTGTCGGATCTGACCAAGATCGCCGGCCAGAAGCCTGTCGTGACGAAGACCAAGAAGGCTATCGCCGGTTTCAAGATCCGCGAAAACTACCCGATTGGTTGCATGGTCACGCTGCGTGGTCAACGCATGTACGAATTCCTGGATCGCCTGGTGGCGGTTGCGCTGCCTCGCGTGCGCGACTTCCGCGGTATCTCGGGTCGTGCGTTCGACGGCCGTGGCAACTACAACATCGGGGTGAAAGAGCAGATCATTTTCCCCGAAATCGAGTACGACAAGATCGACGCGCTGCGTGGGCTGAACATCAGCATCACCACCTCCGCGAAGACCGACGAAGAAGCCAAGGCGCTGTTGACGGCCTTCAGCTTCCCGTTCCGTAACTAAGGGGCTGATGACGTGGCTAAACTTTCCCTCATCAATCGCGACATCAAGCGCGCCAAGCTGGCTGACAAGTTCGCTGCCAAGCGCGCTGAGTTGAAGTCGATCATTGACGACCAGTCGAAGACCGACGAAGAACGTTACCAAGCTCGGCTCAAGCTGCAACAGCTGCCGCGCAATGCCAACCCGACGCGTCAACGTAACCGTTGCGTGGTCACCGGTCGTCCTCGCGGTGTGTTCCGCAAGTTCGGCCTGACGCGCCACAAACTGCGTGAAATGGCGATGAAGGGCGAAATCCCCGGCATCACCAAGGCCAGCTGGTAGGAGAAACAATATGAGCATGAGCGATCCCATCGCCGATATGCTGACCCGCATTCGCAATGCGCAGCAAGTGGACAAAGTTACGGTGAACATGCCCTCCTCGAAGCTGAAGGCGGCCATTGCCGCTGTGCTGAAGGACGAAGGCTACATCGACAGCTTTGAAGTCAAGGGTTCCCAGGCCAAGCCTGAACTCGAGATCACCCTGAAGTACTACGCTGGCCGTCCGGTTATCGAGCGCATCGAACGCGTTTCGCGCCCTGGTCTGCGTATCTACAAGGGCCGTACCAGCATTCCTCAGGTCATGAACGGCCTGGGCGTGGCTATCGTTTCGACCTCGCGCGGCGTCATGACCGACCGTAAGGCTCGCGCCAACGGCGTCGGCGGCGAAGTGCTGTGCTACGTGGCCTAAGGAGAAATTCGAATGTCACGTATCGCTAAGTATCCGGTCGAACTGCCCAAGGGTGTCGAAGCTGACATCAAGCAGGATCAGATCACTGTCAAGGGTCCGCTGGGCACCTTGACCCAAGCCCTGACTGGCGACGTCACGATTTCGCTGGACGGCAGCAAGCTCACGTTTGCCGCCGCCAACGAAACCCGTCACGCCAACGCCATGTCGGGTACCGTGCGCGCGCTGGTGGCCAATATGGTTACTGGCGTGAGCAAGGGTTTCGAGCGCAAGCTGAATCTGGTTGGCGTGGGTTACCGCGCCTCGATTCAAGGCGACGCCGTTAAGCTGCAGCTCGGTTTCTCGCACGACGTTTTGCACCAGTTGCCGGCCGGTATCAAGGCCGAATGCCCCACCCAGACGGAAATCGTCATCAAGGGCGCCAACAAGCAAGTCGTCGGTCAGATGGCCGCTGAAATCCGCGCGTACCGCGAACCCGAACCCTACAAGGGCAAGGGTGTGCGTTACTCGGACGAACGCGTCGTCATCAAAGAAACCAAGAAGAAATAACGGCGCACGCAAGGACGAATCATGGACAAAAAAGTTTCCCGTTTGCGTCGTGCGGTTCCGACCCGCCGGAAGATCAACGAGCTGCGCGTTCACCGCCTCTCGATCTTCCGCTCGAACCAGCACATCTACGCCAACATCATTTCGCCGGAAGGCGATCGCGTTCTGGTCAGCGCCTCGACGGTGGAAGCCGAAGTGCGTGCGCAACTGGCCGGCCAAACCGGTCAGGGCGGCAACAAAGCCGCTGCTACGCTGGTCGGCAAGCGCGTGGCCGAAAAGGCCAAGGCTGCCGGCATCGAACTGGTCGCTTTCGATCGCTCGGGCTTTCGTTACCATGGCCGCGTGAAAGCGCTGGCCGATGCCGCGCGTGAAGCCGGCCTGAAGTTCTAAGCGAGGATCTGTCAAATGGCTAAAGTACAAGGCAAGAACGCCGCGGAAAAAGAGAACGATGACGGCCTCCGCGAAAAGATGATCGCGGTCAACCGCGTGAGCAAAGTGGTCAAGGGTGGTCGCACCATGAGCTTTGCCGCGCTGACCGTGGTTGGCGATGGCGATGGCCGCATCGGCATGGGCAAGGGCAAGGCGCGTGAAGTGCCGGTGTCCGTTCAGAAGGCCATGGAACAAGCCCGTCGCGGCATGTTCAAGGTCGCTCTGAAGAACGGCACGCTGCACCACACCGTGGTTGGCAAGCATGGCGCCGCCACCGTGCTGATTTCGCCCGCTGCTGAAGGTACCGGCGTTATCGCCGGCGGCCCGATGCGCGCTATTTTCGAAGTGATGGGTGTGCGTAACGTGGTTGCCAAGAGCCTGGGCTCGAGCAACCCCTACAACATGGTTCGCGCCACGTTGAACGGCCTGCGCGCCTCCCTGACCCCGGCCGATGTTGCTGCCAAGCGCGGCAAGACGGTCGAAGAGATCCTGGGGTAAATCATGGCTCAGAAGCAGATCAAAGTGACCCTCGTGCGCTCGGTGATCGGTACCAAGCAATCGCACCGTGATACGGTTCGCGGTTTGGGCTTGGGCCGCATCAACAGCAGCCGCGTGCTGGTCGATACGCCCGAGGTGCGTGGGATGATCCGTAAGGTGGATTATCTCGTTTCCGTCTCGGAAGCCTAAGGAATCACCATGTCGGATATGCAACTTAATTCGCTGAAGCCCGCCGAGGGCTCCAAGCACGCCAAGCGCCGCGTCGGCCGTGGCATCGGTTCGGGTCTGGGTAAGACCGCCGGCCGTGGTCACAAGGGTCAGAAGTCGCGCTCGGGCGGTTTCCACAAGGTTGGCTTCGAAGGCGGTCAAATGCCGCTGCAACGTCGCCTGCCCAAGCGCGGTTTCACCCCGCTGGGTCAACACCTGTATGCCCAAGTTCGTCTGTCGGACCTCCAGGCCCTGCCCATCGACGAAATCGATGTGCAAGTGCTGAAGGCGGCCGGCGTGATTGGCCAGGCGGTTCGTTACGCCAAGGTCATCAAGTCGGGTGAACTCTCGCGCAAGGTCGTGCTCAAGGGCATTACCGCGACGGCCGGCGCTCGCGCCGCCATCGAAGCCGCGGGCGGCTCGCTTGCTTGATCAGAGGTGACGAGTGGCTAACGCGCAGGCATTGGGCAAATCCGGAGCACGTTACGGCGATCTGAAGCGCCGTCTGGTGTTCCTGGTGCTCGCCCTGGTGGTTTACCGTTTGGGTACACACATCCCCGTACCGGGTATCAACCCGGATGCGCTGGCGGACTTGTTCCGTCAGAACCAGGGCGGGATCCTGGGCCTGTTCAACATGTTCTCGGGCGGGGCGCTCTCGCGTTTCTCGATTTTTGCCCTGGGGATCATGCCGTACATTTCGGCATCCATCATCATGCAGTTGATGTCGGTGGTGGTGCCGTCGCTGGAAGCGCTCAAGAAAGAGGGCGAGGCCGGACGTCGGAAGATTACCCAATACACCCGCTACGGCACGGTCGTGCTGGCGCTGGTGCAGGCTGTGGGCATTTCGGTGGCGCTGGAGTCCCAGCAGGGACTGGTGATCGATCCGGGCATGTTGTTCCGCTTCACGACCGTCGTGACCTTGGTCACCGGCACCATGTTTGTCATGTGGCTGGGTGAGCAAATCACGGAACGTGGTCTTGGCAACGGGATTTCCATCCTGATCTTTGCAGGTATCGTTGCGGGTCTGCCCGCGGCGCTGGCTGCTCTGTTGGACCTGGTCCGCACCAACGCGATGTCTGTGCTTTCGGCGCTGTTCATCGTGGCTCTGGTGGTGCTGGTTACCGCTTTTGTGGTGTTCGTGGAACGCGGACAGCGCAAGATCACGGTGAACTACGCCAAGCGTCAGGTCGGCAACAAGGTCTACGGTGGTCAAAGCTCGCATTTGCCGCTGAAGCTGAACATGGCAGGGGTGATTCCGCCGATCTTCGCGTCGTCGATCATTCTGTTCCCGGCCACGATCACGAGCTGGTTCTCCAGCAGCGAGAACATGCGCTGGCTTAGCGACCTGGCTGCGGCCCTGTCGCCTCGTCAACCGCTCTACATCACGCTGTACTCGGTCGCGATTATTTTCTTCTGCTTTTTCTACACGGCTCTGGTTTTCAACAGCCGCGAAACGGCGGACAACCTGAAGAAGAGTGGTGCGTTTGTTCCGGGCATCCGTCCGGGCGAGCAAACGGCGCGCTACATCGACAAGATCCTGATGCGTTTGACGCTCGCAGGTGCCATCTACATCACGTTGGTGTGCCTGTTGCCGGAATTCTTGGTGATGCGCTGGAACGTTCCCTTCTACTTCGGTGGTACGTCTCTGTTGATCATTGTGGTGGTGACGATGGATTTCATGGCACAGGTTCAGGCCTACATGATGTCTCACCAGTACGACTCGTTGCTCAAGAAGGCTAACTTCAAGGGCGCGGGTTTGCCGATGCGGTAAGCAAAAGAATGTCCAAGGACGACGTCATTCAGATGCAAGGCGAGGTTCTTGAGAACCTCCCGAACGCGACATTTCGCGTCAAGCTCGAAAACGGCCACGTGGTGTTGGGCCATATTTCCGGCAAGATGCGTATGCATTACATCCGGATCCTGCCGGGTGACAAGGTCACAGTGGAGCTCACGCCCTATGATCTGACGCGAGCCAGGATAGTTTTCCGCTCCAAATGAGCGGAACCGGATTACGGAAAATTAGGAGTCAACCATGAAAGTAATGGCATCGGTTAAGCGGATCTGCCGCAACTGCAAAGTTATCAAACGTCACGGCGTGGTGCGCGTTATCTGCACCGACCCGCGTCACAAGCAGCGTCAAGGCTAACTCGGGTTAGCGACTACGCAACGGATTTATTCAAGGAACAGTCATGGCCCGTATTGCTGGCATTAACATTCCGCCGCAACAGCACGCCGAGATCGGCCTGACCGCCATTTTTGGCATCGGTCGTACGCGCGCTCGCAAGATTTGCGAAGCGGCAAACGTACCCTTTGACAAAAAGGTCAAGGATCTGAGCGACGCTGAATTGGAACGCGTCCGCGAACATGTTGGTTTGTTCACGGTTGAAGGCGACCTGCGTCGTGAAGTACAGCTCTCGATCAAGCGTTTGATCGACCTGGGAACCTACCGCGGTATGCGTCACAAGCGCGGTTTGCCCGTGCGCGGCCAGCGCACTCGCACCAACGCCCGGACCCGCAAGGGCCCGCGTCGTGCTGCTGCGTCCCTGAAGAAATAATCGAGGAACAGGATTATGGCGAAAGCTTCCACCAGCGGCGCTTCGCGCGTGCGCAAAAAGGTCAAGAAGAACGTCTCGGACGGCATCGCGCACGTTCACGCTTCGTTCAACAACACCATCATCACCATCACCGACCGTCAGGGCAACGCACTGTCGTGGGCCACGTCGGGCGGTGCTGGTTTCAAGGGTTCGCGTAAGTCGACCCCGTTTGCCGCGCAAGTCGCCGCTGAAACGGCTGGCCGCGTCGCGCTCGAGTACGGCATCAAGACGCTGGAAGTCCGCATCAAGGGCCCCGGCCCCGGTCGCGAGTCGTCGGTGCGCGCTCTGAACGCGCTGGGCATCAAGATTTCGTCCATCGCCGACATCACGCCCGTTCCGCACAACGGCTGCCGTCCGCCGAAGCGTCGTCGTATCTAAAGGGAATCCACATGGCACGTTATATTGGACCCAAATGCAAGCTCTCGCGCCGCGAGGGTACTGACCTGTTCCTGAAGAGCGCCCGCCGCTCGCTGGATTCCAAGTGCAAGCTGGATTCCAAGCCTGGCCAACACGGCCGCACTTCGGGTGCCCGCACTTCCGACTACGGCCTGCAGCTGCGCGAAAAGCAAAAGCTCAAGCGCATGTACGGCGTGCTGGAAAAGCAATTCCGCAAGTACTTCGCTGAAGCCGAGCGCCGCCGTGGCAACACCGGCGAAACGCTGATCCAGCTGCTGGAATCGCGTCTGGACAACGTCGTCTACCGCATGGGCTTCGGCTCGACGCGCGCCGAAGCTCGCCAGCTGGTGAGCCACCGCGCCATCGAACTGAACGGCCACACGGCTGACATCGCTTCGATGCTGGTCAAGGCTGGCGACGTCGTCTCGGTCCGCGAAAAGGCCAAGAAGCAAGGCCGCATCAAGGAATCGCTCGACCTGGCCACCAGCATCGGCATCCCCCAGTGGGTGGAAGTCGACACGACCAAGTTGACCGGTACGTTCAAGTCGGCCCCCGATCGCGCTGACGTCGCTCGCGACATCAACGAATCGATGGTCGTCGAACTGTACTCGCGTTAATCACGCCTGCCGGCGCATCCTTCCTGGAAGCGCTGGCAGCTGGTCCCGCGACCCGTTTGCACGTCCCGCAGCAGCCCGCTTTCCGCCTTTTGGCGGGGCGGGCTTTGCGGTAAGTATCGGGCGGCGTTTTCTGCGCCAACCGCGTTTCAAGTTTCACCCTGTCCATCAGCCTTATCGGTGTAACGAGCCGAGGGTATTGAAAAGGAACACAGTAAATGTCCACTCAAGGTTTCCTGAAGCCGCGCTCCATTGAAGTCGAACCGGTCGGCACGCACCATGCCAAGATCGTGATGGAGCCGTTCGAGCGTGGCTACGGTCACACGCTGGGCAACGCCCTGCGCCGCATCCTGCTGTCTTCGATGACCGGCTACGCGCCGACCGAAGTCCAGATGACGGGCGTGGTGCACGAATACTCGACCATCCCGGGCGTTCGCGAAGATGTCGTCGACATCCTGCTGAACCTGAAGGGCGTGGTCTTCAAGCTGCACAACCGCGACGAAGTGACGCTGGTTCTGCGCAAGTCCGGCGCCGGCACGGTGCTGGCCAGCGACATCGAACTGCCGCACGACGTCGAGATCATCAACCCCGGCCACGCCATCTGCAACCTGACGGAAGCAGGCAAGCTGGAAATGCAGATCAAGGTCGAGAAGGGCCGCGGCTACGTTCCGGGCAACGTGCGCGCGCTGTCGGAAGACCGCACCCACACCATCGGCCGCATCGTTCTGGACGCTTCGTTCAGCCCGGTCCGCCGCGTGAGCTACGCCGTTGAAAGCGCCCGTGTGGAACAGCGCACTGACCTGGACAAGCTGGTGCTGGACATCGAAACCAACGGCGTGATCTCGCCCGAGGAAGCGGTGCGCCAGTCGGCTCGCATCCTGATGGATCAGATCTCGGTTTTCGCCGCCCTGGAAGGCGCTGGCGATTCGTACGAAGCCCCGGTCCGCGGCACGCCGCAGATCGATCCGGTGCTGCTGCGCCCGGTCGACGACCTGGAGCTGACGGTGCGTTCGGCCAACTGCCTGAAGGCCGAAAACATCTACTACATCGGCGACCTGATCCAGCGTACCGAAAACGAGCTGCTCAAGACCCCGAACCTGGGTCGCAAGTCGCTCAACGAGATCAAGGAAGTTCTGGCTGCACGTGGCCTGACGCTCGGCATGAAGCTCGAGAACTGGCCGCCCCTGGGCCTGGAGCGTCCCTAAGTCTTGCAAGGGTGCCGCTCCTGAAAAGGGGCGTCTCCCGCAGCGCCCGGCTTTGCCGCCGGGCGATTTGCGAAACCGTCGTAAAATGCACCGTTTTCTACCGGACCGCGGCCTGATTGCAGGCTGATAGAAGAGCCGGCAACCCGATGGCGGAAACGTCGTCTTTAGATTCAAAGGAAACTTATCATGCGTCACGGTAATGGCTTGCGTAAGCTCAACCGCACCAGCAGTCACCGTCTTGCCATGTTCCGCAACATGGCTGTTTCGTTGATCACCCACGAAGCAATCAAGACCACGCTGCCGAAGGCGAAAGAACTGCGCCGCGTCATCGAACCCCTGATCACGCTGGGCAAAGAGCCCACGCTCGCGAACAAGCGTCTGGCATTTGCCCGTCTGCGCGATCGCGATGCGGTTGTGAAGCTGTTTGCCGAAATTGGCCCGCGCTACGCGGCCCGTAACGGCGGCTACACCCGCGTGCTGAAGATGGGCTTCCGTCAAGGCGACAACGCTCCCATGGCTTTCATGGAACTGGTTGACCGTCCGGAAGTCGATGAAGCCGCTGCGGACAGCGCCGAGTAATTCGGCAGCTCGATAAGCGACAAGGGCGGGTCTTCGGACCCGCCCTTGTTTTTTTGAGCTCGGCCTATGCGGCCAGACCTGAGCGGCCAGACCTGAGCGGCCAGACCTGAGCGGCCCCGCCTGAACGGGTCGACCTGCGCGGCCTCCCGTGTGTGGCCCGACCAAAACCGCCCAGGGCGGCTTTGGGTCAGGAGGCGTGCAGTTCGTCCCGCAGTTGCGCTGCGGTGGCCGCCAGCGCCTCCTGGGGGGGCTGGGGCGGCATCCTGAAGGTCAGGTCCTGCTGCTCGATGTATTGCGTGGACGTGACGTCCTGCGGGTGGTGCATGGGGATGACGTGCGCATGGGCATGCGCGACGTGGATGCCTGTGAAAGCGAAGCCGACCCGTTCCACGCCATACAGGCGCTTCATGTGGCGTCCCAGCTTCTGACCCAGGTTGAGGATGCGGCCGGCCAAATCCGCCGGCATGTCCTCGTAGTAGGGATAGTGCTGCTTGGGAATGATGAGCGTGTGCCCGGCGCGCACCGGTTGTATATCCAGGAAGGCCAGCAGGCGGTCGTCCTCGTGGATGATGTGCGCGGGGATCTCGTGGCGGGCGATGCGGCAGAACAGGCAGTTGTCGGACATGCTTGCCTCGGCGATTGAAATGGCGGCGCGGCTCGTTCGGGCCCGGGCGGAGCCGGGGCGCGGCCGCAATACCGATAAAATACCCCGAGTTACATCCCACGCGGGTATCCCAAGGAGGCTCCATGTTGCGCGATGACGACGTCGTGCTGGTCATCAGCAATGCGCCGGACCTGCTGCTGGCAAAGCGCATTGCGCATGTGCTCGTGGAGGACGGACTGGCCGCCTGCGTGAACCTTGGCGCCGCCGGCCTGTCCATCTACATGTGGAACGGTGAGGTCGAAGGGGCGGAGGAAATCCCGATCCACATCAAGACCACCTTCGCGCGCCAAGCCGCCGTCGTGCAGGCGCTGGCGCAGATGCATCCCTACGATGTGCCCGAGATCATCGTGCTGCCGGTCATCGGCGGCGCGGCGCCATACCTGGATTGGGTGCGCGAGCAGACGGCCACTACGCAGAACAAGAGAGACTGATGTTGCAACTTGCCGGTACCGTCGGCGCGCCCAGGCGCGCCGCCAGCGCGACCTCCGCCTTTATCAGGCAATGCCTGGCGTTCCTGGCGATGCTGCTCCTGCTGATGGCATGGCAAACGGCCGCGCGGGCCGAGGCCGATTTCCTGGAGCCCGAGAAGGCCTTTGCCTTCAGCGCCGAGATGACATCGCCGGACATGCTGGAGCTGCGCTTTCGCGTTGCCCCCGGCTATTACATGTACCGCGAGCGCTTCGCCATCGCGATCACCCCGGCGGACGCGACGACGCTGGGCGAACCTGTCTACCCCAAGGGCGAGGTCAAGTACGACCCGACCTTTGAGAAAGACATGGAAGTCTTCCACAAGGACGTGGCCATACGCGTGCCGGTGACGGCGGCGGGCCAACCCTTCACCCTGACGCTGACGGGCCAGGGTTGCGCGGATGCCGGGCTCTGTTATCCCCCGATGGACAGCAGCGTGAAGCTGACGCCGGTGGCGGGCGGCTACGCCCTGGCGGGGGCCGCTGCTCCGGCCTCGTCCGCGGGATCCGGCGGCCTGGGCGCGCTGATCAATGCGGGCGACACCAGTCTGGCCGACGCGCTGGGCGGCCTGGGCTGGGTCAAGACTGCGGGCGTGTTCCTGGTGCTGGGCCTCTTGCTGGCCTTCACGCCCTGCGTGCTGCCCATGATTCCCATTCTGTCTTCCATCGTGCTGGGCGGAGCGACGCAGCAACGGCCGGCGCGCGGGCGTGGGCTGGCGCTGGCGGCAACCTACGTGCTGGGCATGTCGGTGGTGTACACCGCCCTGGGCGTGGCAGCGGGCCTGAGCGGCGCGGGGTTGGCCGCCTGGCTGCAGACGCCGTGGATCCTTGCCTTGTTCGCCATTCTGCTGGCCGTGCTGGCGCTGGCGATGTTCGACGTGTTCACCTTCCAGATGCCCTCGGGCATCCAGGCCAGGCTGTCGGAAAGGTCTTCGCGCATTCCCGGCGGACGCTACACCGGCGCGCTGGTGATGGGCGCGCTGTCGGCGCTGATTGTCGGCCCCTGCGTGGCGGCGCCGCTGGCGGGCGCCCTGCTGTATATCTCGCAAACCGGGGACGTGGTCCTGGGCGGTTCCGCGCTGTTCGCCATGGCCTGGGGCATGGGCGTGCCGCTGCTGATCGTGGGAGCGTCCTCGGGCGCCTTGCTGCCCAAGGCCGGGCCGTGGATGGACGGCGTGAAGCGGCTGTTCGGCATGCTGTTGCTGGCGACCGCATGGTGGATGCTGATTCCCGTGGTGCCGACCTGGGTGCAGATGACGGGCTGGGCCTTCCTGGCCGTCGTATCCGCGGTGATGCTGCGGGCGTTCGATGCGCTGCCCGAGGGTGCGGGCGCCGCGCGCATGTTCGGCAAGGGCCTGGGCCTGCTGCTGGCGCTGGCGGCGGCGGCGTGGCTGGTGGGCGCGGCCAGCGGCGGCCGCGACGTGCTGCAGCCCCTGTCGCACCTGGCCGCGCGCGCCGATGCGCCGACCGGCGCCGTGAACGCCGGCGGCGAAGTCCATTTCAAGCGTGTGCGCAACAGCGCCGAACTGGACGCGGTGCTGGCGCAAAGCCGCCAGCCCGTCATGCTGGATTTCTATGCGGACTGGTGCGTGTCCTGTCGCGAAATGGAACGCTTCACCTTCACCGACCCCGGCGTTGCGCAACGGATGGCGGGGATGGTGCTGGTGCAGGCGGACGTCACTGCCAACAATGCCGACGACCGTGCGCTGCTCAAGCGTTTCCGCCTGTTCGGCCCGCCCGGGATCATGTTCTTCGAGCCGGGCGGCAAGGAAATCCAGGACGCGCGGGTCGTGGGTTTCCAGGACGCCAAGCGCTTCACGGAATCGCTGGACAGGGTGCTGGTGCGCTGAGGAAGCAGGGCGTGGACGCGCGCCCGCGTCTGATGCGCGCAACGCGCGGGGACGCGCATTGAACCGGGGGACGGGGCGATATACCATGTCCGCTGCGCCGCGTGGGCGGCGCATCCAACCCTTCCAGGCCGACGCCCGTGACGTCCCCGACAGTAGATGCAAGCCAGGACCGGAACGGTCTTATCTACCTTCAATTGATGTTCGTCATGGCCACCTGGGGCCTGAACATCGTCTCCATCAAGTACCTGACGCAGCACATGGACATCCAGGCGCTGGCCGCCGTACGGATCGTCATTGCGTTCATCACCGTTACGCTCATCATCAAGGCGCGAGGCGGCCGCATTCCCAAGCTGGGCGTCACGGAGCTGGGCTGGGTGGCGCTGGCCGGATTCCTGGTGGTGTACGCGCACCAGGTGGCGCTGGTGTCTGGCCTGCGGTTTTCGTCGGCCGCCAACGGCACGCTCATCATGGCCACCAGTCCTTTGCTGTCCGCCTTGCTGGCCGCGATTTTCTACCGCGAAAGACTGACCCTGGTGCGCATTTCGGGCGCGCTGCTCGGACTGCTGGGGGTGGGCATGGTGGTGGCCGGCGGCGGCGCCCAGCTCGGCCTGACAGGGTGGGGCGACGCGGTGGTTTTCGTGGCCGTGCTGGTGTTCGTGTTCGGCGGGCTGGTCATCCAGCGGATGTCGCGGATTATGGATCCGCTGGGGATGCTCTGGTACATGTACCTGGCGGGCGGACTGATGCTGGTTGCGCACGCGGCGCTGACGCCGGCCGCGTACCAGTCCGGCGCGTGGCAGATGCCGTGGTGGCCATGGGCCGTGCTGCTTTTTTCGGCGGTGATCGCCTCGGGCGTGAGCAATATCGTGTGGAATGCGGGCATTGCCCGACTGGGCATCAGCCGCGCGGCCCTGTTCGTGAACTGGCTGCCGATTTTCGGGCTGCTGTTCGCGGCGCTGTTCCTGGACGAACACGTCACGCCGACCCACGTCGCGGGGCTTGCGTGCGTGCTGGGCGGGACCTGGCTGGGGCTGCGGCGCACGCCGCAGGCCAGGCCGGGACCGGTGAAGGCCTGAGCCCGACCCGCGCGGCCCAGGGCCGCGCGGGATGCACGATGCGCCTTACCGCTGGCTCTTGAGCAGCTTTGCGGCTTCGATGGCGAAGTACGTCAGGATGCCGTCGGCGCCGGCGCGCTTGAAGGCTAGCAGGGCTTCCATCATGACCTTGTCGTGGTCCAGCCAGCCGTTTGCCGCGGCGGCCTTGATCATGGCGTATTCGCCGCTGACCTGGTAGGCGAAGGTGGGCACGCGGAACGCATCCTTGACCCGGCGCAGCACGTCCAGATAGGGCATGCCGGGCTTGACCATGACCATGTCGGCGCCTTCCTGGAGGTCGCCGGCCACTTCGCGCAGGGCCTCGTCGATGTTGCCCGGATCCATCTGGTAGGCCATCTTGTTGGACTTGCCCAGGTTGGTGGCCGAGCCCACCGCGTCGCGGAACGGGCCATAGAAGGCGCTGGCGTACTTGGCCGAGTAGGCCATGATGCGCGTGTGGATGAACCCGTTGGCTTCCAGCGCGCGGCGCACGGCGCCGATGCGGCCGTCCATCATGTCGCTGGGCGCCACCATGTCGACGCCGGCCGCGGCTTGCGTGAGCGCCTGCCGGACCAGGATTTCCACGGTGGGTTCGTTGATCACGTAGCCGTCCGCGTCGATGACGCCGTCCTGGCCGTGGCTGGTGTACGGATCCAGCGCCACGTCGCACAGGACGCCCAGTTCCGGGAAGCGCGACTTCAGCTCGCGCACCACCCGCGGGATCAGGCCGTCGGGGTTGGCGGCTTCGATGCCGTCGGGCGTCTTGAGGGCGGGATCGATGGCAGGGAAGAGCGACAGAACCGGGATGCCGAGCGCCACGCATTCTTCCGCGACGGGCAACAGGGTGTCCAGGGAATAGCGGACCACGCCAGGCAAGGACGGGACGGCCTGCCGCAGGCCGGTGCCCTCGGCCACGAAAACCGGATAGATCAGGTCATTGACCGTGAGGGCATTCTCGCGCACCAGACGGCGGGTGAAGTCGTCGCGGCGCAGGCGGCGGGGGCGGGAAACCGGAAAGTCAGGGGTGATGATCTGCGGGTTCATGGTACGACCTTGGGAGAAATCCAGTTTTCGATATGCGCGCCGGCCTCTTCCAGCCCGATGCGCTCGGGCGCCGAGAAAGGAATGGTGTGCAGCGCGCCGATATCAGCCAGGTCCTTGCGGACCGAGAAGACCGTGCGCATGCGCTGGCCGTAGGGCAGTTTGTCGGCCTTGGTGAGCAGCGCCAGCACCGGGCGTCCGGTGGGAGCGATGAAATTGGCCAGGCGGCGGTCCAGTTCGGTGACGCCGCGGCGGATGTCGATGAGCAGCACGATGCCTGCCAGCGACTCGCGGTCGCGCAGATAGCCGCCAAGAATGTCCGCCCATTTTTCTTTCTCGTTGCGGGCCACGGACGCATAGCCGTAGCCGGGCAAGTCGACGAGATAGCCGATGTGGCCCTCCGGATCCAGGGGGTCGGGCAAGCCGAACATGTTGATCAGGCGCGTGCGGCCGGGCGTCTTGCTGGAGAACGCAAGACGGCGCTGGTTGCACAGCACGTTGATGGCCGTGGACTTGCCGGCGTTTGAGCGGCCGACAAAGCAGACCTCGGGAGCGCCGGCGGCCGGCAACTGGTCGAGGCGAGCCGCGGAAGTGAGGAAAGAGGCGCGATGTAGGAGGGACACGGATGGCTTTGGATACGGTTGGTTTCGAGCCCTATTGTATAATCCGGCGTTTGCTACAGTGGTCCCCGTGCGCGGAGCCGTCTTTTTTGCTTACTGTTTAGCTGTTTCAGCCCCTTGTGGGTACTGCCCAAACAGCGCCGCAGCAAGATCGCAAGCAGGACAAGCAAAACAGGTTCGATACGGTTTACTGCGAGTGCGGGCAGGCGTGGGCGCCTTTTTGCGCCTTGATCGATGTGATCGTCGAGGTCTTCATGAAGCGTGTGCTGTCCCGGATGTTGGTCGCGAGCGGGCTGTTGCTCGGCGCCTCCGCCCTCTCTGCTACGAGTTTCGCCGCCAACGGCGCTGCGGGCCCGGCCAAACCAGATGCCGCCAAGGGCGGTCAGCTGTTTGACCAGGGAGACGCGTCCCGAGGAATCATTGCCTGTGCCTCCTGTCACGGCGCGGCGGGTAACAGCACCATACCGGTGAATCCCAACCTGGCCGCGCAGCCCCACGAATATCTGGCCAAGCAATTGGCCGATTTTCAGCTGAAAGAGGGCGCGAAGCTGCCCGTGCGCAATGGCGCAGGCGGCAATCCGACCCCGATGACGGCCATGGCGCAGAACCTAACGCCGGCCGACATGCAGAACATCGCGCTGTACCTGGCGACCCAGCCGCTGAAGGAGCCTGCCACGGCCGGCCAGGAGAAGCTGGTTGAGCTAGGTCAAAAGATCTGGCGCGGCGGTTTGCCTGATCGCAACGTTCCTGCCTGCGCGGCATGCCATTCTGCCAATGGCGCCGGTATTCCCGGCCAGTACCCCCGCTTGTCGGGGCAGTTCCCCACGTATATCGAAGAGCAGCTGAAGCTTTTCCGCAGCGGCGACCGCAAGAACGACGTCATGCACGCCATTGCGGACCGCATGTCGGATGCCGACATCAAGGCGGTGTCGGACTACGCAGCGGGTCTTCGGTAGGCGATCGGCCGCAACGTGCGCGGCTGGTCCGCGTTGACGCAACTTGAGCGTGATGGAACCTGGTTCCATCACGCGCTGTCTATGAGGGGGGTAGCCAATCGCGCGGCCCCCCTTTTTTCATGAATTCGACTCGAACCCACTCCCGTCCCTCTTTGCGCAGCCTGCCAGGCGACTTCTTTGAACTTCTGGGTTCGATGCGCTTTGCCGTCAGCCTGCTGATGTTCATCTGCGTGGCCAGCCTGGTGGGGACGGTTCTGCAGCAGAACCGCTCGTCCAACAATTACATCGACCAGTTCGGCCCGTTCTGGTTCGAAGTGTTCGACAAGTTCTCGATCTGGCACGTGTACAACAGCTGGTGGTTCCTGCTGATCATGGGCTTTCTGGTCGTTTCCACGTCGGTGTGCCTGATCCGCAACGCGCCCAAGATGCTGCGCGATGCGCGCTCGTTCCGCGAGCACGTGCGCGAGGGCAGCCTGCGCGCCTTTCCGCATCGCGTGGAAACCCAGGAGCCCACGGATGTGCCGCATACCGTGGCCGGCCTGAAGGCCTTGCTGGGCCGGCTGGGCTACGCGGTGCGCGAACGCCAGGACCGCGACGGCGTGCTGCTGGCGGCCAAGAAGGGCAGCGCCAACCGGCTGGGTTATGTGTTCGCCCACGCCGCCATGGTCATCATCTGCATCGGCGGCCTGCTCGATAGCGAACTGCCGACGCGCCTGCAGGTCATGTTCGGCGGCAAGCAGCCCATCGTCGAGAACATGCTGATCTCCGAAGTGCCCGAGAGCGGCCGCCTGTCGGTCAATAACCCGAGCTTTCGCGCCAGCGTGCTGGTGCCCGAGGGCGGCCAGGCCAGCACGGCCGTCGTGATGGTGGGCGACGGGGCGCTCGTGCAGCCCATGCCCTTCACGCTGAAGCTCAAGAAGTTCATCGTCGATTACTACTCCACCGGCATGCCCAGCCGTTTCGCCAGCGAAGTCGAGGTGACGGATCCCGATACGGGCAAGACCTTCGATTCCACCATCGAAGTGAACGAGCCGCTGCGCTTCAAGGGCATGACCGTCTACCAGTCCAGCTTCGATGACGGCGGCAGCACCGTCGTGCTCAAGGGCTATCCGCTGGTGGGCGCCAACGACGCGACGTTCGCCGTCGACGGCACGGTGGGCAAGACCAGCGAGCTGACGGCCCAGACGGCAAAGGGCCCTCGCAGCATGGGCATCGAGATCACGGCCATGCGCCCGATCAACGTCGAAGACCTGACCCGCGGCGACCCCAAGGGCGCCAACCAGAGCTTCGCCGAGCACGTGGCGTCGGTGTCCGGCAGCGCCGCGGGCAAGAAGAACGAAAACCTGCGCAACGTGGGTCCCAGCGTCGAGTACAAGCTGATCGACGACGCCGGGCAGGCCCACGAGTTCCAGAACTACATGCTGCCCGTCGAACTGGACGGCGCGGCCGTGTTCCTGGCAGGGGTGCGCAACAACGCTTCCGAGCCCTTCCGCTATCTGCGCATCCCCGCCGACGACGACAGCTCGATCGCGGAATTCATGCGCCTGCGCGCCACCTTGGCGGATCCGGCCGCGCGCCAGGAAGCCGCCCGCCGCTTCGCGGAGCGCAACAGCCCGTCCGGCGCGGATCGCCAACCCTTGCAGACCGCCGCCGAACGCGCGCTGGACACGTTTGCCACCGGCGGCCTGCAGGCCGTGGCCGCCTTCCTGCAGGCGAACACGCCCGCGGCCGACCTGGAGCGCGCGGCCGACGTCGTGATACGCCTGATCGGCGCCAGCATGAACGAGCTGCGCGCCATCGCGCGCGAACGTGCGGGACAACCCCCTGTCGCGGTCGAAGGCCCGGAGGGCGAGCGCGCGGCGGCATGGTCCAGGCTGGCCGTGGCGGCGCTGTCCGACCTGACCGTCTACCCGGCGCCGGTGTTCCTGTCGCTGGCTGATTTCAACCACGTGCAGGCCAGCGTGTTCCAGGTGAGCCGCACGCCGGGCAAGAACACGGTCTACCTGGGCAGCCTGCTGCTGGTCCTGGGGGTTTTCTCGATGTTCTATATTCGAGACCGCCGCGTCTGGATCTGGGTCAAGCCGCAAGCCGGCGGCAGCAGCATCCTGGCGGCCATGACGTCACAGAAGCGTACACTCGACTTCAATCAGGAGTTCGAACGCTTCAAGCAGGCGCTGCTGCGCCAGAAGAGGTCCTAAGGTTTTTTATGTCCACTACGACCACCACGCACCCCGCGTCGCCCGAAACGCTCTGGCAGGACGCCTTGTCCGAAACCGGCGACAGCCGCGCGCAGCGCGGCAAGCCCGACTGGACCGACGTCGTCTTTTTCCTGCTGCTTGCAGTCGGCGCCGGCTTCGCGCTGACCCGCTACGGCAACGCGATGGACTACTACGAGAAGATCATCCTGTGCGGGACCGTGCCCGCCCTGGCCTGGCTGGGCTGGCTGTGGCGTCCGTTGCGCCGCCTGATGATCGCCTGTGCGATCTCGGCGGGGCTGGCGCTGATGCTGTACGGCACAGACCTGGCCCGCGCCGAGCAGGTGTTCTTCCTGAAGTATCTGTTTTCCTCGCAATCCGCCATTCTCTGGATGAGCGCGCTGTTTGCGCTGGCCATGGTGTGCTACTGGATCGGCGTGTTCAGTCCCACGGCCGCATGGCTGGGCACGGCGCTGACCTGGGGGGCGGTGTTCGCGGGCGTCACGGGCCTGCTGGTCCGCTGGCGCGAAGGGCATCTGATGGGGCCTGATCTGGGCCACATCCCGGTCAGCAACCTGTATGAAGTGTTCGTGCTGTTCTCGCTGATCACGGCGCTGTTCTACCTGTACTACGAACGCAAGTACGCCACGCGCGCGCTTGGGGGCTTCGTGCTGCTGGTGGTGACCTCGGCCGTCGTGTTCCTGCTCTGGTATTCGTTCACGCGCGATGCGGGTCAGATCCAGCCGCTGGTGCCGGCGCTCAAGAGCTGGTGGATGAAGCTGCACGTGCCCGCCAATTTCATCGGCTACGGCACGTTCTCGCTGGCGGCCATGGTGGGCTTCGCTTACCTGGTCAAGCAGCACGGGCAGACCACGTCCTGGGCCAAGCTCGCGCCGCTGTTCATCCTGGGCGTGCTGCTGTGCGCCGAGCCGATGGTGTTCCGCACCGACGGCCTGTCGGCAACGTGGATGCTGTATTTCGGCGTGGGCGCCGTGATCGTGGGCGCCATCCTGCTGGGCCGCCGGCGCATTGCGGACGCGTTGCCTTCGCTCGAGGTGCTGGACGACATCATGTATCGCGCCATCGCGATCGGCTTTGCGTTCTTCACGGTGGCCACCATCCTGGGCGCGCTGTGGGCGGCGGACGCCTGGGGCGCCTACTGGCAGTGGGATCCCAAGGAGACCTGGGCGCTGATCGTCTGGCTCAACTATGCGGCATGGCTGCACATGCGCCTGATCAAGGGCCTGCGCGGCGCGATGGCGGCCTACTGGGCGCTGATGGGCCTGCTGATCACCGGTTTTGCCTTCCTGGGCGTGAACATGTTCCTGTCGGGCCTGCACTCGTACGGCCAGCTGTAACTGGGGAGCTGGCGGTTACGCCGCCAGCGCAAACATCGACTTTTGCGGTGTTGCCGCCTTGAACCCCGGGGCGTTGACGGTGTTCTGCAGGGTCAGGCTGGTCACGCGCACAAGCGGCGCTGCACGCACCAGCACGGTGAAGGCGCCGGTCATGTAGCGCGCCTGACCCATGAAAGTCTGGGAAATCAGCCCGCCGCCCACACCGGCGGTATCGCCCAGCGTGACGGGAATCACGGTCGCCATGTTGTGCATCGGCGCGCAGCACAGCCACACGTTCCAGACGACGGGAATACCCATGGACGACGTCGAGACGTCAATGTGCGGCACCGGCGGCACGGGCGTCTTGCACACATCGGGAAATCCCAGGCCGACGCTGGGCAATTGGCAGAGGACTTGCATGTTCACGGCTCCTGGTGCGGTGGGGTGCGGCGCGGCTGCGCCGGGTTCATGTCGTTTCGCGTCCGGCCGACCATAGTTCGGCCTCTAGCAAGGGCGCATCGTTTTCGATGATGCCGTGGCGGTGGGTCCATCGGGCGCCTTGCGTCAGTGCGCGGTGCATGCGCGTGCGCAGGAATGTCGCGTCGCGCAGGTCAGCGCAGTCCAGGTCCGCCAGCGAAAAATCAGCGTCGGCGAGATGGGCGCCGCGAAAGTCCGTCCTGGCGCAGCGTGCGCGCTGGAAGATGCACAGGTTCAGGCTGGCGCCCTGCAGGAGGGCGTCGTCCAGCGTCGCGTCGACCCAGATAGCGCCGTCGAAACGGCCCTGACGCAGGTCGGCGCCGCTCAGGTCGGCAAGGGGAAACAGGCACTGCGGTGCGGATGCGCCCGCGAAACGCGCCCCGCGCAGCATGGAGCCCTTGAAGCCGGCCTGGCGCAGGTCGGCATGGCGGAAGTCCGCCGCCTCGAGCTGGCAATCCGTGAAATGACACAGGGCATAAGCCCGGCCGGAAAAATCCTGTCCGGCCAGATTGCATTCGATGAACATCGTGCTGGCCGCGTCGACGCCAGTGAGCGTCACGCCACGCAGGTCCAGCTGATGGAACAGGGTGTGGCTGATCCGGGCGCCCGACAAATCGGCATTGGCCATGGCGCCGCGCGAGAACACGGCGCGCTCCAGCAGCGTGGATCGCAATGACGCACCCTCCAGCGAGGTGGCGGTGAAGGACGACTCGTAGAGCTCCGCCTCGTCCAGCGCGGCTCCGCTCAGATTGCATTCGACGAGGCTGGCGCCCCGCAACCGGCCACCAATGAAAGTGGCGCCGGAGGCCTGGCAGCGGATGAGCCGCGCCATGCCGAGGTCGACGCCACCGGCTTCCCAGCGCGTCATGTCGCAGTGGGTGAACTGGCTGTCCTGGAGCTGGCATCCGTCCACGCGTGCGCCGCTGAAATCCACGTGATCAAAAAATGCGCCGGCCAGGTCCAGGCCGCGCAGGTCGGCGCCTGCGAGGCTGAGATGCTGTATGGGTTCGCCATGCCGCACACGGTCCTGCAACTGGTCCAGGTTCATGCGGGCGCCTCCGGCTGCCGGGCGGGCCAGCGCTTTGCGCCCTGCGTGTAGGCGTTGTCCAGCCCCGTGCTGTCGTCCATCTGCGCCTGCGCCACATCGGCGCGAAATAAGTTCGCGCCAGTCAGATCCGCGCGCAGGAAAATGGCCTTTCCAAGCAGACTGTTGATCAGATTGGCGTTTCGCAGGCGCGCGCCGGTGAAGTCGGCGCGCACGAAATGCGTGTCGGGTGCGGACACGCCGCTCAGGTCGGCGCCCTGCAATTGGCTCTCGGAGAAGTCGCTGGCGCTCAATCGGGCGTCGCGCATGTCGGCCCCTGTGAGGATGGCGCCGCGCGCGCTGCCTTGCTTGAACCGCATGCCGCGCAGGCAGGCGCCCGCCAGTTCGACGCGGCCCGCGAACGCACAGCCGTCCAGCGCGGCGTTTTCCAGGCTGAAGCGGCCCGAGAACGCGACGTCCATGAAGCTCACGCGCACCAGCGTCGCGCCGTCAAATCGGGCGTTGCCCAGTGCGCCCTGCATGAAAACGCATTGGTCCAGGCTCGATTCGCGAAAGTCGCAGTCTTCCAGCGTGGCGTTCATGCTTGCCCATTGGCTGAACGTGGCGCGGCCCAGATCGCAGCGCAAGAGCCGCGCCTGGTGCAGGCGTCCAAGTTGCCACGCACTGTCGGAAAAATTGCAGTCCTCGCAGAAGGCATCGTCCCACGTGGTTTCGTTGATCCGGCTTGCGGAAAAGTCGGTCCGCAGGCAGCGCGAGCGGCCCAGGTTGGCGCGTGTGAGGTTGACCCCACGCATGCCCGCGCCGGTCAGATCCGCGCCAGTCAGCACCGCATCGGTCAGGTCGCTGCCGTCCAGCCGGGCGCCCACGAGCAGGGCGCCGGCCAGGATCGCGCGCTGGAAGTCCACATTGGACAAATCCATGCCAGACAGGTCCGCGCCGGTGAGATTCATGTCCTTGCAGTCGCGGCTGCCTTTCAGTCGCGCGTCCAGCTTGCGGCGTGTGCGCTGCGCGCGTAGCGGCGGCATGGGCGGGGGCGGGGCGAAGTGATGGGCGGATTGCTGGTAGGCCTGATGGACCTGCGGACCCAGCGTCTCGGAGAGGGGAGGCGTTGCGTCTTCGCCGCCAGGCGCGTGACGCCGCGCCTGCGCATGCGGACTTGTGTCGAAATCCGCTATGTGCCGTCTGAGCTTGCGTGGATCGAAGCCCGCTGCGGACTTGCCGCCACCGTCAAGCCGTCGCAGCGCGTCGAGATCCACGCCGGCCACGTCGGCCATGGCGGGCAGGTTGGGATCGGCCAGCGCGCGGGCCGCGGTGGCGCCCGACAGGCGCTTGGCGTCTTCCATTTCCTGCTGCATGCGCAGAATCGTGTGCGGCAGGTCGGCGAGCCGTGGCGCGGTCGGCGGAGGGTCGAGCGGCGCCATGTACAGATCCGGATCCAGTCCCTGCGCCAGCAGCGATTCGCGTTCACGCGCATGGCGGCGCGCCGCGCCGGCATGCACGTTGCGGTTCGACGGACGCACGGCTGGCGCTTCGGATTCCGTCAGCTCGCCGCAGATGTCTTCCGGCACGAGTAGGGCATCCAGCAGCGCGTAAACGGGCCCCAGTTCCGGATCCAGGCGTTGCCGCAGCACGGCTTCGTAATGCGCCATGTCCCGGGCCTGCGTCGCGTGCTCCAGCGCGGGCATGATGTGCCGCACGTCGGCCGCGTCGTCCTCGCGCACGTGCAGGGCGCCGTGCCAGATCAGCGCCATCCGATGGCGTTCCGGAAAGAACCAGGCCGTGCTCAGGCGCAGGTCCAGTTCCTGGAGCGCGGCGCCGTCGGCCTCGCGGCTGAAAAAACAGCGCGCGCGCCATGCCGGCAGGCGGCCGCGCAGCACCGGCTGCGTTGGGTGCATGTTCCACAGTTCGTATTCGGCGCCGCCGGCGAGGGACGAATTCGCCGGTCCCCACTGGTCCGGCTGGGCCGCGTTGAAGAAGCGCCAGTCCATGTCGGCGGCAAAGCCGGGAAAATCATGCTCCAGCCAGTCCTGCCCGTAATCGCGGCCCATGTGCGCGGCCCGCTGCGGCCATTCGGCCGGCAAGGGCGCAAAGCAGGCTGGCGGGACGCGCTGGGCGGGGGCGCCGACGCGGTGCATGGGATGCTCGATATTCGGCAGCCGGCGCGTGTGCACCCCGCGGATGTCTTCGTCCTGCTCGCCGATGCCCAGCGGGTTTTCGGCGACGCCCGGCCCTCCGTAGGCGCGGCTCCAGTCCAGGCGCATGCGCTCGAACGGCTGGGGCGCGGTGGCCTTGCCGTCCAGCCAGTAGCGGTCGCCGAACACCAGCAGCGACTTGTCTATCGCTCCAAGCTTCATGCGCACGGCGCAGGCGCCAGGGCTGCCGGCGTCATGCGGATAGGCGTGGCCGCAGACGAGCGCTTCCGGATACATTTTGGGCGTAGCGAAGTCCAGGGCGCCGATGCCTTCGGCGGCCGCGATCTGCCACAGTTCCTGGTCCGTGAGAAGCGTTGCGGACTCTGAAATGTCCACCAGCCCGAACACCGCCACGCCCAGCATGTCGCGGCGTTGCTGGCGATAGGGTCGGGTCAGAATGCCAAGGCGCAGCGGCTTGATGGTTTTCATGGCCTGTCAGGTCGGCTGGTCGACGGCAAGTTCCCGCGTGGAAGGATCCACCCGGACCTGGATGGTTTTGCCCGCGCCGAAGTTGGCCAGGTTCAATGGCGACAGCGGAACTTCTATCGTGCGGGCGAACGCCGGCGTGGCCGAGGTGGCTGCGACGTCCAGCGTCAATTCGATGACGTAATACAGGGTTTCGCCGATGCGCCGGTTCGTGTCGCGCGCCGCCGTGATGAGCGCGGTGGTCGGTTGTCCGCTGGCCCGTATCACGTCGCGGCGCTGCGCGTCCGCGCGTCCCGCGGCTCGGCGCCGGCTTTCCCGGCGCAGCATGAAGGCGGCCTGCGCCAATGACAGCAACAGGCCCAGCAGGACCCACTTTCCCCAATCCGGCCAGGCATCCGCAAAATCCGGCATCGCGACCTCAGATAATTGTCCAGAGACCCACCATCGAGGCGCCCAGGCCCACTTTCTCGGCCTTGGCGCCATCGAACGCGTAGCTGGAACCCGTGGTCCGGTAGGACACCACCTGGCCGATGTTGCTGACCAGGGCATAGTTGGTGAATGAATAGTTCAGCATGACCGTCGTGCGAAACAAGGCCACGCGGTGCAGGCCGAACTCTGCCTTGGCGACCGCCAGGCCGATGGAGAATGGCGTGGCCTGCAGCCAGCTTTCCTTGGACAGGTCCTTGACGTTAGCCGCGTCCATGACGACATCCGCCGGCGTTTCCAGCGTGATGTTGCCCTTGGCCTTGATCAGCACGGTGGAGTCCTCGGATTCCATGTGCATCTTGCTCTTGGACTTGAGGTCCATTGCCGCGGTTTCCGATTGCACCAGCATGGCGGTCTTGGCCTTGACGTCCATGTTTGCTTCGGTCGAAAGCACTTCGACCTTGCCCTTGGCCTTTTCGGTGAGCGTGCCCGCCATGACGTGATGCAGGGAGTTTCCCTCTTCCACATACACGTCCTGACCCGTCTTCAGCGTCTCCTTGAAGAGGCCCTTCACCTCCCGTTCCTCGCCCTTTGCTGCCACCGTGGTCTTCAGGCCGTTGTCGAATTTCTCGTCCATGAGGCCGTCTTTCACGTGTACGGTGCGCGACGCCTTGACGGTGTATTCCTCGTGCCCGGTGACATAGACGTCGCGCCGCTTTCCGACTTTCAGGTAGTCGGTGCCGGTAATGCGGATGTCGCGGTTGCCGCAGATCGTGGTGGTGTCGTTTTCGCCGATATGCGTTGTGCGGTTCAGGTCGGTGGTGTGGGTCTCGTTGGCCTCGACTTCGGTGCAGAGTTCGCGCTCCGCATGCAGCCAGATGCGTTCACTGCCGCTCTTGTCTTCGAACATCAGCGCATTCGCGGTGGCCGGCGTGCCGCTCTTGGAGCGGCTCAGGAATCCGCTTTGCGTCGCGTTGTCGGGCAGGTCCCAGGGCGGCAGGTTGTTGGCGTTGAAGACACGCCCGATCACGATGGGGCGGTCGGGCTGTCCGCCGATGAAGTCGACGATCACTTCGTCGCGCACGCGCGGCAGCTGGATGCCGCCAAAGCCGCCGCCGGCCCATGGACTGGAAACGCGTACCCAGCATGAACTGTTCTCGTCCTTCTTGCCGTAGCGGTCCCAGTGGAACTGGACCTTCACGCGTCCCATCTTGTCCGTCCAGATCTCCTCGCCCTCTTTGCCCACCACTGTCGCGGTCTGAGGGCCGTGCGTGCGCGGGATCGGCGTTACGCGTGGCGCGCGGAACTGGGTGGAGGACGGCACCACGACAAATTCCAGGTCGAAGCTGCCGGGATCGGGCTGGCCGCTGGCGTAGCCCGATTCGCGGATGCGGTAGTACGTGCTGACGACGAGATACTCGCGGTTCTCGGCCTGGCGGGGATGATTGCGCAGGGTGAAGAGATGGCCGGTGGACAGCCCGCGCGCGTTGGAAGAGCCGGAGCTTTGCTCCTGCCGGGACTGCAGGTCCTCGAGCCGCACGCGGGTGTAGTGGTCCGCGTCATCGGGATTCGTGTAGCCGCCCTGCCATTCGTACATTTCCAGGTCGCCGTGATCATGCGCGCCGGGATTGTTGCGGCGCGCTTCCAGGCTCGCGGCCGGCGTCAGCGGATGGTAGTCGGTGGTGGCGAACGCGCCCGGCGTGATCTGCTCGGCGACTTCCCATTTGCCGATGTAGTCTTCGCGCGGAACGGTGATGCGGTCCGGACCGTAGTAAGGGATCTGTTCGTAGTCGGGGATGGGCTCGTGCTGAGTGACGTCGTCGGTCAGCATCAGCGTGTGCTTGCCGTTGTCGTGCTTGAACCAGAAGTAAATGCCTTCATGCTCCATCAGCCTGCAAATGAAGGCGTAGTCCGTTTCCTGGTACTGCACGCAGTATTCCCAGCTGCGGTACGTGTCCACCAGCTTGAACTCGACGGGGTAGTTGTAGTCCTTGAGCACCTCGCGGAGGACGTCGGGCACATTCTTGTTCTGGAATATCTTGTTGTCCGAGGTCTGGGTCAGGTACCAGAGCCAGGGGCGCACCGTGGCACGGTAGATGGTGTAGCGCGACGTGTTGTTCTCGCGTCCGACCAGCACACAGCGCGTGATGTGTCCGCTGAGATAGCGCGGCGCGTCGGCGGCCGTTTCGATCTCGAGCGTCAGCGGCTTGCCGAGCAGGGATTTCATGTCCAGCGAATACGATTCCGACACCAGTTCGACATCGAACTCGAACAGCTGGGAGAGGCTTTCGGAGCCGTGCATGCCCCGGAACTTCAACTGGTCCGGGGGCAGGGGGGTGTGCGCCCGGATGACGCGTTCGCTCGGCACGTTGCGGTCCATCTCACCGTCTCCTTATGAGAATTCAACTGCTGCTGCGCTTGCTCTGCTGGGCTTTCCGCGGCGCGCAGCTTCTCGCGCGCCGAAAAGGCAAATGGATGGCGGCCACGCAAGGGGGCTGCCTGCAAATAGGGGCGACGCGGGAAAGGGGGCGTGCCGGACGGGGAAGCTTGTCTCTGGATCTGTTTACGCGCCGGTCTGCCGCCAGCGTGAGCGCCGATTGTAGGCATCGCGCAAAGCCCCCGAGAAGTGGGATCACATGCTTTTGTGATTTTTACGCTTTGGTAACAGGAGCCCCCAATTTCGAAGGTCTGCGTAAGGTGTATTTCAAAATATCAATGCATGAGGGTAAGAAGTGTTCATTTGTTTAGTGGACTGTTAGTTATCTGTAAGAAAAATCTGAAGGTGTGAGTTGTTCGTTGCATAAAGAAAGACGTGCATAGAATTCACCCTTTCCGTTGAGCAGCGCGGAACGTAGTGGTAGCAGGCAGCATCCCCAGGCATTTCAGCAATGACTATGACTATGGAATTCGCCGATATCCTCAATACCCTCGATTCACGTCTGCCCTGCGGGGAAGACCTCGAATACGACCCCGACTTCCTGCGGCTTCAGCAGGCCGCGGCCGGTCGGGACGAACAGCAGTTCGGCCCGACGATCATCGCCGCACAGCCACCCGACTGGCGCGAGGTCGAACGCCTTGCCCGAGCCCTGCTGGAACGCACCCGCGATTTGCGCGTGATCGGCCTGTTGACCTGTGCCTGGACCGAAATCCGCGGATTGCCGGGGTACAGCGATGGACTCGCGCTGGCGGTCGATGCGCTGGAGCGGTATTGGGAGCCCCTGCATCCCCGGCTGGACAGCGTCGGCGAAGACGATCCGATGCCGCGCATGAATGCGCTGGCGGCCTTTGGCGACGTGCAGGGCTGTGCGCGCAGCGTGCGCTCCGCCAGCCTGGTCAGCGGCGTGCATGGCCAGCTATCGCTGCGCGATACCGAGGCGCTGCTCGACGGCAGCCGGCAGGACGCCGAATGCTATCCCGGCGGCCGCCCGCGGGTCGTCGCGCGCTTGCGGCAGGCATGGACGCAACGCGAGGCCGACGTGCTGGCGCTGGCATCATCCTCGGACGCGCTGCGCCGCATACAGAAATTGGTGACCGACAAGCTGGGCGGCGCGTGGACGCCCGATTACGCCGCCGTATTGCGCACGCTGGATATCGTGCTGGATGCCGCGCGCGATGTGCCCGATGCCGTTTCCGAACCTTCCGCGGTTGCTGCGGCCGACGAGCCGGCGCCCGCGGCTGCCATGCCCGGCGGCGACGCCGGCAAACACTGGCGCGATGCGCCCGTCCGCTCCCGCGACGAAGCCGCGGCGCTGCTGGACAAGGTATGCGCGTACTTCGAGGCCCATGAGCCCGGTCATCCGGCGCCCTACCTCATTCGCCGCGCCCAGCAACTGATACCCATGAGCTTTCACGACATTATCAGAAACCTGGCGCCCCAGGGCCTGGAGCAATTCGAGGCCTGGCTGCCGCGGGACGCGGGGAGCCGGCCAGATACGTAGGGCAGGCCAGACCCTGAAAACCCACCAGAGGAGACGACACCATGGCGACCAGCCTGAAAGGAAGCGGCCAGAAGTTCATTGCAAGAAACCGCGCGCCGCGGGTGCAGATCGAGTACGACGTGGAGATCTATGGCGCGGAGCGCAAGATCCAGCTTCCGTTCGTGATGGGCGTGCTGGCGGATCTGGCCGGCAAGTCCGAGACGCCCCAGCCGGACGTGGGCGAACGCAAGTTCATGGACATCGATATCGACAATTTCGATGAGCGCATGCGGTCGGTTCAGCCGCGCACGGCCTTTCGGGTGCCCAACACGCTGACCGGCGACGGGGACCTGAACGTGGACATCACGTTCGAGAGCATCGACGACTTCTCGCCGGCCACCGTCGCCCGCAAGGTGGGCGCGCTGAACGAACTGCTGAGCGCGCGGACCCAGCTTGCCAACTTGCTGACGTACATGGACGGCAAGACCGGCGCCGAGGAGCTGATCGGCAACGTGCTCAAGAATCCCGCGCTGATGAATGCGCTGGCGGCCGCGCCGAAGCCCGACGCGCAGCCGGCGTCGGATACCGCCGCCACCGACTAGTTTCCGCTCGAACCGCTTTTCGGAGAATGCCATGACCGCAGTGGCCAAACGCGCCGACGCGCGCGCCATCGAGACCCTGGAGGCGGATGACCTGTCCGCGCTCCTGAAGAAGGAATTCAAGCCCAAGACCGAGCAGGCGCGCGAAGCGGTCGAGCATGCCGTGCGCACGCTGGCGCACCAGGCGCTGGAAAACAGCGGGGTCGGGTTGTCCTCGGACGCCTACCGAACCATCCAGGCGATCATCGCCGAGATCGATCGCAAGCTGTCGGAGCAGATCAACGGGGTCATGCATCACCCAGACTTCCAGCAGCTGGAAGGCGCATGGCGCGGCCTGCATTACCTGGTCACCAACACCGAGACCGACGAGCTGCTGAAGATCCGTGTGATGAACCTGTCGAAGTCGGAACTGGGGCGCACGCTCAAGCGCCACAAGGGCGTTGGCTGGGACCAAAGTCCCATCTTCAAGCGCGTGTACGAAGAAGAGTACGGGCAGTTCGGCGGAGAACCCATCGGCTGCCTGGTTGGCGATTATCACTTCGACCACAGTCCGCCTGATGTCGAGCTGCTCGGCGAGATCGCGAAAATTTCGTCTGCCGCCCATTGCCCGTTCATCACCGGCGCATCACCCAACGTAATGCAGATGGATTCCTGGCAGGAACTGGCCAATCCGCGCGACCTGACCAAGATCTTCACCAACACGGAGTACGCCGCATGGCGCAGTCTGCGCGAGTCCGAGGACTCGCGCTATATCGGCCTGGCGATGCCGCGCTTTCTTGCGCGCCTGCCGTACGGCGCGCGCACCAATCCGGTCGATGAGTTCGACTTCGAGGAAGACACCGACGGCGCCAACCACGACCGCTACACCTGGGCCAACTCCGCGTACGCGATGGCGGCCAACGTGAACCGCTCATTCAAGCTGTACGGCTGGTGCACCTCGATCCGCGGCGTCGAATCGGGGGGCGCCGTGGAGAACCTGCCGTGCCACAGCTTTCCAACCGATGACGGCGGCGTGGACATGAAGTGCCCGACCGAGATCGCGATCAGCGATCGGCGCGAGGCCGAACTGGCCAAGAATGGCTTCATGCCGCTGGTGCATCGCAAGAACTCCGACTTTGCGGCGTTCATCGGGGCCCAATCGCTGCAAAAGCCCCATGAGTACTACGAAGCCGATGCGTCCGCCAACGCCAAGCTGGCGGCGCGCCTGCCGTACCTGTTCGCCTGCTGCCGCTTCGCCCATTACCTGAAGTGCATCGTGCGCGACAAGATCGGTTCGTTTCGCGAGCGCGACGACATGGAGCGCTGGCTGAATGACTGGATCATGAACTATGTGGACGGGGACCCCGTGAACTCGTCCCAGGAGACCAAGGCCCGCAAGCCGCTGGCGGCGGCCGAGGTGCAGGTGCAGGAAATCGAGGACAACCCGGGCTACTACTCGGCCAAGTTTTTCCTGCGGCCGCATTATCAGCTTGAAGGGCTGACGGTGTCGCTGCGGCTGGTGTCCAAGTTGCCCTCGCTCAAGCAGAGCGAAGGCTGAGTGTCATAAAGACGGGCGCATCCGCGCCCGATAACTCCAGGAGACAGATGTGGCTGTGGATATGTTCATGAAAATCGATGGCGCCAACGGAGAGTCGAAGGACGCCAACCACAAGGACTGGACCGACATCGTGTCGTTCTCGTGGGGCGCCACGCAGCCAGGCAACATGGCCAGCGGGGGCGGCCTGGGCGCGGGCAAGGCGAGCTTCAACGATCTACACGTCGTCGCGCGCATCGACAAGGCGGCGCCGGCGGTGATGAAGCACTGCGCCAGCGGCAAGCATCTGGGCAAGATAGAACTGTCCATGTGCAAGGCGGGCGGAGAGCAGATCGAGTATTCCAAGATCACGCTGGAGGACGTGCTGGTATCGTCGGTGCAGATCTCCGGAGACCGCAGCGCCGAAGGCGTGGTGGTGAACTTCGCGTTCCAGGCCGCCCAGGTCAAGCAGCAGTATTGGGAGCAGACCGAAAAGGGCGGCAAGGGCGCCGAAAGTCTGGTTGCCTGGGATATCAAGCAGAACAAAGAAGTGGGTTAAGGCGGGGCACGTATGTCCATCGCCGCGGTTCCTTTTGGCGTCGTCAGCCTGCAGGGTCAGCTGGACGAAGTGCAGTCGCATATCCGCCGTCGCCCCGCCGACGCGGACCTGCGCGCGCAACTGTTCCAGCTGCTGGTTGCGCAGGGAGACTGGACGCGCGCCAGCGAGCAGCTCAACCTGTGCGCGCAGCTGAGCGAGCAGGCCCGACCGATGGCTGCGCTCTATGCGGGCGCAATTGCCGCGGAGCGTGAACGTGAAGCCGTGCTCGGCGGCAGCGGCGAACCGGCGTTGCTGGAAAATCCCGGAGACTGGATGCGGACGTTGATGTCCGCGCTGCGCGTCGAAACCCAATCCACGGTGCAGGCCGCCGCGCTGCGTGCGCAGGCGTTCGAGGAGGCTGCCTCGCGCGCAGGCAGCATTGGCGGCGCCACGCAGTCCGAGTCGCAGCCCTTTCAGTGGATCTGCGATGGCGATAGCCGGCTGGGTCCGGTGTTCGAATTCTTTGCCGCAGGCAGGTACGTCTGGTTGCCGTTCTCCTCGCTCAAGCGGGTTCGTCTGTTGGCGCCGGACGGATTGTGCGACGTGGTGTGGGCGCAGGCGGAAGTCGAGCTGGAAGGGGGCAGGGCGCTTCAAGGCCTGGTTCCCGCCCGCTACCCGCCGATGCCTGGCGAGCGCATGGTCGACCTGCCCGATCCGGTCAAGCTCGGGAAGATGTCCGACTGGCGTCTGCTGCATGGCGATACCTATGCGGGGGTGGGCCAGAAGATGTGGCTGACCGATGTGGATGAGTTCGCACTGCTCGATGTCCGCAGCCTGGAGATGGCGTAATGGGCCAGGTCGACGAAGCCGCGCATTTGGAGCCGCTGCCGCGCAACCGGCGCGCCGCCCGCGACCGCCTGCAGCCGTCGCTGCTGGATCGTCTGACGGACAACGATCCGGGCAAGCGCGAGGAGCCGCGCGACAGCGCGATGCTGACGCACGAGGAGTTGCGCGCGGCGGTGCTGCGAGACCTGCGCTGGCTGCTCAATACGGTCAACCTGCAGACGTCGCAGGACCTGTCTTCCCATCCGCGCGTGGTGGCGTCGACGGTCAATTTCGGCGTGCGCGCCATGGCTGGAAAGCGCATGTCGGAGATCGACTGGATCGACTTCGAAGAGTCGATCCGGAACGCGATCTCTGCATTCGAGCCACGCATTCTCGATTCCTCGATCGAGGTGCGCTGCGTGACCGACACCGGTTCGCTGGAACACCACAACGTGCTGAGCCTGGAAATCCGGGGCATGCTGTGGTGCGTGCCGCATCCTCTCGAATTCCTGTTTCGCACGGATATCGACCTTGAGAGCGGCCATATGGACCTGCACGACCTGGGCGGCATCTGATGGACGCCCGGCTGCTGGACTACTACAACCGCGAGCTGGTGTATCTGCGCGAACTTGGCGCGGAATTCGCACAGGCGCATCCCAAGGTGGCCGGCCGCCTGGGCATGAACGCCACGGAGGTGTCGGATCCTTATGTCGAGCGATTGCTGGAGGGATTCAGCTTCCTGACCGCACGCATCCAGATGAAGATGGATGCGGAGTTTCCGCGCTTTTCGCAGCGTTTGCTGGAGGTGGTGTACCCCAACTATCTGGCGCCCACCCCTGCGATGGCAATCGTGCAGTTTGCTCCAAGCATGAACGAAGGCACGCTTGCCACGGGCTTCGAGCTGCCGCGCGGCACGCTGCTGCGCGGCCGCGTGCCGCGCGGAGAGCAGACGCCGTGCGAGTTCACCACGGGCCATGCCGTTCGGCTTTGGCCCTTGCAGGTGACACAGGCGGAGTTCACCTCGGCCCCGCAGGATCTGCCGCTGGCGCGGCTGGGCCTGTCGAGCCGCGCCGCGCGCGTCTTGAGCGCGCTGCGCATACGGCTGCAGGTTGGTGGGGGGCAGCGGCTGGAAGACCTGGACATCGATCAGCTGGTCTTTCACCTGAGCGGCCAGGACCTGCAGATGCATCGTCTGCTGGAAATGGTGATGGGGCACACGGTGGCCGTGCTGGGGCACGACGCGGCGCGGCCTGTCGGGTGGATAAACAGGTTGCCGGCCAGTGCGATCCGGCACGAAGGCTTCGCAGACGACCAGGCGCTCCTGCCCGCCGATGCGCGAGTCTTCCAGGGCTATCGCCTGCTGCAGGAGTATTTCGCGTTTTCGCAGCGTTACCTGTTCTTCAGCGTCAATGGACTGAAGGCAGGATTGCGCAGTCACGCATCGGCGCCGGGGCCGCAGCGCGAGACCCGCGAGTTCGAGCTGACCTTGCTGTTTTCGGCTGCGGCGCCCGAACTCGAGGGCGCGATATCGGCGAGCAATATCGCCCTGCATTGCGCGCCGGTGATCAATCTGTTTCCCAAGCGAGCCGACCGGGTGGCCGTGACACCCCGCACATCGGAATATCACGTGGTGGTGGATCGCAGCCGCCCACTGGATTATGAAGTCTTCGGCGTGACGCGCGTGACCGGCCACGCGAACGCGCAGCGGCAGGAACAGGAGTTCCGTCCGTTCTATGGGTCGCTGGGCAGCGATCCGGATGACTACGGCGCGTATTTCTCGGTACGCCGGGAGCCCAGGCTGATTTCCGACACGGCGCAGCGCAACGGCACGCGGACCGGCTATACGGGCAGCGAGGTTTTCCTGTCGCTGGTGGACAGGCAGGAGGCGCCGTTCTCAGGCCAGTTGCGCCATCTGACGTTGGATACGTTGTGTTCGAACCGCGACATGGCGATGCTGCTGCCCCTGGGGACCGAGACCGACATGACCTTGCGCGTGTCGGCGCCGGTGCGTGCGGTGAAGGTGCTGCATGGGCCCACGCGCCCCAGCCCCGCCTTGGCCGAGAACGCCGCAACCTGGCATTTGATCAGCCATCTCGGCCTGAACTATCTGAGCCTGACCGATCTGGATGCGGAGGAGGGCGCGCAGACGCTGCGTGAAATGCTGCACGTGTACGGCAGCCTGGCGGATCCTGCGCTGCGCAAGCATATTTCCGGCTTGCGGCATGTTAGCGCCGTACCCGTGCACCACCGTCTTCCGGTTCCAGGACCCATTGTGCATGGCCGTGGCGTGCGTATTTCGCTCCAGGTGGACGAGGCGGCGTTCTCGGGCATCAGCCCTTATCTGTTTGGCGCCGTGCTGGAGCAGTTCTTCGCACGCCACGTATCGATCAACATGATGTCGGAGCTGGTCCTGTCGACCCTGCAGCGCGGAGAGGTCGCCCGGTACCAGCCCCGAATGGGGCGCCGGCCTGCCGTCTAACCCGCATTCCGCCAAGAACAGGAGAGCAACCATGACATCCGCCGCAAGCCTGAGCCGCATGAACTACGACCCCGTGCACCTGCTGGGCAAGGTGCTGCACCGCGAACCCGACGGCGGCTATGCCGTGGCGTGCGATGGCCGCACGTGGTCCGCGCGCCGGGCCGCCAGTTGCCTGCTTGTGCCGGAGCCGGGCGACGAAGTGCTGATCAGCGGCCCGGATCCGTCGCGGGTATATCTGATCGCCGTCACCGTGCAGGCGGACCCCGCGCGCGCGACGCTGGAGGCGCAGGGTGAACTTGTCGTGCGTTCGCGCGGTGCAAGCGTGCTGCTGCAGGGTGCCGACGAGGTCCGGCTGGAGGGGGGCAGCGCCGTGCGCGTGGATGCGCCCGAATACACGGTCAAGGCCCAGGACGCGCAGCATGTCTGCAAGCGCGTGCGCATGATCGCGGAAAGCCTGCATGCCACGGTGGGCGAAACGACCTTGACCGGCAGGACCTACGAAGCGGCGCTGGACCGGCTGACGGTGATGGCGCGCCTGTCGATGCGCAGCATCGCCGACGTCGAACAGGTGCGGGCAGGCACCATCGATTACCAGGCCGGACAGAACGCGCGGCTGCACGCGTCCTATACCCTGGTGACGGGCTCCAACCTGGTGAAGGTGGATGCCAAGCAGATCCACGTGGGGTAACGCGGTGGATGTCGTCGAACCCGTTGCCGATCAGCAAGCCCGGAATGCCGCCGAGTCTTCGGACGCCTATGCGCGATGGTGGCGGGCGCTGGAGCGCGAGCCGTACGCGCACGACCTGTTTCATGCCCTGCGCTGGATCGATGCGCATTGCGGCGCGCGCAAGCCGCTGGGGCGCGACACCGTGGCGCGGCATGAGCCCGTGCGTCTGCGGCAGGAGCCGTCGCTGGCGTTCGCGCCTTCCTCGTTGGCTCGCGCCCAGGCCGCCCGGGGCGGCCGTCCGGCCCAGCTTTCCATCTACGGCTTCGGGCTGTTCGGCCCCAATGGCCCGTTGCCGCTGCACCTGACCGAGCACGTCCATGAACGGAAGGCGCATCACGGCGACCCTACCCTGGCGGCATTCGCCGACATCTTTCATCATCGGCTGATCCTGCTGTTCTACCGGGCATGGGCCGACGCCCAGAGCACGGTCAGCCTGGATCGCAGGGAGGCGTCCTTCAGCCGTTACATCGCCAGCCTGCTGCATATGGGCGAACCGTCGATGCGCCGCCGCGATGCCGTGCTGGACCATGCAAAGTACTTCATGGCCGGCCACCTTGTACGCCAGACGCGCAATCCGGAAGGCCTCCAGCACATCCTGCAATCGTTCTTTGGGCTGCCCGTACGAATCTGCGAGTTCGTGCCGCAATGGATCCGCTTGGAGCCGGACCAGCGGCTCGGCCTGGGCGGTGCGGCGGGGCTGGGGCGCGATACGGTGCTGGGCGTCGCGGTGCGCGACGCCCAGCACAAGTTCCGCATCGAGATCGGCCCGCTGACGCTGGAGGACTATGCCAGCTTCCTGCCCGGCGGCTTGAGGGCGCGCCAAGTGACGCATTGGATCAGGCAGTACATCGGCGTGGAGCTGGCGTGGGAACTGCGGCCGGTCCTGAGCGCGAAGGACGCTTGCGGACTGACGCTGGGCGCCTCGCGGCCGCTTGGCCTGTCGGCGTGGCTCGGGCGACGCAGGCCGTCGCAAGGCGAGGCACGCGATCTGCTGTTGGACTATGAACGCCGGGAACGAATCCCGGCGCGTGGCCGCAGGCCGGCCCAACCTTCCGGAACTCAGCGCGCCTGAACGCGCCAAACGCCATGTCGGATATCGACCGCATCGATCTCTTCGGAAAACTCAACCCGCTGCTCTACCAGACCCTGGAAGGCGCAACGGCCTTCTGCAAGCTGCGTGGCAATCCCTACGTGGAACTGGTCCATTGGCTGCATCAGATCCTGCAGGCGCAGGACAGCGACCTGCATCGCATCGCGCGCCGCTTCGAGGTGGATCTTGCCCGATTGCAGGCGGACCTGATCGACGAACTGGATCGCCTGCCGGCCGGCGCGGGGTCGGTGTCCGATCTGTCGGAGCATATAGACCACGCGGTCGAGCGGGCCTGGGTGCTCGGATCGTTGCGCTATGGCGCTGCGCGCATCCGCAGTGGCCATCTGCTGGCGGGGCTGGTGCGGACCTATGCCTTGCGTCACGTGCTGCTCGGCATGTCGCCGCAGTTTTCGCGTATCGCCCCGGACACGCTGCTCGAGCACATGGGCGACATTTTGCACGGATCGCCCGAAGAGCCGGACACGGCGGGGGTGCCGGACGGCGGCGCCGCGGCAACGGCGCCTGACCAGGGCGGCGGCGCGCTGGCGAGGTTTGCGGTGGATCTGACGGCCAAGGCGCGCGAGGGGGCGATCGACCCCGTGTCCGGCCGGGACGAGGAGATCCGTCAGCTGGTCGACGTGCTGATGCGGCGCCGGCAGAACAACCCGCTGCTTGCGGGTGAAGCAGGCGTCGGCAAGACCGCCGTGGTGGAAGGGTTGGCGCTGCGCCTGGCTTCGGGCGACGTGCCGCCGCCGCTGCGCGAGGTATCGCTATACCTGCTGGACATCGGCTTGCTGCAGGCGGGCGCGGGCGTGAAGGGGGAGTTCGAGCAGCGACTGCGCAGCGTGATCGACGAGGTGCAGTCCAGCGAACGACCCATCGTGCTCTTTATCGACGAGATCCATACGCTTGTGGGGGCGGGAGGCGCGGCGGGCACCGGCGATGCGGCCAACCTGCTCAAGCCGGCGCTGGCGCGCGGCCAGTTGCGCACGATAGGCGCGACGACGTGGTCGGAATACAAAAAGTACATCGAAAAAGACCCGGCGCTGAGCCGCCGCTTCCAGCTCGTGCAGGTCCACGAACCGGACGAGGCCCGCGCATTCGACATGTTGCGCAGCCTGGCGGACACCTTGCAGGCGCATCACGGCGTGGTGTTGCTGGACGAGGCCATCACTGCCGCGGTGGCCCTGTCTCACCGCTACATTCCCGCCCGGCAATTGCCCGACAAGGCGGTGGCGCTGCTCGATACCGCATGCGCCCGCGTCGCGATCAGCCAGCATGCCGTGCCTTCCGCCCTGGAGGACGCACGGCGACGCATTCAGGCGCTCGATGTCGCGCAGCGCATCGCCGGACGCGAACTCCATCTGGGGACTGGCGACGCGGTGCGCGCCGAGCGCCTGGCCATGGAGCGGGCCGAGGCCGTGGAGGCCGAGCAGGCGCTGGCCGTGCAATGGGAAAGCGAGCGGGAGCTGGCCGCCCGGGTCTTCGCGTTGCGCGAAGCGCTGGACCAGGAATCGGCGCCGGAGCAGGTGGCGACTCGGCAATCGCTGGCGCAGGCGGGCGCCGCGTTGGCGCGCAGCCAGTGCGAGACGGCGATGATCCACGCCTCGGTGGACGCGGCAGCGGTGGCCGCCGTCGTGGCGGACTGGACAGGCATTCCCGTGGGGCGAATGGTGCGCGACGAGGCGCAGGCCGTCCTCGCCCTTGCGGACACCCTGGAGAAACGGGTGATCGGCCAGCGCGCGGGCCTGGAGACGGTCGCGCGCCGCATCCAGACGTCGCGTGCCCGATTGACGGATCCCGGAAAGCCTGTAGGCGTATTTCTGCTGTGCGGGCCCAGCGGCGTCGGCAAGACCGAGACCGCGCTGGCATTGGCCGAAGCGCTTTACGGCGGCGAGCAGAATCTGATCACCATCAACATGAGCGAGTTCCAGGAGGCGCACGCCGTGTCCACGCTCAAGGGCGCGCCGCCGGGCTACGTGGGCTATGGCGAGGGCGGTGTGCTGACCGAGGCGGTGCGCCGGCGCCCCTACAGCGTGGTGCTGCTGGACGAGATCGAGAAGGCCCATCCCGACGTGCACGAGATTTTCTTCCAGGTGTTCGACAAAGGCTGGATGGAAGACGGCGAGGGGCGCTACATCGATTTTCGCAACACCGTCGTCATCCTGACCTCAAACGTGGGAACGGAACGCATCGCAGCCTTGTGCCGGGACCCAGAACTGATGCCGGACGCGCAAGGGCTGGCGCAGGCGCTGCGGGAACCGCTGCTGCAGGCCTTCCCCGCGGCGTTGCTCGGCCGTCTCGTCGCCGTGCCCTACGTCCCGCTGTCCGATGCCATGCTGGCGCGCATCGTCGATCTGCAGTTCGAGCGGGTGCGGCGCCGCTTGATGGAGCACCATGGCATCGCGCTGGAGGTGTCGCGCGACGCGGTGGCGCTGGTGGCGGCGCGATGCACGGAGGTTGAGTCGGGGGCGCGCATGGTCGATGCCATTCTTGCCAATACCGTGTTGCCGCACATCAGCCGCGAACTGCTGGGCGCGTCGATGCAGGAGCGCAGGCTGCAGTGTGTGCGACTGTCAGCGGCCGGGGGGGAGTTCTGCTATGACTATGCGTGAACGGCTACCCGTCCTGGCCGTCGCCCGGCTTCTTCACGGAAGCCGGCCGCATGAAGCCGCCGATCTCGCGCACGTGGTTGGATGCGCTGCGGCCGTCCGTCGCGTCGCGGCGGTCTTCCAGCGCCTCGGAGACGGGATGCGCCCGATGCCCCTCCAGCGGATCGTGCGCCGGCAGCGTGGAAGGCGTGGTGTCCTCGAAGACGCTGGGTGGTCCTTCGCCGGACACCTCGAACAGCGCAAGCGGATCCGTGGCCGGGCGGGAGACCGTGGCGTCCGCGCGCGGCAGATGCCGCAAGGGATCTTCGGGATTGCGCATTTGCGCGGATTCCAGGTCGAAGGGGTGGACGGTAACCTCCGGCGCGGCGCCGACGGGCAAGGTGCCGGGTCCGATCAGATCGCCGAAGATGTCGTCGTCGGGCGCGGCGGCCACGGGCGGGAGCTCGACAGGCTCGGAATCTGGTTCCGTGCGCAGGCGGTATGTGCCGATTGCCAGTTCGTCGCCAGGGCTGATGGGCACTTCCTGGCCCTGCGCGACTGCGCGTCCGTTGACGCTGACGCCGCTCATGGCGCTCAGGTTTTCAAGAAAGGCGGCATCCGCATCATTGAGACGGATCGCCGCCTGCACCCGGCAGATCGTGCGGGTGGAATCGGGCAAGGCGAGCTGGTTTTCCGGACTGCGGCCAATGGTGCCGCCGGGCGCCGTGAACTCGGCATGCAGGGGTTCGAAGGCCGGATCGCCGGCACGTTGGAACACGGTGAGTTTCATGCCTGTCTCCGCGGCGCCGGGCGCGCCTTATCTGGTCTGGGCCGTTGCGGCCGACTGGAATGCCGGACCCCACTGGGGGTGCCCGGTTTCGTTGGGGGCAAGTTCGAACGATGGCTGCAGCGTCAGGATCTGAGCGAAGGCGTCTTCGCAGAGCTGGCGATAGCCGGTGACGCAGTAGCTGAACGCCTGAAGCTTCAAGGCTTCCACGCGCATGGGCTTGGGCGCGGTGCTCAGGGCATCGGAGGTGGCCACGGTGCGCACGACGTCGCCGAAGCGGCTGGCTGCGTACTCGTCGCGGACCTTCTGCAACGCGTCGGCGGCCTGGGGCGATGGTGTGGATGCACAGGCGGCGAGCGTGGCGAGAATCGACATCAGGCAGATACGGACGGACGGTTTCATGGCGCGGGTCTGTCGGTTGCGGAGTGCGAGGCTGGAGTCTGGAACCGATGATAGCGGGCCGACGCGGCAGGGGTGCGTCCTGGCGTAACAGACGTGTGTACTTTATTTCCGGAGTCTTATGAACGCGTTACTTCAACGAACGGACTCGAGGGAACGCCTCGCATGGGGACTCTTGCGGCGTGGCGCGCGGATCGCCGCGGGTGTGGCGGCCGGGGCGTTGCTTGCAGGATGCTCGTCGACGGCCAAGGTCGTTCCGGCGCCCTACGCAATTGAATTGCGCGCGGATCCCAAGGTGAACCTGAATGCCAACGGCAGGCCTTCGCCGGTGCAGGTAACCGTCTACGAACTCAAGTCCGCAAGCGCCTTCGAATCCAGCGACTTCTTTACCCTGCAGGCCGATGCGCATGCGGCGCTGGGTGCGGAACTGCTCAATACGGAGCAGGTGATCCTGAAGCCGGGAGAGACGAAGGTGCTCAGGTACGCCGGCAATCCCGAGGCGCGCGTGGTGGGGGTGGTGGCCGCCTATCGGGATCTGGAACAGAGCAAGTGGCGCCTGCTGGTGTCCCTGCCTGAACCCCAGAACACCAACATCTACAAGGTCTGGCAGTTTTCGCCCAACGAGGAAACGGTGAAAGTCGCGGTCGCGCGCAGCGGCCTGCAGGAAGTGGACCGTAGCCGGTCCTGGTGGCCATTCTAGATACAGGACGAGAGAACCGTGACGATGGTGAGCAAGGACAAGGTGGTCTGGTCGGAAGGCATGTTCCTGCGGCCCCAGCATTTCCAGCAGTTCGAACGCCATCTGTTGCATGGCGCGCAGCAGCGCGCCGCTGCGGGGCAGGGCTTTTTCTGGGGATTCAGCCAACTGTCGCTGGACCGCGATGCGCTGGCGATCGGCAAGCTGGTGTTGACCCAGGCGCGCGGGGTGATGCCTGACGGCACGCCGTTCGAATTTTCCGAGCCGGATGCCGCGCCCGCGGCGTTCGAAGTGCCCGCGCAGGTCCGCGGCGAACGCGTCATGCTGGCGGTGCCGCGCATGCGGCCCGGCGCCACGGATGTCATCTATGAAGGCGAAGAAGACACGCTGGCACGCTATCTGGTGCACGAGGCCGAGGTGGAAGACTCCGGCTCCATGGGGCTGGAGCCGGCCTTGCTGCAATTGGGCCGGCTGCGGCTGCGCCTGATGCTGGAGGACGACCTTACCGATGACTGGCTGGGCGTGGGCGTGGTGCGCGTGACCGAGCGCCGCTCGGATAACCGGGTGGTGTTGGACGAGGCGTACGTGGCGCCCTGGTTGGCGGCAGGCGAACATCCGGTCCTGCGCGGACTCGTGAACGAGCTGTACGGACTGCTCCACGCCCGCAGCGAGGCCCTGGCCGAACGCCTGTCGCAGCCCGGCCGCGGCGGCGTTTCCGAAGTGTCCGATTTCATGCTCCTTGAGACGGTCAACCGGTACGTGGGCGCGCTCTGGCATGCGCGCCAGAGTCCCTTCCTGCATCCCGAACGGCTGTTCCACGACTGGCTCATGCTGGCCTGCGATCTGGCCACTTTCACATCCGCCACGCGGCGGCCGGAAGTGCTGCCGGCGTATGAGCACGACGATCTCCAGGCCAGTTTCACGCCCCTGATGGACGAGCTGCGTCGTTCGCTGTCGGCCGTGCTGGAGCAGCGCGCCTTGCAGATTGCCTTGCAGGACCGGGGCCAGGGAGTGCGGGTGGCGCAGATTCCGGACCTGGACCTGCTGCGCACGGCCGGCTTCGTGCTGGCGGTTCAGGCGGACCTGCCCACGGATACGGTGCGGACGCGCTTTCCCGCGCAGGTCAAGATCGGTCCGGTCGAACGCATCCGCGACCTGGTGCATCTGCAACTGCCCGGCGTGGCGGTGCGTCCGCTGCCGGTGGCGCCGCGCCAGATCCCCTATAGCGCCGGACACGTGTATTTCGAGTTGGATAAGAACGGCGAATTCTGGAAGCAGCTTGAGCGCACGGGTGCGCTGGCGCTGCACCTGGCCGGCGATTTCCCCGGGCTGACGCTGGAGTTCTGGGCATTGCGCGATTGAGCGCGGAGACGGATATGCATGCATCGGATCACACCTTGGGCGCCCCGCCCGGGAGCCTGGGCGACGGCCCCGCTCAGGCTTCTGGCCGGTTGCGGCACCATGACTACGTCATCAGCGGCGCGAATCCGCTCGTGGCTGCCGCCAATCCGTTGCTGGATCTGATTCCACAGATCCGTGCGACCGCCACGCATCCTTCGCCGGCCATGCTGCGCGAGCATCTGCTGGACGAGGTCCGGCAATTCGAGTTGCGGGCCCAGCAGGCGGGCATCGCCAATGAGACGATCCTCGGCGCGCGCTATTGCCTGTGCACCGCCCTGGACGAAGCCGCGGCGCTCACGCCGTGGGGCGGCAACGGGGTCTGGTCGGCGCACAGCCTGCTGGTCACATTCCACAATGAAACCTGGGGTGGAGAGAAGTTCTTCCAGCTGCTGGCCAAGCTGTCGCAGAACCCCGCGCAGCACCTGGACCTGTTGGAGCTGCTCTATTACTGCCTGTTGCTCGGCTTCGAAGGACGCTATCGCGTCATCGATAACGGTCGTTCGCAACTGGAGACGCTGCGGCAGCGGCTGCTGCGCATTCTGCGGGGCGCGCGCGGCGAGTATGCCCTGGCCTTGTCGCCGCACTGGCGCGACGAGCCCGCGCAGAACCCGCTGCGCCGCCTGCCGGTGCCTCTGTGGGTGTTCGGCGCGCTGGCGGCCGTCCTGGCGCTGATTTTGTATTGGGGGCTGGGGTGGCGGCTGGGCAGCCAGTCCGATGGCGTGTTTGCGTCCATCAGCCAGCTCAAGCCGCCGGCGGTGCAGATTGCGCCGGCGCCCGCTCCCCGTCCCGCGCCCGCGCCGCGGCTCGCGCAGTTCCTGGCGCCGGAGATCCGCGACCAGCTCGTCAGCGTGCGGGACGAGGTGGACCGCAGCGTCGTGGTGTTGCGGGGAGACGGCGCATTCGAGTCGGGCGCAAGCTCGGTGCGCGACCAGTACCTGCCGGTGCTGTCGCGGGTGGCGGACGCTTTGCGCGAGACGCGCGGCAGCATCCTGGTGCGCGGCTATTCCGACAACACGCCGATCCGCAGCGCGCGCTTTCCCTCCAACTGGCATCTGTCGCAGGCGCGCGCCGACGCCGTCAAGGAGATGCTGGAACAACGCCTGGGCCAGACGGCGAGGGTCCGGGCGGAAGGCCGCGGAGATGCCGATCCCGTCGCACCCAACGATACGGCCGCTGGCCGGGCAATGAACCGGCGGGTGGAGATCACGGTGCTGGTGCCGCCGGCGCCGCATGAGGACGGCGCAAAGGGAGGCCAGGAATGATCTACCGGGTGTTCGGATGGTTCTTCAGCCGGCGCGTCTGGAATTTCCTGGGGCTGGTTGCCCTGGCGCTGCTGATCTGGATCGCGGGGCCGCTCATTGCGGTGGGCGCGGTGCGGCCGCTGGAAAGCGAGACGGTGCGCATCATTGTGATCGTGGCGATGTTCGCGGTCTGGCTGTTGCGCATTCTGTGGCGAAAATGGCGGGAGGGGCGCCTGAACGCCCAGTTGCTGGGGCAGTTGCGGCCTCGTCCGCGCGCCGAGAAGGCGGCGCCCGAGAACACCGGGAGCGACGAGATCCGCCAGCTCGAGGCACGCTTCGATGAAGCGGTCGAATTGCTGCGCAAGACGCGTTTCGAGAATCGCGGCAGACGCCGCGCGCTCGACCGCTTTTCCAAGCAATACCTGTATCAGCTGCCCTGGTACGTCATCATCGGCGCGCCCGGAGCGGGCAAGACCACCGCGCTGGTGAATTCGGGCCTGAATTTTCCCTTGGCCGAGCGGTACGGGAAGGTGGCATTGCGAGGCGTCGGCGGGACCCGCAATTGCGACTGGTGGTTCACCGATGACGCCGTGCTGCTGGATACGGCGGGACGCTACACCACGCATGAAAGCGATCCCACGGGCGATGAGGAAGAGTGGCGGGGCTTTCTTGGCCTGTTGACCAAGTACCGCGGCAGGCAGCCGATCAACGGCGCGATGCTGACGGTCAGCGTCGAAGACCTGCTTTCCGCGTCGGACGCGGAGCGGGCGCGGCACGCCGCCGTGCTGCGCCGGCGCCTGCAGGAATTGCGCGAACAGCTGGGCATCGCGTTTCCGGTGTATGTGCTGGTGACCAAGACCGACCTGTTGTCCGGCTTCGAAGAATACTTTGCGTCATTCAGCCGCGACGAACTGGCCCAGGTCTGGGGTTTCACGCTGCCGTACGCGCGCACGCAGGAGCCCGGCTTTGACCTGTTCGAGGCCTTTCACGCCGAGTACGCCTTGCTGCAACGCCGTCTGGACGACGCCCTGCCGGAAGTGGTGGCGGCCGAAGACGACCCGTCGCGGCGTGCGCTGGCCTACATGCTGCCGCAGCAGTTCGCGGGGCTGCAGGCCATCCTGGGGCATTTCTTGAGCGATGTCTTCGCCACGTCGAAGTTCGAGGCGCGCGTCATCCCGCGCGGCGTGTATTTCACGAGCGGCACGCAGGGTGGAGAGACTTTCGACCAGGTCACGGGACATCTCAAGCGCTACCTGCGCATAGACGGCGCGGCGGCGCCCGCGGCCAGCGTGCCGGGCGAGGGAGAGGGGCGCAGCTACTTCCTGAAGCATCTGCTGCGGGACGTCATCTTCCGTGAAGCGGGCCTGGCGGGGAGAAATCTGCGCTGGGAACGGCGTTATCGGCAACTGCACTGGGCGGGATACGGGCTCGTCACGGCGTTGTTCGTCGCGCTGATCGCCGGATGGGCCGTGAGCTACGGCAACAACTCGGCCTACGTGGACGAGGTCGCTCGGCGGGTGCCCGCCGTGGAGAAGCTGACACGCGACATCAAAATCACGCGCAACGGCGACCTGCTGGGCCTGATGCCGTTCCTGGACAGCCTGTGGTACCTGCCGCGGCACGAAGACTTCGAGATCGACGCGCCGCCGCTCGGATACCGATTTGGCCTGTACCAGGGCCGCAAGCTGCAGGCGGCGGCCCAGGGCGTGTACGGCAATACGCTGGACCAGGTGTTGTTGCCGCAGGTCGCCCGGCGCGTGGAGTCCGCCTTGCGGGACGCGTCGGCGAGCGACCTGGAGTATTCCTACGAGGCGCTGCGTGCCTATCTGATGCTGTACGACGCCGAGCGCTACGACGCGGACTTCATGCATGCGTGGCTGCTGTCGGACATGCAGTCGACATTGCCGGAAGGCTATACGCGCCGCCAGTACGAGCAGCTGTCGCTGCATCTTCGCAACCTGACTCAGGGCCGCGTGCTGGCGTCGCCATTTCCGAAAGACGAGGCGCTGGTGGCGCAGGCGCGCGAGAGGCTGGCGCGCTACACGCTGGCGCAGCGCGCGTACAGCCGGTTGCGCCGCACGCTGGCCAACGCCGATGCGGCGCCCGAGAACACCGTGGTGACGCTTGGCGGCCCGCAGGCCAGTTCGGTGTTCGTGCGCAAGAGCGGCAAGCCGCTGAGCCAAGGCATCCCGGCGCTCTACAGCTATCGCGGCTATTGGGACGTTTTCAACAAGCGCATCACGAGCGTGGCGGAACTGCTGAGGTCGGATGACGCGTGGATCCTGGACATCCCTCCGCCCGGCGTGCTGGACCAGGCCGCGCAGCGCCAGCTGATCGCGGGTATCAAGCGCCTCTACATGAATGATTATGTCGCGCAGTGGGACGGCTACCTGAACGATCTGCAGCTGGCGCCCAGCAAATCGTTGCTGCAGAACATCCAGATGGCGCGCACCTTGTCCGCGCCGGAGTCCCCACTCGTGCAATTGGTCAGGGGCGTGGCGCGAGAAACCGCCCTGTTGCGCGATTCTCGCGGCGAGGACCGTTCGCTGGTGGATCAGGCGCGCGATCGGGTCAGCAGCACCCGCGAGGCGCTGGAGCAGATGTTCGGGCCCACGGGGCCCGGCGCCGCCGCGCGCGGCGATGTGTCCGACGACAGACTGGAAAGCATTGTGGACCAGCACTTCGAATCGTACCGGCGGCTGGCGCAGGGCGAAGGCGGCCAGGCGGGCGCCACCGCGCCCATCGCCGCCACGACCGGCCTCATCAATGAACTCTATACCTATCTGACCGCCGCCGATGCGGCGCTGCGCAGCGGCAGCCCAACCCCGAGTTCCGATTCGGTGACCAAGCTGCGCGCCGAGGCGGGGCGCCTGCCCGGCCCTTTGCGCGACGTGCTCAATGCCTTGTCCGTGAACGCGTCGGGCGAAGTGTCCGATGTGGCGCGGGCACGCATGGGCGAGACCGTGTCGGCCACGATCGGCGTGTTCTGCAGCCAGTCCGTGGCGGGACGTTATCCGTTTTCCAGCCGGTCGACGCGCGACGTCGCGCCCAACGACATGGCGCGGCTGTTCGCGCCCAATGGACTGATGGACGACTTCTTCCAGAAGAACCTCGCGACGCAGATCGACGTTTCCGGGCAGCGCTGGCGCTTCAAACCCGGCGTCGACGGCCGGTCCGGTTCCAACTCGGCCACGCTGGATGCATTTCAGCGCGCGGGCGTGATCCGCGACGTGTATTTCATGACGGGCAACCCCATGCCGTCCTACCGGGTGGCGATACGCCCCGTGGAGATGGACGCGGGCATCACGCAGTTCGTGATGGACGTCGACGGCCAGCCGGTGCGCTACGCGCATGGGCCGCAGGTGGCGACCACGGTGCAGTGGCCCGGTCCGCGCGGCAGCAATCAGGTGCGTATCGAGCTGACGCCGCAGGAAGGCGCGGCGGGCATGACGACGTCGGGCCCGTGGGCGCTGAACCGCATGCTGGACCGGGCGCAACTGCGGCGCGGCGCCTCGCCGGAGATCACGCTGGCCACCTTTGACCTGGGCGGACGCAAGGTCGTGCTGGAGATCACGGCCAGCAGCGTGAAGAGTCCTTTTCATCTAGCCGAGATGCAGGGTTTCGCCTGCCCCGGCGCGTCGTGAGCGGGATATGGACATGGAGCCAGGAGTGGAGAGCGGGCAATTGGGCTGGTACGGCAAGATTCCTGCCGCCGGTGATTTCGTGCACCGTCGCCTGCCGCGCGAGTTGATCGTCTGGTGGGACCGCTGGCTGCAGTTCGGGCTGGCTGCGCTTAAACAGGCGCCGGACGTTGCCGTGGCCCGCGGTTTTGCATCGGCGCCGATCTGGAATTTCGCCATCCCGGCGGGACCCGGCGCGGGCGTGGCGCAGCTGGGCTGCATCACGCCAAGCCGCGATCGCGTGGGACGCGGCTATCCCTTGTGCGTGGTCGCGGCCTTCCCCCCCTCGCAGTATCACAGCAGCATCCTGGACGGCGCCAGCGACTACTACCGGCAGGTGGGCGCCAGCGTGCTGACTGCCGTGCGCCATGGCTGCGCACCGGAACAATTCGATCGCAGCCTGCAGCAGGTGCGCATGCCCGCCGCGGCGCCAAGCACGGCCGCGCCGCCGGGGGGCAGCGACATCATGGATATCTTGCGGTCGGGTCGGGAACAGGATTCCGCGCCGCTGGCGCGTCGCGCGCTGGGTGCCTGGCCCGATCTGCCGTTCTGCTTCAATCCGAGCTCGCACACCAGCTATTGGTGGACCAACCAGGCCGATGGCGCCGCGCTGCAGACCTATGTGCACGGGGGCGCATTGAACGCCACCTTGTTTGCCCGCCTGTTCTCGTCGCTGCCCACGTGGCGGCCATGAGTCCAGGATCAACCGGAGGACCGCGCATGAAGTCCCAATCTTCCTCAGCGCCACCGGATGCGGAGCTGGTCGACGACCGCGCCGCGCCGCGAATCGAGGACCTGTTGCGCATGCCGCCGGGCCGCAAGCGCCAGGAGGGCATCGCGTGGATCGTCGCCGGCCTGGCTTCCTGCCTGGCCGCTTTGCATGAGACCGGTGTGGTCCACGGTGGAATCCATCCCGACGCCGTGGCTTGCGGCCCGTCGGTTCAGGCCCTGCTGGCTGAGCCACCGGCTGCGCCGGCGCCTGATGCCGAAGATGCGCCGCGGCATGCCGGCTATGCCGCATTCGAGCAATACACGGACGATCCGGCTCATCCCTGCGGCCCCTGGACCGATGTGTACGGCCTTGCGGCGCTGGCGTATTTCCTGGCTACGGGCAGCGCCCCACCGAATGCGCTGGCGCGCCGCGTTCGAGACGACTGTGTGCCGTTGCATGAACGCGAGTCCGGTGCCTACGGCAAGGCGTTCTGCGATGCAATCGATCGCGGACTTGCCATGCCGGCGCATGTGCGGCCCCAGACCGTGGCGGCGTTTGCCGCGGCGATGGGGGCGTTGCCGCCATTGCGCGGCGACGAACCACGGCCGCCCGAGGCCGAGGTCACGAAGGAACCGGCCGGCGTCCTGTCGGCGGGCGAGACGATGGACGATCCCTTGGTCCCCCCTTCCGCGGGAATGGTGCCCGCGGACGATTTGATCATGGCGGGCCCGGGCAGCCAGGAGGGGGCGGCCGTCGACCCCGCCGGTTCAATCACTCCGCCGCACGCGCCGGCCGGCACGTCGACGGCGACGCGGTGGGACTCGCAAGCTCGCGCGCGGCGCATCCTGCCCGTGGCGCTGGTGATCGGGCTGCTGTTGGCGGGGGGAGGGTATATCCTGGTGCGATCGATGGCGCCGCCCGCGTCGACGCCCGAGCCGCCGCGCGCGCCGGCTCTGGCGTCCGTGCCCCCTGAACCGGGGCCGCAGGCGCCGCCTGTCGCGCAACCGCCCGTGGCGCAACCGCCTGAGGCGCAACCGCTTGCGTCGGCGGAAAACCAGCCCGCGCCCGCTGAAAGTCCGACGGCGTCGGTGGCGCCAGCGCTCCCGCCGTCGCAGGACGGCGGCATGGGCGCCAGGGCCGGGAGCGCAGCCGGTGCGCCTGAGACGGCGCCCGAGCTCGCGGACGCCGTGCCGAAGGAGCCGTCCAAGGGTGCGCCGGTGACGGTGCGCGTGGCGGTGCGTCCGTGGGGAGAGGTGCTGGTCAATGGCCGGTCGCGCGGAATAAGCCCGCCGTTGCGCGAATTGTCCCTGGCGCCTGGCCGCTACCAGGTGACGGTGCGCAACGCTACGGCGGGAGACCACCGCATGACGCTGACCGTCGCGCCGGGCCGGCCTGTCTCCATCACGCATGCGTTCGAGTGAACGGGCACGGGACCGCGCCCGGACGCGTCGGGCCTACGGCAGCATGGATTCGCCGCGCAGCTGATCGGCCAGGGTTTCGCGCTGGCGCACCACGTAGTATCTGTCGCCGTCGACCATGACTTCGGCCGGGCGGCCGCGCGAGTTGTAATTGCTGGCCATGGTCATGCCGTAGGCCCCCGCCGATTCGACGGCCAGCACGTCGCCCTGGCGAATGGCCAGCGGACGCTTCTTGGCCAGCCAGTCGGCGCTTTCGCAGACCGGGCCGACGATGTCGTAGTCGACGAGGTCGCCCGCGCGAGGATGCAGCGGCTGCACGCCGTGGAAGGCGTCGTAAAGGGCGGGGCGCAGCAGGTCGTTCATGGCCGCGTCGACGATGGCGAAGTTGCGCGCCTCGGCGTGCTTCAGGTACTGGACAGTGGTGAGCAGCACGCCGGCATTGCCGACGAGCGAACGACCCGGCTCCAGCACCAGCTGGAGATGGCTGTGGCCGCGTGCGGCGAGGCGTTCGAATACGCGGTCCAGCAAGGATCTGGGTGAAGGCGGCGTTTCATCGGCGTAACGGATGCCCAGGCCGCCGCCGAGGTCCAGGTGCGAAATCCTGATGCCAGCCTGATTCAGGTTGTCGATGAGGTCCAGCAGCTTTTCAAGCGCATCGAAATAGGGACTGATGTCCGTGAGCTGGGATCCGATGTGGCAATCCACGCCGACGATCTCCAGCCCGCGCAGCGATTGCGCCGCGCGATAGGCGTCGAGCGCGGAATCGATGGAGATGCCGAACTTGTTTTCCTTCAGGCCGGTGGAGATGTAGGGATGGGTCCGGGCATCGACGTCGGGATTCACGCGCAGCGAAACGGGGGCGCGCACGCCCATGTGCTGCGCGACGTCGGACAAACGGTGTAGCTCGTCTTCCGATTCGACGTTGAAGCATTTCACGCCCGCCGTCAGCGCGTCGCGCATTTCCCAGGCCTCTTTGCCCACGCCCGAAAAAACGATCCTGGACGGATCGGCGCCGGCTGCCAGCGCGCGCTTGAGCTCGCCGCCGGAGACGATGTCAAAGCCTGCGCCGACGCGCGCGAACTCCTTCAGGACGGCCAGGTTGGAATTGGCCTTCATGCCATAGCACACCAGCACGGGATGCTGCCCGACGGCGCTTTGGTAGGACTGCCACGCCGCTTTGAGGGCGGCGCGCGAATAGACGTAAAGCGGGGTTCCCAACCGTTCGGCCAGATGGTCAAGCGGCACGTCTTCGGCGTACAACACGTTGTTGCGGTACTGGAAGTACGGGTGGCCTGCCAGATCGGGCGGGGTCGGGAACGGGGGCGTCATGGGATGGTCGGAGCGGGAGGTATCTGCGCCGCCGGCTGGGTCTGCTGCGAGCGCGCAGGCGCTTTGCCGTCAGGGGGCGGGGGCATGTACAACGGCCCTTTGTACCCGCAGGCGGCGACCATGCCAGTCGCCAATAGCGTGGCTACAATGCGAAGAGCCATGCGGCTGAATGCCAATTGGAACACTGGAAACTCCGTAATTCTTGCAGGCTCGATTATGACCGAAACCGAATTTCTTGCGTTGATCGACCAGGTGCTGGACAGCATCGAAAGCCAGGCCGATGACTGGGCGGCTTCGCTCGACGTCGACGTTGAAACCAGCCGCAGCGGCAATGTGCTGACCATGGTCTTCGAAGACAACACGCATGTCGTGGTGAACAGCCAGGCCGCCATGCAGGAGCTGTGGGTCGCCGCGCGCAGCGGTGGTTTCCACTACCGCTACGATGGCCAGCACTGGAACGATACCCGAGGCGGTCCGCAGCTGCCGGATGCCCTGTCCCAGATCTGCTCCGCCGCGGCCGGCGTCCCCGTGACGATACGGCTGTAAACAAAAGGCCGGCCCATCGGGCCGGCCTTTTTTGCATCAGAACGGAATCTTCTGCGACCAGGGCGTGTTGGTCTGCGTGCCCACGCCAGGGGCGACCTTGATCCGGGTGTCCTCGCCCGAGCTGCTGCTCAGGCCATTGAGGAATTCTCCGAGCGTGTCGGCTTCCGGCAGGCCCAGGCGGGCCACGGCTTGTCCAGGCGGGAATTCCGAGAAATAGAATTCGCCGTTTTCCACAAGCAGGCCGTCCGGACGGGCGCGGGGCTTCTCTTCGGGCACGCCCTTGAGCACGTCCTGCATGTAGTCGACCCAGATCGGCATGGCCACGCCGCCGCCGGTTTCGCGCGAACCCAGCGACTTGGGCTGGTCGAAGCCGAGCCAGGCGGTGGCCACCAGGTTGGGCGTGTAGCCGGAGAACCAGGCGTCCACGGATTCGTTGGTGGTGCCCGTCTTGCCGGCGATGTCGTTGCGCTTGAGCAGGACGCGGGCGCGGGCCGCGGTGCCGTAGGTGGCCACGCCGCGCAGGATGTCGTCCATGACCCAGGCGGTGCGCGGATCGATGGCGCGGGCCGCGGCGTCGCCCGCAACGACCGGCTTGGACTGCATGATGACCTTGCCGCTGCTGTCGGTGACGCGGTCGATCAGGTAGGGCGTGACGCGGTAGCCGCCATTGGCAAACACCGAGAAGGCGCCCGCCAGTTGCAGCGGCGTCACGGAACCGGCGCCCAGCGCCAGCGGCAGCACGGCCGGCTGGCGGGCCTTGTCGAAGCCGAAGCGGGTCAGGTAGTCCTGCGCGTACTGCGGGCCGATGGCCTGCAGGATACGGATCGACACCATGTTCTTGGACTTGTACAGGCCCTGGCGCAGCGTCAGCATGGGTTCATACTGATTGCCGTAGTTCTTGGGGTTCCAGGCCTTGGAGCCGGTCTGCGCGGCGGTCAGCTCGAACGGCTGGTCCGAGATCTGGGTGCCCGGCGTCAGGCCGCGTTCCAGCGACGCGGCGTAGATGAAGGGCTTGATGTTCGAACCCGGCTGGCGCCATGCCTGCGTGACGCGGTTGAAGTTGCCGCGGTAGAAGTCGAAGCCGCCCACCATGGCGCGGATGGCGCCGTCCTGCGGCGACAGCGCCACGAAGGCCGCCTGCACCGAAGGCAGGTTGATGATTTCCCAGTTGTCGCCGAACTTGCGGATGTAGACCACGGAGCCGCGCTTGATGCGCTGTTCCGGCTTGGCCTTGTCGTTCAGCGCGCGGGCGACCACGCCCAGCACCTTCTTGTCGGTGACGGTGATGATCTCGCGCGAGCTGCGCGCCAGCTTCACTTCAGTCGGGCTGGCGGACAGCACCACGGCGGTCAGGAGGTCGCCGCTGTCGGAGAACTTGTCGAACACGCCATCCAGGAATTCGTCCAGGGCGGCGGGGTTGTTCTCGGTGCCCGGGGGCAGGTCGAGCTGCTCCTCGGGGCCGGGGTAGGGGGCCCGGCGCGTGTATTCCAGGACGCCTTCGCGCACGGCGCGATAAGCCGCTTCCTGGTCCTTGGACTGCACGGTGGTGTAGATGTTGATGCCGCGCGAATAGACGTTGTCCTGGTACACGTTGTACAGCAGCTGGCGCGCCAGTTCCGCCACGTACTCGCCATGGATGGAATAGCCGCCGGCCGGCGTGCCTTCCGCCGATTTCATGACGATGGGCTGCGCCATCGCCTGCTTGTACTCGGGTTCGGTCAGGTAGCCCAGCGAATGCATGCGTCCCAGCACGTAGCGCTGGCGCAGTTCGGCGCGCGGGCGGTTGGCGATCGGGTTGAAGCGCGACGGGGCCTTGGGGATGCCGGCGAGCATCGCGGCCTCGGCCGGGGTGACTTCGGACAGCGGCTTGCCGAAATACGTGCGCGAGGCGGCCGCGAAGCCGTAGGCGCGGTGGCCCAGGTAGATCTGGTTCATGTAGAGCTCGAGGATCTGGTCCTTGGTGAGCTCGGATTCGATCTTGAACGTCAGGAGCAGTTCGTAGAACTTGCGCGAGTAGGTCTTTTCCGACGACAGGTAGAAGTTGCGCGCGACCTGCATTGTGATCGTGCTGGCGCCCTGCGTCTTGGACATGCTGATCAGGTTGGTCAGGCCGGCCCGCACCACGCCCATCCAGTCGATGCCGCCGTGCTGATAGAAGCGGTCGTCTTCGGCGGCCAGGACCGCGGACTTCATGACGTCCGGGATTTCATTGAAGCGCAGCACGTTGCGGCGTTCTTCGCCGAATTCGCCGATCAGGACGCGATCCGCCGTGTAGACGCGCAGCGGCACCCGCGGCCGGTAGTCCGTCATGGCGTTCAGGTCGGGCAGGTTGGGCCAGGCCAGTGCCAGCGCCATTCCCGCGAGCAGGACGCCGCACAGGAACAGGCCTGCACAGAGGATGCCGGTTTTAACGAAGAATCGCAGTATCGGGGAGCCGCTGTGGGCGGGCTTGTCTTTCTTGGAGGAATTCTGGGGCTTGCTCATCGCGGCGATTTTACGGGTATCTCCGGTCCCGCCTCATCGCGGGGGATCGGTTTCTGTAACAAAATAGTTCAGTGTGGTGCGCGGGCAACTGGCGGCAGATGTGATAATGCCGGCATGAACTTTGCCGCTAACTCATGTCCGGAGGCAGCCCCGGACCCGGCGCCCTCCGACGAGGCGCCTGACAGCCTGCCTTGCGCCGCCGACGGCGCAGGCAAGACCGCGTCGTTGCCGCATGACCTTCCCGTATTCTTGGTCGGGATGATGGGTGCAGGCAAGACGACCATAGGGCGTAGCCTGGCGCGGGCCCTGGGGCGCGAGTTTATGGATCTGGATCATGAGCTCGAGGCGCGTTGCGGCGTGCGGGTGCCGGTAATCTTCGAAATCGAGGGCGAAGCCGGTTTTCGTCGCCGAGAGTCCGCCGCCTTGGAAGAGTGTACCCAACGGCGCAACATAATTCTTGCCACCGGCGGCGGCGCCATCCTGGCCGCCGAAAACCGGCAGCTGCTGCACGAACGCGGCATCGTGGTCTATTTGAGGGCCAGTGTGGATGAATTGTTCCGCCGAACCTGCCGCGACCGCAATCGTCCCCTGCTGGCCACCGCCGATCCGCGCGGCACCCTGCGGGACCTGATGACGCGGCGCGAGCCCCTCTACAAGGAAGTGGCCGACCTGGTGGTGGAAACGGGGTCGATGCCCATCCACACCCTGGTCAAGGCGCTGCTGCCGCAATTACAGGCTTTTGAGAAGCGCATATGAACGTTGTTGAAGTCGAAACCCCGGGCGGAAGCTATCCGATCCACATCGGCCCTGGCCGCCTGGATGCCCTGGACCAGTGCATACCGGCCGACGCCACTGCGATCGCGGTGGTGACCAACCCCACGGTGGCGGCCCTGTACGGCGAACGCGCCGAAGCCGCGCTGGCGCGCACCGGCAAGCGCGTGCTGCGTATCGAGCTGCCCGACGGTGAAATCTACAAGGACTGGCAGTCGCTCAACCTGATCTTCGACGCCCTGCTGAGCCATCGCCTGGACCGCCGCTGCGTCCTGGTGGCCCTGGGCGGCGGCGTCATCGGCGACATGACCGGTTTTGCGGCTGCCGTGTACATGCGCGGCGTGCGCTTCCTGCAAGTGCCCACGACCCTGCTGGCGCAGGTGGATTCGTCGGTGGGCGGCAAGACGGCCGTCAACCATCCGCTGGGCAAGAACATGATCGGCGCCTTCTACCAGCCGATTGCGGTCGAGATCGATACCGACGTGCTCGGCACCTTGCCCGCGCGCGAAGTATCCGCCGGCCTGGCCGAAGTGATCAAGTATGGCCTGATCCTGGATCCCGCGTTCTGGAGCTGGTGCGAAGACAACGCGCAACAGCTGCGCGCCCTGGATCGCGACGCCATTTCCCATGCGATCCGCCGTTCCTGCGAATTGAAGGCGCAGGTGGTGGGCAAGGACGAACGCGAATCCGGCCTGCGCGCCATCCTGAACCTGGGCCACACGTTCGGCCATGCCATCGAATCCGGCCTGGGCTACGGCGCCTGGCTGCACGGCGAGGCGGTCGGATGCGGCATGGTCCAGGCGGCCGAGCTATCCGCCGACGTGGCGGGCTTCGAGCGCGCGGACGTGGAGCGCGTGCGCGCGCTGGTGCAGGCCATCGGGTGTCCGGTGGTGGCGCCCGACCTGGGCGCGGACCGCTGGCTGGACCTGATGCAGGTGGACAAGAAGACGGAAGGGGGCTCGATCCGCTACGTGCTCATGACACGCATCGGCGAGGCCGTCACCCGGCCGGCGCCGGACGATGCCGTGCGCGCGGTCCTGGCCCGCACCACTCAGTAAACAAAGGGAAAGACGGTGTCGCAGATGAATGAATTGGCTTCCTATGCATCCGACCCGTCCAGATCGCGCGGCCGGGCCCATGCCGAGCCGCCGCCCGAGAACCGCACCGAGTTCCAGCGCGATCGCGATCGCATTGTCCATTCCGGCGCTTTCCGGCGCCTGGAATACAAGACCCAGGTCTTCGTGAACCACGAAGGCGACCTGTTCCGCACCCGCCTGACGCACAGCCTGGAAGTGGCGCAGATCGCCCGCACGCTGGCGCGCAGCCTGCGGCTTTCGGAAGACCTGACCGAGGCCATTTCGCTGGCGCATGACCTGGGCCACACGCCGTTCGGTCATGCCGGACAGGACGAGCTCAACGCCTGCATGCGCGAGCTGGCGCCGGAGGCGGGCGGCTTCGAGCACAACCTGCAAAGCCTGCGGGTGGTGGACGAACTCGAGGAACGCTACGCGGACTTCAATGGCCTGAACCTGTGCTTCGAAACCCGCGAAGGCATCCTGAAGCACTGTTCCGTCGCGCACGCGCGTCTGCTGGGGGATGTCGGCGAGCGTTTCCTGAGCCGCACGCAGCCCTCGCTGGAGGCCCAACTGGCCAACCTGGCCGACGAAATCGCCTACAACAACCACGACGTCGACGACGGCCTGCGGTCAGGGCTGATCACGCTGGAGCAGTTGAAAGAGGTGGCGATCTTCGAGCGCCACCATGGCGACGTGATGGATCGCTATCCGGGCCTGGCGCCCCGCCGCGCGGTGGCCGAAACCATCCGCCGCATGATCAATACGCTGATCGTCGACCTGACGCGCACGTCGCTGGCGCGCATCCGCGATGCGGCGCCGGCCAGTGCGGACGACGTGCGGCGGTCGCCGCCGCTGGCAGGATTTTCCGACGAGATCCGGCGCGAGGCGGACACGCTGAAGAAATTCCTGTTCGATAACCTTTACCGGCACTACCGCGTGCTGCGCATGACCAGCAAGGCCCGGCGCATCGTGCGCGAGCTGTTCGCGGCCTTCCTGGATGATCCTCGGCTGCTGCCGCCCGATTACCGCCGCGCCACCTTCAACGACCAGGCCCGCGCCATCGCCGACTACATTGCCGGCATGACCGACCGCTACGCCATCCGCGAACACAAGCGCCTGTTCGACATGGCGTAGCTGACGCCGTCAGCGATGTGTGCGGTAGGGTTCGTCCGCGGCCACGAACGTGGCTTCCGCGCGCGCATCCCGCATCCATTCCTGCATGGCCGGCAGCGCCAGCACCGCGTCCATGTAGTCGCGCACCGGGCCCGCCGCCGCGACGCCGTACGTGACAAAGCGCGAGACCACTGGCGCGAAGAAGGCATCGGCGACCGAGAACTTGCCAAACAGGAAGGGGCCTCCCTGGCCGAATTCCGCGCGCGTGTCGTGCCAGATGGCCTGCATGCGCGAGATATCCTGCTGCGCGGCTTCGGGGAATTCGATGCCGGGCAGGTCGGCCTCGATGTTCATGGGCATGGCCTGGCGCAGCGCGGGAAAGCCGCTGTGCATCTGCGCGGCCAGCGAGCGGGCCCGCGCGCGCGCTTTGGCGTCCTGCGGCCACAAGCCGGCGTCGGGATGGCGTTCGGCGGCGTATTCGCAGATGGCCAGCGAATCCCACACGGCGAAGTCGCCGTCCAGCAGGACGGGCACCAGGCCGGCGGGCGATACCGCGCCCAGCCGCTTGGCAAATTCCTCGGTGAACAGGCCGACCTTCTGTTCCGTGAAGGGAACGCCCGCGGCGCGCAGGGCGATCCACGGCCGCATGGACCACGAGGAGTAGTTCTTGTTGCCGATGATCAAGGTGTACATGCCGTTTCCTGCGGATTGAAGATTGGTGTTCAGGCGTCCGGCGTGCGGCGCAGGAGCTTGCCCAGGTACTGGCCGGTGTGGCTGGCCTCGGTTGCCGCGACGGCTTCCGGCGTGCCTTGCGCCACGACGCGTCCGCCGCCGTCGCCGCCTTCCGGACCCATGTCGACCAGCCAGTCGGCCGTCTTGATGACGTCCAGGTTGTGTTCGATGATGAGCACGGTGTTGCCGGCGTCGACAAGCTGGTTGAGGACCTGCAGCAGCAGTTCGATGTCGCGGAAATGCAGGCCGGTGGTGGGCTCGTCCAGGATGTAAAGCGTGCGGCCGGTGCTGCGGCGCGACAGCTCCTGCGACAGCTTCACGCGCTGCGCCTCGCCGCCCGACAGCGTGGTCGCGCTCTGGCCCAGGCGGATGTACGACAGGCCCACGTCGATCAGCGTGTGCAGCTTGCGCGCAATCGCCGGCACCGAGTCGAAGTATTCGAGCGCCTGTTCCACCGTCAGGTCCAGCACTTCGCTGATGTTGCGGCCGCGGTAGCGGATCTCAAGTGTTTCGCGGTTGTAGCGCTTGCCGTGGCAGACATCGCACGGCACGTACATGTCGGGCAGGAAGTGCATCTCTACCTTGACCACGCCATCGCCCTGGCAGGCTTCGCAGCGGCCGCCCTTGACGTTGAAGCTGAAGCGGCCGGGATCGTAGCCGCGCGTGCGCGCCTCCGGCACGCCCGCGAAGAGCTCGCGGATGGGCGTGAACAGGCCGGTGTAGGTGGCCGGGTTGCTGCGCGGCGTGCGTCCGATGGGACTCTGGTCCACGCTGATGATCTTGTCGAAGTTCTCCAGCCCCTGCATCGACACGTAGGGGGCGGGTTCGCTTTGCGCGTGGTGCAGCTGGCGCGAGACCGCGACCGCCAGCGTGTCGTTGATGAGCGTGGACTTGCCCGATCCGGACACGCCGGTCACGCAGATCAGGCGGCCCGCGGGCAGGCGCAGGTCCACGTCCTTCAGGTTGTTGCCGCTGGCGCCGGTGAGGGTCAGCCAGGGCAGTTCGTCGTTGACGGGGCGGCGCGCGGGAATGGCGATGGCGCGGGCGCCGCTCAGGTATTGGCCGGTCAGCGAGTTGGGATCGCGCTGCACGGTTTCGGGGTCACCCTGCGCGACGACCTCGCCGCCGTGTTCGCCCGCGCCGGGGCCCATGTCCACGACCCAGTCGGCCATGCGGATCATGTCTTCGTCGTGCTCGACGACGATGACGCTGTTGCCGAGGTCGCGCAGGTGCTGCAGGGTGCCGATCAGGCGGTCGTTGTCGCGCTGGTGCAGGCCGATGGAGGGTTCGTCCAGCACGTACATCACGCCGGTCAGGCCGGAGCCGATCTGGCTGGCCAGGCGGATGCGCTGGGCCTCGCCGCCGGAGATTGTGTCGGCGCTGCGGTCCAGCGACAGATAGTTCAGCCCGACGTTGTTCAGGAAGCTCAGGCGCGCTTCGATTTCGCGCACGATGCGCTGCGCGATCTCCTGCTTGGCGCCCGTCAGGTTCAGGTTGCGGAACCAGTCCAGGCAGCTCGACAGCGGCATGGCCTCGACTTCGTAGATGGCCTGGCCGTGGCGTTCGCCGCCGCGGTGGTCGTGGCCGATCAGCACGTTGCGGGCTTCGGGCCGCAGGCGCGAGCCGGCGCAGTCCGGGCAGGTCTTGATGTTGCGGTACTTGCCCAGTTCTTCGCGCACGGTTGCCGAATCCGTCTCGCGCCAGCGGCGCTCCAGGTTCGGGATGACGCCTTCAAAGGTGTGGCGCTTGACCGTACTGCGGCCCTTTTCGTTCAGGTAGAGGAACGAGATCTCTTCTTCGCCGGATCCGTACAGCACCTTGTCGCGCAGCGCTTCCGGCAGGTCTTCGAACGGCGCCTCGATGTCGAATTCATAGTGGGCGGCCAGGCTCGTCAGCAGCGAGTGCGTGAAGGCGTTGCGGCGGTCCCATCCGCGGATGGCGCCTGCCGCCAGGCTGAGTTCCGGAAAGGCGACGACCCGCTTGGGATCGAAGAAACCGACCTGGCCGATGCCGTCGCAACTGGGGCATGCGCCCATCGGGTTGTTGAAACTGAAGAGGCGCGGTTCCAGTTCGGGCAGGCTGTGGCTGCACACCGGGCAGGCATAGCGGCTGGAGAAGACCTGCTCGCGCTCGCTGTCCATGTCCAGCGCCAGCGCGCGGCCTTCGGCCAGCTGCAGCGCGGTCTCGAAGCTCTCGGCCAGACGCTGCTTGCTTTCGGGCTTGATGCGCAGCCGGTCGATGACGACATCGATGTCGTGCTTCTCGGTTTTCTTGAGCGGCGCCATGCCGTCGATTTCCACCAACTGGCCATCGACGCGCAGGCGCACATAGCCCTGCGCCTGCAGGCTGGCGCATTCGTCCTCGAAGCTGCCTTTCTTGCCGCGCGCGATGGGGGCCAGCACCGCCAGCCGGGTTTCCGGGGTCCAGCCGAGCACGGCGTCCACCATCTGGCTGACGCTCTGGGCCTGCAGCGGCAGGCCGTGGTCGGGGCAATAGGGTGTGCCCACCCGCGCGTAGAGCAGGCGCAGGTAATCGTGGATTTCGGTGATGGTGCCGACGGTGGAGCGCGGATTGTGCCCCGCGGCCTTCTGCTCGATCGAGATGGCCGGAGACAGGCCCTCGATGAGGTCCACGTCCGGCTTGTCCATCAGTTGCAGGAACTGGCGGGCATACGCGGAAAGGCTTTCCACATAGCGCCGTTGGCCTTCCGCGTATAGCGTGTCGAACGCCAGCGAGGACTTGCCCGACCCGGACAAGCCCGTGACGACCACCAGCTTGTGGCGCGGCAGGTCCAGCGAGACGTTCTTGAGATTGTGGGTGCGTGCACCCCGGATGCGTATGGTCACGTCTGTAGTCACAGTTCCTGTAGTCACGTCCCGTCGTCACGTCCGGCCCTTGCGCCCGGTGGTCGCTTCCCGCAGCAGCAGCTCGCGGTAGTTCCCGGCAGCTACTCCCGGCAGCTACCCCCGGCAGTTGCGTCCAGCCGTCGGGATGAACTCGCGCCGATGGCGCCTTTAAGCGGGTTCAAAGGCCAACTTGGTACTATAGCGCGCCGAATCCTCTCGCGTTCAGGGTCCTCCATCTGGTTGGACAGGCCGGGTGCCGGCGCCGCACCGCAAGAATCAGACCGTGAGCGTATGACATGCAAGCATGCGCGCCGCCCTTGTCATTGTTGAAATTTCCGCATGCCGGCAGATAAAAAACTGAAATTGACCCCTTCCGAGCGCCGCGCCAGCGTGGCCCTGGCCGGCCTGTTCGCCGCGCGGATGCTGGGGCTGTTCCTGTTGCTGCCGGTGTTCGCCGTTGCCGCAAGCGGCATGCCGGGCGGGGACGACCCGGCGCGCGTGGGGCTGGCGCTGGGCATGTACGGGCTGACCCAGGCCTTCATGCAGATTCCCTTCGGCCTGGCCTCCGACCGCTGGGGCCGCCGTCCGGTCGTGCTTTTTGGGCTGTTGCTGTTCGTGGCGGGCAGCGTCGTCTGTGCGCAGGCCACGGATGTCTACTGGATCACGATAGGCCGCGCCATCCAGGGCGCCGGCGCCATTTCTGCCGCCGTCACCGCCTGGCTGGCCGATGCCACCCGCGACGAGGTGCGCACGCGCGCCATGGCCATGGTGGGCGGGTCGATCGGCCTGTCGTTTGCCGTGTCCCTGGTGCTGTCGCCCGTGCTGGTGGGCTGGTGGGGGCTGTCCGGCCTGTTCTGGACCATTGCCTGCCTGGGCGTCGTCTGTCTGGCCGTCGCGCGCTGGGTGGTGCCCGTGGTGCCGCGCACCCAGGCCCGCACGATGCAGGCCGCCAGGCCCCGCGAGGTCCTGACCCACCGCGACCTGCTGCGCCTGAACTTCGGCGTTTTCGTGCTGCATCTGATCCAGGTGTCGCTGTTTGTGGTGGTGCCGGCGCTGCTGGCGAAGGTGGGCGGCCTGGATGCGCGCGACCTCTGGAAGGTCTATCTGCCGGTCATCCTGGTTTCGTTCGTGCTGATGGTGCCCGTGGTGTTCGTGGCGGAAAAGCGCCGGGCGCATCGCGGCGCCCTGCGCGCCAGTGTCGCGGGCCTGGTGCTGGTCTGTGCGCTGCTGCCGGCGGCCAGCCATGGCTTCTACACGCTGGCCGCCGCGCTGACCGGATTTTTCATCGCCTTCAATGTGCTGGAGGCCCTGCAGCCCTCGCTGGTGTCCCGCGTGGCGCCGCAGGCCTACAAGGGGCTGGCGCTGGGCTTCTACAACACGGCGCAGGCCGCGGGCCTGTTCGCGGGCGGCGCCTTGGGGGGCTGGCTGGCGTCGCACTCGGGTTCCAGCGCGGTGTTTATCGCCGCGGCCATCCTGTCGGCGATCTGGCTGGCGGTCACCTGGGCGCTGCGGCCGCTGGTCTGACCCTGCGGGCTTTCCCGGGGCTCTGGAAAGTCGCCGATCAAGGCGCCAACAGCGTTCAACAGCGGTGAATTCGTTTCCGGGGCGGGATCGATTTGTCACTTTTCCCGTTTGGCGCGGCGCGCGCTTTCGTCGATAATACGCATCAACACGCGCTTCACCCAGCATCGCCGGTCCTCGCTTTGATGACCGGCGTGTTTCATGAAGCCGGTCTTCAACATCGCTTTTTTTATGTTGTTGCCGGCGCGCTCGCGGCAACGCAAAGGCGCAGACTGTCAACAACAGAGGGACATCGGCATGGCATCGGTTAACAAAGTCATACTCGTGGGCAATCTGGGTCGCGACCCGGAAGTCCGCTACAGCCCCGAAGGGGCGGCAATCTGCAATATGTCCATTGCCACCACCTCGACCTGGAAGGACAAGGCCAGCGGCGAGAAGCGCGAAGAAACGGAATGGCATCGCGTCGTCATGTACAACCGCTTGGCTGAAATCGCCGGCGAGTACCTGAAGAAGGGCCGTTCGGTCTACATCGAAGGCCGCCTGAAGACGCGCAAGTGGCAAGACAAGGACACCGGCGCCGACCGCTACAGCACCGAAGTCGTCGCTGACCAGATGCAGATGCTGGGCGGCCGCGACGACACCGGCGGAGGCGCCAGCTACGGTGGCGGCGGCTACGAGGACGCGCCTTCGCGTCCGCAGCAACAGCAGCGCGCGCCGGCGCAACGCCCGGCGCCCCAACAGCGTCCGGCTCCCGCCGCGGCTCCGGCCAGCAGCGGCGCCAACCTGGCTGACATGGACGACGACATTCCGTTCTGAGCCTCGCGCCAGCGGCGTTTTGCCCGTCAAACCCCGGCTTTCCTCAGGAACGCCGGGGTTTTGTTTTGTGGCCCTGAGCTGTCAGGACCGGGCTGCCGATCAGCCCGGCCGGCCCGGCGCCCCAGCGGGGGCGGTCGGGCGGAAAGCCTCGACCAGGAAATCGATGAATGCGCGCGTCCTGGCCGTCTGGTTGCGGCGCTGCGGGTAGTAGACGAACAGGTCGGCCGACGGCAGCGTGAAGTCAGGCAGCACCACCCGCAGCCTTCCGCTTTCGAGATACTTGGCCAGGTCCCATTCGGATCGGACCAGGATTCCGTGGCCGTCCAGCGCCCATCCCAGCACGATGTCGCCGTCGTTGCTGGACAGGCCGCCTTGCACCTTCACGACCTCGGCGCGGCCGGCGCGCGTGAATCGCCAGACGCCGTGCGCCTCGTCGTTCTGCCGGTGCAGGATGCAGCGGTGGTGCGCCAGGTCGGCCAGCGTGGACGGTGTGCCGAAGGCCTTCAGGTACAGGGGGGAGGCGCACAGGAAGCGACGGTTGGTCATGACGCGCCGGGCTGCCAGGCGCTTGTCCGGGAGCTCCCCGAAACGGATGGCCAGGTCGAATCCGGCGTCCACCAGGTCCACCGGCCGGTCCGTGACCTCTAGTTCGATTTCGACCTGGGGGTAGCGCTTCGAGAATTCCGAGACCAGTGGCGCGATGGTGGTGCGGCCGAATCCCAGCGTGGCATTGACCCGGATGAGGCCGCGCGGCTCGGCGCTGCTGCTCGACACGACGTCTTCCATTTCGCGCAGGTCGGCGAGGATGCGTGTTGCATAGGCCAGGTAGGTTTCGCCTTCGTTGGTGAGGCTGATGCTGCGGGTGCTGCGGTTGACCAGCCGCACGCCCAGGCGGCTCTCCATGAGCGCCAGGCGCTTGGTGGCGGCGGGGGGCGTCAGGTCGAGCTGCCGGGCGGCGGCCGAGAGGCTGCCCAGCCGGGCGACCAGCACGAAGAAATGCAGCTCAGAGGCCAGGTCGGCTTTCACTGAAAGTAAATAATCAAATGAACATGAGTGAATTCTAGGCCAGCTTTACGCCACTAACCTACCGGTTCCCATCGCCGCTTGACCGGAGACAAGCCATGAGAATCGTCGACATCCGCGAACAGACGCTGCCTATCAGTTCGCCCATCCGCAACGCCTATATCGACTTCAGCAAAATGACGCTGAGCCTGGTCGCCGTGATCACGGACGTGATCCGGGACGGCAAGCCCGTGGTCGGCTATGGCTTCAATTCCAATGGCCGCTATGGTCAAGGCAAGCTCATGCGCGAGCGGTTCATTCCGCGGATCCTGGAAGCCGAGCCTGATTCGCTGGTCGACGCAGCAGGGCGCAACCTGGACCCCCACAAGGTCTGGGACGCCATGTTCAAGAACGAAAAGCCGGGCGGCCATGGAGAGCGCTCGGTGGCGATCGGCACGATCGACATGGCCGTGTGGGATGCCGTGGCCAAGATCGAGGGCAAGCCGCTGTTCCAGCTGCTGGCCGATCGCTACGGCAATGGCCAGGCGGATCGCCGAGTATTCGTCTACGCAGCCGGCGGCTACTACTACCCCGGCCAGGACCACGACAAGCTCAAGGACGAAATGCGCAGCTATATCGACCGAGGGTATACGGTCGTGAAGAAGAAGATCGGCGGCGGGTCGCTGGACGAAGACCTGCGGCGCATCGATTCGATCCTGAGCGTGCTGCAGGACGGCCAGAAGCTCGCCGTCGATGCGAATGGCCGTTTCGATCTGGACACGGCCATCGCTTATGCCAAGGCGCTCTCCCAGTACGACCTGTTCTGGTATGAGGAACCCGGCGATCCGCTGGACTTCGAGCTGCAGGCGACGCTGCGCAACTACTACGACAAACCCATGGCCACCGGCGAGAACCTGTTTTCGATGCAGGACGCGCGCAATCTGATCCGGTACGGGGGCATGCGTCCGGACCGGGACTATCTGCAGTTCGATTGCGCGCTCAGCTATGGCCTGGTGGAGTACCTGCGCACCCTGGCCATGCTCAGGCAGCACGGCTGGTCCGCCAGCCGGTGCATTCCCCACGGTGGGCACCAAATGTCCCTGAACATCGCGGCGGGCCTGGGCCTCGGGGGCAACGAGAGCTATCCGGACCTGTTCCAGCCGTTCGGCGGGTTTCCGGACGGGGTAAAGGTAGAGGCGGGGTATCTCACGATGCCGGATTTGCCGGGCATCGGCTTCGAGGGGAAGGCGGATCTCTACGCCGTCATGCGGGCGCTGTCTGCCTGATACGACCCGTGAGCGATGGGCCTGCTGCCGAATGGGGCAGGTCCATGGCAGATGCCGGGCCCGTTGTCGCCACGCGTCATGAAATATATTGTTTCACATTACCTGCTTGCGCTGTCTATCTAGTAGTAGGTAAGATTCATCCATCGACGCAGCGCACCCAACCAAACCGCCGGCGCCGAAACCAGAAATACAGTAGGTCCGCTTTTTATTTCCCTAGTTATCTACCTATAAGTAGATAGTTTAACTGAACTGCAAACGCAACTTCCCTCTGGAGATCAACCATGAAGACCCTCGTATCCGCCCTGATCCTGTCCGCCTCCTTCATCGGCGCCGCCCAAGCCGGCGAACTGGACTATCCGCCCGCCCTGAACACGCAAAGCACGGTGACCCGCGCCCAAGTGCAGCAAGAATTGGCCGCTGCCCGCGCCAACGGTGAACTGGTGTCTGGCGAAGAAGGCTACGCCGCTGCCCCGCTTGCCCACGCCGGCGACAAGACCCGCGCCCAGGTCCAGAAAGAGCTGGCCGCCGCGCGCACCCAAGGCCTGACCGACAGCGGCGAACTGGACTACCCGCCCGTTCAAGGCTGAGTTTTTTTGACCTCTTATCTATCTATATATAGATAGCTTTGTGACCCAAACCTGACGCAGTACCCGATCCTTATTGGAGATCAACCATGAAGACCCTCGTATCCGCCCTGATCCTGTCCGCTTCCTTCATTGGCGCCGCCCAAGCCGGTGAGCTGGACTATCCGCCTCCCCTGAACACGCAAAGCACCGTGACCCGCGCCCAAGTGCAGCAAGAATTGGCCGCCGCCCGCGCCAACGGTGAACTGGAGTACGGCGAAGAAGGCTATGCCGCCACCGCGTTTGCCCATGCCGGCGACAAGACCCGCGCGCAAGTGCAGCAAGAACTGGCCGCGGCCCGCACGCAAGGCCTGACCGACAGCGGCGAGCTGGACTACCCGCCTGTGCAAGGCTAAGCAGATGGCAGTCGATGCGGACTCCGGGGGGCGGGATCTTTCCCGGCCGGGGTTCGCAGACGGTCCGGGCAGCGCCGGAGGGATATCCTTCTAAGGGCAGCTCCCGATGACTAACCGACCTATTAGTAGGTAATATTCAGCCATGGACACCCCGACTTCCAACACCACTCGCGAACTGCTTCTGGCCCACGCCGAGAAGCTGATCCGCACGCGCGGATGCAATGGCTTCAGCTATCGCGACCTGGCTGAACACGTGGGCGTCAAAACGTCCAGCATCCACTATTACTTTCCCGGCAAGGACGACCTGCTGTATGAAGCGGTCGAAGCCTACAGCACGCGCGCGCTGGGCGCGGTGCGCGCCATCGATACCGCGCAGCCCGCTCAGGCGCAGCTCGAGCAATATCTGTCGATGATGGAATCGCGCGCCTGCGGCGCCGGCGAGCTCTGTCTGGGCGGCATGCTGGCTGCCGACATCATGAGCCTGTCCGACCGCGTGCGCGGCGCATTGCAGGGATTCTTTCGCGCCCACGAAGCCTGGCTGGCGCGCGTTCTGGCCGAAGGCGCCGAACAAGGCACGCTGAAGTTCTCCGGCACTCCCGAGGCCGCGGGTCGGGCGGTGTTCGCCACCGTGCAGGGCTGTTTACTGGTGTCGCGGCTTTTCCAGCAGCCCCCCGCGCTTTGCGAGGCGATCAGCACGCTCTACGTCGCGTGCGAAGGCAAGGCCGGAACACCCGCCTGACGAATCCAGCCGCCGACATCGCCCATCACAACACGGCCGCCTTGCCCACGCAGGCGGCCGTTGTCATTGGAAGCGACGAATGCGAGAGGGCGCTCAGGACAGCGCGCGCGCCATGTCCGTGCTGGTGCGTTCCTGCACGCCCAGGTCACGCATCCGCTGCAGGAAGGCGGCCTGCGCGGCGGCAAAGCCGGCGACCGGGCTCATGCAGTCGGTCAGCAGCACGATGCGCGACAGATTGCCGCCCGGCAGATGCTCGGCCAGGTGCTCGACGGTGGCCTTGACGCAGTGGCTGCCGGCTTCGCCCGCGATCAGGATGAGCTCGGCGCGGTCCAGCGAATCCAGCAGCCCGCGGTTGAGCTGGCTGCGCGGGTCGTCGGCGTCGGGCACTTCGGCCATCAGCGCGCTGTAGTGCTCGGTCCAGGGATTGGCGCCCTTTGGCACTTTGCGGACGATGAACTGGCGGTCTTCTTCCCAGCGCCCATACGCGGCCCGCACATCCGGATGCACGTTGTGGCCCCAGGTGCCGATTTCGCAATGCACGGGCCACGCCATCAAGGTGTAGCGGCCGCGGGCCTCGAGTTCGTCCAGGTAGGTCAGCGTGCGCGGCACGTCGTCGTCGTGGCGCGGGACGAATTCACCCGCGCGCAACTGCGCCGCCGTGATGGGCGTGAACGGCGCCACGGGTTCGCCGTTGCCCGCGCGCCAGAACGTGGGGTGTGCAATGTCCAGCCGATGGTGCGAATCCAGCGTCACCGTGATGGAGGTGAGGGCGTGGGCGGTCGTGTCGATGAAGCGCGCCAGCCGCAGCATGTCGGCATGCGCCCCGGCGACGGGAAGCGCCGGCTGGACGGCGAGCCCGGTCAGCGGATCCTTGGGCAGGTAGGACTCGGGCAGATCGCAGAAGTCGTTCTGCGGGTCGACGATCAGCAGATGAATGGAACGCGGCATGGGGCGACGGGGAGGGTGGAACTCGGAATATAGATCGGGATACGGCCGTTCACCAGATCAGGTGGCGCGTTGATTAACGGTGATCTGGTCCTAAAACAACACGAGATGTTCCGCGCGGTCGGGCAGTTGGCGCAGCAGCGCCCGCCAGTGGCGCCAGACGATGGCCGATGCGCCGATGGCGCCTACGGGAATAAGAATCCACATGGCATGCTCCTGTCAATATTCGCACGACCGTGCGAAATTAGAAGAAAGAAAAGCCGGCTCTGCCGGCGAAGGTTGGGCTACTCGATGTACTTGAAACTGCGGTACGTGGAAATCAGGCGTTCATAAGCTGCCTTGACCCGCTCGTGCGCCTTGGGATCGCGCAGGAAGCGGGCGTCATGCATCAGGCCGACCATCAGGCTGTAGACCTCGAACACCAATTGCTCGGGGTCCGTGTCCGGGCGCAGGTGGCCGGCTTCCAGGGCCTGGACCACCGTACGGACCATGGAGGCTCGCCAGCGTCTCAGGTTGTGTTCCAGCACGGCGCGCAACGGGGATTCGACATCGTCATACTCGAACGCGCCGGCCACGTAGATGCAGCCGGTCAACGTCTCGACGTTGCTGGCGCGTTCGATCCACAGCGACACCAGGGCGTTCAGGCGCGGCAGGCCGCGCGGATACGCCATGGCGGGCGTGAACACAGCGTCGATGAAGCGCCGATCGTATTCGTCCAGCACGGCCTGCTGCAGGGCTTCCAGCGAGCCCACGCGCGAGAAAACGCCGCTCTTGCTGATGCCCAGCCGCTTGGCGACCTGACCCAGCGAGAGGCTTTCCATGCCTTGCGCCGCGGCCATGTCCAGGGCCGTGTCCACGATGGCGGCGAAGGTCAGTTCGCTCTTCTCGGTTTTCGCTGTCATGTCGGCAATTTAGCACGGTCGTGCGAAATAAGGGCAATTTTCTTGCGATCGGGCCAAGGCATGGCTTTCATGTGCCGGCGACGCAATGCGCGGGCAAGAAAAAACCGGACGGCGAAACCGTCCGGTTTTGGGGGCGCGAGCAGGCGTGCTCAGGCCTGGGCGGCCTTGAATTCCAACCGGTACTTGTGCAGCAGAGGCTCGGTGTAGCCGTTGGGCTGGGTCAGTCCCTCGAACACCAGCGCGCACGCCGCCTTGAACGCCAGCGACGTGTCGAAGTTGCCCGCCATCGGACGGTAGAGCGAATCGCCTGCGTTCTGTCCGTCGACGACCTTGGCCATGCGCTTGAAGGTTTCGGTGACCTGGTCGCGGTTGGTGATGCCGTGGCGCAGCCAGTTGGCGATGTGCTGGCTGGAGATGCGCAGCGTGGCGCGGTCTTCCATCAGGCCCACATTGTGGATGTCGGGCACCTTGGAGCAGCCCACGCCCTGGTCGATCCAGCGCACCACATAGCCCAGGATGCCCTGCACGTTGTTGTCGAGTTCCTGCTGGATGTCGGCGGCGGACCACTTGGACGGATCGCCGACCGGGACGGTCAAGAGGCCGTTGAGCAGGTCGTCGCGCACGGTGTCCAGTTGGGTGCGCTCGAGTTCCTGCTGGACGGCTTGCACGTCGACCTGATGGTAGTGCAGCGCATGCAGCGTCGCGGCGGTGGGAGAGGGCACCCAGGCGGTATTGGCGCCAGCCTTGGGATGCGCGATCTTCTGTTCCAGCATGGCGGCCATCAGGTCGGGCATGGCCCACATGCCCTTGCCGATCTGGGCGCGGCCGCGCAAGCCCGTGTCCAGCCCGACGAGGACGTTGTTGCGTTCGTACGCCGTGATCCAGGCGGTGGACTTCATGTCGCCCTTGCGCAGCATGGGGCCTGCTTCCATGCCGGAGTGCATTTCGTCGCCGGTGCGGTCCAGGAAACCCGTGTTGATGAAGGCGACGCGCGAGGCGGCCGCTTCAATGCACGCCTTCAGGTTGATGCTGGTGCGGCGCTCCTCGTCCATGATGCCCATTTTCAGGGTGTTGCGCGGCACCTTGATCAGGTCTTCGACGCGGTCGAAGAGTTCGCTGGCGAACGCGGCTTCCGCCGGGCCGTGCATCTTGGGCTTCACGATGTAGACGGAGCCCGTGCGCGAATTCAGCCGGGCGCTGCGGTCCTGCAGCGCGGCCAGGCTGGTGACGACGGCGTCCAGGATGCCTTCGGGGATTTCACGGCCGTCGCGGTCGAGCACGGCGGGGTTGGTCATCAGGTGGCCCACGTTGCGCACGAACATGAGCGAGCGGCCGTGCAGGGTCAGCTGCGAGCCGTCGGGGCGGGTGTAATTGCGGTCGGCGTTGAGCTTGCGCGTGAAGGTCTTGCCGCCTTTGGTGACCTGTTCGGTCAGGTCGCCCTTCATCAGGCCGAGCCAGTTGCGGTAGATGTGGACCTTGTCCTCGGCGTCGACCGCGGCCACAGAGTCTTCGCAGTCCATGATGGTGGTCAGCGCGGCCTCGACCACGACGTCCTTCACGCCCGCGGCGTCGGTGCCGCCGATGGCGCTGGCACGGTCGACCTGGATTTCGAAGTGCAGGCCGTTGTTCTTGAGCAGGATGGCGGTGGGGGCGGAAGCGTCGCCCTGGTAGCCGGCGAACTGCGCAGCCGACTTGAGGCCGGTTGCCCCATTGGCCAGCGCCACGCGCAGCTGGCCGTTTTCGACGCTATAGCCGCGCGCGTCGGCGTGCGAGCCCTGGGCAAGCGGGGCGGCGGTGTCGAGGAAGCTGCGCGCGCGTGCAATGACGGCGGCGCCGCGTTCCGGGTTGTAGCCCTTGCCGGTGTCGCCCGGCGTGGCAGGGATGGCGTCGGTGCCATAGAGGGCGTCGTACAGGCTGCCCCAGCGCGCGTTCGCGGCGTTCAAGGCGTAGCGGGGATTGGACATCGGCACGACCAGCTGCGGGCCGGCCTGCTGCGAGATTTCGGTGTCGACGTTGTCGGTGGTGGCGCGCACGGCGGCGGGCTGCGGCAACAGGTAGCCGATGCCTTCCAGGAATTTGCGGTACGCGGCCGGATCGGCGATGGGGCCGGGATTGGCGCGGTGCCAGGCGTCGAGTTCCGCCTGCAGGCGGTCGCGTTCGGCCAGCAATGCGCGGTTCTTGGGGGCCAGATCATGCACCAGGGCAGCGAAGCCCTGCCAGAAGGCGTCGCCATCCAGCCCGGTGCCGGGCAGCGCTTCCTGTTCGATGAATTGATTGAGATTGGCCGCCACTTGCAGGCCGTGGTGCTGGATGCGTTGAGTCATGCGGGTCTCTGGATGAGTAAGGCTGGCCGGCGCGGCGCCGGGCGAATCTATCCTGACATCATCCTTCGCGCCTGTCCCGATGTCCATATCAAAACCTGCTGGTCATACCAGTTTATTTCCAGGGCCTTGGGCGCCCTTGAAGTTTTTATGTTGTCATATCAGCTACTTACAGAGGCATGGTCGTTTGGTCGGATTCGGTTCCGCACATGGTCATACCACTGGAACGGAGATCGCATGTACGCGGAAACAGAAGAAAAACCACGCCAGGTGGCCGATGAAGTGGCCGAGCGGATCGAGCGCCTGATCCTGGACGGCGTGCTCAAGGCCGGCCAGGCCCTGCCGTCCGAGCGGCGCCTGACCGAGAAGCTGGGCGTGTCGCGCACGGCGCTGCGTGAGGGCCTCAAGCTGCTGCGGGCGCGAGAGATCATTCACACAGCCCAGGGCAAGGGCTCGTTCGTGGCGCATATCTCGAAAGTGGATGCCGGTCCGCTGATGCATCTGTTCAATTCGCAGCCGCGAACGCTGTACGACCTGCTCGAGGTGCGTTCACTGCTGGAGGCCGAGTCGGCCCGGCTGGCGGCCATCCGCGGCACGGAGGCGGACTTCATCATGATCCGGCGCCGCTACGACGAGATGGTGGCAGCTCAGGGCGCCGCCACCGACACCGCGACGCATGCGCATCTGGATCATGCCTTCCATCTGGCCATCTGCGAGGCCTCGCACAATCCCGTGCTGGTGCATACGCTGCAATCGCTGACGGACCTGCTGCTGGGGTCGGTCTTTGCGTGCGTAAACAACCTGTACCACCGCGAACCCGAAAAGCGGCAGATCGACCGGCAGCACACGCGCTTGTTCAACGCGGTCATCGCACGCCAGCCCGAGCAGGCGCGCAAGGCCGCGGCCGATCACGTGGACAGCGTGCGCCAGAGTCTGTCGGACATCGAACAGGAAGAGCAGCGCCTGGTGCGCGCAACGCTGCGCCTGGAAGGCTGGACGTAGCGTTGCGCGGCGGGCCGCCCGCTCAGCGGTCGGCCATCGCGTTGCAGGCCAGCGCCAGCGGCTTGCCCGCGTAGATCCTGCCGAAGCGGTTGCTGAGCAGGGCTTCCAGCCCAATCGCTTCCTGGCCCACAAAGCCCTGCTGCGGCAACATGCCCTGCGCCACCAGATCCAGCGCGGCGCAGATGCCCGCGGCGGTGGACAACTGGATGGCGCTCAGGCGGTGGCCATCGACGTCCGCGCCGAACACCCGGATCGGATAGGACTCTTCTTCCAGGCGTCCGTGCCGGTAACCGGATGCCGAGGCCTGGATCACGATCACGTCCTGCTCGGTGGTGGGAATGGCGGATTCGAAGATGTCCTTGAGCAGGTCGCGGCGGTCGCGCAGGCGCAGGTCATTGAGGAGCAGCTTCATGATGCTGCAATGGCCCGGGTAGCGCACCGACTTGTAGTCCACGTTGCGCGCGCGGCCGAGCAGCGTGGCCGGCAGCGTGCCCAGGCCGCCCGAGGTGTTGAAGGCTTCGTACTCCACGCCGTCGAGGGCAAAGGTTTCGTAGCCTTCCAGCGCGGGCACGTTGGTGAGTTGGCCGTCGACGATCGCCTCGCACGGGTTGCAGTATTCGTTGATCAGTCCTTCTGTGCTCCAGGTCAGGTTGTAGCGCAGGCTGTTGGACGGATAGCGCGGCAGGGCGCCGACGCGCATGCGCAGGTCCAGCAAGGTATCGAAGCGGCGCGCCAGGGCGTTGCCGACGATGCCGATGAATCCGGGCGCCAGCCCGCATTGCGGCATGAGCACGCCGCGGGCGTCCTGCGCCAGCGCCTGGATGGCGTGGGTGCTGGCGACGTCTTCGGTCAGGTCGAAATAGTGGACCCCCGCCTTGGCGCACAGACCGGCCACCGCGATGGCGCGATGGAACGGCAAGGCGTTGACGACCGCATAGGCGCCCTCGATGCAGCGCGCCACGCTGGCGTCGTCGCCGATCTGGCGCGTGTCGCAGCCCAGTCCGGCCAGCACGTCCAGGCGGCCCGCATCCTGATCGGCGACCAGCACGGAATAGTCGCCGCTGCGCTCAAGCATCAGCGCGATGGCGAACCCGATTTTTCCTGCGCCCAGCAGAACGATGGGCTTGGTGGTGGTGGACATGATGCGGCTCCTGCATGGGTGAGAGGGGGAAGTGGCCTCATCCTATGCGGGAGTGCTGTCGATTTGTAGAGATTAAATCGTCGTAACGGCCGTACTTAACGTCGATTCGACATAATTGAAGGTCGAATCGTCAAATAAAAGCCCCCCGGCTTGTGGCCGGAGGGCTGTGCCAGGGCGATCGGGGCCGGTGCGGCCCGCGGATCAGCTGCCCAGGTGGGGGGGGTAGTCCATGTTGCCGAAGGTCACCAGGCCTTCTGCCTTGGCTTGCGCCAGTTGCGACTGGACTTGAGCGCGGGTCAGCGACGTGGCGGTTTCCGAGGCGGCGACGGGCGGGTAGTCCAGATTGCCGAAGGTGACTTCACCGGCGTTCTTGGCCTGGGCCAGTTCGGCTTGCACTTGTTGCGAAGTCAGGCTGGACTTCTGCGCGATGGCGGCGGGGTAGCCTTCTTCGCCGAAGGTGTATTGGCCCGAGGCCTTGGCTTGTTGCAGTTCGGCTTGGACCTGGGCGCGGGTGGGGCCTTGGTCGGCTTCAGCGGCTTGGGCGCCGGCAGCCAGAACGGACATGGACAACATCAATGCGGTAGCAAGGGTTTTCATGGCAGACCTCCGATGTCTTGTGAGCTTGGGATCCGAACCTCTGGCGTGATTGCCGGGTGTTCGCTTGCTGTGTCCCGATGAGATGCATTCTGTGCTCAAACACCCCTGGGATAAACCCTTATTACCTGAAAACATCTTTCCAAAATCAAGGCTAATCCAATGTCATTTCCCACAATGGCATCATGGGTGGTGATATTTCCATTTGATGACGCAATGGCTGACGGCCCGGCGCAGGACGGGTGCGGCGTTGGGGAGTAGAGGGGAGATTGCGAAGCGCGGTCCCGCACGGGGCCGGCGATAGAGGCGGAAATATTGGCCGCGCGGCCCGAGGCAGGCTACCCGGGCTGGCGGCGATGCTCAGCGATTCAGATCGGCGAGCGCGGCGTCGTATTCGGCCTGGGCTTCCTGCAGTTTGCGCTGGGCCTTGTCGATCTTGTCCTGCTTGCCCTTGGCGCGTGCCTCTTTCAGTTCCTGCTGGCGTTCGGCCACTTTGGACTGCTTTTCGCGGACGTCGGCTTCACGCTGCGACTGCAGGCGGCTGTCGGTGCAATTCGCCTTGGCCTCGGCCAGGGCCTTGCGCAGACCGGCCTCGCGGCGGCTGTTGTTCTGCGCCTGGGCGGCGGCGATGTCGTTTTCGATCTGGCAGAACTTGGCGGCGCAGCCGCGCTGCGCGGAGCAGTCGGCAGCGGCCTGCGCCGGCAGCGCGCCCAGCAGGGCGAACGCGGCGGCGGCAACAGTCAGGGATTTGATCAAAGCGGGCATGCGGTGTCTCCGTGGCGTATTGCGGAAACACCATCATCACCTGATCGGGGATAACCCGCAATGCGCGAATTCAATCGTGAAGGCGTCGCGCGGCCGCGCGGCGCGGCGCGGATCACGGGCGACGCGTCAACGGATCAGCGCGCCGGCCAGCGCGGCGGCGACCAGCAGTGCGCCCAACCACAGGTTGGCGCGGAACAGCATGAAATTCCGGTCGGGACGCTGGATGTCGAACACCTTCAATTGCCACGCCAGATGTGCCGCAACGGCCACCATGCCAACCTGGTAAGCCCACGAAAGGCCCATCGCATGGCCGCCCCATGCCCACAGCACGACGGTGCCCAGGTAGAAGCCGCCGATCCAGAGCTTGCCCTGGTCGCCAAACCGCATGGCCGTGGAATGCAGCCCCAGGCTGCGGTCGTCGCGCACATCCACGTACGCATAGATGCTGTCGTAGCCCACCTGCCACAGCACGGCGCCCAGCCACATGGCGACGGCGGCGAGCGGCACGTGGTTCTGCGTATCGGACCAGGCCATGAGCATGCCCCAGTTGAAGCAGATGCCCAGCACGACCTGCGGCCAGTACGTGACGCGCTTGCACAGCGGATAGATGAAGACGAAGGGCAGCACGGCCACCGCCAGCCAGCGGCTCATTTCGTTCAGGAAAAACAGCAGCGATCCGCAGACCAGCAACTGGCCGAGCAGGAACCACACGGCGTTTTTCATTGAAAGCTGGCCGCTGGTCAGGGGGCGGAAGCGGGTGCGCTCGACGTGCTTGTCGAAGTCGCGGTCGCACATGTCGTTGACCGTGCAGCCGATGCCGCGCATCAGCAGGGCGCCCAGCGAGAACACGATCAGGCGTTGCAGGTCGGGCAGGCCTCCCGCGGCCTGGACCAGGGCGGCGATTGCCGGCAGCAGGGTCAGCCAGGTGCCGATGGGGCGGTCCAGGCGGCACAGGCGGGCATAGGGCCGCCACGACTTGGGGAGCCAGCGTTCGACCCAGTCGGTGAAGACGATGTCGCTGAGATCGGCGGGGTGTTGTTGCGAAGCGCTCACTGTCACGGTCAAAAGTGGTCGGGAAAGCCGACAGCATAAAACAACGGCCGGGCATCGCGCCCGGCCGTTGCCTCAAGATGCCGTTGCGGATTCGAGGCACCCGCCCCATATGCCCGCGGTGCAACGCAGGCGAGGCCGCCGCGGAGCCGGCTCCGCCGGTCCGCGTGCGGCGCCCCTTGAGGGGGAAGCGCCGCAGGCGCCGCGGGGGTGGACCCTTACTCGGCCTTCAGCAGCTTGCCGAGGATGGCGATGCCGGTGCGGATCTTGTCTTCAGGCACCGTGGCGAAGCTCAGGCGCAGCGTGTTGCGCTTGCCTTCGCCGCTGTAGAACGGCGCGCCGGGCACGAACGCCACATTCTGCGCGATGGCCTTTTCCAGCAGCTTGGTGCTGTCGATGTGGTCGGGCAGGGTCAGCCAGATGAACATGCCGCCTTCCGGCTTCGTCCAGGTGACGGTGGCCGGGAATTCCTTCTGGATGGCGTCCAGCATGCACTTGCCCTGGGCGCGGTAGATCTCGCGCACGTTCGGCAGATGCTCGGACAGGAAGCCGTCCTTGACGATCTCGTACACGGCCATCTGGGTCAGCGTGGGCGTGTGCAGGTCGGTGGCCTGCTTGGCTTGCACCAGTTTGTTGATGAGCGCGCGTCCGCCGGCGATATAGCCCAGGCGCAGGCCGGGAGCCAGCACCTTGGAGAACGTGCCCAGGCGCACGACGTTCGCGCCGTATTCCTTGGCCAGCGCGATCAGGCCCGGCTGCGGTTCGCCTGCGTAGCGCAGTTCGCCGTAGGGATCGTCTTCGATGATGGTCAGGTTCAGTTCCGCGGCGCGCTTGACCAGCGCGATGCGGCGTTCCAGGTTGAGCGTGCGGCCCGTGGGGTTCTGGAAGTTGGGCAGGGCATACAGGAAGCGCGCGCCGTCGGCCAGTTCAGGGGTGATGGCTTCGGGGATCAGGCCGCCCTCATCGGTGGGCACCGGCACGAACTTGGGCTGGTACAGGCTGAACGATTGCAGCGCGCCCAGGTAGCTCGGGTCTTCGACGAGCACCTTGCTGTCCTTGTCGATCAGCACCTTGCCCAGCAGGTCCAGCGCCTGCTGCGAACCCGACACGATCAGGACCTGGTCGGGGGCGATGTCGGCGCCGGCCGCGTTCAGGTCGTCGGCAACCCATTGGCGCAGCGGGGCGTAGCCTTCGGTGGGACCGTACTGCAGGGCCGCGCGGCCGTTGGTGGCCAATACCTTATCGAATGCCGCACGCACCACTTCTACCGGGAAGCCGCCGGGCGCAGGCAGGCCGCCCGCGAACGAAATGACTTCGGGGCGCTCGGTGACCTTGAGGATCTCGCGGATGGCGGAGCTGGTGAGTTGCTGGGCGCGTTCCGAGAAGGAAAACGCAGGTTCGAAAGGCTTGTCCATGGAGTGCTTCTTGATCAAGAAGGGTGGGAGGGGTGAGGCGTTTGTCAACAAAGTATTGTCCCACACGGTAACAGCCCGGCCCCTTTAACGGCCGGAACCCCTAAAATCACCTGCATCGATAACCGCCTGTACAGTTACATTTCCCATGTTCGAAGCCGCTCCCATCGTCGCCGATTCCAAGGCCGCCCTCTATGCAGAACTGGCCGTCCAGGCGCGTGCGCTGCTGCAAGGCGAGCCCGACCGCATCGCCAATGCCGCCAACCTGAGCGCGCTGGCCTACCAGGCGCTGCCCGACCTGAACTGGGCGGGGTTCTACTTCTTCGACGGCACTGAGCTCGTGCTGGGCCCGTTCCAGGGCAAGCCGGCGTGCGTGCGCATCCCGCTGAACCGCGGCGTGTGCGGCGCGGCCGCCAGCCAGCGCCAGACGCAGCTGGTTCCGGACGTGCACGCGTTTCCGGGCCATATCGCCTGCGATGCCGCCTCGCGTTCCGAAATCGTCGTGCCGCTGGTGCATCAAGGCGCACTGATCGGCGTATGGGATGTCGACAGCCCCGTGCCCGACCGCTTCGACGAAGACGACCGCAAGGGCATGGAAGCCCTGTGCGCCGTGTTCCTGGGCACGTTGGGCTGATAGCCGGCCCGCCGTTGACACTGACGCGCCCGCCCGGTAGATTGCTGCATCCGCCGCTCATCGCGTCCAACTCATTCATGATTCATCAGGCCCACCAGACTGCTTCCCGCATCCGCGCCCTTGGCGTGGTGCTGGCTGCCGCCGGCCTGAAATCCAAAAAACAGCCGCTCATCTGACCGGAGCATGCTGTTCCGTCAGATGGGCGACGGAACAGCGGCCTCCTGGCGGCGCTTTGGCGCCCCTGCGCGCACCCTCTGATATCCCGAGCACTTCTGTACGGTCCCACCACGGTCCATACCGAAGGAGTGTTCACATGCAATCACATCAATCTCTGTTCCAGGGCGTCTGGATACCGCTGGTCACGCCGTTTTCCGGCGGCGCCGTGGATGGCGGGGCCCTGCGGCGCCTCGTGCGCCACTACGTCGCGGCGGGCGTGGACGGCCTGGTCGTCTGCGGCAGCACCGGCGAGGCGGCCGCGCTGGACGATGCGGAGCAGCTTGCCGTGCTGGATGCCGTGCTGGCCGAGGCGGGCGGGCTGCCCGTCGTCATGGGCCTGGCGGGCAATCATCAGGGGCATGTGATGCAGCGTCTGTCGGCGTTCGGCACCCGGCCGCTGGCGGGCATCCTGGCGCCCGCGCCGTACTACGTGCGCGCCGGACAGGAGGGCGCGTCCGCCTGGTTCCGCTGCCTGGCCGATGCCTCGCGCTTTCCCCTGGTGCTGTACGACATTCCCTACCGGACAGGCGCCACCCTCGATACGTCGACCCTGCTGGCGCTGTCGGCGCATCCGAACATCGCCGCCATCAAGGACTGCGGCGGGTCCCTGGAAAAGACGGTGGCGCTGATCGCCGATGGGCGGCTGAACGTGCTGGCAGGCGAGGATCTGCAATCGCTGTCGGTGCTGTGCCTGGGCGGTACCGGCATGATCGCCGCCGCCGCGCACCTGCGTCCGGATCTCTTCGTGGCGATGCACCGCGCGGTGCGGGAGCAGCGGCTGGACGAGGCAAGAATGCTGTTCCATGCGCTGGCGCCCATGATCCAGCTGGTCTTCGGGGAGCCCAATCCGGGGCCGCTGAAGGCGCAGCTTGCGCGCCAGGGCCTGCTGTCGGACGAGCTGCGGCTGCCCATGCTGTCCGCCGGCGCGACGCTCGCGGCGCGCCTGGCCGCAGCCGTGGCGGATCTCGATCGCCGGTTTCCCGCATCGCAGGCAACCCTGCGCGCAGCTTGAGGGCTTTGTGGCTTCCGGATTCAATTGGTAATAATTGACCTACCGGGAAGCTGACGGATTGCTTATCATGCCGCCATTCTTCGGGTGAAACAAAACCTTCATGGGCCAAGCTTTCGAAGCCTTGTCCGCCTGGCAGGTCATGTTGGCGGGGCTGCTGTTCTTCGGCGGCATCTACCTGATCTTTGGCGCGGCAACGTGGCTGCTGACCCGGCACGTCCTGCCGGCCCTGGGCATGGGCCGGCCCCTGGATCCACGGCCGTTGGCGCCGGGCCAGCTGCGGCGCGAGTTCGCGCAGTCGGGCCTGTCGATCCTGCTGTTCGGCACCGGCATGATTTTTCCGTGGGGCCTGCTGCAGCTGGGATGGGCGCGCCTCGCTCCGGATGCGGGCTGGCAGCAGATCACCCTCGAAATCCTGGCGCTGGTGGCCTGGAACGACGTGCATTTCTGGATCAACCACCGCCTGCTGCACACCCGGCTGCTGCGCCGTTTCCACTTGCCGCATCACCGCTCGGTCGTCACGACGCCGTTCTCCACGTACAGCTTCCATCCCATCGAAGCGTTGATGCTGGGCAATGTGATCCTGCTGCCGATGGTGCTGCATGACTTCAGCTTCTGGTCGCTGGCGTCGGTGCCGATATTCAGCCTGTTCTTCAACTGCATCGGACACGCCAACTACGACTTCTTTCCCAAGGTGTCGTATGCGCATTGGTTTGCCGCCAGCCGGCGGCATCATCTGCACCATGCCTGCTACAACGGCAACTACGGTTTCCAGTTCACCTTCATGGACCGGCTGTTCCGCACCCGGCTGGGCGCGGAAGCCGCCGAGCGCCAGCTGGATGCGTTCCGGCAGCGCGAGGCCGGCGCCGGCATGCGGGGCTCTGCCTAGTGTCGACGGGTTCCGGCCTTGGGCGCGCATGGCCCGCGCTGCGCAACCGGCGCGACTGGCAGAGCCTTGCCTATCTTGCCGCGCTGCCCGCGCTGGCCGCCTGGCAATGGTTCAACGGCTTCTGGTGGCCGCTCTATGCGCTGATGCTGTTCCTCACGCTGGGCATCGGCGTCATCCACCATAACCACACGCACATCCGGATGTGGCGGGGGCGCCGGGCCAACCGCATCACCGATTTCTGGATCACGCTGCTGCAGGGCCATCCGACCTTCGTGTTCTACCCGGCGCACGTGGCCAATCACCACCGCTACAAGCACGGGGCGCGCGACGTCGCGCGCACCTACCGCTTCGGCGGCGATACGAATCATCTGTGGGGCTACGTCATTCATCCGGTCCAGGCCGCCTGGGTGCTGTATCCGCTGTTCTTCGCATGGCTGGGCCGGCTGCGTCGGCACTGGCCGGGCGCGTGGCGCTACTGCCTGGCGCAGTACGGCGCGTGGCTGGGCCTGTGGGCCGGGCTGCTTGCGGTGAACCCGGCCAAGGCGCTGGTGTTCGTCATCGTGCCGCAGCTGCACGGCCTGCATTGGCTGCTGGCCACGAACTATCTGCAGCACGCGCATGCGGACGGCGGCCCGCGGCACCTGGCGGGCTTGAACTACGCGCGCAATTTCGAGGGTCTGGTCAATCCCCTGCTGTTCAACATCGGCCTGCACACCGCGCATCACGAGCATCCGCGCGCGCACTGGTCCGAGCTGGCCCGGCTGCATCGTGGCCAATACCGCGGCCGCGTGCGCCCCGAACTGAATGAACGCGGCCTGACGCCCTACATGTTCCGCGTCTTCGTCCTGGGCGCTTTCGTCCCGCGATTCCGCAGCCGTCCCTGCATGGCGCCCGAGCACGTACGTTAGCGCCGCATTTCCACCCAATCACCCAGAGATCCGCCATGCCTATCGCGTTTCATCGTGTCTACCTGGAGAGCGCCGGCTATTTCATGCCGGGCGAGCCCGTGTCCAACGAAGCCATGGACAGCTACATCGCGCCGCTGAACCGCATGTCCAGCCGGATCAAAAGCCGCATCCTGGCCGAGAACGGCATCAAGCAGCGCTACTACGCGATCGATTCCGAAGGCGGCACCGTATTTTCGAACGCGCAACTGGCGGCCAACGCCATCCGCGACTGCCTGCGGCGCCATGACAGCGATCTGTCCGGTGTTTCGCTGCTGGCCAGCGGATCGTCCGGCGGCGATGCGCTGATGCCGGGGTTCTCGAACATGATCCAGGGCGAGCTGGCCGGCCAGCCCATGGAGACCCTGTCGGTGCACGGCATCTGCGCAGCCGGCGTATCGGCCATCCAGGCGGCCGCGCAAGGCGTGGAACTGGGCGGACACGCCAGCGCGCTCGCGGTGGCCAGCGAACTGCCGTCGCGCCTGTTCAAGCGGTCGCGCTTCGCGGCGCGCGGCTATGACGCCGATTTCGATGCGCACTTCCTGCGCTGGATGCTGTCGGACGGCGCTGGCGCGGTGCTGCTGGGCAATAGCGGCCGGCCGTTGCCCGGCGCCTCGCAAGGTGTGCGGCTGCGGCTGAAGTGGGTGCATCAGCGTTCGTTCTCGGGCGATTACCCCGTGTGCATGCAGCTGGGACTGTCGGCCGACCGCGGCAAGGGGCACCTGGACTATCCGTCATGGACGGAGGCAGAGGCCGACGGCGCGCTGTCGCTGCGGCAGGACATCCGCCTGCTTCCGCACCTGTTCGACATCGGCATCCACGAATACGCCAAGCTGGTGCGCGATGGCTGGGTGGATCCGGACCAGGTCGACCACTTCCTGTGCCACTACTCGTCCGAGAAGTTCATCCCGGTGGTGGAAGACCTGATGGAAAAAGCCGGACTGGTGATCCCGCGCGAACGCTGGTTCAGCAACCTGGCATGGCGCGGCAATACCGGCGCGGCATCCATCCTGATCATGCTGGCGGAGTTCCTGGAAACGCGCGAGGTCAAGCCCGGCGAGCAGATCTTCTGCTACATCCCCGAATCGGGACGCTTCATGGCGGCCTACATGCTGCTGGAGGCCGAGGCGGTCCACGCCGGCCCGGTGGCGGCCGGCGCACCCGCCGTGCCGGCCGCGGCTGCGCGCGAAGACGCCTTGAGCGGCGACGCCGAGGCGATCGCGCCGCCGCACGACCCCGACATGGCCCCGCAGGGCCTGGGGCAACTGCTGACCGAGCTGGCGGCGATCTGGCACGACTACCGCTCGCGCGTGTGGCGCACCCCCGTGGTGAAGCGCCTGCGCAACCGCCAGTTCCAGACCGCCGACTACCTGAACTGGATGGAGAACTGGATTCCGCAGGTGCGCGAGGGCAGCAAATGGATGCGTGAGGGCGCGGCATCGCTGTCGGAGCAGTATGCGCCGCTGGCGGCCCTGATCGACATGCATGCGGGCGAGGAACAGAACGACTTCCAGATCCTCTTCCAGGATTACCGCAGCGCGGGCGGCACGGTGGGCGATATCGACGCCCTGCGCCGCAATCCCGGCGGCGAGGCGTTGAATGCCTACCTGCACGGCCTGGCCGCGACGCGCGATCCGATCGGGCTCCTGGGTGCGATCTACATCATCGAGGGCACCGGGCAGCGCATCGTCCCTGCGCTGCTGCCCTTGCTCAAGGCCAGCCTGAAGCTGCCGCCCGACGCCTTCCGCTTCCTGGAATATCACGGCCACAACGACGAGCACCACCTGGCGCGGTGGCTGTCCGCGGTGGAGCTGGCGCTGGATTGCGATGAAGACGGTCGCGCCGAGCAGCGCATCGTGGACACGGCGCGCCGCACGGCCGCGCTGTACCTGATGCAGTTCCATCACGTGATGGAGGCGGACGCGGCATGAACCCGGAACCCGACTTCCTCGCCAAGGGCCACGATCCCGCCGATCCCAGCCCCTGGCTGGCCCTTTACCTGGACCGCAGCACCCCTTTGCCGGACAAGGTGAAGAAGGCCTGGCTGACGGATTCCAGCTGCGCATCGCGGCAGTATCTGCTGCCGTTCCTGCGCCCGCTGGCGCGCGCCTTCATCATCCTGATCCAGGTCGTGAAGACCTTCCTGCCGCGCCGCTGGTCGCATTCCCGGCTGCTGCACCGCATCCTGGCCTGGGGCTTGAAGCGGTTCGTGTCGCCCGAGGCCAACTGGCTCATCCTGCGCCATTTCCATTTGGGGGCGCAGGCGCTGGCCTTCATCGCGGCCAACTCGCCGGTAAGCATCACCACAACGCCGCTCGAGCCGATGGAGATCGATGACCTGAAGGACGAACTCTTCGTCAAGCACGACCTGAACCTGTTCAACTTCGTCATCCGCCTGAACCAGGCGCTGCGCGAGGCGGGCGTGGAAATGCATGCGCCGCAGACGGTGGATTTCTCCATGCTGCGGGACCCGCCGATCAATCTGGAAGACATGCCGCACGGCAAGCTGAACTTCCTGGACCTGCAAAGCGCCATCGAACTCTTCACGCCGTTGTACCAGCTGATGCTGACCGACAACGACTTCTGGCGCGCGGCCAATTCGCTGCAGCTGGACGAGACCATCGGCATCTACGCGGCCAAGCTGCTGGGCGCGCCGCAACACCTGATCCTGGTCAACAACAACCATCCGCTGGTGCCGATGTCCACCTTGCGCGCCGGCTACCGGCTGGTGCTGCACGGGCTTTCCACGGAGATGCTGCACAGCCTGTTGATGGAGATGAAGGCGGCCCAGCAGGGCGCGGAGCCGCCGGCGCCGATCGCATAGAAAGGGCGGGAGGATCAGTGTTGACCCGGCGTTACAGGGCCAGCCCGCTGGGCTATATTGCGACGCTTGCCCGGCTTACGCTGGCCGGGCGCCGTCTGAACCCTGCTTCCGGAAGTCTCTCTCATGCCTCAGACCATTGAAGTCATTGCCACTCTGCTGTTCGGCGTGGCGGTCCTTCATACCTTCTCGGTTCCCTTTTTTGCGCGACTTGCGCATCGGGGCGGGCCGCACGCGGGCATCTGGCATCTGTTCGCGGAGGTCGAGGCCGTCTTCGGCGTCTGGGCCTTCGCGCTGATCGTGGCGATGGCGGCGCTGTCCGGGCCGTCCACCGCCATCGAATACATGGATACGCGCAATTTCACGGAGCCGCTGTTTGTCTTCGTGATCATGGTGGTGGCGGCGAGCCGGCCGATCCTTGAACTGGTGGGCCTGCTGGTGCGCGTCGTGGCGCGGGTGCTGCCCTTGCCGCGCGAACTGTCCACCTTTTTCGTGGTGATGGCGTTGGTGCCGCTGGGCGGCTCGTTCATCACGGAGCCGGCCGCCATGACGCTGGCCGCCATCCTGCTGCGAGACGCCTATTTCCGTACCAGCGGCCGGGCGGGATTCAAGTACCTGACCCTGGGCGTGCTGTTCGTGAACGTATCGATCGGCGGGGTGCTGACGTCCTACGCCGCGCCGCCCGTGCTGATGGTGGCGACCACATTCGGCTGGGATTCCACTTTCATGGTGCAGCATTTTGGCTGGCGAGCCGCGGTGGCCGTCTGCCTGAACGCGGGCCTGTTGACCTTCATCTGCCGTAAGGCGCTGCTGGAGCGTTCCGTGGGGACCGGGGGCGGCGTGGACGCGCCGGACGGAACGGGCAAGCGTCCTCCTGTGCCGGCGGTCGTGATCGCGGTGCATCTGGTTTTCCTGATCGCCGTCGTGCTCACCGCGCATCACCCCGCCATTTTCCTGGGCCTTCTGATGATGTTCATCGGGTTTTCCGAGGCCTACAAGCGTCACCAGGACCGCCTGATGATCAAGGAGGGCCTGATGGTGGGCTTCTTCCTGGCCGGCCTGGTGGTGCTGGGTGGATTGCAGAAATGGTGGTTGCAGGACCTGCTGGGCGGACTGGAGCCGTTCGTCCTGTTCTGGGGCGCCACCGCGCTCACGGCCATCACCGACAATGCCGCGCTCACCTATCTGGGCTCCCTGGTGGAAGGCACCAGCGAGGCCTGGCGCTACATGCTGGTGGCCGGCGCGGTCACGGGGGGCGGCTTGACGGTGATCGCCAACGCGCCGAACCCGGCCGGTTTCGCCATCCTGAAGAATCACTTTCCCGACGGCAGCATTTCGTCCGGACGCCTGTTCCTGTCAGCCCTGGCGCCGACGCTGGTGGCGGCCGTGATGTTCCTGCTTCCCGTCTAGGGGAGCGGCCCGCCGGCCCGAGTGCATCGTCCCTCGGGCGGCGCTTCGGGCCCGCCGGCGGGGCCGGACACCGACGCTTCATGAAAAACCGCTAAAATTCAAGACTTTCCCGTATTTTTCCGGCCTTGCCCCGCCGCCCAGCCTTCCGCTCTTGTGCGGCGACAGGCGGATTTTGATATGCCGGGCTTGCGCCTGGGAGCCCTCGATGCCCATCTACGCTTATAAGTGCAGCGCCTGCGGCCATGCCAAAGACGTCTTGCAGAAGATCTCCGACGCGCCGCTTTCGGATTGCCCCGAATGTGGCCAGAGCACGTTTTCCAAGCAGGTGACCGCGGCTGGATTCCAGCTCAAGGGTTCCGGCTGGTATGTCACCGATTTCCGTGGCAATGGGAACGGCAACACTGGCGGAAACGGCGGCCAGCCCGCCGCACCGGCCAGCACACCGACGCCGGCCGAGCCAGCTGCCGCGGCGCCTGCCCCGTCCGCCCCGGCGGCGCCCGCGGCGAGCAGTTCCGCTTCGTAGAGCGCACGCGATGCGGATGCGCGTCATCAAGAAGTACTTCATCACCGGCCTGCTGATCTGGGTTCCCCTGGTCATCACGGTGTGGGTGCTGGGTTTGCTGGTCGCCACCCTCGAAGGGTTCGTGCCCGGCTTCCTGTCGTCCGAATCGCTGTTCGGCATCGACATTCCCGGCTTCCGCTTCGTCCTGGTCATCGTGGTGGTGCTGTTGACGGGCGTGTTCGCGGCCAACCTGATCGGCCGCACCATGGTGGACCAGTGGGAAAACCTGCTGGGCCGCATTCCGCTGGTGCGATCCATCTACAACTCGGTCAAGCAGGTCAGCGATACCGTGCTTGCCCCCAACGGACAGGCGTTTCGCCGCGCGGTGCTGGTGCAGTATCCGCGAGCGGGTTCCTGGACCATTGCTTTTGTCACCGGCACGCCCAGCGGTGAAGTGGCCGACCGCCTGCCGGGCGACCACATCAGCGTGTACGTGCCGACCACGCCGAACCCCACGTCCGGCTTTTTTCTGATGGTGCCTCGCGCCGACGCGATCGACCTGCAGATGAGTGTGGACGCGGCATTGAAGTACATCGTTTCCATGGGCGTTGTCGCCCCGGCGCAGGCGGCGACGCCCGTGGTCCGGCCGGCTGCGCTCTCTCCGGCGCCGGGCGTGCAAGACGCGCCTCGCGCCGATTCGTAACCCTTACGCTCAAACTAAGCACACAACGGAGTCATCCCGCATGCGTACCTGCTACACCGGCCAGGTTTGCCGTGACCATCTCGGCCAGACCGTCACCCTGTACGGCTGGGTGAACCGCCGCCGCGACCACGGCGGGGTCATCTTCATCGATCTGCGTGATCGCGCGGGCCTGGCCCAGATCGTGTTCGATCCGGACAATGCCGCCTTCGCCACCGCCGAGCGCCTGCGCAACGAATTCTGCGTCCGCGTCACCGGCCTGGTGCGCGAGCGTCCCGCGGGCACGGCCAATGCCGAACTGGCCTCGGGCGAGATCGAAGTGCTGTGCAAGGAAGTCGAGATCCTGAACGCGTCGGTCACCCCGCCGTTCCAGCTGGACGACGACAACCTGTCGGAAACCACCCGCCTGACGCACCGCGTGCTGGACCTGCGCCGCCCGCAGATGCAGCGCAACCTGATGCTGCGCTACCGCGTGTCCATCGAAACGCGCAAGTTCCTGGACGGGCTCGGCTTCATCGACATCGAAACGCCCATGCTGGCCAAGAGCACGCCGGAAGGCGCGCGCGACTACCTGGTGCCCTCGCGTGTGAACGCCGGCCACTTCTTCGCGCTGCCGCAGTCGCCGCAGCTGTTCAAGCAGATGCTGATGGTCTCGGGCTTTGACCGCTACTACCAGATCACCAAGTGCTTCCGCGACGAAGACCTGCGCGCCGACCGCCAACCGGAATTCACCCAGATCGATTGCGAAACCTCGTTCCTGAACGAATTCGAAATCCGTGAAATCTTCGAGAACCTGATCCGTCACGTGTTCAACGTGGTGCAGGGCGTCGACCTGCCGTCGCCGTTCCCCATCATGCCCTGGACGGAAGCGATGCGCCGCTATGGTTCGGACAAGCCGGACCTGCGCGTGCAGCTGGAATTCACCGACATGACCGACGTCATGCGCGACGTGGACTTCAAGGTGTTCGCCGCCGCCGCCACCGCTCCTGGCAGCCGCGTGGTTGCCCTGCGCGTGCCGGGCGGCGCCGAGATGTCGCGCAGCGAGATCGACGCCTACACCCAGTTCGTTGGCATCTACGGCGCCAAGGGCCTGGCCTACATCAAGGTCAACGAAGTGGCCAAGGGCCGCGACGGCCTGCAATCGCCGATCGTCAAGAACCTGCATGACGCAGCCCTGGCCGAACTGGTCAAGCGCACGGGCGCCCAGGACGGCGACATCATCTTCTTTGGCGCCGACCGCGAGAAGGTCGTCAACGACGCCATCGGCGCGCTGCGCGTGAAGATCGGCCACAGCGAATTCGGCAAGAAGACCGGCCTGTTCACGGCCGGCTGGAAGCCGCTGTGGGTGGTCGACTTCCCGATGTTCGAGTACGACGAGGAAGACGGCCGCTACACCGCGGCGCACCACCCGTTCACCAGCCCGAAGGACGGCCACGAAGACTTCCTGGAGACCGATCCCAGCAAGGCGTTCGCCAAGGCCTACGACATGGTGCTGAACGGTTGGGAAATCGGCGGCGGCTCGGTCCGTATCCATCGCGAGGAAGTGCAGAGCAAGGTGTTCCGCGCGCTGAAGATCGGCGCCGAGGAAGCCCGCGAGAAGTTCGGCTACCTGCTGGATGCGCTGCAGTACGGCGCGCCTCCGCATGGCGGCATCGCCTTCGGCCTGGACCGCATCGTGACGATGATGACCGGCGCCGAATCGATCCGCGACGTGATCGCCTTCCCGAAGACGCAGCGCGCCCAGGATCTGCTGACGCAAGCGCCGTCGGAAGTCGACGAGAAGCAATTGCGCGAACTGCACATCCGCCTGCGCAACGTAGAGAAGGGTTAAGTCCCCCCCCCCCGTAAGCGCCTTCGGCGCTTTCCCCCCAGGGGGCCCGCTGGCGGACCGGCAGAGCCGGATCCGCGGCGGTGCGCTTCGGGCATCGGCGGCTTGCGCCGCGGGGGGCTCGATTCGAGGGCGCGGCAAATGTGGGAACGGCCGGCTGAAATGGAGTAATCTGGCTAACGCCGCCGAAGACGGCGGCGCCTGGCCGGGGCACCTTCAGGAACCCGGCCGGCGGTTCTCAAGATTTGAAAGGCGCCATTGCTTCCATGTCGCTCATCCGAGTCGTCAGCTACAACATCCACAAGGGCCGTTCGGCATTGGGCCGGCGCGACTCCCTGAATGAACTTCGCCTGGGCCTGTATGGCCTGCGCCCCGACCTGGTCTTCCTCCAGGAGGTCCAGGGTCGCAACGAGCAGAAGTCGCTGCTCGACGCCCAGCACGAATCCCTGGCCGCCGCGTTGCGGCTGGATGTGGCCTATGGCCGCAACGCGATCCGCCATGCGACGGACCACGGCAATGCGCTGCTGTCGCGATACCCCATTCTTGACCACGAAAACCTCGACATCTCCGACCATCGGCTGGAGCAGCGTGGGCTGCTGCACGCGCGCATCGAGCTCGGCGATCGGGCGGTGCATTGCTTCGTGGTGCACCTGGGCCTGTTCGCCGGCAGCAGAAGCCGCCAGATCCTGGCGCTGACCGAACGCATCAAGCGCATGGTGCCGGACGGCGAACCTATTCTCATCGCGGGCGATTTCAACGACTGGAACGACCGCCTGGCCCCCATGTTCGTGCAGCAGCTTGGCCTGTACGAGGTGTTCTCGCACGCGCCGCGCAGCCATGGCGGCGACCTGCCGCGCCTGCGCGATTCGGTCAAGCGCCTGAGCAACGCCTTGCGCGGCCTGCCCAACAGCGGCGTGTCCATCATGGAGCGCACCAATCAGCTGGGCATGGGCAGCAGTTCGAGCCTCCTGCTGCCGCCGCCGCGCACGTTCCCCGCCGTTTTTCCCTGGTTCCGCCTTGATCGCATCTACCAGCGCGGCTTTGCCGTGCGCAGCGCACGCGTGCTGCGCGGCCGCGAGTGGGCCAAGCTGTCCGATCACTCTCCCTTGCTGGCGGAGCTCGAACTTCCGTGAAGGCCGAGCAGGACAGGCTGGAATGGGCGCTGGGCAACGACATCCGCTTGCTTCAGAACGGCGCCGACTTCTTCCCCGCGCTGTGCGCGGCCATCGATGCCGCGACGGTCAGCGTGCATCTGGAGACCTACATCTTCATGGTGGACCGCACCGGTTCGCGGGTGCTGGACTGCCTGGCGTCCGCCGCGCGGCGTGGCGTGAAGGTGCGCGTCGTCCTGGATGGTTTCGGCAGCGCCATGCAGGCCGAGCACGTGCGCACGGCGCTGACCAACGCCGGCGCGCAGTGCCGCATCTTCCGGCCCGAGCCGCGCTGGTTCGCGCGCTTCGTGCCGTCGCGCAGCCGCCTGAGGCGCCTGCACCGCAAGGTCACCATCGTCGACGGCCGCGTCGCCTTCATCGGCGGCATCAACATCCTTGACGATTACGACGACCTGGATCCCACCGACGGCATCTCCGCGCCGCGGTTCGATTTCGCCGTGCAGGTCGAGGGGCCGCTCGTGGCCCAGGCGGCCTATGCGCAGGAACTGCTGTGGGTGCGCCTGAACTGGGCGCGCCTGCGACGGCATCCGCGCGACTGGAACCGCATGCGCCTGCTCAAGCCGCGCCATGCGCGGGTGGCGCCTTGCGGGGATCTGCGGGCCGCCCTGGTGCTGCGCGACAATCTGCGCTTTCGCCAGACGTTCGAGCGCGCCTATCTGTTCGGCATTTCGCAGGCGCGCCGCGACATCCTGATTGCCAACGCCTATTTCTTTCCCGGCGTGAAGTTCCGTCGCGCGCTGGCAAAGGCCGCGGCCCGCGGCGTGCGCGTGCGCCTGCTGCTGCAGGGCAAGGTCGAATACCGGATGCAGTACCACGCCACGCGTTCGCTCTATGACCAGCTGCTGCGCGACGGCATCGAGATCTACGAATACATGCCGGGCTACCTGCACGCGAAGGTGGCGGTGATCGACAACGTGGCCACCGTGGGATCGTCCAATCTCGATCCCTTCAGCCTGCTGCTGGCGCGCGAGGCCAATGTGGTGATCGACAACCAGCCTTTCGCGTGGGACCTGCAGGAGCGCCTGGAAGCGGCCATCCGCGAGGGCGGACGGTTCATCCGGCCGCTGGAGTACCAGCGCCGCGGGTGGCTGCGCAGATGGGTCGACGCGGCGTCCTATACCTTGCTGCGCATCGGCGTGGCGCTCACCGGCACGTCCGACAAGTACTGATCCGGCGGGGCTTCAGGCGCGCGGCTTGAGCAAACCCAGCGCCAGGGCAGTTCCGACCAGGATGATCGCGGCGCCGATCACGATGGACGGCGTGAGCGCTTCATCGAGCAGCCATGCGCCCCACACCACCCCGAAGATCGGCACCAGGAAGGTGACGCTGACGGCTGCAGTCGGCCCGACATTGGCGATCAGGCGAAAGAAGATGATGTAGGCGGCGCCGGTGCAGACCACCGCCAGCAGGATCGTCGAGATCCAGGCCGAGGCCGAGGCGGGCGTGTCGGGCCAGGCGGGAATGGCCAGGGGCAGCAGCACGAGCGAGGCCGCGATCATGCTGCCCGTGGCGCTGGCCAGCGCATCCACGCCGGTCAGGAAGCGCTTGGTCCAGTTGGCCGCGATGCCGTAGAAGATGGGCGCCGAAATGGCGGCCAGCACGGCCGGCCCGGTGCCGCCGGCCTGGAAGTCCAGCTTGTCCCACACCAGTACGATGATCCCCACCAGCCCGATCAGCAGGCCCAGCGACCGCATCCAGGGCAGCTTGTCCTTGAGCCACAGCCAGCCCACCACCGCGCCCCACACGGGCGTTACCGCGTTGGCCACCGACAGGAAGCCGGCGCCCAGCGACTGGGCGGCATACGCGTACAGCAGGAACGGCACGGCGGCATTCAGCGTGCCGACGACCAGCAGCGCCTTCCAATGGCGGCCGATGAGGGGCAGCTTGCCCCGCCATATCGCGGCGGGCAGCAGGAACAGGGCGGCCAGCCCTACCCGCAGCTCGATCAGCGCGATCGGGCCGAATTCCTTGACCGCCACCCGCATGAACAGGAAGGAGCCGCCCCAGACGGCGGCCAGGAGCAGCAGGTCCATCAGATTGCGTTGACGCATGATTTGTCTCGGGTGTACTGCCCTATTTCCGGCTCGTGGCCAGATTCTTCATCTTGACCCGATGCGCGAGCGCCGCGCAGGTCAGGGACAGGACGATACACAGGACCAGGCCCGTGCGCACGCCGTTCAGCACCGTGCTGTGGGAAATCATGATCCCGACCAGCGCGGTGCCCAGCGCGCTGCCAATGGCGCGCGTGGTCTGCACCAGCGCCGACGCGACGCCCACGTCGCGGCGTTCGCTCAGCATTTGCATGAACAGCGTCAGGTTGGGCAGCAGGAAGCCCAGTGCGCAGCCGTTGACGAAAAAGGCGCCGAGTATCCACCAGGCGGAGGTGCCCGGCGAAATGAGCAGCACCATCAGCGAGCCGGCGGCAAGCAGCGCGCCGCCGAACACCATCAGCCGTTGCGGCTCGGTCTGCTTGGGAAACAGCCGGCCGTTGATGATGCTGCCCACCGAGATCGCGGCGACCAGCGGCGTGAGCAGCAGGCCGGCCTCGCTGGGCGTGTAGCCCAGCACCTGCTGCAGCAGCAGGGGGCTGTAGAAGATCAGGATGAACATCACCGCGCCCACCATCATCGCGGCCAGGTTCAGCAGGCGCGGTTCGCGTCCGGACAGGACGCGCAGCGGGAAGATCGGCGACGTAACGCGGCGTTCGGTGGGGATCAGGATGGCGATCGCCGCCACGCCCACCAGCGCCAGCGTCAGGCCCAGCATGGGGTGCGCATGGTCGCCGCGGGCAAAGGCCAGTTCCAGGGCGGCCAGCGGAGCCCCCACCGAGAGCACCAGCAGGATGGCGCCCACCCAGTCGATCTTGCGGCTGCCGTCGTGGATGGGGCGGATGCGGGGGAAATAGCGCGCCAGCAGGAAGAAGGCGCCTGCCGCCGCGATGGGCGAAATGAAGAACGCCGCGCGCCAGCCCAAGGCCTGCGTGGCGGCGCCGCCCAGGACCGGGCCGATGCCGCTGGCCATGGCGAAGGCCGCCGACACCAGAGCCATCCATCTCACCCGCTGCTTGGCGTCCGGGAACAGGTCGGCAGGCGCGGCGAACGCGGTGGCGATCATCATGCCGCCGCCCACCCCCTGCAGGGTGCGGAAGACGATCAGCTGCGTCATCGACTGCGCCAGTCCACAGGCGATGGACCCGAGCGCGATGATCAGGACGGACACCAGCATCAGCGGCTTGCGACCGAACATGTCGCCCAGCCGGCCAAAGATCAGGATGGAGGCCGCGGTGGCCAGCAGATAGCCCGTTCCGACCCAGGCATACAGCGCCATGCCGTCGAGCGCCTCGGCCACCCGGGGCAGCGTGGTGCTGATGATGGTGGAATCCAGCGCGGCAAGCACGACGGTCGCCGAGACGCCGGCCATCGCCATCAGAAGATCCCTGCGAGAGCGGGCGGGATCGGCGGATGGCTGGGTCGGTGGCGGCGGCGGAGTCATGCCGCCAAGGATATCACCGGCACCCTAGGGTTATCACTTGTAGAACGTGTGGTATCCCCAGAAAACAGCGATCACCAGCACCACCAGCATCCACGACCAGCGCGAATTCGCCAGGCCGCGGAGCTCGGGTTCGGGAGGCGGGGGAGGGGGCGCGAGCCGCGGCTGCGCCGCCATGTGATCGATGAAGCCGGCGAAGAACTTCTCGATGATCTTTTCGCCGGCCTTCAGGAGCACGCCTTCCCCGCACTCGGCCAGCTTCCCGCCCGCCATGCCGGCCACGGTGTAGGCCACGCGCGTGCCTTGATCCTTGGTGGTCAGGTTGATCTGGGCGGTGCCGATGGCCAGGCAGGCGGCGCGTCCCTTGCCTTCGAACACCAGCGTGCAGCTGTCGGGGGCGTTGACGTCGGAAAGCAGGATCTCGCCTTCGTAGTCGGTGTCTATTCCGGCGATCTTGGCGCGCAGCGTGACCGCGTATTCGGTCGGGCTGCGCATAGCCACTTCCACGCAGCCCGGAATGCATTTCTGCAGCACTCTCGGGTCGGTCAACGCATCCCATGTCTGGTGCTGCGTCGAAGGAATCCATTGGGCATCGGCAATGCGCATGGCTGTCTCCTTATAGAAACGCTATAGAAGCATTCTGTGCCCAAATGCCGGGTTTGGCTATCTCCGCGCGGAAACGGAGGGAGCCGGCCGCCCGCGGCGGCCGGATGGGCGGACGCCTCAGCGGCCCTGCCGGTCACCCGCCAGAAGCGCAATCCAGTGCTGCGTGGACTGGTCGTGCGAGGCCGACTGCGTTTCGCCGTGCAGTTCCCGCAGGATGCCGCTGGCCATCTTCTTGCCGGCCTCGACGCCCCACTGGTCGAAGGGATTGATGCCCCAGATCAGCGCCTGGACGAATATCTTGTGCTCATACAGCGCCAGCAAGGCGCCCATGGCGTAGGGCGTGAGGCGCGGCAGCACGATCAGCGTCGAGGGCCGGCCACCCCGGTGGTGGCGATGGCGGGCCAGCCATTGCGCGTCATCTTCGGGCATGCCTTGGGCCAGCAGGGCGGCCTGGTCTGCATCGAGAGAGGTGCCGCGCAGCAGCGTCTGGCGTTGCGCAAGGCAATTGGCCAGCAACATGGCGTGTTCCTCAACCCACTGGTGGTCGGCCTCGCGGCACATGATGAAGTCCACCGCGGCGCCGTCGGTGCCCTGGTGCAGCCATTGGAAGAACGTATGCTGCCCGTCGGTGCCGGGCATGCCCCAGACGGAGGGGCCGGTCGGCACGCCTACAGGCTGCCCGGCGAGGTCGACGGATTTGCCCAGCGACTCCATGTCGAGCTGCTGCAGGTACGGCGCCAGGTATTGCAGGCGGGCGTCGTAGGCGGCAATGCTGAGCGACCCATAGCCCAACACGCTGCGATTCGCCACGCCGGCCAGGGCCAGCTGCACGGGGGCGTTGTCGGCGATGTCCGCCTGGGCGAAGTGGGCGTCCATGGCGGCGGCGCCGGCGCGGATTCCCTCGATCACGTCCAGTCCCACCGCCAGGGCCACGGGCAGGCCGACGGCCGACCACAACGAATAGCGGCCGCCAACCCAGTCCCAGAACTGGAAGATCTGGCTGTCGGGAATGCCGAGCTGGGCGGCGGCCGCCGGTTTGGCGGTAATGGCGACCACCCGCTCGTACGGATTGTCTATGCCGGCATCGGCCAGCCATTGCACAGCGCGCCGGAGGTTGGCCAGGGTTTCGGTCGTCGTGAAGGATTTGGAGGTTGCCACCACCAGCGTTTCCCGGGGATCCATGCCCAGGATCGCGTCCTCGATGGCGTGCCCGTCAATGTTGGCGACGAACTTGAGGGCGCGGCGCGAACCATAGCCGCCGCAGGCGTCGGTGGCCAGCCGCACGCCCCAATCGCTGCCGCCGATCCCGATGTGGATGATGGACTTCCATTTGCCTTGCGCGTCGGCGTCCAGGACGAAGTCGCGCACGCGCCGATGTTCTTGCGCGACGGCTTCGATCGGCTCGGGCGCGCGCAGCATGGTGTGCCAGGCGGCGCGGTCTTCGGTCACGTTGACGTGCTCGCCCGCCAGCAGCGACTTGCGGGCTGAGTCGAAGCCGCGGGCATTCAACAGGTTCTCGGCCGCCTGCCGCGCCGCGGGCGAGTCCACTTGCGCGCTGAGGTCGATGGTGAGGCCGGCGGCGTGCACGAGGCGAAGCGCATCGGTGCAGAACGAGGCTTCCAGGACAGCTTCGGAATATGCCTTCCATTCGGGCAGGCGCGGCAGGCTCGCGTGGCTGGCGGGTTGAAAAGAATGCATATTTTCGAGAATACGTCTTAATACTGGAAAAGGGATCTACCGGCAGGCCGGATCTTCGGCCGACGGCTTTTCCGCCATCGCGCAGACCGGGAGTTTAGCTGTTCGCCTCGCGTTGATGCAGGCCCTATTTATTTTGCAAGTCTCGTTTCTCTTCTTTTGCAAACCTGTCGATATTGCTATCAGGGCTTGTCCACGTCTGACGCTACAATCGCGCCTATCCCAACAGGCGCGCCCTTCCATGCTGTACGTCCTTGTAGCGTTTCTGGTTTCGCTCATTTCAACCTTGCTGATCGTGCGCTATCGCTCCTGGCATGATGGCCTGACGGCCGATCATGATTTGGAAGGTGTGCAAAAGTATCATTCGAAGCCGGTGCCCCGCATCGGCGGCCTGTCGCTGCTGGTGGCCAGCGGCGTCACCTGCGCCTTGGTCGCCATGCGCGAGCCCGATGTCCTGCCGGATATGGTGCTGCTGTTGGCCGCGGGCATGCCGGCCTTTCTGGGGGGATTCGCCGAGGACCTCACCAAACAGGTTCGCGTATTGGTCCGGCTGGGCCTGGCGATCCTGTCCGGCGCCGCCGCCTATTATCTGCTGGGCGCCGCCGTGACGCGTGTCGACATTATCGGAGTGGATTGGCTGCTGCAGTTCGGGGTGGTATCGCTGGTATTCACGTCGGTCGCGATCGGCGGCGCCGCCAACGCCATAAATATTATCGACGGATATAACGGCCTGGCTGCTGTCGTCTCGGCCATGATATTGGCCGGGTTTGCCTACGTTTCGTTTTATCTCGGCGACCGTTTTCTTTTGATCGTGGCATTAAGCACGCTTGGCGCGGTTATCGGATTCCTGGTGTGGAATTATCCGCATGGGCATATTTTCCTTGGGGACGGCGGCGCCTATTTCCTGGGCTTCATTATTGGAGAGCTCTCGGTCCTGATGCTCGCCAGGCACCCCGAGGTCTCGGCCTGGTTTCCCCTGCTTCTGTGCATCTACCCGGTTTTCGAGACCCTTTTTTCCATTTACCGGAAGAAGTGGCTGCGCGGCCGTTCGCCCGGCGCCCCGGACGGCGTGCACCTGCATATGCTGATCTACAAGCGGCTGGTCCGGTGGGCCATCGGTTCGCGCGAATCACGGCACCAGACGCAGCGCAATTCGATGACGTCGCCGTATCTGTGGCTGCTGTCGTCGCTGGCGGTGATACCGGCAGTGCTGTTCTGGCAGCAGCCGTGGCTCCTGATGCTGTTCACGGCGGTTTTCTCCACCACCTATATCGTGCTGTACCGGCGTTTGGTGTTGTTCCGCATGCCCAAATGGATGATCGTCAAGAAAAAGAAGCAGCGGCAATAACCGTGGCGTAGCCGCGCCCTGCGGTTCGGCCACGGCGGGCTCCATCGGAGCCGGCCGGGTTGCGCAACAATAGCCATTGTTGATGTACAGTTCGGGCTGCGTTGAACGGTGCCCGCCATCATCGGCCAGAGGGCGGCTCCAAGCACGAATCCTTGCTCATGCCCACACGAATTCTCATTGTCCGCACGTCCTCCCTGGGCGACCTCGTCCACATGCTGCCGGCGATCACGGATATCGCCCGGCATGTTCCCGACGCGCAGATAGACTGGGTCGTCGAGGAGGCGTTTGCCGAGATCCCTTCGTGGCATCCCGCCGTCAACGAAATCATCAAAGTCGCACATCGCCGCTGGCGCAAGTCCTGGTGGTCGGCGCAAGTGCGGGCGGAACGGCGCGCGCTGCGCGAACGCCTGCGTTCGGTGCGCTACGACGTGGTTCTGGATATGCAGGCGCTGTTGAAATCGGCGTGGCTGGTGCGCCAGACCCACGGCGTCAAGCATGGCCTGGACTGGCGTTCGGCGCGCGAACCCCTCGCTTCCCTGTTCTACAACGTGCGCCATCGGGTGGAGTTCTGGCAGCCCGCGGTGATCCGCCAGCGCAAGCTGGCCGGGCTGACGTTCGGCTACCAGCATGCCGGGCTGCCGGATTTCGGCCTGCAGGCTTTCGCCCGCCAGGCGACGCAGGCGCCCGAGCCTGTCCTGGAAGTGGGCAGCGCCGGCTTGAACGCCACCGAACTTCCACGGCTGCATCACCTGGATACCGACCGCGGCTATGCGGTGATCATGCCGTCGGCCAGCCGCGACGACAAGCTCTGGCCCGAGGACGACTGGCGCGTGGTCTTTCGCCGCCTGCGTGAGGCGGGCTGCACGCTCAAATTGCTGGCCGGCAACGATCAGGAGGCCGAGCGGGCAGGCCTGCTGGTCGCGGGCATGGACGGCGCCGAGGTCATGCCCCGCATGGACCTGAGTGCGGTGGCGCGCCTGCTGGCCGGCGCCCGCCTGATGGTGGGCCTGGACAGCGGCCTGACGCACCTGTCCGCGGCCCTGGGCCGCCCCACCATCGGCATCTACCGCGCGTCCACGCCGGTGAGAACGCCCCTGGTCGGTTCGAACTACACCGCCAGCCTGGGCGACCGCGGCGCCTCGCCGTCGCGCGAGGCCGTCATGGCCGCAGTCGAGCAGGCGCTCGCCGCCCAGTGACATGAACCGCGGCGTCTACACCCTGGCGCTCAGGGCCCTGGCGCCGCTGGTGTGGCTATGGATGGCCCGGCGCGCCAAGCGGGCCGGAGGCCAATGGGACATTTTCTCCCCCGAACGTTTCGGACGCGCCGAGGCGCCCGCGTCGGCACTGCCGCATCCCGTCTGGGTGCACGCCGTCAGCCTCGGAGAGACCCGTGCCGCGCTTCCGCTGCTGCAGGCGCTGCTGGACCGCGGCCTGCCGGTGCTGCTGACCCACATGACGGCGACCGGCCGGGCCGAGGGCGAGCGCCTGTTCAAGGACGCCATCGGCCGGGGCCAGTTGCGCCAGGTTTGGCAGCCCTACGATTTCCCCGGCGCGACGCGCCGCTTCATTGCCCATTGGCGGCCGCGCTGCGGCCTGCTGATAGAGCGGGAGATCTGGCCCAATCTGCTGGCCGCCGCCCGTCAGGCCGGGGTGCCCATGGCCTTGGTCAGCGCCCGGTTTTCGGCTTCGTCGCTGCGCCAGGCGGGTCGGATGGGCGGGGTGATGCGCGAGGCCCTGGCGGGCCTGGATACCGTGCTGGCGCAGACGGCCGAGGACGCCGAGCGGCTGGCGCGGGCGGGGAGCCGCGCGGCGCTCGTGACGGGGAGCCTGAAATTCGACCTGGTTCTACCCGCGGCGCAGGTGCAGGCGGGGCAGGCCTGGCGCGAGAAGCTGGGAAGGCCGGTCGTCGCGGTCGCCAGCACGCGGGAGGGCGAGGACGGTCCCTTCATTGATGCGATCAAGCGGCATGCCGGCACGCCCGGCGCGCCCCTGTTCGTGCTCATTCCCCGCCATCCCCAACGTTTCGAGGAGGCCGCCCGCCTGCTGCGGGAGGCGGGCCTGTCGTTCACCAGACGGTCCGAAGGCGGCGAGCCGGCGCCGGAAGACGCCGTGATGCTGGGCGACACGCTGGGCGAGATGGCGTTCTATTACGCCGCATCAGAGGTGGCGATCGTGGCGGGCAGTTTTGCGCCCCTGGGCGGGCAGAACCTGATCGAAGCCTGCGCGGCAGGCGTGCCCGTCATCGTGGGGCCGCATACGTTCAATTTCAAGCAGGCGGCGGAAGACGCGATCGAGGCGGGCGCCGTGTTGCGGACTCCGGACGCGGCGCAGGCGGTGGATAGCGCGATGGCCTTGGTGGCCGACCACGAACGACGCCAGCTAGCCAGCCGGGCAGCCCGGGCCTGGTTCGCCATGCATGCCGGCGCGACGCGACGGACGCTGGACGCGCTGGATCCGTGGCTGGACCGGCCAGGCAAGCGCGGCGACTAAAGGGCCTTGCGGGGAACCAGCGTGACGGCGCCAGGATTGAGTTCCTGGCTGAAGCGCCGCGCGTCGCGCCCTTCATCCTCGGGGCGAGCGCCCAGCCACCCCTGTCCCAACGCGTAGACGCCCAGGTTCGCCAGCAGGATCAGGATGAAGAGCACTCGCATGCGCGGTTCTCAGGAAGTGGTGTCCAGCGTGGCGCGCGCCACCGCCGCCAGTCCGTCCAGGACGGGATGATCCAGGTAGACCGGCACCGGCGCCGCGCCGAAGGCGCCGCCTGCGTCGGCCAGCAGCCTTTCGATTTCCTGGTGCACCTCGGGCCAGCCGCCGCCCGCCGCGTAGATCTGCGGCGTCTGGCCATAGCGCTGGCGGCCCGCCAGCCACTGGCGCACGACGGCGCCGGCCTGGGCTGCGGCGATGCCAGACGCGATGGCTTCGTGCGTGTCCGTGGGGTAGGGCACGACCTGGCCGTTGGCGATCGGCAGATTGGCGGTGCCGTGGGCCAGGGCGTGCCGCATCATGGCCGGCCCGGGCAGGATCAGGCCGCCGGCGAAGACGTTGTCCGGACCCACGGTGTCGATGGTGGTGGCGGTGCCGAAGCTGGCGAGCACGAAGGGCGGATGGGTGCCCGGCAGGCGCGACAGCACGCCCAGCAGCGAAGCCCAGCGGTCCGCGCCCAGTTGGGTGGGCGTGCGGTAGCTGTTGACCAGGCCCAGCGTCGTGGCCTGCGACAGCGACCAGGTCACGGCGCAGCCGTGCTTTTGCAGCATGGCCGCGATGGCCTCTCCGCGGGCCGCGCCGGCGACGTTCACGCCGAGCGCGCGTTGAGGCGGGCGCGGCAGGGCGGCCAGCCAGCGGTCCAGCGCGTCGAGGTCCAGGCCGTCGAAGGCGATCGCAGCCGGCTCGCGCGGCATGTCCGGGTTGCTGGCGTCCAGCCAACCCACTTTGAGGCGGCTGTTGCCGGAGTCGATGAGAATAATCATGCTTGGCGTCGAATCGAAATTTCACCGACCGAGATCGGTGTGGCGCCCTCGGGCGTTTGCACCAGCAGGCGGCCTTGCTCATCCACGCCGCAGGCCGTGCCGCTTAGAAGGATAGCGCCCTTGTCCAGCACGTTGACCTTGCGGCCCGCCAGCGCGTCCACCTGGTCGAAACGCTGCCGGAATGCGCCAAAGCCTTCGCGTTCGAGCGTGCGCACCGCTTCATGCCACGCGGTGGCGCTGGCGCATACCAGGTCGGCGGCAACGGCGGCGTGCGCCGCACCCGCTTGCACCTGGGTCCAGTCGGCCACGTCGCGCCCCAGCGCAAGCGACAGTTCGCCGGCATCGACGAGATTCACGCCCATGCCGATCACCACCGTGTAGCCGGCGTCGCGGCCGCCCGGGTTGCGTGTCGTCTCGACCAGGATGCCCGCCAGCTTGGCGTCATGCCACTGCAGATCGTTGGGCCACTTCATGCACAGTCCTCGCGAACCGGGGCCGGCGACGGCGCGCAGGGCCTCGCAGGCGGCGATGCCGGCCAGCGGAGACAGCGCCGGCAATTGCGTCGCGGGCAGATGCACGTCGAACGCGCAAGAGAACATCAGCGTGGAACCCGAGCGGTTCTGCCACGGGCGACCGGCGCGGCCGCGTCCGGTTTCCTGCAGATGCGTGCCCAGGAGCCAGGGCTTGCCCGCGCCGGCACCCGAACGCGCGCGCGCGAGCAGGTCGGCGTTGGTCGATCCGGTGCTGTCGGTCCAGGCAATATCCTGGAAGGCGGGCAGGCGCGCACCCAGCGTCCGGGCAAGGGTTTCCGGGGCGGGCAGGTCGATGGGGCAGACTTGGTCGGGCATGGCGGCGATTGTAGGGCACGCGGGCCGTGCTCGCGGCTGGCGCGCCCAAGCGTATATGATTGGCGATACATTTTGCATTGGTATTCCGACGACATGCCGCATTCCGCTCCGCTTGCGACCGCCGCCGCGCCTTTCCGCCACGAGGGCGGCGTTTGCCACGTCGGCGGCGACTGGAGCGTCCTGGCGCTGGCCGAGACCGGCGAGGTCGAACGCAGGCGCGCGGCGCTGGCGCGTGCGGCCAGCGACGGCGCGCGCTGGGACATGCACGCCATCAGCCGGCTGGACACGATCGGCGCGCTGCTCATCTGGCAGGCGTGGGGCGAACGGCTGCCTGAACGCGTGCGCTGGGGCGCCGGCCAGCAGGACGTATTCAATGCGCTTGCGATGAACAAGGGCGAGACACCCGCGGCTCCGCCCAAGGCGGAGACGTGGGGCTGGCTGCGCGCCATGGGCGGCGCGGTCCTGCGTGCCGCCGAGAACGGCCGCGCCCTGCTCATCATGCTCGGCCAGCTCGTCCTGGACGTCGGCGCGATGCTGCGCCGGCCCCGGCTGGGGCCGTGGCGCGAGATCTCCGCCCAGGTGTACCGCACCGGCGCGCAGGCGCTTGGCATCACGGCGCTGGTGGGCTTTCTGATCGGCGTGGTGCTGTCGTACCTGTCCGCGCAGCAGCTGCAGATCTTCGGCGCCGACCGCTTCATCGTGCGGCTGCTGGGCGTGTCGATCGTGCGCGAGCTGGGGCCGGTGCTGGCGGCAATTCTGGTGGCGGGCCGCTCCGGTTCCGCGATCACCGCGCAGATCGGCGTCATGCGGGTCACACAGGAACTGGACGCCATGCTGGTCATGGGCATCTCGCACGGACAGCGGCTGATCCTGCCGCGCGTGGTCGCGCTGGCGGTGACCATGCCGCTGCTGGTGCTGTGGACCAGCGCGATGGCGCTGCTGGGAGGCATGCTGGCCGCGATGGCGCAGTTGGGCGTGTCGGCGCAGTGGTTCCTGCAGTCGCTGCCGGATGCCATCTCGCTCACCAACTATTGGATCGGCATGCTGAAGGGCGTGACGTTCGGCATCCTGATCGCGCTGATCGCCTGCCATTTCGGCCTGCGCATCCAGCCCAACACCGAGAGCCTCGGGCGCGGCACCACGACGTCGGTCGTCACCTCGATTACCGGCGTGATCCTGCTGGACGCGGTATACGCGGTCATTTTCAGTTCGGTGGGCATCTGATGAACAGCGCCACCCAGAACCGCCTGTTCGCCGAAGAAGGCGTCACCGTCGAGCCGGTGATCACGGTGCGCGGCCTGCGCACCGCCTTCGGCGACCACGTCGTGCACGACAACCTGGACCTCACCGTCTTCCCGGGCGAGATCCTGGTGCTGGTGGGCGGCTCGGGCACGGGCAAGACCGTGCTGCTGCGGCAGATCATCGGGCTGGACGTGCCGGCCGCGGGTACCGTGAAGGTGCTGGGGCATACGCTGTCCGAACTGACGGCGGGCGAACGCCGCCGCCTGTCATACCGTTGGGGCATGCTGTTCCAGGCCGGGGCGCTTTTCTCCGCGCTGTCGGTGTTCGACAATGTGGCGCTGCCCTTGCGCGAATTGCGCACGGTGCCCGAAGACCTGGTGCGCGACGTCGTCATGTGCCGGCTGGCCATGGTGGGCCTGTCGTCGCGCGACGCGGACAAGCGTCCCTCGGACCTGTCGGGTGGCATGGTCAAACGCGTGGCGCTGGCGCGCGCGCTGTCGCTGGACCCGGAACTGCTGTTCCTGGACGAACCCACGGCCGGCCTGGACCCCTTGCGGTCCGACGAGTTCGTGGATCTGGTGCGCAGCCTGCACCGGCAGTTGGGCTTTACCGTCGTCATGGTGACGCACGACCTGGACACGCTGCTGGCGCTGGCCACGCGCGTCGCCGTGCTGGCGGACAAGCGGGTGATCATTTGCGACACGGTGCCTGAAGTCCTGAAGGTGGATCACCCGTTCATTCATACATTCTTCCTGGGCGAGCGCGGCTTGCGCGCGCTGGGGGACCTGGCACCGAAGGGATTGCATCATGGAAAACCGTAGTCATGCGCTCATGGCCGGTATCTTTACGCTGGTCTTGCTGGCCGCCGCGACCTTGGCGGCGATCTGGATCGGCCGCGACCGGACCCAGCTGCAACCGTACGAAATCATCTCCGCCACCGCCGTGACCGGCCTGAATCCGCAATCGGCGGTGCGCTATCAGGGGGTGCCGGTGGGCAGGGTGCAATCGCTTGCCCTGAATCCCAACAAGCCGGGCCAGGTGCGCATCCGCATCGGTGTGGCGCCCAATACGCCGATCACGGAATCGACGTGGGCCGAACTGGGCGTGCAGGGCGTGACCGGGATGGCCAATGTGGACTTGCGCGACGACGGCACTTCGCTCAAGCGCCTGACCTCCACGGCCGAGAATCCAGCCGCCATTCCACTGCGGCCCGGCCTCCTGGATCGCGTCGAGCAGCGCGGCGAGAAGCTGATTTCCAATGTCGAGGTCGCCACCGAACAATTACGGCGGGTGCTGAGCGAACAGAACGTGCAGGCACTGACCGCCAGCCTGCAGAACGCCACCGACATCTCGCAGGCCCTGAAGGAAGCCAGTCGCGACCTGGCGCCCACCCTGACCAAGCTCGGCCCGCTGGTGGAATCGCTGGGAACTACCTCGCGCCAGGCCGACCGCGCCGCGCGCGAGATCGCGGACCTGGCCCAGCAGGCCCGCCAGTCGCTGGCCCGCCTGAATGCGCCCGACGGTCCCCTGTCTGTCGCCACGCGCAGTCTCAACGACATCGCGCTGGCGGCCGCGCGACTCGATGGCGAAACCTTGCCGGCCTTCACCAGCATGGCGAACAACGTCAGCGCGGCGGCACGCAGCGCAACCACTACCCTGCGCCGTGTGGACAACACGCCGCAGTCGTTTTTGTTCGGTCCCGCGCCCATCGCGCCAGGACCTGGCGAACCCGGCTTTGCCGGCTTCGGGAGACAGTCGAAATGAAGATGCGCAGCGCCATTCTGATCTTGACCCTGGCCCTGGCGGGCTGCGGCATCGGCCGCGTGGACGCGCCGCCCAAGCAGTTCGACCTGGGGCTGGACGCCCGCCCCGTGCCGGCATTGCCGGCACGCGAGCCGATTGCGCTGACTTTCCAGGCGACCCCCGCACTGTCCGACACGGGCATGATCTGGCGCGTGGGCGACAGCGCCGCGCCGCGCTCCTATGCGACCTATCGCTGGGCCTCGTCGCCGGCGGAACTGGTGCGCCAGCGCCTCATCGACCGCCTGTCGCGCCAGGGGGCGGTGCTGAACGACCGCGTCAGCCTGCAGACCCCGCAGTTGCAGGTGTCCCTAGCGCAGTTCGAGCAAGTGTTCTCCGAGGACGGGCAGTCCAGCCAAGGACGCATCCTGCTGCAGGCGGTGCTGCTGAATGGGCGTGCGGTGGTGGACCAGCAGCGCATCCTGGTGCAGGTTCCCGCGCCCACGCTTGATGCCGAAGGCGGCGTCGCGGCGCTGCGCCAGGCCAGCGACGAAGCCAGCGACCAGCTGGCGCAATGGCTGGCGACCGCGCTGCGGCCCGCGCCAGCCGCCGCCCGGGGGCGATAAGCGCCTTCGCTTCCGCGGCCCCGGACACCTGGCCTGGCGCCCTGGAGCCAAGGCGGGCGGTTAACATCGTTTCTTTTTTCGCACGCTGAGTCACGCCATGTCCGCACGCACTGAAACCCACGCATTCGTCGGCGCCGCCGGCCGTATCGATTGCGCCATCGACTGGCCCGCCGGCACGCCGCGCGGCTGGGCGCTGGTGCTGCATCCGCATCCGCTGCAGGGCGGCGCGCGCGAGAACAAGGTGGTCACGACGCTGTCGCGCGCCTGCGTGCAGCATGGCCTGGTGGCGGTGCGCCCCAATTTCCGCGGCGTCGGCCTGTCGGAAGGGACGTTCGACAAGTCGGTCGGCGAGACCCAGGACATGCTTGCCGTGGTGGCGCAGATGCGCGAACTGCATCCCGAACTGGCGCTGGCCCCGTGGGTGCTGGCGGGTTTTTCGTTCGGCACCGCCGTTGCCGCGCAAACCTATGCCGCGCTGGCGGACCAGGGCGATGCCGTCCTGCCGTCGGCGCTGATGCTGATGGGGCCCGCCGTCAACCGCTTCCAGTCGCACGAAGTGCAGGTGCCCGACGACACCCTGATGGTGCATGGCGAAGAGGACGAGGTCGTGCCGCTGTCCGAGGCCATGGACTGGGCGCGCCCGCGCTCGATCCCGGTGGTGGTCGTGCCCGGCGCCTCGCATTTCTTCCATGGCAAGCTGTTGGTCCTGCGCCAGCTGGTGCAGGCGCGCCTGAAGGTGGCGCTCGACTGAACCGGCGCCGTCGATACCCCCACGTTGCATCAGGTTGCATGTTTTAGGCGCGTGGGGAACCTCGCGCGGCAGGAAGGGGTCTGATCGACTGCCTATAATTGTCAGCCACTTGCCCCGCGCCGGCGGGCGTCATTCCTGGACCCACGTTGCCGATGAAGAATTTGCCTTACTCCGCTCAATCCCCCGCTGTCTTTACCCGCCGCCTGCTGTCAGGCGCCGTGTTGTCGGCGATGCTGGCGGCCTCCATGCCGACTTGGGCGCAGCAGGCGCCAGCCGCTCCGGCCGCCGCGCCCGCCGCGTCGGCCCCCGCGCCGACGCCCACGGGCGCGGTGCCGGTCGGCGACGTGTCGGCCGTGCCCGCGCCCACGATCGCGGCCAAGGCCTGGATCGTGATCGACGTGAACAGCGGCCAGACCCTGGCCGCTTCCAATCCCGACATGAAGGTCGAACCGGCCTCGCTGACCAAGATCATGACGGCTTACGTCGTGTTCAACGCGCTGGATGAAAAGCGCCTGACGCTCGAGCAGACCGTTCCCGTGTCCGAGCACGCCTGGCGCACCGGCGGTTCCCGCATGTTCATCGAACCGCGCAAACCGGTCACGGTGGATGAGCTGAACCAGGGCATGATCGTGCAGTCGGGCAACGACGCCTCGGTGGCGCTGGCCGAAGCCGTGGGCGGCAGCGAATCGGCCTTCGCCGCGCTGATGAACCAGGAGGCCGAACGCCTGGGCCTGAAGAATTCGCACTTCATGAACGCCACGGGCCTGCCCGATCCGCAGCACACGACGTCCACGCGCGACCTGGCCACCCTGTCCGCCCACCTGATCACCGATCACCCCGACTTCTTCCACTACTACAAGCAGAAGAGCTACACCTACAACAAGATCACGCAGCCCAACCGCAACCGCCTGCTGTGGGCCGATCCCTCGGTCGACGGCATGAAGACCGGCCACACCGATTCGGCCGGCTACTGCCTGGTGTCGACGGCCGTGCGCGGCGACCGCCGCATCCTGGTGGTCGTGGTGGGCACGGACAGCGAAGCCACGCGCGCCGAAGAAAGCCTGAAACTGCTGAACTGGAGCTTCCAGAACTTCGACACGGTCAAGCTGTTCGACAAGAGCCAGCCGGGCATCGATGCCCGCGTGTGGGAAGGCACCGCCGAGAACGTGAAGCTGGGTCCGCCCAACCCCGTGTCGATCGCGGTCCCGCGCGGCAAGGCCGGCGAGCTCAAGCCCGTCGCGCAGCGCACCGATCCGCTGATCGCGCCGCTGGCCAAGGGCCAGCAGGTCGGCACGCTGCAATTCACGCTGGACGGCAAGGTGCTGCGCACCGAGCCGCTGGTCGTGCAGGATGCGGTGGAGCGCGCCGGCTTCTTCGGCCGCATGGTCGACACCGTCAAGCGCTGGTTCCAGTAAACGAAAGCACCGCGGCCCTGGCCGCGGGTGTAAGCTAGCAGCGGGCGTTTCGTGCGCGAAACGCCCGTTTTGCATTCTGCGGGGGCGGGCCGCGCGGCGCGTCCCCTTCCTTTTTATCGTTCCTGTCCCCTCATATATTCAGGAGTGCCTCATGATTCCGGGCGTGCCGGGCGAAAGCCAGGTGTATCTCAACGGTGAATTTGTGCGTGTGGACGAGGCCAAGGTCTCTGTCCTGGACCGCGGCTTCATTTTCGGCGATGGCATTTACGAAGTCGTCCCCGTGTACCAAGGCAATGCGTTCCGCATGGCCGAACACCTCGACCGCCTTGACCGCAGCCTTGCCGCCTTGCGGATCGCGCAGCCGTTCGACCGCGCCGGCTGGATCGACCTGATCCAGCAGCTGCTGTCGCGTTCCAACCTGGACACCTGCATCGTCTACCTGCAGGTGACGCGCGGCGTCGCCAAGCGCGACCACCAGTTCCCGTCGCCGGCCGCGACTCCGACAGTGTTCGGCATGATCTCGGCCTGGGCGCCGCCGCCCGCCGCGCAGCGCGAACAGGGCCTGGCCGCGATCAGCATCCCCGACGAACGCTGGCTGCACTGCGAGATCAAGTCCGTTTCCCTGCTGGGCAACGTGCTGGCCAAGCAGCAGGCGGTCGACGCCCACGTCGACGAAGTCGTGCAGTTCCGCGACGGCTACCTGACCGAAGGCGCGTCCACCAACATTTGGGTGGTGTCGGGCGGCAAGCTGCTGGCGCCGCCCAAGAACAACCTGATCCTGGAAGGCATCCGCTACGGGCTGATGGGCGAGCTGGCCCTCGAGGCCGGCATCCCGTTCGAGGCTCGCCGCATCTCGCAGCAAGAGGTCGAGCAGGCCGACGAACTGATGCTGTCTTCCGCCACCAAGGAAGTGCTGGCCATTGTCTCGCTGGACGGAAAACCCGTGGGCACGGGCAAGCCCGGCCCCGTTTTTGCGAAATTGCGTGCGGGTTATGATGCCCGCATCGCCGCGCTGTAGTCCTGGCGCCGGGCGGCCTGCGCCGCCGCCCGCCCTCGCGGCCCGCCCCGGCACTTGCCAGCGGGCCGCTTGCCCCCATATAAGAACATTCAGGGGCAACTCTTTTCTAGGCACATCATGCATATTCCGCCCGAAGATTCATTGATCGAATATCCCAGCGACTTTCCCATCAAGGTCATGGGCAAGCATCATCCCGAATTCGCGCAGACGCTGACCGAAGTCGTCCTGCAGTTCGATCCGGAATTCGACGCCGCGACCGTGGAAATGCGGCCCAGCAAGGGCGGCAACTACCTGGGCCTGACCTTCACCGTGCGCGCGACCTCGCGCGAGCAGCTCGACGCCCTCTACCGGGCGCTGCACGGCCATCCCATGGTGTCCATCGTCCTGTAAGGCTGTACGGCTGTGATCAAGTGGCTCGCGCGGCCGGTGGACTACCTGCCGGTATGGCAGGACATGCAGGCGTACACCAGCCTGCGCGACGCCGACACGCCAGACGAAATCTGGCTGTGCGAGCACACGCCGGTCTACACGCTGGGCCAGGCGGGCCTGCCCCAGCATGTGCTCAATCCCGGCAATATCCCCATCGTCCACTGCGACCGCGGCGGCCAGGTCACCTACCACGGCCCCGGCCAGGTCATGGCGTATGCGCTGTTCGACCTGCGCCGCGCCGACATGTACGTGAAGGAATATGTCGCCCTGCTCGAATCCGCCGTCATCGACACGCTGGAACAGCTGGGCGTGGGCGGGGCCTGTCGCAAGTCCGGCGCGCCTGGCGTGTACGTGCCTGACCCCGCGGGCGGAGAACTGGCCAAGATCGCCGCGCTGGGCATCAAGATCCGCAACGGCAGGGCCTATCACGGGGTGTCGCTGAACGTGGCGATGGACCTGGCCCCCTTCCTGGGCATCAATCCCTGTGGCTACGAAGGGCTGCGCACCGTCGACATGGCGGCCTGTGGCGTGCGGCGCACGCCCACCGAAACGGGCGATGCGCTGGCGCTCAATCTGGCGCGCGCCTGGCAGGGCAGAAGGAGCACGATTTGAAGACCTACACCGCGGCGGACATCGCCGCGACCACGCCCGAACAGCTGGCGCGCCTGCGCGAGTCCGGGCCGCCCGAGGAATACGCCGCCTGGATCAAGGCAGCCGCCGAGTTGGGCCTGATCGAGGCGCAGACCATTTACGGCCAGATGCTGCTGGATGGCGTCGGCGTCGAACGGCAGCCGGAAGAAGGGCTGGCGTGGTTCAAGCGCGCTGCCAACGCCGATCACCCGATGGCCATCAACATGGTGGGGCGCTGCTATGAAAACGGCTGGGGCGTGCCCGCCGACGATACCGTCGCGGCCTACTGGTTCCGCCTGGCCGCCGACCGCGGACTGGACTGGGGCATGTACAACTACGCCCACATGCTGCGCAACGGCCGGGGCGGCGTGACACAGAACCAGGCCGCCGCACTGGCGCTCTACCAGAAGGCCGCACAGGCCGGCCACGTGAAATCCATCGGCGTCGTCGGCCGCTACTACGAAGCGGGCGACGTGGTGGCGCAGGACCTTGCGCGCGCCTTCGACTGCTACCAGCGCTGCGCCGAAGGCGGCGACTTCCGGGGCATGTTCCATCTGGGCCGACTGCTGTTGCTGCAGGGCCGGAAGGAAGAAGGCGTGCAGTGGCTGGTCCGCGTACCCGAAACCGCGACGGCCGCCTTCCTGAAGGAAGCCAACGGAATGCTGCAGGACTGCGGCTTCCCCGCGCTGTACGAAACGCAGCCGTAACGCGGCTCAGGTGCTCAGGCGGGCCTCGAACGCCACTTCCAGCATGTCGTGCTGGCCCGCGCCGCGTTCGCCCTCCAGCCGGTCCAGCAGCAACTGGCCGGCGCGCCTGCCCAGCTCGGCGGCATCAATCCCCAATGTGGTCAAGCCCTGCACCCACTGCGCGGCGCTACCGTCGTCCGTGAATCCCAGCACCGCCAGGTCCTGCGGGACGTGCAGGTCGCGGTTGTGTGCTTCCGACACGGCGGCCGCCGCCAGCAGGTCCGAGGTGCAGAACACCGCGTCGAAAATCGTGTTGGTGGCCAGCAGGCGCAGAAAAGCCATGCGGCCGTCGTTCATGTGCTGTACCTCGGGCTGCACGATGTCCGCGACCTGTTCCAGCCCCAGCGCGGCGGCGCTGGCGATAAAGCCTTCGCGCCGGGCGCGCTCCCAGGGATTGTCCGCGCTGATGCAGGCCACCCGCGCAAGGCGCTTCCCGGCCAGGTGGCGGGCCGCCATGCGGCCGGCCTCGGCGTTGTCGATCGCGACGGCGCTGTCCAGTGTCTGGGGCGACGCGCTCCAGGTTTCGACGACCGGAATCTCCAGCGCGGCCAGGGCGCCCCGCAGGGCCGGATCCTCCAGCGGACCGATGACCAGGGCCGCCGCGGGGCGCAGTCCGGCGAGCAGAGGAAGCGTCCCCGCGTCGCGCCAGGGGGCGGCGGCCAGGTAATAGCCAGCGGGGGCGAGCCGTTCGCTGCAGGCCTGGATCGCCCGGGCGGCGGGTCCGGAATCCAGCCGGGGGGCGATCAGGGCGATGGGGATGGGGAGGGGCAGGGCAGGCATCAAAAAGTCCGCGGAGGCGTCAGGCCAGACGATAACCCAGGCATGCTCCGTCCCCGGAGCACGCCGCCACGGCGATTCGTGCGGTGAAGGGTAAAATGCCGTTTTTGTCCCAGACCCGGCCGTTTTGCGCGCCGGTCATGAAGGTGTCCCATGTCTACGCTCGCCGAGTCTCCTGTTCCCTCGAACGAATCCGCCGCTGCGCCTGCGGACGCGGCCTATGATCCGACGCAAAAGCAGAAATCGCAGGCCAAGACCGCGCGCATCCCCATCAAGATCATTCCGGCCGAGCGCCTGAAGAAGCCCGAGTGGATCCGCGTGAAGGCCGCCGCGCCCGGTTCGCGCTTCTACGACATCAAGCGCATCCTGCGCGAGCACAACCTGCATACGGTCTGCGAGGAAGCCTCCTGCCCGAACATCGGCGAATGCTTCGGCAAGGGCACGGCCACGTTCATGATCATGGGCGACAAGTGCACCCGCCGCTGCCCGTTCTGTGACGTGGGCCATGGCCGCCCAGACCCGCTGGACACCAAGGAACCCGAAAACCTGGCGCGCACCATCGCGGCGATGAAGCTGTCGTACGTCGTGATCACCTCCGTCGACCGCGACGACCTGCGCGACGGCGGCGCCGGCCACTTCGTGGACTGCATCACCCATATCCGCGAGCTGTCGCCCACCACCCGCATCGAAGTGCTGGTGCCCGACTTCCGCGGCCGCCTGGACCGCGCGCTGACCATCCTGAACGCCGGTCCGCCCGACGTCATGAACCACAACCTGGAAACCGTGCCGCGGCTGTACAAGCAGGCACGTCCGGGTTCGGACTATATGCACTCGCTCAAGCTGCTGGCGGAATTCAAGAAGCTGCACCCGGAAGTGCCCACCAAGTCCGGCCTGATGCTGGGACTGGGGGAGACGGACGAGGAAATTCTGCAGGTGATGCGGGATATGCGCGCGCACGACGTGGACATGTTGACGATCGGGCAGTATCTGCAGCCGTCGGAGCATCACCTGCCGGTGCTGCGGTACGTGCATCCGGATACGTTTGCGATGTTTGAGCGCGAGGCTTATGCGATGGGGTTCTCGCATGCGGCGGTGGGCGCGATGGTGCGGTCTTCGTACCATGCGGATGAACAGGCGCATGCGGCTGGGGTGAATTGACCTTCCGGCATCAGAAGCTCCCCCGGAGCCGCAAAACCCGGTTACCGACTAACTGGGCAAATGGCGGTGTCCGCTTGCCCGTGGAAATTCTCGAGAAATAACGCGTGACTTATCGAGGGAAGTGTACGGATAGCATGCGTGATGCAGACCCGGCCAATTGTTCGTATCCGGCATTGGACTCGCAAGTCCAGTCCCTGAATTTCCCGCTGTGCTCGTCGTTCATCGGCATGATGGACGGACGCAGCGCGGCGGTATCAATGGAGGTTCTTCCATAATGAGGCAGTTCCCGAGCAGCCCGCGTGCGCTTGTATTAAGTGGGGTGCGTAACGGAGATCTAATCTCCGCGTCAATCAAGCGTGAAGTCGTTGGACGCTACAAGGGCTCCATCATGGGAATGATGTGGACCTTCATCAATCCCATCATCATGCTTGCGATCTACACTTTTGTGTTCAGTGTCGTCTTCAAGGCGCGTTGGAACACTGGTAGTGCGTCGCGCACCGAGTTCGCATTGGTATTGTTTTTGGGGCTGATCGTTTTCAATCTGTTCGCCGAGTGCTTCAATAAGGCGTCGGGACTGATCGTCGGCAATCCCAATTTCGTCAAAAAGGTGGTGTTTCCGCTCGAAATCCTGCCGTGGATCACGCTAGGTGCAGCGCTATTCCACACATTCGTGAGCCTGATGGTGTGGTTGTTGGCATATCTCGTCCTGTTCGGCCTGCCGCCCCTGACGCTGCTCTACGTACCCCTCGTCCTGTTGCCATTTTGCCTTTTCATTCTGGGACTGTGTTGGATATTGGCGTCCCTTGGGGTGTACCTGCGCGACGTGTCGCAATTTATCGGAATCGTGACAACAGTGGTGATGTTCATGTCGCCTATCTTTTACCCGCCAGAGAATTTACCTGAGCCGTATCGGCACTTGCTGTACCTGAATCCTTTGACTTTCATCGTGGAGCAAGTCCGAGCCGTGGCCTTTTTTGGTAACCAGCCAAATGCGCTGGGATTGTTCATATACGCCGTTGCAGCGGGCGCGTTTGCCTGCCTGGCGTTTGCATGGTTCCAGAAGACCAGGAAGGGGTTTGCTGATGTCCTCTGAAATTTCGATATCGGTATCCGATGTCAGCAAGTGCTATCACGTTTATGAACGCCCGCGGGATCGCCTATTGCAGATGCTCGCGCGCGGACGCAAGAAGTTCTTCAAAGAATTCTGGGCGCTGCAGGACATTTCTTTCGAAATAAAGAAAGGCGAAGTGATCGGTATTGTCGGCCGCAATGGATCGGGCAAATCGACTCTGCTGCAATTGATTTGCGGCACCTTGAACCAGAGTTCGGGCGAAGTCAGAACCGTAGGGCGGGTTGCCGCGTTGCTGGAGTTGGGGTCCGGATTCAACCCGGAATTCACGGGACGCGAGAACGTCTTCCTCAATGGCGCAATCCTGGGACTTAGTCGCCAGGAAATTGCGTCCAAGATGGACCGAATTCTTGCCTTTGCGGAGATCGGTGATTTCATCGACCAACCGGTCAAGACGTACTCAAGCGGGATGTATGTACGGTTGGCATTTGCGATCCAAGCCAACATCGACCCGGATATTCTCATCGTCGACGAGGCTTTGGCAGTGGGTGACGCCTACTTTACGCACCGATGCATGTTGCGATTTGAGCAACTGCGTGAACGTGGCACCACGATCCTCTTCGTATCTCACGATGCGACCGCGGTCCGGTCATTGTGCGAGAAATGTATCTGGCTGGAGAACGGGAAAATGGTGGCTTTCGATACGGCTTCGAAGGTCGTGGATCGCTACCTCACAGTGTTGTTCGGCTACGAGCAGTCTGACACGGTGAATGAAGAGCCGGTGGCATCTCTGGAAGACGGCACTGCGCCGGTGGCGCCAACAGATGGGATCGAACTGAAAATTCCCAATATCGATCAGCGCATTGGTGACGGAAAATACTCGATTATCGGCGTGAGCCTCTACGACGAGGAAATGAACCCGATCCAGACGATCACTCACGGGTCTCGCGTCGTCCTCCGATTCAGTATTCGCAATCAGTCGATGGAATCGGGTGGGAAAATCATCGCAGGCTACATTTTTCGTACGCAGAAGGGCATTGAGCTGGCCAGTACGCACAGCGACGTGGAAAAGGTGCCAATAACCATCGGAGACATCGGCAGCATTTCGACGGTCACATTCACGGTCGATTTGCCGTTGTTGCACCCCGGCTCTTATGCGTTCAGTCCCACGGTTGCGTATCGTACCGAGTTCGGCGATATAAAGATGGGAGATCGCGTGGAAAATGCGATTGTGTTCATGGTGTCTTCGGTGAAGCACATCCACGCAATGATGAATCTGCCGACCACGGTGTCGGCGACGAACACGGCAGCGTGATCTCCATTATCGTTAGCCCGCAGAAACAATCGAAGGTTGGTCACACCAATCGAATGGCAAGTAGCAGAATTTATTGAGGAATAGCGATGTGTAATGCTTGGTGTGTGGCTTGGGCAAAGCAGGCACAGCCGCACGTGCGAAAGGGGGGGCGGCTATTGGAAGTTGGTTCTCGTGACGCGAGCGGGGCCGTTCGCGCGATATTTTCCGATCTGGTCGGAGAATATATCGGCATGGATGTTCTTGAGGGGCCTGGTGTCGATCTCGTATTGGACTCCTCGCGTATCGACAGTCAGTTTGATCGCGAGTCGTTCGATGCAGTGATTGCTTCTGGGGTGCTGGAGTCCACCTACGATTGGCAAGATGCGTTGTATCAGATGGCGGCTGTCTTGCGCATCGGTGGCGTGCTGGCGTTGACTGCGCGTGCCCCGGAATTTGAGCAGTACGATTCTCCTACAGACCATTGGCGGTTCTCTCGTCAGGATTTCGTCGACATCTTTTCGCCGCTGGGCGAACTGATTTCGATCGGCGATGACGGGACGCTGGATCCGTCCGGCGGGGTGGGTATCATCGTTCGGCGCACATGTTCCGCAGAGGCGCTCGAAGCCTGGGTGGAAGGTTTGCGCTCTTTGTCGGTGTCTTCGATGGCAATTGAGGCCGAACGGCGGGCTGCGAAGGACCACCTTACGCAGGAAGCAACGGCCAGTGTGGGTCCTGAAAGCATGATTTTCGATCAGTACAGCCGCTACATGGCTTGCGCCCGACTGTTGCGGGACTCCGGGCTAAAGCGTGGCTCAACCGTATTGGACGTGGGCAGCGGACCCGAGTGTTTGCTCGGCGGCTTTATCGATGAGGCCGAAGTCACCTATGTTGACCCGCTGCTAGCCGGCAAAGAGGGCGTCAACAAGGTCAGCGGCAACGTATTCGCTCAGCGCCTCGATGGCATGAAATTCGATTTCGTGTGCGCTGTAGACGTTCTAGAGCATGTTCCGCCTCAATACCGGGATGCATTCCTCAGCCGACTGATGGATCTTGCGGGAACTGCGGTCCTGCTGGGATTCCCGCCGGGGGAAGACGGGCATGCTCTAGAGACTGACAATTACGTCAACGAGGAATATCGTCGCGTACATGGCTCGACGTACAGCTGGCTCGACGAACATTACGAATATGGACTACCGTCGGCGCGCAAGGTCGAAGACCGTTTCCGCGCGGGGGGTTACAGTTGTTCCGTGGTCGGGCACGGCCATACGCCTTGGTTGAAGCGCCTGCTTTCCAAAGTGATTTGCTATTGGGACGTTCAATCGCTGAAGCCTGAAGTGTTGGCTGCCTCCGAGGCATTCAATCGCCAGCTTGCCGACCAGGATTTCGCCCAACCGCACTACCGGGTGTTTCTCTCGGCCACCAAGGAAGCTCATCAGAGCCTCGCACATCGGTATGAGCCTTCCGCCCAGGAGCTGGCGGAGCTCGATCGGAAATTTGACGCGATTGTGGGCGACCTCGACCTGCGTGTACTGGAACGGGCAGTAGGTGAACTGAAGCGTAAGGAAGAGGAAGTTGCCAAGCTGAGCAGCAATCTGCATCAGACCTCGGTATGGGCTAAGTCCTTGATGGAGACCATCGACGAGCGTGATGCGGATGTTATTCGGCTTCAGGCCGAAATTGGCAACCTTTCCGGCGGCCAGAAGCAACTTCAGGCTGAACTCGGGAATCTGTCCAACGCCCATCAGCACTTGCAAAGAGAATTCAACGATATCGCCGGCGTCTATCAGCGCGGCAGCGTTCGTCTCGGCATGCGCCTGTTGAAGGCTGCGGCCCGGCGGCGTCTTGCGGCGACGCCTGTTGGCGACGTCGTGCGTCTTGCTCGCGGCCACAAGGCCAAGCAGCAGGCCCGGGCGAGATTGGATGTCGTTGCGCAGGCCGTGGCCCGCAATGATCAGCGCCTCGTGCTCGCATTTCCAATCATCAATTGGGACTTCCGTTGGCAGCGGCCGCAACACATCGTATCTGGACTGCGTGATCACGGTTACGCGGCCTGCTACCTATCGATGAATCTAGATCCTCTGGGCCGGAAGTTCGTCTCGGGCGCCGAGGCGGCAGGAGCGCTCGGAGTGGACGTCCTGGACAAGGATATTTTCCAGATCCGCTTGCAGTCGAGAGATCCGGTCAACGTTTACGCCAACGTGTTGGCCGGCGAGGATCTTGATAACCTGGTTACGTCGTTGACGCAACTTATCCGCCACGCCAAGCCCGCGTCCATTCATTATTTGGTCCAATTTCCGGGATGGTGGCCGGTCGCACAGCGTCTAAAAGAGTCGTTGGGGGGGACCGTCGTCTTTGATTGCATGGATGATCACGCGGGTTTCTTCACGAATACCGCGGATGCGATCAAGATGGAGCAGCAGCTCATCGAGGCGGCGGACCTGGTCGTCGCCTCGTCATTGCTCCTTCAGGACCGCTGTCATGTCTTGAACCCGCGGACTGTCCAGATCAAGAATGGCACGGAGTTCGAGCATTTCGCCGAACCTAAGCGCAATGGCCTGCTGGACAAGTATGCCGATCGTCCCATTGTGGGCTATTACGGCGCCATTTCCGATTGGTTCGACATGGACCTGCTTGCCCATTGCGCCCGTGCCAAGCCCGAGTGGAATTTCATATTGATCGGATCCACCATGGGTGCGAACCTGGAGCCCGTGGACGGACTGTCCAACGTACATTTGCTTGGCGAGATCCCATACGCGCAACTGCCGGGTTATTTCGCGTATTTTGATGTGTGCACGATTCCTTTCAAGCTCGTGCCGTTGACGCTGGCGACGAATCCGGTCAAGTTTTACGAGTACCTCAGCGCAGGAAAGCCGGTGGTCTCGATTGATCTGCCTGAGCTCGCCATTTATTCCGACGATTGCTACCTTGCCCATAACGGCAAGGAGTTTGTTGCGCAATTGGAGGCAGCCATGTCGCAAAAGGACGATCCCGAAAAGATCGCCCGACGCATCGCGCTCGCCAAGGAGAACTCATGGGATGCTCGCGTCGCGGCGTTGCTGCAAGCCGATGCGTTTGCAAAGCGCTAAGTCGAGTGCTCCGCGTAATCAGCTGCCCTTTATCCTGCGATTGACATGAAGAACGCTTCCATCATCGTTCTGGCTTATAACCACCTCGAGGAGACAACGGCACCTTGTCTGGAGTCGATACTCGAGCATACCGACCTGAACAGCAATGAGCTAATTGTTGTTGATAACGCATCTGCGGACGGTACGGCTGCGTACCTGCGCGAGTTCAAGTCAAAGCACCCAGAGGTACTGCTCTGCTTGAATGAAGTGAACAAGGGGTACGCTGGCGGCAACAACGACGGGATTCGGCTGGCGAGTGGGCGCGTTCTTGTCCTGTTGAACAACGACACCGTTGTCGGTCCAGGGTGGCTTGCCCCTTTGGTGGAGGCGCTGGAACAGGACCCAAGCGTGGGCATGGTAGGCCCGGTCACAAACTCAGCAGGCAACGAGCAGCGCATCGTCCTGCCCGATGTCGCGCCCGAGACATTTGTCAGAGCGACCTCGCCTTACCTGGCCCAGCAGGTCGGTGTGTATTCCGAAACGGAGAAGCTTGGCTTTTTCTGCGTCGCAATACGACGGGACGTCATCGATAAGATCGGACTGCTTGATGAGGCGTTCGGCATCGGGATGTTCGAGGACGATGATTTGTGCGTCCGCGCGATTCGGGCAGGATATCGTCTGCTTATCGCCGAGGGTGCCTTCGTGTACCACAAGGGAAGCGTTTCGTTCAGCAAACTGGGCGCAGAGAAATATCAGGGATTGTTCTTCCGCAATCTCGCATATTTCTTTGAAAAACACGATGCGGCGTGGACCTACACCGATATCGCAATGGCAGCCTGGAAGCGTCTCAAGCAAGATGTACAACAGGCCATGTCGGGAGATCAGGCTGCAGCCGCGAGGGTGCGCAGCAGGGTTTCGTTGATGGACGATACCTTGAGCCAGTCTCGGCGACAGGAGGAAGCGGCCATGCAGTCGTCGTCAGTCGAGCTATCAAACCGGATGGCGGCTAAGAAGCATGCAGAGCTTATGGAAATCTCGGATTGGGCAACGTCGCTCAAGGGGGAGAACGAGAGGCTGCGGCAAGAGCTGGATGAGTGTAAGCGCAAACTTGACCCTGACGATAAATCGCTGATGCGGGTGTTGGCGCGGAAGGTCAAGCGTCTGATCGGCTCCTGAGATTCCAATTTCCGAGCATGTTCTCATCCGGACCGTTCGCGGCGTGGGACGAGCCAGTGTTCGAACGCCTTGCGCAGCGGCGTCTAGTGAAGGGAACTATGAACCGACCCAAAAACGAAAAGCGTCCAATTGGACGCGCGTTCATTGATGTTGACCTGTTGTTGTTGAAGATCGAGATAGAGCCATGAAAATAATCCCCACCGCCATTCCTGAAGTTTTGCTCATCGAGCCCCGCGTTTTCGGCGACGATAGAGGTTTTTTCTTCGAAAGTTTCAACAGCCGGTTGTTCAATGAGGCCGTTGGTCGCGAAGTAAATTTCGTCCAGGACAATCACTCCCGTTCAGTCCAGGGTGTGTTGCGCGGCTTGCATTATCAGATCGTTCAGCCGCAAGGAAAGCTGGTGCGCGCGGTGATCGGCGCCGTGTTTGATGTGGCTGTCGATATGCGTAAGGGATCCCCTACATTTGGCAAATGGGTAGGCGAAGTGCTTAGCGCCGAAAACAAGCGCATGCTGTGGGTGCCAGAGGGTTTCGCGCATGGCTTCCAGGTGTTGTCTGAAACGGCTGACTTCCTCTACAAGACTACAGATTTCTACGCGCCGCAGCACGAACGGTGCGTTATCTGGAACGACTCCACACTCGCTATTGATTGGCCCGCTGATGTGACGCCGCGTCTGTCGCAAAAGGACGAGCAAGGTTTGACGTTCCATGAGGCGGACGTTTTTGCTTGATTTTGTGATCGCTAGCGCTTGCGTTGCCTGCGAATGCTGCCGGGGAGACGCCCTGCCATGAAGGCTTCCGTCATTATTCCGACCAAAAATCCGGGGGGCATTCTGCGATCCGTGCTTCCGGCCGTGTGTAATCAGAAGGCAGCCTTTGACTTTGATGTGCTGATCATCGATTCAGGATCCACGGACGGGACTGTGGAGTACGTGCGCCAATATGGCGATCAGCGCGTACGGCTGCATGAGATTGCGCCCGCGGAATTTGGTCATGGTAAGACGCGCAATTTGGGTGTTTCCTTGACCGACGGCGAGTTCGCCGTACTTATTACGCATGATGCTTTGCCCGCGAACGATGAGTGGCTGGCCGCCATGGTGAAACCAGCGGATGAGGATCCGGAGGTGGCGGGTGTGTTCGGGCGACATCTTGCTTACCCTGACGCATCTCCGTTCACCAGACGCGATCTGGAACGGCACTTCGCCCATTTCGAATCCACGCCCGTGGTGCGCCTGGATGACCCCGCACGCTATGAGCGCGACCCTGGTTATCGGCAATTTCTGCATTTCTTTTCCGACAATAACGCTCTGATTCGCCGCAGTGTCTGGCAAAAATTCCCGTATCCAGATGTGGACTTCGCAGAGGATCAGATTTGGGCTGAGACCATTATCAAACAAGGATGGAAAAAGGCCTACGCGCACAATGGTGTGGTGTATCACTCGCATGATTTCCCACCTTTTGAGTACTTGCAGCGTAGCTTCGACGAGTCGTATGCGCTGTTTCGTCTCTTCGGCTATACGCTTGTGCCTTCCTTGTACAGGCTTCTTCGCACCTGGGCTGGCGCCTCTTTGCTGGACTTCCGCTATGCGTGGGGGCAGGGACTGATCCGGCGCCAGCCACTAGCCGTATTGAGCATGCCGATTCGAAATCTGATGCGCGCATTGGGACATTATCTGGGCTCACGCGCTGAAAAATTGCCGGCCGGCTTGCGTCGTGGGCTTTCCCGAGATCGGCGCATGATGGCCGGGATGGCAGTTTCTGTAAGAGCGGAAGAGAAATCATGAATGTAGGCATCCTCAAGAAGCGCTCCGAGAGCGTATTGCGGTTTCGCCGTGATCACGGGACGAAAGCGCTGATTCTGCGAGTGCTGAACGCCTTGCTGAATCCGGACGCGTTCAAGAAACAAAAGGTGGTGGAATCACTCGCATTCACCAAATACCAACCCTTTGGTGAAAGGTCCAAGGGCGAAGAGGCTGCGTCCAATACCGTAAATTGGTTCATTCCGCGGCCTGGCCGAGGTTCGGGCGGCCACTTGAATATCTTTCGCTTCGTGCGCAATTTGGAAGCGCAGGGTTTCGAGTGTCGTCTTATTTCTACCGTCACCAATATTCCTGGCATGACACCGGAACAAATGGAGATGGATATCGCCAATTGGTTTTTTCCGCTTAAGGCCAAGGTTTATATCGGCGCAGAAAGTGCCCCTCCCGCAGCCATATCGATTGCGACGGGTTGGCATACCGCTTACGACGTGCGGAACTTCCAGTCGACGTTGCACAAGTGCTATTTCGTGCAAGACTTTGAACCTCATTTCTATCCCGTGGGTACCGACTATGCTCTGGCCGAGGAGACCTATCGATTTGGTTTCACGGGCATCACGGCTGGGGGCTGGCTGGCGACGAAGTTGGCGGCTGACTACGGAATGCGCGCTTATTCCGTCGGTTTTTCCTATGACCGCGACCTGTATAGGCCGATGCCTGTACCTCATGAGGGCCGTCGCGTCTTTTTCTATACCAGGCCTTCTACACCGCGCCGTGGATTTGAATTGGGGCTGGCCGTGTTGGCCGAAGTCGCCCGACGGCATCCCGATGTCGTTGCGGTGCTCGCCGGTGGGCGCCTGGGGCAATGGGAGATTCCGTTCAAGCACGTCGACAGCGACATCGTCGATCTTGGCAAGCTGAGCGAGCTGTACAACAGCTGCGATGTGGCCTTGGTGCTGTCGTTCACCAATCTATCCCTGCTGCCGCTGGAGTTGATGGCGTGCGGCGTTCCAGTGGTGAGCAACCGCGACGCGTGTACCCAATGGCTCTTGACCGACGAAAATGCTCGTCTGGAATCACCCACTATCGACGCACTTGCGGATGCGATCTGCTCTATCCTGGAGGACGCTTCAGAAGCCGCGCGGCTGCGTGAAGGCGGCTTGCGGCTCGCGGCGTCTACGGACTGGGCGATCGAAGGGAATCGTATGGCGGAGATTCTGCGCCGGATTGCGGATCAACCGGAGAGCGCCACTGCCCCTCCGTCAATGGCGGCGCCAACATGACCGAACTCTCGCAATCTCGTTGCGCGATCCTGGGCGGAGGGGGCTTTATTGGCACCAACCTTTGCCGTGCACTGAATGGTCGCGTTGCGGCTTTGAAGATGTTCAGCCGCCGCCTGTCTTTTCCCCATGCGGTTTCGGGCATCGAGTGGATTTCGGGCAATTTCGAGGACACCGACAAGGTCGAGCAGGCGGTGGCCGGCTGCGACACGGTTTTTCATCTGCTGACGGCGACGACGCCCGCTAGTGCGAACCTCGATATGGTTGGCGACTTGAATGCCAACGTAGCAGGGACGTTGCGTCTGCTGGATGCATGCCGGGCACAGGGGGTTCGTCGCATTGTCTATGTTTCTTCGGGGGGGACCATATACGGAATTCCCGAACAAATTCCCACACCGGAATGCGCGCCGACATCACCCATCACGGCTTATGGTGTGACGAAGCTCGCTGTGGAGAAATATCTACATCTCTATCAGCATCTTTATGGCCTGGAGTATCGAGTGCTCCGCGTCGCCAATCCGTTCGGCCCCTATCAGACCGCCGTCAAGAATCAAGGCGTGATTGCAGCGTTCATGCGCCAAGCGTTACAAGGCGAGCCGATCAATGTTTGGGGAGACGGATCGGTCGTTAGAGATTACATCTACATCGACGATGTAATCTCGGCTATGCTCGCGGCGGCGGCGCATGAGGGCCCCTCGCGGGTCTTCAACGTTGGCACGGGAGAAGGGCGCAGCTTGTCTGAGATCGTGGAAGCGATCGAAGAAGTCTCAGGGCTGGCGGTTCCCGTCAGGTACGGAGCTGGTCGTCCAATTGATGTGCCGCGCAGCATCCTCGACATTACGCTGGCCCGGCAGGAATTGGGTTGGCGGCCACAGGAAGACTTCTTGTCCGGGGTGCAGTTGACATGGGACTGGATACGTAGCCTGTCTCAAGCCCGACGATAGAATTCGACTGAAAAAATGAAGAAGTACTTTCGTGCGTTGCGGACCATGGGAGCCCTGGGTGTATCCGAGGGCGGGCTCAGGGGTTTGCTCCAAAAAAGCGTCCGCATGTATCGCAGCGAGGGCGTACGCGGTTTCAAACGTCTGTTCTCTGCGGCGGCCGGGGGCCACGTTCGTTCCGGCCCGATCCCCAATCGCCCTCGAGACAAGGACGACTTCGCATTCGAAATTCCCTTCAGCTATCCCGTCACCCGAGATCCCTCATTGCGCGCTTGTGCAGTCGTCCATGCCTTCTATCCCGAACTAGTGCCGCAGATTCGGAGCTACCTGGAAAGGGTGCCGGGCCAGCTCGATGTGTACATATCGACGACATCCGATGAGAAGCGACATATCATCGAGTCGGCGATGCAAGGCTACGCGGGGGGGCAGGTCGAGATTCGGGTTTTCCCAAACCGGGGACGGGACATTGCTCCCAAGTTGGTTGGCTTTGCGGACGTCTACAGCAAGTACGACGTCGCACTCAGCCTGCACACGAAGAAATCCCCGCATGGGGGAGAGATGTTGGCGCCTTGGCGCGACTATCTGTACGATCATCTGCTGGGATCCCCGGAGATAGTTGCTTCCATTTTTGAGCTCCTGCGCCAGGATCGGATCGGCATGGTATTTCCTCAACATTTCTTCCCCTTGCGCAGCCACCTGGCCTGGGGACCGAACTTTGAATCCACGCTTGCGTTGCTGGAACCGCTGGGTGTCACGATCGAACCAGACGCGTACTTGGAGTGTCCATCGGGATCCATGTTTTGGTGTCGGACCGACGCTCTGCAACCTTTGCTGAGTCTGCAACTGAGCTTTGACAGTTTTCCCGAAGAGGCGGGCCAGACAGACGGGACATTCGCCCATGCGATAGAACGCGCCTTCCTCTACAGTATCGAGGGGGCGGGCTACAAATGGGCTAAGGTGGTGTTGCCCAATTCTTATCCTTTACCGTCGACGATCCTTCCGGTTCGCAGCGTCGTCGATATTGAGCAGGGTATGTCACGAGTATACCGACCGTTGTTGGGGTCGGAAGTGCCTGCAGTTAGGCGGAAATTCTAAAAATGTGATTTGGAACAGAGTGAGAAAATGAACTGGCTTGCGGACTATCTGCGCGATTCTAGCGTGAGGGATATTAATGTCGACGGTAGTGATCGCCTGCTGATTCACAGTCAGATTTTGGCGCGAAAACCCATGCTGCAATCGGTCTTCAATAGTTTTCACCACACTTTTGAAAGATTGGATCGTCGCTTCCTCACGGCTTCCGGCTTGCGCGTCGAGCTAGGTGCCGGCGTTGCGCCCATTAGAGACAGCTATCCTGACGTTCTCGCCACGGACATCGTCCATGGTCCGCACCTGGATCGCGTGGTGAATGCAGAAGAGATGGATTTCCCCGATCTCTCCGTCAGAACGATATTTGGCCAAAATTGTTTTCATCATTTCCCCCATCCCGATCGATTTTTTAACGAGTTGGTCAGGGTGCTACCTGAAGGGGGGGGGTGCATTCTGCTCGAGCCGTATTACGGTCCGGCAGCGGCTTTCACGTTCAAGCGCTTGTTCAGTACCGAAGGCTACGACAAGGATTTCCCGTCATGGGAGACGCCGGTCGCCGGACCGATGAACGGGGCCAACCAAGCCTTGAGCTATATAATTTTTAAACGCGATAGAAAGATGTTTGAACAGAAATTTCCACAACTGCGCATTGTCCATGAGGAGGTGTGCAATAACTATTTGCCCTATCTCCTTTCGGGTGGCCTGAACTTTCGCCAGCTCTGGCCGAACCGGGCGCTTCCGCTGCTTTCCGGGATCCAGGGTGCATTGAAGCCGTTCTCGCGCGTGCTCGGATTGCATCACGTCATTGTTTTGCGTAAAGAGGCCTGATGCGTTTTGCTCGTTACGTATCGGTTCAGATCGGTGCATATGTCATAGATATGGGCGGCTTCATACTGCTCAGCAAATACCTGCTAACGCCGCTGCTGGTGGCCAACATCATAAGCAAGCTGTGCGCCGGTCTATTCGGGTTTTTTGTACATCGGGTGTTTACGTTTCAGGTAAGCGGTTCGGAACGGACCTTCAGGCAGGCGGTGACCTATTTCGCATTGCTGGCTTTGAATTTGCCGCTGTCCGCCTTCATCTTGCACGGTGTGCTGCAGGTCATAGCGTGGCCGGTGGTCGCGAAGTTTATCTCTGATGTAATTTGCGTATTCCTTAGCTATTGGCTGAGCAAGCGATTCGTTTTTCTGTGAAAACGTGCCAGCTTTGTATGTGCCAGAGTCGTTGGCCCCTGGGGACCATTCAATGAAGTTGTTGATTACTGGAGCGACCGGCTACATTGGACGGCGCTTGGTCGCGTCCGCGGTGGTACGAGGGCACCAGGTGGTGGTCGCAGGTCGCAAACGCCCCGCGGGGATGGACGTCGAATGGACACACTTCGACTTGGCGAATCCTCAGACGGTCGAGTTGCCAAACGGTCTGGATGCCGTGGTGCATTTGGCGGTGATGACGTCGCCGAGCGCTGAGACAGAGAAATCGGAAGTGGCGGCCGCGGAGTCACTGCTCAGTGCGACGGCGCGTGCCAAGGTTCCTATTTTGTTCGTGTCAAGCCAAACCGCGCGCGCGGATGCGCCTACCGCATATGGCCGGAACAAATGGCAAATCGAGCAATCGGTGTTGGCACAAGGCGGATGGGTGGTGCGTCCGGGGCAAGTATATGGTGGGTCGGAAGCCGGTCTGTTCGGTGTTCTCGTGAATGTCGTGCGGCGGCTCCCCATGCTTCCCGCGTTTGTTCCCGCGCCGCGCGTCCAACCGGTGCACGTTGACGATCTGGTGGGCGCGCTGTTGAGCTGTCTTGAGCGTCGACCGAAGTCGGGCATATTTCAAATCGCGGAACCTGACCCGGTCAGCTTCACCACCTTCCTCTCTGCGATCGCACGCGGCCGTGTAAGGCGCAGACGCGTGTTTGTTCCCGTTCCCGTATCGCTGGTGAGGACCGTCCTCAAGGCATTGGGTCCGGAGCGGAGCCGTCGGATAGGGCTGGATCGTCTGCTCTCCCTGTTTGCGCTGCCCCCAATGCAGACGGCGAACGACCTTGATCAGCTAGGGGTCGTGCCCAGGCCTTTGTTTGGCGGAATGGCTTGCGCAGGTTCCACGCGGCGCCGTTGGCTGATACAGGAAGGGCGAGCTATTTTGACGTATGTGCTGCGCGAGGAACCCGGGTGCGAATTGATTCGTCGATATGTGCGCGGTGTGGAGAGTTTGCGCCCAGTGGGCGCCCTGGATTTGCCTTCCTGGTCGCTGCGCTTCCCCTCGCTGATTGCTCTGGTTGAAGGCGGTGCGTTGTTGCAGGTTGACCTTCGGCCGGAGTTGGCATGGCGGCTAAATGCGGCCGTGGCGTTGGCCGAAGCAACGCCACAAGGGGCTCGTCGTTTCCTGTGGCTGGGCGACCGAAGTCAGGGTGGGTTGATCAAGGCTGTCTATGTGTGCCGCGCTCTGGCGGGCGAGGTCCTAGCCCGAATCGGAAGATTGTTGGTGATTCCTTTGGTCGTTAGTCTGAAGGGAAAGAGGGGCGAGCGAGAGTGAATCAGGTTTTTGACGTCGTTATTGTGGGCAGCGGTCCCGCCGGTGTCTCGGCAGCCTTCCCGTTGCTGGATGCGGGATTGCGCGTCCTGATGGTCGACGGTGGAAAAACTTCGCCAGTCCCTGCGCCCACCGGGCAGTATTTGGATTTACGCCAGCATCAACGTGATCAATCCGATTGGATGATCGGCTCGGGTTTTCATGCGTTGCGCCATGATGGCGCGATATCTCCAAAATTTCGAACACCCACCCAAGCCTATGTTTTCGAGGACTATGCCAGTGTCAATCGAATCGAGGCTGAATCCTTCGTAGCCGTCGGCTCTTTGGCCAGAGGAGGGTTGTCCAATGCTTGGGGGTGTGGTGTCGCCAAGTTATCCGCAGACGAGTTGTCGGAATTCCCATTCCCGCCTCAGGACCTTGACGCTTCCTATGAAGCGGTTGCCTTGAGGATGGGGGTAAGCGGCGCGGTGCAGGACGACCTGTCTTTCGAACTTGGGCTGGACCAATACGCACAACCTCCGGTGCCTCTGGATCCCCTGCAGAGCAGGCTTCTTTCGGGGTACGAAACACATCGGAAGATTTCGGTCGCCGCAGGATTTCGCATGGGGCGGGCACGGTCCGCCGTTTTGACTCAGGCCAAAGGCGAGAGACAGGCGTGCGACCTGTCAGGCTCATGTATGTGGGGCTGTGCTCGACGAGCCTTGTATTCCGCGACCGAGGATGTACGCCTTCTGCAACGGTATGCCGGGTTTACGTATCGCCCCGGTTTTGTGGTCGAGCGGGTTTTGCGTGATGCGGAACACATGGTTGTGCAAGGCGACGACGGCAGCGGCAAGACGACCTGGCGTGCGCGCCGTGTCTTGCTTGCGGCGGGAACCATCGCATCCACGCGTTTTGCTTTGATGGCGATGGACAAACCGTTGACGATCGGGATGCAGTCCTGCCCCACGGCGGCGTTCATGGTTTGGGTGCCCCGCGCATGGGGAAGAAGCCGCGTGGCTGCTTTTGGGCTGGGACAACTGGCGTACACACTTGACCTCGGCGCGGGTCAATACAAAGGCTACGGCGGCCTGTTCGATACTACGGGAATCCCTGTGGCTGAGTTCTCGAAATTCATGCCGCTGGGAAAGCGCTTTGGAGTCGACCTTTTGTCGTCTCTGTTGAGTTCTTGCGCCGTGGGCAATCTGTTCTTGCCGGGACACCTTACGAAAGCCGCACTTTCCTTGCGACATCATGATGTCTTGCACATCAGTGGACAGTACGACGACGAAGTGCCAAATCTGATGGCGGAAGCTGCCAAGAGGCTGCAGGCGGCTTTTCGCCGGATTGGAGCCTGGGTGTTACCCCGAAGCTTTACCGCAGGGCGTCCGGGTTCCGATATTCACTATGCAGCCTCGTTTCCCATGCGCCATCGTCCAGATCCTGGGCAGACCGATGCATGGGGCGAGGTTTGCGGTGTACAAGGACTGCACATTGTTGACGGCGCGAGCCTGTCCAGCCTGCCGGCCAAGCCGCATACGCTTACGATCATGGCTAACGCCGACCGCATCGGAAGGCATTTGGCCGCTAGTCTCGTGGGCAACACGCGTTCCTAGACTTCCTTCGCGGGTGCCGGCGTGTAGTCATAAGTCCGCAACGTATGCGAAAACCTGCGGACCCAGGCATCGAGAGTCGTTGAGGATTCCGCATTGACGACGCGTAGAATTTTGCGCATGGTGTTGCGTCGGTTGAACCACAACAATATGCTGGTCCATAGGGCTGCGCCCGATATCGGCGCGAACGATTCCTCGGCGTCGAAGTCGTAGGGGTGGCAATATGTCCAGAGACATGACGCATCTGACGCCTGGCGTAGCAGCCTGTTGATCACGATTTGCGGCACATATCTAAGGTAGAAGCCTCCCAGGTAGGGCAAGGTGGCGCCCGCCAGATTGCCCACGGGGCACGGAAGTTCGACCAAGCCGTTCGGCCATTTGAAGGGGTCTTGCGGCGTGTTTGGAAAACCGTACAAGGGAGTCCTCGTCGGCATGACGCTAGAAGAATAGGTGAAGCCAAGCTGGCGAAGGTCGTCCACGAACCAAGCCGTGCGTTCGACCAGGGAAAAAATGGGTGCGCGAAATCCCGTGACCTCTTTGCCAACACAATCTTCCAGAATACGCTTGGCACGCGCCGTGCTCTCACGCAGCTCTCTGGGTGTTTGCTTGTCTAGAGGTACATGGTCCAGGCTATGGCAGGCGATTTCGTGACCCAGTGCGGCAATTTCCCGCAACAATCCTGGTTCCGTTTCGGCTATGCGGGCAACGGTGAAGACTGTTCCTCTAATGTTTCGCTCCGCGAGCGTTTCCAGCACCTGACGGGTCACGTGCGGATACCTGCTAGTACTGTCGTATCGGCCGAGATGGTCTTCCAGGTCGAGCGTAAAGAGGACTTGCTTGGGCATCATCAAAAAAAGGTGGGGTCTAAGGAGCTCTGACTTCGAGCAGTCAATATGCGTCGAAATCGAGAAATTCGAATGTGCCGAAGGCTATTTCTTCCGGGCCAGGCATTGAGTCGTTCAGGCGCCGGTAAATGAGATTCAGCGGTGAGGGCAACAGCCGGCGTGGAAGAGGTAGTCCGCGAGGCGACGCTTGAGCATTGAACCCCGAATAAACGAAAAATGGGCTGCGGTGAAAGCCGGCGGCCTTGCGCAGCAGCGCCTTGCTATCCACCTGCCCAGAAGGGGAATGCGGAAAGAACTTCAGCGCGACGACAGCCGGTATGCCGGCTGCCAGCGGAGCTGCTGTCGTGACAAGGGTGCCCGTACGGTGCGTGTGAATCGCATATTTGGCGCGGGGGCTTGATAGCCTCCAACGCAGCTTGTCGCTGGTCCAGTTCTGACATACGCCGTTCGTAGTCTGACCTGCCTCGATTGACCCGCAGATCGCACCGAATTCTTGACTCTGCAAGAACTGCGATGTGACAAGGTGGGATGTTGCGTCACCCCGACCCTTGGGTAATACGGCACCGGCAACGACGGGTAGCGGGCAGACGAGTTTGAAGCCAAGCCGCCGCAGAAATCCAGGCGTTGAGTTGGCATTGGCCACCCCGATGATCGCCTGAATGCCCTGTTCGGCAGCTTTCGCATAGGACTCTTCGGCCTGCTTCGTAAACAGTCCCTTACCCCGCGCCTTCACATGAACCGCGGTATTGAGAGAAAGCGCGAGAGGTTTGATAGTCTGCCCGAATCGCCAAGCTTGGGGCACAACCGTGTAATGCCCTAGAAGCTCCCCGTCTTCGACGTAATCGCTAGGGACATGGCGACCGTCTGGCGCAGCGTAATAAAGCCACTCTAAATAATCGTAAGAAAATGCACTTTCAGGGAACACGAGGTTCAGAAGTTGCATTTGGCTTTGAAGCGTAGGAATCTTGTCGGTCATATTAATTTAATTCGCCAAAAAGGGCGGTATCGAGACATGTCCGAAAAATTGACCGCCAATCTTGTTCTAGGCGGTATTCAGGCTGTGCGTACGATGACCGGTCTTTGTCGTCTAAAAAAGGAAAATCTCTCTCGACCTACGCGAGCCGCGATTGGTATGGAACATCCGTTTGGCCAGTGGATCCCCAGGTCAAGATGTGGCTGGCTATAGATTGTGATGTCATTGAATCCCGCTGCTATCAGTTCTCTTATCAAGGACGCTTCGGAGAAAAGTCTCATTTCTAGCGTAGTCCCAGGCCCACCATGGAAACAAAGATCCTCAAATTTTTCGTGTTCACCTTGGCGAGTGATATTGTGCAACACCCATTTTCCGTCAAGCTCTTCGAGCCGCCAATCATGCAGGTTAGGGAACCACTCTCTAGTTTCTGCATTCGCCTCTCCAGGGCGGTCAAACGGAACCGAAATAATGAAGACACCATCTTTTTTCAATAGTCGTCTAGCGTTTGTGAAGGCCGTGGAGATTGGAGGAGCTACGTGCTCAAACACGTCAGTTGATACCACGAAGTCTAGTGACGCCACCATTTTTCTGTCTATGTTGGTGATGTCCAAGAAAGGCTCTTGGTGATAAAAAGTATTGATGTATTTTATTTTGTGCGCTAGGCGATTCGCATACCCGTCCCAGCAACTCATCCCGATTCCTACAATGTCTGGCCGTGGCGGTGATATGTCGTCGATAGACATGCTCTTGCCAAAAAGTTCGGCGGTCAAGATTTGAACCATTGCGCGCATGCGTACCGTTGAGCCGCAATCAGAGCAGGAGGCCTCTTCGCGACTGAGGGCGCTGGAGGGTACTTCGTTCACGGAACTGCAGATATTGCACCTAAATTTTACTCTCTGGTCAAGCTTTGGCATGTTCATTTTAATGGTCCCATTAAATATGTCATACGAAAAAGCGACGCCACAGAAACTAAAACTTCGCGCGAAGTAGAAAACCCTCCTAAGCCAAAAATTGAACTTTCAGATCATTTTTTTTCGCCATTCCGCAGCTTCCTGCTTTTTGAAAAGCGGGTTTGGCGATGAATGACTCTCCTAGGTACTTGAGCTACATCGTGGCCGACAAATGCGAGCAGGAATTGCACTCCCATTAGGAGAGAGACGGTCGCGATCATGATGGTTCCGACGGGGGACGAAACGTTGTGATGGGCTGACGAAATCCAGTGAGATCCACCAAAAAATATAGAGAACAGAAGAAGCGATATGCCCATCGGCAGCTCGAGCGAAGCAAGCGACATGTCGCGAAGGTAATAGTTGTAGGCAATGCGCTTGAAAGCATTTCGCATATGCTTTGCCATGAACTCGCCAATGATCTTGGAGACTTTCAGATTGCTGACTTCATCGCCATAGCTGGCATCCATGGGGACATCCACCACCACGGCGCGCACTATATTCAGGCGGAACAGGATGTCGGTCTCGAAGAAGTAGCGTTCGCTGAGCTTGTGAAGGGGGAGTCGGCGCAGCACGTTCACGTGAACCGCGGTATAGCCGTTTGTGGGATCGAAAAGGTCCCAATAACCGGATGAAAATTTGGCCATGAAGGAGAGCATCGCGTTGCCGAACAGTCGAACTTTCGGCATGCCATGGATTTCTTCAAGATCGTAGAATCGATTTCCCTTTGTGTAGTCCGCCTCGCCGCTGACGATGGGCTCGACAAAGTCGGGCAAGAGTGCTGGATCCATCTGTCCATCGCCGTCGATTTTGACTACGATATCCTGGTCCTCTTCGATCGCAGCGCGGTATCCGGTGATGACCGCGCCTCCGACACCCTTGTTTTTCTCGTGGAAAATAACACGCACCCGCGAGTCCGTGCAATTCTCTTCGACATATCGGCCGCTGCCTTCCGGGCATGCGTCGTCCACGACGTAAATACGATTGCATTCCGGACCGATGCGGGAAATTACGTCTAGAACGTGACGCGTCACTTTGTACGAAGGGATGACGACCGCAATGCGCGGTTCGACTGGGGTCTGGATCATATCAATTGAGTTCCACATGCAAATCCTCCACGATTGCGGAGGCGCCATCACGGGTAGTAATGTAAGGTTGCCCTTGCCGCGCATTCACCGGCACTACGACCGCTTCGGAGAATGTAAAGGTCTTCGTGCGGCAGGCAATAAGTCGATAATAGGGAGTGCCGGCATCCCAGTTCACTTGGGCAACAAAGTACCCTGTATCGCTCGTGCAGCGTAGTTGTACTGTGTACTTGATCTGGTTTGCAATGCCTGTCGAGAACCAGTCAAACGGTCTTGGCTGGGTGGTGGCTTCTATTGTCCGCTTTGAGGTTTGCGGATGTTCGGCCTCAGAGACAGCGAGTGCGGCTTGGAGATCGAATCCATCGTGATGGCGAATGGTCTCCGTGGCGACGCGGTACAAGGTGAGCGGTCCTACCTGGGCAACGGCGCGGCCCTGGTTGGCGAGATACTCACGCAGGATTGCCGCAGGGGTGGCGTCCGCCTCCGTGTTTGCCTGATTGGTGATGACGAAATCGACTTTTTCCTTGGCTAGGAAGGCAGCAACGTCCTGGCTGCTTTTGATCGCCTGATACTGTGCTGCGCGGCCGGGTGTGTACCAGTTCACATATAAGGGGGTGCCATGCAGCGTGGCGCCATACGGTGTCTCGAACGGATAAAGGACCCGCGAACCCGGGGCCGTGGCATTGATCTTGTCGTTCAGCTTAGCCGCGGGCGCGTAGGTGGTGACAAGTCGATCGCGTCCCGCATCGGTATAGGCGGCCTGTGCCGAGCCTTGCATGAGCCAGACAATGCCACGGAAGGCATACAGGTTCAGAGCCACGCAGATAAGCACAAATAGAACGAACAGCAATCGCAACGCGCGGTGCCGGCCCATGAACAGTCCAGCCATGACCACGATGGCGAGAGGCATCACCGGGAAAAGATATCGCCAATACTGGATGGCGGAAAACATGATGATGCCGAACCCCAGCATTGGAATGAGAGCGAGGCGCAGAAGTGGGGATGAGCCCCTGAACGCAAGGGCTACCAGCGCGAAAGGCAGGATGAATAGATATTGCCAGCCCGCCACATAATTCGTCGATTCGAAGTATTCCGACGTGTTGAAGAACGCATTCACGTAACTATGAAACGAAAACCCCTTCGTCCAAGTCGTATCAATGAAATTTTCCGGGCTGAATAAAGGGGAGCGAAAAATTGCGTTATAGAGCGGGAACACTGGATTGCCGGTGATGCGCCATGCAAAGGCATAGTTATGCAGCGCCGCAAAGCTCAAGATCAACAGCGCGAGCAACGCCCAAAGGGCGCCTTCTCGTCGTGGCACCAACTCGCGCACACCGGTGCGCAGGATCAGCGTCATGATGCAAAGTACGCCCAGCGCGGCGGCAGGCAGTTTCACTGCCGCGCACAATGCCGCGCAAGCCAGAATGCCCCAAATGTGCGTGGCCCGTCCTTCACCTGCACTGCATATGAGAGCCATGGCGACCATTGCGATCACGGCCAACGCCAACTCGGTCTGCAGCGAAAGCAGGAGCACGCCAAGCATTGGTGTGCTGGCCATGAGGACAAGAAGCAGCCATTGAATTAGCGGACGAACGCGGGCTAGATGCAGCACGTCCGCGATCAGGACTAGGAGCGACAACGCAAGCCCTAGATTCCAGGCGCCGCGGATGTCGGCGCCGGCCATGAGCGACAGCGCGGCGTGCACCAAATCAGAAGCAAAGGGAGCGAGCGACCAGATTTGGTTCAACGGGTCCAGTTCCGCCTTGTGCAGCGTGGCAAAGCTGGTCCATAGGCGAAGTCGCGTCGCATGATCGTCGAACATCACACTCGGAAAGCTGCTCCAGCGCAGGACCCAACCAATGGCAGCCAGGCCGGGCAGCCACGCCCAGGCAGGGACTGACTTTATCCATCCTCCGGCAATCTGGATCCGAGCGCCGATCGCATGGCGGTATTGGTCGGCGGAATACCGGAACAAGGGAATCAGCGCAATGACGCACAGACCCCAATAGATGCCTCGATAATTGATTCTGTAGTGAAGCATCAAGCTCCACAAACCAATCCATATCGCGACGCCAAGTACGATTGACTCTAACGGATGGCGTAGCGCGTAACCAGGGTCTTTGTGAATGCGATCTAGCAAGAGGCCACCCAGCGTCCAACCGCTGACCGCCCAAATGCTGACGACGGCCAGATTGCCTAATCCCACGCCCAGCCCCAGCCATCCGAGGACGACGACGAGTGTTAGGGATTTGGCGTGCTGGCGCTTCAATATGGAGAGCAGGATGCCTGTGGCCACGACGCCTGCAGCCCATATCGCTCCGTCGTATTGGACGGGCGACGACCAGGCTGCTTCTTGCCATAAATAGCGTGGCGCAAGAAATATCAACGCGCAGAGTATCGGCCAGGCAAAAATCTTGGCAATACTGATAAATGGGCTTTGCACTAGCGGTCTCTTTAGTTAGACGGTGCGAGCGGCGTGGGAGAGCCGCTCACTTGGTACAGCATGTAGGGTCCCGTCTGATCAATGAGACGGCCCCGGCTGACCATGTATTCGCGGATCAGGCCGTTCGGTATTTTTGTCGGGCCCGTGTCCGTTTGGTTGGCAATGACAAAGTCGGGACGCTCCCTGGCAATGAAATCCGCTGCGTCTTGAGCATCACGGATTCCTTGGAAGCGAAGGGAGCGCGCAGGGGCATACCACGGCGTATAAATTGGCTGGCCACGGAGAGTTGCGCCGGCGGGGGATTCAAATGGGTAGAGCACGCGCGCGCCCGGGGCGAGATTATTGACCGTATTGGTCAGGGCGGCGACGGGAGCGAAACTGCGCAGCATCCATTCACGTCCGGTTGAAGTAAATGCACTTTGTGCAGGCACCTGCATCAAACCAGATATGTTGCGGTAGAAGCGCAAGTTGAATCCAATGCAAAGCAAAGCCAGCAACATGATGAAGATGCGCAGCCTCGGGCGTTCGTCGATGAAAAGAGCACCCATCAATACGATAGCCAATGGCATGACCGGGAAGAGATATCTCCAGTACTGCACGGCTGCAAACATCGCAATGCCGAAGCCCAACATTGGAAATAGGACGATACGAAATTGCCGAGCCGGCCCCGGAAGCAAGGCCGCAATCACTGCAATAGGCAACAGTATCAGGTACTGCCAGCCGGCTGCATAATTGCCAGACTCGAAATATTTAGATGTCTGGAAGAAGGCGTCTATATAGCTGCGCAAGGTAAAGCCAGCCGACCACGTGGTGTCACGGAAGTCTTCCGGGGGGAAAAAAGGCGATCGGAAAATGCTGTTATAAAGCGGGAAAACTGGGTTCCGTGTGAAATGCCACGAGACTCCGTACGCATGCAGAGCGACGAAGGTCACCATGAGTAGCGTCAGCCAGCTAGCCGCATTGGGCCAATGTCTTGGTATGAGTGGTCGAATGCCGATACGTTTGGCCAGGGCTAGCATGCACATAGCACCAAGTACTGCGCCAGGAAGCTTGATAGCGACGCACAGGCCGGCGCAAGCCAACACTCCAATAATGTGGGTTGGTCCGGTGCGAGTGGCGCGAATGATCAACAATAGCGCCGTCAGCGCCACGACCGCGAGTGCCAACTCTGTTTGCAGCGATAGCAACAGATTTCCGAACATCGGAGTGCTGGCCAGCAAGATCAACAAGAGCCATTGCCAGCGTGGGCGTATGCTGGTGTATTGCAGAATGCTTGCCGTCAGTCCCAAGGTCATCAACGCGAGCGTCAGATTCCACGCTCCGCGAATGTCGTCGCCCACCATCAACGACAATGCGGCGTGCAACAGGTCGGAAGCAAAGGGGGCCACCGACCAGATCTGATCGGCTGGGTTGAATTCCGCGCGATGTAGATGCTCAAACGTGGTCCACATCCGAAGGTGCAGAGCGTGGTCGTCGAACATCACGCTGGGAAGGCTGCTCCAGCGCAGCATCCAGCCAATTATCGCGATGCCTGGCACCCACATCCATAAAGGAATGGAACGAGCCCACTCTTCAAAAGCAACTAGCCGATTGGCTATCGTCGAGCGGAGTGCGCCTTCAGGTAGCGACGTCAAGTGGACGAAGGGCAACAGGCACAGTCCCCAGTACACGCCTCGATAGTTGATTTCAAAGTGGAGCATGACGCCCCAGATGGCAAGCCAAGCGGTGATGCCCACCATAGTGGCTTCTATCGGAAATTTCAGTGCGTAGGTTCGATCTCTGTGTATGCCACCAAGCAATATTCCGCCCATCGACCACGCAGAAGCGAGCCACACTGGGATCACTGCCAGATGGCGCAAATCCACGCCCAGGCCAACCCAGCCAAGCGCAAGGGTGAGTAGCAGCGCATGGGCGTGGCGACGGGACACGATAGCAAAAGCCAATCCTGCCAGCACGATTCCCGTTGCCCAGATCGCGTCGTCGTGCATGCCGCGTAACGGCCAAGCAGATTCGTGCCACAGGTAGCGCATGCCGAGCAGCACCAATCCACAAAGCAGTACCCCGCCCAGACCCTTTGCTGTGTTGTTATAAGCGTTTTGCAATGGCTTCTCTTTAGCCGATAAATGCCAACAACTGTCTTCGACCTTTCTCCGCCAGTTCGGCAAGTCGTTCGAGCACAACGAAGTTGCTGTCAACCATATGCATATATTCATCGCCCACCGGCAAGCGGCGCTCGGAAAGAGCGTCCATGGACGCGTAGCTCATTCCAAGGTCGACGAAATCGCCTACTTCTGGCGTTCCCATGATGGGCAAAAGACCGAAACTGAGATATTCGATCAGTTTGGTCGGGCATGCGACGCGGTTTAGAACGTGGGGCTCGCGGCAGAGGATGCCATAACTGCTATCGGCATAAACAGCCCTGACTTCCGCCGGGCGCGCTGCATAGATGGAAAGTCTCACGTCGTCAACCGGGCAGCCTCTGGCAAGAAACTTTTGACGGAAAACGTCGGGTTCGTGTGTCAATATCTTTGTCGTGTAAACGGACAAGGATGCGTGGACCGATTCCACAATGCGGTCCACCATTTGCCACGCCTGGGCGCCACCCGCGTAAACCACCTTTCCATTGGGTTGACGGCCCGCAGGCCCGCTTTTCCGACTCTCCGGAAATATCGGGCACACGATACTCAACCCGTGAGCCCATGGATACTTGGCGCTGAAGTGTGTCGACATTCGGCGTGTGACATATATTCGAGCGTCTGCCTCGAGCACCGCCCACGATTCAAGTTGACCAAGAACCTGGGCGTGGTCATCGTCACCCATGAATGCCGTTTCTTCGGGCACCACTCCGTGCATGTCCACAATGAACTTGCCACCCCGCAGGCTTGCCAGGTTGCGGATCTGAGGGAAGGCTAAAGGGAGAATGCTGTGTGAATAGAGCGCGACGGCGCGCCTAAACAGTTGAACGGTCGAGGTACTATATTGGTGCCCGATCTCGAGTTCCAGGCAGCCAACTCCCAGGCGCCGAATATACTGGGCGGATCCGAGCGAGGGGTTTACTTTTACATATATGCGATTGTATGCGCCGAGGTAGGAGTCAACGGTAGCGACGCGCTGGTGATATCCCTCGCGCGGCTTATCGTCCAGGGGATTAACGCCATTCGCTAAAACGATGACCGGATCTTGTATCTGATGCAGAATGTCTTGCATACCATCGGATCGTATTCAGGCATGCCTGGAGATTTGCGTGAGATCCCAGTCCGCGACAGCTGATAGGCCCCCAGGGGTCTCGAAGAGGGCGGCGTGCGCGGCGGCAACGATTCGGGCACTGGCTTGGCCATCGCCGTAGGGCGAATCGCCGCGGCTCATCTGTCGGAAGTAATCTGCATCCTGAAGCAGGCGAGTTGCCTCTCCGACAATGTTCGCCGTTTCGGTGCCGACAATTTTGACGACTCCGGCGGCGACCGCTTCGGGACGTTCGGTCACTTCACGCACGACGAGTACCGGTTTACCCAGTGCTGGCGCCTCTTCTTGAATGCCCCCGCTATCGGTGACGACAAGCGTGCAGCGTTTGAGCAAGCCCACCATTTCGCGATAGCCGACTGGTGGTATGAGCTTTACACGTGGCAGGTCGCCGAGCAGCCCCGATACGACATCATGAATGTTGGGGTTTGGATGGACCGGGTAAACCAGTGTCAGGTCAGGGAATTGATCGTGCAGCTGGCGCAGTGCAGCGCAGATGCGCTTCAACGGCTCTCCAAAGTTCTCCCGCCGATGCACTGTCACGAGAACCAACGGACCCGGGCTACCGAAATCCGCCGGCGCCGTGCGCTTTGCCATGCTCAGGAGCGCGTCGACGACGGTATTGCCGGTGATCTTCACAGACGCTGCATCAATGCCCTCGGATTCCAAGTTGTGCTTCGACAACTTGGTCGGTGCGAAATGCAATGCGGAAATCCGGCCGGTGACAATGCGGTTGAATTCCTCGGGGAACGGATGGTGCAGGTTTCCCGTGCGCAATCCGGCCTCGACGTGGCCGAACAGGATGCGCCGATAGAAGCAGACCACCGAAGCGACCATCACGGTCGTCGTATCGCCCTGCGCGAGCACCAGATCGGGGGCGAGGCTCTCCAGCGCGGCATCAAGCTGAATGAAGAGGCGGCCGGTCAAGGCGGCCAGACTCTGGTTGGCCTGCATGATGTCCAGATCCTGATCCACCTGTACGCCGAAGTCGCTTAACGTCTGTGCCAGGATCTGTCGATGCTGGCCGGTGGACAGCACGATAGTCTCGGCCCAGTCGCAATTTTGGAACGCCTGGATGACAGGCGCCATCTTGATCGCTTCGGGACGCGTGCCTACAATGCAAACGACCCTTTTTTTAAGTTTCATATAGTTACCTTGGCGTTGTGCACGTAGGCTGCGTCAAACGCAGCCATGGGCGCCTCTATCAGCTCGGTTGTTCGCAACAGGAGGGAAAAAGCCTGGGCTACAGCGGGGAGATGCGTTGCCGATTTCTCGGGTGCAATGTTACCATCCTGCTATCTATATCCGCATTTTTATTCAAGGTTTGCGGCACGATCAGGCCTCTCGGCTTTTTTATTTTTGTAAGCGCACAACAGGCGTCGAACTTGAAAAAAAGGGGCGCAGTCGGGCGCTGACAACTCGCGGATTCAAAATTGTCAATTCCCCATAACGAAACTCACGAAATAACGGACGATAGTGACGATCGTTTAAAAAAATCGGTGGCTGCCGAAGTTTTCTATCAAATAGCTATCGATAACCTGCCGCATTGGTTCGTACGGAAAATCCGTAAAGATTCGGCGTCGTCCTGTGACTGGATTTGCGCAACTGGGGAAGGCACAGACCTGCTCGCACAGCGGCTGAATGTTGATGTCACGGGTGTGGATGCAGCGATCGATTTGATCGATGCTGCCCGCAGCAAGTATGTAAAGCCGAATTTCCTGGTGGCTGATGTGGATTCCGTTGGCGACCCCGCCGTCACGGAATATGACGTATTTTTCGTCATCAACAAACTACAGCGATTTTCCAGGCCTGAGCGCGTTCTCGAGAAAATCGCCGCTAGCGCGCGGAAGTATCTGGTCGTGCTGGTCCCCTATCGCGCGTATCGGCGGCCAGTGGGCCATGCCTCGACCTTCGATTCAGGAAATATACCGACTTCGGTGGCAGGTCGTTTTTCGCTCGTTTACTCGCGGGTGATTGCGGGCTATAAGCCGGGCAGCGGGGATGCCGACGGCGAACATATTATTCTTCTATACGCGGCGGACCAAGAAATACCGACGCTCGCCCTTTCTCTGGACGATTTGGAAATTGGGAAGAAGCCACTCTGCCAAGAACTTCAGTTGCAGCGTTTGCGCGACGAACTCAAGTCCGCCAATCAGTTGTTTCTTGATCGCACTTACCTGTTGGAAGGGAAACTTCGCGAGCAGGAAGCAGAGGCGATTCAACGCGGTCGGGAGAACGCCGCCCTCAGGCAAAGCACTTCATGGAGGGTGACCGCGCCGATACGCAGCCTGGGCCGAGCTGCCAGTCATAGCAAGAAGATGATGCGGACTGCGGCGCGCTTGACGTATCGCCACGCGCCCTTGCCGACGGCCTGGAAGCAAGCCTTGAAGCGCTCGTTGGTTGGGAAGGCGGATGCATCGAATCCCTTGGCGGGGGGCGAACCGCAGGTGGCGACAGAAGGCGCGCCAAACATTGTGCCGCGGTTCATTCCGCCGCTTCGAGGCCCCAAGGACCGAGCAGACGTCTTTGTTTGGGGAGCGGCAGATTGGAATGCCCCGCATTTTCGCGACCAACGGATCGCGCTGGACATGGCGCGACTGGGTCACCGGACCTATTTTTTCTCAACGCGATTCGCTGATGAGGAGCAGCCGGGTTTCCGGCTGGAAGCGGTTTCTCGGGATGGGTTACTGAACGTTGTCTACCTGAATGTGGCTAGTCCGCGGTCGATTCATGACGTAAACGCCAGTTCGGAGATGGATGCCTCGTTGCGAGCGAGCTTGGCACTGTTCCTGGTTCAGGCCGCTCCGACTTCCATTATTTCGATGCTGCAGCATCCGTTCTGGTTGACCTTGGCCGACCAGGTGCCGAATCGCCATCTGATCTATGACGTGATGGCCGATTGGGCCGAAGACGAGGACACCGAACTTGGTAAGCTGCACGCGCGTGCCATTCGGACGGCCGACCTCGTTCTGGTTCAGACGGAAGGCCTTGCCTGGTCGGCTCGCGATCAGGGTGGCCAGGTTCTGCTCCTGCCGGGCGAGGGAGAGCAGGATGGCGGTGGGCGGGCACGCGCCATCAGCCTCCATGTGGACCAATACGTCCCGCCGCTAATAACGCTAGTGCTTGTCTCTTACAACAAGCTGGAGCTGACCGACGCCTGCCTGCACAGCTTGGAGAAAAATACGCACTACAAGAATTTTGAGGTAATCGTCGTTGACAACGATTCGCGTGATTCAACGCCTGAATACCTGCGAGAGTGGGCAAGTCGCGGCGAGAATCGACGCATAATTCTCAATGCGGATAATCGAGGATTTGCTGCTGCGAATAATCAGGGGTTGCAGATCGCACGCGGCGAGTACCTGGTGTTGCTCAATAACGATACTTACGTGACGCCCGGCTGGTTGGGAACATTGGTTCGCCACTTGAAACGAAATCCGGCTGCCGGCATCGTTGGTCCCGTCACAAATAACATCGGCAACGAATCCAAGATCCAGATCTCCTATGATTCAATGGCGGAGATGGAGTACGCGGCGCGGGTGTATACGTCCAGCCACATGGGCGAATTCATACCGCTACATACGGCGGCATTCTTCTGCGTTGCATTTACCCGGGAGATATACGAAAAGGTCGGCGACCTCGACGAGGCGTTCGGTATTGGGATGTTCGAGGATGACGATTATTGTCGTCGGGTTCAGCAGATTGGTCGCACTGTTATTTGCGCGGAGGATGCGTTCATCCACCACCATCACTCGGCTTCTTTCAACTTGATGGGTATGGAGCGGCGGATCAAGCTGTTTAACGAAAACCGCGAGGTATACGAAAAAAAATGGGGGCCTTGGGTGCCTCACGAATACCGCGAGGGCTTGAAGGAAAAGAACTGACGTACCCATTTTTGTATTGAAAAGCGCGTGTTCGAACTGTCACGAACACGCGCTTTTCAATTTATTGGTTGTCGATGCAGATCTTGTCAGCAGGCACGGGCTTTATTCTTCAATATACCGTTTCTACGAGCAGGCGCCGCAGATATTTACCATAACCGCTCTTTGCCAGCGGTGCGGCCAGCGTTTCCAGTTCTTCTGGTGTGATCCACTTGTTGCGGAATGCGATTTCTTCGGGGCACGCAACTTTCAGGCCTTGCCGATTTTCCAGCGTGGAAATGAACTGGCTGGCTTCCAACAGGGATTCATGGGTGCCCGTATCGAGCCAGGCGTAGCCGCGCCCCATGATTTCGACGCTTAATTTGCCTTGCTGGAGATAAACGCGATTCAAGTCGGTAATCTCCAATTCGCCGCGAGCCGATGGTTTGATTTGTTTGGCGATTTCGACGACGTCCTGATCGTAGAAATAGAGGCCAGTGACCGCGTAATTGGATTTTGGCTTGGTTGGCTTTTCTTCCAGCGACAGGACAGTGCCATTAGCATCGAACTCCGCCACCCCGTAACGTTCCGGGTCGTGTACGTGATAGGCAAAAACGCTGGCGCCTTGGGCGCGAGCATTGGCGTTGGCCAGCAACTGATGGAAGTCGTGGCCGTAGAAAATATTGTCCCCCAGCACAAGCGCCGAGAGATCGTTCCCGAGGAACGATTCACCGATGAGGAATGCTTGGGCCAGACCGTCGGGCGACGGCTGGACGGCATACTGCAGATTCAACCCCCACTGCGATCCATCGCCGAGCAGTTGTTGGAATCGGGGTGTATCTTGGGGCGTCGAAATGACCAGGATGTCTTTGATACCAGAGAGCATAAGTGTGCTCAACGGGTAATAAATCATCGGCTTGTCGAACACTGGCAGCAATTGCTTGCTGATTGCCAGGGTGGCGGGGTGCAGCCGGGTGCCCGAGCCGCCGGCCAATATGATGCCTTTGCGTTTCATGCGGGAAGTTCCAATGACGTAAGTTGATCTACCGTGCGGTCGACATGAATGGTCCAGTCTGGCAGCTGCAATTTCAGCGGGGCAGTGAGGGCGGTGGTGTTCAGTCGAGAATTCTTGGGTCTTGCTGCAGGCACAGGATACTGCTCGGTCGTAATGGGTTTGATGTTGGCCTCTTCGGCCTTCAAAGCCATGCCATTCTGACGAGCTCGCGCGACCACATGCGTGGCAAGTCCATGCCAAGTCGTATGACCTGACGCCGTCAAGTGATAGACGCCCGTCGAAAGCCGCCCTTGCCGATAGCCGGCAAGGGCCAGGGCTGTGACATCTGCAATCAGTTCGGCCGATGTGGGCGCGCCGTGCTGGTCGGCCACGATATTTAAGGCTTCCCGCTCTTTGGCGAGCCGCAGAATAGTCTTGATGAAATTGCCGCCGTGGGCGGAGAAAACCCAGCTCGTGCGCAGGATAAGAGCATTGCAACCGCTGTCGGCGATGGCGGTTTCGCCCGCGAGCTTTGTTGCCCCATATACGCTCTGCGGATTTGTGGAGTCATCGATATCGTAAGGTGCATCCTTCCGGCCATCAAAAACATAGTCGGTGGAGTAGTGCACCAGGAGCGCGTTGTTTTTTTTCGCATACGCGGCCAGCTGGGCCACGGCATCCGCATTCACAAGCTTTGCGGCGTCCTGATTGGTTTCGGCTCTGTCCACTGCGGTATACGCTGCCGCATTGACGATGATCTCGGGGGCTTGGCTATGCAGCAACTGGCGCAGTCCTTCCAGATCCTCCAGATTCGCGCCTTGGCGGCCGAAGGCCCGCGTGTCTCCCAGCGGCAGCAAAGTGCGCTGTAGTTCATGGCCGACTTGACCATCTTTGCCGAGTAGCAGAATTTTCATAGCGGTAGTCATATTCGGTTGGAAATCGCGGCGGCCACTAGTCCCAGATTACCCAGTGTGGTCTGGCGGTATATGCCCGACCTTTTGATACCCACAATGCGTGGAATCAAACTCCGTTCGCGGGCTGATACCAAGCAGTCGAAAATCCGGCGGTTTGCGGGCGTGAGCTTTGGCAACAGAGGTACAAGCGCTTGGATATGCTGATTTGTCCACGCTTTGAGGTGGCCTTGAAATAGCATGCGGATCCGCAGCAGCCGGGCACCGAGCCCGGCATTTGCCCCGATCAGGTTACCGCCATGCTGGCGGTACCTGAGGGATGGCCGGCTGTCGTAGTGTACGCGGCCCCCGCAGGCGCTGACTACGATGTAGACCCACCAATCATGCGCCACTACGTCGATGTCGCAGCCGGCCGCAATGAGCAAACGCCTGGCCGCGTTGTTGAACACCATGGTATTGCCGCCGGCCACGTTCTGCACCAGAGCATTGGCGAATGAAGGGGGGCGTGTAAATAGTGGAGAACAGCCCAGCGTTGCGCCTTGTTCATCGATCAATTCAGTGCGCGAACAGTACAGTGCGGGCACCTCTTCGGGAACAGAATCCAGCCATTCCACTGCGCGCTGCAGCTTGTCTGGATACCAGATGTCGTCCTGATCCGACATGGAATAGTAGCCGGCCTGGACTTCGGGCCGGCAGATCAATGACATGAAATTCGCGACGAAGCCCTTTCTAGGGCCGTCGCATATCATCAACCGATCCGGTTCCCAACGCGTTTGGTAGTCGGCCAGCACGCGACGGGTGGCGTCGTCAGGGCTGTCGTCCGAGGCCCATACCTTCCAGTGCGGATAGGTTTGAGCGTCAAACGAGTCCAACTGTTCCGGCACGTATTTCTCACCCTGGTACGTGCAAAGAAGAATAGCGACTTGCTGGCTCAATGGCCTACCCATATAAAGGGATGACTGTATGGCAATGCGGGGAAAGGCGCGTGCGCGCCTTCGAAGGCCGCCCGAATAATCAAGCGGAGTATTGGGTGTCGACCCATTCTCGATATGAGCCGCTGGTGATATTGGCGACCCATTGCTGGTTTTCCAGATACCACTGCACCGTTTTCCGAATACCCGACTCGAAAGTCTCAGCGGGCTTCCATCCCAGCTCACGCTCCAGGCGCGAGGCGTCGATGGCGTAACGCTGGTCGTGGCCGGGCCGGTCTTTGACGAAGGTTATCTGGTTCTTATAGGGCTGGCCATCCGCTCGGGGGCTGAGCTCGTCAAGAAGCGCGCACAGGGTGTGGACTACGTCGAGGTTCGCCTTTTCATTCCAGCCGCCTACGTTATAAGTCTCACCAAGCTGGCCGTCAGCCAGCACGCGCCGGATGGCAGTGCAGTGATCCTTCACATATAGCCAGTCGCGGATTTGCTGCCCGTCGCCGTAGATCGGCAATGGCTTGCCAGCCAACGCATTGTGAATGACGAGAGGAATCAGCTTCTCAGGAAAATGGTAGGGACCGTAATTGTTGGAACAATTGGTCGTCAGTACCGGCAGTCCATAGGTATGGTGATAAGCCCGGACCAGATGGTCGCTGGCCGCTTTGCTGGCCGAATACGGGCTGTTGGGCTCGTAGCGATTGGTCTCGCTAAAAGCTGGATCTTCCTTCTTCAACGAACCATAGACCTCGTCCGTGGACACGTGCAGGAAGCGGAAGCTGGCGCGTTCGGCCTCCGATAGCCCATTCCAGTATGCTCGTACGGCTTCCAGCAGGTTGAACGTGCCGACGATGTTCGTCTGGATGAATTCGCCAGGACCGTGGATAGAACGGTCAACGTGCGATTCGGCCGCGAAGTTCAACACGGCGCGTGGCTTGTGCTTGGCCAGCAGTTCGGCAACGAGCTTGGTGTCGCCGATGTCGCCATGGACCAACTGATGGTTGGGGTTGCCAGCCAGCGAAGCCAGGTTTTCGGGGTTGCCTGCGTAGGTGAGTTTGTCCAGCGTGATGACCGGCTCGTCCGTAGTGCCGAACCAGTCCAGGACGAAATTCGAACCGATGAAGCCGGCGCCGCCGGTGACAATAATACTCATTCTCTATTAAATCCTTGAGCAGTGAGCGCGGTGCGCAAACCCGCTCGTTAACCCTCAATTATGCCGCAACTGCGTCGGATCGAACGAATAAATGAAACAGAGTGTCGGATGCGATATTTTAATTCCCAACGGCAACGCGCGTTGGCGGGTTTGCAATTTCTCGCAGTGGTTACGTCGATTGACGAGAGTTCGGACTCGCCCAGAGGGTGTCCCCGATATTCAGCGTCTTGTTTAGGTAGCGCGCCAGCACGAACATCAAATCCGACAGGCGGTTCAAGTATTGCCTGATCGGCGCATTGACACCGTCCACGTTCGCCAGCCCCACCACCGCGCGCTCGGCGCGGCGGCATACGGTGCGCGCCACGTGCGCCAACGCCGCCGGCCGCGACCCGCCAGGAAGGATGAATTCCCGCAGCGGCGGGAGCGTTGCGTTGTAGTGAGCCAGACGGGCATCAAGGTGTGCGACCTGTTCGGTGCTGACCGCGACGTGGCCCGGTATGCATAGCTCCGCGCCCATGTCGAAGAGATCGTGCTGGATGACGAGCATGTCGGCCGCCACGTCCAAGGGCAGCGCTTCTGTCAGCAGCAGGCCGATGACGCTATTCAACTCATCCACGTCGCCCAGCGCGGCCACCCGAGGGGCGTCCTTGGGCAGGCGCGATCCGTCCCCAAGGCCGGTGGTGCCATCGTCTCCCGTGCGGGTGGCAATAACGGATAAGCGGTTGGCCATGGAAGTCCTGGTTCGGTGAGTAGAAGTAAGGGGCTTGCGTCCGACGGTAAGCGCGGCGGACGGATTGGGCGGCGTTCGCAATCAACCGTCAGAATTGTTGCGTACTGCGGCCGGAACTGTTGCATTCGCGCAGTATCCTAGCACTGTAGGAAGCGGACTGGGCCCGGCCCGGTAGCGGCTTCCGCTGCACATGGAGGTTACCCATATGGCTTTTTCCCGCAAGTATGCCGTGCCCATGCCTGTCGCCGCCGCGATGGCTGTCGTAATGATCGCCGCGCCGGTGGCGTTTGCCCAGCAGGCCGACGCCACCGGGGAAGTGCGGCGTGTGGATCCCGCCGCGGGCAAGGTCACGATCAAGCACGACGCCATCAAGGCGCTGGACCTGCCGGCCATGTCGCTGGTCTACCAGGCGGACCCGGCGCTCCTGGCCAATATCAAGGCAGGGGACAAGGTGCGCTTTACGGCTACCCGCAAGGATGGCAAGTACGTGGTGACTGCGATCGCGAAATAACGCGACGTGTCGCGCCCAAGCGCGCGCCCGTGGTGCGCGTCGCGGGGACGCCTTTCCGGTTGGCATTTGAAAAAGCCCCGCCGCAATCGCTTGCGGCGGGGCTTTTTGCATCCGTCCCGGGATCAGGGGCCCGGACGGCGCATTACAGCACGTAGCGCGCCAGATCCTGGCTGCTGGCGGCTTCCGCCAACTGCGAATTGACGTAGGCGGCGTCGATCTTGACGTGCTTGTCCTGGCTGGACGTGGCGTCGAATGACAGTTCGTCCAGCAGCTTCTCCATGACCGTGTACAGGCGGCGGGCACCGATGTTTTCGGTGGTTTCGTTGACGTCGAAGGCCAGTTCGGCCAGGCGGCGCACGCCTTCCTCGGTGAATTCGAGCTGGACGTCCTCGGTGGCCATCAGGGCCGTGTACTGCTTGGTCAGCGAGGCATCCGTGTCGGACAGGATGCGCACGAAGTCTTCGGCGGTCAGGGATTCGAGTTCGACGCGGATCGGGAAGCGGCCCTGCAGTTCGGGAATCAGGTCCGACGGACGGGCCAGATGGAATGCGCCGGACGCGATGAACAGGATGTGGTCGGTGCGCACCATGCCGTAGCGCGTGTTGACGGTGGTGCCCTCGACCAGCGGCAGCAGGTCGCGCTGGACGCCCTGGCGGGACACGTCGGCGCCGCCGGCTTCCTGGCGGGCCGCGATCTTGTCGATCTCGTCCAGGAACACGATGCCGTTCTGCTCGACGTTGTTGATGGCCACGGTGCGCAGGTCTTCTTCGTTGACGCGCTTGGCGGCCTCTTCGTCGATGATGAGCTTGAAGGCTTCGCGCACCTTCATCTTCTTGGGCTTTTTCTTGTCGCGCGCCATGCCGGCGAACATGCCGCGCAGCTGCTCGGCCATTTCTTCCATGCCCGGGGGCGTCATGACGTCCATCTGCGGGGCGGCCTGGGCGACCTCGATCTCGATTTCGAGGTCGTCGATCTTGCCTTCGCGCAGGCGCTTCCTGAAGGTCTGACGGGCGCTGTTGTCTTCGCCGCGGTCCGGTTCGCCGGAGGCGTTGCGGGCGGGCGGCACCAGAGCGTCCAGGATGCGGTCTTCGGCGGCGTCCTCGGCCTGGGTGCGCACGCGGCGCATTTCCAGTTCGCGGGTCTGCTTGATCGAGTATTCAGTCAGGTCGCGGATGATGGTGTCCACGTCGCGGCCCACGTAGCCCACTTCGGTGAACTTGGTGGCTTCGATCTTGATGAAGGGCGCGTTGGCCAGCTTGGCCAGGCGGCGCGCGATTTCGGTCTTGCCGACGCCGGTCGGGCCGATCATCAGGATGTTCTTGGGGTGGATTTCGTGGCGCAGCGGTTCCGCGACCTGCTGGCGGCGCCAGCGGTTGCGAAGCGCCACCGCGACCGCGCGCTTGGCGCGATTCTGGCCGACGATGTATTTGTCGAGTTCGGAGACGATCTCTCCGGGCGTCATGTTGGATGCGGACATGAGGGCGGATCCTTGAAGCTAGGGCGGGCTGGGAGGGCGCCGCGGCGCAGGGTGCGCCGCGCGGCAGGCGTCAGTCGCCCAGCGTTTCGATGACGTGGTTCTGGTTGGTGTAGATGCACAGGTCGCCGGCGATCTCCAGCGATTGCTTGACGATCTTTTCGGGAGGCAGTTCGGTGTTGCGCAGCAGGGCCAGGGCGGCGGACTGGGCGTAGGCGCCGCCCGAGCCGATGGCCGCCAGGCCGTGTTCGGGTTCGAGCACGTCGCCGTTGCCGGTGAGCACCAGGGTGTGCTCGGCGTCGGCCACGATCAGCATGGCTTCCAGGCGGCGCAGGACGCGGTCGGTGCGCCAGTCGCGGGTGAGTTCGACCGCCGCGCGCATCAGGTTGCCCTGGTGCTTTTCGAGCTTGGCTTCGAAGCGTTCCTGCAGCGTGAAGGCGTCGGCGGTGGCGCCGGCGAAACCGGCCAGGATCTTGTCGTGGTACAGCCTGCGGATCTTGCGGGCCGTGCCCTTGATGACGATGTTGCCCAGGGTGACCTGGCCATCGCCGCCGAGCGCGACGCGGTTGCCGCGTCGCACACACACGATGGTGGTGGCGTGAAATTGTTCCATGCGTTCCTTCCTTTGAAAGAAGTAGCTGGGGGCATTCGCGGGGAAATCAAGGTCGGCGTTTCAAGGCCGCGCCTCGGGCGTCTGCATCGGAAGCGGCGCGCGAGGCGGGTTAGGCCCTGTGGACGAGAAAAAAGGCCATGCCGGAGAGCAGCATGGCCTTTCAGGGACGGTGCGAATGCGGGACGGATCAGTCGCCGTAGAGCTTCTGGCGCATCTCGCGGCGTTCCTGGGCTTCGAGCGACAGGGTGGCCGTGGGACGGGCCAGCAGGCGCGGGATGCCGATGGGTTCGCCGGTTTCTTCACACCAGCCGTATTCGCCGCTGTCGATGCGGGCGATGGACTGCTGCACCTTCTTGAGCAGCTTGCGCTCGCGGTCGCGGGTGCGCAGTTCCAGGGCGTGCTCTTCCTCGATGGTGGCGCGGTCGGCGGGATCCGGCACGAATTGCGTCTCGCGCAGGTGCTCGGTGGTTTCGCCGGCGTTGGCCAGGATGTCCTGTTCGAGTTGTTTGAGCCGTTCCTTGAAGAAAGCCAGCTGGCGTTCGTTCATGTAGTCGGACTCGGGCATGGCCAGCAATTCCTTTTCGCTGGGCAGATCAATCGCCGTATCGCTCGTCGACTTGCTTGATTTTTTGGTTGCTGCCTTGGTAGCCATGTAAACACTCCACTATGAATCGATCCTGGCGCGGGCGTCCATTCCCGGTCCGTGTTACTTGTTGCCTACGCTATCCGTACCTCACAGTACTGCCTTCGTCGCATCGCGTCACGCAGGAATGGGGATTACCCCGCCAGGCACTGCTCCAAGCCCCGGGTAAAAATCTCCTGGGGCAGCTTACGTCCGATGAACACCATCTTGGTGGACGGTTTTTCGGCCGCGGTCCACGGCTTGCCGGGTTCGGCGCCCATCATCATGTGCACACCCTGGAACAACATGCGGCGGTTGATGCCCTTCATGTACAGGATGCCCTTGTAGCGCATCAGGTCGGGGCCATAGACCTGAACCACGCCGCCCAGGAATTCCTCAAGGCGCGCGGGATCGAACGGCTTGTTGGAACGGAACACGAACGCGCCGATTTCGTCGTCGTGCTTGGGGTGGTGGTGATGGGCATGATTGCAGTGCGCGCCGCACTCGCCGTCGTGATCATGATCGTGATCATGGCCATGGTGGTCATGATCGTGGCCGTGATCGTGCCCGTGGGCATGGCTGTGTGCGGCGTCCGGATGTTCATCGGCCAGGAATTCCGGGTCGATGTCCAGAATGGAATTCAGGTTGAAGCCGCTGATGTCGATGATGGACTTGAGGTCGACGTCGCCGAAATTGACGGCGGTGATCGGCGCGCGCGGGTTCATGTGAACCAGGCGGTGGCGCAGCGCTTCGTAGTCGACTTCGTTGACCAGGTCTTTCTTCGAGATCAGGATGCGGTCGGCGAAACCGACCTGCTTCTGGGCTTCGGGTTGTTCGTCGAGCGTGGACATGCCGTGCTTGGCATCGACCACGGTGACCACCGCGTCCAGGCGGTAGTACTCGGCGATGTCGTCGTCCATGAAGAACGTCTGGCAGACGGGGCCAGGGTTGGCCATGCCGGTCGTTTCGAGGATGACGCGTTCGAAAGTCAGTTCGCCGGCCTCGCGCTTGGCGCGCAATTCCGACAGTGTGCGCATCAGGTCGCCGCGCACCGTGCAGCAGACGCAGCCGTTCGACAGTTCGATGATTTCTTCATCGCTGTCCTGCACCAGCAGGTCGTTGTCGATGCTTTCCGGCCCGAATTCGTTTTCGATGACCGCGACGCGGCGGCCGTGGAATTCGGTCAGGATGCGTTTGAGCAGGGTGGTCTTGCCCGCACCGAGAAAGCCGGTGAGGATGGTGACGGGAACCATTTTGTCCAAACTGCGCGGGGTATTCATGGCGAAGCTGCTAGCGTGAGGTCAAGGCGTGAAACACGGGGCCTGACAGGGTTTTCAACCACCGATGAATGATGATTGACACAGGCTGCGAAGGCCGCCGATAGCGGCCGGACGCAGGATTACAGCACAGTCGGGGGCAGGGGGCAAACCCCGGGCCAACCCGGGGGGCCATAGCCGCCAGATCGCGGCTGTACGCCGTGAAGTATCGGGCGATACCACTATTTTGGGGCTGTTTCCCCGTTTTCAAGGGCGGGGCGCGCGGAAGGCGGCCGGCGCCTGGTCCGGTTGGGTGCGCCTAAAAGATGAGGCCGGATGAGACCCGCCCGACTGGACCGGGCTCAGTGATGGTGATGATGGTGGCCCGCGTCGGCGGGCTGCTTCTGCTGGCACTGCGGACACAGCGCCCGGATCTCGGTTTCGTGGGTGGCCAGCGCATAGCCGGTCTGGGCGACGCGTTCAGCCAACTGCCGGCTCATGGCCGGGTCGGACACTTCGGCCACGGCGCCGCAGCCGGTACAGACCACGAGCAGGTCGTGCGGCGCGCCGCCGGCGTCGTGGCAGGCGCTCCAGGCGTTGACGGCGTCAAGGCGGTGGATCAGGCCTTCGTCCATCAGGAAGTCCAGGGCGCGGTACACCGTGGGGGGCGCAGCGCCGGGGTGGACAGCGCGCATGGCGTCCAGCAGCTCGTAAGCCTTCAGGCTGCGGCCGTGGCGCAGCAGCAGCTCCAGGACTTTGCGGCGGATGGGGGTCAGGCGGCGTCCGCGCTGCGCGCACAGCGTTTCGGCGACGCTGAGCTGAGCGCCTACGGTATCGCTGCGGGGAGGACGGGACGGAGCGGACATGGCGGGCTTTATCTGAATGGGAAACGCGCGTGACGCGCGCGCGAGATGCCTGGAAGGTAGCAGAAAACCTCCGGGCGCGGGAACTGGCGCCGACGTCCGGCCGATTTAGTTATGATATAACATAATAAATATTCGTCGCCGCACTTCGTTTCTGCCTGCCATGTCCCATTTCACGCTGCTCCCCCGACGGCCCGGCGCCGCGCCCGGTCGGAGCGCGCCGCCGCGTTCCGCTTTCCTCGTTTCCGCCTGGCGCCGCATGGCAGTCGCGCTGGCCGCTGCTGCTGCGCTCTGGGTGCTGACCGGCTGGGCAATGGGTTGGTGGCCGCGATGAGCGTCGCTTCTTGCTCCGTCGAACTGAACGATGCGTCATTCGGCTGGCGCGGGCGGGCCGCGCTCAGGTCGGTGTCGGGCAGCTTCGCCGCCGGCGGCATGACGGCAGTGGTCGGCCCCAACGGTGCCGGCAAGTCGACCCTGATCAAGGGCATCATGGGCGTGCTGCGCCCCATGACGGGCAGCGTGCGTATCGGCGGTGCCGGAAGGTCGGCGCTAGCGTGGCTGCCCCAGGCGGCCGAACTGGACAGGTCGTTTCCCATGTCGGTGCTGGATCTGGTTGCCATGGGCGCGTGGCGCCGCGTGGGCGGATGGCGCGGCTACGGCCCCGATGAACTGGACCGCTGCATGCACGCGCTGGAAACCGTGGGCCTGGCGGACGCCGCCGGCCGCGGCGTGGATGCGCTGTCGGGCGGGCAGATGCAGCGCGTCCTGTTTGCGCGCATGTTGGTGCAGGATGCGCCGGTGTTGCTGCTGGACGAACCCTTCGCCGCCGTGGACAGCCATACGGCCGACGATCTGATGGCGCTGCTGTGCGGACTGCATGGCCAGGGGCGCACGGTGATCGCGGTGCTGCACGACCTGGATCTGGTGCGCGATCACTTTCCCGAATGCCTGCTTCTGTCCGGCGCGGTCGTGGCGTGGGGCGACACGGCCTCGACCCTGAGCGACGCGCACCTGAAGGCGGCGCGGCAATGGCATGCAAGGTCCTGGGAATGACGCTCGCGCAGTGGGTGGTTTCGCCCTTCCTGGACTACGGATTCATGCGGCGTGCGCTGGCCGGCGCCTGCGCCCTGTCGCTGGGGGCGGCGCCGCTGGGCGTGTTCCTGGTGCTGCGGCGCATGAGCCTGATGGGCGATGCCATGTCGCACGCGATCCTGCCTGGCGTCGCCGCCGGCTTTCTGCTGTCGGGCCTGTCATTGGGCGCGATGATGCTGGGCGGCATCGCCACCGGCCTGGCGGTGGCCTTGCTGGCCGGACTGGTCGCCCGCCTGACGCCGCTGCGCGAGGACGCCAGCTTCGCGGCGTTCTATCTGATATCCCTGGGACTGGGCGTGCTGCTGGTGTCGTTGCGCGGCTCGAACATGGACCTGCTGCATGTGCTGTTCGGCACGGTGCTGGGCCTGGACGATGCGTCGTTGCTGCTCGTGACGGCCACGGCCAGCGCGACGCTGCTGGTGCTGGCGGCCATTTACCGCCTGCTCGTGGCCGAATGCCTGGATCCGGGGTTCCTGCGCGCCAGCGGCGGGCGGGGCGCGGCGGTGCACATGGGCTTCCTGGTGCTGGTGGTGGTGAATCTGGTGGCGGGATTCCAGGTGCTGGGCACGCTGATGGTGGTGGGCATCATGATGCTGCCCGCCGCCGCGGCACGCTTCTGGGTCCGCAGCGCGGCCCGCCAGATCCTGCTTGCTGCAGCGTTCGGGGTAGCGTCCTCCGTGGCCGGCCTGCTGGTGTCCTATCACTTCGATGTTCCCGCGTCGCCCGCCATCATCCTTGCGGCCGGCGCCTGCTATCTGTTTTCCATCGTGGGCGGCCCGCAAGGCGGGCTGCTGCGGGCGCCGCGCCGCGCGCGCCCCGCGCCCCAGACTTTCTAAGGAGATCCGCTATGCATTCGATTTTTTCGGCCCGCCGCCGCGCGCTGCTGGCCATTGCCGGCCTGTGCCTGACAGCCGTCATCGGGACCGCGCATGCCGCCGAGCCGTTGAAGGCGGTAGCCAGCTTTTCCATCCTGGGCGATATCGTGCGGGAAGTCGGCGGCGCCGACGTCAGCCTGACTACGCTGGTCGGACCGGACGGCGATGCGCATGGCTACGAGCCGACGCCCGGCGACGCGAAGAAGCTGGCCGATGCGCGCGTGCTGTTCGTGAATGGCCTGGAGTTCGAAACCTGGCTGCCCAAGCTGGCGAAGGCTTCGGGTTTCGCGGGCCAGACCGTCACGGCCTCGCAAGGCGTCAAGGCGCGCAAGTTCGCCGGCCACGGCGACGACCACGACCACGACCACGACCACGGCGATGATCATGGTCACGGCCATGGACACGGCGGCGAGGGCGGCCATCACCACCATGGGGATGCCGATCCCCATGCCTGGCAGAGCCTGGCCAATGGCGTGATCTACGCGCGCAACGTGGCCGAAGGCCTGGCCGCCGCCGATCCGGCGCGGGCGCAGGCCTACCGGACGCGCGCCGATGCCTATATCGCGCGACTGGAGGCGCTGGACGCCAGCGTGCGCAAGACCTTCAAGGCCATTCCCGCCGAGCGCCGCAAGGTCGTTACCTCGCACGATGCCTTTGGCTATTTCGGCGACGCATACGGCGTGACTTTCATTGCGGCGATGGGCGTGTCGACCGACGCCGAACCTTCGGCGCGCGAGGTGGCGGGCATCATCGAACAGGTCAGGCGCGAGAAGGTCCCGGCGGTGTTCGTGGAGAACATCAGCAGCCCCAGGCTGGTGGAGCAGATTGCCCGGGAGACCGGCGCCAAGGTGGGTGGTACGCTCTATTCCGACGCGCTGTCCAAGCCCGGACAGCCCGGCGCCACCTATCTGGAAATGTTTGAATGGAACGCACGTCAGCTTGCCGCGGCCTTGCAGCCCTGACCGCCGCGACGGCACTGCTGGCGGCGGGCGCCGCCAGCGCGCATCCGCACATGTGGATCGACGCCCGCGCGCAGATCGACATCGACGCGCAGCAGCGCATCACCGCCGTGCGGCAGGTGTGGCTGTTTGACGAGATGTTCGGCGCCTATGCCACGCAGGGGCTGAAGAAGGGCAAGGACGGTTCCCTGCCCGCCGATACGCTGCGCGGCATGGCGCAGGACTGGATGAAGGCGCTGGGCGAGCCGATTTCCCACTACTTCACGAGGGTAACGGTGGACGGCAAGAGCGCGGCGTTTGGCGCGCCGCGCGATGCGCGCGTCGACTGGAATCCCAAAACCACGCGTCTGACGCTGTCCTTCACCCTGCCGCTGGCGGAGCCCGTCGCGCCGGGCGCGCAGGGGGCCCAAGTGGACATCTACGACCCCACCTATTTCGTGGCCTACGCATTTGACGAGAAGGGCGCGGTATCGCTGGGCGGTCAACAGGGCGCAGCCTGCACGTCCGCCTATCGCAAGCCCAAGGAACTGGATTGGAAAACCATGCAGCAACTGGCCGCGATCCCGGCCGACCCGGACGCGTTGCCGGACGAGCTATTCGCCATCACCAAGGGACTCACGCATCGCATCGAGGTGCGTTGCCCGCCTCCTGCTGCACAAGCGGGCTGATCGCGCTGTTCCTGATGCTGGGCGGCATGGCCTGGATGTCCGCCGCCGCCGCGCAGGGCGCGCATCCCTTCGGCGTGCCGGAAAGCGGCGCCGGGATGGGCGGTCCGGGCTGGCTGTCCAGTTTTTTCGGCAGCGTTTCGGTCTGGCAGTCGCATTTCTACCGGCAGTTGACGGGCGCGGTGCGCGCCTGGCAGGCGGACGGCGGGGCGGCATGGGCGCTGATCGGCCTGTCGTTCGCCTATGGCGTTTTTCATGCGCTGGGCCCAGGCCACGGCAAGGCGGTGATTTCCTCGTATGTGCTCGCCAACCGCCAGACCGCCCGCAATGGGGCGTTGCTGGCGCTGGCGTCGGCGCTGATCCAGGCGCTGGTGGCGGTTGTGCTGGTGGCGATCCTGGCCCTGGTGTTCAACGCCACCGCCGCAACGATGAACCAGGCCACGCGCTGGTTGGAGCTGGCCTCGTACACCCTGGTGACGCTGCTGGGCGTCTGGCTGGTGTGGGTCAAGGCGATCCGGCCGTTGACGCGGCGCGCGGCCGTTGCACCGCCCGTCGCCGTCGCGCCGGCTCCCGCCTTGAAGGGAGCCGCGGCGCTGCGGGCGATTGCCGTGCACGCGCCATCGACCGCCCCCGCGCACGATCACGCGCATGTGCATGACGACGATTGCGGCTGTGGACATGCGCACGCGCCCGCGCCGGAGCAGGTGGCCGGGCCGTTGAACTGGCGCCGGGCCTGGTCGGCCATTCTTGCGGTGGGCCTGCGGCCGTGCAGCGGCGCGCTGATCGTGCTGGTGTTCGCGCTGTCGCAGGGTTTTTTCCTGGCGGGCGTGGCGTCGGCGCTGGCGATGGGCCTGGGCACCGGCCTGACGGTGGCCGTGCTGGCCTGCCTGGCCGTGGCGGCGGGGGGCGTGGCGACGCGCCTGGGCCGCCGATTGTCCGGCGCGGGCGCCGCGCGGCTGCGCTACGCCGTGGAGGCGCTGGCGGCGATTGCCGTGCTGTTGCTGGGCGTGACGCTGCTGGGCGGCGTGGCGGCCGGCGGCTAGCGGCTGGTCAGGATTTCCGGCCGGCGCGCGGGTGGGCCTGGTCGTAGGCCTTGGCCAGGTGCTGGAAGTCCAGCCGCGTGTAGATCTGGGTGGTCGAGATATTCGCGTGGCCGAGCATTTCCTGCACGGCGCGCAGGTCCTGCGCGGATTGCAGGACGTGGCTGGCGAAGCTGTGGCGCAGTACATGCGGATGCACATGCGTGGGCACGCCGGCCGCCTGCGCGATGCGCGCCAGCTGCAGCTGCACGACGCGCGGGGAGACGCGGCGTCCGCGTGCGCCCAGGAACAGCGCGGCGGCGTCTTCGGGGCGCGGCGCGGGTGCGGCCAGTTGCGGGCGCGCGCCGATCCACTTGCGCAGGGCAGCCAGGGCCTGCTGGCCGACCGGCACGGAGCGGCGCTTGCCGCCTTTGCCCAGCACCACGACTTCCGCGTCGTCCAGGTTCAGCCAGCCGCGCGATTCGTAGTCGGAAGAACGCTCGTAGCGCAGGTCCAGCCCCACCAGCTCGGACAGCCGCAGGCCGCTGGAATAAAGCAGTTCGAACATGGCCTGGTCGCGCAGCGCGGCCGGTTCGGTGGCGACGCGCGCGGGCGCGCTGTCCAGCAATGCCTGGGTCTGTTCGACCGACAGCGCCTTGGGCAGGCCGCGCGGCGCCTTGGGGGCGCGTACGCCCGCCACCGGGTTGCCGGCCAGCTCCGCCGCGGGCGCCCACCATTGGTAGAAACCGCGCCAGGCCGCCAGGGTGCGCGCCAGGCTGCGCGGACCGCGGCCCTGCGCGTGCAGGCGCGCCACGAACTGGCGGATGTGGCCATTGCCGAGCTTGTCCAGCGGCAGGCGCGCCTTGTCGGCAAGTTCGCGCAGGAAATGCAGTTCACGCCGGTAGCCGTCCAGCGTGTGCGGTGAATAGCGGCGGTTGGTTTCCAGATGGCGCAGCCACGCGGTCATCGGGTCGGGCAGGGCCGCGGGGCGGGGATCGGCGTCCTGGTCGCGCATCGCGTTGTCCCTGTGCATCCCGGGCGCCTAGGCCTTGGGCGAGGCCGGATTCAGGCGGTGCAGCGCCGCCGAGGCCAATTGGCCGATGGACTCCAGGAACGTCGTGCCCATTTCGGGGGTGAAGCGTTCCGCGTCGTCGGAGCCCAGGACCAGCAGGCCCACGGCGGGGCCGTCGGCCTGGAGCCGCAGCGGCACCAGCGCCAGCGACTTGGGCTTGGCGTCCAGCCAGGCGACGGCTTCAAAGGCCGTGTCGGTGCCGCAATATGGCGCCTTCAGGCTGTCGGTGAAGGTGCGTACGTCCTGGGACACCGGTTCGCCGTAGCCGTGATCGGGGAGTTCGGACAGGTTCCACAGGCGCAGCGCCACGTGGTTCACGTCGAATTGTTCGGCCAGGCCCAGCGCGATTTCCCCCGGCACCAATTGAGGGTCGCATTCGGACAGCAGACGGCAGCACCACTTGGCGACGTGCGAGCCGATGGTCTCGTTGGCGGTGGCGTTGCGCACGAGTTCGTTCAGGCGCCATTCCAGTTCGCGGTTGCGTTCGCGCAGCGTGAGGATCTGGCGCTCGCCCAGCGAAATGGCGCGCGAGCCGTGCGGGTGCGGCACCTGCAGGGTGGCGAAGACTTCGGCGTGCTCGTCGAAGAAGCCGGGGTTCTCTTGCAGGAAGCCTGCGATGTCTTGGGCGGTGAAAGCGGTATCGGTCATAGGGTTATCGGTTCAGCGCCATGGAGAAGACGAGCTTGTCGATGTCGACCTGGCCCGTGAAGACGGATTCGGCGGGGCCGGTCATGCGCAGTTGTTCGCCGTTCCAGGCGACGGTCAGCACGCCGCCGCGCGTTTGCACCCGCACGGGAGAATTCAGCAGGCCGCGGCGGATGCCGGCTGCGACCGCGGCGCAGGCGCCCGTGCCGCAGGCAAGGGTTTCGCCGGCGCCGCGTTCGAAGACGCGCAGGCGGATGTTGTGGCGGTCGACGACCTGCATGAAGCCGGCGTTGACGCGGCGGGGAAAGCGCGGATGCGTTTCGATCAGGGGGCCCAGCACCGAAACGGGCGCGGTGTCGACGTTGTCGACCACCTGCACGGCGTGCGGATTGGAAATCGCGACCGCGGACACGGCGACCGTGCGCGGCATGCCAGCGGGCGCGTCCAGGTCCAGGTCCCAGAGCGTGTCCTGGCCCTGGACGCGCGAGGCGAGGCCGGCGGTGTCGAACGGCAGGGCGGCGGGGTCGAAACGGGTGCTGCCCATTTCCACGGTGACCTGCTCGTCGTCGCCTTCGTCCAGCACCAGGATGCCCGTGGCGATCTCGGCGCGCAGCGGATTGCGGTCGGACAGGCCCTGTTCGTGCACGAAGCGCACGAAGCATCGGGCGCCGTTGCCGCAGTGTTCGACCTCGGATCCGTCGGAATTGAAAATGCGGTAGCGGAAGTCGGCGTCCGGCCGCGTGGCGCGTTCGACCAGGAGGATCTGGTCGGCGCCGATGCCGAAGTGCCGGTCGCCCAATGCGCGGGCGCGCTCGGGCGTCATTTCGATGGCCTGGCGGACCCCGTCGAGCACAACGAAATCGTTGCCCGCGCCATGCATTTTGGTGAAGTTCCAGTTCATCACCGGATTATCGCCCATTATTGCGGCGCGGACCGGGCGTCAATAGAGTTTGGCCTCGCCCTCGGGCCGCGTCTTGAAACGGCGGTGGACCCAGTAGTACTGGCTGGGGCAGCGCCGCACCCAGGATTCGAGCTCGCGGTTCAGGCGGGCGGTGGCGACCTCGAGCGAATCCTCGCCCGGAAAGTCCTCGAGCGGCGGCAGCACGTCCACGTGATACCGGCCGGTATCCGGGTTCCAGAACCCCACGATCGGCAGCACGGCGGCGTTCCATTTCTGGGCGAGCTGGGCGGTGGCCACGAGGGTTGCGGCCTGGACGCCGAAGAACGGCACGAAGACCGAGCCCTGGCGGCCGAAGTCCATGTCGGGCAGGTAATAGACGGGGCGGGGCGCGCGCAGGTGCCGGATCAGGTCGCGCACGCCATCCTTGCGGCTGACCAGGAAGACTTCGTTGAAGCGCGCGCGGCCGGCGGCGACGACCGCATCGATGTGCGGATCGCTTTGCGGTGTGTACATGGTGGCGGCGCTGGGCACTTCCATGGTCAGACGGGTGGCCGCCGCGTCCAGGGCGATGAAATGCGGCGCCAGCAGGATCACGGAGCGGCCTTCGGCCGTCAGCGCATTGATCTGGTCGGCGCCGTTTTGCGTGACCATTTGCTTGATGGCTTCCGGGGTGCCGTACCAGAGCACGCCGCGGTCGACGATGGATTGCGCCAACGCGCGGAAATGGTCGGCCACCCATTGTTCGCGCACGGACTCGGGCTGATCGGGGAAGCACAGCTCCAGGTTGCGGCGCACGATGCGGGCGCGCGACCGCGCCAGGCGCGGCGCAAGCCAGCCCAGGCAGGCGCCGATGCGCTGGCGCGTCGACGGCTTGATGCGGCCGAACCATTTCAACAGGGAAACCAGCGTGCGCGTTTTTCTATCGTTCATGGATGTGGAATAAGACCGGGCGGCGGGATCGGCGTGGCCTCAGGAGGCCGGGGGCGCCGGTTCGGCGGTGGGCGCCGGGGTGGCCCCGCGCGGGGTCTTGTAGCGGTTGTAGCTCCAGAGGTACTGGTCGGGGCAGCGCCGGATCAGCGTTTCCATCGCGGCGTTGATCAGGGCGGCCTGCGCCTCGGGCTCGGCCGGCAGGGGTTCGGGCACCCGGACGTAATGGATGCGCCAGCCGCGGCCCTTGGGCAGGCGTTCGCCGGCGGTGAGGATGATCGGAACGTTGGTTTGCGTGGCCAGCTTGCCGGGCAGGGTCATGGTGTAGGCCAGACGTCCGAAGAACGGAACCCACACGCCGTCGCCGACGCTGGGGGCCTGGTCGGGCAGCATGCCCACGGATTCGCCACGGCGCAGGGCGCGCACGAACTCCCGGACGCCCTGCATGGTGGCGGGCACGGCGTTGACGTCCGAACTATTGCGCGCCGTTTCCAGCAGGGGGGCCAGGACGTCTTTGCGCGGGGGGCGGAACATGACCGTCATGGGCATCTGGCGGGCCAGGTACCGGGCAGTGATCTCGAAGCAGCCCAGGTGCGGGGTCAGGAACAGGATGCCGCGCTTTTCGGCCCGGGCGGCGGCGACTACGTCATTGTCGTCCGACACCACCTGAGCCAGGCTTTCCTTGTTGCGGAACCAGACCCGGGGATTCTCCAGGATCATCGCGCCGGTTTCCCCCGCAGCGCGTCGGGCAAAGGCCGTGCCCGGGTAGCCGGCCTGCGCCGCATTGGCTTGCAGGCGCCGCCGGTATTTGCCCGGCCAGGCGTAGACGGCGCGCCCGGCAAGGCGCCCGATGGCGTGCGCCACTGGTAGCGGCAGGGCGGCAAAGAGTCGGAACAGGGGCAGCAGCATTCGTCAAAAGGGTGAGAACGGGCAGGGTAATGCCGCTGCTCGGGGAATTTGCTTACACCCCGGGCGCGAGCGTAAGAACGGCATTTTCGCTTAAAATGCGACCAGTCGCCGAGTTAACCGACAACTTGCGGGGCGACGGCAAGGGCGCGGCGCATTGCGCGGCCACTGCCAAATCCGCTAAAGCGTCGCGCCCAGTTGGCATATGCCATGCAGACCGGGGTGCAACGCGCCTCGTGAACCTAAGTGCCGGCACTGCCGGACAAGCAAGGACGCATCTGTGGCCAACAACGATTTTCTCTTCACTTCCGAATCCGTCTCTGAAGGGCACCCCGACAAGGTTGCCGACCAGATTTCCGATTCGATCCTCGACGCCATCTTCACGCAGGACCCGAACGCGCGTGTCGCAGCCGAAACGCTGTGCAACACCGGTCTGGTCGTGCTGGCGGGCGAAATCACCACCACCGCCAACGTCGACTACATCCAGGTCGCGCGCGACACCATTCGTCGCATTGGCTACGACAACACCGAATACGGCATCGACTACAAGGGCTGCGCGGTGCTGGTCGCCTACGACAAGCAATCGCCGGATATCGCCCAGGGCGTGGACCGCAGCTCGGAAGACTACCTGAACCAGGGTGCGGGCGACCAGGGCCTGATGTTCGGCTACGCGTGCGACGAAACGCCCGACCTGATGCCGGCTCCGATCTGGTACGCGCACCGCCTGGTGCAGCGCCAGAGCGAACTGCGCAAGGACGGCCGCCTGGGGTGGCTGCGTCCCGACGCCAAGTCGCAGGTGACTTTCCGCTATGTCGACGGCCGTCCCGCTGAAGTCGACACCGTGGTGCTGTCGACCCAGCACTCGCCCGAGGTTTCGCAGGAAACCATCCGCGAAGCGGTCATCGAAGACATCATCAAGCCCAGCTTCCCCGAAGGCCTGATCACGCCCAAGACGAAGTTCCTGGTCAACCCGACCGGCCGTTTCGTCATCGGCGGCCCGCAAGGCGATTGCGGCCTGACCGGCCGCAAGATCATCGTCGACACCTACGGCGGCGCATGCCCCCATGGCGGCGGCGCGTTCTCGGGCAAGGATCCGTCCAAGGTCGACCGCTCGGCCGCCTATGCCGCCCGCTACGTGGCCAAGAACATCGTGGCCGCCGGCCTGGCGCGCCAGTGCCAGGTGCAGGTCAGCTACGCGATCGGCGTGGCTGAACCCATCAACATCACCGTCTACACCGAAGGCACCGGCGTCATCCCCGACGATCAGATCGCCAAGCTGGTGCGCGAGCACTTCGACCTGCGTCCGAAGGGCATCGTGAACATGCTGGACCTGCTGCGCCCGATCTACACCAAGACCGCCGCCTATGGCCACTTTGGCCGTTCGGAGCCGGAGTTCTCGTGGGAAGCCACGGACAAGGTCCAGGAACTGAAGAAGTCCGTGTAACGCGGCCTGATTCGATGAAAAACGCCCCGTCACGGGGCGTTTTTTTTCGCCGGTGGCTCAGAGACCCCGGGCTGACAGGTCCGGCAGCGCCAGGGCCCGGCTGGGCCGCGACGCCGCGTAGGACGCGGGCCTAGGCCAGGCCAAGCCCGGCTAGGCGCCCAGATAGGCGCGGGCCAAAGCGCCGTCCTGCGCGATGTCGGCCGCCGCGCCGTGCGCCGCGACCCGGCCGGATTCCAGCACATAGGCGCGGTCGGCCAGGGACAGCGCCAGCGCAGCCATCTGGTCCACCAGCAGGATGGTCATCGATTCCGCGCGCAGCCGGTCCAGGGCCTCGAACAGCTCGTCGATGATTTTCGGCGCAAGGCCCAGCGACGGCTCGTCCAGCAGCAGGATCACGGGCTTGGACATCAGGCCGCGCGCGATCGCCAGCATCTGCTGCTCGCCGCCCGACAACAGGCCGGCGCGCTGGTGCAGGCGCTCGCGCAGCCGCGGAAAGCGCGCAAGCATTTCCTCGACCCGGGCGTCGCAGTCCTGCGGATGCAGGAATGCGCCCAGGCGGATGTTGTCCAGCACGCTCAGGCCCGGGAACACCTGCCGGCCCTCCGGCACCAGCACCAGGCCGCGCGCCACGATGCGGTCGGCGGGCAGGCCCTGCAGCTCCTGGCCCTGCAGGTGCATGCCGCCCTGGGCGGGCCGGTGCAGCCCCGCCAGCGTGCGCATCAGCGTCGACTTGCCTGCGCCGTTGGCGCCCAGCAACGCCACCATTTCGCCGTGCCGGACCTGCAGGTCGATGCCGTGCAGCACGGGGTTGGCGCCATAGCCGGTGGTGAGATTGCCCACGCCCAGCACCTCGGGCGGCAGCGTTTCGCCCGCTGGCCGGGGGCGCGCGGCGGGGGCGCGGCGCGCCGCCTCGTCGCCCAGGTAGGCCTGGCGCACCGCGGGCGACTGCTGGATCTCGGCGACGCTGCCCTGCGCCAGTTCGCGGCCGGCGTCGATGGCGACGATGTGGTCGGACACGCCCATCACCAGCGTCATGTCGTGCTCCACCAGCAGCACGCCCGCGCCCGCTTCGGCGATGCGCCGCAGCAGCCCGGCCAGCCGCGTCTTGTCTTCGCGCGACAGGCCGGCCGCGGGCTCGTCCATCAGCAGGATGTCGGCGTCGGTGGCAAGCGCGCGCGCGATCTCCACCAGCCGCCTGTCCACGTGCGGCAGGTCCGCCGCCGGGATGTCCAGCGCGCCTTCGTAGCCGCAGAACCCCAGCAGCGCGCGCGCCCGTTCCCGCGCGTCGGCGGCAAGATAGCGGCGCGAGGACAGCAGCCCGCCCAGGCGGCCGCGCAGCATGCCCAGCGCGACGTTGTCTTCGACGCTCAAGGTGTCGAAGAGCTGCGAGGTCTGGTAGGTGCGGGCAATGCCGCTGCGCGCCACGCGGTGGGCGGGCAACGCCGCCAGCGCCTCGTCTCCCAGCGCCACGGCGCCGCTGGTCGGCTGGTAATAGCCGCTGAGCATGTTGATGACGGTGGACTTGCCCGCGCCGTTGGGGCCGATCAGGGCCGTCACGGCGCCGGGCGGCACGGCGAAGGAAACCGCCTGCACGGCGCGCACGCCGCCGAAGGTCATGGTCAGCGCGTCCGCCCGCAGGGTCCGCCGCGGCCGGCCGGTGACCGGCTTGGCGCCATGCCGAGGCGCGAGCGCATGGCTGCGCGCGCCGCGCCGCCAGCGCGCCACGAGGCCCGCCGCGCCCTCGGGCGCGGCCCACAGCACCACCAGCAGGAAGGCGCCGAAGAACAGCAGGCGGTATTCCTCCAGGCTGGAGAGCAATTCGGGCAGCAGGCCCACCACCACCGCGCCCAAGATGGGCCCCGCCAGCGAGCCGGCGCCGCCTATCGTCACGGCCAGGACGAACAGGATGGACTGCATGAAATTGAAGTTGTGCGGCGTGATCATGCCGGTCTGCGGCGCGTAGAGGCCGCCCGCCAGGCCGACCACGGCGGCCGACACCATGAACGCCACGGCCTTCACGATCAGGGGGTTGATGCCGATGGATTCGCTCGCTGTCTCGCTGTCCTTGACCGCGCGCATGGCGGCGCCCCAGGCGCCGCGCGACAGCAGGGCATAGCCGGCCAGCGCCACGAACACGGCAACGATGGCCAGCATGGCGACGCCGCGGTCGCCGCCGATGCCGCCGATCGCGGGCTGCGCGATGCCCATCAGGCCGTTCTGCCCGCCGGTGACCGAGCCGCCTTCGATCAGCCCGTGCTCCACGATGAAGCCGAACGCGATGGTGATCATCGCCAGGTAGGGGCCCTTTACGCGCAGGGCGGGCAGGGCCAGCAGCAGGCCGAAGGCGCCGCACACCAGCGCGGCGGCCGGCCAGGCCAGCCAGAAGCTCCAGCCCGCCTGTCCGGTAAGGATCGCCACCGTATAGGCGCCGATGGCGTAAAAGCCCGCGTGCCCGAACGACATCTGGCCGGTCAGGCCCAGCAGCACGTTCAGGCCGATGCCGGCCAGCGCCAGGAGCGCCACGTTGCCCAGCACGAACACGTAATAGCCGTTGACCGTGGCGGCCAGGACCAGCGCGGCGGCGGCCAGCAGGGTATAGAGCGCCAGCGGCAGCCAGCGCGATGCAGATTGCTTGTCCATCAGACCTTCCTCACATCCGCGCGTCCGAACAGGCCATTGGGCAGCACGGCCAGCATGACGATCACCAGCGTGAAGCTGATGATCTGCGTGTATCCGGAGCCCAACGCGACGGTGATCAGCGCTTCGACCACGCCGAACAGCAGGCCCGCGATCATCACGCCCCAGGCGCTGGTGATGCCGCCCAGGATCGCGACCACGTAGGCCTTGAGTCCGAACAGCGTGCCCATGTCGGCCTGCACGTTGAACAGCGGCGCGACCAGCGCGCCGGCGACGCCGGCGAACAGCGTCGACACCGCGAACGCGGCCATGATGGCGCGGCGCACCGGGATGCCCATCAGGCGCGCCGCGTTGGGGTTCTGCACCACCGCCAGCAGCGCTACGCCCCACCGGGTGCGGCGCGACAGCGCATGCAGCGCGGCCGCCAGCGCCAGGCCGACCAGCGGAATCAGCAATTGCAGCGGATAGATGCCCAGGCCCAGCCCGCCGATCTCCAGCGGCGCCTGGGCCAGCGGCGAAGGCAGGCTGCGCGGCTCCTTGCCGAACGTGAACATCACCACGTTGTCCAGGACGATGCCCAGCGCGACGGTGGACATGAGCCAGGCGTTGGAGCCGCGGCTGGCGAAGGGCCGCACGGCCAGCCGCTCCACCACCAGGCCATAGAGCGCGCACAGCGCCAGCGCCAGCGGCAGGGCGGCCAACAGTGGCCAGCCCAGCGTCTGGGCAAACGTAAACGTCAGCACGGCGCCCAGCATCATGGAACTGCCCTGGGCGAAGTTCACCGTGCCCGATACGGCATAGGTCAGGTAAAAGCCCAGGGCCATCAGTCCGTACATGCTACCCAGACCCAGGCCGCTGACAATGGCGGACATCAACAACATGCGCGTCTCCCGCGTGATCCGGCCGGCTTACTGCGCGCCCTTGACGGGCAGGATCCGGTTGTCGATGAACTGCGTCCACACGTAGTCGTCCTCGCGCAGCGCGTCGTGCGAGGCCGGCGTGAAGGGCTGCTCGTAGGTCTTGATCAGGCCTTCGTACTTGCCGATCTTGTAGAAGCCCTGGCGCACCGCGTCGCCGTCGGTGGAGCCCGCCTGGGTGATCGCCAGCGCGGCCAGCTGCATGCCGTCATAGGCGTTGGCCACGCCCACGGCCGGCGTGATGTCCTGCGGACCCTTGATGTCGGAATACTTGGTCTTGAGCGCCTGCATGACCTTGTCGCCCACCGGTCCCTGCTTGCCGAAGAAGCTGTAGGTCTGCACGAAGTGCACGTTCTTGGCGTTGGGGCCGGCCAGCTCCGTGAAGCGGCCGCCCGCCGGGCCCCAGTGCGACACCACCGGCACCTTCCAGCCCATGCGGTCCAGCGATTTGACGACCTGGGCCGACGGCCCCACGTTGCCCACCAGGAACAGGGTGTCGGCGCCGGCGGCCTTCAGGCGGCTCAGCTGCGGCACGATGTCCAGATCGTTCGGCTGGAATTTCTCGACGCCGGCGGGCGTGACCTTGGCCGTCGCCAGTGCGGCGTTCAGGCCCTTTTCATTGGATTCGCCCCAGGGATTGTTCACCAGGATCATGCCGGGCTTGGCGCTCTGGAAGGTCTTCTGCGCGTACTGCACCATCGCGCTGTCGACGATCTCGTCCATCGCCGACACGCGGAACACGAAGTTGGGATTGCCCTTGTTCTGCGTGATGGCGGTGCCGGCGGCCCAGGGGCCCATGAAGGGCACCTTCTCCTGGTTCACGATCGGCACGATGGCCATGGATACCGGGGTATCCAGGCCGCCGAACAGCACGGCCACCTTTTCCTTGTAGATGAGCTCGCGCGCGGCGGCCATGCCCTTGGCGGGATTGCCTTCGTCGTCGCGCCGCACCAGCACCACCTGGCGGCCGCCCAGCAGGCCGCCGCGCGCGTTGATTTCATCGATGGCGACGGTCATGCCGCGCGTCAGCGCCTCGCCGGCGCGCGCGGATTCTCCGGACAGCGCGGTGATCAGGCCAATCTTGATCGGGTCCGCGGCCAGCGCCGGCTGCGAGGCGAGGCCCGCGGCGAAGAGGGCGGCGGCGGTCGCGCGGAGCATGAAGGAACGGCGGGTCGGGGTCATCGGGCACTCCTGAAAAAAGTGGAATGAATCTTGCATGGGGTTAAGTGCTGCTCCGTTACCCCATGCAAGATCCATGCCACCTGATCCGCGCCGCCCGCCAGACGGCGCACCAGCCCTGTCACAGCGAGGTCGGCGCGGAACAGGGTGCGGTCCGGCATGGTTTGTACACACCGATTTCTATTTTTGTCGCCAAAGCGTCAGCGTTTTTGTTCACAATAATGCATCAGGATTTGCACCAAAATGAATCCATCCTCGCTTCAAAGCACTAAACCGGGGCGTGAACCCGCGTCTCCCTGGACCCCGGAGCCCCTTGCCTGCCACGGGCGCTTTCCGTACCAGCCGATCGCCGGCCGAGCGGACTATTCCTGGCCCAACGGCGCCCGCCTTGCCGTGTACCTGGGCTTCAATATCGAGCACTTCGCGTTCGGGGAAGGCCTGGGCGCGGAGCTGGGGCCGGCGTCGCCGCATCCGGACGTGCTCAACTACGCCTGGCGCGAATACGGCAACCGCGTGGGCGCCTGGCGCTGCCTGGAACTGTTCGACGAATTGCGCCTGCCCGCGGGCGTGCTGATCAACACCGCGCTGTATGAGCATTGCCCGGAGCTCGTGGACGCCTTCCTGGCGCGTGGCGACGAACTGATCGGGCACGGCTACAGCAACGCGCACCGGCAGGGCGGCTTGCCAGAGGCGGACGAACGCGCGCTGCTCGCGCATTGCCGCGACCGCATCCTGCGGCACGCGGGCAGCGAACCCGCCGGCTGGCTGTCGCCCTGGATTTCCGAGAGCCGCGCCACGCCCGACCTGCTGGCCGAGGCGGGCTACCGCTATACGCTCAACTGGTGCCACGACGATCAGCCCATGCGCATGCGCACCCGTGCGGGCGACCTTTGGGCGATTCCGTATCCGCAGGAGCTCAACGACATCCCCATGATCATGGGGCGCAAGATGGATGCGCGCGATTTTGCCGATATGATTCTCGACCAGTTCGAGGAGATGCGCGCGCAGGCCGTCCGCCAGCCCCTGGTCATGGGCATCGCGCTCCATCCCTACATCGTCGGCCAGCCCTATCGCTTGCGGCACCTGCGGCGGGCCCTGGCCCCGCTGGCCGCTGCCCGCGACCGCGGCGAGATCTGGTTCACCACCCCGGGCCAGATCTGCCGGCATGTGGACGGCCTGCCGCCCGGCGTGATCGCCTAGCGCCGTTACGATCGTTCCTGTCACTCCCGCTGAACCGAGTTCCCCCATGTCCACCCGAAGCCCCGCCCAACCCCGCAATCCCCGCACGAAAGCCGCCGGGAAGCCCGCCGCCGGCTTGCGCAAGACCGCCGCGTCCGCAGGCGATGCCCCTGGCGCCGGTACGCCCGACGTAGGTGCGCCAGACGCCGCGCCGGACGCGGACATGGAGCGCCGGATCTGCGAAGCGGTCTACGAAAGCGTGATGAGCCAGCGCCTGACGCCCGGCACCAAACTGCCCGAGGCGGCGATCTGCGAGCTGTTCGGCGTGTCCCGGTCGGTCGCGCGCAAGGCCTTGCAGCGACTGGCGCATGAACACGTGGTGGATCTTCACCACAACCGCGGCGCGGTGGTGGCCGAGCCCACGCCCGAGGACACGCGCCAGATCTTCCAGGCGCGCCGCGCGCTGGAGGCCGCCCTGGTGCCGCTGGCCGCGGCGCGCGCCACCAAGGCCGACTATGCCTCGCTGCGCAAGCAGCTGCGCGACGAGCATGCGCTGCTGCACCGGGCCGGCCAGCCCGCCTGGGCGCGCCAGGCCAGCGCCTTCCACGTGCGGCTGGGCGAGCTGTCCGGCAACACCATCCTGCACGGCTACCTGGCGGAACTGGTGTCGCGCTGTTCGCTCATCGTGGCCCTGTACGAGCCGCCGGGCAACGCCGCATGCGAACACGGCGAGCACGTGCTGATCGTGGACATGATGGAACGCGGCGACGTCGCCGAAGCCGTCAGGATCAATGACAACCACCTTGCGGACCTGGAACGGCGGATCAGCCTGGAACGTCCGCAACCCGCTCAAACCCTTGCCCAGATGCTGGGACTGGCCTGACATGGAAATCGATTTCGACGCCATTACCGAATATCAGCGCTACAAGCTGATGGCCAGCCTGATCGTGCCCCGGCCGATCGCGCTGATCACCACCCTGTCCGAAACCGGCGTGGTCAACGCCGCGCCGTTCAGCATGTTCAACATGCTGGGCGAGGATCCGCCCATCGTGATGGTCAGCATCAACCGCCTGGAAGACGGCGGCCTGAAGGACACCGCGGCCAACATCGTGCGCGGCAAGGAGTTCGTGGTCCACCTGACCGACGAGGCCATGGCGGAAAAGATGCACCGCTGCGGCGACCGGGTGCCGTCGGACGTCAGCGAACTGGCGCACGCCGGCCTGGACGCCGCGCCCAGCCATCGCGTGGCGCCGCCGCGCATCGTGCAGGCGCCCGTGGCGTTCGAGTGCACGCTGTTCGAGACCATGGAGACCGCCAGCCGGCAGATCTTCATCGGACAGGTGCGTTGGCTGCACGCGCGCGACGGACTGATCGACACGGACACCTGGCGGGTGCGCCTGCAGGATTACTTTCCGGTGGGGCGCTTCGGGGCCAGCTTCTATGTCACGACGCGCGACCGCTACGCCATCGGCGCGGACGGCGCGCCGGCGGCGGGCGCCGCCGCCAGCACGCCCATCGACGAAATCTGACGCGTCACCAGACCGTGCCGTCCGTGCCCGGGGCGCGCACGTGGCGGGCAAAGCGGCGCGACAGGAAGTCGACGAACGCCAGCGTCTTGGCTGGCAGGTTCAGCCGTTCGGGATACAGCGCGTGGATGTCGGCGGGCGGCGTGCGCCAATCTGCCAGCACTTCGCGCAGCCGCCCCGCGCGCAGGTACGCCGCCGTTTCCCATTCGGACCGCATGACGATGCCGTGGCCGTCCAGCGCCCATTCCAGCGCGCTCTGCCCGTCGTTGGAGCTGACCGGCCCGCGCACCTTCACGGTTTCCGCGCGCGCGCCCGATTCCAGCCGCCAGGTGCCGTAGGCCACGTCGTTCTCGCGCACGACGATGCAGCGGTGGCGCTGCAGGTCGCCCGGCGCGCGCGGTTCGCCTTGGGTGTCCAGATAGCGCGGAGAGGCGCACAGCAGGCGCCGGTTGGACGCGATCTTGCGCGCGGTCAGGCGCGCGTCCGGCAGGTCGCCGAACCGCACCGCCACGTCAAAGCCTTCCTCGATCAGGTTCAGCGGCCTGTCGGTCAGCCGCATTTGCACTTCGACGTCCGGGTACTGGCGGCAGAAGTCCGACACGGCGGGCACGATGTGGGCGCGCCCGAACCCGAACGTCGCGTTCAGGCGCAAGAGGCCCTGGGGCTGCGCGCGCGCACTGGACACCGAGCGCTCCAGCGCCTGCAGGTCCGCCAGGATGCGGCTGCCCTCGGCCAGGTACAGCTCGCCTTCCTGGGTGACGCTGACCCGCCGGGTGGTGCGGTTCAGCAGGCGCACGCCCAGGCGCTGCTCCAGCTTGGCCAGGCGCGTGCTGACGGCCGGGGGCGTCAGCCCCAGTTCGCGCGCGGTGGCCGACAGGTTGCCGTGCTTGACCACCAGCGAGAAGAAGGCGAGATCGGAAAGGGCGTCCATGGCCTTATTTATAAATCAGATTAAACAAAGCTTTATTTTTTTGAAGAATTATAAGAACTGAACCGGCCTATACACTGGTCTCACCGATACAGAGCCGCCCGACGCGGCCATATGAGGAGACCAGGAAATGAAGATAGCCAAAGGGGCCGGCGCATTGTGCGCGGCCATTGCCGCATCCTGTTGGACCCATCCCGCCGCCGCCGCCAACGCCTTTCCCGAACGCGCCGTGACGCTGGTCGTTCCGTTCGCGCCCGGCGGCAGCGTGGACATCGCCGCGCGCCTGATTTCTGACGCCTGGGGCCGCGCGCTGGGCCAGAGCGTGATCGTGGAGAACCGCGCCGGCGCCTCGGGCAACATCGGGATGGCGGCCGTGGCGCGCGCCGAACCCAACGGCTACACGCTGGGCATCAACACCATGTCGCTGGCCATCAATCCGGCGCTTTTCAAGTCCATGCCGTTCGACACGGCGAAGGACCTGCGCTCGGTGGGCACGGTGGGCACTTCCCAGCACGTGCTGACGGTGACCAACGCGCTGCCGGTGGCCTCGGTGAGCGACCTGCTGGCCTACGTGCGCGCGCGCCCCGCCAACGAATTGAGCTTCGGTTCCGCCGGCACCGGCAGCACCTTCCACATGGCGGCTGAACTGTTCAAGTCCGTGTCCAAGACGCAGATCCTGCACGTGCCGTACAAGGGCGGCGGTCCGGCCATGGTGGACACCATCAGCGGCCAGGTGCAGATGAGCTTTCCGGTGCTGTCCGCCGCCAAGCCGCAGGTCGACGGCAAGAAGCTGCGCGCGCTGGGGGTGACCGGCACGACGCGGTCGCCGCTGCTGCCGGACGTGCCGACCATCGCCGAATCGGGCCTGCCGGGGTACGAGTTCAACACCTGGTTCGTCGTCAGCGCGCCCGCCGGCACGCCGCAGGCGGTGATCGACACGCTGAACGCAAAGCTGGGCGAGGCGCTGCGCTCGCCCGAGCTGGCGCAGCGCATGCAGAAGGAAGGTTTTGATCCGCTGGTCACCGCGCCTGACAAGACCGACGCCATGGTCGCCGCGGAAATGACGCGCTGGGCCGGCATCGTCAAGGACGCAGGCATCGAGGCCAACTGAACTTCGGCAAGACACGCCCGCGCGGGTCTCAGGCGCATGTGCGGGCGCATTCATCATCCAAGGAAGCAAGACATGCCCGGCATGACGCTATACGACAAACTGGTGGCCAGCCACGAGGTGGCCCGGATCGACGACGAGCACATCCTGCTTTATGTCGATCTGCACATCATGAACGAATACACCAGCCCGCAGGCCTTCAGCGGCCTGGCCGCGCGCGGCCGCGGGGTGCTGCGTCCCGGGCAGCAGATGGCGGTGGTGGACCACATCATCCCCACGCATCCCGTGCCGGCGGCGCTGCGGGTGATCGCCGACGACGCCTCGTCGCGCCAGGCGCAGAACCTCAAGCGCAATTGCGACGCGCAGCGCATCGCGCTGTTCGACACCACCGATCCGCTGCAGGGCATCGAGCACGTCATCGCGCCGGAGCACGGCATGATCCTGCCTGGCATGGTGGTGCTGTGCGGCGACAGCCACACCACCACTTACGGCGCGCTGGGTGCGCTGGGGTTCGGCATCGGGACGTCCGAGGTCGAGCACATTCTGGCCACGCAGACGCTGGTTTACCGCGTCGCGCGCAACATGCGCATTCGTGTCGACGGCGCGCTGCCGGCGGGCGTGTCGGCCAAGGACCTGGTGATCTACATCGTGCACCGCATCGGCGCGCAGGGCGCGCGCGGGCACGCGGTGGAATTCTGCGGCGCGGCGATCGATGCGCTGTCCGCCGAGGCCCGCATGACGTTGTGCAACATGACCGTCGAGGCCGGCGCGCGCGCGGCGCTGATCGCGCCGGACGCCGTCACCGACGCCTATGTCGCCGCGCACGCGCCGCAACTGCGTGGCGACATGCTGGACGCCGCGCGCGCTTACTGGGCCACGCTGCGCACCGACGACGGCGCCCGCTTCGATGTCGAGCACGTGTTCGACGCGGGACGGATCGCGCCCTTCGTGACCTGGGGCACCAGCCCGGACCAGGCAGTGCCGGTGGATGGCGCGGTGCCCGATCCGGCCGACGAGCCCGATGCGCTGGCCCGGCTGGCGCTGGAAAAGGCCATGGACTACATCGGACTGGCGGCCGGCGCGCCGATCGCCGGGGTTCCGATCGACCGCGTGTTCATCGGTTCCTGCACCAATGGCCGCATCGAAGACCTGCGCGTGGTGGCGGGCCTGGCGCGGGGCAGGAAGGTCGCCGCCGGCGTGCGCGCCATGGTGGTGCCGGGGTCCGGCGCCGTGCGCGCGCAGGCGGAAGCCGAGGGCATCGCCGCGCAGCTGATCGAGGCGGGGTTCGAATGGCGCCAGCCCGGCTGTTCGATGTGCCTGGCCATGAACGACGACGTGCTGCGTCCGGGCGAGCGCTGCGCGTCCACGACCAACCGGAACTTCGAGGGACGCCAGGGACGGGCAGGGCGCACGCACCTGATGAGCCCGGCCATGGCCGCCGCCGCCGCGCTGGCGGGCCGCATCGTGGATGTGCGCGCATGGGGAGACGCCAAATGAATTCAATGATCGAAGGCGTTGCCGCGCCGCTGCCGTATTCCAATCTGGACACCGACCAGATCATGCCCAAGCAGTTCCTGCGCATCATCGACAAGGCCGGCCTGGACAAGGGCCTGCTGTACGACCTGCGCTTTGACGAACAGGGCGCGCCGCGGCCGGATTGCGTGTTGAACCAGTCGGCCTACGCGGGAACCTCGATCCTGGTGGCGGGGCCGAACTTCGGCTGCGGTTCCAGCCGCGAGCACGCCGTCTGGGGCCTGCAGCAGTTCGGCATCCGCGCGGTGATCGCTTCCAGCTTTGGCGAGATCTTCTACTTCAATGCGCTCAATAATGGCCTGCTGCTGGTGACCCTGCCGCCCGCGGCGGTCGACGCATTGCTGGCGCGGGTGTCCAATACGCAGGTCGCCGGCGGCAACCGCGTCGGCATCGACGTGCTGGCCGGGCAGGTGCGCGCCGCCGACGGCTGGAGCGCAGGCTTCGACCTGCCCGAGCGGCATCGCCGGATGTTCGCGCAGGGCCAGGACATGGTGGGCGCGACGCTGCAGCAGTTGCCCGAGGTGGAGCGTTTCGAGGCCCGGCATTGGGCACGCTTTCCCTGGATGAAGGACGTCGCGCGCCAGGTGCGCGACCGGCTGGATGCCGCCTGACGCGGGCGATTCCGCCAACACGAAGATTGGAGACGACGCAGATGACCGCCTTTTTCGACCTGCCCGTGCGGCGCATCCAGGCCAACGGCGTGGAGATCGCGGCCCGCATCGACGGCTCGGGTCCGCCCCTGCTGCTGCTGCACGGGCATCCGCAAACCCACGCCATCTGGCATCGGGTCTGGCCCGAGCTGACGCGGCGCCGCACCTGCTTGGCCGCGGACCTGCGCGGTTATGGGGACAGCACCAAGCCCGCGGCCAGCGCGGACCACGCCGCGCATTCCAAGCGGACCATGGCGGCGGACATGGCAGCGCTGATGCGCGGGCTGGGCCATGCGCGCTTCGAGGTGCTGGCCCACGACCGGGGCGCCCGGGTGGCGCACCGCCTGGCGCTGGACCACCCCGATTCCGTCAGCCGCATGATGCTGCTGGACATCGCGCCCACGCTGGATATGTACGAGGGCACGACCCGCGCCTTCGCCCAGGCCTACTTCCACTGGTTCTGGCTGATCCAGCCAGCGCCCGTGCCGGAGACCATGATTGAGCATGACCCCGTTTTCTACCTGAGGTCGGTGATGGGCGGGCGCCCCGGCGGACTGGCGCACTTCTCCGCCCAGGCCATGGCGGAATACGAACGTGCCGCGCGCCAGCCCGGCTGGGCCACGGGCATCTGTGAAGACTACCGCGCGTCCGCCACGCTGGACCTGGAGCACGACCGGGCGGGCCGCGCGGGGGGCGAGCGCCTGTGCATGCCGGTGCGCGCGCTGTGGGGCGAACGCGGGGCGGTGGGCCGGAATTTCGACGTGCTGGCCCTGTGGCGCGCGGTGGCCGACGACGTGACGGGCGGTCCGTTGCCGGGGGCGCACTACCTGGCCGAGGAAACGCCGGACGCCTTGCTCGCCGAGGCTGCGGATTTCTTCGGCTGGCGTTGATCGGCCGGACCGGCGGGAGCTGTTCCCGCCTGTCAACCAAGCCTCGGCGCAGGGTAGGGCTATCCAAAAAGGGACGCACCGCCGGTGTTAACCTTCGCCCCATGAATCGCTACTTCGCCGATCTTTCCGAACTGCCTGATGCCGAAGACGCGCAACGCGCCTTCAAAGCCACCGATTCGCCCTGCGTGGCGGTGTGTTCCACCCTGTTCGACGACATCTGCCGCGGCTGCGGCCGCACCGCCATGGAAGTCGCCAACTGGGTGTTCATGACGGAAGAGGAAAAGCGCGAAGTCTGGATCCGCATCAAGGCGCAGGGGTATCCGCGGCGCAACAACTGAGCGCTCGCGCAAGGATTTCGGCGCGGCGCAAGGCCGCCGTCTTGGGCATGTCACATGGCGCAGGCTGAATAGCGCCATTGCCCACTTCCGGCTCCATCATGCGCATCGTTCTGGTTACGGATGCCTGGCATCCGCAAGTCAACGGCGTCGTCCGCACCTGGACGACCATGCAGCAGATCCTCGGCGAATGGGGCCACGAGCTGATCGTGGTGAGTCCGCAGGGCAGCCGAACCATTCCCGCCCCGTCCGAACCCGACCTGCGGCTGTGCCTGCAGCCCGGCCGGCAGTTGCGGCGCATCCTGGGCGATACCGTCCCCGATGCGCTGCATATCGCCACGGAGGGTCCGCTGGGCCTGGCCGCGCGCCGGATGGCGCTCAAGCGCGGCTGGCGCTTCACCACGTCCTTCCACACCATGTTCCCGGACTACCTGCAGGCGCGCATGGGCATCCCCGCCGCTTTGCCGTGGCGCTATCTGCGCTGGTTCCACCGGCCGTCGCAGTGCGTGCTGGTGCCCACGCCCACGGTGCGCGACATCCTGGTGCGGCGCGGGTTGGCCAATCTGCGGGTGTGGTCGCGCGGCGTCGATCCCCGGAAATTCCAGCCTGTCCCCAGCCAGGCCTTCGAAGACCTGCCTCGGCCCGTGTGGCTGAGCGTCGGCCGGGTGGCGCGGGAAAAGAACCTGGATGCTTTCCTGTCCCTGGATCTGCCGGGCAGCAAGGTTGTTGTGGGCGCGGGGCCAGATGAGGCCCGCCTGAAAAAGCGCTTTCCGGACGCGGTCTTTCTCGGCATGCGGCAGGACGACGCGCTGCCGGGCTACTACGCGGCGGCCGACGTCTTCGTGTTTCCCAGCCTGACCGATACCTTCGGCCTCGTCATGCTGGAGGCCATGGCCTGCGGCACGCCGGTGGCGGCCTTTCGCAGCGAGGCGCCGCTGGCGGTGGTCCAGGAGGGCGTGACGGGCTACCTGGACGACGATCTGGGGCGCGCCTGCCGGGCGGCCCTGCCGCTTGATCGCGCCGGCGTGCGAGCGCACGCGCTGACGCGCAGCTGGGATTCTGTGGCCGCGGACCTGCTGGACGCACTGGTGCCGCTGACACTGGGCGATTCGCAGGGCGCGGCGAATGCCTGGGCCATGACGCCCTGATATCGCCGCGGGGCGCGGATTCGCTATCCCACGGACGCGGCAACCTTGTACAATGCCCGGCAATCCTGAGGAGCGTTGCGACGACCCTGCGGTTCCGACATGTGGCCACCCCCGGCGGCCACCCCCATGCGGACCCCGGCTCGCCAGGCTCAGGAATCCTTGTTCAAGCGCCGCGCCTCGCGCGTCGCTGCAGCAACGGCGCTCACCTTTGTCGCATATGGCGGGAAAGGCGAGCACTCGACTGTCGTGGTGTATTCGCGTTGTCCGGCCATATCGTGCGCCGTTCGTCATTTACGTGGAGCCTACACACCATGAACGCTGTGACTGATAAATCCTTCTCCGACTACCTCGTTGCCGATATGTCGCTGGCCGGCTGGGGCCGTCGCGAACTCGCCATCGCCGAAACCGAAATGCCCGGCCTGATGGCCATCCGCGAGGAATTCGCCGCATCGCAGCCGCTCAAGGGCGCGCGCATCGCCGGCAGCCTGCACATGACCATCCAGACCGGCGTGCTGATCGAGACGCTGGTGGCGCTGGGCGCGGAAGTGCGCTGGGCCTCGTGCAACATCTTCTCCACGCAGGACCACGCCGCCGCCGCGATCGCCGCGTCCGGCACGCCGGTCTTCGCCGTCAAGGGCGAAACGCTGGAAGAGTACTGGCAGTACACCCACAAGATCTTCGAATGGCCCAACGGCCAGAACGCCAACATGATCCTCGACGACGGCGGCGACGCCACGTTGATGCTGCACCTGGGCACCAAGGCTGAAAAGGACATCTCGGTCCTGGCCAACCCGGGCAGCGACGAAGAGCGCATCCTGTTCGCCGCCATCAAGGAAACGCTGCAGCGCGATCCCAAGTGGTATTCGACCCGCCTGGCGCTGATCAAGGGCGTGACGGAAGAAACCACGACCGGCGTGCACCGCCTGTACCAGATGTCGCAAAAGGGCGAGCTGGCGTTCGCCGCCATCAACGTCAACGACTCGGTCACCAAGTCCAAGTTCGACAACCTCTACGGCTGCCGCGAATCGCTGGTTGACGGCATCAAGCGCGCCACCGACGTGATGGTCGCCGGCAAGATCGCCGTCGTGGCCGGCTACGGCGACGTGGGCAAGGGCTGCGCCCAGGCGCTGGTCGCCCTGCGCGCCCAGGTGTGGGTCACCGAAATCGATCCGATCTGCGCCCTGCAGGCCGCCATGGAAGGCTTCAAGGTCGTGACGATGGAAGAAGCCGCCGCCCACGGCGACATCTTCGTCACCGCCACCGGCAACTACCAGGTCATCACGCGCGAACACATGAACGCGATGAAGGACCAGGCCATCGTCTGCAACATCGGCCACTTCGACAACGAAATCGACGTCGCCGGCCTGGCCGACTGCCAGTGGGAAGAGATCAAGCCGCAAGTCGACCACGTCATTTTCCCGGACGGCAAGCGCATCATCCTGCTGGCGCAGGGCCGTCTCGTGAACCTGGGTTGCGCCACCGGCCACCCCTCGTTCGTGATGTCGTCCTCGTTCGCCAACCAGACGATCGCCCAGATCGAACTGTTCACGCGCAACGAAGCCTACAAGTCCGGCGAAGTCTACGTGCTGCCCAAGCACCTGGACGAGAAGGTTGCCCGCCTGCACCTGAAGAAGCTCGGCGTGAAGCTCACGACCCTGCGCCAGGACCAGGCCGACTACATCAGCGTGCCGGTCGAAGGCCCCTACAAGCCCAACCACTACCGCTATTGATTGATGTAGCACAATAGGAAAACGCCGCGCCATGTCGGCGCGGGTTTTCCGGTCTGCGGGTCACGCCAGGTTTCGCCTGGCGATGACAAGTCCGCGGAGCGTCAATACAGGAGTTCGAACATGGTGACACTGATACTCGTCTGGATCCTGAACGCAGTGGCCCTGCTGGCCGTTGCCTACCTGCTGCCCGGCATCACGGTGGCCAGTTTCGGATCGGCGCTCATCGCCGCGCTGGTGCTGGGCCTGGTGAACATGCTGGTCAAGCCGGTCCTGGTGCTGCTGACGCTGCCCATCACGATCGTCACCCTCGGTCTCTTCCTCATCGTCATCAACGCCTTGTTGTTCTGGTTCGTGGGCTCCGTGCTCAAGGGCTTCCAGGTCAACGGGTTCTGGTGGGCCGTGGGCGGTGCGATCCTGTACAGCATCATCTCCGGCCTTCTTACCAAATTGATCCCCTGAATAGGACCCTCCCCCGAAGCGCTGCGCGCTTCCTCCTCAAGGGGGCATGCCTGCGGACCGGCTAAGCCGGCTCCGCGGCATCGCGATGGGGCGACGCCTGTTTTGCGCGACGCATAGCGCCATAAATCACTGACATGTCCGAATCGATCTCTCCCGCTTTTAGTCTGGAATTCTTTCCCCCGCGCGACCTGGCCGGCCAGGAGCGGCTGGTGCGTGCGGCCAAGCAGATGCTGGCCATCCAGCCCAAGTACGTCAGCGTGACGTTCGGCGCGGGCGGTTCCACGCGCGCCGGCACGGCCGATGCCGTGCGCACGCTGAGCAACCTGGGCTGCGACGCGGCGCCTCACCTGTCGTGCGTGGGCGCCACCCGCCAGGACCTGCGGGACATCCTCCAGGCCTACAAGAACGAAGGCGTGCGGCGCGTGGTGGCCCTGCGCGGCGACCTGCCTTCGGGCATGGGCGGCGACGCCGGCGAACTGCGCTACGCCAGCGAACTGGTGTCGTTCATCCGCGAGGAAACCGGCGACTGGTTCCACATCGAAGTGGCGGCCTATCCCGAAATGCATCCCCAGGCAGCCAGCCCGTCGGCCGACCTTAACCATTTCGTGTCCAAGGTGAAGGCCGGCGCCGATGCCGCCATCACGCAGTACTTCTTCAATGCCGACGCCTACTTCGACTTTGTCGACCGGGCCCGGGCCAAGGGCGTGGACGTGCCGATCGTGCCGGGCATCATGCCCATCACGAACCACACGCAGCTCCTGCGGTTCTCGGAAATGTGCGGTGCCGAAGTGCCGCGCTGGATCCGCCTGCGCCTGGCCGAGTTCGGCGACGACAAGGCCTCCATCCGCGCCTTTGGCGTCGATGTGGTGACCGAGCTGTGCCAGACGCTGCTGGACAATGGCGCGCCGGGCCTGCATTTCTACACCCTGAACCATGCCGAAGCGCCGCTCGCGATCTGGAAGGAACTGTCGGTGTAGGCGCCCGCGCCCGACATCTGGCGTTGCAAGCAAAAAGGCCGGCGAATTCGCCGGCCTTTTTTCATGCGCGCGGAATGCTCAGTCCGCGTAGACGCCCGCCTTGCGGATAACGCCGCCCCACTTGTCCACTTCGGACTTCAGCCAGGTCTGCAGGCCTTCCGGCGTCTGCTTGGCGTCAGGCACGATCTCGGCGCCCAGCTCGGCCATCTTCTGCGTGAAGGCGGGATCCTTCAGCGCGGCGCGCAGCGCGGCGTTGAACTTGGCGACGGCTTCCGGCGGCGTGCCCTTGGGCGCATAGACGCCGTGCCAGACCTTGACTTCAAAGTCCTTCAGGCCGCCTTCCTGCAGGGTCGGCGCTTCAGGCAGCGCCTTGATGCGGTCCAGTGTGGTGACGCCGTACAGCTTCACGCGTTCGGCCTTGATCTGCGGAATGGTCTGGGTGGTCTGGTCGCACAGCACGTCCACCTGGCCGCCCAGCAGCGCGGTCATGGCGGGCGCGGTGCCCGCGTACGGAACGGTCGTGAACTGCACGCCCAGCGATTCCTGCAGCAGCATGCCGCAGAGCTGGGACACGGCGCCCAGGCCGGCGTTGGCCAGGTTGATCTTGTTGCCGTTTGCCTTGGCGTACTTGATGAAGCCTGCCATGCCGTCGGCCGGCAGGTCCTTGCGGCCGAGCAGGGTCATCGGCACGTCCGCGACCTGCCCGACATAGGCGAAATCCGTCAGCGGATTGAACGACAGCTTGCGGTACAGCGCGGGCGCGGTCGCCATGCCGTTGTGGTGGATCAGGAAGGTGTAGCCATCGGGCGCGGCGCGCGCCACGTGCTGGGAGGCCAGCGTGCCGCCCGCGCCCGTGCGGTTTTCGATGACGACGCTCTGCCCCAGCGTCTTGGCCATGGACGCGCCCAGGCTGCGGGCCACGACGTCGGTGGGGCCGCCCGCGGCGAACGGCACCACCAGCGATATTGGATGATTCGGGTAGGTTCCCTGCGCGCCGGCATTGCCAAAGGCCAGGCAGGACAGGGCCAGCATGGGCCAGGCTGCGCGCTTGATTGCGCGCGCGTATCGGTGGGACATGTCTCGCTCCTTGTAGTCGCTTTGGCCCGCGATGCCGCGCATGGCGGGCAGGCATCGGCAGTGTGGCGCGAGAAGGGCGAGGTTGGGAATTCGCGGATTCGCAAGCCGGGTTTCGGCACGCAAAAAGGAGGGTTTACGCGGACTTGGCCGCAGAAGCGCTAAAAAGCGGGCGTGTAGCGTCTCAAGTGGGTAGAGGACGTTGCCCGATGGCACGGCAGGCCTGGGTCAGAGGCTTTCCCATCTGCCGCCGGACTAAACCCTCGCCAAGCCATCACGGCTCCGGACTAGCGCCAGGCTAAACCTTCGCCCAGCCATCACGGCTCGGGAATGTTTTCCCGGAAAATCACCTGCAGCCGCGGCAGGTAGCTGGGTTCGGGCGCGCCTTTCACGGCCGCCACCAGCAGCTTGACGATCTCGCGTGCCTCGACGCGTGGGTTCTGGTCGATCACGGCGTCCATGGTGCGATCGAGCAACAGGCGGCGCGTGGCTTCGGTGAGGTCGTGGCCGACGAAGACAATGCGAGGGGCGGTGGCAGCCTTGCTTGAGCGAGGCTCATTCGGCCACGCCTCAGCCGGCCGCGCCTCTTTCAGCGCCCGCGCGATGCCTTGATTGCCCGCGCCGATGTTGTAGATCGCGTGCGGCGGGTCTTTGCGCAGCAGATCCTGCGTGACGGCAAAGGCGCGGTCGCGGTCGTCGCCGATCTCGAGCGTGTGGGCGATGCGCAGGTGCGGAAACTCTTCGCTCAGCAGCGAGCGAAAGCCCATCTCGCGCTCTTCGTGGCCACGATAGGCCAATGACCCCACGAACACCGCGACCTTCCGTTCGGTGTGCTGTGGCAGAAACCGGCCCAGCAACAGCGCGGCCAGGCGGCCCGCCGCCCGGTTGTCGATGCCCACGTAACCCAGGCGCGCCGAGATCGGAATGTCCGACACCAGGGTGCTCACGTGCACGCCGCTGTCACGCAGCGCCATGATGGCGTCGCGCACCTGGGGATGGTCAAGGCCGACCAGGCCGACGGCCTGCGTCTGCTCGCGCAGTTCGTAGAGCTTTTTCGCGAGCTTGTTGGCGTCGAATCCCTCGATCAGATGCAGACGGGCCTGCACGTCGGGGCGGGCGGCGGCTTCTTCGAGCAGGCGCCGGCCCAGCGCGGTCATGAAGCTGTTGGTGCCGGCGGGCAAGACGAAATCGACTCGCACGTCCTGACTGGCGGCCTCGGCGCCCGGGACGAAATAGCCCAGGCGATTGGCAATCGCCAGCACGCGGTCGCGTGTCTTGCCGCGCACACCGTCGCGGTCGTTCAGTACCCGGTCCACGGTGGCGGTGGACATGCCGGCTTCGCGGGCAATGAGGGAAATGGTGGGGCGCATGCGGGATCAGGCTCTCGATACACCATCAGGACGATGGCGGTGCGGCCATCATAAGCCATCATTTGCAATCATTCGAGATCAAAAAAGTAACTTGATGGCCCTATGAGCGCCGGCCGCCTTTACCACTGATTGTTTTGATGTGATTATCGCGGCTCAATACATCAAACACAGCACGGCGGGATGCCAGGCAGTCGACAGTGCATACCAGGCCGGCAGGAGGAGCACATGTCGCACCCAACCCTGGTGCCCGACCCGCCCGTCCGGGAACGGCGCTTTCGCATCGGCTGTATCGGCGCCGGCATGATCATGGCCGAGTGCCATTTGGCGGCCTATCAGCAGGCCGGCTTCACGGTGGCGGCGATCGCGTCGCGTACCCGCAGCAAAGCGGCCGAGGTCGCCGAACGCTACGGCATCCCGCGAGTACATGACGATCCCCTGGCCCTGATCGCCGATCCGCAGATCGAGATCGTGGACATCGCGTATCCACCCGACCTGCAGCCCGCGCTGATCCGCGCCGCACTGCGCGCCCCGCACGTGCGCGGCGTGCTCGCGCAGAAGCCCCTCGCCCTGTCGCTGGATGAAGCCCGCGCCCTGCGCGACGACGCACGGGCCGCGGGCAAGATCCTGTCGGTGAACCAGAACATGCGCTACGACCAATCGATGCGCACGCTCAAGCAGCTGCTCGAACAGGGCGTGCTGGGCACGCCGGTGTTCGCGCAGATCGACATGCACGCGATCCCGCACTGGCAGGATTTCCTGCGCGGCTATGACCGGCTGACCCTCTCGAACATGAGCGTGCATCACCTCGATGCCCTGCGCTATCTGTTTGGCGAGCCCACCGAGATCACCAGCATCACCCGGCCCGATCCGCGCACCGAGTTCGCGCATCAGGATGGGCTGGTGACCACCATGCTGCGCTTTGGCAACGGCCTGCTCGCGCTGTCGCTCGAAGATGTGTGGTCGGGGCCGCGGGCCGAGGGATACCCCGACGATCAGCACATCCGCTGGCGCGTGGAAGGCACTGACGGCGTCGCGCGCGGCACCATCGGCTGGCCCACCGGCGAGCCGTCGACCTTGAGCTACGCCTCGCGCGCGGTCGAGGGCCATACCGATGGGCGTTGGGTGACGCCCACCTGGGACACGATGTGGTTTCCGCATGCCTTCATCGGCGTGATGGAGCAGTTGCAGTACGCGCTGGCCAGCGGCACCGAGCCTGCGTTGAGCGTGACCGACAACGTACGCACGATGGCGCTGGTCGAGGCCGCGTACACGTCCATCGCCGAAGGCCGCACAGTACGGCTGCCGGCTGTTGAATAACCAGACAGAAAAAACAGACGGAGACAACCATCATGATCCAGACCGGAATCTTCTCGGGCTACTTTCCCTATGAGCTGGAGCGCACCGCCAAGGTGATCCGCTCGCACGGCTTCAACACCGTGCAGCTGGACCTGCATTTCAAGGACATGGAGCTCGGCCCGGGGCAGTTGACCGCGCAGAAATGCACGCAGATCCGCGACACCTTCCGCAACTACAACCTGCCGGTGTCCTGCATTTCGGCCTATACCAATATCGTCCATCCCGATCCCGCCGAGCGCCAACGCCGCAACGGCTATCTCAAAGAGATCCTCACGCACGCACGCCAGTTGGGATCCCCTTACGTGATCTCCGAAACCGGCACGTTCGCCACCGATAGCGACTGGGTGCATCACCCCAGGAACAAGACCGAGGAAGGCTGGGACCAGTGCCGCGCGGTGATCGCCGAGCTGTCGCAACATGCCTATGACCATGGCGCGGTGTTCCTGCTGGAGACCTACGTGAACAACGTGGTGGGATCGGTCGAGGAAACGCTGCGCATGTTCGCCGAGGTGGATCACCCAGGCCTGGGCCTCCTGATGGATCCGACGAACTACTTCGAAGCGCACAACATCGACCAGATGGACCGCACGCTCAATCAGGTGTTCGACGCACTCTCCGACAAGATCTGCATCGCGCATGCCAAGGACGTGAAGCGTTCGGGCGATGACAAATCGGAAAAGCACAGCGACATCGGCGACGAGGGGGCGGCCGAAAGCCATACCTTCCGTGGGGTGGGTGAGATCGAGTTGCCGGCGCCGGGCCTGGGCGCGCTCAATTACGACCTGTACCTGCAGCGCCTGGCCAAGAAGCACCCCAACATTCCCATCATCATCGAACACCTGACCGAAGACGACGTGCCGCGCGCCAAGAGTTTCCTGGACGAGCGGCTGCGCGCGAACGGTCTGTAGGCCGGCGCCGCAAGCAAATCAGGCGCACCGCGAAGTCATCATCTAACCGGGCCCGCGGCGCGCCTCTCGAACACGTTTCTGAACACCGACACCGGCAGACGCGCGCCCGCGCATCCGCCAGGGAGAACTCATGCCTGACATTTACGGGACCTGGATGACGCGCCGCGACGTAGAGGCGCGCACCGGACAGCTTGCGCAGTTTGCCGGCGTACGCCTGATGACGCTGGACGACGGGCTGGAGCGCGGTATCCGCATGCTGGAGTTCCGCAGCGGCACGGGCCTGCGCTTCACGGTGCTGGTGGATCGCGCGATGGACATCGCCGACTGCGAATACCGCGGCTTCGCCTTGGGATGGCAATCGCCGTCGGGTTTTCGTCATCCCGGACTGCATGACTACGAAGGCGAGGGCGGACTGGGCTGGATGCGCTCGTTTTCGGGGCTCATGATCACCTGCGGGCTGGACCACATCCTGTTCATGTACGACGCGCCGGCCGACAACTATGTGTACGGACCACGCAAGACGGCCAGGCAATCCATCCATGGCCGCGTCGGCACCATTCCCGCGCGGCTGACCGGCTACGGCGAACGCTGGGACGGCGATCGCTGCGTGCTGTGGGCCGAAGGCGTGGTGAGCCAGGGGACCGTGTTCGGCGAGCATCTTGAACTGCACCGCCGCATCGAGATCGAGGTGGGCACCAACGACATCAAGCTGTCGGATCGGGTCGTGAATCGCGGCTTTTACCGCACGCCCCATATGCTCTGCTATCACATCAACCTGGGCTATCCGGTGCTGGACGCCGACTCGCGTTATCTGGCGCCGATTCGCGATGTGGTGTGGGCCGCGCACGAGGAGGACTACCACAAGCAGGGCGTGGGCTACCGCCGCATGCCGGCCCCGCAGCTTGGCTTTCATGAGCAGGTGTGGCAGCACGAGATGGCGGCCGCGGCCGACGGCAGCGTGCCGGTAGCCCTGGTGAACGATGCGCTGGGTCTGGGCATGCAGGTCAGCACCTACAAGCATCAATTCCCCTGCCAGTACCAATGGCAGAACCTGCAATCCGGCCAGTATGCGATGGGCATCGAGCCTTCCACCAACCATGTGCTGGGCCAGGGCGCGGCGCGCGAGCGCAACGAGCTCATCTGGCTCGAGCATGGCGACGAGCGCCGCTACGACACCACGTTCAGCGTGCTGGGCTCGGCCGCGGACATCGCGGCCTGCGAGGCACGCATCCGCGCGATCGCGGTGCAGCCGGAGACCGACTATCCGCCGTTGTCGGGGCGCTTTGCACCCATCGCGGGGCGCACATGAGCGCGCGCTTCTCATTGCAAGGCCGCCGCGTGCTGTACACGGGCGCGGCGGGCGGCTTTGGCGTGGAAACCACGCTTGCGTTGCTGGAAGCGGGCGCAAGCGTCATCGCGCTCGACAACCACCCCGGGCATATCGATCGCTTGCGCAGCACCGTGCCGGCGCAGTTTGCCGGCCAGCTTCAGATCCTTCAGGCCGACCTCGCCGATGCCAGCGCGCTGCAATCGCACCTTGAGCGGTTGACTGCCGAGCGTCCGATCGATGTGGTCATCAACAACGCGGCGATCTATCCCTCGCGCCCGTTCGAGGAATACAGCGATGCCGAGCTGGCGCGCGTGCACCGCGTCAACGTGGAGGCGGCCGTGCAGATCGTGCGCGCGGCGCTCCCGGGCATGCGCGAGCAGCAATGGGGCCGCGTGATCAACATCTCGTCGATCACGCTGTCGGGCGGGTGGGAAAACCTGCTGCCCTACGTGCAGTCCAAAGGCGCGATGGTGGGCGTCACGCGCGCCTTCGCCCGCGAATTCGGCAAATGGGGCATCACGGTCAACGCCATCTCGCCGGGCGCGTTTCCGACGGATGCCGAGAAGATCCATCCCGATCCCGAGGGCTACAACCGCATGGTGCTCGAACGCCAGTCGGTGAAGCGCCGCGGGCACGCCGGCGACATCGCCGCGGCCATCTTGTTCCTCGCCTCGGACGAGGCGGGTTTCATTTCCGGACAGACGCTGGCGGTGGACGGCGGCTGGGTCATGCATTGAGGCGCATTGGCGCACGCAAAGGGTAGAAGCATGGGTATTCTTTCTGGCTACAAGGTTCTGGACTGCTCCATCGCCATGGCGGGGCCGTTCGCGGCGCAGCGCCTGGGCGACCTGGGCGCCGACGTGATCAAGATCGAGCCGCCCACCGGCGAATGGCAGCGGCACGCGCCGGCCGGCGGCATCACGGGCAACAAGATCAACGTGTCGTTCCTTTCGCTGAACCGCAACAAGCGCTCGCTGGCGATCGATCTGAAGAGCGCCGGCGGCAAGGAGATCATTCATAAGCTCGCGGCGCAGGCCGATGTGTTCATTCAGAACTATCGGCCGGGTGTCGCCGGCCGCCTGGGCGTGGACTACGAAACCCTGTCGGCCCTGAACCCGCGCCTCATCTATGTATCGATGTCGGGTTTCGGCGAAGACGGCCCGTATGCCACGCGCCCGGGTCAGGACCTGCTGCTGCAGGCGATGTCGGGCGCGATGCTGTCGTCGGGCCGGGCCGGCGAAGCGCCCCGCGCGGCGGGCCAGTATGTGGTCGACGCGGTCACTGCGTATTGCGCCTTCGAGGGCGTGCTGGCCGCGCTGCTGCACCGCGAGCGCACCGGCGAAGGCCAGAAGGTCGAGGTCAACATGCTGGATGCGATCACCACGATCCAGATGCAGGAGCTCTCGGTGTATACCGTGGGGCACAAGCCGCAGGTGCGCAGCGCCGAGCCGCATGCCCATGTGTACATCCGCGCGCCCTATGGCACCTTCGCGACGACCGATGGTTATCTGGCGCTGGCCATGCCCGACATGAAAGTGCTGGCGCGCGTGACCGAGGAGCCGCGCCTGGCGGACTACACCGAGCGCGATGGTTGGGAGAAGCGCGACGAGATCTACGCGCTCGTGCGTGACACATTGGCAAAGGCCTCGACCGCCGACTGGTTCGCCAAACTAGATGCCGCCGGCATCTGGTGCAGCCCCGTATATGGCTACGCCGATCTGGTCGAAGATCCGCAGATCGCGCACAACGGCACGTTCGTCGAGTATGAGCATCCGACCGAAGGCCGGATCAAGACGCCGGGCTTTCCGATCCGCTTTTCCAAGACCCCCAGCCAGGTGGTGCGCGGCGCGCCACTCACCGGTCAGCATACCGAGGAGGTGCTGCGCGATTTTGGCTTCAGCGCCGACGAGATCGCCGCGCATGCGGCCTCGGGCGCGGTGCTGCGCGGGGTCTCGGAATGAGCGAGCGCGCGCTGCCCTATCGCGGCCTGACCTGGGATCATCCGCGCGGCTTCAACGCCCTGCACGCGGCCAGCGCCCACACGCCGCTGGTGCACTGGGACAAGCAATCACTCGAGGGCTTCGAGTCGGCGCCCATTGCCGAACTCTGCGCCCGCTATGACCTGGTGGTGCTGGATCACCCCCATCTGGGCGAAGCTCTGGCGCACGATTGCCTGCAAGCGCTGGACACCGTGTTCGCGCCCGACGAGCTGGCGCGGATCGCGCGCGACAGCATCGGTCTGTCGTACGACAGCTATCGCATGGCCGATCGCCAATGGGCGCTGCCGCTGGACGCGGCCACGCAGGTGATGGCCACGCGCGCGGATCGGCTCGACGGCCCTGTGCCGCGCACCTGGCACGAGGTGCTGACGCTGTCGCAACGCAGCGGCTCGGTCGCGCTCAGTTGGGGCGGTCCGCATCCGCTTCTGTCGCTGCTGTCGATCGCCGCCGCCATCGCGCCCGATGCCGACCTGCGGCCGCACGGCGCCTGGCACGACGAGGCGACGCTCGCCCACGCGTGCGACGTGCTCACCGAACTGGCGCGGCTCACGCCCGCGCAAGCCCTGGCTTACAACCCGATCGCCCTGCTGGGCCACATGAGCTCGCGCGATGACATCACACTCTGCCCGCTGGTCTATGGCTATGTGAACTACGCCACGTCCGCGGTCGCCAAGCCGCTCACGTTCCGCGACGCGCCTCAGGGCGATGCCGGCCGGCCCGGCTCGATCCTCGGCGGCACCGGCATTGCGATATCGCGGCGCTGCATCGTGGGCCCGGAATTGCGCGCGCATCTGTTGTGGTTGCTGGCAGCCGATACCCAAAGCCGCTTCATCCCGCAGCACGAAGGACAGCCCAGCCATCGCGGCAGCTGGGCCGATGCAAACGTGAATGCGGCCAGCGGCAACTTCTATGCCAACACGGCCCGCACGGTCGAAGCCGCCTCGATCCGGCCGCGGCACGACGGTTACATCGCCTTCCAGAGCGAGGCCTCGCAATTCCTGCGCGACGGCGTCGCCGCCCGCGCATCCACCCACGCATTGGCGCGCGGGCTGACCCAGCGTTTCCAGGCCAGCCTGGGCGCCGCGCCCATGAACACCGCAGCATAAGGATTCCCACGTGAGCGCACTCGTCAATCTCAGTATCGATGGCCATGTCGCCATCATCGAACTCAATCGTCCCGAAAAACTGAACGCGATGACGCCCGAGATGGCCGACCTGCTGATCGCGGCGGTGGAAGAATGCAATGCCGACGCGCAGGTGCGCGCGGTGATCCTGACCGGCGCGGGTCCCAAGGCCTTCTGCGCCGGCTCGGACATCACCGAGCTTGACCGCTACGCCACGCCCTGGGATTTTCGCAATCGGCTCGACTACTGCGACTGCGTGCGCATGTTGAAGAAGCCCACGGTGGCGGCCATCAACGGCTACACCTTCGGCGGCGGCCTGGAGATGGCATTGGCCTGCGATATCCGCATCGCCGCCGACAACGCGCGCCTGGGCGCGCCCGAGATCAAGCTGGGCTGGATCGGCGGCGGCGGCATGACGGCGCAGCTTGTCCACGCGATCGGCCCGAGCAACGCCGCACTGATGGTGCTGACCGGCGATCCCATCCGCGCCGAGCAGGCGCTGGCCTGGGGCCTGGTGAGCGAGGTGGTGCCGCAGGAGCAGTTGCGCGAACGCGCGCAGGCGCTTGCCGCCACCATCGCCTCGCGCGCCCCTATCGCGGCCGAGACGGCACGCGTCAATCTGCGCGCCGCGCTGTCGATGCCGCTCGAGAAGGCCGTGGAATACGAGCGTGATCTGCAGGCGATCTGCTTTGCCACCGCCGACGCCAAGGAAGGCCGCAAGGCATTTGAAGAAAAGCGCGCGCCGAAGTTCGAGCGGCGCTGACGCGTGGGGGGCGGCCCCACGCGGTCGGAGGCGCCTCAGTTGGGCTGGTCCTTGCCCGGGTCTTCGGCCAGCACCTGGGGCGTCACGTAGGGGGTGTGGGCAGTGTTGACGGGTTCCATGCGCAGCGGCTGGTGGACGCGGGTGGCCGGCACCAGCGAATCGGGCGCATCCGGATTGGTCCACATCGGGTCGGGGATTTCCGCAAACACCTGGCGCAGGCGTTCGCCCCAGGTGCCGCGGATCATGCGGAAATACTCGTTGTGTTCGTCGATGCTGGCAAAGTGCGTCACGCGCAGGGAATTGGCGTCATACACCAGCAGGTCCAGCGGCAGGCCCACCGAGATATTGGAGCGCAGCGTGGAATCCATCGAGATCAGCGCGCATTTGGCGGCCTCGTCCAGCGAGGTGTCCGGCTGCAGCACGCGGTCCAGGATGGGCTTGCCGTACTTGGCCTCGCCGATCTGGAAGTACGGGCATTCCTGGCCCGCTTCGATGAAATTGCCCGCCGAGTAGATCTGGAACAGGCGGCAGCGTTCCGCGCCGATCTGCCCGCCGAAGATCATGCTGACATTGAAGTCCACCCCTTGCTCGTGCAGCGCATGCGCCTCGCTGCGGTAGACCTCGCGCACCGCGGCGCCGATCAGGCGCGTGGCTTCGAACATGTCGGGCGCGTTCCAGATGGTTGCCGCGCCTTCGTCGCGCGGGCGGGTCAGCGCGTTGATCACCGCCTGGCTGACCGCCAGGTTGCCGGAGGTCATCAGGACCATGACGCGCTCGCCGGGGAGTTCGAAGACGGTCATCTTGCGGAAGACGCTGATCTGGTCGACCCCCGCATTGGTGCGGGAATCGGACAGGAAAACCAGGCCGGAGTCGAGGCGGGCTGCTACGCAGTAGGTCATGATCGGAAATAAGGGAAAACCACCACGCATTGTATTGCGGCGCGGCGGGCCGGGTGTTACTGCTGCGCCGCGTTCTGGACCTGCACGCTGATTTCCATGGATTCCTCGCCGCCGCCGGTGCGCACGCCGCGCACTGGCGAGGCCGAGTCGTAGTCCCGTCCCACCGCCAGCCGGCAATGGCATTCCGACGCGAACTGGCGGTTGGTGATGTCCACGCTGGTCCAGCCGACATCGGGCAGCCAGACGTCGGCCCAGGCGTGGCTGGCCGCGTGCTCGGCGGTGGTGTACAGGTAGCCGCTGACGTACCGGGCGGGCACGTTCAGGCCCCGCACGCAGGCCAGGAACAGGTGCGCGTGGTCCTGGCACACGCCGTGGCCCATGGCCAGCACCTGGTCTGCGGCGGTGGTGACGTCCGTGGTGCCCGGTTCGTACGCCACCCGTTCATGGATCGCGCCGGCCAGGGCAAGGATGTCGTCCGACGTGCTCAGGCCGCCCGGCAGCACCTCGCGCACGAACGCATGGATGGTGTCGTTCGACTGCGTCAGCGGGGTCTGCACGCAATAGGCATGCACCGGCAGCCGGCTGTCTTCGCTGCCCAGCACCCCGCGCGTCAGCGGCGCCACCAGCACCTGTCCGGTCACGCGCAATTCGATGTCCGAGTGCGGGCGGTTCAAGGTCAGCGTGTGCGTGATGTTGCCGTACGCGTCGACCTGCTTTTCAAGGTCGCCGGGCGCTTCTATGTTCCAGCGCAGCACGCGCTGGTGCTCGTCGTCGCGCGGTGTCAGCCGCAGGGTCTGGATGCTGTAGTTGACGGGCGCGGTGTAGCGGTAGTGCGTGACGTGCGTGATGATCTGCTTCATTGCTGCCTCCGTGTTATGCCGACAGCGGCACCAGGAAGTCCTGGCTGATCCGGTTGCCCAGGTCGTTGATGCGGTCCAGGAAGCGCTCCAGGTACTGGTGCAGCCCGCTGCCCAGGATGTCTTCGACGCGGCCGTACTGCAGTTCGGCGCACAGCATGCCGGCGCGCCGCTCCGTTTCGGTCGAGCGCTGGTTCGACACCCGCGCCAGGTCGTCGGCCACCGCCTGCATCGAAGCCAGCAGCGAACGCGGCATGTCGCCGTGCAGGATCAGCAGTTCCGCCACCCGATCCGGCGTGATGACGTCACGGTACACCTTGCGGTAGATCTCCAGTCCGGAAACCGAGCTCAGCAGCGCCGACCAGCGGTAGAACTCGCTTTGCACGGCGGCCGCGCCGGCGGGCTCGGGGCGGCCGTCCGGCGCGCTTGCGCCGCCGCGTTCATGGAACTTCACGTCCAGCATGCGGGCGGTGTTGTCGGCCCGTTCCAGGTGCATGCCGATGCGCAGGAAATACAGCGCCTCGTCCTCGAGCATGGTGCCGATGGTGACGCCGCGCGCCAGGTGCGAACGGAACTTCACCCATTCGAAGAACTCGCCCGGATTGCGCTCCAGCAGGCCGGTATGCAGATGCTTGAGCAGTTCAAGCCAGGTGGTGTTGTAGGTTTCCCAGACTTCGGTCGTGAGGCTGCCGCGCACGGCGCGCGCGTTCTCGCGGGCGGCGCGCATGCACGAGTAGATCGACGAAGGGTTTTCGGGATCGCGCACCATGTACTGCAGCACGTCATGGGGCGAGATCGACGCGTATTTGCTCTGGTACAGGCCCTGCAGTTCGGAGATGCGCAGCACGCCCAGCCAGGAGCCTTCGCGCGTGCGGGTGTCCTGCGGCAGCAGCGACATCTGCAGGTTCACGTCCAGCATCCGGGCCGTGTTCTCGGCGCGCTCGGTGTAGCGGCACATCCAGAAGAGGTTGTCGGCGGTTCGGCTCAGCATGTCTATTCCTCCAGTACCCAGGTGTCCTTGGTGCCGCCGCCCTGGCTGCTGTTGACCACCAGCGAGCCTTCGGTCAGCGCCACGCGGCACAGGCCGCCCGGCACGGTGCGGATGTCCTTGCCGCACAGCACATAGGGACGCAGGTCCACGTGGCGCGGCGCGACACCGGATTCCACGTAGGTGGGCGTGGTGGACAGCGCCAGCGTGGGTTGCGCGATGTAGTTGGAGGGATTGGCGCGCACGCGCTCCTTGAACGCCTCGACCTGCGCGCGCGACGCCGACGGCCCGACCAGCATGCCGTAGCCGCCGGCGCCGTGGACTTCCTTGACCACCAGGTCCTGCATGTGGGCCAGCACGTGGGACAGCTCGTCCGGCCTGCCGCAGCGCCAGGTCGGCACGTTCGACAGGATGGGCTCCTCGCCGAGGTAGAAGCGGATCATGTCGGGCACGTACAGGTAGGTGGACTTGTCGTCGGCGATGCCCGTGCCGATCGCATTGGCAAGCGTGACGCGGCCGGCGCGGTACACGGACAGCAGGCCGGGCACGCCCAGCGCGGAATCGGCGCGGAACGACAACGGATCGAGGAAGTCGTCGTCCAGCCGGCGGTAGATCACGTCGACCTTGCGCGGTCCGCGCGTGGTGCGCATGTAGACGGTGTTCTGTTCCACGAACAGGTCCTGCCCCTCGACCAGCTCCACGCCCATCTGCTGGGCCAGGAAGGCGTGTTCGAAGTAGGCCGAGTTGTACATGCCGGGCGTCAGCACCACCACCGTGGGGTCGTCTCCGCCGTGCGGGGCGACTTCGCGCAGGTTGTCCAGCAGCAGGTCGGGATAGTGCGCGACGGGTTCGACCTTGATGCGGCTGAAGGCATCGGGCATGAGCCGCATCGACATCTTGCGGTTCTCCAGCATGTAGGACACGCCTGACGGGACGCGCAGGTTGTCTTCCAGCACATAGAATTCGCCCGCGCCGGCCCGCACGATGTCCACGCCCGCGATGTGGCAGTAGATGTCCTCGGCCACGTCCACGTCCTGCATTTCGGGGCGGTACTGGGCGTTCAGGAACACCTGTTCGGCCGGAACGATGCCGGCGCGCACGATGTCGTGGCCGTGGTAGATATCGTGGATGAACAGATTCAGCGCGCGCACGCGCTGCTTCAGGCCGGCTTCCAGATGCCGCCATTCCTCCGCCGGAATGATCCGGGGGATCAGGTCGAAGGGGATGAGGCGTTCCGTGCCGGCGGCGTCGCCGGCCACTGAAAACGTGATCCCCACCCGGCGAAAACTCAGGTCCGCTTCCAGCCGGCGCACGGCCATGGCTTCGGCGGATTGCTCGTTGTGCCAGCGCTCGAAGGCCTGGTAATGGGAGCGTACGCCGTTCGCGCCATCGCGCATTTCGTCATAGGCGGATGGACGGGATGGTCTGTCCTTCATGGCTCCTCCGATGCAGGTGCTTGCGGCCGGCTTGCACGCGGCCGTTGTCCGGCCAATGGCTGGCCGGTCCAAGTCAACAAGCAACCCGCATGCCAGGTTTGGCGGCAGGCGGGCGCCTGCAAGCCAATATCCCCTGAAGGCTGGCGGATGGCCATCCCCGCAGCGGACTACCCTGGGAGTCCAATCATGACGACGACCAGCCAGCGGGCCGCCATCGCTACAGTATGCACCATATTGGTGCGTATTGCCGGGCGAGACTGGTGCGTCAGTTCATCCGGTAGGAGTGCAGCGTCGTGCCGCCCGTTCCGCCTTGCTCCAGCGGAGCCTGCGGCACCCAGCCGTCCTGGGTCAGCACCGCGTCCAGCTGGACATCGTGCGGGGCGGGGGCGTAGCCCACGTCCAGTTCGCCGCAGCTCCAGGCGATGCCGATGGCGGTGAAGGCATGGCCACGCTCGCGCAGCGCCGCCAGGGTGCGGTCGTAATAACCGCCGCCATAACCCAGCCGGTCGCCCCGTTCCGTATAGCCCAGGGTCGGAACCAGGACCACGTCGGGCAGCAATTCGGGCCCGGCGACGGGTTCCTGGATGCCGTAGGGGCCCTTGCGCAATTCGGCATCGGGCGTCCAGGGCAGGAACGCCAGGGGCGCGTTGCGTTCGCGCACCACCGGCAGCGCGACCGTCATGCCGTTTTCGCTCCATTGCGTGAGCAACGGGCGCAGATCGGGCTCGTCTTCCATGGGCCAGAAAGCGGCAACCGTAGTGGGGGCCGGATGACCCGCCTGGACGGCCTGGTCGCGGGCCACGTTCAGCCAGGTGAAGAGCCGTGCGCGCATGAGCAGGGCGCCGCGGCTGCGCTGGTCTTCCGGCAGTTCGGCGCGCAGTTTCCGTAATCGCGTGCGGTGCTGGACTGCGGTATCCTCTGGAGTATTTTGCGTAGTCATGCGGTGGCTGTAACCGGGGGGTTGAAGATGAAGGCAAACATGCTGAAGACAAACATGCGGATGTTCAGCATGCGGGTGCGCGGCAAGACGCAATCCCTGCAACCCCGACGGTATCAGAATTCCTCGCAGCAAGCCGCCACGGCCGAAGTCCGCGCTGAAGTACGTGGCGAAGCACGTGCCGAAGCTCGTGCCGACATGCGCGCCGGCCTGCGCCGCTGGCTGCCCCTAGTGGCCCTCTTCACCGCCGCCTGTGCGCCGGTCGACGCGCAGCAGCGCAGCGCCGCCCTGAATCCCCCGCCCCAGCCGGCCGCGCAGGCCGCGCAACCCGTGATCGCGGTGCCTCCCGTCGTGCTGGCAGGCCTGCCGCCCACTGCCGACACGCCCGCGCTGGCTGCCGTGGTGGCCGCCCGCGAAGCCATGACCCGCAAGCAATGGTCCATCCTGGGCGCGCTCGTCCCGCAGGCAAAGGGCGACCCCCTGGGCATGTACCCCGAATACTGGCTGCTGCGCTACCAGCTGTGGACGCCGCCCGCCACCGGCCGCCCCACCGCCGCCCTGCAGCAGTTCATCAGCAGCAATGGCGACGCCTATCTGGCCGACCGCTTGCGCGGCGACTGGCTGCTGGCGGCCGCCCGCAGCGGCGACTTCGAAACCGTGCGCAAGCTGGCGCCCGTCAAGAACTCCAATGCGCAGATCGAATGCGCCATCCTCGACGGCCGGCACATGACCGGCCAGCGCGCCACCGCCGCGCAGGCGATGGCCGTTTTCGCGCCCGGCGGCGCCTGCTGGGCGCTGTACGACCAACTGGTGGCGGACGGCATCCTGGGCTGGGACCAGCTCGAGCCCCAGTTGCGCGACGCCATCGAGGCCAACAAGACCACCGACGCGCGCAAGTTCGTGCAGTACATGTTCGAGCCGCGCGACGTGAAAACCTACGACGTCCTCATGAAGGACCCCATGAAGTGGCTCACGCGGCAAGACCGCATGCCCGTGGGACGCAACGAAAAGGAACTCGTCACCATCGCGCTGGCCCGGCTGGCGCGTTCGGACATCGGCGTCGCGGACTCCTACTTGCGCCGCGAATGGGCCAAGTCCATGTCCAAGCCGAATCTGGCCTGGGTGCGCGGCCAGTATGCGCTGGCCGCCGCGCTGAACCTGGATAGCCGCGCCAACGACTGGTATCGCGAGGCCGGCCATATCCGCATGACCGACTACAACGCCGGATGGAAAGTGCGCGCCGCCTTGCGCCAGCCCAAGATCGACTGGAAGTGGGTCATCGAATCCATCGACGAGATGCCCGCGTCGCAGCAGGCGGAAACGTCGTGGGTGTACTGGAAGGCGCGCGGCCAGGCCGCGCTGGGCCACAAGGAAAGGGCCGAAGCCGCCTACGCCGGCATCGCCGACCGTTTCGATTTCTACGGCCAGCTGGCTGCCGAGGAACTGGGCCGCCGCATCAAGGTGCCGCCGCGTCCCGCGGCTATCAGCGACCGCGAGATCGCCGAGGCGCGCGCCAATCCCGGCCTGCAGCGCGCGGTGCTGCTGTTCCGCCTGGGCTGGCGTGCCGAGGCCGTGCCGGAATGGAACTTCACCTTGCGCGGCATGAGCGACCGCCAGCTCATGGCGGCGGCCGAACTGGCCCGCGCCGAGAACATCTACGACCGGGTGGTCAACACCTCCGACCGCACCGAGAAAGAGTTCGACTTCAGCCAGCGCTTCATCGCGCCCTTCGAGGGCCGCGTCACCGCCAAGGCCAATGCCATCGCGCTGGATCCGGCCTGGGTCTACGGGCTGATCCGCCAGGAATCGCGGTTCATCATGGATGCGCGCTCCCACGTCGGCGCTTCCGGCCTGATGCAGCTGATGCCGGCCACGGCCAAGTGGGTCGCGGGCAAGATCGGCATGAGCAACTTCACGCCCGACAGCGTCAATGACTTCGACACCAACACCGAGCTGGGCACCAACTACCTGAACATCGTGCTGCGCGACCTGAACGGATCGCAGATGCTGGCCAGCGCGGGATACAACGCTGGTCCGGGTCGTCCGCGCAACTGGCGTTCGACCTTCACCCACCCGGTCGAGGGCGCCATCTTCGCCGAGACCATCCCGTTCACCGAAACGCGCACGTACGTCAAGAACGTGATGTCCAACGCCGTCTACTACGCAGCGATGTTCAGCGGCCAGCCCCAATCGCTGAAGGAACGGCTGGGCAATGTCGTGCCGCAGGGCGTGGAAACCGCGGCCGCTCCATGACGCGGGATCCGGCTACCGAAGGCCTGCGCGTCTACATTGTCGGCGGTGCGGTGCGCGATGCGCTGCTGGGCCTGCCCCCGGGCGACCACGACTGGGTCGTGGTGGGCGCCACGCCCGAAGACATGGCGCGCCGTGGCTTCATCCCGGTCGGCGGCGATTTTCCGGTATTCCTGCATCCCCGCACGAAAGAGGAATACGCCCTGGCCCGCACCGAACGCAAGTCGGGGCGCGGCTACAAGGGCTTCACCTTCTACACGGGCGCGGACGTCACGCTGGACGAAGACCTGCGCCGCCGCGACCTCACGGTCAATGCCATCGCGCAAGAACAGGACGGATCGCTTGTCGATCCGCTCGGCGGCGCCCAGGACGTGCGCGACCGGATCTTCCGGCACGTGGGCGAGGCCTTCGAAGAGGATCCCGTGCGCATCCTGCGGCTGGGTCGTTTCGCCGCGCGCTTTCCCGACTTCACCGTGGCGCCCGAAACCCTGGATCTGTGCCGCCGCATGGTCGAGGCCGGCGAGGCCGATGCGCTGGTGCCCGAACGCGTCTGGAAGGAGCTTTCCCGCGGCCTGATGGCGGGCGCGCCGTCGCGCATGCTGGCCGTGCTGCAGTCCTCGGGCGCGCTGGCGCGCGTGATGCCGGAACTGCAGGGGGTGGACGAGGTTGGCGCGGATATCGATCGCGCTGCCGGCCTGGGGCTGGCGCTGACCGGCCGTTACGCGCTGCTGTGCCGGCTGACGCCCGAACGCGAGGCCATGGGGCGTCGCCTGCGCGTTCCCACCGAATGCAATGACCACGCGCGCCTGCTCCCGCAGGTGCTGGCCGCGCTGGATGGCGCGCCGGACGGCGGGGATGCCGCCGACGCGCAGCTCGCGCTGATGGAGCGCGCCGACGCCCTGCGCAAGCCCGAGCGTTTCCTGGATCTGCTGGATGCCGCCGCGGTGCTGCGGCCGGTGGACAAGTCCGCCTGGCAGTCCCGCGTGGCCGCCGTGCGCGGCGTGGATGCGGGCGCGATCGCCAAGGCCTGCGCGGGCGATCCGGCCCGCATCAAGGACAGCGTGCGCCAGGCGCGGCTCGAGCGCCTGCAGGCCGGCTGAGCGGGCGCGGGGCGCGCCCCGGGGCTCGTCGCTACAGCTTGCCCAGCCTGTCGCCGCGCGAAAAGCCGGACAGCGGTTCCGTCATGCCGCGGCCGATCGCCAGCACCTTGAACAATTCGCCCATTTCCGCTTCGGACAGCAGCTTCTGCACGGGCGCCACGGCCTGCGCGTAAGCCTGCGCATCCGACGGATCCAGCCGGGCCAGCAGGTCCATCAGCCCCGCATTCATCAGGAAGCGGGCCTGCGACGTGTAGCCCAGCACCTGCATGCCGGCTGCCAGCGCGGCATCCGCCATGGCGGTGAAATCCACGTGCGCGGTGATGTCCTGCAAGCCCGGCGCGGTGAACGGATCGCCGTGCGCGTGGTGGCGCAGGTGGCACATCAGCGTGCCGCCCGCGCGTTGCGGGTGGTAGTACTCGCTGCGCGGAAAGCCGTAGTCCACCAGCAGGGCCGCGCCCCGCTCCAGCCAGCTGCCGAGGGCGGCGATCCAGGCCTCGCCCTGCAGATTGATTTCGGACACATAGCCGGGCAGGGCCGGCATGCGGGCGGCGACGGCCGCGGCCAGGGGCTCGGGCGCCGGGCGGTCTTCCCAGGCGAACGCGCCGCTGGCGTCCACCGTCACGCCGCGTTCGAGCACGGCGCCTTCCGCGCTCCAGGCAAAGAGCGAGACGGGCATCGCGTCGAGCACCTCGTTGGCCAGCACGCATCCCGCGAACGCATTGGGCAGGGCGTCCAGCCATTGCACGCGGTCGCCGAATGCCTTCAGCCTGTCGGCCTGGCGGGCGCGCAGGTCGGCGGACACCTCCAGGATCAGGTAGCGGGTGTCCTGCAGTCCCAGCGCGTCCAGTTCGAGCAGCACCCCTTCGGCCAGGGCGCCGGTGCCGGCGCCGAACTCCAGGACGGTCTGCGTTCCCGTCTGGCGCAAGACCTCGGCGGCCTGCCGCGCCAGCGTGCGCGAGAACAGGGGCGTGAGCTGGGGCGCGGTGACGAAGTCGCCAGCAGGCGTCCTGGCGTCATCGTCGGCATCGGCCAGCTTGACGTTGCCCGCGGCGTAGTAGCCCAGCCCGGGCGCATACAGCGCCTCGGCCATCCAGTGATCGAACGGCAGCCAGCCGCCATTCGCGGCGATCGCGGCGCGCAGATGCGCGGCGGCGGCCTCGCTGTGTTCGAGCGCGGCGGGGGCGAGGGGAGGCAGATTGGCGGGGGCGGGGCGTTGCATGGGCGGATGGGGCGTGGGCAATGCGGCATTTTCCCAAAAAAACGGCCGCGACGCCGTTGCCCGAGCGCGGCTGCGGGGCACGGCCATAAAAAAACCCCGCGCCAGGCGCGGGGTTTTTCGGTTCAGGCCGAAGGATCAGCCGCGGCGATCCGACGACTTGGCAAAGCGCTTGGCGGGACCGCCGGGGCGCTTGTCGAACGAGGGCTTGGCACGGAAACCGCCTTCGGGACGGTCGCCGCCGCGGAAGCCGCCTTCGCGCTGGGGACGGTCGCCGAAGCTGGGGCGATCGCCAAAGCTGGGACGCGAGTCACGGTCGCCGCCGCGGAAACCGCCTTCACGCGGAGCGCGTTCGCTGAACGGGCGGGCATCGCGCTGGGGGCGGTCGCCATAGCTGGGACGGTCGCCGAAGCTGGGACGGGAATCGCGGTCGCCGCCGCGGAAGCCGCCTTCACGCTGGGGGCGGTCGCCAAAAGGACGATTGCCCTGGTAGCCGCCTTCGCGCTGGGGACGATCACCGAAGCTGGGACGGTCGCTGAAGGAACGCTGGGGGCGGTCGCCGAAGGGGCGATTGCCTTGGTAGCCGCCCTCGCGCGAAGCGCCGTCGCGATTACCTTGGTAACCGCCTTCACGCGGCTTGAATTCGCCACGCGGGCCGCCGAAAGAACGGCCATCGCGCGGAGCGCCGTCACGGTTGCCCTGGTAGCCGCCTTCATGGCGCGAACCGCCAAAACCGCCGGGACGCTTGCCGAAGGGCTTGCCAAACGGCTTGCCGCCGCCGGTCGACGGACGCGGGGTGCGCTTGGGCTCCAGGCCGGCGATCACTTCAGGCGTGATCGACTGGCCGATGTAGTGCTCGATGCGGCGGACCTTGTGGCGTTCGGAATGCGTAGCCAGCGTGAACGCCAGGCCGTTGCGGCCGGCGCGGCCGGTACGGCCGATACGGTGCACGTAGTCCTCGGCCTGCATCGGCAGGTCGAAGTTGACGGCGTGGCTGATGCCTTGCACGTCGATGCCCCGGGCGGCCACGTCGGTGGCGACCAGGATGCGCAGCTGGCCGCGTTGCAGTTGCGACAGGGTGCGGGTGCGCTGGCGCTGGTTCATGTCGCCGTGCAGGGCGGCGGCGGCAAAGCCCTGGTCGGCCAGGCGGTCAGCCAGGTCGTCCGCGCCGCGCTTGGTCGACGTAAAGACGATGGCCTGATCCAGCGTGGCGTCGCGCAGCACGTGATCCAGCAATTGCATCTTGTGGCTGGCATCGTCCGCGTACAGCAGGCTTTGCGTGATGTTGGTGTGCTTTTCCTTGCTGCCGGCCATTTCGATGCGCTGGGGATCGCGCATCATGCGGGCAGCCAGCTTGGCGATCGTGCCATCCAGCGTGGCCGAGAACAGCAGCGTCTGGCGGTCTTCAGGCAGTCGGCCGACGATGGTCTCGATATCTTCGATGAAGCCCATGTCCAGCATGCGGTCGGCTTCGTCCAGCACCAGCGTGTGCACGGTGTTCAGCTTGACGCGGCCCGATTGCAGGTGGTCGATCAGGCGGCCGGGAGTGGCGACCAGCACGTCCACGCGGCGCGACAGCGCCTTGAGCTGCGCGCCGTAAGGCATGCCGCCCACGACGGTGGCGGTGCGCAGATCGGCCAGCTTGCGGCCGTAGGTGGCGGTGGCGTCGGTGACTTGCAGGGCCAGTTCGCGGGTCGGGGTCAGCACCAGCACTTGCACGCCGACGCCCTTGTTGGCGGGCATCTGGGCGATGCGGTGCAGGGCAGGCAGCATGAAGGCGGCGGTCTTGCCGCTGCCCGTCTGCGAGGACACCATCAGGTCATGGCCGGCCAGCGCCTGGGGGATGGCGGAGGCTTGGACGGGAGTGGGGGTGCTGAAGCCAGCTTCTTGAACGGCCGACAACAGGGCGGGCGCGAGACCCAGGGTTTCGAAAGACATTACTTTCCCTTGCCGCAATCAATGCGACGCAGTGCTTGGTCGGGCCAGGGGATTAGGCGGCCGGATCCAGGCGACGGTTGATGGAGCATCGTGCCGACCGGATCAACCATGCGCGTGGCGCGTTCTCTTGTACAGACTGGAACGCAGGGCGAAAGGAAAGGGGTCAGGAATCGATGATAGTTCGGCATGAGGCCGGGGTTGGACTTCCCGGCGGACTGCAAAAACTTCCGCTAAATCAAGGCGGTAAATGCCGAACTCATTTTGTGCAGTGCGGCGATCATAACCCGAATTCGCCTTGCAAGGGAATTATTTTTTTGTCCAGCCCCCAATCAATAGGGTTTTTCCCTTGGTTCTTCAGCCACGTGTTGGCGGCCTGGAAGTGTCCGCATCCCAGGAAGGGCACGGGGGGCCGGCGGGCGGAAAGGGGAGAAGGATGGTTGGACATCAACACCAGGTGGCCGCTGTCGTCCGGGAGCAACAATCGCTTGGCCTGGGCATGGGCGCCCCACAGCATGAACACCTTGGGCACGGGGTCGCGCGCCACCAGTCCGATCAACGCATCTGTCACCGTTTCCCATCCGCGCTTGGCGTGCGAGGCCGGTTGGCCGTCTTCCACGGTCAGCGCTGTGTTCAGCAGCAGCACGCCCTGTTCGGCCCAGCCGCTCAGGTCGTTGCCGGCCGGTACGGGCGTGCCGGGAAACTCCTGGGCGATCTCATTGAAGATGTTGCGCAGGCTGGGCGGACGCTTGCAGTCGTCCGGAACCGAAAACGCCAGGCCCTGGGCCTGGCCCGGTCCGTGGTAGGGATCCTGTCCCAGGATGACGACCCGGACATCCGACGGCGCCAGGCCGTGCAGCGCCCGGAACGGCGTGGCGGGATAGATCACTGCACCCTCGGCCAGGCGCTTTTCCACGTGCGCCGTTGCCGCCGCGAGCGCGCCGGCGACGGCGGCAGGGGCGAAGGCGGCCTGCCAGGCGGCGGGAAGCTGCGCCGTCTGGTCGGCGAGGGCATGGGGGGTCAGTCGGTTATCGATGGGCATGGGCGCGATTTTGGCACAGGGTCAGCCCGCCGCGCGGTAGGCGGGGAAGGCTCGCGGCATCTCCGCCGCGCCGGTGTTTCCGAAACAGACCGTCGCCTGTTTCAGGGTTCGGATTCGGTTCAGAACACGGATGCAAAAGAACAGGGCGGGAAATCCTGCCCAGTCTTATGTATCTAGATGTTGCCGCACGGAATATAGTTTGCACGCAATAGCAAGTGCCGGGCACCCCCCGCCAACGTCCATGGCAGGGATGGCCTGGCAGATCATCTTTTTTGGAGTGCGCAGGACAATGTCGAACAGGTTGTTGTTTTCGTGCCGGCTGGCGGCCGCATCGATGCTGGCGCTGGCGCTGGCCGCATGTGCAAATAATCTCGCCTCCCAGGGCGCGCAGGATGGATCTGCCCAGTATCCACCGGCGTCGCCGGACGCGGCTCAGAACTTTCTGCGCAAAGGCCACGAAACGCGTCTGGCTCGCGCCATTCAAGACCAGACGCGCGCGACATCGCCACGGGACAAGGCTGAAGCAACCCGGAAGGTCGCCGCGCAACTGGACTCTCTGGGCCGATCGGATGAAGCATTGCGCCAGATAGACCAGGCGTTGACGCTGGTCGAGGCTGGCGGCAAGAAAGACTTTGTCGCGACGAAGGCGGCGATTCTCTTCAGCATGAATGACCCCGCGGGTGCGATGCGCCTGCTGGCGCCGCAGATCGAGCAGATCCGTACGCTGGCGGCCGCGAACGCCAAGCAGAAGGAAATCTACCTATCGATTTTCTCTCAAGGATTCCTGACGGCAACGTTCGCCCAGATGCAGCAGGAACAGTGGGCCGGGGCTCTCAATACGCTTGCCGACGCGCATTCGCCATTGGAGGGCGCCTCCTTTGTGGCGTACAAGAGCCTTCTTTACCGCTACATCATGGCGCGGGCGAATGACCCGTCACTGACCAACGCCGATCTGGAAAGCAGCGCAAAGCTCTATGCCGTGCGCGACAAGACGCAATACGGCGCGCTGCTGCGGATGTGGCAGGGCGAGGATACTTCGGGCGACCTGCGTGCGATTCTTGCAAGGAAGTCGGGGGCTGACCGCCAGGAGGCGCTGAGCGAAGTGTTGTTCCACACCGGCGCGTTCGAGCGATTCGTGCGCAATGACCCGGAAGCCGGCCGGCAAACGCTGGCCCGACTGAATCAGTTGGCGCCTTACGGCAGCGTTGAATGGATCTACGGCAGAAGAATCCTGCAATAGCCTGACCCTTTCCGGGAGCGAGGCAGGCGCGTCGAAGCACGCGCCTTGCCGGCGTTACGCGTCAGACCGGCCAGCCGGCCTGACGGTGGGCGGAATCCCAGAACATCCATTCAAGCTGGGCGGCGTGGGTGTAGGCCTGGTGCATCGCTTCGAGCGTCTGCGCCGACGCGCCCTCCGCGGCGCGGTCCACCGATGCGATCACGGCGCGCACCAGCGCGTGGAATTCGTCGCCGGCGTAGGTGTCGATCCATGCCGCGTACGGGTTGGGGCGCGTGGCGTGCGCGTGGATGTCGCGGCCGATCTCGGCATAGATCCAGAAGCAGGGCAGCAGCGCCGCCAGCGCGACCGGGTAGGGTGCGCTCCATGCGGTGGCGATCAGGAAGCTGGTGTAGTGGTGGCTCGCGGGGGTCAGCGGCGTGGCATCGAAGGTGGCGGCGTCGATGCCGAACTGCTGCATGAAGCCCGCATGCAGCGTGCGTTCGGCGACGACCGCGCCCTTGGCCGCCTCGGCGAACTGCACCACGCCGTCGGCGTCGTCCGCCTTGGCGGCGGCGATGGCCAGCGCGCGGCCGAACGCCACCAGGTAGTGCGCGTCCTGGATCATGTAGTGCTTGAAGGCGCTTTCGTCGAGCCGGCCGCTGGCCAGCTCTTGATTGAACGGCATGTCGCGCGTCTTTTCGTAGAGCGCGGCATTGCGGGTCCAGGCGTCGGAACTGAAGGACATAAGGGATTCCTTGTAGGCATGCTGCGCGGCGCGCCATCGTGCGCGGCGCTTGCGGAGCCCAAGGGTATCAAGCCTGCGCAATCACGTCAGGGGCGACAAGCCAGAAGCGACGGGCGAGAAGCGACTGTTCAGGCTGCACGCTTGCGGTGCAGGCGGGCGTAATCGAGCAAGGCGTCGCGCAGCACGATGGCCTGGTTGTGCTCGGTGTTGCGCGCCCCATACAGCAAGGTCAGGGGGCGTTCGCCGGCCGCCTGCAGCAGGGCCGCCATGCGCGCCTGCTGCTCGGGCGTGGCCAGTTCGGCCAGGTACCTGGCGCGGAACTCCGGCCAGCGCTCGTCAACGTGGCTGAACCATTTGCAGAGATCGGCAGTGGGGGCGATGTCGCGGGCCCACTCGTCCAGTCCCAGGTCCGCGCGCCGCAGGCCGCGTGGCCACATCCGGTCAACCAGGGCCAGATAGTGCCCCTGCGGTCCGGTGCCTTCATAGATCCGCTGCACCACGATGCTGGACGCTTTCATGCCGGCTCCTGCTGAAAAGGTGCCATCAAGTCTACTGCAACCCGGGCGCAGGCCGAGTCAGTGCTGGTCCGATTTCCTGGGCGACGCGCCGGCGGCGCGCAGCAAGATGAATCCGACAACCGCGGATGCCAGCGATCCGGTCAGCACGCCGATCTTGGTCGCGTCGATGGTGGCGGCATCGGTGAAGGCCAGGGCGCCGATGAAGAGGCTCATGGTAAAGCCGATCCCGCAGAGCAGCGCAACGCCGTACAGCTGCGTGAAGGTGGCGTGGCGGGGCAGGCTGGCGATGCCGCTCTTGATGGCGAGCCAGGCGAAGCCGAACACGCCCAGCTGCTTGCCCAGGAACAGCCCCAGCGCCACGCCCATCGGAACAGGCTGAGCCAGGCTCGCCAGCCCCATCCCGGCGAACGAGACGCCCGCGTTGGCGAAGCCGAATATGGGCACGATCAAGAGGGCCACCGGCTTGTGCAGCGCGTGCTCCAGCGCATGCAGGGGGGAGTGGCCGTGGGCGCCTCCCTGGTTCTGGCGCCGCAGCGGAATCGCCAGCGCCAGCGCGACGCCGGCCAGCGTTGCGTGCACTCCGGACTTGAGCACGAAATACCACAGCACCGCGCCGAGCAGCAGGTAGGGCGCAAGACGCAGTACGCCGGCACGGTTCAGGCAGAACAGGCAGGCCAGCAGCGCGCCCGCCATGCCCAGCGCGAACAGGTTGAGATCCGCCGTGTAGAAGAGCGCGATGATGACGATGGCGCCAAGGTCGTCCAGGATGGCCAGCGCCGTCAGGAAGATCTTCAGCGACGTCGGTACGCGGCTGCCGAGCAGCGCCAGGATGCCCAGGGCGAAGGCGATATCGGTGGCGGCCGGGATGGCCCACCCGCGAAGCGTGTCGGGACTGCCCAGGTTGACCAGCACATAGATGGCCGCCGGCACGGCCATGCCGCCTATCGCTGCGATGCCTGGCAGCACGATGCGGGCCGCGCCGCGGAGTTGGCCGTCCAGCACCTCGCGTTTGATTTCCAGGCCCACCAGCAGGAAGAAGACGGCCATCAGGCCGTCGTTGATCCAATGGAGCACGGTTTCCTTGAGCAAGACCGGGCCGGCCTCGAAGCCGAGCTTGGCGCCCAGAACGTCGAAATACAGCGGCGCGACAGGGGTGTTCGCGACCACCAGCGCCGCGACGGCGGCCAGCATGAGCACGTATCCGCCCAGGGCTTCGGACTGCAGGAACGCCTGGAGGAAGGAGGAGGGGCGCACGTCATTCGGGCGCGCGGAGGTGACGGAATGGTCCTTCATTGGCAACGGAGACTGTGGTTCGTACGCAAAGCTGAATGGTACCTGAACAATATCCGTGTCATGCCGTACTTCGTCTAATTGCCGGCAAAATTTCAAGAATCTGCGGCAATTGCATTGAATATCGCGTTTTGCGCCTGGCCTCGGCCCCGACCGACCCGCGGCGTCATGCCGACGCAGCCATGGGACAGCGCGCTAGTGCCAGAGCAGCGCGTTCATCGCCTCGACCAGCCGGTCGCGGTAGCGGGGCAGCAATGACCGCACCCGTTCCTGCCGCGCTTGCCATTCCTGGGGCTCGGCGCCTGCCGCGATACGGGGCGCCGCCCAGATCGGATCGGGAAAATGCCTGTCGCCGCGCCAGCGCGGGATCACGTGCCAATGCAGGTGCGGCACCATGTTGCCCAGCGAAGCCAGGTTGATCTTGTCCGGCGACAGGATCGCCTGCTGCGTTTCCTCGACCACGTACACCGCCCGCATCAGCAGGTCGCGTCCATGGGTGGACAGGCTGGTCATTTCCGCCAGGTGGCCATTCCAGATCACCCGGGTAAAGCCGGGATAGTCCGCGTCGTCGACCTCGATGATGCGCAGGTGCGGCCCGCGCCACAGCAGGGCGCCGCCGTCTTCCTGGCACAGCGGGCAGTTGGGATCGCGAGCGCTCAAGCCATCACCTTGCGATACTGGATGAAGCCGGAACGGTCGGCAATGCGGTCGTAGAGCTGCATGGCGGTGGCGTTGGTTTCGTGCGTCAGCCAGTACACGCGCGCGCAGTTGGCGGCGGCGGCTTCGGCGTACACGTGTTCGATCAGCTTGCGGCCCGCGCCGGTGCCGCGCACGTCCGGGTCCACATACAGGTCCTGCAGGTAGCAGTAGTCGCCGGCCGTCCAGGTGGACCGGTGGAAGATCCAGTGCACCATGCCGATCGCGCGCCCGCTTTCATAGGCCAGCGCGGCGTGCATGGGTTCGGCGGGGTCGAGGAACCGCGCCCATGTATTGCGCGTCACGGCGTCGTCGATGTCGACGCGGTAAAAGTCCTGATAGCCCTTCCACAGCGGCAGCCACGCGTCGAAGTCGGCGGCAACGATGGGACGGATTTCTGCGGTGCTCATGGCGCAAGGCCTCCTGGCGGTGTTCAGAGTTGGTTTTCCAAGGCTTCGACGATATGCCGCAGCACTTGCAGCCGAGCGTAACGCTTGTCGTTGGCGGACACCAGATGCCAAGGCGCATGCGCGACGTCGGTGCGGGTCAGCAGTTCGTTGGTGGCCGAGGCGTAATCCCGCCACTTGTCGCGGTTGCGCCAATCCTCGGGGGTGATCTTGAAATTCTTGAAGGGCGATTTTTCGCGCTCGCGGAACCGTTCCAGCTGCACGTCGGCGGTGATTGCAAGCCAGAATTTCAGCACCAGCGCGCCGCTCGCGACGAGCTGCTCTTCGAAGTCGTTGATCTCGGCGTAAGACCGGCGCCATTTGGCGGGCGGGATCAGCTTTTCGACGCGTTCGACCAGCACCCGGCCATACCAGGAGCGGTCGAAGATCGCGATGCGTCCGTGGCGCGGGATGCGGCGCCAGAAGCGCCACAGGTAGGGGCGGGCCAATTCCTCGGTGCTGGGCGCGGCAATGGGGGTGATGTCGAATTGCCGGGCGTCCAGCGCGTGCGTCACGCGGCGGATGGCCCCGCCCTTGCCGGCAGCGTCCTGGCCCTCGAATACCAGGATCAGCGAACGCTGCTGGAATTTGTCGGACCGGGCCACGCGGGCAAGCCGTCCCTGGAGCAGGCCCAGTTCGGCCTCGTAGTCCTGCTTGTCCACCTTGGCTTCGTAGTCCAGCTGGCCCAGGCGGTCGACGATGCGCGTGGCACCGGAATGCGCCACGAAAGCAGGCGGAATGCGGGGAATGCCGCGCTGGCGCATCGCGGCCAGCACGGCTTCGGCCGTGCGCGCGGCGCGCATGTTTTCGTCGGCGCTGGGTATCACCACCCAGGGAGCATGGCCGCAGTCCGTGTGGTTCAGTACGACGTGTCCGCCCGAGCGGATGCGGTCGAACCGCTTGTTGACCTTGAGGTCGACGGGGCTGACCTGCCAGGCGGTCTCCGGGCTGGCCAGCAGGCGCTGCGTGCGGGCCTTCTGGGCCTTGGCGGACAAGTGGAACCAGAGCTTGATGATCTGCACGCCCTCGGCCGCCAGCATGGCTTCGAAGCGCATGATCGCGGCGGCCTGCGCCTCGATGGTTTCCGGATTCGGCTTCTTGCGGGCCGCTTCGATGATCAGCGGCGTGTACCAGGAGCCGAAGACGATGCCGGTGCTGCCCTTGGGCGGCAGGTCGTTCCAGTAGCGCCAGAGCGGCGGGCGGTCCAGTTCGTCGCCTTCGCGCGGACCATAGGCCAGCGTCCGGATATGGCGCGGATCCATCCATTCGTTGAGCAGGTTGATGGTGGCGCCCTTGCCGGCCCCGTCGATCCCCGCCACGACCACCAGCAGCGATTTCTCTGCCTTCCTGAGGCGCTCGTACTGCGCGTTCAGCAGGGCGACCCGCAGCCGTTCTTCGAGCGGCTTGAACTCGTCTTTGGACAGGATGGGGTCGGCTTCAGCTTCGGCGAACATGGGGATGCGCGGATCGGGTGGAATTTCGATCGGGCGATCTTGCGGGATATGGCCGTGGCGCGCAAGTGCCGCGCGCCCGCGATTCACAGCGCGTCGACGGGAATCTTGAGATAGCGCACGCCATTGTCCTCGGGGGGCGGGAAATGGCCGGCCCGGATGTTCACCTGGATCGCGGGCAGGATCAGCGTGGGCATGGACAGCGTGGCGTCGCGGCGGGTGCGCATGGCGACGAATTCCGCTTCGCTCACGCCGTCGCGCACGTGGATGTTGGCGCGGCGCTGATCAGCCACGCTGGTTTGCCAGCAGGCGTCGCGGCCCGCGGGCGGGTAGTCGTGGCACATGAACAGCCGCGTGCCGTCCGGCAGGCTCAGCAGCCGCTGGATCGAGCGGAACAGCAGATGGGCGTCGCCGCCCGGGAAGTCGCAGCGCGCGGTGCCCACGTCGGGCATGAACAGCGTGTCGCCGACGAACGCCGCATCCCCGATCAGGTAGGCCATGTCGGCGGGCGTGTGCCCGGGCACGTGGATGGCGGTGGCGGTGAGCGCCCCGATGCGGAAGGTCTCGCCATCGGCGAAAAGATGGCCGAACTGCGAGCCATCCAGCTGGAATTCCGGTTCCAGGTTCAGGATCTTCTTGAAGACGCCCTGCACGGTGCGGATGCTCTGTCCGATGGCGATCACGCCGCCCAGCAGCCGCTGCAGATAGGGCGCGGCCGACAGGTGATCGGCGTGGGCGTGGGTTTCCAGCAGCCAGACGGTGTTGAGTTCGTGCTCGCGCACGTAGGCCGCCACCTTGTCCGCGCTGGCCGTGCTGCTGCGGCCCGACTTGGGGTCGTAGTCCAGCACCGAGTCGATGATGGCGCAGGCGCCGCCGCGTCCGGCCTCGTGGACGACATAGGTGATGGTGGCGGTGGCGGGGTCGAAGAAGGCCTGGATTTGCGGATTCATGAGCGCTGGCGTGGGAGCCGCGTGTCGCGGCGCAATTCCATCAATATACGTAATAAAATAATATTTGCATATAGTTTATATAAAAATATAATGATTCCATCATCCGCCAATCGATCGAGCCATCATGGATACCCACCTTACCGACTGCGAGGTCTCCGCCCTGCGCGAATCCGCGTCGCAGGCCTGCGCGCTGCTGAAGGCGCTGGCCAACGAAGACCGCTTGCTGCTGCTGTGCCAGCTGGTCCAGAATGAACGCAACGTGGGCGAGCTTGAATCGCTGACCGGCATCCGCCAGCCGACACTGTCCCAGCAACTGGGCGTGCTGCGCGACGAAGGGCTGGTCGCCACGCGGCGAGACGGCAAGTACGTCTACTACCAGATGGCCAGCTTCGAGGTCAGTCAGGTGATGAAAACGCTATCGAGTTTGTACTGCGGACGGGCGCTGGAGTCACTCAAGTGAACGTGGACTGGTCCGCCTTTACTCCGCTCGCCGGCGCGGTCGGCGGTCTGCTGATCGGTCTCGGCGCGGTGGTGCTGATGCTGGGCGCCGGACGCATCGCGGGGATCAGCGGCATCCTGGGCGGGCTGCTCGGGCCCGAGCGCGGCGCCGGCTGGCGGCTTGCCTTCTTGTTGGGGCTGTTCGCCGCGCCCTGGCTGTACCGCCTGTTTTCCGAGCTGCCGTCCATCACCGTGCAGGCAAGCACGCCGCAACTGATCGTGGCGGGCCTGCTGGTGGGCATCGGCACCCGCTACGCCTCGGGGTGCACCAGCGGCCATGGCGTCTGCGGCCTGTCCCGCGGATCGCGCCGGTCGCTGGCGGCCACCGCGATCTTCATGGCGGCAGGGTTTGTCACCGTCTACCTGTTGCGTCACGTGTGGGGAAATTGACATGGCCGGCATCTACGCATTCGCGGCGGGCCTGGTGTTCGGGCTGGGCCTGATCGTGTCGGGCCTGGCCGATCCCGCCCGCGTGCTGGGCTTCCTGGATCTGGCCGGCCTCTGGAATCCGACGTTGGCGTTCGTGATGGGGGGCGCGGTCCTGGCGGCCAGCGTGGGCTTCGCAGCCTTGCGGCGCCGCCGCACCAGCCTGTCGGGCGAACCCATGCACTGGCCGCAGGCCACGCGGGTGGACTTGCGGCTGGCCGGCGGCAGCCTGGCTTTCGGCGTGGGCTGGGGGCTGGCGGGCTTCTGCCCGGGGCCCGCGCTGGTCGCCGCGGCGGCCGGCATCTGGCAGGCGCTGGTCTTCGCGGGCGCCATGATCGCGGGGATGGCCATCCACGCCGTCATCGAGCGCGGCAGGCGCGCCTGATTCTGACCTGCTGGACGGTGGCGCGGCCATCCGCCCCGGCGGACTATTCGTAGGTCCGGATGTCGTCGATGACCTTGCCGTCGTTCGGCAAGCCGCCCGCGTCCGCCCATTCGACATCGGCGCGCAGCTTGGTCACGTCGCGCACCGAATCGGCGATCCGCTTGGCCAGGTCTTCGTCGCGTGCTTGCGATTCCACCTTCAGCACCATGCGGTCCGATCCGGTGCTGCCGCTGATGACCAGGCGCGCCCGCAGGATCTCGGGGTGCCGCCGCGCCACGTCGGCCACCTGGGACGGATGCACGAACATGCCGCGCACCTTGGTGGTCTGGTCCGCGCGGCCCATCCAGCCCTTGATGCGGGTGTTGGTGCGGCCGCAAGGCGAGATGCCGGGCAGCACCGCGGACAGGTCGCCCGTGCCGAAGCGCACCAGCGGGTAGTCGGGGTTCAGCGTGGTCACCACGACCTCGCCGACTTCGCCGGCAGGCACGGGCTCGCCGGTGCCCGGGCGCACGATCTCGACGATGATGTCTTCGCCCAGCACCAGCCCCTCGCGGGCGGAGGTCTCGAACGCGATCATGCCGAGATCGGCGCTGCCATAGGCCTGGTAGCCTTCGATGCCGCGGGCGGCCAGCCAGTCGCGCAGCGACGGCGGAAAGGCTTCGCCCGACACCAGCGCGCGGCGCAGCGAATCGAGCCTGACGCCCAGCTCGTCGGCCTTCTCCAGGATGATCTTCAGGAAGCTTGGCGTGCCGGTGTAGCCGCTGGGCGCCAGGTCCTGGATGGCCCGCACCTGCTGCTCGGTCTGCCCCGTGCCGCCCGGAAACACGGTGCAGCCCACGGCATGCGCCGCGGTTTCCATCATGGAGCCGGCCGGCGTGAAGTGATAGGAAAAGCAGTTGTAGGCCAGTTCGCCGGCGCGAAAGCCCGCCGCGTACAGCGCGCGGGCAAAGCGCCAGTAGTCCGCGCGCGCGCTTTCGGGTTCGTAGATCGGGCCGGGCGAGGCAAATACGCGCATCGCCTCGCCCCAGCCGATGGCGGAAAAGCCGCCGAAGGCCTTGCCGGGCCCCGCGGGCGCCGCGGCGTCGTCGCGGCTGTGCTGCTGGCGTTCCAGCAGTTCGTGCTTGCGCAGCACGGGCAGGCGCGCCAGCGCCTCGCGCGACGTGACCGCGGCGGGATCGATGCCGCGCAACTGTTCGGCGATGGCGGGCGCCCGGGCGATGGCCCGCGCAATCGCGCCCGGCAGGGCCGCCATCAATTCGCGCTCGCGCTGCTCGGGCGCACGGGTTTCGAGTACATCGAAAAACTCGGACATGGGATCGCACCTTCTCGTGTGCCGTATAGCGGTGCCGTTGCCGGCGGCATGCGGCAAGCCTGGCTTGCCCGCTTCAGGAATCAGGCCAGCCAGCGCTTGCGGCGGCGGTAGAACTTGTTGTCTCGGAAACTCTTGCGCTCGCCGCTGGATATGCCCAGGTAGAACTCCTTGACGTCCTCGTTCTGCGCCAGGTCGGACGCGGCGCCGTCCATCATCACGCGCCCGTTTTCAAGGATGTAGCCGTAGTCGGCATAGCGCAGCGCGATGTTGGTGTTCTGTTCGGCCAGCAGGAAGCTCACCCGTTCGCGCTGGTTCAGGTCGCGCACGATCTCGAAGATCTCTTCGACGATCTGCGGGGCCAGGCCCATGGACGGTTCGTCCAGCAGGATCATGTTGGGATTGGCCATCAGCGCACGGCCGATCGCGGTCATCTGCTGTTCGCCGCCCGAGGTGTACCCGGACTGGCTCGTCCGGCGCTGCTTGAGCCGGGGGAAGTACTGATAGACCTTTTCCAGCGCGGCGGTGGTGTCGCCGCGGCTCATGCTGCGGGTGTAGGCGCCCGTCAGCAGGTTTTCCTCGATGGTCAGGTGGGCGAAGCAGTGCCGGCCTTCCATCACCTGCACGACGCCGCGCTTGACCAGTTCGGCCGGCGACAGGCGCTCGATGCGCTGGCCGCGGTACTGGATGTGGCCCTTCGTGACGTCGCCGCGTTCGCCCTTGAGCAGGTTGGAGATCGCGCGCAATGTGGTGGTCTTGCCCGCGCCGTTGGCGCCCAGCAGGGCCACGATCCTGCCTTCCGGCACCTGCAGGGACACGCCCTTGAGCACCAGGATGACGTGGTTGTAGATCACCTCGATGCCGTTCACATCGAGCAGCACATTGGCGGCGCCGGGGGATACTTCGGAATGCGTTGCAGCGGTCATGGCAAATCCTGCGCGTGGTGGCGGCCGGGGCGCGCCGGGCGGGCGCCGGGGGGCCTGCCGAGGGGGC
>NZ_JBDJLJ010000002.1:0-416310 GCF_039673305.1 Achromobacter spanius
CCGACCACCGGCTTACGCGGCGTCTTGCGTCGGGGCGATGACGCTTTGCGTGTGGGGGCGGGCAGCCGGGTTCTTTTGCCGCGTTGCGCGCTGAGCGTAAAGTGTCTGACACCCTTGGGAGTGGACTGCAAACTGAAGATGGTCTCGCTTGGGTGTCAGACACCCGAGGATTCGACACCCGAGGATTCGACACCCGAGGATTCGACACCCGAGGATTCGACACCCGAGGATTCGACACCCGAGGATTCGACGCCCGAGGATTTCGATGGTCCGCGCCACGTTCCGCGAGCATCTCGCAGCTTGATGCTTCCAGGGCGCGCAGCGTCATCGCCACGCCCAATGACGCCCATATGCCAAAGAAGGCCGCCCGCGCGGCCGGTTTTGGCGTCCCTGCAAGATTTCTCTCTTTTCCTTCGCAGGGGAGAAAAACGCCAAGCACACCGCTCTTCCCGGCGACCGCCAAGATTCAATCAGCACAGCCTGGCACGGCGGCGGCGCGGGGGCGCGGGGCGTCAGATGCGCCCGACGGAATCCGAAGGCAGCCGCCGCAGGCGGCAACGAGGATGAGGAAGGGGCAGTCCGGAGCGAACGCTCCGGACCGCAATCGTAGCCCCGCGCCCCCGCGCCGCCGCCGTGCCAGGCGTCTTAAGAACCAACCCCTCGGCCTGCAATAAAATCCCGTCCATGAACTCCCCCGACCATCTCCCAGAGCCCACCGCCGACCTGGACCGCCGCTTCGGCGCCCTCTCGCGCCTGTACGGCCCCGAAGCCCCCGCCCGCATCCGCAACGCCCACGTGGCCGTCGCCGGACTGGGCGGCGTCGGCTCCTGGACCGTCGAAGCGCTGGCGCGCTGCGGCGTCGGGGCCTTGACGCTCATCGACCTGGACCACATCGCCGAATCCAACGTCAACCGGCAGATCCACGCGCTGACGTCCACGCTGGGGCAATCGAAGGTGGATGCGATGGCCGAGCGGGTGCTGGCCATCAATCCGGAATGCAGGATCACGCGGATCGATGAATTCGTGTCGCCCGAGAACGTGGGCGAGGTGCTGCCTGGTCCGTACACCGTGATCATCGATTGCACCGACCAGGCCGCAGCCAAGATCGCCATGATCCTGCACGCGCGCACGTTGAGCATTCCCATGCTGCTGTGCGGCGGCGCTGGCGGCAAGACGGATCCGCTGGCCTTGCGCGCGGGCGACCTGTCCGGGGCCGTCAACGATGCGCTGCTTTCGAAGCTGCGCAACAAGCTGCGGCGCGAACACGGGTTTCCGCGGGCATCCGACAAGAACGGCAAGGCGCTCAAGCGCGTGCCCAAGATGGGCATCCATGCCTTGTGGTTCGATCAGCCGGCGATTCTGCCGGACGCCTGGACCCGGCCCGGTGAAGGCGAGGACGACATGGGCGCGTCGGGGCTCAACCTGGCGCCGCAGGGACTGTCCTGCGCCGGCTATGGGTCTGTCGTCACCGTGACCGCCGCCATGGGCATGGCGGCGGCCAACGAAGCGCTGCGTCTGGCGGTCTGAGGCCGCCGGGGGGCGGCGGCTCACAGGCCAGACGCTTGCCGCTCAACGGCTCAAAGCGCCACGAACACCATCCCGTCCTCGATCCGGACGGGATAGGTCGCGATGTTCTCGCGCAGCGGAGAACAGAGCGCGCGACCGTCGCGCACGTCGAAGCGGCCCTGGTGCAGCGGGCATTCGATTTCATGGCCCGTCAGGAAACCGTCGCACAGCCTGGCGTTGCCGTGCGTACAGAGGATGTCCGTCGCGTAGACCTCGCCCTCAACGCCGTACAGCGCGATCTCGCGCCCGCCCGCCTGCACGGCGATCACGTCCTCTTCCGGCACCTCGTCGCGTCCGATGGCCTTGATCCATTGCACACTCATTGCGTCGTCTCCTGTCAGATGGGGTAGATCAGCGAATTCGGAATCAGCTCGCTGTCGAAGATGCACAGCCGCGACTCGAACTTCAGGCCGTCCGGCGTCTGGCGGATCACGTCCCGGTAGCGTCCCACGTTGAACACCGTGGTCAGCTGGCTGGGCTTGGTGCGGAACACGGCGTAGCTGGCTTCGGACTCGATGCGTCCGTCCTGCACCAGCAGCACGCGCGGCGCGCCCACCACGTGGCGCTGGTAGTAGGGATCGTGGAAGATCGTCTCGGTGGCGCCGTAGATGCGGTCCTTGAGCATGCCGCGGCTCTCGAACGCCATCGTCGCCAGGGGAAAGCCGCGTTCGTAGTTTTCGCGCGGCAGCACCTTGTAGATGCAGTCCTCCACGAAGAAATCCGGCCATTTTTCCCATTCGCCGGCGTCCAGCGCGGCGGCGTAGTCGGCGTACAGGCGGGTCAGCTGGTAATAAAGCGGAAAGTCCAGCATGTCACGCCTCCATGACCCGGCGCCAGTACGCGTACATGCCGCGTATCAGCGTTTCGGTGACCATGTGGTCGGTGTTCTCGGCGGTCTTGCCGCCCAGTTCCGCCACGCTGCGGTGCCACGGCTTCTGCGCGAAGCCCGATTGCGAGAACTCGATGACCTCGCCGTCGTCGGCCGACACGAAGCCCGCCGGCCCGAACAGGTTGGCCTGGCGCAGGCGGCGCTGCGTCATTTCCGGGGTGTCGTCCGCGAAGCCGAAGTGGGTCCAGACGAAATCGAAGGCGTCGTGGCCGACCGGCTGGATGTGGCGGGTGGACAGCGAATTGACCTGCTGCTGGATGATGACGCTGGGGAACAGCGTCATCAGCACCGCGGTGGGCCCGTTCCACCAGGGCTCCTGCACGATGTCCAGGAAGCGGTCGTCGTTCAGCGACATCTGCTCCTTGAAGCTGGACACGCCGCTGGTGACGGTGCTCTTGCCGCCCTGGCCGCGGGTGGAGATCATGGCGGCGTGGCGGAAATGGCTGTCCATCTTCAGTTCCGACCGGTTGTCCGCGCGCCACAGCCCGAAGGTCACGAACCAGGTGTGCAGGAGGCCCGGGTGATAGGGGTCCTTGATGTTCTCCTGCATCAGCTTCCAGTTGCCCGGGATGCGCTGGCGACTGTAGCCGTGGATGACCAGTTCGCGGCCGTCGAAGACGCGGTCGAAATAATGCAGGATGTCCGGACCCAGGTAGTCTTCCAGCGGCTCTACGGCGTGGTCGAACGAGGCGAACACCACGCCGTTGCGACAAGCCACCGCCAGCTTGGTCAGGCCGTGCTCTTCGGGCTTGAAGTCGGGCGGCATGCCGCCGTTGACCTTGCCGTCCTGCTTGACGCCGCGGCGGAACGGCACGCCGATCAGGTTGCCCTGCAGGTCATAGTTCCACTGGTGATACGGGCAGACGAACTCGCTGCGGTTGCCGGCGCGTTCGCGGCAGAACTGCACGCCCCGATGGGCGCACACGTTTTCCACCACGCGGACCTGGCCCTCGTTGTCGCGCAGCAGGATGACCGAACGTTCGCCGACCGTGGTGCGCTTGAAATCGCCCGGATTGGGGATCTCGGCCTCCAGGCCCACATAGCTCCAGTGCCCCCGGTAGAAAAAGCGCTCCAGTTCGCGCTGGTGCAGCGCGGCATCGGTGTAGACGCCGAAGGGGATGCGGTGCGAGCCGTCGCCCTGCCAGGGCGGGACGATATGGATGGGATGTTCGGGGGCATTCATGGGTTGCCCCCCTTACAGGGCGTGACGATGCAATGCGTGCAGGCGCGCATGGTTTGTCTCCGGTTTCCATCTGGCCGCGCGGCGGCCGGGCAGAGCCTTGCGCGACATGGGCGCAGGCGTTTGCCGAATCATCGGGCACGCCGTGAAATTAATAAATAGAATCTGGCTAATTACATAAATCACCAGAATCAATATTGGTGGAGACAGCCGCATGAACCTGAAAGACGTGGACCTGAATCTGCTGGTCGTCTTCAATGAACTGCACAAGCATGGCCGGGTGTCGGCCGTGGCCGCCAGCCTGGGCATCTCGCAACCGGGCGTCAGCAATGCGCTTGGCCGGCTGCGCAAGCTGCTGGGCGATGAACTGTTCCTGCGGACCTCGCGCGGGATGGTGCCCACGCCCTACGCCGAGAGCCTGGCCCAGCCCATCGCGGACGCGCTGGGTGCGCTGCACGCCACCTTGAACGCACGCGTGGCGTTCGACCCGGCGCACAGCGAACGCGCCTTCGTGATCGGCGTGAACGACGTGGGCGAGACCTACTTCCTGCCGCGCCTGATGCGGGCGCTGGACCAGGTGGCGCCCGGCGTGACCATCCGCACCGTGCGCACGACCTCGATCGACTTCCGCGATGAAATGGAGCGCGGCCGCATGGACCTGGCCATGGGCTTCCTGCCCGGGCTGAAGGGCGGCTTCTTTCAGCGCAGGCTGTTCCGCCAGCCTTATGTCTGCATCTTCCGCCAGGGCCATCCGCTGGCGAGTTCAGGCGTGTCGGCCAGGCAGTTTCGCGCGGCGGAGCACGTGGCCATCGTGTCGGAAGGCACCGGCCACGGGGTGGTGGATGAAGTGATCGAGCGCGCCGGCATCCGCCGCCGGCTGCGGCTGACGGTGCCGCACTTCATGGCGGTGGGGCCGGTCCTGCAGGCCACCGACATGATCGCGGTCGTCCCGCAGCGCTTTGCCGACTGCGCCTGCGGGCCTTTCGGCCTGGCGGCGGCGCCCTGTCCGGTGAAGATCCCGGAGTCCGTCATCAATGTGTTCTGGCACGCGCGCAACCACCGCGAGGCCGCCAACCAGTGGCTGCGGCAGGTGGTGGTGGACGTGTTTGCGGACTGATGCGCGGCCCCCGGGCAGTCAAGGCTCAGAACTGGACCTGCGCCGACAGCGCCACGCTGCGCGGGCTGCCCAGGTAATAGCTGTTCAGCCAGTAGTCGCGTCCCGTGACGTTGTTGACGTTCAGGCGCAGGGTCAGCGGCCGCCCCGACACCTTGGTGGCGTAGCGCAGGCCTGCGTCGAACGTGGTGTAGGACGGCAGGCGGCCGACGTTGGTGGCGGACGCCCATTGCTTGCCGACGTGGTAGACGCCGCCGGTGACGCTGAGTCCGGGGGCGAACGGCAGCGCATACTCCGTGTAGAGCTTGGCCATGAACTTCGGCACGTTCATGGGATCCTTGCCGTCGTTGCTGCCGCCTTCGACTCGGGCGTGCAACAGGGTGGCGCCGCCCACCACGGTCCACGCCGGCGTCACCTTGCCCACGGCCGACACTTCTGCGCCGCGGTGGCGCTGGACGCCGTCCTGGGCGTAGACATTCGCGTCGTTGGTGTATTCGTAGGATTTCTCGATGTCGAACAGCGCGCCGCTCAAGAGCACGCCGCCCACCTCGGCCTTGATGCCCAGTTCCTTCTGCTTGCTGCGCATCGGCGCCATCACCTGCAGCGCATTGGCCGCGTCTTCCGGCGCCACGCCGCCTTGTTCCAGCCCTTCGATGTACGTGGCGTAGGCCGTCATCCAGGGCACGGGCGTGAAGATCAGGGACGCGCTGGGAGAGTTCCGGCCCCGGTCGTAATCGGGCTGGCTGAGGCTGCCGTCCGCGTTGCGGTCGGTCGTCTGGATGTTGCTGCGGTTGATGCCGACCAAGGCGGACCATTGCTCATTGAAGCGGACCAGGTCGCCGATCATGAAGTTGTCGTTGCGGACGCGGCTGGAGAAATACATCGACTTGGACGGCGTGGACGGCCAGTTCGGCTCCGGTACGTGCGTGGGCGAGTCCAGGCTGTAGGGGCCCTGGTAGCCGGTGCTGGGGAACCAGGTGTTCTGCCATTGCCGGTCCGTGTAGCCGTAGTAGCCCATGGTGATCTTGTGGTCGATCGGCCCGGTGGCGAACGAGATGTCGGCCAGCGCCTGCCAGGCTTCCGATTCGGTCCGCGTCGGGCCCACCTTCTGCCGGAGCTGGAAGTACTCGCCGGCGGAGCGCACCGAATTCATGGTGTGGTACTGGACCGGGCGGTCCTGGTACTCGCGGATGTGGGCCACGCGCAGCGTCAGGTTGTCGCTGGCCTCGTAGATCGCCCGGGCCATCCATTTGCGGCTCTCGGTTTCGTCGCGGACCCACGGCTGGCTCCAGTTCTTCGTCGAATCCAGGGTGGGGCGCGGCACGCCGTCCCGGAAGAACCAGTAGGAGTTCGGCGCCTGCATCTTGTAGTCGCTGTAGGACGCGCCCAGTTCCAGCTTGAAGCGGTCGGTGATGTTGAAGTCCAGCGCCGCGCTGGCCAGGCTGCGGTCGATCTTCTGGTCGTCGACCGCGGTGTCGCCGTCCTGGCGCACCAGGTTGACGCGGTAGCCGACCTTGCCGTTGCTGTCGAACGGGCCGCCGAAGTCGCCGTGCACGTAGTATTGGCCGCCGCCGTAGTTGCCCAGCGTGACGCTGTTCAGGCGGTCCTGGGTGGGACGCTTGTTCACGTAGTTCACCATTCCGCCCGGCGAGGCGGCGCCGAAGAGAAAGCCCGACAGCCCGTTGAGGATCTCGACGCGCTCCTTGTCTTCCAGCGACGCCGCGAAGCCGAAGGAGCGGCGCAGGCCTTCCTCGGCCCGGTCGTAGCTGTTGAAGCCGCGGATTTTCACCATGGGGGCCCAGCCGCTGATCTGCGGCGTCTGCGTCAGCGCGGACGGGCTGATCTTGTACACGTCGTCGGGCGACTGGGCCTGCACGTTCTGCAGCAGTTCGCGCGGCACGACGTTGACGGCGAAGGGCGTGTGCTGCCAGTCCATGCCGCCCAGCGCGCCCACGGACGACACGATCGAGGCGCGGTAGCCGTCGCTGGCCAGGCCATCCTGCTGCAGCGCGGCGCTTGCCGAGCCGGTGACGGTGACGCCGGGCAAGGTCACGACGCCGGGCGTGGCCGGCACCGGGCGCAGGGTGTATTCGCCGCCGCCGCGATGGACCGCCTCGAGGCCGGTGCCCGCCAGCAGCGCATTGAACGCGGCAGGCACGGCATGCCTGCCGCGCAGGCCGGGGCTCTGGCGGCCGGCGGTCAGCGCCGCGTCGACCGACACCTGGATGCCCGCCTGCGCCGCGAACTGCGTAATGGCCCGGCTGAGCGCGCCGGGCGCGATGTCATAGTCGAGGTCGGCGGACGCGGCCGGCGTGGCCTGCGCGTGCGCGGGGGCGCCGCCGGATGCCGCGACGCCCAGCAGGGCAGCGGTGATCGCCAGCGACAGGACAGTGCGGCGGGTGAGGGTGGGCGAATGCATGGCGAGCCTGGTCCTTATGGAGAGAAGAGGGTCTTCACCCCGTATGCCAAACATGGCCGCCGAAAAGGGAACCTGCGTCGCAAAAAGATTTCTGTGGACGCCGCGCTAGCGCGGAACCACCGTCACCCACCAGGGCATGGTCGCCTGGATGCGCACGGGCAGCGTGTCCGCCAGCGCCGCCAGCACGCGGTCCGTGTCCGCCAGCGCGTAGGCGCCGACGATGCGCAGATCCGCCACCTCCGGCGCACAGGCCAGATAGCCTCGCCGGTAGCGGGACACTTCCGCAATGAAATCGCCCAGGCGCATGTTCTCGGCGATGAGCAGCCCGCGCGACCACGACTCGCGCGCCAGGTCGGCGGGCGCGGGGGCCGTGGCGGCGTTCCGGGTGACCCGGGATTGCTGGCCGGCCCGCACGATGAGAGGCTCGGCGCCGGACGCCAGCGGCCTCACCTCGACGGCGCCGTCGAACACGGCGACCGTGCTGGCTCCGTCCTCCTGGTGGACCGCGTAGCGGGTGCCAAGCGCGCGCAGCCGCGCCTCGGCCGTGTCGACCACGAAGGGACGCGCGGGGGACTGCGTGTCTGGCGCGGTGCTGACGAGGATTTCGCCGGCAAGGAGCTTTACCCGCCGCAACTGCGGACCATAGTCGATGTCGATCGCGCTGTCGGTGTTGAGCCAGAGGGTGGCGCCGTCGGCCAGGCGGATCTCGCGGCGTTCGCCCACGCCCGTATGGTGGGCGGCGGTCCAGGCGCGCCACGGCGCGGATTGCGTGGCGGCCCAGGTGCCCAGGCCGGTGCCGCACAGCAGCGCCAGCATTTTCACGGCGCGGCGGCGCTGCGCCCGCTTGGCCGCGACCGCGTCCAGCAGGCGATGCGCGGTGGGCTTGTCGCCGCCCGGCAAGTCCTCGAACTTGCCGCTGATGGCCTCCACCCGGCGCCAGGCCAGCTGGTGCGCGGGGTCGGCATCGTGCCACTGGCGCCAGCGCTGGCGCTCGCCGGCGGGAACCGCCGGGGCGCGCAGGACGGCGAACCACTCGGCCGCTTCCTGCAGCACCCTGAAGCTGGGCGCGCTGTCGGCGGGCGTCATGCCGCGTTCGGCGCCAGGTTCGAGGTCAGGCAGTGCAGCATCGCCTGCGCCATGTATTTCTTGACCATGCGCTCGGACACGGCAAGCCGTTCGGCGATCTCGACGTAGCCCAGGCCTTCCAGGTGCGCCAGCAGGAAGGCCGCGCGGGCCTTGGGGTTCAGCTGGTTCAGCAGCGCGTCCAGTTCGCACAGGGCGTCCATCAGCAGGGCGCGTTCTTCCGGAGACGGATGGAGCGTGTCGGCGACGGTGGCCAGCGTGTCGCGGTAGGCGCGTTCCAGGTCTTGCCGCCGCCAATGGTTCACGACCAGCCCGTGGGCGATCGTGGTCAGGAAGGCGCGCGGCTCGCGGATCGGCTCCTGGTTGCGGAACAGGCGCACGAACGTGTCGTGCGCGATGTCGGCGGCGTCGAACGCGTTCCCGAGCCGGCGCCGCAGCCACTCCTGCAGCCAGCCGTGGTGGTCGCAGTACAGGGATTCGATGCAGACGGGCGCCGCGGGGCGGGTGGAAGACACGATGAAGCCGCTGGATTGATACTAATAAGAATGAGTATCAATTATTCTTCAGCGCGCCGGCTTTTGCAATCGGCGCGAATCCGCGGGCGCGGCCTATGCTTCGCGGAACGACACCGTGAACCAGCCGCGCAGCGCGTTGGACAGGCGGATCTCGTCGGCGGCGTGCAGGTCGGCCAGGGTCAGCACGCGCTCTTTAACCTTGCCCGCGTCCAGCAGCTCGGCCCGCTGCACGCCGGGCAGGCAGCCGCTGTCCACCGGCGGGGTGTACCAGTCGTCGTCCAGGCGCAGATACACGTTGCTGCGGCTGCCTTCGCAGAGTTCGCCGCGTTCATTCAGATAGACCAGGTCGAAGATGTGCGGGTGCGCCGGCAGCCATTCGATCGTCTTGGTGTACCAGGGCCGGTGCGTGGTCTTGTAGCGCAGCAGCGGCTCAGATGAGCGCAGCGCCTCGGGCGCCAGCATGATTTCCTGGTGCGCGGGCAACGGCGGAAGGACGGCGGTCTGGATGTGGCGGCTGCCGTCGCGCGCGACCAGCAGGCGCAGGCGGTGCGGACCGGCGGTGCCCAGCGCCATTACGGCGACCAGGATGTCGCCTTCGACGGCGCGTCCGCCCCATACATAGCCCAGCGCCTTGCAGGAGGCTTCCAGGCGGCGCAGATGGCGCGCCAGCAACGGCACGGTGCCGGAGGCGTCGACCAGGATGGTCTCGATCAATTCGGGCTGCATGGGACTCTCCTGGTGCAAGGCGGGCGCGCTCTATGCTACTACCGCCGGCGGGATTTGCGCGCTCAGGCGCGCAGGATGCGGGCCTTCCAGTGGCACTCCTGCCATTCCCCGGCGGGTTCCGAGTCGTACACGATGCCCCCGCCGACGCTGTAGACGCCGTGGCCGGCCGCGTCCAGCACCAGCGTGCGGATCGCCACGTTCAGCGAAAAGTCGCCGTCCGGCGCAAGCCAGCCGACGCTGCCGCAGTACAGGCCGCGCGGGGCGGATTCCATCTGGCGGATGCGCCGCATCGCGGCGACCTTCGGCGCGCCGGTGATCGACCCGCAAGGAAAGAGGGCATGCAGCACGTCCCCCAGCGACGCGTCCGGCGCCATGGCCGACACGGTGGACGTCATGGTCCAGACCGTGGGATAGCGCTCCAGCGTGAAGAGGGCGTCGACCTTGACCGAGCCCGGCTGCGCCAGGCGGCCCAGGTCGTTGCGCAGCAGGTCGACGATCATCAGGTTTTCAGAGCGGTTCTTGGCGCTGGCCAGCAGTTCCTGGCCCAGGCGCTCGTCCTCGGCCGGATCGGGGTGGCGCGGCGCGGTGCCCTTCATGGGCCGGGTCGTCAGCCTGGGGCCGTCGCGCCGGACAAAGAGTTCGGGCGAAAACGACAGCACGGTGCGCTCGCCGTCCTGGATAAAGGCGCCGTGGGCCACCGGATTGCGCGCGGCGATGCGCCGGTACAGCGTGGCCGCGTCGCCCTGGAATTGCAGATCCAGCGGCTGCGTGAAATTGACCTGGTACAGCTCGCCGTCGCGGATCAGTCCGCGGATGGCGTCTATCTGGCGCACGTACGCGGCCTCGGTCATGCGCGGCGCGGGCAGGCTGATGGCGGCGGCCGGCGCAGCGGCGTCCGGCCCCGCCCAGGGCGCCTCGTCCACCTTGCGCTCGAAGACGAGCGCGGTCAGGCGGGCCCGGCCGTCTTCGGACGGGGGCGTCCAGGGGCCGGCGGGCGGAGCCAGGCCGGCTTCCGGGAGCAGCCATTCGCCCAGCTCGTAGTCCAGCAGCAGGGCGATCCAGCGGCCCTGCCGCCGCGCGTCCTCGATGGCGGCCAGCGCGGGGGCGACCTCGGCGGCGGCGCGCGCCTCGATCCGGGAGCAGAACCCGTCGAACCGCAGCGCGCGACCGGCCAGCCGGTCTTCAAAACGACATTCCATGCTGATTGCTGCTGCTACCGCTGCTGTTGCGCCAGGAACTCCGTCAGGACCCGGCCGGTGTGGGAATGGTCGGCCAGCGTCATCACGTGCTCCGGCGAGCCTTCGCCCACCAGCTGCCCGCCGCCCGTGCCCCCTTCGGGGCCCAGGTCCAGCAGCCAGTCGGCTTCGGCGATGACGTCCAGGTTGTGCTCGATCACCACGACCGTGTTGCCCGCCTCTACCAGGCGGTGCAGCACGTGGATCAGTTTTTCGACGTCGGCCATCGACAGGCCCACCGTCGGCTCGTCCAGCACGTACAGCGTGTGCGGGATGCGCGACGCGCGGCCGGTCTTGATCAGGCCGTCGGTCAGGCGGGCCTTGGACAGCTCGGTCACCAGCTTGATGCGCTGCGCCTCGCCGCCCGACAGGGTGGGCGACGGCTGCCCCAGCGTCAGATAGCCTAGGCCCACGTCCTGCATCAATTGCAGGGGGCGATGGATCTTCGGATGGGCGGCGAAGTAGCCGATGGCGTCGTCCACTTCCATGGACAGCAGCTCGCCAGCGTTCTTGCCGCGCATCTGCACGCTGAGCGTGTCGCTATTGAAGCGCGCGCCGTTGCAGGCGTCGCACGGCACCTTCACGTCGGGCAGGAAGTTCATCTCGATGGTGCGCATGCCCTGGCCTTCGCAGATCGGGCAGCGGCCGTCGCCGGTATTGAACGAAAAGCGCGCCGCCGTCCAGCCGCGCATGCGGGCCTCGCGGGTATCGGCGAACTGCTTGCGCACGTCGTCCCAGAAGCCCACGTACGTGGCCGGGCACGAGCGCGGCGTCTTGCCGATGGGCGTCTGGTCCACTTCCAGCACGCGGTCGATGGCTTCCCAACCCTTGATGCTGTCGCAGCCGGCCCAGCCCGGCGCCTTGCCCTGCGAGACGGCCTGGGTCAGGTTGTCCAGCAGCACTTCACGCGCCAGGGTGGATTTGCCGGATCCGGACACGCCGGTCACGACGCTCAGCCTGCCCACCGGAATGCGCGCGTCCACGCTGCGCAGGTTGTGCAGGCGCGCGCCGCGGATCTCGATCATGGGCGTGTCGGCCTCGACCGGACGGCGGCCTTGCAGCGGATGCGCGAGCGGCGTCTTGAGGTAGCGGCCGGTCACGGACTCGGGCGACTCGATCACGTCCTGCACGGTGCCCTGCGCCACGACGCGGCCGCCGCGGATGCCCGCGCCCGGCCCGATGTCGATGACGTGCGAGGCGCGGCGGATCGTGTCGTCGTCGTGCTCGACCACCACCAGGGTATTGCCGTTGCCTTCCAGGCGCGCCAGCGCGTCCAGCAGGATGCGGTTGTCGCGCGGGTGCAGGCCGATGGTGGGTTCGTCCAACACGTAGCAGACGCCCTGCAGGTTGGAGCCCAGCTGCGCGGCCAGGCGGATGCGCTGGGCTTCGCCGCCGGACAGGGTCGGCGCGGCGCGGTCCAGCGCCAGGTAGTTCAGGCCCACTTCTTGCATGAAATTAAGCCGGCCGCGGATTTCCGCCAGGATGTCGCGGGCGATCTCGCCTTCGCGGCCGCGCGCCACCAGTCCGGTGAAGAAGGTGTGCGCATCCGATACCGGCAACGAGGCCAGTTCGGCGATGGACTTGTCGCGCCAGCGCACGGCGCGGGCGACGCGGTTCAGGCGCTGGCCGTCGCATTGCGTGCAGGCCTTGGCCTCGCCTTCGTACCAGGCGTTCCAGGCGGTTTCCTCGCCGGTCTGCTCTTCGTCGAAGCCCTGCAGCTGCAGGCCCGTGCCAAAGCACCCCGTGCACCAGCCGTGCTTGGAGTTGTACGAGAACAGGCGCGGGTCGGGCTCGGGGAAACTGGTGCCGCAGGACGGGCAGGCGCGCTTGACCGAGAAATGCTGCTGCTGCAGTTCGCTGTTCAGCGCCTCGTGCAGCTTGTTGACGGGCCAGACCACCGACATCACGCCCTGGCCGTTTTCCAGCGCGCTCTTGACGGCCGCGCGCAGGTCGGCTTCGTTGGCCGGATCCACCACCACGTCCGCCACCGGCAGTTCGATGGTGTGTTCCTTGTAGCGATCCAGGCGCGGCCAGGGGGCCACGGGGATGAATTCGCCGTCCACGCGCAGGTGCGAGTGGCCCTTGGAGCCTGCCCACTTGGCCAGGTCCGTGTAGTAGCCCTTGCGCGCGGTGACCAGCGGCGCCAGCAGGCCGATGTGTTCGCCTTTGTGTTCGCGCAGCAGGCGGGCCACGATCTGGTCCGTGTTCTGGGGTTCGACCGCGACGTTGCAGTCGGGGCAGTATTGCGTGCCCAGCTTCACGTAGAGCAGGCGCAGGAAGTGATGGATTTCCGTCATCGTGGCCACGGTCGACTTGCGGCCGCCGCGGCTGGTGCGCTGCTCGATCGCCACGGTGGGCGGGATGCCGAAGATGGCGTCCACGTCGGGCTTGCCGGCCGGCTGCACGATGGCGCGGGCATACGCGTTCAGCGATTCCAGGTAGCGGCGCTGGCCTTCGTTGAACAGGATGTCGAAGGCCAGCGTGGACTTGCCCGACCCCGACACGCCCGTGATGACGGTGAATTTGTCGTGCGGGATTTCGACGCTGATGTTCTTCAGGTTGTGCTCGCGCGCATTGCGGATCTCGATCGCCATGTTGCCGTGGCGGCGTTCGCGCACCAGGGACTGCAGCGGCGTGCCTTCGCCCGCGCCGTAGGCGGCGCCGGGTTCGGCGATGCGCGCCGTCAGGCCGGCCTGCTCGACCTCCTGCGCGTCGGCGTCGCTGCTGACCACGACGTCGGCGGGCAGGATGCTGACGTCGTAGTCGCGCAGGGCGGCGCCGGTGTGCGACTTGGGATTGTCCATGAGGTCCTGGGGCGTGCCCGTGCCGATCACCAGGCCGCCGGCGTCGCCGCCTTCGGGGCCCAGGTCGATCAGCCAGTCCGCGGCGCGGATAACGTCCAGGTTGTGCTCGATGACCAGCAGCGTGTGGCCCGCCGCCAGCAGCTTGCGGAAGGCGCGCATCAGGCGCGCGACGTCGTCGAAGTGCAGGCCGGTGGTGGGCTCGTCGAACAGGAACAGGCTGCCCTTCTTGGCGACCTTGGCGGTGGAGATGCCGCTGCGCGCGGCTTCGGCCAGGTGGCCGGCAAGCTTGAGCCGCTGCGCCTCGCCGCCCGACAGCGTCGGCACGGGCTGGCCCAGCCGCACGTATTCCAGGCCCACGTCGGCCAGCGGCGCCAGGCCCGTCTGCACGTCGCGCAGGCCCTTGAAGAATTCCAGCGCCTCGCTGACCGTCATCTCCAGCACTTCGTCGATGGACGCGCTCTTGCCCAGGTGCTCGACCCGCACTTCCAGCACTTCGGGGCGGAAACGCTTGCCGTCGCAATCGGGGCAGCGCAGGTACACGTCGGACAGGAACTGCATTTCCACGTGCTCGAAGCCGGTGCCGCCGCAGGTCGGGCAGCGGCCGTCGCCGCCGTTGAAGCTGAAGGTGCCGGCGGTGTAGGCGCGCTCGCGCGCCAGCGGCGCCTGGGCGAACAGCTTGCGGATGGCGTCGAAGGCGCCGACGTAGCTGGCCGGATTGGAGCGCGCGGTCTTGCCGATGGGGGTCTGGTCCACCATGACCACGTCGGCGATCTGTTCGGCGCCCAGCAGGCGGTCGAAGGCTCCCGGCGCTTCCGAGGGCTTGCCCTTCTGCTTGAGCAGCGCGGGGTAAAGCACGTCCTGCACCAGCGTGGACTTGCCCGAGCCGGACACGCCGGTCACGCAGACCAGGCGGCCGAGCGGCAGCTCGACCGAAACATTCTTCAGGTTGTGCGCGTTGACGCCTTCCAGCAGCAGGCGCGGCGTGTTCGCCGCCACCGGCATCGGACGCGGCGCTTCCACGCGCATGCGGCCGCCCAGGTAATCGCCCGTAAGGGTAGGGGCCGCGCGCAGCTGGTCGGGCGACCCGTCGAAGACGATGCGGCCGCCCCGTTCGCCGGGGCCGGGTCCGATGTCGATGATGCGGTCGGCGGCCACCATGACCTGCGGGTCGTGCTCCACGACCACCAGCGTGTTGCCGGCGTTGCGCAGGCGGTGCATGACTTCCACCACCCGGTGCATGTCGCGCGGGTGCAGGCCGATGGACGGCTCGTCCAGCACGAACAGCGTGTTCACCAGCGACGTGCCCAGCGCGGTGGTCAGGTTGATCCGCTGCACTTCGCCGCCCGACAGCGTGCGGCTCTGGCGGTCCAGCGTCAGGTAGCCCAGGCCGACGTCGCACAGGAATTTCAGCCGCGCGCGGACCTCGGTCATGAGCAGGTCGGTGGCGGCGTCCAGCGCGCCGGAGAACGACAGCGTGTCGAAGAAGCGCCGCACCCGTTCAATGGGCAGCAGCATCACGTCATGGATGGAAAGCCCGTCCAGGTCGTTCAGCTGATCGCGAGTCCAGTTGGCGCCGACCGGCATGAAGCGCTTGTAGCGGCCGTCTTCAGGCGGCAGCACGGTGTCGGCTTCGTCCTTGGCGCCCAGGCGCCAGAGCAGGGCGTCGGGCTTCAGGCGCGCGCCGTTGCAGGTCGGGCAGGGCGTGTAGCTGCGGTACTTGGACAGCAGCACGCGCACGTGCATCTTGTAGGCCTTGGTTTCCAGCCAGTCGAAGAAGCGCTGCACGCCGTACCACTGGTGCTTCCAGGCGTCATTGCCGCCCTTCCAGTCGGGCGTGCCGTAGAGCACCCAGCGCTTGTGTTCCTCGCTCAAGTCCTTCCAGGGCACGCCCAGCGGGATGCCGGCGCGCGGCGCGTATTTTTGGAGTTCGTCCTGGCATTCCTTGTAGGACGGCGTCGTCCAGGGCTTGATCGCGCCTTCCAGCAGGGTCTTTTTCTCGTCCGGGATCACCAGGCCGAAGTCGATGCCGATCACGCGGCCGAACCCGCGGCAGGCCTCGCACGCGCCCAGCGGCGAGTTGAACGAGAAGCTGCTGGGCAGCGGGTCGGTGTATTCGATGTCGCAGTCGGCGCAGTGCAGGCGGTCGCTGTACTTCCAGATGTGCGCGTTGCCCCCGTCGGCGTCCATGACGTACACGGCGATATGGCCGGCGCCCATGCGCAGCGCCGTGTCCAGCGCTTCCATGATGCGTTCGCGCTCGGTGCCCGCGAAGCGGAAGCGGTCCTGGATCACGTGCAGGATGCGGCGCGCTTCGGTGGCGGCCTTCGCGCCCTTGGCCTTCTTGGCTCCCTTGGCCGGGGCGGCGGCGCGCGGCGCGGCGTTTTCCTCGGCATGCACGCGGGTGTAGCCCTGCTGCTCGAGAAAGCCGCGCACCTCGTCTTCAGTGAAGTTGGCGGGCACGGCGATGGGGAACGTCACGACCAGGCGCGGGTCGCCCGCGCTGGCTGCGCGCTCGGCCAGCGAGTGGTAGACGGACTCGGGCGTATCGCGCCGCACCAGCTTGCCGCAGCCGCGGCAATACAGCCGCGCGCCGCGCGCGAACAGCAGTTTCAGGTGGTCGTTCAGTTCGGTCATCGTGCCGACCGTGCTGCGCGAGCTGCGCACCGGGTTGGTCTGGTCGATGGCGATGGCGGGCAGGATGCCTTCGATGCGATCCACCTGCGGCTTGTCCATGCGGTCCAGGAACTGGCGCGCGTAGGGCGAGAAGGTTTCCACATAGCGCCGCTGCCCCTCGGCGTACAGGGTGTCGAAGGCCAGCGAACTTTTGCCGGACCCCGACACGCCGGTGACGACGACCAGTTCGCCGGTGGCGATGGTCAGGTCCAGGTTCTTGAGATTGTTCTGGCGGGCGCCAACGATGCGGATTTGGGAGCTCATGGACGGTATCGTAGCCTGAGGAGAAAGGCATGCCGGCGCGGCGATCCATTGCTGGTTCCGGGCGCGTCGATATGGAATAATTGACTATATTGTGACGCAGGTGTCCATATTATGGACAAACTGGCGCCCGTTAGCTGTACAAATAAACAGTATCGCAGATTCGTCTGAAATTCGCGCTGTTGGCGTTGCGGATCTTGCCTTTATTTGGGGACGTTCTTGTCGGAAACCAAGGTCGCGGGCGCGGCGGCGTTCGCGAAATTCATGGCGGTGCTGCAGGCCGTGGCGGATGCGCCGCAACCGCCCACGGCGGCGATGCTGGCGCGCACTTGCGGCTATCCCCGCCCCACTGTCTACCGCATCGTCGCGGCGCTGGCGGAACAGGGCATGGTCGACGAAACCGGCGGGCTCTATCGCCTGGGGCCGCGCCTGATGTCGCTGGCCAGTCGGGCCTGGTCGCAGTTCGACCTGCGGGCCGCGCTGGCGCCCGAGCTGCAGGCGCTGCGCGACCAGACCGGCGAAACCGTGCACCTGGCGGTGCCTGCCGGCCGCGAAATGATCTATATCGACAAGCTGGAAAGCCCCGGCCCCGTGCGCATGGTGTCGCGCGTGGGCGCCTCGGTGGCGCTGCATTCCAGCGCCGTGGGCAAGGCCTACCTGGCGGCGCTGGACCCCGCCTTGCGCGAACCGCTGCTGCGCGACCTGCCCCTGCCGGGGCGCATGCCGTCCACGCTGACCAGCCTGCCCGCGTTGCGCGCGGCGCTGGGCGAGGCCGCCGCGCGCGGCTACGCTGTCGACAACGAGGAAAACGAACCCGGCATCGTCTGCTACGGCGTGGCGCTGTGCGACGCGGCCGGCCGGCCCGTGGCCGGGGTCAGCGTCAGCACGCTGCTGTTCCGGCGCCACGCAGACCCGCAGGCCGCCTATATAGAACCCTTGCTGCGGCTGCGCGATGCCGCCGCGGCCAAACTCGCCGTCCTGCCGGTATCGTCCGGCGGCGCCTGACCGTCAGCCCCAGAGGAATTCCATGACTGCAACCGCTGCTCCCATCGCCTCCAAGCTTGCCGCCCTGCTGGCCGCCCGGGTCGTGCCCGTGCTGCGCTATACCGATGCGGCCACCGCGGCCTATGCCGCCGAAGTCGCGGTCGCGGCCGGCTGCTCCACGCTGGAACTGACCTGGACCATCCCGGGCGTCACCGACCTGGTGCGCGCCCTGCGCGACAAGCACGGCGCCAGCCTGCTGCTGGGCGTGGGCACCGTGCTCGACGAAACCCAGGCGCGCGAAGCGCTGGTGGCGGGCGCCGACTTCCTGGTGTCGCCGGCGCTGGCCACCGACATCGTCGACATGGCGCACGCCGCCGATGCCTTGTGCCTCCTGGGCGCCTACACGCCCACCGAAGTGCTGGCGGCGCGCCGCGCGGGCGTGGACGTGGTGAAGGTGTTTCCCGCGGACACCGGCGGCCCCAAACACCTGGCCGCGCTGAAGTCGGTCTATCCGGACACGATCTTCTGCCCCACCGGCGGCATCACGCAGGAAAACATGGGTACTTACTTCGCGGCCGGCGCGGGCCTGGTCGGCATCGGCAGCAACCTCTACGACAAGGCGGCCTTCGCCGCGCGCGACACCGCCGCCCTGGTGGCGCAGATCACCCGTACCCGCGAGGCCGCCCATGGCTGATTTCGACATCGTCGCGCTGGGCGAGCCCCTGGTCGAACTGAACCAGACCCGCAAGGACCAGCAGCAGTACCTGCAGGGCTTTGGCGGCGATACGTCCAACGCGGTCATCGCCGCGGCGCGCCAGGGCGCACGCTGCGCCTACCTGACCCGGGTGGGCAACGATGCCTTCGGCAGGCAGTTCCTGGATCTGTGGAATGCGGAAGGCGTGGACACGTCCGGCGTCGAAGTCGACGACGACGCCCACACCGGGCTGTACTTCGTGCAGCACGGCCCGGACGGGCATGCCTTCAGCTATCTGCGGCGCGGTTCCGCGGCCAGCCTGATGACGCCGGCAAGCCTGGCGGGCGGCCTGATCGAACGGGCGCGTTTTCTGCACGTGTCGGGCATCAGCATGGCCATCAGCACCAGCGCCTGCGACACGGTCTTCGCGGCCATCGAACGCGCGCGCGCCGCCGGCGTGCAGGTGAGCCTGGATTCGAACCTGCGCCTGCGCCTGTGGCCGGTCGACCGCGCCCGCGCCGTCCTGCGCGAGGCGATGCGCTCGGCCGACGTGTTCCTGCCCAGCATGGACGACATGCAGCACTTCACCGGCAACGACGATCCCGAGCGCACGCTGGACTGGATCCGCGAGGGCGGGGCAACCGGCGTGGTGGTGCTGAAGCTGGGCAAGGACGGCTCCATCATCGACGACGGCCGCCACCGCACCCCCATGGCGGCCCTGCGCGTGCAGGCCGTCGACGCCACCGGAGCGGGCGACTGCTTCGCGGGCAGCCTGCTGGCGCGCCGCTGCCAGGGAGATTCCTGGGAAGACGCCGTGCGCTACGCCAATGCGGCGGCGGCGCTGTCCACGCTCGGCTACGGCGCGGTCGATCCGCTCCCGCGCGCCGAGCAGGTCCGCGAACGCCTGAACGCCACGGTCGGATAAGCGCGTCCTGCCGTGGTCAGGCGAGGGCCGGCCAGCCGCTGACACCGGGCGGACTAGCTTTGTCCCTTATTAATTCACCCTTCCCGGGGAGGCCGACGCCTCTCCCCGATTCCAAGCGTTGGCGCGCTTTCCGGATTTCAGGCTAAAATGCCAAGTTATCCGAATTTTTCCGCCAGCCCATTTTCCGGTTGTGCGGGCCACTTTCCGCAAATTCAACAGGAGAATCAACATGGCTGAACGCAAACGCGTGCGTCGCAACACCCTGGAACGCCGTTGCCTGGGCAAGGCCTTCAAGCGCTTGTTCGTCAAGTCGCCCAAGGGTGTGTTCAAGATGCTGGAAAAGATCAAGCGCGTCTAATCGACGAGCCGGTCTGAAAAAAACCGCAAGGCGCGAGCCCTGCGGTTTTTTTTTCGTCTGAAGCAGGGCGCCCGTTGAACCTTGCGCGGAAGCCCGCGCACAAGGATTACGCCAAATCCGGTTGCGGCGGCCCCAGCTTGGGACGGATGAAATCCATGAAGGCGCGCGTCTTGGCCGGCTGGATGCTGGACGGGAACACCACGTAGATCGAGATGGGGTCGACCGACCAGCCGGGCAGCACGCGCCGTAGCGAGTTGCGCTTGATGATGGGATCGAGCGCCAGGCAATGGGGCATCCGCGTGATGGCCAGGTCCAGCCCGGCCAGGGTGCCGGCGATGCTCATGTTGTTGGCCGCCAGGTGTCCCTTGACGGGAATGCGCTGGATGTCCGCGCCATTTTGCAGGGTCCAGTGCGAATGCGCCTCGTCGATGGTGGTGCGCAGGCATTGGTGCTGCGAGAGATCGGCGGGCGTCTTGGGTTCGCCGTGGCGTTCAAGATAGCGGTCGGACGCGTACAGGTAGTTGTCCAGCGACACCAGCTCGTGGACCACCGCGCCCTCGATGGCCGGCAGCGGAACGCCGTTGCCATTGTCGGACGCCGCGCCGGGATAGTCGGTTTCGCGGCCGAAGCGCAGCACCACGTCGAACGGCGTGCCTTGCGCGTCCGAGGCGGTCAGCATGCTCAGATCGAATTCGCACTCCACGTCCGGATAGCGTTCGATGAAATCATTGATGGTTTCGGGCAGCAGCCACATCGCCAGGCTGTACGGCATGGACACCCGCAGGTTGCCGGACGGGCCGCCGGACAGCGACAGCAGTTGCTCATGCGCCAGGCGCGCTTCGTCGATGAGGCCCTGGCAACGGCGCATGTAGGCCGCGCCCGCGTCCGTGAGGTCGAGCCGGCGCGTGTTGCGGTTGATCAGCCGCAGTCCGATGGCGCGCTCGAGCTCGTTGATGCGGCGCGAGAGCGTCGAGGTGGGCATGTCCAGCGCGCGCGCCGCCTGGCTGAAGCTCTTGCGCTTGGCAACCTCGACGAACAAGGCAATGTCATTTAGCTGGACGGGCGAGGCTTCCATAGGCGTTCCGAATTGGGCCGCCCGAGTTTACGCCACTACGACGTCCCGCCCAATGCTCGCAACGGTCGCGAGCCGCGAAAAAAAGCGCGCAGATTGTCAGATTTGATTGCAAATTCGAATTCCATGGCATCGGAACGCACGGGCATATCCCCTACACTTCAGGCGAAAACATAAGAACCAAGACCGCAGCGGTTCCTCGGATATCGCAAAGGGGCACAGCAGGCATGACCGAAACACCGATTTTCTTCACCGTTCTGACACCAACCTACAACCGGGCGGGCACGCTGCACCGGGTTTATGAATCGCTTTCCCGGCAGACATTCAGGGGGTTCGAATGGGTGGTCGTGGACGACGGATCCACCGACAACACCCACGAGTCCATCCTGGACTGGCAGGCGCGCGCGGATTTTCCCATCCGCTATTTCTGGCAGAACAACCAGCACAAGAAAACCGCCTTCAATCGCGGCGTGCGCGAGGCGCGCGGCAAGATGATCGTGGCGCTGGACAGCGACGACGAAATGCCGCCCGACGCGCTGGCCATATTCAGAGAGGCCTGGGACGCCATCCCGCCCGCGCGCCGCGATTCGTACGTCGCGGTGACCGGGCTGTGCGCGCGCCCGGACGGCACCGTCGTGGGCGACCGCTATCCGCAGGACGTCTTCGACAGCACCGCCGTCGATGTCTACTTCCGCTACCGCATCAAGGGCGAGAAGTTCGGCTGTATGCGCACCGACGTCCTCAGGAAGTACCCGTTTCCCGAGGATGTCGCGGGCTTCGTGCCCGAGAGCCTGGTCTGGTGGGCCGTGGCGCGCGCCGGCTACCTGAGCCGATTCATCAACCGCGTCGTGCGCACCTATCACGACACGCCGGGCGGGCTGACCCAGGGCGCGGTGTCGGTTGCGCACAATGCCCAGGGCCTGTATCTGCTGGCCTGGGACATGCTCCAGCACCACCTTGAATTCTTCCGCTACCGCCCGCGCGAGTTCATCATGGCCGCCGCGCGCTACACGCGCTTTCGCCTGCATCTCAAGCACTCGGGCGTGCCGACGGCCGTGGGAGCCTACCGGCTGACCAACCCCGTGGCGACCTTTCTGGTGGCCGCCATGTGGCCGCTGGGTTATGCCCTGTACCGCCGCGACCGGCGGCGCGGCGTGGTGTAGCCCGCAGCCGGCATCCCCCGCCGCCCGCCGCAAGCGTCACGCGGGCGCGCCGTGTCCCAATCCCAGATACACCTCGACCACGCGCGGATCCTGCGCCACGTCGGCGGCCGGCCCCTCCAGCGTCACGGCGCCGGTCTCCAGCACGTAGGCGTAGTCGGCCACCTGAAGGGCCGCGCGCGCGTTCTGTTCGATCAGCAGGATGGACACGCCCATATCCCGCAGCCGCGCCACGATGCGGAAGACTTCGCGCACGATGCGCGGCGCGAGGCCCAGGCTGGGCTCGTCCAGCATCAGCAGGCGGGGCTTGGCCATCAGCGCCCGGCCCACGGCCAGCATCTGGCGTTCGCCGCCCGACAGCGTGCCGGCCAGCTGGCCGCGCCGCTCGCGCAGGCGGGGGAACAGGTCATAGACCTCGGCCAGCGTCTGGTCCTGGTCGCGCAGGCCGCGGCGAAAGCGGTCGAAGGCGCCCAGCATCAGGTTGTCCTCCACGGTCATTTCGGCGAACAGCTCGCGCTTTTCGGGCACCAGGTTCATGCCCGCCGCCACCATTTCCTCGATCTCGGCGTGCTCCTGCGCCTTGCCGCCGAACACGATCTTCCCTTGTGAAGGCAGCACGCCCATGATGGCGGACAGCAAGGTGGTCTTGCCCGCGCCGTTGGGGCCGATCACCGTCACGATCTGGCCTTCGCCCACCGTGAGGCCGACGCCCGAGACGGCTTCCACCTTGTCGTAGGCGACGCGCAGGTCGCGCACTTCCAGCAATTTCGCGCTCATCTATTCCACTCCGCCCAGATAGGCCTCAAGCACCGCGGGGTTCTGCTGGATCTCGGCCGGCAGGCCTTCGGCGATCTTCTCGCCGAAGTCCATCACCACCACGCGATCCACCAGGCCCATCACGAAGTCCATGTCGTGCTCGACCAGCAGGATGGCCATGCCCTCGGCGCGCAGCTTCTTCAGCAGCTCGGCCAGTTCGCACTTCTCCTGGTAGCGCAGCCCGGCCGCGGGTTCGTCCAGCAGCAGGATGCAGGGATCGGAGGCCAGCGCGCGCGCGATCTCCAGGATGCGCTGCTGCCCCAGGGCCAGCGACCCCGCCTCATCGTGCAGGTGCTTGCCCAGGCCCACGCGCTCGACCTGGCGCGCCGCCTCGGCCAGGAGGCGCGCCTCTTCCGGACGGTCCAGCCGCCAGGCGGCCGGCAGCACGCCGCGGTGGCCGCGCAGGTGCGCGCCGATCGCGACGTTTTCCAGCACGCTCATGCGGCCCAGCAGCCGCACGTGCTGGAAGGTGCGCGACAGGCCCAGCCGGGCGATCTTGCGAGCGCCCGCGCCGGCCACCGGCTGGCCCAGCAGCGTGACCTGTCCCGAGGTCGGCGTGTCCACGCCCGAGATCTGGTTGAACATGGTGCTCTTGCCGGCGCCGTTGGGGCCGATCAGCGCCAGGACCTCGCCGGCCCGGATCTCCAGGTTCATGGCATTGTTGGCGACCAGGCCGCCGAACTTGCGCGTCACGTCCACGGCCTTGAGCACCACTTCGCCGCGCGGCGGCATGGCGCGCCGGGGCAGCGGTTCGACGGACAGGTCCACCTTGCGCTGCGGCTTCCTGACCGGGACCCAGCGCGTCAGCACCGGCCACAGCCCGCTGCGGGCGCGGTGCAGCAGCAGCACCATGCCGAACCCGAAGACGATGACCTCGAAATTGCCCGTCTGGCCCAGCACCTTGGGCAGCAGGTCCTGCAGCCATTGCTTGAGCACCGTGAACACCCCCGCGCCCACCAGCGCGCCCCAGACCTGGCCGGCGCCGCCGATGACGGTCATGAACAGGTACTCGATGCCCATCTGCAGGCCGAAGGGGTTGGGATTCACGAAGCGCTGCATGTGCGCGTACAGCCAGCCGGACGCGCAGGCCTGCAGGGCGGCGATGACGAAGATCACCATGCGCGAGCGCGCGGTGTCCACGCCCATCGATTCGGCCATCACCCGCCCGCCCTTGAGCGCGCGGATCGCGCGGCCCTCGCGCGAGTCCAGCAGGTTCTGCGTGGACCAGACGGCGATCAGCAGGAATGCCCAGATCAGGTAGTAGATGTTGCCGCCCTGGTTGAGCGACCAGCCGAACAGATTGATTGCCGGGATGTCCGGGATGCCGGTATGGCCGCCCAGCCCCTCGACGGACCCGAAAACGAAGTACAGCGACAGGCCCCAGGCAATGGTGCCCAGCGGCAGGAAGTGGCCCGACAGCTTCAGGGTGATGGCGCCCAGCAGGTAGGCCAGCGCCAGCGTCAGCGCCAGTCCGGCCAGCAGGGTCAGCCACGGCGAGGCGCCCAGCCAGCCCAGCCACGAAGGCAGGACGTCGGCGCGGGTGGTGAGCAGCGCGGTGGTGTAGGCGCCCACGCCCACGAAGGCGGCCTGGCCGAAGCTGGTGAGGCCGCCGACGCCGGTCAGCAGCACCAGGCCCAGCGCCACCAGCGCGTACAGGCCGATGTAGTTCAGCAGCGTTACATAGAACGGCGGCAGGACCAGGGGACCCAGCGCCAGCAGGGCCAGGAACGCAAGGAGGATGTGGCGGGGGGTCATTCGTCTTCTTCCTCGACGTGATGGCTTTTGAGAGAACGCCAGAGCAGCACCGGGATGATCAGCGTGAAGACGATGATTTCCTTGTAGGCGCTGGCCCAGAACGACGAGAAGGCCTCGATCAGGCCGACCAGCACCGCGCCGGCCGCGGCCAGCGGGTAGCTCACCAGGCCGCCGATGATGGCGCCCACGAAGCCCTTGAGGCTGACCATGAAGCCGGAATCGAAATACATGGTGGTGATGGGCGCGATCAGGATGCCCGACACCGTGCCGATCAGCGCGGCCAGGAAGAACGTGGCCTTGCCCGCGAAGACCGGCGAAATGCCCATCAGGCGCGCGCCCAGCCGGTTGAAGGCTGCGGCCCGCAGCGCCTTGCCGTACATGGAGCGCTCGAAGAACTGGTAGAGCACGATGATGAGCAGCGCCGACACCGCCACCACCCACAGCGCCTGGCTGTTCACGTTGATGGGGCCGAGCGCCAGGCTGGCGTCGCTGAACGGCGCCGTACGGGCGCCTTCCGCGCCGAAGGCCAGCAGCCCCAGGCCGACCAGCGCCAGGTGGACCGCGATCGAGACGATCAACAGCACCAGCGTCGAGGCCGATGCGATGGGCTGGTAGAACAGGCGGTAGAGCTGCGGTCCCATGGGCACAAGCAGCAGCAGCGTCAGCAGCGCCTGCACCGCCATCGGCAGCTGGGCCAGCGGCAGGCGGTAAAGCAGGGCCGCCAGCGCCAGCGGATAGATCACCTTGGCCGCCATGCGCCAGAGCCCGCGTGCGCGGCCGGGCCGCTTGCGGCGCGCCATGAGGTCGGCCGCCACGTCGGCCAGCGCGAAGGCCAGCAGCAGCCACACCAGCAGGACGGGCTTGCCGGCCTGCAACGCCGCCATCGTCAGCGCGCCGAAGGCGACGAACTCGCCCTGCGGGATGAACAGCACGCGGGTGACGGTAAAGACCAGCAGGATCGACAACGCCAGCAGCGCGTAGATGGCGCCGTTGGTGATGCCGTCCTGCCCGAGTATCAGGGCAATCTGAGCATTCATGCGAAATTCCGCGAAAAACAGACAAGCACCGCACGCTCACATGCGCTGCGGGCGTCGCCAGGAAGCAAACTCTGCGCACCCCGATCGGGATGCCGCGGATCCGGGCTCCGCCGGTCCGCAGGCATGCCCCCTGGGGGGAAGCGCGCAGCGCTTCGGGGGGGGCCAACTCCCTTTTACTTGACTAGCGTCCAGTTGCCGTCCTTGACGGTGATGAGCTCGCGGCCGCGGTCGTCAAAGCCGCTGTGGTCGGCGGCGCTCATGTTGTAGACGCCTTGCGTGCCCACCAGCTCCTTGGTCTGTTCCAGCGCGTCGCGCAGGGCGCTGCGGAACTCCTTGGTGCCCGGCTTGCCGGCCTTTTCCGCCAGCGGCACGGCCTTTTCCAGCAGCAGCCCGGCGTCGTAGACGTTGGCGCCGAAGGTGGCGGGCTTGGAGCCATTGAGCTTTTCGTAGGCGGCGATGTAGTCGGTCGCGACCTTCTTGGACGGGTTGCTGTCCGGCATTTCGGGCAGCACCAGCATCAGGCTGGCGGCCAGCACGGTGCCTTCCACCTTCTTGCCGCCCAGCTTCAGGAAGTCGGGAAGCGCGGCGCCGTGGGTCTGGTAGAACTTGCCCTTGTAGCCCTGGTCGAACAGCGTCGTCTGCGGCAGCACGCTGGCGGCGCCGGGGGCGGCCACCAGCACGGCGTCCGGCTTGGCGGCCAGGATCTTCAGGGCCTGGCCCGTGACCGAACTGTCGAAGCGCAGGTAGCGCTCGTTGGCGGCGATCTTGATGCCCTTTTCACCGGCCAGTCCGGAGAAGACCTTGTACCAGTTCTCGCCGTAGGGATCGTTCAGGCCGATGAAGCCGACCGTCTTGATGCCGGCCTTGGCCATGTGGTCGACCAGCGCGCGCGCGATGATGTCGTCGTTCTGCGTGGTCTTGAACACCCACTTCTTCTGGTCGTTCATGGGCAGCACCACCGCGGCAGTGCCCACCGGCGCCAGCATCGGCACGCCGGCCTCGGCCGCGAACTGGATCACGCCCATGGCGTTGGGCGAGCCAGACGGCCCGATCAGCGCATCCACGTTTTGCTCCGTGATCAGCTTCTTGAAGGCCGTGACCGAGTTGGTGGAATCGCTGGCGTCGTCCAGCGAGATGTATTCCACGGTCAGGTCGCCGATCTTCTTGGGCAGCAGCGGCACCGTGTTCTTCTGCGGAATCCCGACCAGGGCGGTGGGGCCGGTGGACGAGGTGACCACGCCGACCTTCATTTGCGCGAGGGCGGGCAGGGCGAACAGGGCGGCGACGGCGGCGGCAGTGGCCAGGGGGAGTTTCTTCGACAGCATGGCAAAACCTCCGGATAGGGAGCAGAGTGGGAGTGCGGCTGGAAAACGGAGAAAGCGGGAACTGCGGGGATTACTTGTTGCTTAAAATTTCTAACAGTTAAGGATCAGCACTGTAGACGCGGTCTTTGTGCTTACCTATCCGTCAAAACCCGAAGCGGGCGCTGGCAATGCGGTTTCAGATGGTGATGGAACTGACGCTGGCGCCGCCGCAGACGAACAGCGTCTGCCCGGTGACGAAGCTGTTGGCCGGGTCCGAGAAGAACATGACGGCGCGCGCCACGTCATCGGAACGGCCCAGCCGCTTGACCGGAATTCCCGCGGCCAGCTGCTTTTCGCGTTCGCTGCCGGCCTCGATCACCTCGTAGAACATGTCCGTCTGGATCGGACCCGGAGCCACCACGTTGACCGTGATGCCGTAGGGGGCCAGTTCCAGCGACCAGGTGCGCGCCATGCCTACCATGCCGGCCTTGGTCGCCGAGTAGGCGGTGCGGGTCGGCAGGCCCAGCGCGCCGCGCGAGGACATCATGACGATGCGGCCGAACTTGCGTTCCTGCATGCCCGGCAGGGCGGCCTGCACCAGGCTGATGGCCGCGCCCAGGTGGATCTGCGTCAGGCCGTGCAGTTCTTCCTGGGTGACCTGCGGCAGCAGGTTGGGCCAGATCACCCCCGCGTTGTGGATAACGTGGCTGACGGGGAATTTCGCCGCCACCTCGGCGCCGGCCTGCGCGGTCGCTTCCGCGTCCAGCAGGTCGACCTGCACGTTGTGCAGGCGCGGATGCGAGAAATCGGCGGCGCGGCGCGCCATCGAGATCACCTCATAGCCGGCCTCCAGCATGCTGCGGCAGATCTCCGCGCCGATGCCGGCGCTGCCGCCGGTGACGATGGCCACGTTCTGGTATGTCATGGTTTCCCCCTTGTTTATTGGTCTGGGCCGGATGGGATCAGGTCGTGGGCGCGAGCGCCAGCACGCGCAGCGGGCTGCCGGAGCCGCTGCGGATCTTCAGTGGCGCCGAGAAAATCACCGCGCCCGTGGCCGGCAGCTGGTCCAGGTTGGTCAGGCACTGCAGGCCGTAGCGGTTGTTGCCGTGCATGTAGTAGTGGCAGGGATAGGGGGGATCCAGGTGCTGGGCCTGGCCCGCGTCCGTGCCCACCGACTCGGTGCCGAAGCCGTGCACGTCGCGCTCCTTGATGAGCCAGGGCACGACCTCGGCGTCGGGGCCGGGCGAATGCGCGCCGTCCGCCTGCATGTTGAGGTAGTCGGCGGGCTTGGCGCGCTTGGACCAGTCGGTGCGCATCAGCACCCAGGACCGCGCGGGAATGCGGCCATGCCGTTCTTCCCATTTCTTGACGAAGTCGATGGTCAGCAGGAAATCGGGGTTGTCGCGCGCCTCGGCGGAACAGTCGATCACGCAGGCGCTGGCGATGAACGCATCGATGGGGATCGTGTCCACCGTGTTGTCGGGCTGGTCCTTGCCCGTGACCCAGTGCGCCGGCGCGTCGAAGTGCGTGCCGGTGTGCTCCGAGCACGAGAAGTTGTTCCAGTACCAGGCCGGGCCGCGCTCGTCGTAGCGCGAGATTTCCTCGATGCGGAACGGCCATGCCTGGCCGAATTCGGGCGGCAGCACGATGGTGGGAAATTCCGGCGTCAGGGTCTCGGTCAGGTCCACCAGACGGATGCGACCGGAAACCAGCTCGGTCATGAACTGGGCAAGGATGGGTTGACTCACGATGCGCTCTCCTGTTGGTTCCTGTCGGGTGTCCGACACCCCTATATGCTGCGTAGGTGTCTGGCACCCCTATATGCTGCGTAGGTGTCTGACACCCGTTGAGATGCCGTGGCAATGTGCCGATCATCTCCCCAGGGTGTCAGACACCGGGTTCTCATGCACGGTGTCTCACACCGGCGTGACGCTCAGTCAGCCACCCGCGCCCAGTTCCCTTTCCAATCCCTTCGGGTTCTCGGCCAGCCGCGCGCGGAATTCCTGCGCCACGTCGCCGACGTAGACGTCCTCGATGCCGTCCTTCAGCGCGCGCACGATGGCGGCGGCGATCGCGTTGGGCGCCACGCGCGGCGGCGGCGTGCGCTGCTCCCACTCGTGGTCGACGGGGCCGGGAAACACGTTCACCACCCGCACGCCCGCACCGCGCATTTCCGCGCGCAGGCACTGCGCGAGCGACAGCGCCGCCGCCTTGGACGCGGACCACATGCCGCGCGAGGGGAGGTTCATGTGCGCATAGATCGACAGCACGTTGACCCAGGCCGCGGCGCTGTTCACGCCATCGGCCGCGCGCCCGCACAGCGCCGGGCCGAAGCATTGCGCCAGCCGCATCAGGCCCAGCACGTTCACGTCCATGGCGTCGCGTGCCGTGTTCACGTCCCTGCGGTTGAGCAGGCCGCCTTCGCGCTCCAGGTCGGCGGTGTTCACCAGGATCTCGACTTTGCCGCCGATGGACGCAGCCACGCGCTCGACCGAATCAGTGTCGGTCACGTCCAGCGCCACTGCCTGCACGCGCGGGTCGGCGGCCAGCGCGTCGAAGGCGGCGTCGCGCTTCCAGGCCTGCGGATCGCCCAGGAACACGAGGGGGCTGCCTGCGTCCAGCAGCGCGCGCGCCACGGCCTGGCCGACCGCCGATTTGCCGTCGGTGACCAGCGCGCGGCGGAATTTCGGATCGCACGAGGTTTCGCGCAGGGTCTTGTCGTCTTCCATGTTCGGCGTATTCCTTTCAGGCAGGGCGATCATCACGGCCTGGCCGCTGCGGTCCAGCTTGAGCGCCAGGCGCACGCGGCCGCCGTCGACGCAGTCCTGGTGGACATGCGCCACCACGGACGGGCCGGCGTCCATCCGCACCGTGCCCACGCGCCAGGGCAGGCGTTCGCGGAAGTACAGGTCGTTGCTGTGGTGCAGGACGGTGCTGACCAGCAGGACGCCGTTCGGATCGGCGGCCCGCCAGGGCAGGTGTTCGGACAGGCAGTGGCCGCAGACTTCGCGCGGCGGGTATTGGACCGCGCCGCAGTCGGCGCAGGTCTGCAGGTCGAAGCGTCCTTCGGCGGCGGCGGCGGTCAGTCCCAGCGCCGCGCGGCTGCGCGAGCCGGGCGGCAGCGTGGGCTGCCGGGTGCGCGCGACCGGATTCTTGCGGGGAGGCTTGGCCAGCGGCTCGGTCATGCGTCGCTCCTTGCCAGGATGGCCGCGGCGGTGCACAGCCCGCGGTCGTAGTTGATCATGCCGAACCCGCTGACCAGCCCCAGGCGGGCATCGGCGACCTGTGTGCCGCCCGCCGCGCCCGTCAGCTGGCGCAGCGCTTCGACCATGCCGAGGTAGCCGCCGGCGGCGCCCGCCTGGCCCACCGACAGCTGGCCGCCATTGGTGTTGAAGGGGAAGCTGCCGTCCACCGTGAAGGTGTTGCCGCGCACGAATTCCGGCGCCGCGCCTTTCGCGCAGAAGCCCAGGTCTTCCATCTGCATCAGGTTGATGACGGGGTAATCGTCGTAGGCCTGCAGGAAATCCATGTCGGCCGGCGCGGCGCCGGCCTGGCCGTACAGCTCGTCCACGTCCATGGTCCAGCCGCCGCGCGTCTGGATGGGATCGTCGATCCAGGCGTTGTGCCGTTCGATGGTGGACAGGATGCGCGCATACGGCAGTTTCAGCGCGCGCGCCCGGTCCTCGCTCATGACCAGGAAGGCGTCGGCCCCCGCGCAAGGCATCACGCAGTCGAACAGGTGAATGGGTTCCGTGATCACGCGGGCATCCAGGTATTGCGCCAGCGTCAGCGGCTTTTTCATGAGCGCGTGCGGATAGCGCAGGGCGTTGTCGCGCTGGGCCACGCAGAGCTTGCCGAAATCCTCGCGGGTGGCGCCCGTCTCGCGCATGTAGTTGGCGGTCAGGAGCGCGAAGCTGGCGTTCGGGCCGCCCGCGCCATACGGGTAGACGGCGTCCTGAGCGAAGCGCGAGAACTGGCTGACGGTGTTGCGGAAGGAGTCCACATGATTGGTGTCGCCCGCCAGGCAGGCGACCACGCTCGCGTCGCCGGCCTGCACCGCCCGCGCCGCGCGGCGCAGCGCCGCCACGCCGCTCGCGCCGCCCATGGGGATGTGGTCCAGCCAGCGCGGGCTCATGCCCAGGTGCTGGACCAGGCCGACCGCCGTGTCGGGCGCGAGCGTGAAGCTGGACACGCACAGGCCGTCGACGTCGGTCTTGGCCAGGCCCGATTGCCGGATCAGCGCGCCGAGCGCGCGGCCCAGCCACCAGTGGGCGGCGTGCGTGGAGTAGCGTTCGTACGGAACCGTGACGGGCAGGGCCGCCACGACGCCGTCGTAGCCCAGGCGGGTCATGGGGCGGTCCCCCCGGCGGCGGGGCGCTTCTTCATGGATGTCGTGTCCACGCAGCGCGCGGTGCCGGGCAGGGTCGGCGCCAGCGTCTTCATCTCGCCGCGCTGGATCTTGTTGGTGGTGGTCAGCGGCAGGCTGTCCACGAAGGCCACGTAGCCGGGCGCCTTGTAATAGGCCAACTGGTCCAGGCTCCACTGCACGATGCTGCGGGCGGCCTCGGCCAGGGCGGCCGCGTCGCGGGGCAGGGCCTCGGGCACGACGCAGGCCAGCACTTCGTCGCCGCGCACGGCGTCCGGCACGGCCGCGACCGCCACGGCCTTCACCAGCGGATGCTGCATCAGCACGCTTTCCACTTCCACGGCCGAAATGTTCTCTCCGCTGCGGCGGATCACGTTCTTCTTGCGGTCGACGAAGCGCAGCGCGCCGTCGGCCTCGCGGCGCACGATGTCGCCGGTGTGGAACCAGCCGCCTTCCCAGGCTTCGTTCGTGGCCGCCTCGTCCTTCAGGTAGCCGGCAAAGAAGCCATAGCGCGGGTCGGCGCCGGCATGGCGAACCAGCAGCTCGCCCGGTTCGCCGATGGCCGCGGGCGCGGCGGCGTCGGTCACGATGCGCACTTCCACATCGGCTTCCTCGCTGCCAAAGCTGCTGGTGCCGACGTGGCGCGGCTCCTGGTTGGCGATGACGACGGCGCCCGCGCCGGTTTCGGTCATGGCCCAGGCCTCGAGCAGCGGGAAGCCGAAGCGCGCCTCGAAGGGGGCATGCAGCTTGCGGTCCACGCCCGCGCCAAAGCCGAAGCGGATCGCGGGCTGCGGGTCCTGTGCCGAGGGCTCGGCCTTCATCAGGATGGCGGGCATCACGCCCAGGTAGTGCAGCACGGTGGCGCGGGATTCGCGCACGCTCTCCCACCAGGTCCTGGGATGGAAACGGTCCAGCGGGATCAGGCAGCCGCCCGTCAGCACCATGACCATGGTCGAATACGCCATGGCGTTCATGTGCACCAGCGGCAGCGGCGTCAGCATGCGCTCCTGGCCGGGCCGCAGCGCCGCCAGGCCGCCAATGCGCGCATACCAGCCGCCCGCGTGCAGGAAATAGCGGTTGGGCAGGATGCAGCCTTTGGGGCGGCCGGTCGTGCCGGACGTGTACAGCAGCGCGCACTCGGTCAGCTCGGACAGCGGTGCGTCCCGCAACGGCGCCGGGAAGGGCGCGGCGGGCGGGGCATCGTCGGCGCTCATCAGGCGCAGGTCGCGGCCCGCGCGCTTGGCGGCGGCGAGCAGGTCCGCATGGCGTTCCGGCAGGGCCACCGCCAGCGCGATCTCGGAGTGGCCCGCCAGATACTCCAGTTCGGCGGCGCGCAGGTCCGGGTTGATGGGCACCACCGACACGCCCAGCGCGTTCAGGGCGAACCAGTGCAGGAAGAAGGCGGGACGGTTCTCCAGCAGCAGGCCGGCGCGGTGGCCGTGGCCGTATCCGGCCCTGGCGTAGGCGGCGCGCAGCGATTCGATGGCGCGGGCGGCGTTGGCGTAAGAGAGTTCGCCCGCCTCGATGCCGTAGGCGGCGGCCGTTTCGGGCAGGATGCACAGGAACGGCAGTTCGCCATGGCGGGCGGCGGTGTCGAGAAAAGCCTGGTGGACAGTGGCGCTCACGGGCCGCTCCTACATGAACAATTGGATGTTGCCGAAGGCGGCGTCGCAGTTGACGAGGTCGACGCGCTTCTGCCGGATGCGCAGCCGGCCGTCCTGTTCCACCAGGTGGTGCGTGGCCCAGCCGGCGTACAGGGTCTGCGTGTCCTGCCGGGTTTCGACGTAATGGAAGGCGGTGCGCACGACGTGGCGCCCTTCGGCGGGCGCGGACTCGGGATGGCCGTGCTCGACGGCGGGCGCCTGCAGCAGGTGGTGGCAGCGGCTCTTGGGCTGCTGCGAAAACGTGCGCTGGCCGGCCAGGCGCTCGACGCGCACGCGCAGCAGCAGCTTGTCTTCGTACATGAGCGACGCATGCAGCTTCGCGTCCGTCTGGCCATGGGCCAGCGGCATCCAGTAATGGCCGTCGTCGGTGTACAGGTCCAGCCACTCCTCGAAGCGCAGCTCGTCCAGCATGCGCGCCTCGGCGTAGACAAAATCGATCAACTCGCGGTCGCTTGCGCTCATACCGACTCCGGTCCGGTCATGTAGCGGCCCCATGCGCGGTACTGGTTGCGCATCTGCCATTCGTTGGTGCCATTGGTGACGACGTTCTTCTGCCCGTCTTCGCCGGGCGCATACAGCCGGCCTACGTTCACCCAGTCGCGCGCGCGGGAATTCAGGCCGTCCTGCGCGCGTTCGTACATTTCGAGATCGTCGTGGCCCACCACGGAGGTCGGCGCGTTGATCAGGCGGTTGTACATGAGCGTGCGCTCCAGCAGCAGGTCCGGCGCGCCCACCAGGCGGAATGTCCAGGACTCGACCAGCGTGCGGTCGGCGGCGATGGGCTTGAAGATCCGCAGCGTCTGGATCGGGCCCTTGACCATGATGTTGGGAAAGTAGACGGTGTTGTGGCGCACGTCGCCCAGGATCTGCCTGGCGCGCTCCTCGCCATAGGCCGACACCATCGAATCCCAATAGCCCGGCACGCCGGAGTAGGACGCATGGATGGAGTCCGAGACCCCCGTATGTCCGTGGCCGTTCTCCCAGACGCGGATGCCCATGTTCTCGAAGAACTCGTAGGGCGAGATGAACGGGGCGAACAGCTCCACCGCCATGGGCTTGGGCGTGCCCTCCGGCGCCTGTTCCCAGACCTTGACGGCCGTGCCCGCGGACGATTCGTGGGCCACCATGGGGTGGCAGGTATCGGTCTGGTTGTCGACCAGCATCTTCCAGTTGCAGCGGTGCATGTAGCGCAGCACGCCGCCGGCCACTTCCAGGCGGCCTTCGGGTGAACGGTCCACCATGTTGTCCAGGGTGGAAAGCGATTCGCCGAAGAAGTCCTCGAACGACTGGCCGTCCGGATTCAGCCGGCAGAACACGAAACCGCGATGGTTCTTCACGTCTTTCACGGCGGCCATGCCCTGGCTCGCCTCGCAGTGCTCCAGGCCGGTGTTTTCGTAGCCTTTCTTCAAGGGAATCGACAGCAGGCTGCCGTCCGTCTTGAATGTCCAGGCGTGGTAGGGACAGCGGAAGAACTTGCCGGTGTTGCCGCAGGCATCGCCCGCCACCATCGTGCCCTTGTGCGGGCAGCGGTTGTGCAGCACCCGCACGCTGCGGTCGCTGTGCCGCACCATCACGACGGGCTGGTTGCCGACGGTCGTGGTGATGTAGTCGCCCGGATTGGGCACCTGGCTGTCGTGGCCGACATAGACCCAGGTGTTGGCGTACAGGCGTTCCATTTCCAGGTCGAACAGTTCCTGGTCGATGAACAGGTCCTTGTGCACCTCGGTCTCGCGCAGCAGGGCGCGGATGGCGTCGGGGTTGTCGCGGTATTTGGCCATGGTCGCTTCCTTGTTACAGGTCCAGCACCAGGCGCGCGGACTTGGCGCGCGAGATGCAGATCTGGATGATCTTGCCGCTGGCCTTCTCGGTGTCGGACAGGTAGTAGTCGCGGTGGTCGGGCTCGCCTTCCAGCACGGTGGCCTGGCACACGCCGCATTCGCCGCGCTTGCAGTCGAACATCGGGTCGCAGCCTTCTTCTTCCATGACGTCCACGATGGTCTTGTCGGCCGGGATGGTCAGCACGCGGCCGGACTGGCGCAGTTCCACCTCGAATGGCTGGTCGCCGGCCTGGGGCGCGGCCGTGACGAAGAGCTCGAAATGGATGTGCGCGTCGGGCCAGTGGCGCGCGCGGGCGCCCTGGATCACGGCGTCGATCAGACCCTTGGGGCCGCAGACATAAAGATGCTGGCGCGGCGAAGCCGATGCCAGCAGCGCCTGAAGATCGAAGCGGCTGGACGGATCGTCGTCCGCGTGCAGCGCCAGGTCGGCGCCCGCCAGCGCCTGCAGTTCGGGCAGGAACGCCAGCTGGTCCTTGCTGCGGCCGCAGTAATGCAGCTGGAATGCGCGGCCGGCGGCTTTCAGCGCGGCGGCCATGGAGGCGACGGGCGTGATGCCGATGCCGCCCGCGATCAGCACCACCGGTTCGTCGCCCGCAGGCGATTCATGCAGGGGAAAGTCGTTCTTGGGGCCTTCGATGGACAGCGTGTCGCCTTCGGCCAGCGCGTGCATGTGGCGCGATCCGCCCTGGCTGGCTTCTTCCAGGCGCACGCCCAGGCGGTACTCCGTGGGCTGGGCGAACTGAGCGGCCTCGGGCGCAAGCTGCACCAGCGAATAGCAGCGCGGATCGCGCAGGCCGGGGACCGTCACCTTCAGGTGCGCGCCCGGCCCGAAGGCGGGCAGCGCGCCGCCGTCTTCGCGCGCCAGCCGGAACGATCGGATCAGCGGCGATTCCTGCCGGACTTCCCGGACGATCAGTTTGAGTGTCTGCACGATGTCTGTCTCTGTCTGTTGTCGGCCTCAGGCGGCCAGTTTTTCGGCGATCTGGCGTTCCATGGGCTCGCACTTCACGTTGGCGAGCGCGGTGTCGCGCAGCGCGCGCAGGGTGTCGGCCGCGTCGGGACGGCCGGCCAGCTGCTCCGCTGCCGCGAGGAGCTGGCGATACTTGCCGCCGCCGCGCACATGGGTGTCGCTGTAGCCCTTGACCAGGCGGCGGCAATTGACGGCCTCGACGGCCAGCGCGTAGTCGCGCGGGGCCAGCCGGGCAACCAGCCCCAGCCACTGTTCCAGGCCTTCCGTTTCGATCTGGTGGCGCAGCGTGCTGCGGCGCAGGCGCCGCATGCCGGCCAGCGTGTACAGCATCAGGAAGCCGCCCAGCGTGCCGCTGCGCATGCGGCGGCCCTTGCCCAGCCGGCGTTCGACAAAGCCGCCGAACGCCTTGGACCCCTCCAGCCAGCGGCCCAGCCGGGCCGGCAGCGTGCCGCAGATTTCTTCCAGCCGCGGGTGCATGAATTCCGTCGTATGGACAAGCTGGTCCGGACGCGCGCCGACTTCCTCGCGCACGCGTTCGAAGCGCGAGCCGCGGGTCTTCAGGTCCGCCACGCGGATGACGTCGTCATAGGCCATGGCCGTGGCCACATAACGCGCGGCGGCGCAGGTCAGCGCCCATTGCCGGGCGTCGCCGCCGTGCTGCGCGTCCAGGTCGCGGATCGCCTTCATGCGGTTCAGGTAGTCCTGGGCGTAGGCCAGGTCCTGGAATTCGATCTGACGGCGCACGCCCGCGGCCAGCATGGGCTGCGCACAGGGCGGGAAGTCGCGCAGGATGGCGTCCAGCAGGCCCTGCGTGCGCGGATTCGCGGCGCGCTCGGGCAGGGTCGGCACCGGGCGCGCGAGGTCGATGGCGGGGGGCTGCGCGGGCGCCTCGCGGGCGGAATCGAAGCCCAGGGCGAAGGCGCGCAGGCTCGCGTCCACGCCGAGCCCGGCGCGGCGCACCGTGGCTTCGAAGTCGTCGCGGGAAAAGGGCAGGGCGCCGCTGCCGGCCACCGCACCGAACAGGCTGGCGCTGATGACGCTGCCGGCGCGGTCGGCCTGGGCCTGCAGGTCGAAGCACAGGAAGCGGCGGGCGGCGGCGCGGCCGGCTTCCAGCACCTTGTTCGGATCGGCGATGCCGTTGCCGGGCGCCGATTTCTCGCTGACGGCGTAGCTGCGGTGCGAGGACGTGATCAGGACCGTGCGCGCCGGCGTCACGAGGCCGCGCTGGATGGCGCGGCCGCCTTCCATCAGTTCGGCCGCGACCACCAGGTCCACGTCGCCCGGCGTGGGCATCAGCGCCAGCGCGGGCTGGCGGCCGGCGCGCCGGACCTCGGATTCGGGCAACAGTTCCAGGTAGTAGATCGTCGCGCCGGTGCGCTGCGCCACGCCGGGCACCGACGTGGTCTGCGCCCACCAGCCGGCGTGTTCGGCCATGTCGACGATCCAGTCGGCCAGCACGCCGCCGCCCTGGCCGCCCATGGCCAGGATGGCGATCTTGATCGGGTTGCCTTGCTGCTCGGGCGCCGGGTTCATGAGACGGGTGTCCTTAAAGGGCGTTTTGGGCCAGGCGCGCGGCGCGCCGGCGCTGCAGGTAGCCGATCACCGCCCCGCGCACGCGCGCCAGGAAGCGGTCGGCGCCGGTCGGGTTGTGGATGATGTCGGCGCGGTAGAAAGACGGACACAGCACGGCGGCATGGGCGACTTCGCCGCAGTTGCCGCAGCCCACGCAGCTGCTTTCGACGTGCGCCACCGGGTCTTCCTTGAGCGGGTCGCCGCTGTCCTTCACGGTCAGGGACGGGCAGCCGGACAGCCGGATACAGGCGTGGTCGCCGGTGCAGACGTCCGGGTCCACGCCAAAGCGTTCCTTGACCACGCGCCGGCCTTCCTTGACCGCCTTGTTGAACAGCGGCTTCACCCGCCGCTGCTTGTTCAGCATGCATTCGGACTGCGCGATGATGACCTTGGGGCCCTTGATGTCGGTGGTCAGGGCTTCCTCGATGGTGGCGCGCACCTTCGCCACGTCGTACGTGCGGTCCAGCGTGCGAACCCACTTCACGCCCACGCCGCGCACGGCCTGGTCGATGGGGTTGTTGGTCGAGCGGTCGGGGTTGTCGGCGCGCGAGGACAGGATGTCCTGTCCGCCCGTGGCCGACGCATAGAAGTTGTCGACGATGACGATGACGCCGTCGTACTTGTTGAACACCGCATTGCCGATGCCGGAAGACAGTCCGTTGTGCCAGAAGCCGCCGTCGCCCATGATGGAAATGGGCCGCTTGGCGGCGGGCACGTTGAAGGCCGCCGCGCTGGACGCGCCCAGGCCGTAGCCCATGGTCGTGGCGCCCAGGTTGAACGGCGGCAGGATCGAAAACAGGTGGCAGCCGATGTCGCAGGAAATGTGGTGCTGCCCCAGCGTCTCCTGCGCCAGCGTCAGCGCGGAGAAGATGGGCCGTTCAGGACAGCCCGTACAGAAGCCGGCAGGCCGCGGCGGCACCACGGACGCCAGGTTTTCGACGTGCTTGTGGAAGGTGATGGGCTGTTCGGCGGGGCGCGCGGGCTTGGGCCGCGACACCTCGGTGATGGTGAGTTGGGCCGCGTCCGCCTGCGCATCCGCCACGACGGCCGGATGCGTCTGCAGCGATTCCGGCCGGTTGCGCTTGAGGAATTCGCGCAGGCCGTCGCGCATGACCTGGGTCGTGTATTCGCCGGCCATCGGCAGCACGTCCTTGCCGGACAGGCGCGTGTCGATGCCCGCGCGGCGCAGCACGGCGTGCAGGTTCTGCTCGATGTAGTCCGGCTGGCCTTCTTCCAGCAGCAGCACGGCGCGCTTGCCGCGGCAGAAGTCGATGACCTCGTCCTCGATGACGGGGTAGGTCACGTTCATGACGTACAGCGGGATGCGGCTGTTGCCGAAGTGGTCGGCCAGGCCCAGCAGCTGCAGCGCGCGGATGACGCCGTTGTACAGGCCGCCCTGAAGGATCAGGCCGATGTCGTCCTGGTCGCCGTCGAAGTGCTCGTTGAGCTTGTGTTCCTTGATGTAGCGGATGGCGGCGGGCCAGCGCTCCTTGATCTTTTCCTGTTCGTGCAGGAAGGACGCTGGCGGCAGCACGATGCGGCTGGTGTCGCGCGCCGGGCTTTCCAGCGCCTGCGCCAGCGTGAAGTCGGGACGCTTGTTTTCCTTGGCGGTGAAGCGCCCGTGCACGTGGCAGCCGCGGATGCGCAGCTGCAGCATCACAGGCGTCTTGCTGGCTTCCGACAGCGAGAAGCCGTCTTCCACGGCCTTGACCATGCTTTCCAGGTTGGGGCGCGGATCCAGCAGCCAGATCTGCGACTTCATGGCGAACGCGTGCGAGCGTTCCTGCATGATGGACGAGCCTTCGCCGTAGTCTTCGCCGACGATGACCAGTGCGCCGCCCGTGACGCCGCCCGAGGCCAGGTTGGCCAGCGCGTCCGATGCGACGTTGGTGCCGACGGTGGATTTCCAGGTGACAGCCCCGCGGATGGGGTACATGACGGATGCGGCCAGCGTGGCGGCGGCGGTGGCTTCCGAGGCGCTGGCCTCGAAATGCACGCCCAGTTCCTGCAGGATGTCGTTGGCGTCGGCCAGCACGTCCATCAGGTGGGAAATGGGCGATCCCTGGTAGCCGGCCACGTAGCCGACGCCCGACTGCAGCAGCGCTTTCGTGACGGCAAGAATGCCTTCGCCGCGGAACTCCTGGCCCGCGCCGATGCGCAACTGCTGGACTTCTTTCTTGAAAGACCTTTCAGCCATCTGGATCCCTTTCGCGGACCGGCGCGGTCCTTTAAACCTTGCTGCCGTGCAGCATCAAGTCATCACGAAATCATCGCCTGAAAAATACTTTAGGAGTCAACGTTTTAGCTGTCAATAAAAAAGATGAAATTTCATGGAAATCAAAAAATATCACGCTAAAACAAGGGTGTATATACTGGTTGTTCTCTAGGATTTTGGTTGGTGCGGAGCGCTGGAATGGTGCAAAAATGGGTTGCGATTGGGGGTATACCCTGTGCTGCGCAACAGCATTGCGGTACATCATGGCGCGCGGCTGCGCCGTCGTGGTGCAATGCGCTTTTCGTCAAGGGGACGAGCCTTGGAAACATCGGCGTGGGAGCAAAGCAACATGCGCGCGGATAAGCAGCGCGGCGGCCGCGCGGCGGCGCCCGGCCCCAGGTTCGTGGATGGCTACCTGGCGTATCTGCTGGCGCAGGCCAGCCAGCGCATCTCGGCCGAATTCCATCTGCAGGTGAAGGCGGCCGGCCTGTCCGTGACGGAATGGCGGGTGCTGGCCAGCCTGCAAGGCAGCGCGGGCGAAACCATCGGCAGCCTGGCGGTGCTGGCCATCACCAAGCAGCCCACGCTCAGCAAGGTGGTCCAACGCATGGAAGCCGAAGGCCTGGTGGCCCGCACCGGCGTGCGCGCCGACCGCCGGCAGACCCGGGTCTGCATCACGGCCAAGGGCTCGAACCTCATCACCGGCCTGTGCGACCAGGCGCTGCAGCACCAGAAGGCGGTGCTCGCGCCGTTCGGCGAAGACAAGGCGGCGCTGCTGATCGAGATGCTCGGTGTGCTGATGACCGAGCACTTTCCGCTGGAGCTTCCGATCGACGCGGAAGAGTAAGTCCGTTGCAGGCGCGCACTCGAACATTGTTTGGACCAATTATTTTGTTACAAGCAAATGCGTCCCTGATTGTTTCTCCTCTGTGAAAACAGCCTCCGGTACGCATAAACCCTGAATTGACGCGGGTCTGGCGGGTAGGCACACTCGCGCCGGTAATTCAGACTACTGTCAGGAGTTGACACTTATGCGCCGCACTTTGATTGCTATCGCGATCGCCGCCGCCGTGGCCGTGCCCTCGATCGGGCAAGCCAAGACCTTCCGCTGGGCAGCCCAGGGCGACATCCTCACGTTCGATCCGCACTCGCAGAACGAGGGCATGACGATCGCCGCCAACAGCTACATCTACGAGCCCCTGGTCGACTACGACAAGTCTTTCAAGGTCACGCCCCGCCTGGCCACCGAATGGGAGCAGGTGTCCCCCACGCTGTACCGCTTCAAGCTGCGTCCCGGCGTGAAGTTCCATGATGGCGCCGCCTTCACCGCGGACGACGTGGTGTTCTCCATCCACCGCGCCATGGCCCCCACGTCGAACTACAAGGCCTACACGACCGGCATCAAGGAAGCGCGCAAGATCGACGACCTGACGGTCGAGATCGAGACCTCGGCGCCCAACCCCGTGCTGCTGCGCCAGCTGACCAACGTGTTCATCATGAACAAGGCCTGGTCCGAAAAGAACAACATCCCCAAGCCGCAGGACTTTGTCAACAAGGAAGAAACCTTCGGCGCGCGCAACACCAACGGCACGGGCCCCTACAAGCTCAAGAGCCGCGAAGTGGACGTGCGCACGGTCTTCGAGGAAAACAAGGACTGGTGGAACAAGGCCGGCAAGGTCGGCAACGTGACCGAAGTGGTGTTCACGCCGATCAAGCAGAACGCCACGCGCACCGCGGCGCTGCTGTCGGGCGAGATCGATTTCGTGCTGGATCCGGCCGCCCAGGACCTGGAACGCCTGCGCCAGGCGCAGAAGGTCGTGGAAGGCAACGAATACCGCACCATCTACCTGGGCCTGGACCAGAAGCGTCCCGAGCTGCAGTACTCGAACATCAAGGGCAAGAACCCCTTCCAGGACATCCGCGTGCGTGAAGCGCTGTACCGCGCCATCGACGTCGACGCGATCAAGCGCGCCGTGATGCGCGGCCTGTCCGCGCCCACCGGCACGATGATCGCGCCGCAGGTGCATGGCTGGGCGGAATCCGTGCACAAGCGCGTGCCCTACGATCCCGAAAAGGCTCGCGCCCTGCTGAAGGAAGCCGGCTACGACGGCACGCTGAACTTCACGCTGGACTGTCCGAACAACCGCTACATCAACGACGAAGCCATCTGCCAGGCCGTCGTGGGCATGTGGGCCAAGGTGGGCGTCAAGGCCACCATGAACGCCATGCCGCGTTCGACCTACTTCCCGAAGGTGCAGTCGTTCGACACCAGCGCCTACCTGTTCGGTTGGGGCGTGCCCACGTTCGACGCCATGTACACGCTGCAGAACCTGATCCGCACCAAGGGCGAGGGCGCGGACGGCATGTACAACCTGGGCAACTACAGCAACAAGGAACTGGACGTCATCATCGACCGGATCAAGACCGAAACCGATCCGGCCAAGCGCGACGCCGACATCATCACCGTGCTGCAAGGGCACGCCAAGGACTTCGGGCACATCCCGCTGCATGACCAGGTCATCCCCTGGGCAATGCGCAAGAACGTCACGGTCATCCACCGTGCCGACAACCGCCTCGTTGCCGATTGGGTCAAGATTGACTGATCCAGGCTAACCAGACGGCGCGGGGCCTATCCGGCCCCCGCCGTCTTGCTTTTTTCCGCCTATGTTCGCTTTCATACTGCGTCGCCTGTTGCAGGCCGTAGCGGTGATGCTCACCGTCGCGCTACTGGCCTTTGTGCTTTTCCAATACGTCGGCGACCCTGTCACCATCATGCTGGGGCAGGACGCCACCGATGCCGAACGCATCGAACTGCGTGAACGCCTGGGCCTGAACGAGCCCGCCATCGTTCAATTCGGCCATTTCGTGGCCAACGCCGCACAGGGCAATTTCGGCATCTCCCTGCGCCAGAGCGAACCCGTTTCCACCCTGCTGAAGTCGCGCCTGCCGGCCACGCTGGAGCTGTCCATGGTGGCCGCCCTGCTGGCGCTGGTCGTGGGCGTGCCGCTGGGCGTGTACACGGCGCTCAAGCGCAACAGCCTGGTTTCCCAGATGCTGCTGGCCGGCTCCCTGCTCGGGGTGTCCCTGCCCACGTTCCTGATCGGCATCCTGCTGATCCTGGTGTTCTCGGTGCAGCTGGGCTGGCTGCCCAGCTACGGGCGGGGCGACACGGTCAGCCTGGGATGGTGGACGTCCGGCCTGTTCACCGCCACCGGATGGAAGCACCTGATCCTGCCGTCCATCACGCTGTCGCTGTTCCAGATGACGCTGGTGCTGCGGCTGGTGCGTTCGGAAATGCTGGAAGTCCTGCGTTCCGACTACATCAAGTTCGCCCGCGCCCGCGGCCTCAAACGGCGCGCCATCCACTTCGGGCATGCCCTGAAGAACACGATGGTGCCGGTCATCACCATCACCGGGCTGCAGCTGGGCGGCATCATCGCCTTCGCCATCGTCACGGAAACCGTGTTCCAGTGGCCGGGCATGGGCCTGCTGTTCATCCAGGCCGTTCAATTCGCCGACGTGCCGGTCATGGCCGCTTACCTGTGCCTGATCGCGCTGGTGTTCGTGGTGATCAACCTGATCGTCGATCTTCTGTATTTCGTCGTGGACCCGCGGCTGCGTTCCGGGCTGACTCGCGGCGGGGGGGCTCACTGATGCGCGCCGTACTCAAACGCTGGTGGGACAGCGACATCGCCTGGGCCTGGCGCCGGGCGCCCGTGGCCATCGTGGCCACCGTGCTGCTCGCGGCATTGCTGATCGGCTCCTTCGGGGCCGGCTGGGTCGCGCCGCACAATCCGTTCGACCTGACCAAGGTCGAACTGCTGGACGCGCTGCTGCCCCCGGCCTGGGAAACCAATGGCCAGGCGACGTACCTGCTCGGCACGGACAGCCAGGGCCGAGACCTGTACTCGGCCATCCTGTACGGCACGCGCGTGTCGCTGCTGATCGGCCTGGCGTCGGTGATGCTGTCCATGCTGATCGGCATCGTGCTGGGATTGATCTCGGGCTATGCCGGCGGGCGCATCGACGCCTTCATCATGCGCGTCGCGGATGTGCAGCTGTCGTTTCCCGCCATCCTGATCGCGCTGCTGATCGACGGCGTGGCGCGCGCGGCGGTGCCGCGCGACATGCACGAACTGATCGCGTTTCCGGTGCTGATCGGCGCCATCGCGCTGGCGGGCTGGCCGCAGTACGCCCGCACCGTGCGCGGCTCGACCCTGGTCGAGAAGAACCGCGAGTACGTGCAGGCGGCGCGCGTGATTGGCGTGGCTTCGCCCGTCATCATGTTCCGCCACGTGCTGCCCAACGTGCTGGGTCCGGTGCTGGTGCTGGCCACCGTGCACCTGGCGACGGCCATCATCACCGAGGCAACGCTGTCGTTCCTGGGGGTGGGCGTGCCGCCGACCGCGCCTTCGCTGGGCACGCTGATCCGCATCGGCAACGATTTCCTGTTTTCCGGAGAGTGGTGGATCACCATTTTCCCGGGCGCGGCGCTGGTGCTGCTCGTGCTGTCGGTCAACCTGCTTGGCGACTGGCTGCGCGATGCGCTCAACCCGCGACTGAACTGAGGCAACCATGAGCGCACTACTCGAAGTCCGCAACCTGCGCGTGGAGTTCCCCACGCGCCGCGGCACGCTACGCGCCCTGGACGACGTGTCCTTTTCCATCCAGGCTGGCGAAGTCCTGGGCGTGGTGGGCGAATCCGGCGCCGGCAAGTCGCTGACCGGCGCATCCATCATCGGCCTGCTCGAGCCGCCCGGCCGCATCGCCGGCGGCGAGATCCTGCTGGCGGGCCGCCGCATCGACAACCTTCCCGACGAGCAGATGCGCCGCGTGCGCGGGCGCGAGATCGGCGCGGTGTTCCAGGACCCGCTGACGTCCCTGAACCCGCTCTACACGGTGGGCAGGCAGTTGGCGGAAACCATCGTGACCCACCTGGATATGACCTGGTCGCAGGCGCGCAACCGCGCGGTCGAACTGCTGGCGTCCACCGGCATACCCGCCGCGCGCGAACGCATCGACCACTACCCGCACCAGTTTTCCGGCGGCATGCGGCAGCGCGTGGTGATTGCGCTGGCGCTCGCCGCGGAGCCGAAGCTGGTGGTGGCGGACGAACCCACGACGGCGCTGGACGTCTCGATCCAGGCGCAGATCATCGAGCTGCTCAAGCGCCTGTGCCGCGAGAACGGCACGGCCGTCATGCTGATCACGCACGACATGGGCGTGATCGCCGAGACCGCCGACCGGGTGGCGGTGATGTACGCGGGCCGCGTGGCCGAGATCGGCCCGGTGGCCGACGTCATCCACAAGCCGCGCCATCCCTATACGGCGGGGCTGATGGGTTCCATCCCGACGCTCGAGGGCCACACCGAACGGCTGGTGCAGATCGACGGCAGCATGCCGCGGCTCAATGCCATCCCGCCGGGCTGTGCCTTCAATCCGCGCTGCGGCCAGCGCCTGCCGCGCTGCGCGCAGGACCGGCCCGAATTGCTGCCGGCGGGCACGTCCCGCGCGGCCTGTTGGTTGCATGAAGACAAGGTGGCCGCATGAGCACCCCTCTCGTAGAAGTCAAGGACGCGGCCCGCTGGTTCGACGTATCTCCGCCCTGGCTCGAGCGCAAGCTGGCGCGCAAGCCCAAGGTGATGCTGCGCGCCGTGGACGGCGTGTCGTTCGAGATCGCCCGCGGCGAGACGCTCGCCCTGGTCGGCGAATCGGGCTGTGGCAAGTCCACGGTGGCGCGCATGCTGGTCGGGCTCTATGGCCTGACCCGCGGCGACATCCGCTTCGACGGCCAGCCCCTGTCGCGCATGTCCGAGCCGGGCGGCCGCGCCCTGCGCAAGCGGTTGCAGATGATTTTCCAGGATCCCTATGCCAGCCTGAATCCGCGCTGGCGCGTGGGCCGCATCATCGCCGAGCCGATGCTGACGCATACGCGGATGACACCGGACGAGCGCGTGGCGCGGGTCGGCGACCTGCTCAGGCAGGTGGGGCTGGATCCGGCGGACCAGGGGCGCTATCCGCACCAGTTTTCGGGTGGCCAGCGCCAGCGCATTTCGATCGCGCGCGCGCTGGCGGTCAATCCGGAGTTCCTGGTGTGCGACGAGCCCACCTCGGCCCTGGACGTGTCGGTGCAGGCGCAGGTGCTGAACCTGATGAAGGACCTGCAGCGGGAGCTGGGGCTGACGTACCTGTTCATTTCCCACAACCTGGCGGTCGTGCATCACGTGGCCGACCGGGTGGGGGTGATGTATCTGGGCCGCATGGTGGAAGTCGCGCCGCGCGACGAACTCTTCGCGCGGCCGCGCCATCCCTACACGCGCATGCTGCTGGAGGCGATTCCGGACATCAATGGCGCCGGCAAGCCGCGCACGGCGGTGGCCGGAGAAGTGCCCAATCCGCTGAATCCGCCGCCGGGGTGCACGTTCCATCCGCGCTGCCCGCACGCCAATGACCGCTGCCGGTCCGAGGCGCCGGTGGCGATGCTGGCGGGGGTGTCGATCGTGGCCTGCCATGCCGTGCAGGAGGGGCGGATCTCCGCCTGATGCCGCGCGGCGGCTGAAGCAGGGGCGCCGGTGTCCGGCGCTTCCTTGCGCGATCGCGGCGGCCTTGCGCGCGCCGCGCGCCGCTCAATGGCGGTGGTTGCGCTCGTCGTCGTACGGCGTGTCGTCGTCCTCGTCGGCGCCGTCTTCTTCCTCTTCGTCGTCTTCCTCGTCCGGATCCGGCTGCGGCTCCTCGGTCAGCGCAAAGGGCAGCACGTCTTCCAGGCTGTCGGACCAGGCGGATTCCTCGCCGTCGTGGTCCAGCTTGACGAAGCGTTCGCCCTCATTCAGCGAGATCTGGATTGCCCAGAGGTACAGGCAGTCATAGGTGTCGTCGTCGGATTGCGCCAGGCCGCCCCGATTGCCCAGCAGGCGCGCACCGGGGCCGCCCATCTGGACGTGGGTCTGGTCCTCTTCTTCCTTGGCGTTCTCGTCCATGGGCACGCCGTAGGTCACCCATTCGGTGCCCTCGTCGCCCAGCACCACTTCGGCCAGCACGGGTTTTCCCAGGTAGGCGCTGAGTGCGTCCGCGGTCTTGGCCAGCATGTCCAGTTCGGCGGCACTGAAATGGGTCAAGGAAGCAGGGGGAGTAGCGGAGGCGGACATGAAGGGTTCCTGGGCGCGATGAAGCCGCGACGGCACGGCAGATACGTAAAGTCAGACGCTATTGTCTCGCGAACTGCGTTGCAGTGCATCGGACGCTTGGATGACGGCGGTTTCCTCAATGCCGGACGCGCCCTTACACTTGCCGGTTGCCCCTGTCCGGTATTGCCTGTTTTATGACGCGCGCTGATTCTTCGACCATCCCCTTCCGCTATCTGCTTTTTCCGCTGCTGGCGGCGCTGATCTGGTCGGTCAATATGATTGTGACCAAGATGGCCGCCGGCGTGATCGCGCCGGCCGTCATCGGATTCTATCGTTGGGCGCTGGCCGGCGTTCTGCTGACGCCGTTCGCGCTGCCGGGCGTGTGGGCGCAGCGCCGGCTCATCTTGCCCTACCTTCCCAAGTTCGCGGTGCTGGGCGGCCTGGGCATGGCGCTGTACCAGGGGTTGGCCTATGTGGCGGCATCGAGCACCACGGCGACGAACATGGGGATTATCACGGCGATGATTCCGCTGTTGACCATCGCCGTGGGGACGGTTGTGCTGCGCCAGCGTCCCACGCTGATGGCGATGCTGGGAGGGTTGCTGTCGCTGGCGGGCCTGGCGTTGCTGATCGGCGAGGGCGATCCGGCAAGGCTGCTGTCGGTGGGCGCCAACCCCGGAGACCTGCTGATGGGCCTGGCCGCGCTGGCGTACGCGCTGTACGGCGTGTTGTTGCGCCGCTGGGGTCTGCCGGTGGGGCCGTGGCAGTCGCTGTACGTGCAGGTCGGATTCGGGGTGCTGTTCCAGTTGCCGGCCTTCCTGGCGGCGGCGCCGTCGCCGCTCAATGCCGCCAATGTGCCGCTGGTGCTGTATGCGGCGATCTTTCCGTCGCTGTTCGCGCCGTTCCTGTGGATGCAAGGGGTGAAGCATCTGGGGCCCAATCGCGCCAGTGTGTTCCTGAACCTGATGCCGGTGGGCACGGTGGCGATCGCCGCGGTGTTCCTGGACGAAAAGCCGCACATTTTCCACATCGTGGGCGGCGCGCTGGCGCTGGCCGGCGTGATGCTGGCGCAGATGCGCACGCCGCGTCTTGGCGCACGCGCGGGCAAGGCGGCCTGACTGGTAATCGGGGCTGGATCCCGTGCGCCGCGCGCCGGTCAGGGTTCCGGCCTACAATCAACGGTTTCTCAGCTATATCTCACCTACGAGCCCATGGCCCAATACGTCTACACCATGAACCGCGTCGGCAAGATCGTGCCGCCCAAGCGGCAGATCCTGCGCGATATCTCGCTTTCGTTTTTTCCTGGCGCCAAGATCGGCGTGCTGGGCCTGAACGGCTCGGGCAAGTCGACGCTGCTGAAGATCATGGCGGGCGTCGACCGCGAGATCGAAGGCGAAGCCGTTCCGATGCCGGGCCTGAACATCGGCTACCTGCCGCAAGAGCCGCAGCTCAATCCCGAGCACACGGTTCGCCAGTCGGTCGAAGAAGGCCTGGGCGCGGTCGTCACCGCCAAGAAGCGCCTTGACGAGGTCTACGCCGCCTACGCCGAACCGGACGCCGATTTCGACGCGCTGGCCGCCGAACAGGCCGAACTGGAAGCCATCATCGCCGCGGCCGCCTCCAGCGGCGCGGACGACATCGAACACCAGATGGAAATCGCCGCCGACGCGCTGCGCCTGCCGCCCTGGGACGCCATCGTCGGCAATCTGTCCGGTGGTGAAAAGCGCCGCGTGGCCCTGTGCCGCCTGCTGCTGTCCAAGCCCGACATGCTGCTGCTGGACGAACCCACCAACCACCTTGACGCCGAAAGCGTGGAATGGCTTGAGCAGTTCCTGCACAAGTTCCCCGGCACCGTCGTCGGCGTGACCCACGACCGCTACTTCCTGGACAACGCGGCCGAATGGATCCTTGAACTGGACCGCGGCTACGGCATTCCCTGGAAGGGCAACTACAGCTCGTGGCTGGAACAGAAGGAAGACCGCCTCAAGCAGGAAGAGTCGTCCGAATCCGCTCGCCAGAAAACCATCAAGAAAGAACTGGAATGGGTGCGCCAGAACCCCAAGGGACGCCAGGCCAAGGCCAAGGCGCGCCTGGCGCGCTTTGAAGAACTGTCGTCCTACGAATACCAGAAGCGCAACGAAACCCAGGAAATCTTCATTCCCGTGGGCGAACGCCTGGGCAACGAGGTCATCGAATTCAACAACGTCAGCAAGGCCTACGGCGACCGCCTGCTGATCGACAACCTCAGCTTCAAGGTGCCGCCGGGCGCCATCGTCGGCATCATCGGCGCCAACGGCGCCGGTAAATCGACGCTGTTCCGCATGATCGCCGGCCGCGAGCAGCCGGATTCGGGCGAAGTGAACATCGGCCAGACCGTCAAGCTCGCCTACGTCGACCAGTCGCGCGATGCGCTGGAAGACAAGAAGACGGTGTTCGACGCGGTGGCCGACGGCGCCGACATCCTGACCGTGGGCAAGTTCGAAATGTCGTCGCGCGCCTACCTGGGCCGCTTCAACTTCAAGGGCGGCGACCAGAACAAGGTCGTGGGCCAGCTGTCGGGCGGCGAACGCGGCCGCCTGCACATGGCCAAGACGCTGATCGCCGGCGGCAACGTGCTGCTGCTCGACGAGCCGTCCAACGACCTCGACGTGGAAACCCTGCGCGCGCTGGAAGACGCCTTGCTGGAGTTCCCCGGCAGCGTCATGGTGATCAGCCACGATCGCTGGTTCCTGGACCGTATCGCCACGCACATCATGGCGTTCGAAGGCGATTCGCAAGTGGTGTTCTTCGACGGCAACTACCAGGAGTACGAAGCCGACAAGAAGCGCCGCCTGGGCGAAGAGGGCGCCAAGCCCAAGCGCCTGCGCTACAAGGCCCTGAAGTAAACCGGCCTGGGCCGCCCAGCCTGAAGAATCCCGGCCCTTGCGCCGGGATTTTTCTTTGCCCGGCACATGGGTGCCGCGCGGGGTTATCCTGATGGCTTGCCTAGGGAGTGTTCCATCATGCTGCTGTCCGCCTCCGATTCCACCCTGCTCATCGTCGACATGCAGGGCCGCCTGATGCCCGCCATCCATGATGGCGATGCGGTGCTGAACGCCGCGCACAAGCTCGCGCAGGCCGCGCGGCTGCTGGATGTGCCGGTGATGGCCACCGAGCACCACAGCAAGATGCTGGGCGTCACGGTGGAACCGCTGCGTGAACTCGTGCAGGGCACGTTCCAGAAGATGCACTTTTCGTCCGCGCGCGAACCGGGCTTCGACGGCTGGCTGCCGTCCGCGCGCAGGACCGTGCTGGTGGCGGGCTGCGAAGCGCACATCTGCGTATTGCAGACCGTGATCGGCCTGATCGACCTGGGCTACAAGGCGGCGCTCGTCGCCGATGCCGCGGGATCGCGCAGATCGGCCGACCACCATGCCGCCCTGCGCCGCGCGCGTGCGCATGGCGCCGAAATCATCACGTCGGAGATGGCGATTTTCGAATGGATGGAGACCTGCGAGCATCCGCGCTTCCGCGATGTGTTACGTCTCGTCAAATAGCCGACGGCGCCTGCAACATGGTCCCCAGGGCAGTGCAAAGATTCACTCTCCCTTTGACACAATTCCTGGGCAAACCTAACACCGTGGCCCCGCTTATTTTGCGATCCTGCAAGCTCTAAACCCACAAAGGGTCCGTGCGCTCGCATCAGCTTCATTGGTGCGGCCCCTGGGTAGAAGAATAGGAGCTTCAACATGAAAATCGCATCGCTTTCCAAGATCTGTGCCGCAGTGGCCCTGGCCGCCGTCATGGCGGGTTGTTCGTCGTGGGATGGCATGAGCCATCGCCAAAAGAGCACGGTGGGCGGCGCCGCGCTGGGCGGGGTGGCGGGGGCCGTCCTCACCAACGGCGGCGTGCTCGGCACGGTGGGGGGCGCGGCTATCGGCGGCGTGATCGGCGATCAGGTCGGCAAGCGCTAAAGCATCTTTCCCAAAGCGGAACGCCCGGCAATGCCGGGCGTTTTTTTATGCGTGGCGTGCGCGCCGGCAGGCCGGCGCGCAACGAGGCGTCAGGTCTCGTTTTGCGGCATTTCGATCTTCACTTCCAACACTTCCAGCGTGTCCTGGCGTTCCAGGTGCACCTTGATGTCTTCAGGGTTGATCTTCACGTACTTGGAGATGACCGCGATGAGCTCCTGCTGCAACTGGGGCAGGTAATCGGGCGAATCGCCGCGACCACGCTCGTGGGCCAGGATGATCTGCAACCGTTCTTTGGCGACGGAAGCGGAGGTCTTCTTTTGACCGAGCAGAAACGACAGGAAAGACATTGCTTACTTGCCTCCGAACAGGCGCTTCAGGAAACCGGGCTTTTCGTAATCGGTAAAGCGCAGCGCCTTGTCTTCGCCAAGGTAACGGCTGACGACGTCCTTGTAGGCTTCGGAGACGTCGGTGTCTTTCAGATGAATGGCCGGCAGGCCCTGGTTCGAGGCCTGCAGCACGGCTTCCGATTCGGGAATCACGCCGATCAGCTTGATGCGCAGGATGTCCTCGATGTCGGTCAGCGACAGCATCTCGCCGTCGGACACGCGCTTCGGGTTGTAGCGGGTCAGCAGCAGGAATTCCTTGACCGGCTCGTCGCCGTCGACCGCGCGCTTGGACTTGGCCGCCAGGATGCCCAGGATGCGGTCGGAGTCGCGCACCGACGACACTTCCGGGTTGGTGACCACCAGCGCGTCATCGGCGAAGTAGGCCGCCATGAGCGCGCCGGTCTCGATGCCCGCGGGCGAATCGCAGACGATGTAATCGAAGCCCATTTCCTTCAGGTCGTTGATGACCTTCTCGACGCCTTCCTGGGTCAGCGCGTCTTTGTCGCGCGTTTGCGAAGCGGGCAGGATGAACAGGTTTTCGAGCTGCTTGTCCTTGATCAGCGCCTGCTTGAGGGTGGCTTCGCCCTGGATCACATTGACGAAGTCGTACACCACGCGACGCTCGCAGCCCATGATGAGGTCGAGGTTGCGCAGGCCGACGTCGAAGTCGATGACAGCGGTCTTGTGGCCCCGCATCGCGAGGCCCGCGGAAAAACTGGCGCTCGTCGTGGTCTTGCCCACGCCGCCTTTGCCGGAAGTCACCACAACAATGCGTGTCATGACGATCAAACCCTTATGTTCGAATAAATCGCGTTATCGTAAAGCAAAAAGCCCATGTAAGGCTTCTTACAGGATGTGTTGAGATTTGTGCGGCTGGCGCCGCGCCGCCGTCTCAAGGCAGGAAAAACGGGACCGGGGCATTACGCCTTCAAGGCTTCGATCCGCAGGGTGTCGCCATCCAGGCGAACCAGCGCAGGCTGGTTCTGCAGCGTGCGGTCCAGCTTGTCCTCGACCACGCGGTACACGCCGGCCACGGCCAACAGTTCCGCGTCCAGGTGCGTCGTGAAGATGCGGGCCGACGCATCGCCGCGCGCGCCGGCCATGGCCTTGCCGCGCAGCGGGCCATAGACATGCACGTTGCCATCGGCGATGACTTCCGCGCCCTGGCTCACCATGCCGATCACGACCAGGTCGGTGTGGCGCGCATAGACGCGCTGGCCGGACCGCAGGGGCCGGGTGATGACCAGCGCCGACGACGAATGCGGCGCGGCGGGAGTGGGGCTGGAAGCGGACGTGGTGTTGCTGGCGGCGCGGGCGGGCAGCGGTTCGGCGGCCGTGGCCGTCGTCGCGGCCGCGGGGGCGGCGGATTCGTCGGATTTCGAGGCCGGGGCGGGCGCGGTCTCGGATGCCGACGTATCCGTGGGAGCCTGGGCGATCTCGACGGCTGCGGCGGGCACCGACGGCACCGGGGTCGCGACGTCGTTCGGCGGCGCGGTGTCGACCACGGGAGCGGGCCGCGCGGCGGGCGTGGACAGCTCCACCGGCGTCAGGCCGGCCTCGCGGGCGGCCTGCAGGTTGTCGCCCTCGGCCACGACGCCGATGGGGGGCAGGTTATGGCCGCGCAGTGCCGCCACCAGGGCGGTCCAGTCGATCTTTTCCTCGACCCGGCTCGCATCGATCACGACAGGTTCGTTTTCAAAGAAGCTGCCCGCATCCGCCATGCGCTTGGCCAGCGCGGCGTTCAGGCGTTCGGGATCGGCGCTATGCAGGACCACCCGGATGGCATACAGGGTGGCGCTCTTGAAGTCCAGGGCTAGGGATTCAGTGTTCATCTTGATTGTGGCTGGCGGTGCGCGCGCCTGGAAACGGCGCGCTCAACCGGCTGCGGGATGTCGGGGATGATAACCCGCCCGGGGCGGCCTGAGCCGCGGGCGCAACGAAAGAAAAAGGCGCCGCAAGGCGCCTATTTCCCGTATTGCGCGCGCGGCGCGTCAGCCTTGGGCCCAGGAATCGCGCAGGGTCACGATGCGGTTGAGCACCGGGGCCTCTTGCGTGGAATCCTTCAGGTCGGCCGTGAAGTAGCCCAGGCGCTCGAACTGCCAGGTGGCGCCAGGGGTGGCCAGGGTGCCCGGTTCCAGCCAGGCCGTGACGGTCTGCTTGGAATTGGGATTCAGGCAGGCCAGGAAGTCCTTGTCGCCGCCATCCGGACGCGCGTCGGCAAAGAGGCGGTCGTACAGGTGGATCTGTGCCGGCACGGCGTGCGCGGCGCTGACCCAGGTGATGTTGCCCTTGACCTTGACGCTGTCGGCGCCCGGCGTGCCGCTCTTGGTGTCGGGCAGGTATTCGGCCTGGACCTCGACGACCTCGCCGGCCTCGTTCTTGGTGAAGCCGGTGCAGCGCACGACGTAGCCGTATTTCAGGCGCACGGTGTTGCCGGGGAACAGGCGGAAGTACTTCTTGGGCGCTTCTTCGCGGAAGTCGTCGCGCTCGATCCACAGTTCGCGCGACAGCGGGAATTCGCGCACGCCGGCTTCCGGTTCATGCGGATTGCGCGGCGCGGTGCAGAGTTCGGTCTGGCCTTCCGGATAGTTGGTGATGACCAGCTTGATCGGGTCCAGCACCGCCACCGAGCGCGGGGCGATGGGGTCCAGGTCGTCGCGCACGGCCTGTTCCAGCAGGCTGTAGTCGATGCGCGAATCGGACTTGGACACCGCGGTGCGGTCGCAGAACAGGCGGATCGACGCCGGCGTGTAGCCGCGGCGGCGCAGGCCGAAGATGGTCGGCATGCGGGGATCGTCCCAGCCGTCCACGTGGCCTTCGCGCACCAGTTGCAGCAGCTTGCGCTTGCTGGTGACGACGTAGCTCAGGTTCAGGCGGGCGAATTCGTACTGGTGCGGCAGCGGCTGGGCCAGCTTGCCCAGTTCGGCCAGGCGCGCCAGGATCCAGTCGTAGAACGGGCGCTGGTCTTCGAATTCCAGGGTGCAGACGCTGTGGGTGATGCCTTCCAGCGCGTCTTCCACCGGATGCGCCCAGCTGTACATCGGATAGATGCACCATTGGTCGCCGGTGCGGTGGTGGGTGGCGTGGCGCACGCGGTACATGACCGGGTCGCGCAGGTTGATGTTGGGCGAAGCCATGTTGATCTTCGCGCGCAGCACCAGGCTGCCGTCGGGATGCTTGCCGTCGCGCATTTCGCGCAGCAAGGCGATCGACTCGGCCGCGGGGCGGTTGCGCCAGGGCGAATCGGTGCCCGGTTCGGTCAGGGTGCCTCGGTTGGCGCGGATCTCGTCGGCGCTCTGTTCGTCGACGTACGCGTGGCCCGCTTCGACCAGGGCTTCGGCGAATTCATACATGTAGCCGAAGTAATCGCTGGCGAAGTACAGGTTCTCGCGGCCGTCGGCCTTCCAGTCAAAGCCCAGCCAGTGGACCGCCTCGATGATGGCGTCGACGTATTCCTGGTCTTCTTTCTCGGGGTTGGTGTCGTCGAAACGCAGGTGGCAGACGCCGCCGAAGTCGCGCGCCAGCCCGAAGTTCACGCAGATGCTCTTGGCGTGGCCGATATGCAGGTAGCCGTTGGGCTCCGGCGGAAAGCGCGTGCGGATGCGGGCCGGGTCCGCTTCTCCCTGCTGCTGCACGGCGGCCGGGCCAGGCTTGCCCGCCCAGCGCTTGCCCTGGAAGCGGTTGGCTTCGAGGTCGTCTTGGACGATGTTGAGCAGGAAATTTGATGCGGCGGGGGTCGGCGTCGTGGCGGAGGTCATTCTTGAAAGAATAGGAAAAAGCAGCGACAAAGCGTCAATTTTGCCACGTTCCGCCGAGTAGCCATTTTCGCCACGCCTGCAACCGGTTTCAATCTGCCCCCATAGTCATGTAACTGGCTCTACACTACGGGCCATTATGGATATCTCGACCCTATCCCTGGCCCGGGCGCAGTTCGTGGCCAGCCTGAGCTTCCTGGCGCTGTTTCTCGCCGTTTCCCTGGCACTGGCCTGGGTGCTGCTGTTCTTCAAGATCCGGGCGCGCTGGTCCAGCCATGGCGGCTGGACGGCAGCCTACCGGTTCTGGGTGCGCATTTTCGCCCTGTCTTTCGTGCTGACCCTGGCGGCCAGCGTCCCCGTCCTGATCCAGATCGGCAGCCTGTGGGCGGGGCTGATGGACAAGATCGGCAACGTGGCGGGCCCGCTCTTGGGCTACGGCATCCTGTCGGCCTTCATCCTGAAATCGTGTTTCCTGGGCGTCATGCTGTTCGGCCAGCGCCGCGTGTCCGATGCCGCCCATACCCTGGCCGTGCTGATGGTGGCGGTGGGGCAGCTGGTGGCGGTCTTCTGGGTCCTGGCCTTGCAGTCCTGGATGCAGACGCCGGACGGCGCGCTGCTCGTCGACGGCCGCTACCAGGTCTATGACTGGGTGAAGGTCGTATTGAACCCCTCCGTGGGCTGGCGCATGGCCGTGGTCATGGTGGGAGCCGCCCTGGCCGCCTCCTTCCTGATGATGGGCGTGACGGCGCTGCAGGCCTTGCGCCGGCCGCTGGGCGATGGCGAACGCAGCGCGTTCAAGACCGCCCTGGTCGTGGCCGTGGTGGGCGCCTTCCTGCAATTGCCGGTTGCGACGGGCGCCGGGCAGATGGTGGCCAAGCTGCAGCCCGCCAAGGCGGCTGCCGCGGCCGGCTTTTGGGAAAGCGGGTCCGTGCCGCAACTGGTGCTGTTCGGCTGGCCCGATGCGCGCTCCCACCAGAACGTGGCCGACCTGACCCTGAACAATGCCGGGGGCATGTGGCTGCACCGCAACCCGGACGGTACCTACCAGGGCCTGGACAAGTATTCCGGCATGCTCCCGCCGGTGGCGCTGACCTTCTGGTCGCTGCGCGTGGCGGCGGGCCTGGGCCTGCTGATGCTGGCCGTGGCGTGCGTGACGTTCCTCTGGACTTTCCGGCGCGGACTGGACCCGTCGGCCCTGCCGTCCTGGTGGCAGCGGGTCCTGTGCGGCATGATGTTCGCCGGCGGCATCGCCGTCGTGGCCGGCTGGTGGGTGTCCGTCATCGGCCTGCAGCCTTTTGCCGTGAACGGCACCATCACGCAATCCGAGGTCCTGGGCACCGTGGCGTCCAGCACCGTCCTTTATGGCCTGGCCGGTTATCTGCTGCTGTACGCGCTGCTGCTGGCCGCGTTCGCGGGCATGCTGTTCCACGCGGCGCGCTACGGCGTGGTGCCCGTGCGCAAACTGAGCGGAGGCGCGCCATGATCGCCATGCTGGCGGCCTCGCAAGGCCTGAGTCCCGACGATCCTTCCTTCTGGATGCCGCTGGCGTTCATGGGCCTGCTGTTCGTCGTCATCGCCGCGGGCATGGTCCTGGACGGCTTCGACCTGGGCGTGGGCATCCTGCTGCAACTGGCCCCGGAACACGAGCGCGGCCGCATGATGAGCCTGCTCAGCCCGTGGCGCGACGCCAATGAATTCTGGCTGCTGCTGGGCATGGGCCTGTTCGCGGCGGCGTTCCCGTTTGCCTGGGGAGCCGTGCTGGGCAAGCTGTACGGGCCCCTGACCTTCATGGTGCTGGGCGTCGTGCTGCGCAGCGTGTCATTCGAATTCCGCATCCGCGCGCGCAACGAACACAAGCCGCGCTGGATCTTCGCCTTCTGGGCGGGGTCGATCATTACCGCGTTCGGCCAGGGCATGCTGCTCGGCCGGATCGCCACCGGCTACCAGTCCGATGCCGGCTATGGCTGGTTCGCGATGTTCGTGGGCCTGTGCGCGGTGGCGGCCTATGTGCTGCTGGGCGCGTCATGGCTGGTCATGCGCGTGGATGGCGATCTTCAGCGCCGGGCCGCCAACTGGGCCCGCCACGCCATCCGCTGGACAGCGGTGGGCATGGTGTCGATCGCGGTCACGCTGGGCCTGGCCAACGCGGGCATCTTCTACAAATGGAGCAACATCGCGCACTTGAGCCTGGCCGCGTCCGTCTGGGTGCTGATGCTGGCGGGCTTCGTCGCGGCCGAGATGCTGCTGGCGCGCCTGCCGGGGCGGGCCGACCGCTTCAGCTGGCTGCCCTTCGTGCTGACGGTGGCGCTGTTCCTGCTGATGCTCAGCGGCCTGGCCTACAGCCTGTTCCCCTACCTGATCCTGGACGACATGACCCTGTGGGACGGCGCCGGCGCGCTGGGCTCCATGCGCCTGGTCATGGCGGGTGCGGTCGTGGGGATTCCGGTGGTTCTGGTGTTCAACATCCTGGCCTACCGGTCGGTGTTCGGCAAGGAACGCCCGCCCGTGCCGCTGCTGCCGCCGCCGTCCTACTGACGCGACGCGGCGGCCGCCGATGGCGCGGCCATCGGCTTTTCCGGCCCGGTTCCGCTACAGGACCGGCCGGGACACCCGCTGCAGGATTTCTTCGCCGTAGGCTTCCAGCTTGCGGGCGCCCACGCCGCTGATGTGGCTCAGGGCATCCATGGAGTCCGGCTGGGCCAGGGCGATTTCCCGCAACGTGGCGTCGTGGAAGATCACATAGGCCGGCACGCCATGGCTCTTGGCGACTTCGCCGCGCCACGCGCGCAGCGCCTCGAAGACGGGCTGCAATTCGGGCGGCAGGTCGATGGTGGCGGCCTTCGGGCGGCCGCTGCCGGTCTTGCCGGACCGCGCCTTTTTCTCGGATTCCCGCCGCAGCATCAGCTGCCGTTCGCCCTTGAGCACGGCGCGGCTGCCTTCGGTCAGGGCGAGCGTGCCGTAGCCTTCGTTGTCCACCGTCAGCAGGCCCTGCGCCAGCAACTGGCGCAGCACCCCGCGCCAGGCGGTGTCGCTCAGGTCTTCGCCCACGCCGAAGACGCTGAGCGTTTCGTGGCCGTGCTGTTTGGTGCGGTCGGTGACCTTGCCGCGCAGGATGTCGATGATGTGGCCCGCGCCGTAGCGCTGGCCGCGTTCCTTCCACAGGCGGTAGACGGCCGACAGCACCTTTTGCGCGGCGACGGTGCCGTCCCAGGCCTGAGGGGGATCCAGGCAGACGTCGCAGTTGCCGCAGGCGGTGATCTGCTGGCCGAAGTAGGCCAGCAGGCGCACGCGCCGGCATTCCACGGTCTCGCACAGCCCCAGCATGGCGTCGAGCTGCTGGCCCAGGCGCCGGCGGTAGGATTCGTCGCCGGGCGATTCGTCGATCATGCGGCGCTGCTGCACCACGTCCTGCAGCCCATAGGCCAGCCAGGCGGTGGCCGGCAGGCCGTCGCGGCCGGCCCGGCCGGTTTCCTGGTAGTAGCCTTCGACGGACTTGGGCAGGTCGATGTGCGCCACGAAGCGCACGTCGGGCTTGTCGATGCCCATGCCGAAGGCGATGGTGGCGACCATGACGACGCCGTCCTCGCGCAGGAAGCGGGCCTGGTTGGCCGCGCGCACCTGCGGGCTGAGCCCGGCGTGGTAGGGCATGGCGTCGATGCCCTGGTTGCACAGGAATTCGGCGGTTTCCTCGACGCGGGCGCGCGACAGGCCGTACACCACGCCGGATTCGCCCTCGTGTTCGGTGCGGATCATGTCCAGCAGCTGCTTGCGCACTTCGTTCTTTTCGACGATGCGGTAGCGGATGTTGGGGCGGTCGAAGCTGGATACGAAATGGCGCGCCTCGTCCAGCGACAGGCGCTGGGCGATTTCGGTGCGGGTGACGGCGGTGGCCGTGGCCGTGAGCGCGATGCGCGGCACGTCGGGCCAGCGCTCGTGCAGCATGGACAGGCCCAGGTATTCGGGCCGGAAGTCGTGTCCCCATTGGGACACGCAGTGGGCTTCGTCGATGGCGAAGAGCGCGATACGGCCGCGTTCCAGCAGCTGCAGGCAGCGGTCGGTCAGCAGGCGTTCGGGCGCCACGTAGAGCAGGTCGAGTTCGCCGGCCAGGAAGGCCTGTTCGACCTCGCGGGCCACGCGCCAGTCCTGCGTGGAGTTCAGGAAGGCCGCGCGCACGCCCAGTTCGGTCAGGGCATCCACCTGGTCCTGCATCAGCGCGATCAGCGGGGATACGACGATGCCGGTGCCTTCGCGGACCAGCGACGGGATCTGGTAACAGAGCGACTTGCCGCCGCCAGTGGGCATGAGGACCAGCGCGTCGCCGCCGTCGATCACCTGTTCGACGATGGCTTGCTGGTCGCCGCGGAAGGATTCGTAACCGAAGACGCGCTGCAACACGCCAAGGGCGCGCGCGTCAGACATGGAGGTAGGCCGGGAGGATCATGGCAGGGATTTTAAGCCCCAATTCCGGCGGAGCCGTTCCGGCCGGGATATTTCCGTCCGCGCGCCAGGCGCCTACCAGCTCAGCCAGGTGCCGCGCATGAAGGTGTCGACGGGCATGCTGAGGTTGGCGCGCCAGCCGTAGTCCCCGGTGACGATGTCGCGGTCGGCGCCCACCGCCAGCTTCACTTTGGGGGCGACGAACATGCTGTGCGACAGCCCCACGCGCTGCTCGGCCAGGACCGAGCCCTCGCGCAGCCCGGAATAGGTGCCGCTGAGCGTGCCCCAGCCGGACAACGGGACGCCCGCGGACAAGGTGTTGCGGGTCTGGGGGGCCGATGCCACGCCGCCGGAGTAGGTCGACAGGTCGCCATAGCCCGCGCCGATCTGCTCGTTGGTATAGCCCAGGCTCACCGCATCGGCCACGTCCACGCTGTAGCCGAACCGGTAGCGGTAGCCGCTGGCCGCGTCGAACGTGCTTTGGGTGGCGCCGGCCTGGAATGTGCCGAATTCGCCGGCGCTGTAGGTGGTGCCCACGCCGCGCGTGGTGAGCGAGGGCGCGCTCTGCACCTGGCCTTCGAGCGTCAGGACGGGCGTGAGCCCGTAGCGCACGCTGCCGCTGCCGACCGAGGCGCCATAGTCGACGGCGCCGGACCGCGCGGCGGGGTCCATGAGGTTGAGCTTGCCCAGCGACGATGAGTACCCGAAGCTGCCTTCGGGCACGGTTGCGCCGGTGCCGGCCCAGTTGGAGATCTGCAGTCCGCCCACGGGCGCGCCGCTGCCCCAGCCGGGCGTATTGGGATTGACGTTGCCGACCGTGACGGAAGGGCCCGTGGTATTGCGGTAGACCCAGTTGCGGTCGCCCCCGTAGCGCAGGCCGTCCTGTCCGCTGACGGACGCGAACCAGGGCCGGCTGGGGCGCGATACGCCCGAAATCACCACCACCGGCACGCGCGGAATGTCCCCGTCTTCCAGGGCGAACGAATAGTCCGGTGCGATGTCTTCGGGTGCCGCCGGCGTGGCGAGCGGGTCGCAGGACAGGGGAGGGGGCGCGAGGTCTCCGGAAAGCCCCAGGCCCATGCCGGGAATGAAGCCGGCCTCGGGGTCGTCGCCCCCGCCTTGCACGCTGGTGTCCATCGCGGGCTCGGTCGCGTGCAGGTCGCAGGGCGTGGGGTCCAGCGGCACGGCGCGCGCATCCAGCGAGGCCGCGGGTTGCACCGGAAAGGGTTGAACAGGGGACAAAACCCCGATGCCACGCGCCACGCGCGTCGGCGCGGCCGCGGGAGGCGGTGCCGAAACAAAGGGGGGCGCTTCGGGCTCGTCGCCGAACGCGGGAGCCAGCGGCAGGCCCAGGCCTGCCGTCAGCGCCACGTGCAACAGCCGTCTGCGCCAGAGGATTGCAGGGGCGACCATAAGGGACAGTGTAGAGAGGGACCGGCGCCGGATCTGTAAACGATCTTTAGTAAACCCCACGAGCGGCAGCAGGCGTGGCGGTATTTTAGGGCCAGTCCGATCTTGCCGGGGGACACGTCGCGAAAGCGCGCAATCATGCGCCGTACATCGCGCAACAGGTATATTTCAGATGATTTCTTGCCTCTTGCGGGCCAAGGCGGCGCACCGCACTATGACGTCCATGGACAACTCCCACACCAAGCTGCTGGTCGTCGACGACGACCCGGCATTGCGCCAGTTGCTGGCCGACTACCTGAACCGGCACGGCTACGACACCCTGCTGGCGCCCGACGCGACCGACCTGTCGTCGCGCATCACCCGTTACGCCCCCGACCTGCTCGTGCTCGACCGCATGCTTCCCGGCGGAGACGGCGCAGACGCGTGCCGCCGCCTGCGGGAGCAGGGCGAGGACATCCCCGTCATCCTGCTCACCGCGCGCGATGAAGCCGTGGACCGCATCATCGGCCTGGAGGCCGGCGCGGACGACTACGTCGGCAAGCCTTTCGACCCGCGCGAACTCCTCGCCCGCATCGAGGCCGTGCTGCGCCGCAAGCGCGGCCCGTCCGCGCTCACCAAGGACGCGCCGGTTTCGTTCGGCCCCTTCGTGTTTGATCCGTCCACGCGCCAGCTCTCGCGCGACGGCGCCGTCGTTAAGCTGACGGGCGGCGAAATCAATCTGCTGGAAGCCCTGGTCCGCAACGCCGGCAAGCCGCTGTCGCGCGAACGCCTGCTGGCCCTGGCCCGCGACGACGACGCCGGCGAACGCAACGACCGCGCCATCGACATCGCGATCCTGCGCCTGCGCCGCGTGATCGAAGACGATCCCAAGCAGCCGCGCTGGATCCAGACCGTCTGGGGCATCGGCTACCGGTTTTCCCCCTGATGCGCTTTTCTCCCGGTTTTCTGGTGCCCCGTTCGCTGCGGGCGCGGCTGATCCTGCTGATCCTGGGCTCGGTTCTCCTGACGCAGGCGGCCACCCTCGTGACCGTGTCGTACTTCCGGCACAAGTTCATGGAAGACGTGGCCATCGGCTATATCGTCACCACCATCCGGACCCTGCGCGCCGCCGTGTCCCAGGTGCCGGCCGAAGACCGCGCCGATTTCGTGCGCACGGCGTCCCAGAACCAGTGGCGGCTGTGGTCGCGCGTCCTGCCCGCCGAGGCCAAGCTGCAGCGTTTCAATGGCCGCCGGCCGCCGCCCCCACCGCGCACTGCGCCGCGCCCGCCACCTGCGCCGCCCGCGATGGACTCGCAATTGCACGGTCCGCCGCCGCCGCCTCCGCCCGAGGTCCGGGGCGACGACCGCGACATGGACGGCGCCAGGACAGGCGAACGCACGGACGCGCAGCGCAGCGAGGCCGACCGCGCCCGCGACCGCGAGGAATACAACCGCCGCCACCCGCCGGAGCCCGACGATATCCGCCGCGACCTGCGCGTGCTGGTCCAGCAGCTCAATGAACGCCTGAACGACGGCACCCGGGTGGCGCTGTCGCGCGGACCCACGCCGGAAATCTTCATTTCGCTGGCGCCCAACCCCGCCACCGAAGACGCGCCGCGCCTGCGGGAATGGCTGGTCATCCCGCTGGACCGGCTGGACCCGCCCGTGGCCACGCCGTTCATCGCCGCGTGGCTCGGCGGCCTGGGACTTCTGCTGTTGCTGGCGGTCGGCTTTTCCTGGCACATCACGCGGCCGATCACGCGGCTTGCCGACGCCGCGGACCAGCTTGCCGCGGGGCAGCCGCAGCGCGTGGAGCCCTCGGGCCCGCACGAAACCCGCGCGCTCGGCGAACGCTTCAACGCCATGCTGGACGCGCTGGCGGAATCCGATTCGGTGCGCCGCACGCTTTTGTCCGGCCTGCCGCACGACCTGAAGGGCCCCTTGTCGCGCATGTGGCTGCGCGTCGAGATGGCGGACGATTCCACGCTCAAGGAAGGGCTGCGCACCGATCTGCGGGACATGCAGCACATGGTCGACCAGTTCATCGGCTTCGTGCGCGGCACCGATCCCGCCGCCTACCGCTATGCGCCGATCGTCCTGTCCGAATGGCTGACGGAGCGTGTGGGCGCCTGGCAGGGCGCCGGCACCGACATCGCCCTGGACGCGGCTGCCGACGCCGGGACACTGGTGGTGCAGGCCGACGCCGTGGCGCTGGGCCGCCTGCTGGACAACCTGATCGGCAACGCGCTGAACCATGGCGCGCCGCCGGTGGACGTGGCGCTGCGCGGCGAGGACGGCCACGCGGTGCTGGATGTCGCGGACCATGGCCCCGGCATCGTGCCCGAACGCCGCCAGGAGGCCCTGCGGCCATTCAGCCGGCTCGACGATGCGCGCACGCGCACCGGCAGCGTGGGCCTGGGGCTGGCGCTGGCGGAAGCCATCGCCAGGGCCCACGGCGGTTCGCTGGAATTGCGCCAGGCGGATTCCGGCGGCCTGTGCGTGCGCGTCAGGCTGCCGCTGTCCCAGAGCGCCTGAGACCGGCCCGCCCCGGGGCGGGCCGCGCTACGGTACGATGCATCCTGCTTCGTCCTTTGTCGTTTCCGCACCATGGCCATCCAGTCCGATTCGCTTTCCTCCCGTCCCGACGCTCCCCGTATCGTGGCGCCGCAGCCGGTGTCGCCCAACGAAGAGTCGATCGAACGCGCGCTGCGGCCCAAGGCGCTGGAAGAGTACGTCGGACAGCAGCGCGCCCGGGAGCAGCTCGAGATCTTCATCGCCGCGGCCCGCAAGCGCCAGGAGGCCCTGGACCACGTCCTGCTGTTCGGCCCGCCGGGCCTGGGCAAGACCACGCTGGCGCACATCATCGCCCACGAAATGGGCGTGCAGCTGCGCCAGACCTCGGGGCCGGTGCTGGAACGCCCGGGCGATCTCGCCGCGCTCCTGACCAACCTTGAAAAGAACGACGTTCTCTTCATCGACGAGATCCACCGCCTGTCGCCCGTGGTCGAGGAAATCCTCTACCCCGCGCTCGAAGACTTCCAGATCGACATCCTGATCGGCGAAGGGCCGGCGGCCCGCAGCGTGAAGCTGGACCTGCAGCCGTTCACGCTGGTGGGCGCCACCACGCGCGCCGGCATGCTGACCAACCCGCTGCGCGACCGCTTTGGCATCGTCTCGCGGCTCGAGTTCTACAACGCGGACGACCTGGGGCGTATCGTGACGCGCAGCGCCGGCCTGCTGAACGCGGTCATCACTCCCGACGGCGCGGGCGAGGTGGCGCGCCGCGCCCGCGGCACGCCGCGCATCGCCAACCGCCTGCTGCGCCGCGTGCGCGACTATGCCGAGGTCAAGGCCGGCGGCACCATCGACGCCGACGTCGCCGGCCGCGCCCTGGCCATGCTCGAGGTCGACCCGCAGGGCCTGGACCTGATGGACCGCAAGCTGCTCGAAGCCATCGTCCACAAGTTCGACGGCGGTCCCGTCGGCGTGGACAGCCTGGCCGCGGCCATCGGCGAAGAGCGCGACACGATCGAGGACGTCATCGAACCCTATCTGATCCAGCACGGCTACCTGCAGCGCACGCCGCGGGGGCGCACGGCCACGCTGACCACCTGGCGGCACCTGGGCCTGACCCCGCCGGCAGGCACGACGGGCGGCAGCGGCGACCTGTTCGGGAAATAGCGGCGCGGCGCCGCGCGCCGTCATGCATCCGGACGGCGCGCAAACGGCGCGGACGGGTTTATGATCCGAGGGTTTCGTTTCTCCCTCGCGATCAAAGGACCGAATTTCATGCAGCCCGAATTGCCCACCTATGATGATGTCGCGCGCGCCAGCGAGCGCCTGGCCGGCAACGCACACCGCACGCCCGTCCTGACCTCGGCCACGGCCGACGCCATCGCCGGCGCGTCGCTGTTCTTCAAGTGCGAGAATTTCCAGCGCATGGGGGCCTTCAAGTTCCGCGGCGGATACAACGCCATCGCGCGCCTGACGCCCGAACAGCGGGCGGCCGGCGTGGTGACGTTTTCGTCGGGCAACCACGCGCAGGCCATCGCGCTGGCTTCCAGGCTGCAGGGCGTGCAGGCCACGATCATCATGCCGCTGGACGCCCCGGCGGCCAAGCGCGCGGCCACCGAAGGCTACGGCGGCAAGATCGTCACCTATGACCGCTATGCCGAAGACCGCGAAGAAATCGCCCGCCGCATCCAGGCCGAGACCGGCGCCACGCTGATCCCGCCGTACGACCACGAAGACGTGATCGCGGGGCAGGGCACCGCGGCCAAGGAACTCTTCGAGGAAGTCGGCGAACTCGATTACCTGTTCGTGTGCCTGGGCGGCGGCGGCCTGCTGTCGGGGTCGGCCCTGTCCGCATTTGCGCTCAGCCCGCGCTGCCTGGTCTACGGCGTCGAGCCCGAAGCCGGCAACGACGGCCAGCAGTCGCTGCGCAAGGGCGAAATCGTCCGAATCCCCGCGCCCAAGACGCTGGCCGACGGCGCCGCCACGACCCACCTGGGCAACCTGACCTTCCCGCTCATTCAAAAGTACGTCCGCGACATCGTCACGGTGACGGATGAGCAGCTGGTCTCCACCATGAAATTCTTCGCCGAGCGCATGAAGATGGTCGTGGAGCCCACGGGCTGCCTGGCCGCGGCCGCGGTCATGCAGAACGTGGTGCCGGTGCGCGGGGCCAGGGTCGGCGTCATCATCAGCGGCGGCAACGTCGATCTTCCGGCCTACGCCAGGCTGCTGGCGGCCTGACGCGCGCAGGCGGCCTGCCGCCAGCGCGCTTGCGATTGTCGACCTTGCAGGGCAGAATCGGAATTCGATCCTGACGAACAGGGGGCTGCGGCATGCGTATCCTTGTCATCGGCGGCACGGGGTTCATCGGTCGCCACCTGGTAGCACGGCTTTGCGCGGACCAGCATCAGATCATCGTGCCCACGCGCCTCATCGTGCGCGGGCGCGACCTGCAGCTGCTTCCCACCGTCACCCTGCTCCAGACCGACATCCACGACGATGCCGCGCTGGACCGCCTGGTGCAAGGGTGCGATGCGGTCGTCAACCTGGTGGGCATCCTGCATGGCAACTCGGGCCGGCCCTACGGATCGGACTTCGCGCGCGCCCATGTGCACCTGCCGCAGCGTATTGCGCAGGCCTGCCTGCGGCACGGCGTGCACCGCCTGCTGCACGTCAGCGCGCTCGGCGCCGACTCCAGCGGCGACAGCATGTACCAGCGCTCCAAGGGGGACGGCGAGGCCGCCATCAAACAGGCCTTCCATGACCGCCGCGACGGCGGCTGGACCATCTTCCGGCCCTCCGTGCTGTTCGGCCCGGACGATCACTTCACCAATATGTTCGCGTCGCTGGCGCGCTGGCTGCCCGTGCTGCCGCTTGCCGGCGCGCATGTGCGCATGCAGCCGGTGTACGTGGGCGACGTGGTGACCGCCATGGAGACCGCGCTGGCCGATACGCACACCTGTGGCAAGACGTATGAGCTGGGCGGGCCCCAGGTCTACACGCTGGGCGAGATTGCGCGCCTGTGCGCCGCCTGGAGCGGCCACCCCCGGCCCGTGATCAGCATCCCCATGGGCGTGGGCCGCATGCAGGCCAGGCTGTTCGAATGCATGCCCGGCACGCCCCTGATGTCGCGCGACAACCTGGATTCCCTGCGGCGCGACAACATCTGCAGCGGGCCGATCGCGCCGGAGCTGCATGTGGTGCCCACGGGGCTGGAGGCCGTCGCGCCCCGCTACCTGCAGCAGGCAGAGCCCTGGAACGCCCGCCGGCCTTAGTGCCCTAGCGCACCAGCGCCTTGAGGGCCTGCTTGATGCCGTCGGACACGCCCACGCCTTCGGGCAGCGTCTTCAGTGCGGACAGGGATTCTTTTTCCGAATAGCCCAGCGCCAGCAGCGCGTTCAGGATGTCGGACTGGTTGTCATGGATAACGTGCGCCGACGCGCCGATGTCCGCGCCCAGCTTGCCGCGCATTTCCAGCAGCAGCCGTTCCGCGGTTTTCTTGCCGATGCCCGGAACCCGGGTCAGGCGGCCCGATTCCTGCAGGGTGATGGCCTGGGCCAGGTCCGCGACCGACAGCCCGGACAGCACGGACAGCGCCGTGCGGGCGCCGATGCCGCTGACCTTGATCAGCTCGCGAAACGCGCTGCGCTCGTTGGCTGACGCGAAGCCATACAGGATGTGGGCGTCTTCGCGCACGGTAAGGTGCGTGTAGAGCGTGACGCGGGCGCCGGTTTCCGGCAGCGCGTACAGCGTGCTCATGGGCACGTCGATGTCGTAACCCAGTCCGCCGACGTCCACGCAGATCGTGGGGGGCAGTTTCTCGATCAGGGTTCCGGTAATGCGTCCGATCATGGTGTAGGCCTGGCAAAGGTGGGGCCGCGGAACCCGCGGCGAATGCCGGGATTCTATACGTGCGGACGGGCCTGCGGGCCGGACCGGGGGCGCGGCGCGGCCTGGCAGGCGAAACGAAAACGGGGAATCAGCCGATCAGCCGGCCGTTGCGGATGCGGGTCTTGCCGCCCATGCGCAATGCGCTGCCCAGGCGTTCCAGCTTGTCCTGCAGCGGCCCCACGTGGGCGTGGCAGATCGCGCAGGCCAGCGCGTCGGCCGAGTCGGGCGCGGGCACGCCATCCAGCGCCAGCAGGTGCTGCACCATCATCTGCACCTGCTCCTTGGCGGCGCGTCCGGTGCCCACCACGGCCTTCTTGATCTGCAGCGCGGTGTATTCGTGCACCGCGAGCGAGCTGTCGGCCAGCGCGCACAGCGCGGCGCCGCGCGCCTGCCCGAGCAGCAGGGTGGACGCGGGATTGGTGTTCAGGAAGACGATTTCAAGCGCGGCGACGTCGGGTTGCGTGTCGCGCGCCACCTGGCGCAGATTGTCCAGGATGACTTTCAGGCGTTCGGACAGCGTCAGCGCCGGCGGGACCACGATGGTCCCGCTGGCCACGTAGCGCAGCCGCGAGCCGTCGGCATCGATCACACCGAAGCCGGTGCGGCGCAGGCCGGGATCGATGCCGAGGACGCGCATCAGTGACGGAAGTGGCGGGTGCCGGTCAGCACCATGGCGATGCCGTGCTCGTCGGCCGCGGCGATGACTTCGTCATCGCGCACGCTGCCGCCGGGCTGGATCACGCAGGTCGCGCCCGCCGCGACCACCACGTCCAGGCCGTCGCGGAACGGGAAGAACGCGTCCGACGCCACCGCCGAGCCCTTCAGGGTCAGGCCGGCGTTTTCCGCCTTGATGGAGGCGATGCGGGCCGAGTCGATGCGGCTCATCTGGCCGGCGCCCACGCCCAGCGTCATGCCGCCGCCGACGAACACGATGGCGTTGGACTTGACGTACTTGGCGACCTTCCAGGCGAACGACAGGTCGTTCATTTCCTGTTCGGTGGGCTGGCGCTTGGTGACGACCTTCAGGGCGTCGCGCGGCACGTTGTAGGCGTCCGGGGTCTGCACCAGCCAGCCGCCGCCCACGCGCTTGATGTCGAAGGCGTTCTGGCCCGTGCCCATCGGCACTTCCAGCACGCGCACGTTCTTCTTCGCGGCCAGGATGGCCAGGGCGGCGCCGTCGTAGGCGGGCGCCAGCAGCACTTCCAGGAACTGGGCGCTCACGGCTTCGGCCGTGGCGGCGTCCACCGGACGGTTGAAGGCGATGATGCCGCCGAAGGCCGACGTCGGGTCGGTCTTGAAGGCCTGCTGGTAAGCGCCCAGGGTGTCGGCCGCGACGGCCACGCCGCAGGGGTTGGCGTGCTTGACGATGACGCAGGCGGGCGCCTCGAAGCTGCGCGCGCATTCCCAGGCGGCATCCGCGTCGGCGATGTTGTTGTACGACAGTTCCTTGCCCTGCAGCTGGCGGTAATTGCCCAGCAGGCCGGCCGGACGCTGCGCGTCCACGTAGAAGGCGGCGCTCTGGTGGGGGTTTTCGCCGTAGCGCAGCGCTTGCTCCTGCTTGACCTGCAGCGTCAGCGTGCCCGGCCATTCGTTGCGGGTGGGCGCGGCGTCCTGCGCGGGCTCGGCGTCGGCCAGGCTGGTCAGGTAGGCGGCGATCGCGCCGTCGTACGAGGCCGTGTGGGCGTAGACCTTGGCGGCCAGCGCCAGGCGCAGGCCGTACGAGGTGCTGCCGCCCTTGTCCATTTCGGCCAGGACGCGCGAGTAGTCGACCGGGTCGATCACGACCGTGACGCCGCCGGCTTCGGTGCCGTGGTTCTTGGCGGCGGCGCGCAGCATGGCCGGGCCGCCGATGTCGATGTTCTCGACCGCGTCGGCGAACGTGCAGTCCGGCTTGGCGACGGTTTCACGGAACGGGTACAGGTTGACCACCAGCATGTCGATGCGATCGATGCCCGCCGCCTTGATGGTGTCCATGTGCTCGGCGCTGTCGCGGCGGGCCAGCAGGCCGCCGTGGATCTTCGGGTGCAGCGTCTTGACGCGGCCGTCCAGGATCTCCGGCGAGCCGGTGTGGGCGGCCACTTCGGTCACGGTCAGGCCGGAGTCGGCGAGCAGCTTGGCGGTGCCGCCGGTCGACAGCAGGCGCACGCCGCGCGCGGCCAGGGCGCGGGCAAATTCAACGATGCCGGTCTTGTCGGACACCGAAAGCAGGGCGGTTTCGATTTTCATGATGAGGGACGGAGTGGGGCGGGGGCGCCTTTCTCGTTCTGGTCGGATGGGAAATCTGGGGGAGGGGCGGCGCGATGCATCCGCCGCCCGCGCGGGGAAAGCTATACCTGGATATTGTGCGCCAGCAACTTCTTGCGCAGGGTGTTGCGGGTGATGCCCAGCATCTCGGAGGCCCGGGACTGGTTGCCGCCCGACCGCTCCAGCGCTACTTCAAGCACCGGGCGCTCCACGCAGCGCATGACCATGTCCCACATGTCGTGAGGCTCGGATTCGCCCAAGTCTTCGAAATAGCGCTCCAGGCTGGCGCGCACGCATTCTTCCAGGACATCTTTCTTGCTCATTTGAGTACAGATATTTTTATGTTGGTGTTGAGGCGGTTATGCCGCCAGCAGGGCTTCTGCGACCGGCGCCGGGTTGCTGCTGCCGTCGCGCGAGATGATGTCGAACCATTCCGCCACCGCCCGCCACTGGTCGCGGGTGTTGTCGATCTGGTTCATGCGGGCGCAGAACGAATCCGCGCCCGGCAGGCCGTCCACATACCACCCTATGTGCTTGCGCGCCGTGCGTACGCCGGTGTGCTCGCCGTAGAACCGGTAATGGTCGTCGAGATGTTCGAGCAGCAGCTCGCGCATTTCCCCATAGGAGGGAGGGGCCAGTGATTCGCCCGTGCGCAGGTAGTGGTCGATTTCGCGGAAGATCCAGGGACGGCCCTGAGCCGCCCGGCCGATCATGACCGCATCGGCGCCAGTGTAATCCAGGACGTGCCTGGCTTTGGCGGGCGAGTCGATATCTCCGTTCGCGATCACGGGGATGGTCAGTTCGGCCTTGACGGCGCGGATAGTGTCATATTCCGCCTCTCCCGTATAGAGGTCGGCCCGCGTGCGGCCATGCAGGGTCAGGGCGGCGATGCCGGCGTTTTCAGCCAGTTTCGCCACCTGCAGGGCATTGCGGCTGTCGCGGTCCCAGCCGGTGCGGGTTTTCAGGGTGACCGGCACGCCCAGCGGCGTGCAGGCGGCCACCACGGCATCCAGGATCCGCACGATCAGGTCTTCGTGGCGCAGCAGCGCGGACCCGGAGGCCACGTTGCAGACCTTCTTGACCGGGCATCCCATGTTGATGTCGATGATCCGGGCGCCCCGGCTGGCGTTGAAGGCCGCCGCCTCGGCCATCATGGCGGGATCCGCCCCGGCGATCTGGACGGAAATGGGGGCGATCTCGCCGTCGTGGTTCAGGCGGCGCGAGGTCTTGACGCTGTCCCAGAGCTTGGGATTGCTGGCCGCCATTTCCGACACGGCATAGCCCGCCCCCAGCTTCTTGCAAAGCTGGCGGAAAGGACGGTCCGTCACGCCCGCCATGGGCGCGACCAGAACATTGTTGGGGAGGGTCCACTGACCTATGCGCATGCTCACATTTTAACCGGCTCGAACGAACCCCATTTTTGTGGCGCCCACGCCGGGGTCCGAATGGGGAACGAAAACGCGCGGTCCGGCCCGTTTCCAGGGCCGGAACCGGCGGGATTCAGGCGCGAAAGCCCTGCAGCAGGTGCTGGGCCAGCGGCGCGCGCAGGGGGGAGGCCAGATCCATCCCCAACAACGCCAGGCCGCAGGCATGCTCCACCGGCGCAAGGCCGGTCGCGAAGGCGCGCGGCATGAGGTCGGTGAGGCCGGCGGTGATGAAGCGGTCAATGTGGCGCGCCTGGGCGAATTCGGCCAGGGCGGCGCCCGGATTGCCTTGCGGATGGGCAAGCCAGGGAGTCAGCGTCTGGGCCAGGCGGGCGGCATCTCGCAGCCCAAGATTCAAGCCCTGGCCTGCCACGGGATGCAGCGTCTGCGCGGCATTGCCGATGGCCGCCACGCGGCCATGCACCTGGGCCCGGCGGGCCGCCAGCGCCAGCGGGAAGACATGGCGGGGGGCGTGGCTGGACAGGCGGCCGAGGCGGTCGCCGAAGGCCTGCGACAGCGCCTGCGAAAACGCGGCGTTGTCCAGGGCGGCCAGTTCGGTGGCGCGGTCCGGCGCGGCGCACCACACCACGGAGTAGGCATCCGGCGTCAGCGGATGCGGCAGGAGGGCCAGCGGCCCTTCGGAGGTGAAGCGTTCCCAGGCCCAGCCGCGGCGGGGCAGGGTGGCATGCGCCGTGGTCAGCACGGCATGCTGGTCGTAGTCGCGCCGCACGTCGGTGGCGCCGGCGCCGTCAGACTGCACGGCCACCTGGCACAGCAGTTCGGCGTCGCCCTGCTGGATGCGCACGCCTTCCGCGTCCTGCCGGCCGATCTGGGCGGCAGGGCCGGACAGCACCGAGACGCCCGAGGCGGCGACGCATTCGTCCAGCCTGGCGTAGAGCCCGGAATAGGCGACCACGCTGCCCAGCTGGGGCACGCCGAAATCGGTGTTCTGGATCAGCGTGCGGCCCAGCCGGCCGCGCTGCGACACATGGATATTGCGGATGTCGGCCGAACGTTCGGGCCAGGCATGCAGCGATTCGAGCAGCACGCGGCTGCCGTGGTTCATGGCGAGCACGCGGGGATCCGCCGCCGGCACTGCCGCAGCCTGGGTGACCGGGGCGGCCGCGCTTCCCGCGAGCAGGGCGATGCGCGCCGGATCCGGCGCCACGCGCGCCAGCATCAGGGCCAATACGCGGCCCACCGGGCCGGCGCCAAGAATCGCAATGTCGAAGGCGGAGGAAGTCATGCCCGGATTTTAACCGTCCACTACAATCCGGGCAGCCGGCGCGGCTTGGCGCCATGGCCCCTTACCCGGTTGATCGACATGACGCAGGCTCAGGCTTCATCTCCGCTTTCCGCCGTATCCGCCCGCCGCCCGCGCAGCAAGGTCGCCGTCGGGCTGCTGGCCTGCCTGTTCGGCGCGGTGGGGGCGCACTGGTGGTACCTGGGCCGCCGCCACGCCTGGCTGGTGACCGTGTTCGCCTCGGCCAGCCTGTTCTGCGCGGTCCGCTTCTATCCGGTCTGGTACGACAACCCCGCCTTCTTCCTGCTGTTCATTCCCATGATCGACGGGTTCATCGAAAGCGCGGTGTACTCGCTGATGTCCGACGAGAAATTCGACCGCCTTTGCAATCCCGGCCAGGGCAAGGTGTCCTCCACGGGCTGGGGGCCGGTGCTCGTCGCCATCCTGGCCTGCCTGGTGGGGGCCATCGTCTCCATGTTCGCCATCGCCATGGTGGTGGTCTACGTCTGGGTGGCCATGGGCTGGCTGGACGGCTACGTGCTCTAGGCCGGGCGCGGCCCGGCGCTATTCGCGCATCAGCGCCTCGATCTCGCCCGCCTGCACCGGAACGCCGCGCGTAATGAGTTCGCAGCCTTCGTCGGTGACCAGCGCATCGTCCTCGGTGCGGATGCCGATATTCCAGTAGGCCTCTGGCACGTCGTCGGCGGGGCGCACGTAGATCCCCGGCTCGATGGTCAGCATCATCCCGGCTTCGAGCTTGCGCCAGGCTCTTTCCGCGCCGGGAGCGCCGCCGGGCTGGCGGTAGTCGCCGACGTCATGGACGTCCAGCCCCAGCCAGTGTCCGGTGCGGTGCATGTAGAAGCGGCTGTAGTCGCCGGATTCCAGCACGCCGTCCAGCGAGCCCTTCAGCAGCTTCAGGTCCAGCATGCCCTGGGCCAGGACGCGCAGGGCGGCCTCGTGGCCGTCGTTGAAGGTGCGGCCGGGGGCGGTGGCCTGCGCCGCGGCCTCTTGCGCCGCCACCGTCAGGTCGTACAGCGCGCGCTGGGGGCCGCTGTAGCGGCCGTTCACGGGAAAGGTGCGAGTGATGTCGCTGGCGTAGCTGTCCACCTCGCAGCCCGCATCGACCAGGACCAGGTCGCCATCGCGCAGCAGTGCTTCGCCGGCCGGGTAATGCAGCACGCAGGCGTTGGCGCCGGCGGCGACGATGCTGTTGTAGGCCACCGACTGTGCGCCATGGCGGCGGAATTCGTAGAGCAGTTCGGCCTCGATCTCGTATTCGCGCATGCCGGCCCGGGCCACGCGCATGACGCGGGTGTGCGCGCCGGCCGAGATTTTCGCCGCGCGTCGCATGGCCGCGATCTCCGTGGCGTCCTTGACCAGCCGCATGTCCGCCAGCAACGGCCGGATGTCCTGCTGGCGAGCGGGCGGGGCGTGGCCGCCGCGGCTGGCCTCGCGCGCCGCGGCCAGCCAGCGGTGCAGGCGGCCGTCCGTGCGCTTGTCGCCCGCCAGCGGCGCGTACAGCGTGGCGTGGTCCAGCATGAGCGCGGGCACCAGCTCGTCCAGCGCATCGACGGGATGGGCGTCGTCAAATCCGAAATGGGCGGCGGCGGCCTCGGGACCGAACCGCTTGCCTTCCCACATTTCGTGTTCCACATGGCGCGGCCGGCAGAACAGCACCGCCTTGTCGGACGCGCCGGCGATCAGCACCAGCCAGGCGCCGGGTTCGGTGAAGCCCGTCAGGTAGAAAAAATCACTGTCGTGCCGGTACGGATATTCCGCGTCGCGGTTGCGGACGGCCTCGGGCGCCGTCGCCAGGATGGCGATGCCGCCGCCGTCCGCGCGCATGCGCTCCATCAGGCGCTGGCGCCGCGCGGCGAAAGGGGCGATATCGTCGGGAGGCAGGCTCATGGCGGGCCGGGGCGCAAGCCCCGCAAGGGCGGAAGATGGGTCTTACTTTACCCGCCATCCCGCGAATGCAACACCCCGTGCGCGATTCCGGGATGCCGTCGCGGGTTTCACTGGACCTTCCGCTTTGCGCTGCTACAATCGCCGCTCTGTCATTGGGGAGTAGCCATCCTTTGTCCCCAAAGGAGTTAGCGTCAACAGACTTGGTGGTTCAGCGCTGCGGAGCAGCGACTAGTACCCCATGGCGCTAACGGTTTCCATGCAGGCGGCAAGCCCGCCGCGTGGATCAGCCAGGCGAGACCTTTGGCCGCGTTGCGTTCACCCTGGCCGGGCGAGCCGCAGCGTCGCGCCAATGGTTTCTGCTCGTCCGGCTGCGTTCATATGTTGCTCACCCTGTTTCTGTTCTTCCTGTCCGCGGCAGTGATCTACGTCGCGTGCGAATTTTTCGTCAACGGCGTCGAATGGGTCGGCCATCGCTTCCAGCTTGGCGCCACCGCCACCGGCACGGTGCTGGCGGCCTTCGGCACGGCGCTGCCGGAAAGCGCCGTCACCTTCATGGCCGTGGTGTTCGGCGACACCCCCGAGCAGAAGGACATCGGCGTCGGCGCCGCGATGGGCGGCCCGCTTGTGCTGGCCACGCTGGCCTATGCCGTGGTCGGCCTGGCCCTGTGGCGCGCGCGGCGCGGGCAACCGGCGCAGGCCAACTGTATCAACGCGGACCAGCGCAGGCTGGCCCGCGACCAGGCCTGGTTCATGGGCATCTTCATTTTCAAGGTGGGGCTGGGCCTGCTGGCGTTTGCCTGGAAGCCCTGGCTGGGATTCGTGTTCCTGGTCACCTACGGCCTCTACATCAAGCGCCAACTCAGCAACGACGAGGAATCCCTGGATTGCGAGGACCTGGAGCCGCTCAAGCTGCGTCCGCGCGACGAAAACCCCACCATGTTCTGGGCCGCCGCGCAGACGATCATGGCGCTGGTGGTGATCGCCGGAGCCTCGCACGTGTTCGTGAACCAGATCGAACTCCTGGGCGTGGCGATGGGCGCGTCGCCGCACGTGGCCGCGCTGCTGCTGGCGCCGGTGGCGACCGAACTGCCCGAGATCATGAATGCGCTGATCTGGGTGCGGCAGGGCAAGGAGCGCCTGGCGCTGGCCAATATTTCCGGCGCGATGATGATCCAGGCCACGATTCCCAGCGCGCTCGGGATCTTCATGACGCCGTGGCTGCTCGACGCGCCCCTGCTGGCGGCGGGCCTGTTCACGATGCTGTCCATCGGCCTCTTGTGGCTGCGCTTCCGCCGGTCGGCCATGAGCGTGCCGGCCCTGTCGGCGGTGGGCGGCCTGTACGCCGTTTTTGCGGGCTATCTGGGCTGGCATTTCTACGCCTTTTGACGGAACCCGGGCAAGCGTTGCCGCGTTTGCCCGATTACCGCCTCGTCCTTGTGTCCGAAATGCGCATAACCCTTGTCCATCAGTGGAAACCCGCGTAAAATCCTTCTGTTATCCATCCCAGGAGCAGTCTTCGTGAATACCGATTCCGGCGAAAGTTGTCGATCTTGCATCGACGTCGCTGTCTGACAGGAACCACGCAGATCTCCGTCTGCCGCATCCTGTCATTCAGGTTGCGGCGTATCCCAAGCTCCAGGCACACGCCTGGGTAATAGCGCAGGCGCTTGGCCTGCCGGGACCCTCCCCAACGTAAACCGCCAGAACCGCCGCTAGTCGCAGCGCCAGCGTTCGTGCACGTTTGTCGTGCCCGCCGCCCAGGCGCCGTCCGGCTGCGCACGTGTTCGCGATCACGCTCCCCATTCCTGCAATGGAGGTCGTTATGCGTTTCTTCGACTTGTTCCTACGCCGCGCCGGCGTGGACCGCGCCACCGCCCTGGGCCGCCGCCGCGGCACCTCGCGGCTCACGGTCGTCTGTCCGCGCGGCGAGCTGGGCGCATTGCGCAAGCAGATCTGCCTGGACTTCAGCGCCGCCGGCCTGGACGTCTCGCAGGTGCAGATCGATCAGGGCAAGGACCCGGACCTCGCGTCGGCTTGCATCACCGTCAATTGCCCCCCCGAACTGCGGGCGGAACTGATGTCGCAAGCGCGCCGCCTGAGCGCCAACCCTGCCGTGCGCCACGTGCATTTCGGCGCGCAAGCCGCGATGGCCTGAAGCCATCCCCACCCATTCTTCGGAGAATCACATGCCCAGCGCCTTAGACCCTGAGCCTCGATTGCGCCCAGTGCGCGGCTCCGGCATGCCCGTCTGACCTGTCCTCTCCCTGCGAGCCGACCGGCCGGATAGTCATCCCGGTCCGTACGGAGTCCGCAGCCCAGAATCCCCGGCCTCGCCCGCGCCTTGCGCGCCGCATTGCCCGGATCCGATTCCCCCGCTAGCTCCCCTTCGTTTTCCGCACCCGGCGCGCCATCGACGCGATCCGGACACCGGCAACATTGCTCCGGCGCCTTCGCACGCCCGTACGCGGCGGCCTGGCGGCGTTCCCCCCTCGAACGCCGCGGCCCGCCGCGGCCTGCGCGCGACCGTACCGGGCGGGTCGTCCGTGTCTCCAACAACAACACCAAAAAACGGAGCACTCCAATGTTTACGTTCCTGAAGTCCTTCTTTTCGTCCGCCGCGGGCCTGCGGCGCACCGGCCGCCACTTCCGCCGCGCCCCCATCCTGGAGCAAGGCGGCGATGCCGCGGTGCAGTCCGACGCCGCGCGCCGCGCCAGCCAGCGCATGGTGGACATGTCACGGATGGGTTTTGATTCCCTGTTCGCGCTGTTCGGCAGCGGCTGGGGCGGCCTGTCCGAAAGCCAGGCGCGGGCCGCCCGCGAACGCCATGGCGCCAACGAGGTCGACCACGAAAAGCCGCTGTCGTGGCCGGCCCACCTGTGGCTGTCGTACCGCAATCCGTTCAATCTGCTGCTCACCGTGCTGGCCGGGCTGTCCTGGCTGACCGACGTGCGCATGGCGGCCTCCGAAGATCAGTCCTGGACTGCGGTCGTGATCATCGGTTCGATGGTGGCGATCTCGACCGTGCTGCGCTTTGTACAGGAACGGCGCTCGAGCCGCGCCGCCGAAGCCCTCAAGGCCATGGTGCAGAACACGGCCACCGTGCTGCGCAGCGACGCCGACGGCATGCCCGCGGAAGGCGGCGGCAGGCGCGTGTTTGGCGCCACGCTGCACGCCACCGGTTCGCATCAGCGGGAAGTGCCGCTGGCGGAGCTGGCGCCCGGCGATGTGGTGCTGCTGTCCGCGGGCGACATGGTCCCGGCGGACTGCCGCATCCTGAACGCCAAGGACCTGTTCATCGCGCAGGCTGCGCTGACCGGCGAATCGCTGCCCGTCGAAAAGCACATGGCCCCGCGCACCCAGACCGGCAACGCGCTGGAACTGGAAAACATGGCGTACATGGGCACCAACGTCGTCAGCGGTTCCGGCAGCGCGCTCGTCGTCGCCACCGGCGCGGACACCCATTTCGGCCAGTTGGCGGGCCGCGTCACGCAGACCTCGCGCGCGCCCACGCAGTTCCAGCAGGGCATCAACCGCGTGAGCTGGGTCCTGATCCGGTTCATGCTGGTCATGGCGCCCGTGGTCATGCTGATCAACGGCTTCACCAAGGGCGACTGGCTGGAAGCGCTGTTGTTTGCGCTGGCCATCGCGGTGGGGCTGACCCCCGAGATGCTGCCGATGATCGTCACGGCCACGCTGGCCAAGGGCGCGGTGCGCATGTCGCGCCGCAAGGTGGTCGTCAAGCGCCTGGATGCGATCCAGAACCTGGGCGCGATGAACGTGCTGTGCACGGACAAGACCGGCACGCTGACGCAGGACCGCATCGTGCTGGAGCGCCACACCGATGTGTATGGCGTCAACAGCGACGATGTGCTGGCCTATGCCTACCTGAACAGCTACTACCAGACCGGCCTGAAGAACCTGCTAGACGTGGCGGTGCTGGAGCACGCGGAGGTGGAGCGGCGGCTGGACCTGGCGGGCCGCTATCGCAAGGTCGACGAGATTCCTTTCGACTTCTCGCGGCGGCGCATGTCCGTGGTGGTCAATGAGACCGAAAACGGCCGCGACCATCACGAACTGATCTGCAAGGGCGCGCTGGAGGAAATGCTGGAGGCCTGCACCCGCCTGCGCGTGGGCGGCGAGGAGCATCCGCTCACTGACGCGCGCCGCGCCGATATCCGCCGGGTCACGGCCGAGCTGAACCGCGACGGGCTGCGCGTCATCGCCGTGGGCGTCAAGGAAATGCCGCCCACGCAGCAGTCTTATGGCGTAGGGGACGAATCCGACCTGGTGCTGGTGGGGTATATCGCCTTCCTGGACCCGCCCAAGGAGTCCACCGGCCCCGCGCTGGCGGCGCTGAAGGCTTCGGGCATCGAGGTCAAGGTACTCACGGGCGATGTGGAACTGGTGACCCGCAAGGTCTGCCGGGAAGTGGGGTTTGACGTCCGGGCAGTGTGCCTGGGCGCCGAGATCGACGCCATGGACGACGATCAACTGGCGATCGCCGTGCGCGAGGCCAACGTGTTCGCCCGCCTGACGCCCGCCCACAAGGAGCGCATCGTGCGCAGCCTGCGCGCCCAGGGCGACACCGTGGGCTTCATGGGGGACGGCATCAACGACGCGCCCGCCCTGAGGGCGGCCGACGTGGGCATTTCGGTGGATTCGGCGGTGGATATCTCGAAGGAGGCGGCCGACATCATCCTGCTGGAAAAAAGCCTGATGGTGCTGGAGGACGGCGTGATCGAAGGCCGCAAGACCTTCTGCAACATGCTCAAGTACCTGAAGATGACGGCCAGCTCGAACTTCGGCAACGTGTTTTCGGTGTTGGTGGCCAGCGCGTTCCTGCCCTTCCTGCCGATGCTGCCCATCCATCTGCTGCTGCAGAATTTGATGTACGACATCTCCCAGACGGCGATACCGTTTGACAATGTCGACGAAGAATTGCTGAAGCAGCCCCAGCAATGGGATCCGGACGGGCTGGGCCGGTTCATGGTGTTCTTCGGCCCGATCAGTTCCCTCTTCGACATCGCCACCTATGCCCTGATGTGGTACGTGTTTCAGGCCAACGCCCCCGAACACCAGACGCTGTTCCAGTCGGGCTGGTTCGTCGAAGGGCTGTTGTCGCAGACGCTGATCGTGCATATGATCCGCACGCGCCGGATACCTTTCCTGCAAAGCCGCGCCTCCTGGCCCTTGATGGGGATGACGCTGATGGTCGTGACGCTGGGCCTGCTGCTGCCGTTTTCGCCGCTGGCCGAATACTTCCAGCTGCAGGCGCTGCCCTGGAGCTACTTCCCGTGGCTGGTGGGCATCCTGCTCGGCTACTGCGTCCTGACACAGTTGCTCAAGGGTATCTGGATCCGCCGCTACGGCTGGCAATAGGTCGAATCACCAGGCGGCGGGCGCGGCCCGCCGCCTTAGCGGGAGAGCAGCATGAGAATCGCATTTTGCGCTGCCTTGATGGCGGGCAGCCTCGTCCAGCCGCTGGCCGTCCTGGCCGCCGAAGACAGCGCCGGCCTGCAGCTTTATGGCGTGGTGGACGGCGGAGTGGCGGTAACGAACGTATCGGGGCAGGGCAGCCGCAGCGGCTTCCTGGACGGCGGCCTGACGGATTCCCTGTGGGGACTGCAGGGAACCGAAGATATGGGCGGGGGCTGGCGCACCCGATTCCAGCTCGAAAGCGGCTTTGATCCGTCCACCGGCAACGCGGCGGACGACAGCAGCCTGTTCAACTACGGCGCCTGGGTGGGCCTGGGCCATGAGCGCTATGGCGACCTGCGGCTGGGCCGCCAGTACACCGTCGGCCAGACCTACGGCAATGCGCTGGAGATCGCATCGTGGAAGGATATGGGCATGGGAGCCACCTTCAAGGCGTCCGACAATTACCAGTTCAGCAACATGGTGAACTACTACTCGCCGATATGGCGCGGGTTCCAGGCGGGTGTCGGATACGCCTTCGACGCCGACGGACAGGACCGGTTTCGCACCAACCAGAACAACCGCGCGCTGAGCCTGGGCCTGAAGTACGAAGATGGCCCACTGCTGGCGGTGGCCACATGGGACCAATTGCGCCTGGCGGAACCGCCAGCGGGCAGCCAGGGGCGTCCGCAGGCCGTGCAGCTCGGCGCGTCGTATGACTTTGAGGTCGTCAAGCTGTCGCTGGCCTGGTCGCGCCAGCGCAATGGCTATGTCGGACTGGATGGCGGAGACCCCGACGGCCTGGGCCTGGGCCTCGGCCCGTCGGCCTTCGTGCAGGGAGGCACCGTCAACGCCTGGCTGGTCGGGGCCAGTGTTCCGGTCGGGCCGGGCGCCGTCCTGGTGCAGTGGTCGCTGGCCAGGCCGGACTGGCATTGGGCCAACGGCATGACGGCGCGCAATGCGCAGGTTGTGACGCTGGGCTATACCTACGACCTGTCCCCCAGAACAACGCTCTACGCCTTTGCCGGCTACGCGGCGAACTACACGCTGGACAACCAGTTCGATCCGGCGCATTCGCACACCACGCGCCTGGGAACGGGCATTTCGCACCACTTCTGAACGCCCGAAAGACCGGGGCGCCGCGCGGGAGCGCGGAACTTCGGGGTCTACTACAATCGGCGCAGAGCGGCGCACGGCGTCCGTCCCTGTCTTTTCCGTCGTTCATCGGATGGCCCGCATGGATAGTCTCGAATGGCTCGTACCCTGGGAGTTCTCTCCCACGCTGGTGGCTTCCTTCCTGGTGGCCATCGCGCTGTTCGTGCGCGGCCAGCGGGTACACCATGTGACGCGCGCGCGCCAGGTCCTCTTCTGGACGGGCATGGTGCTGCTGTACCTGTCGATGCACACCCGGCTGGACTACTACGCCGAGCGTATGTTCTTCATTCACCGCATCCAGCACCTGGTGCTGCACCATCTGGGGCCGCTCCTGGTGATGGCGGCCTTCCCGGGACAGGTCATGCGCGCGGGGCTGCCGATGGCCTGGCGCATCCGCCTGCGCGACTTCCTGCGCACCGGACCCGGCCGTGCGACCGTCGCGGTGCTTACCAACAAGATCTTCGTCCCGGCGCTGTTCGTCTTCCTGGTGCTGGTCTGGCTGATACCGTCGGTGCAGTTCTATTCCATGCTGGACTGGCGCCTGTACCGGCTCATGAACTGGTCGGTGGTGATCAGCGGCTTCATGTACTGGAACCTGATCCTGGACCGCCGGCCAGCGCCGCCGGCGGCCATGTCGCCCGGCGGCCGCGTGATTTCCCCCGTGGCGACCATGCTGCCGCAGATGGTGGCGGGCGCCGTCATCGCCTTCACGGAAAGCGACATCTACCCGCTGTTTGAATTGTGCGGCCGGGCCATTGCCATGTCCGCCCAGACCGACCAGACGATCGGCGGCCTGACCATGTGGATACCGGCCGCGCTGGTGGAAGTGATCGGCCTGATGGTGGCCCTGGGAACCCTGATGCGCCTGTCCGCCAAGGGACGCCTGCGCAAGGCCGACCGCGATGCGCGCGCGCGCGCCAAGGCCCGCGCGGCGCTATCCGCCTGACCCTTTCACCGCCGCGCGCCGGTTGTCCGGCGCGCGTACCGGCATTATTCCGGCACCAGGCCGTGGTACTTCTTGCCCAGCGCCACGGTCGCCTGGAACATCCCCGCCTTGTTGCCGCAGTCGTAGCGCACGCCTTCGAAGCGGTGCGCAAACACGGCGCGCTCGCGCATCAGCGAGGCGATGCCGTCCGTCAGCTGGATCTCGTTGCCCGCGCCCATCTTGGTCGAGCGCAGGTGATCGAAGATTGCCGCTTCCAGGACATAGCGCCCCACGACCGCCAGGGTGGAGGGCGCGGCATCGGGCTCGGGCTTTTCGACGATGTGCGTGACGCGTTCGGTGCGGCCGTCGGCATTGGCGTCGCCGGGGCGCGTGGCCACGATGCCGTACTTGCGGGTGTCCGCACGGGGCACGTCCTGGACGCCCAGCACGCTGGCGTTGCTGGACACGGCAATGTCCACCAGCTGCTTCATGGCCGGCGTGTCGGCGTCGATCAGGTCGTCGGCGAGCAGCACCGCGAAGGGCTCGTCGCCCACGGCCGGGGCGGCGGACAGCACGGCGTGACCCAGGCCCAGCGGGGCGGATTGCCGGATATAGAGGCAATTCACGTGCGCGGGTAGAATGCCCCGCACCATGGCCAGAAGCTCGTGCTTGCCCTTGCTTTCCAGGTCGGATTCCAGTTCGGGCGCGGAGTCGAAATGGTCTTCGATGGCGCGCTTGTTGCGGCCAGTCACAAAAATGAGGTCGGTGATTCCGGCGGCGACGGCTTCTTCCACCGCGTACTGAATGAGGGGCTTGTCGACGACGGGCAGCATTTCCTTGGGCATCGCCTTGGTGGCGGGCAGGAAGCGCGTGCCCATGCCGGCGACGGGGAAAACGGCTTTACGGACGGGACGCATTGATACCTCGTTGAAGATTCGATGAAACATTTTAAGCTCATCGCTATCATAGGCTTATGAACCGCAGGAAAATGCCATCCATTTGCTCGATTGCGAAACAGGGCGCGATTGCCGGCCTTTGCGCAGTCCTTGCCGTCCCCGCCATTCCCGTCGCCGCCTGGGCCCAGCCCGTGGGCCTGCCGACCATGGGCGCCGCGTCGGCGGCGGAACTCTCCCCCATGCTGGAACGCAGCCTGGGTGAAGCCATCATGTCGCAGGGCCGGCGCGATCCGACCTATGTCGATGATCCCGAGCTCAGCCAGTACCTCACGACCATGGGGCGCAAGCTGGCGGCGTTCGCCCCGGGCGCCGTGCCGGAAGTCGAGATGTTCGGCGTGCGCGACCCCGAGATCAACGCCTTCGCCATGCCCGGGGGCTTCATCGGCGTCAATACGGGACTGATCGTCTCGTCGACCAGCGAATCCGAACTCGCGGCGGTGCTGGCCCACGAAATCGGGCACGTCGTGCAGCGCCACATCGCGCGGGGCATGACGCAGCAGAACCAGAACAGCATGGTGATGCTCGCCAGCCTGGCGGGCGCGCTGCTCGCGGCGCTTGCGGGCGGCGGCGGCAATCTCGCCGTGGGCGTGGCCGCCTTCGGGCAGGCCGCGGCCATCAACCGCCAGTTGGGCTTTTCCCGCGATGCGGAGCGCGAGGCCGACCGCGCCGGGCTCCAGATGCTGACCAAGGCGGGTTACGACGCCGAAGGCATGTCCCAGATGTTCGCGCGCCTGATGAACGCCTCCCGCCTGAACGAAGGGGCTGGCGGCGGTTCATGGGCCAGCACCCACCCGCTGTCGATCGAGCGCATGTCCGACGTCCAGAACCGGGCCAGGTCCATGCCGGCGACCCGCCACATCGACAGCGACGACTACTGGTATATCCGCGCCAAGATGCGCGTGGTGCAGGGCAGGGACGCGGTCAGCCTGCGTTCGGCCGGGCAGCAGTTGCAGGACGAGGCCCAGGCGCTGTCGGGCGTGCGGCAATCCGCCGCCTATTACGGCCTGGCCCTGCAGGCATTCCAGCGCAACAACCTGCCCGAGGCGGAACGCTTTTGGAACCTGGCTTCCGCCGACGGCCGCAGCTCGCCGCAGCTGGCCAAGCTGAGCATCGATATCGCCATGGCGCGCAAGGACTATCCGCGCGCGCTGACCCTGGCCCAGGCGGGCATCAAGCGCTGGCCCGAGTACCGCGCGCTGGCGATCGCCTACGCCCAGGCGCTTCAAGGCAACGGTCGCCATGCCGACGCCCAGGATTTCCTGCGCGCCCGGATCAAGCAATGGGGCAGCGACGAGCCGAGCCTCTACCAGATGCTGGCGCAGAGCGAAGAGCGCAACGGCAAGCCGGTGCAGGCGCGGCGGGACCTGGCGCGCTACTACGTCATGACGGGCGCCTACGCGGCCGCCGAGTCGCAACTGCAGCAGGCGCGCGGCCTGTCCACCGACTTCTACGAACAATCGCAGATCGACGTGCAGATCAAGGAAGTCAAGGACAAGCTGGCTGAAGAGCGCCAACTGCTTGAGCGCTTCAAGTCGGGCTGACGCGCCTGGCGCGCCCCCATCCTACAGGCCGGTTTCGAAGAAACGCCCCAGCCGCTGGGGCAGCCAGTTCAGGTGACCGGGAAAGCCGCCGGTGGGAAAGCCCGCGTGGCCGCCGTCGGTGGGCTGGTGCAGCAGGATGCCCGACGCGCATTCCTCGGGCTTGGGCAGCGACGCCGCGGGAATGAAGGGGTCGTTGCGCGCATTGAGCACCAGCGTCGGCACCGAGATCTTGGGCAGCCAGGGCTTGCTGGAGGCCCGCGTCCAGTAGTCCAGGGCATTGCGAAAGCCGTGCATCGGCGCGGTGTAGGTGTCGTCGAATTCGCGCAGGTCGTGCGCGTGGGCGATCCGCATGACGTCGATGGACCCGGGGAATCGATGCGCCTTTTCCAGCACCTTGTGCTTGAGCGTCTTCAGGAAATGCGCGGTGTATACCCGCCGGTTGAAGATGCCCGTCGCCAGCGTCTTGCCGCAGGCCACCAGGTCCAGCGGCACGGAAACGCCCGCGCAGGCCGTCAGCCAGGTGGTGTCTTCCTGGTGTTCGCCCAGGTATTTCAGCAGCGCGTTCCCGCCAAGCGATACGCCCACGGCATGCCAGCGGGCGTGAGGAATGCGCTTGCGCACGGTTTCCAGCAGGAACCCGACTTCGGCGGAATCACCGGAATAATAGGCGCGCGCCAGGCGGTTGGGCACGCCCGAACAGCCGCGGAAATGCGCGATCACGACGATCCAGCCGCGCGCGCGGAAGTGGTGCGCGATGGATTGCGCATAGCGGCTGTTGCTGCCGCCTTCCAGGCCGTGGAACAGGATCAGGGCCGGCGTGTCGGGCGTCTGGGGAAGCGATTTCCAGTCCGCGTCCGTCATCCACCTGGCCGCGGCGGTCTTGCCGTTGGCGACCGGCCGCTGTCCGCTGACCGGCGCACCGTCGGCGGCCTTGTGCGGGAACAGGCCCGGGCCGGTCCAGTCGAAGTCGACGAAATCGGTGTCGGGCGTGTCCACGCGGTCGCGCACGAATGCGATGCGGTGGTACTGCGCGAACAGGGCGGCGTACACCGTCTGGCTGTCGCCCCCTGGCAGCCAGGGAGGGACGGGGCAGGGCGTTGTATCAAGACGAGCAGCGGCCAACTAGGAATCCACCCGGTTCAATGGAGCATGTCGGGTACGTCGTGCAAATCGAGCACCCCGGCTTCCGTGGGCGCCGACGAGGCATGGTGCATCACCATGCGCCAGCCGGTCGGCCCCTTGTGGTAGATGTTGGTTGCGTAGCAGTTGGCAAACTGCGTGCCTTCGCGCGTGCGCACCGCCACCTGCTCGACCAGCACGTGCACCGCGCACATCATGCTGAGCATGACGAGCGGGCGCAGGGGCCGGACATGCAGCGGGCCGTTAGCCAGCACCTGTTGCCAAGATTCGTGCACCGCCGAGTGGCCGACGATGCGCAGGCCCCCCGGATGGATGCAGACGACTTCCTCGTCGTCGGCCCACACCTGCATCAGGCGGACGCTGTCCGCCTGCTCAAGGGCTTCGTAGAACGCGTGCTCTGCTTCTTCGGGCGTGGCGAACATGGCTGCTGAAACGGTTAAGCGTGTTGTGTGGGGCGAAAGGCTCAGTGCCCGTGGCCGTGCAGCACCGTGCCCGCCTTCAGGCGGTATTCGGCGCCGCAGTAGGCGCAGCTGGCGGAGCCGGTGCGGGCCACGTCCAGGAAGACGCGGGGGTGCATGCTCCAGAGCGGCGCCTTGGGGCCGGGACAGAACACGGGGAGGTCTTCGCCGCCAACCTCGATGACTTCGTGAGCGTGGGGGACGGCGGCCGGAGCAGCAGCGGTCATGGATATTCCTGAAAAAAAACCGATATACGGCAGGTTGCAACAATGATGCGGCCCTGCGTCGCAAGGCCGCGCGAATCAGACTTTACTTAGCCAGTGATGGTACTTCGGGTTGCGGCCATTCACCACGTCAAAAAATGCCTTCTGCAACATCTCGGTGATCGGGCCGCGCCGGCCCGAGCCGATCTGGCGGTTGTCGACCTCGCGGATCGGGGTGACTTCCGCGGCGGTTCCCGTGAAAAAGGCCTCGTCCGCGATGTACACGTCGTCGCGGGTCAGCCGCCGGGTCACCACGCGCAGGCCGCAGTCGGCCGCCAGCGCATGGATGGTGGATCTTGTGATGCCCGTAAGCGCCGAAGCGATCTCGGGCTCGCAGAGCACGCCGTCCTTGACCAGGAACAGGTTTTCGCCGGAGCCCTCGGCCACGAAGCCGTCGGTGTCCAGCAGCAGTGCTTCGTCGTAGCCGTCCTGCAGCGCCTCGGTATTGGCCAGGATGGAGTTGGCGTAGGTGGTGGCGACCTTGGCGCGCGGCATCGTGACGTTCACGTGCTGGCGGGCGAACGACGACACCTTGACCCGGATGCCCTGCGACATGGCCTCTTCGCCGAGGTAGGCGCCCCAGGGCCAGGCGGCGATGGCCACGTGTACCTTGGCGCCCTTGGGCGAAACCCCCATCTTTTCCGGACCGTAGAACACGAGGGGGCGCAGGTAGCCGGATTCAAGGCCGTTTTCGCGCACGACCTGCCGCTGGGCCTCGTTGATCGCGTCGCGATCGAACGGCATGGGGATCTGGTAGATGTGCGCTGAATTGAACAGGCGGTTGGTGTGGTCTTCGAGGCGGAAGATCGCGGTGCCCAGTTCCGAGCGGTACGCGCGCACGCCCTCGAAGACGGACAGTCCGTAGTGCAACGAATGCGTCAGGACATGCGTCGTTGCGTCTCGCCATGGAACGAGCTTGCCGTCATACCAGATGAAACCGTCGCGGTCAGCCATCGACATGGTCTTCTCCACACAGTGCGCGCCAGGCCTGCCGCAGCGCGCCAGGCCCCAAGGGGTCAAGAATCTTGAGGCCGCTATTGTATCAAGCGACGAGGTTACAATAGGCGCCTATTCGCGCACCGGCGTGGGGCATCTGGCCCGCGCATCCTGATTCCGGCGGGCGAACGGACTGCCGCGTGTTTTCTTCCCATAGAGTTTCCATGTCGTCCTGTCTGAATCGCCAGGGGCCAGCCGTTGTCCTCTGAATCCGCGCTTCCTGAATCCGAAGACCCAGCCCTGGTCCGCCAGGAACGCCTGACCGCCTTTCGCGCCGGCGTGCACGCCATCGTGCCCGCGCTGATCGCCACCGCGACCTGGGGCCTGGTGACCGGCGTCGCGATGGTCAAGTCCGGGCTGACCGAATCCATGGCGCTGGCCATGACCCTGCTGCTGTACGCGGGATCGGCGCAATTGACGTCGCTGCCGCTGATCGCCGCCGGCGCGCCGTTGTGGCTGATCTTTGCGGCTGGCTGCGTCGTCAACCTGCGCTTCATCATCTTCGGCGCGGCGCTGCAGCCGTATTTCCGCCACCTGTCCTGGCCCAAGCGGCTGGGGCTGGGGTATTTCACGACCGACATGGGTTTCGTGCTGTTCATGCCGCGCTTCGGCGATTCGGTCGAGCGCGGCACGCGCGAGCAGCTGTGGTTCTTCCTGGGCACCATCGCGCCGGGCTGGCTGGTCTGGCAGTCGTCCTCGATCGTCGGCATCTACCTGGGCGCCATGGTGCCCACGGATTGGTCGCTGGATTTCGCCGCCGTGCTGGCCCTGCTGGCCATCACGGTGCCGCTGGCCAGTTCCAAGCCCATGCTGGTGTCCATGTTGGCGGCCGGCGTGGTCGCCTGGGTCGGCCAGGCGCTGCCGCTGCGCCTGGGCCTGGCCGCGGCGGTCATCGCCGGCGTGATCGGCGGCATGTGGGCCGAACGTTTCTTCAAGGCACGCCCATGACGCTCTGGACTTCCGAAATCTACGTCTACAGCGCCATCCTGCTGCTTGCACTGTGCAGCGTGCTCACGCGCGCCGGGTTCATGCTGTTCGGCGACTACATCCCCTTGTCCGACAACGTGCGCCGGGCCTTGCGCTATGCGCCCGCCGCGGCGCTCACGGCCATCGTCGTCCCCGACCTGCTGCCCTGGAAGGCGGGGCTGGGCCCCGTATTCGACTACAAGCTCGTGGCCGGGCTGGTCGCGATCCTGGTTTTTCTGCGCACGCGCAGCGCGGTGCTGGTGATCGTCGTCGGCATGCTGGTGCTGTGGGGATTGCGCTGGCTGGCGAGTTGACGGCCTGATTTTGGTCTCGGTGTGTCCACTGGGTGGACGCCCGTACCGGGCCTACCACCCTTTTGCACCGGCCATTCGGGGCCGCCACCCTGGCCGACGGACGGCGGTTTGACCGTGTGGTAATGCGCCTGCGCTAAAATTAAGTTATCCACAGCAATCCGGGCCTGGTACTGCCCTCATAGGTATCGAACCCAGAATGCGCCGACTGGCCTGCAAGGCAGGGCGCCGATTGTCCGCGAAGCCGCTGGCGAATCGCGGCGATTTACGCGCCGTCACGATGCGATCACGCGTATTCGGGTTGCCCCGATGCATATGTAGAGCAGTGCATGTAGCACTCTCGTTTTGTTCTTTTTCACTGGTCCCGGTATCTGCCAAACCCTGATGACTGAATCCACTCAATCCGTAGCACCCACCGCTGAGGCGCCCGCGCCGACGTTCGCCGATTTCGGGTTGCATCCCCTGCTGTTGCAGTCCATCGCCGAAACCGGCTACACCACTCCCACGCCCATCCAGGCGCAAGCCATTCCCGTCGTCGTGGAAGGGCGCGACGTCATGGGCGCCGCCCAGACCGGCACGGGCAAGACGGCCGCCTTCACGCTGCCCATCCTGCATCGGCTCATGCCGCTGGCCAACACCAGCGCATCGCCCGCCCGGCATCCGGTGCGCGCGCTCATCCTCACGCCGACGCGCGAACTGGCGGACCAGGTCTACGAAAGCGTCAAGCGCTACAGCAAGCAGACGCCGCTGCGCTCGGCCGTGGTGTTCGGGGGCGTGGATATCGGCCCGCAGAAGGAAGCGCTGCGCCGCGGATGCGAGGTGCTGGTCGCCACGCCGGGCCGCCTGCTGGACCACGTCGAACAAAAGAACGTGAACCTGAGCCAGGTCGGCATCCTGGTGCTGGACGAAGCCGACCGCATGCTCGACATGGGCTTCCTGCCGGACCTGGAACGCATCATCCGCCTGCTGCCCGCGCAGCGTCAGGGCCTGCTGTTCTCGGCCACCTTCAGCAATGAAATCCGCAAGCTGGGCCGCTCGTACCTGAATCACCCCGTCGAAATCGAGGTCGCGGCGCGCAACGCCACGGCCACGACGATCACGCAGATCGCCTACAAGATGACCAGCGACGCCAAGCGCGCCGCCGTCGTCCACCTGGTGAAGTCGCGCGGGCTCAATCAGGTCATCGTCTTTTCCAACACCAAGATCGGCACGGCGCGCCTTGCGCGCGACCTGGAACGCGACGGCGTGAAAGCCGAATCGATCCACGGCGACAAGACCCAGGCCGACCGCATGAAGGCGCTCGAGGCCTTCAAGGCCGGCGAACTCGAAGTGCTGGTCGCGACCGATGTGGCCGCGCGTGGTCTGGACGTCGCCGGCGTGCCTTGCGTCATCAACTACGATCTGCCCTACAACGCCGAAGACTACGTCCACCGCATCGGCCGCACCGGCCGCGCGGGCGCATCGGGCGAGGCCATCGCGCTGTTCACCGCCGATGAAGAGCGATTCCTGCTCGACATCGAAAAGCTGATCAAGCGCGAAGTGCCGCGCGGTACGCTGGACGTGCCCTCGGACCTGATCGCGCGCAGCCATCGCCGCAGCGATGGCGGCTCGCACTCGCGTGAAGGCCGCGATGGCGGCCGCGAAGGGCGTGGCGAACGCGGCCGTTCTTCCGACCGCCGTTCGAGCTATTCGTCCGGCGGCTCGCGCCAGCCGGTCGACGACTTCTTCCTGAAGCCCTACGAGCCCTCGGCCGCGTCGGCGCAGGCCGAAGACCAGCCCGCCAGGAACGCCGCGCCGGCCACGGCGCCCAAGCGCCAGGTCGCGGTCCTGCTGGGCGGCAGCCGCAAGCCCTGATTCGCCCGGACGGCCTGTCCCGCAAAAAAACCCGCGAAGCCTTCCGGCCTTGCGGGTTTTTTGTTGAATGCGCGAATGGCGCTGCGTCAGGCGGCGGCCAGCATCCTGGGCAGGTCGGGCAGGGCGGTGGCGACCGGGGCGCTGTTTTCGTCCAGGCTTTCCAACAGGCGTTCCAGGTGGCCGATATGCGGCAGCATGGGCCCGTAGAACACGACGCGCGGACCGATCTGCACCAGCAGCGTGGGGAAGTTCTCGACGTCTTCGTCGCCCAGCAGTTCGGCATGGTCTTCGATGTCGATCCAGGCGAAGACGTGCTGCGGCATGGCGTTGGCCAGGGCAAGCAGCTTGGGTTTGTATTCTTCGCAGGTATCGCACCAGGCCGCGCAGAAACAGGCGACCAGCCAGGTGTCGGGCGTTGCGCCCAGCCGCGCGCGCAGGAGGGCCAGGTCGGTACCGGGTGTAAGCAGGGACATGTGAGCAGATCAGGGCGTGTTTGACTATCATACCCGGGATGTCCACCCCTTATTTTCCAGAGCCATGACCGTCTTGCGCACCGATTCCGCCCCGCCCGAGAACGGCCGCCTTTCCGGTGCGGGCGCCGGCGCCGCCAGCGTGGGCCAGGCATTCAAGCGCGCGCTGGTGTCCCAGTGCCACCCGACCATGCTGTTCGCGGTGCTGCTGCCTTTCCTGATCGCGCTGATCGGCGCCTTCCTGTTGCTGTGGCTGTTCTGGACCCCGCTGACCGACTGGTTGCGCATGGAGGTCTCGCAGTGGGACGTCGTCAATCGCGTCGACGAATGGCTGGTCGCGGTGGGGCTGTTTTCACTCAAGATCTACTTCATCCCGGTCATCGCGGCGGCCATCCTGCTGCCGGTGTCCGGCATCCTCGGGCTGGCGATCGCCGCCGTGTTCGTCATGCCGCTGGTGCTACGCCACGTCGGCCAGCGCGAATACGCCACGGTGGGCCGCCGCGGAAAGTTCTCCACGGCGGTCAGCGTATGGAATGCGGTCTGGGTGTCCGCCGCCTTCGCCGCGGGCTGGGTGCTGACCCTGCCGCTGTGGCTGGTGCCTCCCATGGCTATCGTGCTGTCGATATTCTGGTGGGCGTTCGCGTTCTCGCGCATGATGCGGGTGGACGCGATCGTCGAACATGCCAGCCCGTCCGAACGCAAGCTGATCCTGGAACGGAACAACGGCGGCTTCTGGACCATCGGGCTGATCTGTTCGCTGCTGAACCTGCTGCCGCCCGCGTGGGTCATCCTGCCGGTGTTCTCGGCGCTGGTCTACGCGCATTACGGCCTGGAAGCGCTCAAGCGCCTGCGCCAGGACCGCGTCATCGACGTCTGACCCCCTTATTCACTCTCACCCCTATGGAACCGGACATGGCCGCAGAATCCGCCGCCCGCCGCATTGGCCTCATCATCGTCGGAGATGAAATCCTCTCCGGCCGCCGCCAGGACAAGCACTTCTCCAAGATCGTCGAACTCCTGAGCGCGCGCGGCATGCACCTGAGCTGGGCCGAGTTCCTGCCGGATGACCGCGACGCGCTGGTGGCCGCCTACAAGCGCAGCTTCGCCACCGGCGACGTGGTGTTTTCGTGCGGCGGCATCGGCGGCACGCCCGACGACCATACCCGCCAGGCCGCGGCTGCCGCCCTGGGCCTGCCGCTCGCGCTGCACCCCGAGGCCGAGCAGGCGATCGCGCTGCGCACCCGCGAGATGGCGGACAAGGGGCAGGGAACGGCCGACATGAGCGCGCCCGAGAACCAGCAGCGCCTGCAAATGGGCATGTTCCCCCAGGGCTGCGAGGTCGTTCCGAATCCCTACAACCGAATTCCGGGCTTCTTCATCCACGATCACACCTTCGTGCCGGGCTTTCCGGTGATGGCCTGGCCGATGCTGGAATGGACGCTGGACACGCGCTATCGTGCGCTGCAGCATGTGCGGTCCCATATCGAGCATTCGTTCCTGGTTTTCAGCATGCCCGAATCGCGCATCACGCCGGCGATGGTCAGCGTCGAATCGCGCTGGCCCGGCGTGCGCGCCTTCAGCCTGCCCAGCGTCGGGGAGGCAGGCGGAACGCCCCACATCGAACTGGGCGTGAAGGGGGATCCCGAGGGGGCGGCCGAGGCGCTGGACTTCCTTCGGGCGGAAGTGCTCCGCCTGGGCGGCAAGCTTGCGCCGCCCGCGGCGGCCTGAATTACAGGACGCTGAAAGGGCCGAGGGGCCGGATTTTTAATCAAATTCTGATTGCCAAACGGCCTCATAAATTTCACAATACGGGAAAGAACTGTTTGCTGCGATGCCGCAACGCGTTTTCTTGGCGATGCGGCGCTAGCCCAATTTTCTTCTATGGCCCGTCTTCCGACTCCCCGCAATCCCCTGGACGCCGAATCCGAAGGCGCTTCCGCCCATCCCATCGCCATCCAGGTCATCGAGCGCGCCATGCGGCTGCTGGATGCCCTGGCCGCGCAGCCCGATCCGGTGACGCTCAAGGAATTGTCCGCCACCACGGGCCTGCACGCGTCCACGGCGCACCGCATCCTGAACGACCTGGTCGTGGGCCGCTATGTCGAACGCGTCGACAACGGCCTGTACCAGCTCGGCATGCGCCTGCTGGAACTGGGTTCGCTGGTCAAGGGGCGGCTCAACGTCCGCGAGGCCGCCATTCCGGCCATGCGGTCGCTGCACAAGCTGACCGGGCAAACCATCAACCTGTCGGTCCAGCAGGGCGACGAGATCGTTTACATCGACCGCGCCTGGAGCGAACGTTCAGGCATGCAGGTGGTGCGGGCCATCGGCGGTCGCGCGCCCCTGCACCTGACTTCCACCGGCAAGCTGTTCCTGTCCACCGGCGATACCCGCCAGGTCCGCGCGTACGCGCTGCGCACCGGGCTGGCGGGCCATACGCGCAACAGCCTGACCGACCTGGACAAGCTCGAACGCGAACTGGCGCTGGTGCGCCGCCACGGCTACGCGCGCGACAACGAAGAACTGGAACTTGGCGTGCGCTGCATCGCGGCCGGCATCTTCGACGACACCGGCAAGCTGGTGGCCGGCCTGTCGATCTCGGCGCCCGCCGAACGCCTGCAGGACGACTGGATCAAGGCGCTGGTCGACACCGCCGCCAGCATTTCGGAGGCGCTGGGCTATGAACCGTCGGTGTCCTCCGGCTTCAACGGCCTGGGCATGGCGGCTGAAACCCTGCGATCCTAGCGCGGGCAAGGCCCATGAAAAAAGCTCCCGCAAGGGAGCTTTTTTGGTTGGGGCCCGGTCGCCGGGCGAGGCCGCCCGGCGCCGCGAGCGCTGCGGTTATTGCTGCTCGACGCCAGCCTTCTTGAACAGTTCGGCCCACTGCGGGACCTGCTGCTTGACCTTGGCTTCCAGGGCTTGCGGATTGGCTTCGGACGTCAGCACCGTTGCGCCCAGCTGCTTCATGCGCTCCTGGAACTTGGGATCGGCCAGCCCGGCCTGCAGGCTCTTGACGAGCTTGTCCACGACGGGCTTGGGCGTGCCCTTCGGCACCCACATTCCGTGCCAGATGCCCACTTCGAAGCCCTTGTAGCCGGACTCGTCCATGGTGGGCAGCTTGGGCAGCGTGGGCACACGCTGCAGGCTGGTCACGGCATAGGCCTTCACCTTGCCGCTTTCGATCTGTTGCGTGGTGTTGGTGGTCTGGTCGCACATCAGGTCGACCTGTTTGCCGAGCAGGTCGTTCATGGCCGGCGCCGTGCCCTTGTAGGGGATGGTCAGCAGCTGAACGCCCAGCGCTTCGACCAGCATGGTGCCGCACAGATGGCTGGCGGCGCCGATGCCGGCGTTGGCCAGGGATACCTTGTCCTTGTTCTTTTTGACGTAGTCGGCGAGTTCCGCGATGGTGTTGGGCGGGAAGTCCGAACGGGCGATGATGGTCATCGGCACGTCGACCACCAGGCCGATGGGCTCGAAACTCTTGAAGGGGTCATACCCCGGATTCTTGTAGAGCGAGGGGGCGGTCGAGAAGCCGGCGTGCATCAGCAGGATGGAATAGCCATCCGGTTGCGCGCGTGCGACCTGGGTGGTGCCGATGGTGCCGCCGGCGCCGCCCTTGTTTTCGACCACGACCGTCTGGCCCAGGGAGGGCCGCATGGCTTCCGCGAGCGAGCGGGCGACGTTGTCGGTCGGGCCGCCAGCAGCGAACGGCACCACCATGTTGATGGGGCGTTCCGGAAATTCCGCTTGCGCGGCGCCGGCCGCGAGCAGGGCACCGGCCGCGAACAGGGCCGAAAGCGTGCGGGGGATGAAAGTCATGAGGTCTCCGATTGCAGGATTTTGCTTGCTGCGATTTAGTTATGAACCGCTGATATTTCGTTTGTATTTGTCTGTCATCAGCGTGAAAGCAGTGTAGAAAAGAATTGATACCGCGTCATGTCCGGTATTTCCCGAATCATGGGAAATCGTTGAGCAGGATCAAGCCGGAAAAGGGGGCGCACCATAAAAGTGCAAACACTTGTTGCGCCGCACAAAAACTGCTTGACAAGATTTCTGCCCAGTCTAGAATGTGAATTGTGCAGTGCATCAAACGGGCCGGCGGTAGCTTGTAGTACCAGTTTCCGCGCACGTTTCTATAGTTCGTCGCAGACAACCATCCTTATTTGCCGGACAGCCTCCGGCTACCCTGAGAGGAGCATCCTATGAGCGCAATCCCGCAACAAGTCCTGGACCGTCAAAAGGCCAGCATCAACACCATCGTGGCTGCCCAGACCGCCGTTTTCGCCGGTTTCGAGAAGCTGGTCGAATTGAACCTGAAGGTCGTGAAGGCCACGCTGGACGAAGTCGCCCAGAAGTCGCAGCAAGCCGCTGAAGTGAAAGATCCGCAGGAAGCCGCTGCGTTTGCCTCGGGCCTGCTGCAACCGGGCGCCGAAAAGGCCCTGGCCTACACCAAGCACGTGTACGACATCGTCGCCGGCGTGCAAGGCAGCCTGGTCAAGCTGACCGAAGAACAGATCGCCGAAGGCCAGCAGCAGCTGACCGACGCCGTCGAACAGTTCTCCAAGAACGCCCCGACCGGCTCCGAAAGCGCCGTTGCCCTGATCAAGTCCTCGCTGGCCACCGCGACCAGCGCCTACGATTCGATGACCAAGGCCGCCAAGCAAGCCGCTGAAGTCGCCGAGTCGAACCTGAATGCCGCCGCCAACGCGACCTTCAAGGCTGCCACGGATGCCGCCGATGCCGCCACCAAGGTCGCCAGCCGTAGCCGTCGCAGCGCCTAAGTTTTTGGCGCGCGATGCTGCGCAAATCGCAGTAATGTAGTACTGTTGAGTGACAGAGCAGAGCTGGAATTAGGGCCACCCACAGGGTGGCCCCTTTTTTTTGCCCCTGGGCAGGGCTTCTGGCGGAGATTCGGACGGTGTTCAGCGACGCGCCACGGCCCGCACGCATTCGCCCACCAGGCCCGGACCGCGGTAGATCAGGCCCGTGTACAGCTGCACCGCGTCGGCGCCCGCTTCCATCTTTTCGCGGGCCTGCTGGCCCGACATCACTCCGCCCACCCCGATGATCGCCAGGCTGTTGCCCAGCTGCTCCTTCAGGCGGCGGATGACAGCCAGCGACAGCTGGTGCACGGGCGCGCCGGACAGTCCGCCGGCTTCGTCGGCGTGCGCCTGGCCCGCCACCGCTTCGCGCGACAGGGTGGTGTTGGTGGCAATGACGCCATCGATGCCATGGCGCGGCAGGATGTCGGCGATGGCGTCGATCTGCTCCTGGGTCAGGTCGGGGGCGATCTTCACGGCCATCGGCACGCGGCGCTGGTGCTGGTCTTCTAGGGCCCGGCGCTTGTCGGCCAGTTGTCCCAGCAGGGCGGACAATTCGTCCCCGCTTTGCAGCGCGCGCAGGTTCTTGGTGTTGGGCGACGAGATATTCACCGTCACGTAGTCGGCATGCGGGTAGACGCCCTGCAGGCCGATGAGATAGTCGTCGGCGGCGCGTTCGATGGGCGTATCCGCGTTCTTGCCGATGTTCAGCCCCAGGATCCCGCCCTGCTTGCGCCATTCGCTGCGCTGCACATTGGCCAGGAAGGCATCCAATCCCTGGTTGTTGAAGCCCAGCCGGTTGATCAGCGCATTGGCGCGCGGCAGGCGAAACATGCGCGGCTTGGGATTGCCGGGCTGCGCGCGCGGGGTCACCGTGCCCACTTCGATGAAACCGAAACCCAGGTTGCCGAGCGCGTCGATATAGGCGCCATTCTTGTCCAGGCCCGCCGCCAGCCCGATCGGGTTGGCCAACTGCATTCCCATCAGTGTGCAGGGCGCCTTGGGCTGCGCATGCATGAGCTTGCGCGTGGCGCCGCACTCGTAGGCGCGCTGCAGGCCCGACAAAGTAACTTCGTGGGCGGTTTCCGCGTCCATGGCGAACAGCGCCGGGCGGGCCAGGGGGTAGGCGTGGAAGAGGATCGACATGGGGCGCAATTGTAGAGCGAATCGAGCCGGCCTTGCGGGGGATGCGGGGGCGCGGCGGATATGCAGGGAGAATTCAGCGGGAGGATGATTCTGCGGCAGGCGACCCTGCGGCAGGCGACCCTGCGGCAGGCGATCCTGCGGCAGGCGCCCCTGCGGCGGGCGCTTCCGTGACAGGCGCCTGCGGCTTGTCGCCCCACTGGCCATCCACCAGGAACTGGGCCGGCCGGAAGGCCGACTTATAGGACATCTTGCGGCTGTCCGCGATCCAGTAGCCCAGGTACAGCCAGGGCAGGTTCAGCGCGCGGCACTGTTCCACCTGCCAGAGGATGCTGTAGGTGCCCAGGCCATCGGCGATATCGGGGTCGTAGAAGGTATAGACAGAGGACAGCCCGTCGTCCAGCACGTCGATGATGGACACCATCATCAGCACGCCGTCGGGATTGCGGAATTCCACCAGCCGGGTGTTCACGCGGCTGGTGAGCAGGAACTGCGCATACTGGGTGCGGCTGTCTTCATCCATGCCGCCGCCCGGGTGGCGCCCCTGCTGATAGCGGGTGTAGAGGCGGTAGTGCTCGGGCGACCAGGCCAGCTCGGCGACAAAGGATTGCAGGTGCTGGTGGTCTCGCCAGGCGCGGCGCTGGCTGCGGTTGGGGGTGAAGGCCGCCGTGTCCACGCGCACGGGCACGCAGGCGTGGCAATTGTCGCAATGGGGACGGTAGGTGAACAGGCCGCTGCGGCGAAATCCCTGTTCGACAAGCTGGGAGTAGGTGCCCGCGTTGATCAGGTGGCCGGGCGCGGCGACTTGCGACCGGGCCTGGCGACCCGGCAGGTAGCTGCAAGGGTAAGGGGCGGTCGCGTAGAACTGCAGCGTGGAGAAGGGTAGTTCTTTAAGCTGGCTCATTGAAAATCCCGTAAAGCGGCGGCTAGCCCGTGACGGGAGTGGCTACATATTAACGCTTAACCTGAGCCGGGATGGGGCGCCGCGGGTGCGTCCGGGTGCAGTCGTCCGAGGCTGTCGAGCGTGCCGGTCGCCCAGGCAATGCGGGGCAGCGCGGTCGTCTTGCGCACGTGCTCAAGGAACCGCGCGCGGGGCAGCGGGCGGGCGCCCATGCTGGCCAGGTGCCGCGTCTGCTGCTGGCAGTCGATCCATTCCACCCCTTGCGCGTCCAGGTAGCGCACCAGGTAGGCCAGCGCGATCTTGGATGCATTGGGCGAGCGCGTGAACATGGACTCGCCGAAGAACATGCGCCCCAGGCTGATTCCATAGAGCCCGCCCGCGAGTTCGCCGTCGATCCAGGTTTCGATGCTGTGCACGAAGCCGGCCTCGTGCCAGGCCCGGTAGGCCTCCTGCATGGCGGTGGTGATCCACGTGCCGGGCTGCCCGTCGCGCGGCGCCGCGCAGGCGGCCATGACCTGCGGGAAGGCGGTGTCGACGCGGACCCGCACGCGCGGGGCGGCGTCGTGCTCCTGGCTGGCAACCTGCCTGAGCAGCTTGCGCAGTGAATGGGAAGGCGCAAAGTCCTTGATACCCAGCACCATGCGTGGATCGGGGCTCCACCACAGGACGGGCTCGCCTTCCGAATACCAGGGAAAAATGCCGTTCGAATAGGCCTGGACGAGCCGGGCCGGGGACAGGTCCGCCCCGGCGGCCAGCAGGCCGTCCGGATCCGTCAGTGCGAATTCCGCAGGGGGAAACGGGGTGTCGGCGGCAAGCCAGGGCAGTTTCAACGGTGCGATTCGAGGGTGTAGTGGTGAGGCCCGAACGTTCCGCGCTTGCGGTCCTCGAAGAACAGCCGCAGGGTGCTCGCCACGGTGCGGAAAGCCAGGTCGTCCCAGGGGATCTCGGATTCTTCGTAAAAGCGGGCTTCCAGGCTTTCGGGGCCCGGGTCCAGCTCGGGGCCCAAGGCCTGGGCCAGGTAGAACACGTGCACCTGTTCGATCTGCGGCACATCGATGATGGTGTAGATGTCGCCAAGCTGGATCTTCGCGCCGGATTCTTCCAGCGTTTCGCGCGCGGCCCCTTGCGCGGTGCTTTCCCCCAGCTCCATGAAGCCGGCGGGCAGCGTCCAGGTGTTGTAGCGCGGCTCGATGGCGCGGCGGCAGAGCAGCACGCGGTTTTCCCAGACGGGGACGGTGCCAACCACCAGGCGGGGGTTCTGATAGTGGATCGCGCCGCAGTGATCGCAGATGTCGCGCTCGCGGTTGTCGCCTTCCGGCACCCGGCGGTTGACCGGCGAGCCGCACTGGCTGCAGAAATGGGAACGGCGCGGAGCGGGGAAGTATTCGATGGGCGGTTTGGCGGTCATGGGTACGATTCTAACGGCTGCGGCGGGTCGTGGCGCGCCGGGCCGGAGCCGCCGGGGCGGGGCTGCCGAAGCGTTCTTCCAGGTGTTCGACGAAGGATCTCACCTTGGGCGACAGGAAGCGGCGGTGCGGGTAGACGGCGACCATGGATATGGGGGTATGGGCGTAGTCGGTCAGCAGCGCCGTCAGGCGCCCGGCGCGGATGTCGTCGCCCACCAGGAACTCCGGCTGCAGGATGATGCCGTGGCCGGCCAGCGCGGCCGTGCGCAGCACATCGCCGTTATTGGCGCGCAACGCCGCGTTCACGCGCACCACGTGCGTCACGCCGTCTTTCTCGAAGTGCCATTCGTTGCCGGTGCTGGCGTAGGCATAGTGCAGGCAGCGGTGCTGCTTGAGGTCGTCGGGCACGGCCGGCGCGCCGTGGCGCTTCAGGTAGGACGGGGCGGCGCAGACCAGCAACTGCTGGGGCGCCAATGGCCGAGCCACCAGCGAGGAGTCCAGCAGCGGCCCGATGCGCACGGCGACGTCGTAGCCGTCTTCCACCAGATCGACCACGCGGTCATTCAGGTCCAGGTCTATCACCACGTCGGGATAGCGCTGCAGATACTCGGCAATGGCCGGGCCCAGATGCAGGATGCCGAACGACACGGGAGCGCTGACGCGCAGCCGGCCGCTGGGCCGCTGGCCTTCGGCCTGCAGCGACATTTCAAGGTCCGCGACTTCGGCCAGGATTGGCCGCACGCGCTCGTAGAACGCGCGGCCGGCATCCGTCATGCTGAGCTTGCGGGTGGTGCGGTTGAGCAGCCGTACGCCGTACTTCTGTTCCAGGTAGGCGATCTGCCGCGTGACCACGGAACGCGCCTGGCCCATTTTGTCGGCCGCAGCCGCGAATGAGCCCAGTTCGACGACCTTGGCGTAGGTCTGCATGGCGGTGTGGGTGTCCAAGATTGTTTCCTATCTAGGAACAATAATTTGCAATTCTGCATGTTTATCTTTGTTTTTGGAATCGCAAGAATACGGTCCAAGAAGAATCCACCCGTTCCGGGCGATTCGTGTACCGCACAAGGATGACCCAATGACTGATACCCGCACCGCACCCTATGCCGCGCTGCTCCTGCGCGTGGCGCTTGGCGTGATGTTCCTGGCCCATGGCCTGACCAAGCTGCTCGTCTTCACGCTGCCCGGCACCGCGCAGTTCTTCGCCAAGATCGGCTTTGCCGGATGGCTCGCCTACCCCGTCACGTTCTTCGAGGTGGGCGCGGGCGTCCTGCTGATCCTGGGCATAGTGCCGCGCTGGGTCGCCGCCATCGCGGTCGTGCAGCTCTTTGTCGCGTCGACCGTGCACTTCGGCAATGGCTGGGGGTTCGGCAATGCGGGCGGCGGCTGGGAATACCCGATCTTCCTGACCGTGGCCGCGGCCGCGCTCGCGCTGCTGGGCGACGGCAAGTTCGCGCTGGTCAAGAGCTCCCGCGGCTGAGCGCCGCGCGCACCAGTCTGTTTACCGTGGCGGGCATGGCCCGCGGGGTGGCGCAGCCATAGAATGGCCCGCCACCTTTTCATTTCCGGAGTCTTCATGTCACAGCCATGGATCAAACGCGCGCTGGGCGCCCTGGTGTTTGCCGCGGTGCTGTCTCCCGGCGCCCATGCGTCGGCCGAACAGGAGGCCGCCAACAAGCAGGCGGTGCTGGCCTTCTACGAAAAAGGCCTGAACCAGAAAGACGCGGATGCCGCGCTGGCCTACGTGGGCGAGCGTTACGTGCAGCACAACCCCAATGCCGCTGACGGCCCCGAGGGCTTTCGCCGGTTCGTCGCCTACCTGCGCGACAAGTTTCCCAATTCGCGCAGCGAAATCAAGCGCGTCTTCACCGATGGCGACTACGTCATCCTGCATGTGCATGCGGTGCGCGAGCCCGGCACGCGCGGCAATGCCATCATCGATATCTTCCGCCTGGAGGGCGGGAAGATCGTCGAGCATTGGGATGCCGTGCAGCCCATTCCCGAGCAATCGGCGAACGCCAACGGGATGTTCTGACGCCTTTCGTCAGTGAAGTCAGGCCGGCTCGGCCTGAGGGCAGGGGATGAATCCCAGGCGCTCTGGGATGTTCCGCGCGGCAATGGATTGCAGCGGCGCGGCGGCGTAGGCGCCTGGAAAGGCCGCGGTGATAGCGCGGCCGGGAGCCACCGCATCCAGCGCATCCAGCAAGGGGGCGCCGTCGTCCGTGGTCATGGTGTCCAGCAGCGGCGGCAGATCGCGGTCCAGTACGATCCCGCCGCCCAGCGGGGTGATCGCGTAGAGCTGCCCATGCTCATCCAGCCACCAACTGCCGACAGACTCCACCGCCGCGTTCGTGTGCGTGATCAGGGCGCCGCTGTCGTCGGCGAGCCGCAGCACGAAGGGCGCGGCGTCCAGGCGTACGAACACCCGCTGGGGCCCGTTCTGGAAGAACCAGCGGCCGGCCTCGTCGTGTCCGTAATTGCGGCCGATGAACTCCAGGATCTGCGTGTTGGTGATCGGTTCGCCGGGCCCGCCGTCGGCGGCCTGGCCTTGCGGATGCAGGCGCCAGCGGCCGCGCGCATCGAGCGACAGCCAGCCGTGCACCGCCGGCACATTCGGCCAGCGGGCAAGGGCGTCTTTCACCGATTGGTCCATGGTCAGGGGCGGATGATGATCGCAGGCGGCGTAATGACGATGGCGGGTTGCACCGGCATCATGGGAACCGCCACAGGTTGAGGCGCGTAGCCGTAAGCATAGTCGTCGCGGCACTTGCGCTTTTCGCTGTAGTCGCCATTGCGCTTCCATTTGCGCTCGACTTTACAGGCGCCGTCCCAGTACTTCTCTTTGTAATCGCCGCCTTTGTGGCGATGATGGTGCTTGTCGCCGGCTTCAACGGCAAGGGGCGCCAGGGAAATCAGCGCGGCGGCCGACAGCGTCAACAAAGAAGAAGCGCGGCGGCTTGCGCGCGTGTGCGAACCCGGCGTGTGCGAACCCGAAATCTTATGCATGGAATCGTCGTTCAAATGGAAACGGCGTCACCATAGCAATCATCCGACTGACCGGGCGTAGGGATGGGTAACGAGATGCTGGCAGGGGCTGCCAAAAAGGAGGGGGGTGCCAAAGAAAGATGCTGGAGGCGCAAGCCGGAATCGAACCGACGTACACGGATTTGCAATGCTTTAATGCTGTATAAGCATACAGCGATTTACGAGGCTTCCCTGGGGAGATAGCCCGTAAAACTCGCCACTAACACCACCGAAAACACGCCGATGGTCAATTTTCCCCCACACCTTTTCGGGGTGCCTTCTGGGCGGAAATCTGCTGCAGCGCCGCCTGTAGGGAGTCGGTCGCCAAGTGGGCATAGCGCGCCGTGGATGCGGTCGACTTGTGCCCTAGAACCTTCCCCACTGTATACAGCGGAACACCGGCCTGAACCATGTTGCTGGCCGTGCTGTGGCGCAGGTCGTGCAGTGTCAATTCAGGGCGCTCAATCGCTGCAGCACCTTTCTTGAGCCAGATCATCAGGGAACGATAGCTGATCTTGGGGGGCAAGTGCTTGCGGGCATAGTGCGCCACTTTCCCCATGACGGGGATGTTGCGAGGCTCGCCGTTCTTGGTGTCGGCCAGAACGAAGTGGTCACCCTGAACCTTGGCTGACCAAATCTCCCCCCTGCGCATGCCTGAATAGAAGGCGATCAGCAGAAGAGCCCGGGCTTTCCTATTGCTGATCTTGCGGCACATTCTCAGCATCCAGGCGCGGGTGACGTAATTCCGCCGCTCGTTGCTGACTTCCGGCAGGGACACGTGGGATGCCGGGTCCGGGATATCCAGGCGCTTGTCCTTCCAGAGGGACCGGCAGGCGGCCCGCACTAGGGCTATCCGCTGCTTCATGGTGGCAGGCTTCCACTTTCCGGCTTCCTTTTCCTGAATATCCTGAGACACGTCAGCCAATTCGTTCAGGCGCTTGCCCTTGTAGTATTCGGCAGCCGCGGCTAAATGCCTCGCCGCGTGCATGTAGGACTTCAGTTCCTTCTTCGTGTCCAGATAGTGCCTCACGGCGGTGTCGACAAGCGGGACGACCTTCTCTATCCCCTGTGCTATCGCGTAGAGGCGACCGCTTTCCTCCCGGTCGAACTTGTCCGCCTGGGCTTGATTCCAAGCTTTTGGAAGTAGCTTTGTAGCCCGGACTCTTCGGCCTTCAATGAGGCGGTCGAACTCAAAGCGATATCGACGGCGGCTTTTATCGAAGTAGATCGACATTGCTGTTCGTACTCCTGAATGTCAATTTCATCAAACCGGATCAGCTTTCCGATCCTCGTGCAAGGGATCGGGCCTCCCGGGGCGGCGAGCTGGCGCGCCTTACTTGGGCTAATGCGCAAGCGGCTGGCCAGATCAACAGGCGTGAGAACAGTCATATCGCCTCCAAAACGAAGCGCGCTGTGAGCGGGCCTTATTAGTCTTCAATCTCAATGATCACGTGCATGAACCGGATTTCGTTCTCCGGTACGTTGAACAGGAAGTTCAACCACGCGATGAAGCCGGATGTGAACCAGCCACATCCAAGCTTCCGCAGGGCGCGATAACGTCGCATCGTCTATTCTCCAAAACGAAGCCCGCGCTAGGCGGGCTGTATCCAATACTTGCGGGTGGTCGCAAGGACCTTTTCAATAGCTGCGGTCATTCCAGTAACTGCTTTGCATCCTTGTAGTTCTGGTAGGTCAGGCCGATGGCCGGATCCACCTTGACGAAGTGGGGTAGCTGCTCGGACAACATGTCGGAGTCGTCGTCAACGATGACGAACTTTTCAACGCCGGGGTGTTCGTCCAGCCACTGTTTGATCTGTGGCCCGCGCTCCCCGCCGCCACCCGGTGTGGCGCTGCTGATGACGTAGCCCAGAAAGTCGCCCAGTTCAGTAGCGCGCTCTTGGTCCATGCCAATCCGCCAGGTGGAGCTGAGAACGACGTGAGCCTCAGTTTCTGCCACAAGGCGAGCCATCAGCTTCACGGCTACCTGATCGAACTTCTCCCAGTCGCCCTGCATGTTGCGATTGCGAGGCCATGGGCAACCGCCCAGAGCAGCAGCGGAACGGACGCTGTTCAGAACGCCGTCGATATCGAGAAACAGAACCTTCACGCTTCCTCCTTCGCCGTAGCCTCATGCTCGGCACACGCTGGGCAGCCGTCATGGTGGAAATGCAGACCGCTCGAATGCGGGCAAACTGCCTCGCCGCAGGTCGGACACTCGCCATCAGGGCAGTGCGCCAGCAGTCGGTCAACTACTTCGCCAAGCCTCATCCCATCCCTCGCCAGCGCCACAAGCGCATCGCGCTCTTGGCCAGTAAGAGATACGCTCTCTCCATAGGTCTTGCAGCAAGACCGGCGCTCTGCGATGGCGTTAAGTTCGTCTTGGGTCATTTGTGCTCCAATAATGATGCGTTGCCGGTCTCAATACTCGATATATGAGACATTTCCTCCAGCATCGCCATGGAATCGGCATAGGCGCGCATGGCCCTGTGTTCGTCGATCTGGTCGGCCCCGAGGGTTTCGGCGCACTCGCGTAGCTGGGCGGCGAGGCGTGGGACGATGGCCTGAAGCTGGCGCAGTTCAGCCAGCGCGTCGACGACTATCTGGTTGTGGATCATTTCGGCTCCTTGTCGTTGGTGGCGACGTCCAGCGGCAGCGCCATGGTGTGCGCGCACGGCGTGGCGGGGATCGGCTGGCCGGCGGGAACGAATGCCATGCAGCAAGGCTGCCCGGTCTTGTCGTACTGCCACTCGGCCGGGTACTCGACATCGCCCGGCTTGAACGCCATGGACCGCGCTATCAGGTCGCATACCTCGTTGTCGTCGCAGTCGTTGACGTCGTCACCCTCGCGCATGGCGCGGTCGCGGGCACAGCCACGGCACCAGGCTTCGAAGAAGAATTCGCCCTCGGTTCCGCTGGACGGTTGATAGGGCTGGCCGGCTCGCTCGACGTTGAGCGCGGCATGGCTGGCGGTCAGAATTGGGCTAGGCATCCGCCCCTCCGTCGTTGTGCTGCTTGGGGTGGCATCCGTTGCAGACAGGTGATTCGATAGCTACGGGCGTGCCGTCGCGCTTGTAGGCGGTCGATCTGTCGATCGTGCCCGAAAGCTCTTGCGGGAACTTCCAGCACCCACAGCGGCCGCATTCGACCTGGCGCAGTCCGGCTTTCCGTTGGACGCGCCACCACTCTTCCATGTCCATGTAGCCGTTCGTGGTGGGCGGTTGGCTGCCGGGTTCGTATTCCCCGCCGACCGACACGATGGCCACGCCGCTGCCGATGTTCACGCGGATATCAGGCATTGCTGTCCCCTTGCGTTTGTTCGTCCGTCGGATCGATGTAATCAAGCGGGCGGCGCAGGTTATCGGGGAACTTCTGCGCTCCCGGTTGCGCGGACAGGGCGGCGCGGGCTTCGGTTCCGTCGTCCGTCCCAAGTTGCCATGCTGCGGCTTGGCTACCGTTCTCCGAGAACGGGTTCGGGAACACGCGCCCGTCATAGGCTTTGCTGTAGCCCTCGTTGTAGGCGAACATCAGCGCGTGTAAGTGCAGCTCGGACAGCATCGGCCATTTCCCCGCACCCTTCGCGCAATCCCCGCCGTCCAGGGCGCCACCCTTAGAATCAATGCTGGCGCGGCTTTCCGGTCGATTGGCGGGCGGTTGGGCGCCGTCCTTGTCAGCCTGGGTTTTGAGGGCGCGGATAGACGCCATCGCCCGGTCTAGCTGTCGGTCTTTCGCGTCCGGCTCGAACTCAGGACGAGACCGCATAAGCCATAGGACGTGCACCGCGTCGTCCAGCGCCGTATTGCGCACCGCCTCGCTGGCCTGGGGCGCGGCATCATGGCGCTCGTTCAGCACGTCCTCGTGGACGATGCGAAGCGGGATCACTTCTACCTCGTCCGTCCGCCAGCCTCCCAGATCGTGGTCGTAGCGGTACACACGCAATTCCCGTTCGTGCCAGGGCTGATCGGCTTTGCCGCCCAGTTGAGGGATGGTGTAGCTGTCGTAGGGGCCGCCATACGTCGGCACCAATCCGAGCTCGGGGTGTTCCAGCGCCATGAAGAACGGCCGGCCCGTGATCGGGCATTTCGGAGGCGCCAGATCCTCCTGCGCCTCCCCGGCTACAGCGGCGCTTGCCAGGGCGTCGCGGGAAAAGGCGACCTTGTCGGCGTCTGTCAGCGGTTGAACGGCGTCCGGCTCGCCTGCATGCGTGTCCCAGCGGATCAGGAAAGCGGCGTCCGCCATCCCGGCCTCATGGGAACTTTCTAGGACGGCGACATGGTCGTCATATCTGACCCAATCGCCGGACAGAGTCTCCTGCATGCAGTCCGTCCCGTGGTAATAGCGCTTAATCGGAGCTGCCCGCTCGTCGCCCGCCTGCACGCCCTCCGCGCGCAGCTTGGACAGTGCATCAGCAATCAGCGCCTTCACGCGGCGAAATTGCTCGGTCTGCTGGTACGGCACGGGGTTGGTCATGATCGCTTCCAGGCGGTCTGCGTGGGGCGCGATGTGCTTCTTTGCCAGCGCTTCGATCTCGTCATCCGTCAGCCCAGGCTGGGCGGCGTTGTTCTCAGTCATGCTGCTTTCCTCCGGGGAATTGTCAGGACTATGCCCAGGCCGCTGCGCTCCAGCGCTGCGACATTGGACAGGCCATAGGCGATCAAACAAATGGGAGCGCCGGAATTGAATGGGGCGCGCGTTCCGTCGACGTAGTGGAAGTGCGGGCGCCCTTCGATGAACAGCACAGCGTCGGCGGCGCCCCAAACGCACTCATAGAACATGGCGGTTTCGGTTCTGGCCGGGATCAGCGCTATGCCGTTCCCGTGCCCGGCCATCCGGCGCAGCCACTTCACAGCCTCGCGCCCGAATGGAGGGTTGCACCAAACTCGCCCCTTCCAGGGCTGCGACAAGCCGTTGTCGGTCACGGTGAAATGCTGGTGCGCTGTACCCCAGGGCCGCACTGCTGGCGCGCATGGGTCCAGGTCAAAGTCACCCAGCGCAGCAATGATGCCGGGCGGCGTCAGCCATTCGTCGTTCTTCATGCGCGCCGATTGGTGCGATGACAAAGCCATCACGCCTCTCCCTTCTGCTGGGCAATGGCGGCGCGCGATGCTTCAACCCAGGCCGGGCTGCGGTTCTTGTAGCGCTGCTGGCGGTCTTCCCAATACTTGAGCGCCAGACGCAACGCGGCGATAGCTTGGGAGTCCAGCGCATCGCCAGCAGCGGGAGACGGTCGGCGTTCACCGGGCAGGTAGCGCAATTCCTGCTCGTGTCCCTTCACGCCGCATACGACATGGCCCCAGCTTGACCACTCCCCGCCTGGCAACCGGTAGCGGGCCTGATACGCGCCGTCGTCGTCCTGACGCGTCCAGTCAAGATCGCGCAGCACGTGCTGAATCAGCGCGTTGACGGCCATGGGGCTACCGAACTCGGTATAGCTCTGCGCGTTCGTGCGACCGCCTACGTGGGCGATGCGCTCGCCAAGGGTCATGCCATAGGTCGCGCTCCGTCCATCCTCCCCCGTCGCTCCGGTGGGTATAGGGTGCGAGGTAGGGGCGGGGGGAAGAGGCATCCAGTGCGTGGGCTGGTCGGGGCAAGGATCGGCGTCCGAGACAAGATCGTCCGCCCAGATCCACAGTGCATAGCATTCACCCTCAGTCCAGCGCATGCGGGCCTGCTCGCCGTTGTAGGCCCAGACTTCCGTTCCATCCTTGGGTGCCGATTCGATAGGCTTCCATTCTGTGTTCATGCTCTCAGGCTCCGGGGAAGAAGAATTCCACCGCGCGGCGGCAGATGAATAGGATGGTGAAAATCACGACGCTGAACCCGATAACGAAGCCCGGCAGACCCACGGACATCACCAAATTGACTACCGGGTCTTCGTCGTACTGAGGGGAGTCTTTGGATTCCACGTGGATCTCCAGGCAATAGAAGGGCAGCCCCGGACAGACGGCGGGGTACGGGGCTGCGGGGTGATGGCTAGCGGATGTTCAGTCGAACGCCTTGACGCAGCTTGGCGCCAGGCACGTCAAACCCGTCTTTCAGTGCCTGCGCGACCAGCTTTTTGTCCAACTGAGGGGGTGGCGCGGGAGGTGTGACGAAGTAGTCAGCGGGAATTTGCTTCTCATCGAACACGTCAACGGCAGCCGGGTTCTTGGCGATGCTGATGGAGAACAGCGGGCATTCGATCTTCTGGATGCCGTTGTTCTGCATGGACTCCAGCACGTAACGCTTGAGGCCGTCCACGCGGTTCTCGATGGCCTTGCGCCGGGCTGCCATGCTTGCCTCAGCTTCCTTGATCGCTGCCGCCGTCGTCTCCAGGTTGCGCAGGAAGCAGACGACGTTCTGGGCCTTCACTTCCAGATCGCCGCCTAGGCTCTCCAGGGTGTCGGCCAGGGCCTTTTCGTCCAGATCCAGGTTCTCCAGCGCTTGGAGTTGGCCGCGATACTCAGCAGCCAGGGAGTAAAGGGATACGTTCGTCATGGGGCACCTCTAGAAGGGGATATCTTCCGAAGACTCGGAACCTGCTTCAGCCAAAGCGCGGTTCCCGTCAGCCATCGAGCCACTGCCGCCAGAGCGCATGGGCTTGTCTCGCAGCGCCTGAACCATTTTTGCCAGCTGTAGAGGCTGGGTCTTGCGGTCCAGGATCTCAGACGCCACCAGCTCAGTGCCTGCCTGAAAGACACCAGCCAGGTTAGGGCGCCACTTGCCCGCGTCGTACTCCTCCATCGTGAACAGCAGCCCAATAGGCTTCTCCAGCAGTTCGCCAAACTGCGGGACTTCGATTTCCACTTCGCGTTTCAGGTCGTAGTCGTAGACCTTGCATTTCTTCATCTGCGGGTCATTCAGCCCACGCAGGCTGAGGCAGGCCATGATTGCATTCAGCTGCTTGAAGCCGTAAATGGTCGTGCCGTCTTCCTTCCGGGTGTAGATCGAGAAACGGGCCTTCTGGCCGCTGTCAGACACGAAATCGAAGTCGATCCCGAGTGTGCCCGTGTTCTTGGCAACGATGTGCTGGGCGCGGGTGAACTTCCCCTTGTATTTGCCCATTTCGGTGATCCGAGCGCCCGTGTTCTCTGCGCCCTTGGCGGCGTTGATGTCGAGTGCGTACATGTGTGCTATTTCCTTTGTCGAGTGGGAGTCGTAAGCGCTTTATCAACCGTCCACCCGTATAGGTAGATCCGGCTTTTTGCGGTTGGGTAATGCATGCCTACTGTTTCGCAGTGCTCCTGCAAGGTTGCGCTCTTTCCTTCGAAGTCGAAGAGCGCCGTATTGCGTTTATTGCGTGCTTGAGTCTTCGAGTCTTGCCACTCACAATTGCCGGGTTTGTAGTCGCCGTTGTTATCGATACGCCCTAGCGTCGTGCCTTCTGGTCGTTTACCCATGTCGGCCAAGAATGATTCGAAGTTCTTCCACGAGTCATGGACCTTTATTCCTCTGCCGCCATAGTCGGGGTACTTGTGATTCCCCTTGTTCTGGCAGCGGGTTAGCATCGAGGACCAGGACTTGTAGGTGGGCGTTCCGAAATGGCCGTGGCGAGTTTTGTCTTCTGCTGTTGCTATCACTCGCTTGCACCCGCAACTGGTGGTGTGGCCGTTCCGCAGGTTTCCCAGCCGAACTAACGATTCGGCTCCACAGTCGCAGACGCAAACCCAGCGGCTTTGGCTACCAACCGACTTGCCTTTCCTCAACGCAACTAGCATCCCGAACCGGCACCCGCTCAAATCAAGCGGTTGCATGGTCCACCTCGTAGAACTCGCAGACCATGCGGTCAATCTCTGCCAGGTCGTTATCAATGAGGGTGTCGGGGAACATCCCAATGGGACTCTTGCAGCAGTCCTGGCCGTTGGTCTGGGTCGAGAATTGATAGACGCCGTTCGTAACCTGAGTGCGTAAGACAATGGTGAAGTAGCCTTCCGGGACCAGAGTGCTATCAACCATCTTCCCCACCGTTTTCATTCGGACATTGCCGAACTCATCGGTTTGCGTGTGGGCCAGGATGTACACCCGGCGATGGTCGGCCAACTGCCCAGCGGCATTGAATATGTCCCACGCAGCCTTGCCGATGTCTTCGAACTTTTTGTACCCAGTCTCACCGGTGCGGGAAAGAAGCTGATTGACCATGACGGCCTGGTAGTCGTCAATTACGACGATTTCGTGTTCCGACAGGCGCATTGCCTTCTCGATGCTTGCCGGGTCATCAGACTGAAAAATGTTGCCGCCGGTTTTGTCCTTTCGGACTTTCCAGCCCTCAGCCCGAAACGGCAGGGGCTTGCGCAAGCACTGAATCAGCAGGGTCTTCGCCGGGTCGAGGTTGCGAAGAGAGGTGGACTTTCCGGAACCGGAGTTGCCCAAGATTAGGGTTGCGATGCTCATCGATTGCTCCTGATTGCTCGGTTTGGATGATTGCTACTGCTCGTCCACGCTGGGCGCGTAGGTATTGATCGGGGATGCCTGGGGCGTAGAAGTCTTCGGCTTTCATTGGCTGCTCGCGTACTTTGTCCCGCCATCCTTCGCCCAGCGTTCGTTAGAAGCTTGGTCCGACTGCTGAACGCTTGCGAGAACGCCGATCAGGGCGCAGATGAGCGAAAAAATGCCGACTACAGTGTGTGCGTCGGCTTGGAGGATCTTGCGGAGCAGGCGTTTCATGTCTCACCTCGGGCTTTGGCAATTGCGGCAGACGCGCTCTTGGCCCACGTCGCCATTTCCATGTGAAGCAGCATTCCGTCTCCGTAGTGCTTGCGCTGCAGTTCGACCGCTTCGCTCAACAGATTCAGCAGCTCCGGCGCGGCTGAGATCAGGCGGGCGTTGGCATCGCGGTGCGAGCGGGTGGCAAAGTCGGTTCCGCTCCATTCGCTTCCGACTAAAGCATTTCTGCAGTCAGCAATGCCGACCACGCTTCCATTCTCCGCGCTGACAATTCCCTTGAATTCTTCCCATGGCCCCGGTGTAAATGAAGTCGTCATTCTTTTTCCCATTCCGGCCAGAAGCCGCGAACGTATTTCTTGGTTTGGTAGTCGGCAACGTGGGCAATAGCCAGCGTCATCTGATCTTTGCAGTCCAGCCCGAACAGGCCGGATAGCGCGTCCCTCAGCAGAATCTCGGGCTTGTCCGCATCGCCAGCGATGAAAGCCAGCATTTTCGCGTCCTCGTTCGGGAATTCCCGCTCAAACGCTTCTATGACTGCCCAGCGATGGGTAAACAGATCCGCCTCAATTGCCTTGGCGACTTCTGCGTACTTCTCGTCGTAGATGTGCTGGGGCGGGTCGAAGCTGAATCTTGATCCCATAGATATCTCCTACCACCCCATGAGGCATGCCAGGGCGGAAAACAGAATGGTTATTGGGATTGCCCAGTACTTGAGATTCGTGAGCATGACGTCTCCAATCAGGTAAGCCCCCTCTCTCCCCCGGCATACCCTGCACGGGAGAATTAGGGGTAATAGTGGGGCTTGAGGGGTGAGGGGTGTGCCCTCATAGAAGCGGGCCGGGCTTGATACCGGCTTCCCATACTGGCGAGGATTGCTTGCAGATTTCAGGTCTGCCCGGTCCTATATGGGTCGCTCACGTATAGCGTGTCCTTCCACGCCGCCGCTTCTATGAGGACCCCGGGTTTCGTCCGGGAGACGGCCGACTGTTGCACGGCGCCAGGGAGATTTGGGGTGGGGGTGGCCTGCGCTGATCTCAGGCTTTCCAGTTCATCCGCCGTTCTGCCTGCAGAAAAGCCTGTCTGGCACAGGCGCGGACTGCTCGCGTATCAGCCTACGCATTCACCCCCCAAGGATGCGGAGCCACCAGTACTGCTGTGGGACTCATGCGCTTTTTCGCGGAACGAATGAATAAAAGGCTCCGCATCCCTGGAGGTTCAGGGCTTGCGCGGCCCTGAGCGCGTTACTTCACCTTCACCAAATTGCCAAAGTCGTCCATCACGCCAAGACCGTACGAGTACCAGCCGTCACGGCCTAGCGTTACCCAGTACGTAGCGTCGGCGTGGTCCCACATCTGGTACCAGCTGGCCATGGCGTTGCAGGCGGATGCTGCGTAGTGGGTGGTGGTCATGACTATGCTCCTGTGGCTTTGGCGATAGCGGCACGGGCCATTTTGTTCGTGGTCTCAACCGAAGGGTCGCCGAGGGCATTGCGCGTCATGTAGTCCGACTTTTCCTGCTCCATGGCGATCAAAGCCTCCAGCAGCTCGGGCGCGGCGGCAATCAGGCGGGCGTTGGCGAACAGGTCGGTTCCGTCGCTGTTTACGCCGTAGGGCTGAGCGACTGGAACGAGGCGACCATCATCAAAGGAAGGCGCTTGCACCACGTAGTCGTAGCGGACCGCCCACGGCCCCGGCGTATGCGTTGTCATATCTTCTCCTTTGCCATTCGGGCTGCTAATAGGGAGGGGTTAGCCGATCAAGGCTTCAAAGATCTTCTTGCGCTCGTACGATGATTCCAGCTTCTTGGTAATCGTCTGCTGGAGAGACGAGTTCAGCGCCTGCACCATCGTTGCAGCCATCACGGGAGCGGCGGCGATCAAGCCGTCCTTGGATTGGCTCAAGGACGTGAGGACTTCCGGCACCAAGTTGGTTTTGACCCACTCGTTGACTTGCGACTGCACGGCCATAGAGGCCGTTTGAATTGCCTCGCGGACGAGGCGGTCTTCGATCTCGCGGCGCAGACCGCGCAGTACGTCAGGCATAGCGTCGTTGACCGCCTGTTGGATTTGTTCTTGACTGAGCATTGCTCGTTCTCCTTGTTAATCGGTATGAATCCTGAAAGAATCGGGATCAGTCAGCCGAGCGCTCAGACCGGGAGTTCAACTCTTCGTGCACTTCTCGCATTTCCTCAAGGATGGCTTCGCGCTCTTCGCGGCTGTCGACCATGTAGAAGGAATGAACAACGCCGATCCGGATGGTCCCTTGGATATCCATCTTCGTGCGGGTGTTGCGAACGGTGGCCTTGAACGGGGCCGGGGGAGTGCGGGTTGCCATGTAGGCTCCTTAGTGGTTGTTCACGTGTCTGCGTCCTGTCACGGCGCAGGCAGAAATTCAGCTGGGTGGCAGCAGATCGCGAATTCGCGTGTTGCCATCCCCGCCATACGGGATGCAATCCTTGTCCCACCCGGGCGGCAGCTTGTCGGTCAGCTTGATTTCGCCGACAACATAAATCTGCACGTCCTTGCGGCAATCCGATGCTGCTTCCTTCCAGTCCTCGCGGGCAACGTCCCAGGCCTCGTCCTCGTTGTCAGCCTCTACAACCATGTCCAAATCAAGCAACGTGTTCACTCGATAAAGCGGCATGCTGGTTCTCCTTGTTCATTCGTCAGCCATCGCTCATAGAACGGGCTGGTGAATGTGGCCTCCTTCGAGGCCGAAGCAGAATCTGGCTAGCGGGAGATCTGATAGCCGGCGTTGGCCCACACATCATCGTGGCTCGTGGTTTCCTTCATAGATCCATCCATTTCGAGCCAGTCTTTGATTTGGCCGTCCGAATCCGCTGGAAACAGGTAGGTCTCCATCAGTCCGTAAGCCGTGGTGGTCGACGCGACAACAAACTCATGCCCGGCGTGCGGCGGGTCACAGCGGTACAACGAAGCGTGGCCGTTGAAGCCCTCTAAGTTGTCCTTCACCAATCGAGCTACGTTCATACTTCCTCTCCCATTCCATGAAAAGCCCAGCACTCGACGAATGGGGCTTTCGATGCGCCCTGCTTCCAGGGCGGATCATGTGTGCCCATCTAGGGCCGGCCTCTCGCGTCGCTGGCTCCGTTTCAACAGTTCGCCAGGTCATCCGGTCACCAAGTTCCAGCCTTGGCCGCATTCCCTTCTTACGGTCGGGGCATCCGGGCGTCAGGTGGCGCCATAAACCTGCCTGAGTACTGCGGTATTGCTGACTCGCCTTCCCCAGTCCGACTTCGTGGCGGTACGTCTCCCTCTTGAGGCGATGCCCTGACTGCTGGCTGAGGGTCCGTGGGGTTTCTTGCTGCGCCGTGTTCGCAGCGCATGGATGTAATGTGCCACAAGAAAAACTAGCATGCAAGAAAAACTAGCATTCGAAGTTGTAACGGGTTTGGGTTGGGCATAAAAAACCCGCCTGGGCGGGCGGGTTGGGCGTTAGGCGATGGCGGCAGGAGGGAAGAGTCATCCAGCATCGGCTATCATGCTGAATCGTCTAATTACAAGGTGTAGTAGATGGCTCTCATCACTTGCAAGGAATGCGGGAAAGAGGTCAGCGATAAGGCCAAGGCATGCGCGAGCTGTGGCGCGCCCGTCAAGATCTCAATTCCCAGGAAGAAGGCGCATCCGGTGTTGATCGGGATCGTCACCCTGGGGATCCTTTACTTTGTGCTTGGCGGCGATAAAGGCGATGCTTCCAAGCCAGGTGCGTCCGCGGCCAAAACCGAGGCTTCGTCCTGCGACGCGACGGATCTCACGTGCTTGGGAAATGCGGGTGTTGTATCGGCCGGCGTGTACTGCGCCCGAGAAGTCGAGAAGCTAGCAAAGCATGACTTCAAGTGGACGGACAGCTTCCTGGAATCCAAGTTTGACCGCTTCCGCTGGAAGGACAAAAAGTCCGGAGTGATCACCTATCTCGGCGACAAGGCGCAGTTCCAAAACGGCTTCGGTGCGTTCACCACCGTGACCTACGAATGCGACCTGGCGAAAGACAACAAGACGGTGCTGGCCGTGCGGGCGAAAGAAGGGCGCCTCAATTGACGCAGCAGGGCTGACGTCAGCGCCCAACAAAAAAGCCACCCGGAGGTGGCTGAGAAACAGCTTGGCTCAAGAGGGCTGTCGAGATACACTTTGCCTGCGGGACTGATCCGGTGAAGGCCGGGGTAGGTTCTGCCTTTTCTTTTGTGCCTCTCTAGCGCACTATGCCGAACGGATCATTTCGGTTCGCAGCCTTGAAGCAAATCGGCTCCAACAGGGCGAAGTCTTCGGAAACCTCAGGGATCCTCTCGAGGGGCTTTTCTTTCCGCAGTAGCGCATACGCGCAAAAATCGACAGCCTGAATCAGATAGGACGATTCAGAATTTCGAAACACTGGATCCTCCAGGACGCGGCTTATGGGAATGTTCTTCCCGCCAGTAGCTCCTCCGTCCCAAGTCCCAAACTTGCTTGGGATCGGATTGTAGGCTCCCATCTTGCGAACGAGCTTTGTGTACTCCGCTTCTTTCCCTTCATCGCTGATGATGATGGCGTAGCTGTCCCGTGCCTCCATCGTCCGGTTGATTCGGTTCAACATCCGCTCGTAGGCCCACTGCTGGTTCCTAACGGCGACATTAAAGAGAACCAACTTTTCCGGGCCAAGTTTTGCTAAGCACTTAAGGGTGTACTGGAACACGCGCCGGCGAAGAGCTGCATCCAGGTGACGATCGGATGGCCTACCGCGGCCAGACATGAACTTCGTGGCGTGCAATTCCTTGTTCATGAAGATCCCAGTATGGCGTCGTAGCGCTCTGCGATAGTTTCGGATCGCATTGGAGACCTCCCGCCAATTCTTATCTTCTACTCCCAAGGCGCTGAATATATGGAGGCCGTTCTCGGCGGAGTCATCCATGTAGAAAATGTACAAACGTTCTCTCCGCAAGAGGCCTACAGATCGTTTTCCGCTTGCTCAGTGATTTGTTGACAACTAAGGCTTAGCCCCGCACCCACTGCCCAGCCTCATCATCCCGCAGGCGTGCACCGGCCCAGACGACCTGTCCCAGCACGCGCACCGGCGTGCCGTTCTCGAGGGGGATGTCGTAGTGGGCCGGGTTGAAGGACCGTGCCACCCAGCGCCCAGTCAACTTGTCCCTGACCACGGTCTTCACCAGCATCTTGCCGTCGTAGTTGATGGCGTAGACGCCGCCAGTGGCCACGTCCTGCAGCGTTAGGTTCTCGTTCGGCACGACCAGGAGCGCGGCGCCGTCACGAATCACGGGCTCCATGCTGTCGCCTTTCGCATACACCACACGGGCTTTCCCGTTGTCCGCGCCCACTGCCTTGAGGAACGAGCGGCGGAACTGGATCATGCCCGTCTGGTCTTCGCTGTGGTTCTCGATGCCGTCGCGCGCGGCTAGGCGCACCTCGGCCAGCTCTGGCACCTTCTCAAACCTGTCATTCGCGGCGTGCGGCTCTCCCGGTCCTGCGTTCGCGGTGAAGCCCGTCTGAGCGCTGGTTCTGATCTTGGGGGTGCGCTCGGCCTGATAGGTCGTTTGCCCGCCTTCCCAGGGGGCCGGGGGCAGGCCAGCTATGCGCATCGGGAACGCGTCGTCGGCCTCGTCCATATCGACCAAGCCGCCGGCCTTGTGTGCCCGAAAGGGAGACGACGCGGGCGCAACAGATTCCAAGGGTGACGACTGTGTCCCCGGCGCCATTTGCGCGAGGGCTATGGTCATGGCACCTTCAAGCGAACTGAGCTGCGACTGGGGCAGCGCGCGAATCCGCTCCTCTGAGATGGTGCGGAACGGCCACGATGCAGCGGGAGTCTGGCACGCAGCGTCCTCGCCTTCAATGGCACCCCTTTTGGGACCGACGCCTCGCAGCAGCCAATCGACATTGACATTGAGCGCCCGCGCTAGGTCCAGGAACAGGGACGATCCCTTGTTCCGACCGTTCTCAATACTCCCAATAGTGGACTGACCCGTGCCTACGGTTTTTGCAAGCTGGGCTTGGGACATTCCCAATTCCATCCTCGCTTCAGCGAGGCGATCTTTGAGAGTCCTCATATCGCAATTGCGATAGTCGCGCCGAGGTTAATCGCAATAGCGTTCGGCTTCCCCCTCAAAGCTTAAACCCCACCCAAAAGACGCGTCCGATGATCTCGATTGCCGGATCATCAGAGTTGAGATGCAGATCGGGATTACCCACGACGTTCTCAGATCTGGCAATAAAGCCGCCGTTTCCCTTGTGCAGGCGCTTGACCTTGACCTCGTCGTGCTGGCGAAAAGCGTAGACCTTCCCGTTGACGATGGAAGTAGCAGCGCGGTTGACAAGGACCGTTGCACCATCGGGGATTAGCGGCTCCATGCTGGTGCCCTTTACCGACACGGAAACAGTTTGCTCCGGAGTGGCCCCGGCGGTACGCAGAAAGTCTGCTCTGAACGACAGGCGGCTTTTTTCATCTTCCGACAAAACGATCTCGCCATGACCGGCGGATAGATGCACGTCCAGGCGACGGACGGCAACGAACTCATCGGCATCAGGATCCGTGACGGGGCCGACCGCCAGGTACTCGGGAGTCGTGTTCAGGGCTTTAGCCACTGCTTCCAGTCTGGCTCGCTTAGGAGCGGTCTTGCCGTTCTCCCATTGCTGGACGGTCTGCCATGAAACGGGCACGCGTTCGGCGAGCTGCTCCATGGAGAGCCCCAGCTTCTCCCTCAAGTCTTTGATTCGTTTGTGGATCGTCGGCATGCGCGCGAGATTACCCACAAGAAAGGCTTGTGTCATTGCAGGAATTTCTTGCATTGCTAGTTTTTCTTGTATAGAGTGTTCGAATGGACAAGAACCCTCACATCGCTCAAGCCATCGCCAATGCCGGCGGCCCGGTGGCAACCGCCAAGAAGACCGGCGCGAACAACTATCAGACCGTCCAGCAATGGGAGAGGTCCGGGAACGTTCCGGCGGAGTATGCGACTGCCCTCGAGGCCGCCTCCGGGATCTCGAAGCGTCTCTTGTGCAAGCAATGGGCCAAGGTCTGGCCCGAGTTGGCCGAAGAGGCGAGGGCGGCATGACCTCATCAATGCACCGTCGCGCTTTCGCGGCCGTCGGTCGCCCACGCCATGCGGTCACGCTCGGCGCACAGCTCCTGAAACAAATCCATGACGGCTTTCTCGCTCGGGTCTTCAAAGATCCGGCGGGCCAAGTCCTGGGCACTGATCAACAACTTTTCCGTTTCGGTCACGAAACACACCTCGCTCTTTGTTCATAAGGAAGTACTCAATGAGCACCCAACCAGTATCCCCAACCAAGCTTGAAAACACCCGCAAGATCGGTGCACGTATTCACGGTGAGGTTTTGCGTCGGCTTGCAGAGGTCACTCAAGACCTTGCAGCCGAATTCATGGGGACATCTGCTAGCACGGTCAGCCGCGCCAAGGGTGACCTGGAACAGGTCTGCCATCTGTTGGCGGCGATCGGATTGCAGATCGCCCCTGTGGATTCCGTGGTGGTCAGCCGCGACGACATGCACGCGCTTGAACGCATGGCCTACAAGTACCTGCAGACCCGTATCGAGACGGACGGCGGGAGCTACTGACATGGCCGATATCACCCTGGTTCGTCAGCAGCCCGTCCAAGCCTCCGAGCAGGAAAAGGAAGCCGCGCGCCGAATGATCTTCGGCATGGTCGACGGCCTGGGTGAACGCGGCCGCAAGCAATGGCGCCGTCTGTGGAATCAGATCGTTCGGCTCGAGCCCGGCGAGATGATGTCCATCACCACTCACAAAGAGCGCACGGGCTGGTACCACCGCAAGCACATGGCGCTGGAGTCGGCGCTGTTTGAAGCTCAGGACCGTTTCGAGGAATTCGAGGCGTTCCGCGCCTGGCTCAAGACGGGCAGCGGCTTCGTGGACTGGTACCCGGGCCCGAAGGGCGGTGTGATTCCGGTGCCGCGGTCGATCAGCTACGCGAAGCTGGAGCAGGCCGACATGGAGCAGTTCCACGATGACGCCGTGACGTTCCTGCGCACCGCGCACGCGCAGAAGACCATGTGGCCGCACCTGCCGCCCGCGCGCGCCAGTGAGATGCTGGAGATCGTTTTGCGAGGCTTCGGCGAATGAAAGGCCGCAACCCCACCGCCGAGCAGAAGCGATTTTGGGATCTGCTGGCCACGAACATCGGCTGCGTGGCCTCGCGCATGGATGGCTTCTTCGACAGCCAGTGTTCGATCCATCACATCGACGGACGCACCAAGCCGGACGCGCACTGGCTCGTCCTGCCGCTGTCTGCCGGCAACCACCAGGAAGGCACTGGCGCGCCCGGTCGCATTGCCGTGCACCCCTGGAAAACACGGTTCGAGGAGCGCTACGGCCGTCAGCGCGATCTGCTGGTCTGGTGCATCGAACAACTGCAGGCACAAGGATTGGAAGTCCCTGATGGCGCATTGCGCGCGGCGGGGATGCTGGAGCACGCATGAATTACTACCCCCACCACATCGGCGACTTCAACAGCGCCACGCGGCACCTGACGCGCCTGGAGCGGTCGGTGTACCGCGACATGCTGGATCTTTACTACGACACCGAGGCGCCTCTCTCGCTGGAAGTCGACGCGCTGTGCCGTTTGTTGATCGCCCGTTCCAACGAAGAACGAACAGCCGTTGAACAGGTGTTGAACGAGTTCTTCACAGAAACCGAAGAAGGGTGGCGCCATTCGCGCTGTGATTCCGAAATTGAGAAGTATCACGCCCAGCGTGAGGCGAAATCGGCCGCAGGCAAGGCTAGCGCGGCGAAAAGAGCCGAAAAAGCTCAACGCCCGTTGAACGGACGTTCAACACCTGTTGAACAGCCGAACCACGACTGTGCAACTAACCAGAACCAGAACCAGAACCAGAACCAAGATAAAGACATACCCCCTACCCCCCGCAAGCGGGGGAACGGATTCGACGCCTCGGCGATCGACCTGCCGGACTGGCTTGACCGAGAAGACTGGCAAAGCTGGGTTGCCGACCGAAAGGCCCGCAAGAAGCCGGTGACGGAGGAGGGCGCCAAGCGCCAGCTGCAGCAGCTTGCCGACTATCGGGCCGAAGGCCACCCGCCGCGCGCCGTGATCGCGAACAGCATCGCCGGCGGATACCAGGGGCTATTCCCCCCCAGGACCACACATCGAACCAACCCGAATGGAGCTTCAGCGCATGGAAACTTCGCCCAGCAGGACTATCACGCCGGGGTTGCAGCCGATGGCACGTTTTAAAACTGAGCAATCCAGCCAGCGCTGCGAACAGCATGGCGACTACACCGCCATCACGTACATGGGCCACACGTCCGGCTGCCCAGTTTGCATCAAGCAGCAGCAAGAGCGCGAGGCAAGCGAGGCGCACGCCAGATGGCAGGTGGAGCTGCGACAGCGCCGCGTAAGCGAGTTGCTGGGGCGCGCCGCAATCCCGCCCCGCTTTGCCGACAAGACCCTGGACAACTTCGTCCCTCACGCCGAAGGACCGAAAAGGGCGTTGGCCGTGGCCAAGGACTTTGCCGACAACTTCGCGGAATGCCAAAAGACCGGCCAGAGCCTGATCTTCTGCGGCGGAGTCGGAGCGGGCAAGACGCACCTGGCTGTCGGCGTCTGCCACGAAGTCATCGCGCTTGACCGCGTGGCGGTGTTCTCGTCGGTGATTGGGGCCGTTCGGTCCATCAAGGAAACGTATCGAAAAGGCTCTGAGCTGACCGAGGCCGATGCCATCCAAAACCTGGTCGAGCCCGATCTTCTGGTGCTCGATGAGGTCGGCGTGCAGTTCGGCAGCGAGACGGAGAAGATGTACCTATTCGAGGTTATCAACGGCCGATATCAAGGGCTCAAGCCAACGATAGTGATCAGCAATCTGGCCAAGGAGCCGCTGACCGAGTACTTGGGCGAGCGCGTTATTGATCGTCTGCGAGAGGGCGGCGGCCGCATGGTGGTGTTCGACTGGCCCAGCTACCGGAGGCAAGCATGATCGACCTGCCTGAAGCAACGTCAGTGCCGATCGAGCGCCGCTGGGCGTTGAAGATCCTGCAAGAGCATCAGCGCAAGGGCGGTAAGCGCTACGCCATCACCGTGCTGGTCATGGCTAAGCGCGCGCTCGGATTGGACCTAAGCGCTGGGGAGGTCGCATGACCCTGGATCGCCTGACCATCCGGCTGCCTTGGCCGGACACCAGCCTGATGGCGAACCGCAAGGGCGGGAAGCACTGGGGCTCCACCCATGACGCAAAGGTCCGCGCGCGCGAGTCTGCGTTTTTCGCCGCCAAGGAGGCGCTGGGCCGGAACAGCCTCGCGCCCGCCGGCCAGGTGCCCGTGTCGATTACCTGGGTCGCGCCTAACAAGGTGCGCCGCGACCTGGACGGCCTGCTCTCAGCGGAGAAGCCGAGGCTGGACGGCATCGCCGCGGCGCTGGGCATCGATGACAGCCAGTTTCGGCCGCTCACGCTGGACGGCGCGCTGGACGCAGACAAGAAGGGCTTCGTGCTCGTGGAGATTGGACGATGACGGCAGACCTGCAAAAGTGGGAATTCCGCGACCCGATGCTGGTCGTGATGAGCCGGCAGCAGGCCGCGCTGAATCGGTCGTGCAAGGGCTGCGCCCATGCCAAGTCCGTCGAAACCCCCTTCGGCGACACGGTCACGCGCTGCCTGAAGGGCAAGCCCTACGGCAAGAAGTGCAGCCGGTACGAGGTGGCCGATGAGTAGCCTGAATGGTGATTCGCTCCTTTGGAACTGGGCGCGCTGGTGTTGGGCTGGCGCTACGGTGGGGAACATGGAGGCCTACGTGTCCTGGGAAGACGACCATCGGCCGATCATCACCGACCATGCCCTGGTCGTGGAGAGCATGCACGCGGCGCTGCCGTGGCATGAGCGCATGGTGATCATCGCCGAGTACCCGCAGAAGAACGCCATGTTCGGCCACCTGGACGCCCGGGCCCGGATCAAGGCGGCGCGTGATTGGATTGCCAATACGACGGGCGTGGCGCTGACCGAAACCGAATACAAGCTGTACCTGGGGCTGTTCCGCGACCGGGTCGAAAGGAGGCTGGCGTGAAGTACGCGAAGGAAGTGATCGACCTGATGGCGGCGTACCCGGGCCGTAGGTTCAAGATGAAGCAGATCATCAACTACGCGGCACCGCGGGCAGATTCACGGGAGCGCGCCGTCGTGCGGACGGGCGTGTGGCGCGTCTTGGTCGCTCTGGAAGAGTGCGGCCAGATCAGCAGCACCAGAGACGAGGCGAGCGCCCGCGTCCACGTTGAATATTGGTGGGCGAATATAACATCGGCTTCTGGAAAACCATTTCAAGAACCATCACAATACGTGCGGGCTCTTGCGCCTTGAGCAATCGCGAAGCCGTTGATAAGTGACTGAATGCCCCGAGAGGAAATCCTCCCGGGGCATTTTCTTAATGGTTACTCGGGTTGCTTGGACGGATTGTCCCAGGGAAACTCAACGTCCTTCATCTTTGCGGCGTCGGTAAAGATAGTGCCGATGTGCTGCATGGCATAGAGCCTATCGCGCTCATCCATTGGGTACAGCTGCTTGTTGGCTTGCGCCAGTCCATCCAACTGGATTCGGATGTGTGCTAACGCCTCATCATGCTTCGCATAGCGTGCGATAAAGGCGAGCGCAGCAGAGATTGCGAGCGATTGGGCCTCGAGAGTGGCTTCAACGCGCTTTTGGAAGCCATTCGGGATGTTGTCGTAAGCCGTGCTGAAAGTGCGAGCCATAGAGCCTCCTAAGAATTAATGGCAGGCTCACGATAATGATCTAGGTCACGCATTGCAAGGACAGACGAATCCCCCATGAGTCGCCTCAGCAGGCCTGGCGCCCGCGCAGGGGCAAATGCGCGGGACACTTCTTACCGGTCTTGTCGCCGGCGGCCAGCATGACGAGAACCGCGGTGCCCAGCTCGCTACGGCGGGTAGTCGGATGGGCGTGATAACTCTCAAGGAACAACGATATGGCCCTGACTCCAAAGCAGGAGGCCTTTGCCCTTGCTTATGTGGAGACGGGCAACGCTTCCGAGGCATACCGGCGCGCCTACAACGCCGGGAAGATGAAGCCGGACTCCGTCAACCGCAAGGCGAAGGAGCTTCTGGACAACGGCAAGATTACGGCAAGGGTCGCGGAATTGCAGGCCGACCACGCTGATCGCCACAAGCTGACGGTGGATGACCTACTGCGGGAGCTGGAAGAAGCTCGTCAAGCCGCGCTGACTGCGGAGACGGCTCAGTCGTCCGCAGCTGTTGCCGCCACTATGGGCAAAGCCAAGCTGCTGGGGATGGACAAGCAAGTTATCGAGCATTCCGGCCCGGGCGGCGGGCCGATCCCCACAATGCCCACAACGATCCAACTGGTTGCGCCAGGTGACAACGGCTGAAATCCAACTCCCCCCGAAGCTGATCCCGGTGTTCTCCGGGCCGGCGCGGTACAGGGGGGCAAGGGGTGGCCGCGGTAGCGCAAAAACGCGCAGCTTCGCGCTGATGACGGCGGTGCGGGCGTACATGTTCGCCCAGGCGGGCGTCTCTGGCGTGATCCTGTGCGGCCGGGAGTACATGAACAGCCTGGAAGATTCCTCGATGGAGGAGGTCAAGCAGGCGATCCGTTCCGTACCGTGGCTCGATGCCTATTTCGATATCGGCGAGAAGTTCATTCGGACGCGCAACCGTCGGGTGTCGTACACCTTCGCCGGCCTGCGCCACAATCTGGACAGCATCAAGTCCAAGGCGCGGATCCTGATTGCATGGATCGACGAGGCGGAGAACGTCAGCGAGATCGCGTACCAGAAGCTGCTGCCCACGGTCCGCGAGAACGATTCCGAGGTTTGGTTGACCTGGAACCCGGAGCTTGATGGAAGTCCGACGGACCTGCGATTCGTCAAGAGCCCGCCACCGAACTCCAAGCTCATCGAGCTGAACTACACGGACAACCCGTGGTTCCCAGGCGTGCTGGAGCAGGAACGCCGCAACGACCGGGAACGCCTGGACGATCAGACATATGCCTGGATCTGGGACGGCGCTTACCGCGAGAACAGCGAGGCGCAGATCCTGGCGGGCAAGTACCGAGTTGCCGAGTTCGACCCGGCCGCGGGCTGGGATGGTCCGTACTTCGGTCTGGACTGGGGCTTCAGCCAAGACCCGACGGCGGGCGTCAAGCTCTGGGTACATGACCACCGACTGTGGGTGGAGTACGAGGCCGGCAAGATCGGCCTCGAGAACGACGACATTGCGGAATACATGATCGGCCGCCTGCCTGGCATAGAGCAGCACGTGACCCGTGCGGACTCGGCCCGACCGGAGACGATCAGCCACGTCAAGAGCAAGGGCAAGGACGGGCAGCGCGCCAGTCTTCCGCGGCTGCAAGGCGTGGAGAAGTGGAAGGGCAGCGTGGAGGATGGCATTGCCCACCTGCGCTCGTACAAGGAAATCGTCATCCACCCGCGCTGTGTGCAGACCCTGCGCGAGGCGAGGCTGTACAGCTACAAGGTGGACCGCCTGACGGGCGACGTGCTCACGGACATCGTGGACGCCAACAACCATTACATGGACGCGACGCGGTATGCGCTGCAGCCCATGATCAAGCGCAAGCGCGGATTCTTCGGATGAATTTCCTTCGTACCCTGTTCGGCCGTGGCAACCTGCCCGCCGGCGGCAAATCCATGGGCGCTCCGCCGGCCCCCCGTCCGCGCTCCGGCCTGTTCTCCACCCACCCGCTGGGCGAGAAGGTGCGCCCGGCGTTCGAGTTCCCGAACTTCGAGCAGCCCCAGGGCGCGCCGAGCGTCGCATCGGACAACGGCTACATCGGCGAGCGCCCGACGCCCAAGACCGCCAGCTTCACGCCGGTCAACGAGGCGCAGCTCGGCTTCTACGCGCAGGGCAGCATCTTCATCGGCTACCAGGCCTGCGCGATGCTGGCCACGAACTGGCTGATCGACAAGGCCTGCAACATGCCGGCCCGCGACGCGGTGCGCAATGGCTACCTGCTGACTTGCGGCTCTGATGACGTTTCGGCCCGCCTGATGGCTGGCGACAAGACGTACGCGGTCAAGCGCCACCTGCGCGAGCTCGTGCACTTCGGGCGCGTGTACGGCGGACGGATCGTGCTGTTCGATGTCGAGGCGGCCAACCCCGAGGAATATTACAAAGCGCCGTTCAATCTGGACGGGGTCCAGGCGGGCACGTACCGCGGCATGTCCCAGATCGATCCGAACTGGGTGACGCCGGTGCTGACCGAGGACAACCTGAACGACCCGGCGAGCCAGAGCTACTACGAGCCGACGTTCTGGAAGATCAAGGACCGGGTCTATCACAAGTCCCATCTGCGGATCTTCGTCCCGTACCCGGTGCCGGATTATCTGAAGCCGCACTACCGCTACCTGGGCGTGAGCGTGCCCCAGCGCATGATGGAGCGAGCCTACGCGGCGGAGCGCAGCGCGAACGAAGGCCCGCAGCTGCTGATGACCAAGCGGCTGACGTCGCTGAACGTGGGCGATGCGGCCCTGACCAACCGCGACGAGCTGGAAAGGAACCTGGCGGAGTGGGTCGCCTTCAGGGACAACTACGGCGTGCGCGTGGGTGGCGCCGAGGAGACCATCCAGCAGTTCGACACCGCGCTGGGCGACGTGGACACGGTCATCATGACCCAGTACCAGTTGGCCGCGTCGGTCGCGAATGTGCCGGCGACAAAGCTGCTGGGCACGCAGCCCAAGGGCTTCAACGCCACGGGCGACTACGAGCAGTCGGTCTATCGCGAAGACCTGGAGAGCATCCAGGCCAACGACATGACGCCGCTGCTGGAGACGCATTACCGGCTGCTGGCGAAGTCCGAAAACATCGCGCTGCCGGCCGACATCGCCATCCAGTGGATGCCGGTGGACAGCCCGACCGCCAAGGAATGGGCCGAGATCGACAAGATCAAGGCGGACCGCGACGGAGTTCTGTTCAACACCGGCGCCATCGATGCGGAGGACATCCGCGACCGTCTGCGCGAAGACCGCGAGGGCGATTACCACAACCTTGAAGACGCCGAGTTCGTAGATGCCGAAGAAAATGGTCACGAAGCGGCGCCAGGCGTGGGGGCAGCAGCAGCAGGCAACCCAGTTCAAGGGCTCGGCGCTGGCGTACCCGGTCGCCGTTGAGGGTCGGTACCGCGCCAGCATGGAGTTGCTGATTGACGGCATGCTGGCCGAGTACGACGGGGCGCTGCGCCGGCTGTATCGCGGCAACCCTGAGATCACGCAGGACGAGAGCGTGACCACGCAGGCGCGTCGCATCCTGGCCGAGCTGGGGCGCAAGTGGAGCAAGGCCTTTGCCGAGAAGGCGGGCCCGCTCGCAAACCGCACGATCGGTCAGGTGGACCGGTTTTCCAAACAGAACCTGGGCGCATCGCTGCGGGACATGTCCGGCGGCCTGACCATCAAGACGTTCCAGATGCCAGCCGGCCTGTACGACAAGGTCCTGGCCAGCACGGCGGAAAACGTCGGGCTGATCAAGAGCATCCCGGCACAGTTCCAAGAGCGGATCCAGGGCATCGTCATGCGGTCGATCCAGTCGGGCGGCCAGGGCAGCGGGCAGATCTTCGACGAGATCAATAACCTGAACCAGGTCACGCGCAACCGCGCCAAGCTGATCGCGGTCGACCAGACACGCAAGATCACGTCCGCCATGAACGAGGAGCGGATGAAGGCCGCCGGCGTCAAGCAGTTCGAATGGATCCACAGCGGAGGCGGCGCCGAACCGCGATCGCTTCACAAGAAGTACGACGGCAAGATCTTCGATATGGATAACCCACCTGTGATCGAAGACCGCGGGAAGCACAAAGGTCAGGTCGGCTTCCCCGGCGAGCTGATCAACTGCCGGTGCCGCATGCGCCCGGTCATCGACTTTACCGAGTACCTCGATGAGCAAGCGACAAACTGACGTCAACGGCTACCTGCTGGTGCGCGACAACCCGATCACGAAGGTCGGCGTGTTCCCGTACCTGGGCCGGGAGATCGGGGCGCCGGATCCGGACCGGATCTACATGGTGTACCGGCCGCAGGAAGAGCTGGAAAAGCCCGAGACCATCGCCTCGGCCAACCTGGTGCCGTGGATTGACGAGCACGAGTTTCTGGGCAAGGACGGGACGCCGCCGGAGAAGAAGGGTGTGCAGGGCACAACTGGCGAGTCCGCACGGTTCGACTACCCGTACATCAGAAACAGCATCCGAGCCTACTCCGGCTTCATGCAGAACCTGATCGACCGCGGCAAGGTGGAGCTTTCGCCCAGCTACCGCTGTTGGTACGACTTTACCGAAGGCGTGTTTGATGGCAAGCAGTACCAGGTCATCCAGCGCGACATTCGCTTCAATCATCTGGCATCCGTTAAAGAGGGCAGGACGGGGCCGGACGTGGCTGTACAGGACTGCCTCACAATCACCTACGACTCAGCGGAGTTCATCAATATGGAAATCACCCCCGAAATGGAACAAGCATTCCGGGCGTTGATCGAGAAAATCTTGGCGGAAAAAGCTGCCGCTGTCTCGGACAACGACCCCAACAAGGAGGCGGTCACCGACGCGGAAGTGCCGGATCCGGCAGCCGTGACGCCGGCCGAGAAGGACGCCGTCGAAGAAACCGCGGCGGCCGCCGAGCAGGCGACCAGCGCGGTCGAATCGGCCACGGCTGCGATCGAAGAAGTTACGGCCGCCCTCGAGGAAGTTCAGGCCGCCGCCGAAGAAGTGAAGGCAGCCCCCACGGCCGACAGCCGCAAGGCCCTGGACGCCGCCCTGGCCAAGCTGGGCGCCGCCAAGAACAAGATCGCCGAGCGCGCCGCGGACGCCCAGGTCATGGGTATGATCGGCACGCTGCGCACCGAGATCAAGGCCAATGACGCCGCCGCGGTGATCAAGCAGATCGCCGACCGCGACGCTCTGGTCAAGCGCGTGACGCCGTTCATCGGCGCCTTCGACAGCGCGCTGCTGGTCTCGGCCGACCACGTCGCCAAGTACGCCGTCAAGAAGCTGGGCCTGAAGGCGCAGGACGGCGCCGAGCTCGCGGTGCTGCAAGGCTACCTGCAGGCCGCCAAATCCGACGCCGAGAAGATCGTCGGCGATTCCAAAACCGTGCGCGCCGAAGACACGGCCGCCAAAGTCTGGGGCGAAAAGCAATGATCCCGAACACCGCACGAACCTACCTGCTGTCCGGCATCCCGGGCAACATCAGCCATGACGGCCCGACTCGCGCCGCCTCGGCCATCATCGACTCGGCCGACGAGACCGAAAACGTCTTCGGTCGCGCGTTCACCTACAAGGCCGGCACCGACACGGTCGAAGTGGGCGGCACGGGCGCCTTCGCGGGCATCCTGATCAACCCCAAGGCCTATGCGATCGACGTGACCTATGCCCGCAACGGCACGGTCGGCGAGTTCCTCACCATGGGCGAGGTGAACGTTCAGCTGGGCAATGACGGCAACATCGGTTTGCCTCTGTCCTTCGACCCGGCCACCGGCATCATCTCCTCGGGCGAGACCGGCACCGTCATCCCCGGCGCGCACATCGCCCGCCACGAACCCAGCGTCGAGACCCCGCGTCTGGCGGTGATCGCCCTCAACGGTCTGGTGGTCCTGCCCACCCCGGCCGAAGCGCCCTGATCAAAGGAATAAACCATGGCAAAAACTCAATCCAAGGTGCACATGCACATGAGCGGCCGCCTGGCCCTCTCGCGCGGCGCCGTCAAGCTGGGCAGCGATGCCAAGATCGGCTTCGAAGACCTGGAGAACCTGGGCGTCGGCGTGCGCGCGATGGACTCGGCCCTGACCGGCCCGGCCGTCACGAATGGCGCGATGCTGTCGCACATGCTCCAGACTTGGCTGCCCGGCACGTTGCGCGTCGTCACCCAGGTGCGCAACATTGACGAGATCGCGGGCATCACCACCGTCGGTCGCTGGGAAGACGATTCGATCAACCTGCGCGTCGCTGAGCCTGCCGCCAAGGCCGAGCTGTACGGCGACACGACCAACATCCCGCTGGCCGACTACCGCCAGTCCATCGAATCGCGCGGCGTCGTGCGCTTCGAACAGGGCTTCCAGGTGGGCAAGCTGGAAGACGCCCGCCAGGCCGCCATCGGCTACCAGGCGGCGGACGAAAAGCGCCGCGCCGCGACGGAGTCGCTGGACATCAGCCGCAACCAGGTGGGTTTCTACGGCTTCAACCAGCCCGAAACCAACATCTATGGCTTGCTGAATGACCCCAGCCTGCCTGCGTACCTGACGACGGGCACCCCGTGGGCAACGGCCACCTTCGATCAGCTCGTCACTGAGTTCAACCGGCTTTACAGCCAAATCGAAACTCAGATGGGCGGACAGGTGAAGGATTCGGCGAAATTCGTCCTGGTGTTGCCGAACGGCTATCGGTCGATCTTCAGCGTATACAGCTCTGCGGCGTCGGGCATGACTTTCCGCAAATGGCTGCAAGATGAATTCCCGAACCTCCGTGTAGTCACCTCGCCCGAATTCAAGGATGCCAACGGTGGCCTGGACGTGGCGTATCTGTTCGTGGAAAACGCTGCGGAGCAAGACGATTCCGACATCGAAGCGGCCAGTCTGGCCCAGCCGGTTCCGGTCCGCTACCAAGTCCTTGGCAGTGAAAACCGAATCAAGGGCTACATCGAGGACGCCATCAACGCCACGGCTGGCATCTTCATCCTGCGGCCCTGGGCGTTCGCGCGCATGACCATAAGCGCTTCCTGATCGTCGCGCAGTGGCCAAAGGGCCGGGGAAACCCGGCCTTTTTCATTTCTGGAGTCGAAATGTCTCGCATCTATATCTACAGCACGCTCAGCAACGACCAGCGCTACCAGCTCAAGAACGGCAAGTCGGTTCTGGTCACGGGCAAGGCCAACGTGGCCAACAAGCAACTGGTGACGCCCAAGGGCATGGTTACCGGCGTCTCCGAGGACGAGTTCAACCTGCTGCAGGAAAACATCGTGTTCAAGGCGCATTCGAAGAACGGCTTCGTGTCGGCTAGCCACGACAAGCAGGACGCGGAAACGTTCGCGGCTCGCAACCTACAAGCCGCCGATAAGTCGGCCCAGGATACCCCGGAAACGGCGAAGAAGCGCAACCCCGCCGGCGCCAAGGTCAAAGACGCCGAGGCCTGACATGGACTTCCCGCTGGCGAAGTTCCGGATTCTGTTCCCCATGTTCAGCGCCGTCCCGGATGACATCGTGCAGGCCGTGGCGGAATGGGCGCAGTGCTACACCAGCGGGCGCGGCTGTCAGTGCAACGAGCAGCTGTGGATGCTGATCACGGCTCACCTGCTGCAACTGCGGCTGAATGCCGAGTCGGGCAATGGCGGCGCGCCGGGCGCGCTGGCTTCGGCCACCATCGACAAGGTGAGCGTGTCGTTTCAGGCGCCGCCCGCGACCGATTCCTGGTCGCACTGGCTGAACCTGACGCCCTACGGGCAGCAGTTCCTGGCGCTGTCCAAGAGCTGCGCGGCTGGCGGGGTGTACGTGGGCGGCCTGCCCGAGCGCGCGGCGTTTCGCAACGTGGGCGGCCTGTCCATTCGCGGGGGAAGGTTCCGATGAAGGTGGTGCGCAAGGGCGGCACGGAGAAGCTGCAGGCGACGTTGAAAGACGTCGGCGGCAAGCAAATCCGGGTCGGGTTCTTTCCGGAGGCCAAGTATCCGGACGGCACGCCCGTCGCTTACGTGGCGGCCATCCAGGAATACGGCTATCCGCAGGGGAACATCCCGGCGCGCCCCTTCATGCGCCCCACGGCAGAGCAGAAGAAGGCCGAGTGGGGCCGGCAGATCGCCGGGGCAGTGCGCGGCGCCATCGACGGCAGGGTCGACATCGGCCATGCCTTCGAGGCGCTGGGCGCGCGGTCAGCCGGCGACATCGCCCGGACCATCTCGCTGCTGACGACGCCGCCCCTGAAGAAGACGACGCTGGAAGCCCGTCAGGCCAGGAAGAAAACGCCGGGGGTGTCCAAGAAGCCCCTGGTCGATACCGGCCAGATGATCCAGTCCGTCAGCCACGTCGTGGAGGATAGATCGTGATTCCAGGAATCAACCTGTTGGGCCTGGCTGCCGGCGTGATTGCGCAGCAGTCGCCGGTATGGCTCAAATTCAAGGGGCGAACCGAGAATGCGCGCGGGCAGTGGGTCAACGAGTACGAGTTGCCGCAGCCGATCCAGGGTTCCTGGCAGCCGGTGGGCGAATCGACGATCCGCGACTTGGGACTGGATACCGCCAAGCGCTACTTCAACCTGTACACGTCCCACCCGGTGGAGAACGTGCAGCGCGGCGCGGCGCCGGACCAGCTGATCTACGGCGGACGCCGGCATGACGTGGTGGGCGGTGCTGACTGGTACACGCAGGACGGCTGGCGCGGCATCCTGTGCGTTGACGTGGGGCCAGCATGAAGCAGAAGCAACTCGAGGCCACCGTACGCGGCGCGCTGCTGGCGTTGCTGCCGGAGCAGGGGGTAACGCTGCCCGTCCTCGCGGCGTTCCAGCCCACGAAGCAGGGCCGCGTCGACGACGGCATCTATTTCTTCCCTGTAGGCCGGGGCAAGCGTGGCTGGCAGGCGCGCAAGTACCGCGATGACGGCGCCGCGCTCACGGCGACGGAATCACAGATCAACGAGTCGATGTATCAGTTTCAGGCGTTCGTCGAGGATGACCTGAACGCGCCGGAGCAGTTGCTTGCCTCCGACGTCCTGTCGGTGGTGCGCGGGCTGCTGCAGTCCATGAAATTCACGCAGGCCATGACGGCGGCCGGCATCGGCGTGCAGCGCGCGACGGACATCGTCACGCCAGCATTCGTGAACGACCGAGACAACTTCGACTTCAACCCGAACTTCACCGTCATATTCACCCACCAACGCAACATCACCCAGGCCACGGCACACATCCAACAGGTTGCGCCGGGCATCCATCGCATTTGAGGAAAAGACATGTCCATCAAGATGACTCGCTACGTCCGGATCATCAGTGCGGTGATCGGCGCCAATGCCGTCGCCCAGCAGCAACTGACCGGCCGGCGCTTCACCACTGATCCGCGCGTGCCTGTCGGCCAGATCGTCTCTGTGCGCCCGGGCGGCGCCGACGACTACTTCGGCTCGGACTCGCCCGAGGCGGCCTTCGCCGGCCAGTACTTCTCGTACGTCAGCCCGGCGCCCGCCTCGCAGGCGCCCGAGTTGCAGTTCGCGGCCTATCCTGACGTCGCCCGCCCAGGCCGCGTGTACGGCTACCGGATCTCGGCCAGCTTGGCGGATTTCCAAGCCGTCACGGCTGGCGCGATGAACATCAAGGTCGGCGAGTTCTCCTACGCGCTCACCGGCGTGAACCTGTCGGCGGCGACCAGCCTGACCAACGTGGCCCAGCTTGTGACGACTGCGATCGCCACCGCGGCCACCGCGCAGACCGGCACCGCCGCGACCGTCACCTATGACGCCATCGCCGGTTCTTTCACGGTCGAGTCTGCCGCGACGGGCCCCGGTGCCATTGTGGTATCGCCGGCCACTGGCAGCGATATCGGCGCGATGCTGGCGCTGCAGGGCGCCCAGGCGATCGGTTCCCCCGGCTCGGCCGCCATGACGCCCCTGGAGGCCTTCCGGGCGGCGGAGAACGTGACCGATTCGTTCGGCTCGGCGTCGTTTGGCGTTGCGGTGGACTTGGAAGACGCGATCCCCCTCGCGGAGTACGTCTCGGGCGAGAACGTGAAGTACCAGATGTACTGGTCGGTCGATTCGGTGACGGCCGATACCTGGAACGCGGCCATGATCGGCACGGCGTCCAACGCCCTGATCCTCAACAGCACGGCCGACGAGTACAAGGAAGCCCTGCCGATGGCGGTGATGGCGGCCACGGACTACGACCGTACCAACGCCACCATCAACTACATGTATCGGCAGTCCGGTGTGACGCTCACGTCCGACGTGACGGACGACCAGATGGCCGATTTTTACGACGCGCGCCGGGTCAACTATTACGGCCAGACCGCCAGTGCCGGCCAGAAGATCTCGTTCTTCCAGCGCGGCTACCTGATGGGCGGCGCGACGGCGCCCCTGGACATGTCGGTGCACGCCAACGAGCAATGGCTCAAGGCGTACATGACGGCCCAGCTGATGAGCCTGCTGCTCACCACGAACAAGATCCCGGCCAACAACGATGGCCGAGGCATGGTCATGGCGATCGTCCAGGGCGGCGTCAACAAGGCGCTGAACAACGGCACGATCCTGATCGGCAAGACCCTGACCGAGCTGCAGAAGGTCGCGGTGACTCAGCTGACCAACGATCCGCTGGCCTGGCACGACGTACAGGACAACGGCTACTGGTTCAACGTCAGCATCGAGCAGGAAACGGGCGAGTCGGGAGTGACCGAGTTCACGGCCAAGTACACGCTGGTCTATTCGAAGGGCGACATGGTCCGCAAGGTCGACGGCTCGCACAACCTGGTCTGACCGGGCAGGACAACATTTTGGGCGGCCTGCGGGCCGTCTTTCATTTGAGGATCAGACATGTTCGATATTTCCGCTATCGGCGTTGCGATTCGCTGCGTGGCCAGCGAGTCATTCCCGTCCGGATTCACGATCACCGAGTTCGCGGACGACGCGGATCCGTTCGACTTGCCGGCGATCGACATTGCGACTGCCGCCATGACGGTCAACGGCGACCTGGTGACGTTCAGCGCACCCACGCCCATCACCATCACCATCAACGTTATCCCGGGTAGCGAGGCCGACAACAACCTCGCCGTCATCTTCGAAGCAAACCGCGCCGCAAAGAACAAGCGGCACGCTCGCGACGTGATCACCTTGGTGGGGACGTACCCGGACGACACCAGCCTGACGCTGAGCGAAGGCAAGATGACCAACGGCATGCCCGGCAACTCGCCGGCGTCGGCCGGCCGCATCAAGTCGAAGTCCTATACCTTCGCCTTCCAGAACCTCTCCCGCACCCGCGCGTAAGGGCAACCATGGCAGACCTGATCAAACCCCGCGTCGTCATGGTGAAGAACCGTGACGGCGTGGAAAAGGCATTCACGATTTCCCGCCTGCCGGCCACGGTGGCGCGGGAGGTGATCGCCAAGTATCCGCTGTCCAACATCCCCAAGCTGGGCGACTACCAGACCTCGGAAGAGGTCATGAAGAAGCTCATGGGCTATGTGGCCGTGGATCTGGACGGACGCGAGCAGCGGCTGACCACCGCGGCCCTGATCGACAACCACGTCGACGATGGCATCCAGCTCATGAAGCTGGAGATCGAGATGATCGAGGAGAACACCGGTTTTTTCGGACTCGGCGGGCAACGCGGTTTCCTCGATTGCCTGCTGGAAAAGTGTCTCCACTCGATTATGCCAATGCTGACCCCTTTATTGGATCAATTGTCAGCTCCGGCCTCGCCCGACTCGTCGAGCTCAAAACTGAAATAGACCTAGAGGAGGCGATGGACCTCTGGGAAATCGCCACGACCAACAAGGTCAACGAGATCCGCGCGATGGAAGCGGAAAAGAGGAAGTGACATGGCCTTGCTGGATGCTCTGACCTACATCATCGACGCGGACAACTCCAAGCTGAACAAGGAGATCGACAAGTCCGAGAAGAAGACCGACGAGTTCGGTAAGTCGATGCTGACGGCGGAGGGGCGCGCCGGGCTGATGGAGCAGAAGATCAAGGGCGCCTTCACCCGGATCGGCGCCGCCATCCTGGCCACGGTCGCAGCGTCCAAGGCCCTGGAGACGTTCAACAACCACGTCCAGACGGTCGAGCAGATCCGCAACACCAGCGACGCGCTCGGTGTGGCGATCGAGGACGTCGACGCGTTCGGCAAGGCCATTGAGCGCATGGGCGGAGATGCCCAAGGCGCCCGGGACTCATTGACGGATATGGCCGAATCCATCGGCGAGGCCCTGCAGGACATGGATTCTGGACGCGCGAAGGCTTTCAAGGGGCTGGGGATCAGCCTCAAAGACGCCCAGGGAAACGCGAAGAACGCCGTGCAGGGCATGCTGGAGCTGGCTGGTGCGGTTGAGGGCATGGGGCGCGAGCAGGCCGTGTTCAAGATCAAGGAACTCGGCATCACGGACAACCGAACGGTTGAGCTGCTGCTGAAGGGACGTCAGGAAGTGGAGCGCATGCTGCGCGTGCAGAAGGAGCAGGGCGTTGTAACCAAGGAGTCCGCCGAGCGGGTCCGCGTTTACTCCGAGGGGCTGGCCAAGCTGAAGCAAAGCGCGGGCGTGGCCACGAGCGGGATCGTGGACTGGATTCTCCCGGCCATCACCTGGTTCATCCAGAAGCTGGATTCAGTGGTGTCGTGGATGAACCGGCACGACACCTTCGTCAAGGGCTTCTTCATTGGGCTGGCGACGATCCTGACGGCCATGTTCCTGCCCGCGGTGATTTCGGCCACCGCGGCGGTGTGGGCCCTGATCGCTCCGTTCCTGGCGGTCGCGGCTCCGATCGCTGCCGTCGTGGCGCTGTTCGCGCTGCTGTACGACGACGTGATGAACTTCCTTGACGGGAACGATTCGCTGATCGGGCAAATCTCGGAGAAATACCCAATCGTCGGGGAAACCGTCAAGGCGATGGCCGAGGCGGTGAAGGCCGCGTTCGAATGGGTGACGGCGGCGCTGGCCGGCGCCTACGAATCCGTCAAGTCGTTTGCGTCCGGTGCGGTCAATTCGTTCGCCACGATGGGGAAGTCCATCGGTGCCATCTTCCAGGGTGTTGTGGGGGTGGTGAAGAGCGCCTGGTCCTACATCAGCGGCGTGTTCGATAGCGTCTCGTCGGTGATCGCGAAAATCGGCAAGTGGCTAGGCTTCGGTGGCGGCGACGACATCCAGGTGACAGCCTCCACAGTCTCGAAAGGCGTGTCCGATGCGGAGTCCAAGGCGGCCGAGAACATGAAGGCGGCGCAGTCTCAGCTTGATCAGGCCGCCGCAAACCCCATGAACTCGGTTACGTCGAACGCCATTTCGAACGCCAGCAACACGCACACGGAGACCAACGTCCAGGTTGGCCAGGTCACAGTCCAAACCCAGGCGACTGACGCCCAGGGCATCAGCCAGTCGATCGGTGGCGGCCTGAAGGACGAGCTCAAGAACCTGCAGGCTGATTCTGCCAGTGGAGTGAAACGGTAATGCAGCTATCAGACAGCCTATCGACGTCCACGCAGCAACAGGTGGCGATCCTCGATTCTGAGAGCTTCGAGATCTTATTCGCCTCCGCCGAGCCTATGCGGGTTGCGGTGAGGGAGGCAAAGCGAGCCACCAAGTTCGCGGTCGAGGACGGCACGGAGAGGTCCGACCATGTCGTGCGCGAGCTGACGGAAATCCAGATCGATTTCTTGCTGGCCGACGACACGCGAAACCAGTTCGAATCTCTGCGCCAGGCCTTCGACAAGAACAAGCTGCTGACGGTCCAGACGAAGGTCAAGTCCTACGAGAGCATGCTGATCGTAGACATGCCGCATGACGAGACGCCAGAGCTGGGCATGGCCATCAACGTGCCGGTGCGGCTGCAGGAGTGGCTTGAGGTTAAGCCAGAGTTCGGCGAGCTGCCGCCGGCGAAGGTGGAAAACAAGAGCCAGTCCAGCACGGTGAAGCGCGGCCAGCAGACATCGGAGGAATCCGGCGCTGGCACCGAGCGGAAGGGCAGCGTCTTGAGCGGGGTGTTCAAGTGAGAGACATCACCTTGTTGGCGGTGCCGAACCAGACGTTTTCCGCCACGATCAACGGCGTCTTGTGGGAGCTGACCATCAAGGTCGCGCGCGGCATGATGCTGGCTGACGTCCGGCGCGATGGCGTGGATCTCGTCCTGGGCCAGCGGATCATCGCTGAATATCCCATCCTGCCGTACCGGCACCTGAGCCATCAGGGCAACTTCGCCATCCTGACCCGGGATGGCGAACTGCCATGGTGGGAAGAGTTCGGGCGGTCACAGTCACTGATCTACCTGGAACCGGCGGAGGTCGGCATCAATGATTGACCTACGCGCCATACGGATCGGAATCGAAGTGTCCGGCCGGATGAACTACTACAGCGCCGCGGATGGCATGCGGATCAAGGCCAGCGGCACCAAGTACGCCAACGCCACGCAGAACGAATGCAGCGTGACCATCTCGAACCTGCGGCGCGAGACGCGTGACTTCCTGCTGACCGAGACGAGTCCGTTCAACAAGAATCGGACGCCGAAGCGGTTGGTCGTGGAGGTCGGGCGCGTCTCCACTGGCTTGTTTAAGGTCTACACGGGCGACATCATCAGCGCGGAGCCGAGCAGCCCGCCGGACGTCGATATCGTCCTGAAATCCAAGACTGGAAACGCGGCCAACGGCCTGGTGGTGTCCAAGAGCGCGCAGGCGACGTCGAGACTGTCGGCGATCGCCGCGGCTGTGGCCACGGACATTGGCGCCACGCTCGTCTTCCAGGCGCTGGACAAGCTGATCGGGAACTACACCTACACCGGTGGCGCGCTGGGCCAAGTCAACCGGCTGGCCGAGGCCGGCGGGGTGCGAGCGTTTGTTGACGACACCCGGCTGATCGTGCAGGACTTCGACAAGGCTGTCAGCGGTCGAGTCAAGATCCTGAATATGAACAGCGGCATGGTGGGCATCCCGAAGGCCAACGAGAAGGGCGTGGAGGTGACCTACCTGATCGACGGCGAGTCGGTCCTGGGCGGCACGCTGCGCCTGGAGAGCAAGTTCAATCGGTCGCTGAACGGCGACTACAAGATCGATCAACTGAAGTTCGACGTGGCCAGCCACGAAGATCCCTTTTTCTACCAAGCGACATGCAGCCGACTGTAGCTCCCGATATCGACGGCGCCGACGATGGAAGCCTGCCGGGCGTCCTGAAGTCCTGGATCCGGTCGTTCATTCGCGAGAATCTGGACGATATGCTGCCGGCGCAGGTTGTCTCCTATGACGACGCCTCGAACCGGGCCGTGATCAAGCCGCTCATCATGGTCGGCACGACGGATGGGCAGAAGATTTCCCGCGGCAGCATCCCGAACATTCCGGTGTTCCGCTTCGGCGGCGGGGGATTCTTCATGCGGTTCCCCATCAAGCCCGGCGACTTCGGTTGGCTCAAGGCGAACGACCGAGACGTGTCCCTGATGTTCCAGCGCGGGGGCCGGGAAGATTGGCCGAACACTGAGCGCCTGCACTCGTTTTCGGACGCGATGTTCTTTCCTGACACGATCAAGGATTGGGCGATCGACGGCGATAACGCCGATGCGCTCGTCCTGCAATCCATGGATGGCTCGGTCTGCATCTCGTTGCACGCCGGCGAGGTGCGCATCAAGGCGCCCAAGGCGAAAGTCGAGATCCCCGAGACGGAATGGGTCGGGAACATCGAGTTCAAAGGCAACGTGACCACCAGCGGCGGGAATGTGGCGATGTCAGGCGGCACGCTGACACACGACGGCAAGAACATTGGCAGCACGCACACGCATAGCGGCGTGCAGACCGGTAGTGGCAACTCGGGAGGCCCGAATTGATCTCGTTCCAGACCGACGACGACAACGATTTCGTGACGCTGCCCAATGGCAACCTAGCGATGGTGACGGATCAAGACGCCGTGGCCCAGGAAGCCAAGCACTTCGCCGCGACGGCGCGCGCGGAGATGATCCACGCCTACGACGAGGGCATCCCGTTCCTTCGCGAAGCGTTCAGCAAGCAGCCGAACCTGGCGCAGTTCGAAGCGTCTTTGCGCCGGAGGCTTCTGGGCACGCCGGACGTCACGGGCATCGTCAGCCTGACCACCCAAATCGAAGGCGAGACGCTGAAGTACACGGCGACGCTCCAAACCACATACGGCACGGTAACGATCAATGGCTGATTACAGTTTCATCGCGAACCGCGGCGTCATCGTCGTGGACACGGCCACGACTCGGGCCCAGGTGGAAGCAGAGTTCCGGGCGGTGTTCGGCGCGGATATGCCGACGGACCCGGCGACGCCCCAGGGCATGCTGATCACCCGCATCACTGAGGAGCGGGACGCGATCGCCCGGAACAACGCCGAGCTCGCCAACCAGATCAATCCGAACTTGGCCGGAGGCGTCTTCCTGGACTCCCTTGTAGGCCTGACCGGTGGCCGGCGTCGCAGTAGCGTGAGGTCGCTGATCGTCGGCGCGCTGCTCGGTGGCATCCCCGGCACGAACGTGCCCGCCGGCTCGATCGCCGAGACCGCGCAAGGCGAGCAGTTCGAACTGGTCACGACGGTGGTGCTGGATTCGGCCGGCGCCGCCTCGGGCAACCTGCGCGCGCTGCAGGACGGCGAAATAGTCGTGCCGCCTGGCGGCCTGAACACCGTCGCGTCGAGCGTCCTGGGGTGGGAGACGATCACCAACCCTGTCGCGGCGATTCCGGGCCAGGTGGAGGAGAACGACGTCCTCTTGCGGCGCCGGCGCGCGCAGACGCTGGCGCTACAGACGACGTCGATCAATGAGGCCATCGTGTCACGCCTTTACAGCATCGAGGCCGTGCGCTCCTGCTACTACCTGGAGAACTATGCCGACGTGGACCAGGTCATCGACGGCATCCCTATGCGCAAGCACAGCATCTGGGCATGCGTGGAGGGCGGCACGGACGAGGAGGTCGCCCAAGCGCTCTTCGAGACCAAGACTGTCGGCGGAGGGTACAACGGCGCGGTGGTGGTTCAGGTTCCTGACCCGGTGAACGGTCGACTGTACGAGGTCAAGTTTGACCGACCCGAGGAAATCGCCCTGTTGATCCGGGTGACGGTGCGGGCCAGCGCGCTGGACGTGCAGCAGCTGATTCCAGACCTGGTCATGAATTACGTCAACGGGGACATCGAGGGCGACGTCAGCTTTGTTGTGGGCAGTGACGTGTCGACGTTCGAAATCGCCAGCGCCATCAATCAGCAAGAGCCGACCATTTTCGTGAAGAAGGTGGAACTGTCGGTGGTCGGCTCGGGCACCTGGTCGGCCGACACGATGGAGATTGCGCCCAACGAGATCGCGCGCACGCAGCGCAGCTCAATCCAGGTGGTGATTGCATGAGCGGAACCCAGCAATTCGACTTCTCGGTCGACCTGATGCGGTCCATCCTCTGGCAGTACGAGGGCGCGCCGCGCGCCGTCGCGCTGGCTCGAAATGATCAGACTTGGATCGACGATCATCAATCGGAGTTCTGGCGCAACTGGCACCGCGACGTATTCGACCTGGACACAGCTAACGAATTTGGGCTTTCAGTCTGGGCACGCATCCTCGGGGTCTCCCTGGAGATCGGCGCGCCGCGGCGCGTGGAAGGCGTATTCGGGTTCGGCGTCAACAACGCCAACTTTGAGAACGGGAATTTTGGCCGAGCCAGCGACGGGCAGGTCGGCCTGGATATCGAATCAGCTCGCAAGCTCCTGAAGCTGCGGTGGTTCCAGATAACCATGCGGCCTACGGCTCCCAACATCAACCGAGCCCTGGAAAGCGTGTTCGGGCCCGGATCGGCGTTCGTGTTCGACAACTACGACATGACGACGACCACGATCATGTTCTCGAGCACGCCCGACTATCGGCTGCGCCGGCTGCTGGAAAACACGGACATTCTTCCCCGCCCGTCGACAGTCGGTCTCAGGTGGGCCGTGCAGGTGCGGCCGTCGTGGGGCTTCGGCCCAGCCCATCTCAATTTTGAAAACGGAAACTTCGGAGCGTAAATGGCTACCAGGATCTATAAGACGCCGTTCGCGGCTACGGGCGACAAAGAAGCGTTGGCGACGGCCGACCAACCAGACGGCAAGGTGTCGCTACAAGCTGGCTGGACGCCCGATTACGAGCTTCCCAACGACAACGCGAACTATCGGCCGGTCGGTCGCGCCGAGATGAACGGCGTGTTCAACGAGCTGACAGCGGCGCTTGGCGAAATGCAGCTGACCGGCTTCGCGAAGTGGCAGACCATCGATGGAGGCTGGCCGCTGGGTGCGCAGGTTTCTCACAACGCTCTGACGTATCGGTCCACAGGGGATGCAAATACGACCGAGCCTGGAACGGTCGGGGCGGCGTGGGTTCCCATGGGGTCTGGCATTGCGACGACTGCTCAAGCGCAGGCTATGACAGACGATGCCACGCTCCTCACGCCAAAGACGCTGGACGACGCCTTTATGGGCGCAAACCAAGCTATTGGCCCGGCCAACTTCTTCCAACGATATCCGGGTGGATTGCTAGTGCAAGGGGGCAATCTCACCGCTTCGACGGCCGACTTCCTCGTTACATTTCCCATCGCCTTTGCGGCCCCCCCGACATCGGTAGTTGCCACCGTCGCAGGGAACCCCGGAACTTTGATCGGTGCGTTGGTGGACCTGTCGACGACTACCAATTTCGCCGCACGAGTCCGCAACGCATCAGGAGGGGTGGGAAACCAGGCGATTGACTGGGTTGCGTACGGGCGTTGGAAATAAGGGGGTGGATATGCTTTTCTTTTTCTCGAATGAAACCAAGGGTTTTTATGTCAAAGAAATCCATGGCGAGAACATACCGGACGACGCAGTGCAGCTTAAGGAGGGCCAACACGAACGCGCGATGTCCTGGCAGGCGGGTGGGGGCATTATCGTGGGTGTGACTTCCCAAGGCGAGATGGACCTTCGAACGACGCCCGTGCCGACTCGCCAAGAGATGCTGCTTCACAAGCGGGTTGTCGTGCAAGCGCATCTCGATTCGCAAGCCATGAGTCTCGGCTACGACGACATGGCCACAGCCATCTCATATGCGGATGAGCCTGCGGTGCCGCAGTTTCGAATTGAGGGGGCAGCCCTGCGCGAGTGGAGAAGCCTTGTTTGGGAACGGTTTAGCGAGTTAATGGTCGGACCCGGCGATGGCGAGCAAATCCCAAGTGATGCGGAGCTGATCGCCAGTCTGCCGGCCTTCTCGCTCCCCGCTGCTTGATTGCATTGGGCGGGGAAGGTGGGGTTCATGTGTAAAATGCGGCGGCCAAAGCCGCCATAACAATGACACAATTCACCCCGCCACATAGCCTTCGGTATGTCCCCGCCCTTGATGGGTTGCGTGCCGTTGCTGTCCTGATGGTTTTCATAAACCACCTCGGGTTAATGCCCGGTGGGGTCTATGGCGTAGATATTTTTTTCGTCCTGAGTGGCTACCTGATAACTGAGGTGTTGGCTAACTCACGGGGGCAGGCGGGTTTTCTCGGGACGTTTTACTTCAAACGATTTCTGCGCCTCTTCCCGCCCCTTGCACTTATTTGTGCAGTCGTAGCTGCCATATGTTGGATCTTCGATGGCAGGCCTAGCATATACGCAGACGCTCTTTCATCAATTCTGTACACGCAATCCTGGACGGGCGCCCTAAAGGATGGGTTTGGCTTTTACCTTGGCCATACTTGGTCGCTGTCCGTCGAAGAGCAGTTTTATCTCGTTTGGCCCGTCGTCTGGTTATTCCTGGTCCGCTTCCGGGACGCGCGTGTGACTTTCGGTCTTTCCCTCGCGCTGTTGGTGTTCTCCTACGTCTACCAGTTCTGGATGGTGCACGCCAACCTTGGTTATGACCGCATTTACTTGGCGCCTGATACGCGTTCTCAGGCAATACTGGTAGGCGCCGTTGGTTCCATGGCGAGCCGCATGCCTGGTCTTCCCCAGCGAGTCGTTCGGGTGTTGGCTTCGATACCTTTGTTGGCGCTGCCGTTCGCCGTTTTTATCACCTACGACATCTTCTGGGACGTCGAGCATGGGCTCGCTGTTTCCGTGCTGACGCTCATGGTGATTCTGCGCGTGGTGATTCACGGGGACTCTTTGGACTCGCGCGCGCTGTCTTTGAGACCCTTGGTTGGACTCGGCCGAATTTCGTACGGCTTTTACTTGTGGCACCTGCCTATCGTTTACCTACTGCTACACACCTACGGAATGGGAGTGTGGACTACGGCTGCATTTAGCTTTGCGGCGTCACTGGCAATAAGCACTGCATCCTTTATCTGGTTGGAGCGTCCAGCCCTTCGCCTTAGATCAGTGGTTCGCCCAGCAGTGCAGGTCAAGGCGGGCATTGCAGCGTTCGTCGTCTCAGTGGTGTCGATAATCGGCGGTTTACTTTACTTTCAGTGGGACGACGTCCGCTTCATCCTGAGCGGAAAGCCATTGGAGGTTGTCAATTACGGGCCGCGGTCGTATCAGATTGGCGAGCGTGGTCCCCTTCAAGCCGATGGCACCTTGGCGATGTGGGTGCAAATGAATGGTCGTCCCGACATGCAGTCCACAGCCGAGATTGAGTGCTACAAGACCGGAATCACGGTCGTCAAGAACGGCATGTCGATAATGCTGCCGAAGGTCTTCTCTTCTGTGCCGGGGAAGTATTCGGTCAAGATCCACGGAAAGGACGGCCGGCAACTTGTCGACCCCGTAGTGATCGAGGTTTTGCCTCCAAAGTGACACCAAATCCACAAACCCGCCTCGGCGGGTTTTTTTACGTCTATAGGGGACGCGATTGAATATCCAAGACTTCGACGCCTTCGCGGCGAAATTCGCCGGCGTGCTTGGCGCCGCAGTGTCCATGCGATATCTGCAGGGGTCCTGGCCGGCGCGCCTGAGCATGGCGGCCAGTGGCTCGCTGGTGGCCTATTACGCGGCGCCCTATCTGTCGCTCATGCTGGGCATCCCCGAGGGTCTGGCCGGCTTCCTGACCGGGATGTTCGGCATGGCCATCGTGTCCCGCGCCTGGGAGGCGGTGCAGGCCGCGCCGGTTGGCGCTCTCTGGCAAGCCGTGATCGACCGCGTGCGCGGTAAAGGGGCGTGACATGGACAGCACCATCATTCTGACCTTGTGGGCCGTCCTGGCCTTCGTCTGCTGGCTGGTGGTGGCGGGCGGTGCGGCGCTGGCCGTGTTCGCGCGCTCCGTCAGGGACACGACTCTCGAGCGGATTGGGCTGTCGGCGGTCGGCCTGACGGCGACCGGCGCGGCCTGCCGCATTTTCGCGGCGGGCTGGGCAAGCGCTGGCGACGCTGCGCTTGCGGCCTCTGCCGCTTTCTACGTGGCCGCCGTGACGGTCAAGCACATCCGGAGTTCCAAGCAATGACCCTTTCAGAAATCGTCGCCTCCGGCATCGACCCGGCCCTGGCGCTGCTGCCGGCCAACATGGACACGCCCGAAGCGCGCATCCAGTTGCTCGCGACCGGCCTGCAGGAATCGCGCTTCGAACATCGGCGCCAGCTGGTGGGCAGTCCACCGCGCCCCACAGGGCCGGCGAAAAGCTTCTGGCAGGCCGAGCAGGGCGGCGGTATGGTGCACGGCGTCCGGCTGCACGCCGCCACCCGCGCCGCGGCCGCCCACCTTTACCAAGCCCGGGGCGTCCCGGCGCGCGACGCCGCCATCTGGGATGCCATCGAGCACGACGATGTGCTGGCCGCCGGGCTGGCGCGTCTGCTGCTGTGGAGTGATCCCGGCCGGCTGCCTGCGGTCGGCGATGAGCAGGGCGCCTGGAATCTCTACCTGCGCACCTGGCGGCCGGGCAAGCCGCATGCGCAGACGTGGCCGGGGCTGTATGCCCGCGCCGTGGCCGAGGTGACCCGATGAACCCGCTGCTGCGCTCCGCGATGCCATACCTGATCGGCGCCGCGTTGCTCGCCGCGGCGGTCGTCGGCGTGCGCTGGTATGGCGCCAGCCAGTATGAGGCCGGCCGGGCCGAGTGCCAGGAGGCCCACCGCGTGGCCGGCCTGGAAGAGTTCAAGACTGAGGCCGAGCGCCTGACCGGCCTGTCGCAGAGCCTGGCCGACACCGCGGACAAGCTGGCCACCGCCAAACCCCAGGTCATCGAGAGGTACACCCGTGAAATCGTTCAGCGCCCTTTGCCTGCTGACTGCGTTCGCGACCCTGGCCGGGTGCGCGCAACCAACGAAGCCATCGACGCGGCCAACGCTGCCCGTCAATCTCAGCGCGCCGTGTCCGCCAGTCCCCCGCGTTGATTCGCCGTCCTGGGACGATTTGGCACAGGCCCATGCCGCGCTGGCGTTCCAGTACGCGGAGTGCGCCGCTCGGCACCAGGCCGTGGTCGACGCCTGGGCCAGCCCTGCGCGCTAGTCGTCGCTGCCTCCGCGCACGCCCCATTCCAGAATGGACGTCGCCCGGTAAGTGGTGGGCGACGCGCCGCGGTCGATTACGAGCAGCCCGTCGCGCTCGCCGGCGGCAAGGACTTCCTGCAGCTTGCGGCCCAGTTCCAGGCCGAATGCCGCGCGCAAGAGTTCGATGGTCAGATAGTCACCATTCTTGACGCCCTTGAGCGCCGGCAGCGCGCGCAGCCAGATGTCGTGCACCGGCCGGGTGTTGGTGTATTCGGTCATCGTGTTCCCGTTTCGGTCATCGTAGCCAGTCGGCCCGCGCTGCCTGGACAGCCGGATCTCGTCGTCCGCCCCGATCTCCCTCAACCACGAACCGCAGCCCTCGTCTGGGAAGGCAGGCGCTATCTTGTGGTCGGGCTCTCGGCGGCAGTACGGCCTGCGCCCCTGGTCGGTCGTCTCGCCGTGCCAGTGGGTGCACGTCCAGCAGCCTCCGGGGCGCTGGGATAGGGGGATGAAGTAGGACATGGCTGTATGAATGTACAGTCCTCTGCGTTTGAACGGCAGAATTTCCCCACACCTAGCCAGAAAAGAAAAAGGCCCGCATCGCTGCGAGCCTTGAGAATACTGGAGGCGCAAGCCGGAATCGAACCGACGTACACGGATTTGCAATCCGCTGCATAACCACTCTGCCATTGCGCCAGCACTTGCAAGAAAAAAGGAAGCGCGGTGTGGGCCGTTGCTTCCTCTTTGTATTTGGAGCGGGAGACGAGTCTCGAACTCGCGACCTCAACCTTGGCAAGGTTGCGCTCTACCAACTGAGCTACTCCCGCTTGGGGTACTGCATATTGCCGTTTTTTTTTAGTGAGCCTCGCTCGTGGCCTTTGCCGCGGCGCCTGTTCACCAAAGACAGCGATTGTACATGTTTTTTAGGGTCTTTGCACAGCAGACCGCAAATCTGGAGCGGGAGACGAGTCTCGAACTCGCGACCTCAACCTTGGCAAGGTTGCGCTCTACCAACTGAGCTACTCCCGCATTTTTCTTGCCGTTTTTTTGCAAGAGGCGAGAGTATAACGAGTTTTTGAAAAATTGCACGCGGTCTGTCGCGGTTGTTGATTTTTCCGATGGCGTCGCCTGGTTGAACCGCTTGGTTGAACCGCCTGGCGTGCCTGCAAACCAGGATGCTCCAGTCCGAAGGCGGCGCGGCTTTCGGTCCGCGCGAGCCTGGATGGACGCAGTCGACGCATCGATGTAGATGCGCCATGCGAAAGCTTGGCGGTGAAATCAAGAGAGACGGGCAAGCTTTACGGAAAGCCTTGCGCCGGAAAAGAAGGCTTGCCTGACGGGCGTGTGCTGTCGGGGGCGGCGCGGCGTCCGTAGCGCCGAAATGAAAAAAGGCCCCGACAGGGGCCTTTTCAAGATTCGCAGTGAAGCACTACGAATACGAATCTGGAGCGGGAGACGAGTCTCGAACTCGCGACCTCAACCTTGGCAAGGTTGCGCTCTACCAACTGAGCTACTCCCGCATTGGTTCCGTAAACTGCGCAGAACCTCGTTTCTTATTCACTCTGATCAACTTGGTTATCGATCAGAAGGCGCGCATTCTAGCATGATTTTTTCGGCTTGTCCTGGCGGGCTCTTCAGTCTTGCCTGCTTTGGGCGGGCGCTTCTGAATGCTGCCTTTGGATCGGCTTCAAATCTCAATCAAGTAAACTGAGCGAAGACAAAAACTGTAGCACACCTCGTAGCACCCATGTCAAATTCCTTTGCAGGCAACGTGCCCGATTCCTTGTCTCCCGTTGCGCAGGACCTCACCCGCCTGAACACGCTGGGGCTGGCGTCCCGGGCCGACGCGTTCGTCACGCTGGATGATCCGGCGCAATTGCCCGCGCTGTCCGAGCTGGCTCGGCAGGCATCGCCCCTGCTCGTGCTGGGCGGAGGCAGCAACCTGGTGCTGCCAGAACGCGTGCCGGGGCTGGTCGCGAGGGTGGCCTTCAAGGGCGTGCGCTTGCTGGAGGCCGGGCAGGATGCGTGGCTTGTCGAAGCGGCCGGTGGCGAGAACTGGCATGGCTTTGTATCGGCGTGCGTGGCGCAGGGATGGGACGGGCTGGAGAACCTGGCACTGATTCCCGGTACCGTAGGCGCGGCGCCGGTCCAGAACATCGGCGCGTACGGCGTCGAATTGGAAGAGCGCTTTCACAGCCTGACGGCATGGGACGTGCGGCAGGCGCGCTATGTTGAGATGCGCGCGGCGGATTGCCGGTTTTCCTACCGAGACAGTGCGTTCAAGCACGACGAACCCGGACGCTGGGTCATCGTCAGCGTGCGCTTTGCCTTGCCTCGGCCGTGGCGGCCCGTGCTGGGCTATCCCGATCTGCTGCGCCACGAACGTCTGGCCGGCGGGTCGCCCAGCGCGCGCGACGTGTTCGATGCCGTCTGCGATATCCGTCGGGTCAAGCTGCCCGATCCGGCGGTCACGGGCAATGCCGGCAGCTTTTTCAAGAATCCGATCGTGTCCGCGCCCCAGCGCGACGAACTGGCGGACCGCTTTCCCGGTCTGGTTTCCTATGCCCAGGCGGATGGACGCTACAAGCTCGCGGCCGGCTGGCTGATCGACCAATGCGGGTGGAAGGGGCGTGCGCTGGGTGCGGCGGGGGTGCATGACCGCCAGGCACTGGTCCTGGTCAACCGCGGCGGCGCGACGGCCGCCGACATCATGGGCCTGGCCCGCGCCGTGCAGGACGCCGTGGCCGAGCGCTATGGCGTGCGCCTGGAGCCGGAGCCCGTGGTGATCTGACGCGGCCGGCCAGGTGCGGCCGGCCAGGTGCGGCCGACCTCAGATGAAAAAAGGACCCCGCGGGGTCCTTTTGTTGCGCGGCAGGTATCAGAGCCCCAGCACCGACTGCATGTCGTAAAGCCCGTTGTTCTTGCCGTCGAGGAACCGCGCCGCGCGCAACGCGCCTTCCGCGTAGGTGGCCCGGCTGGACGAACGGTGGGTGATCTCGATGCGCTCGCCGATGCCGCAGAACGAGACGGTGTGGTCGCCCACGATGTCGCCGCCGCGCAGCACGGAGAAGCCGATGGTGCCGGGCTTGCGCACGCCGGTGTCGCCGTGGCGGCTCCAGGTGGCGACGTCGGGCAGGGCGACTTCCCAGGCGGAGGCGATGGTCTCGCCCATCTTCAGGGCCGTGCCCGAGGGCGCGTCCACCTTGTTGCGGTGGTGCGCTTCGAAGACTTCGACGTCGTACCCGGCGTTCAGGATGCGGGCGGCCATGTCCAGCAGCTTGAGCGTGGCGTTGACGCCCACGCTCATGTTCGGCGCGAACACGATGGCGATTTTCTGCGCGGCCACTTCGATCGCGGCGCGGCCGTTGTCGCCGAAGCCCGTGGTGCCGATGACGGCCTTCACGCCGTGCTTCACGCAGGCCTTCAGATGTTCCAGCGTGCCTTCGGGGCGGGTGAAGTCGATCAGGCAGTCGGCGCCGGCCAGCGCGTCCAGGTCATCCGTGATGATCACGCCGGTCTGCTTGCCCAGGTGGGCGCCGGCATCGCGGCCCAGCGCGTCGGAGCCCTTGATGCTCAGGGCCGCGGCCAGTTGCAGGCCGTCGGACTTCAGGACGGCCTCGATCAGCATCTGGCCCATGCGGCCGTTGGCGCCGGCAATAGCAATACGCATAAAAGATCCTTGTTTCAGCGCAGCGGTTCGGGCGTGTTGCCGGGCTGGCCGGGGTATTGATTGAGCGGGCTGACGGGGGCGTCGGCGTCGCGCTTCTGCTGGTCCTGCTCTTCCTTCAGCCGGGCTTCGTCCTGGTTCAGGCGCTGGTCGGCCTTTTCGTCAGCGACGGAATCGGGCGTGTTGAGCTGGTAAGGCTGCAGGTCGGGCTGTTTGTCCCCTTCCCAGCGCACCAGCCGGTCGTTTTCGAACCAGACCGTGAACTTGCGTTCCTGCGCCTCGCCGTAGCCGGGCTTGAAGTAATACGGATAATCCCAGCGGTTGGCGTGCAGCACGCTGGTCAGCGTCGGGCTGCCCAAGGCAAAGCGCACCTGTTCGCGGGTCATGCCGGGCTGCAGCAGCGCAACCTGTTCCTGGGTGATCCAGTTGCCCTGCTGAACCGGGGCTTTGTACGGGAAGCCCCACTTGTTGGAGGTGCAGCCCGCCAGAGCGACGGCCAGGGCGGCGATGGCCAAACCGGTCTTCAGAGAGCGGGAGGGAATACGTGCAATCATGGACACTACGCGCCCCTATTATTTGGAAGCAAGCAAAACCGTTATCATAAAGGTTTCATAAGGATAGTTCCGCGTGGCGGCATGGATTCGGTGAGCCGGCTCGCGGTGACCCTGTCCTTGCCCATGCCAACGCGGACGGAGAGCGATTACACCATGAGCGACCAAAGCGAACTGAAAAACATGGGTTTGAAGGCGACTTTCCCTCGCCTGAAGATTCTTGATATTTTCCGCAAATCGGGTGAACGCCACCTGAGCGCTGAAGACGTCTACCGTGCCCTGATCGGCGAAAACGTCGAAATCGGCCTGGCGACGGTTTATCGGGTCCTGACCCAGTTCGAGCAGGCCGGTATTCTTGCGCGCAGCCAGTTCGACAGCGGCAAGGCCGTGTTTGAGCTCAATGACGGCGATCACCACGATCACCTCATCTGCACCAATTGCGGCAAAGTCGTCGAATTCTCGGACCCCGAGATCGAAAAGCGGCAGCAGAAGATCGCCAAGGACAATGCCTTCGCGCTGGAAAGCCACGCGATGGTGCTGTACGGCATCTGCGGCAGCTGCATGAAGGGCCGCTAAGTCCTGCGGCGGGCGTCACGCGCCGTGGCCCGCGTGCCGCGGCCCAGGTGAAGTCAAAAGCCCCTTCTATTGGAAGGGGCTTTTTGTTTGCGGGCGTCGCGGAGAGGGCAGCGGTGGCGGCCTAGGAGGCCGGCTGGCCAAACCCTTCCAGCATCTCGCGGGCATGCTCGCGCGTCGTGGCGGTGAGTTTCATGCCGCCCAGCATGCGGGCGATTTCCTCGACGCGGGCGCCGGCATCCAGTTCTTCGATGCTGGAGCGCGTCGTGCCGCGGGATTCCGCCTTGCTGACCAGGAACTGGCTGTTGGCGCAGGCGGCGACCTGCGGCAGGTGGGTGACGCACAGCACCTGATGGCGTTCGCCCAGTTCGCGCAGCAGCTTGCCCACGGCTTCGGCGACCGCGCCGCCCACGCCGCTGTCGACTTCGTCGAAGATCAGGGTGGGCACGCGCGCCGCGCGGCTGGCGATGACGGACAGTGCCAGCGAAATGCGCGACAGTTCGCCGCCCGACGCCACCTTTGCCAACGGGCGGGGCGTGGTGCCGGCGTGGCCGGCCACCAGGAATTCGACCTGCTCGTTGCCGTGCGCGGAGGGCGCCGACGCGGCAAGCGTGGGCTCGAACCGGCCGCCCTGCATGGCCAGCGTCTGCATGGCCAGCGTGACCTGCTTGCCGAGGTCTTTGGCGATCTTGCGGCGGGCGGTCGTCAGTTTGGCGGCGGCCGCATCGTACTGCGCCTGCGCCGCGGCCGTCTGGGCGCGCAGCGCGTCGATATCGCCGGCGGCTTGCAGCGCGGCCAGCTCGGCGTGCAGGGATTCGCGCAGTTCGCACAGCGCGTCGGGTTCGGTGCGGAACTTGCGGGCCGTCTCGAAGACCAGGCCCAGCCGCGCTTCCACGTCGGCCAGGCGCTTGGGGTCCAGGTCGACGCGGCTGACGTAGTTGTTCAGATCCGACACGGCTTCGCTGATGGCGATGCGTGCGGACTCCAGTTCGTCGAACACGCCTTTCAGGCCCGGATCGTGTCGCAGCATCTGCTGGATGCGCTGGTTGGCGGCGGTGACGCGGTGGTGCGCGGAATCGCCTTCGCCGTCCAGCGCTTCCAGGATCTGCGAGGCGCCGTCCAGCAGCGACTGCGAATGCGACAGGCGCGTGTGCTCGGTCTGCAGCGCTTCCCATTCGTCCGGGCCCAGGCCCAGGTGGTCCAGTTCCTCGACCCGCCATTGCAGGCGTTCGCGTTCGGCGGCCAGGCTTTCGGCGTCCTTTTCGGCGGACTCGAGCTGGCGGGCCAGCGCGCGCCATTGCTTCCAGGCCTGGCCAACCGCGTGGCGCAGGTCGCCGTGGCCGCCATGGGCGTCCAGGAGGTCGCGCTGGGCGTCGGGCCGCATCAGGCTCTGGTGCGCATGCTGGCCGTGGATGTCGACCAGGCTGTCGCCCAGTTCACGCAATTGGGCCACGGTGGCGGGCGTGCCGTTGATGTAGGCGCGGCTGCGGCCCTGCGCGTCGATGACGCGCCGCAGCGACAGTTCTTCTTCGGCGTCGATCTCGCGTTCGGCCAGCCAGGCGTGCAGCGACTTGGGCGTGTCGAAGACCGCCGTGATGTCGGCGCGGGGCGCGCCTTCGCGCAGCATGCTGGCGTCGCCGCGCTCGCCCAGCGTCAGCGCCAGCGCATCCACCAGGATGGATTTGCCCGCGCCGGTCTCGCCGGAAAAGACGGTGAAGCCAGGGCCGAAATGGATCTCGGTCTGTTCGACGATGACGAAATCGCGGATGTGCAGGGTGCGCAGCATGTCGGGGCGCTTACTACTCTACGTTGTCGGAGGCTTCGGGCATCAGGTTCCAGTGCAGCTTGCGGCGCAGGGTGGAAAAGAAGCTGTAGCCTTCGGGATGCACGAAGCGGATGGTATAGGGGGCGCGCTGCACGACGATGCGATCGCCCGGCTGCAGGTCCGACCAGGTCTGCATGTCGAAGTGCACGCTGGCGCCGACCTCGACGCGGCCCATGGCCGTGAGCGTCATGTTCAGCACGCCCGAGTCGGGAATGACGATGGGGCGGTTGGACAGCGTTTGCGGCGCCACGGGCACCAGCACCATGGCGTTCATGCCGGGGTGCAGGATGGGGCCGTTTGCCGAGAGCGCATAGGCGGTGGAGCCGGTCGGGGTGGCGATGATCAGGCCGTCGGCGCGCTGGGTGTACATGAAGGCGCCGTCCAGTTCGACCCGGACTTCGATCATGCCGCCGCGTCCCGCGCGGTTCAGCACCACATCGTTCAGGGCCGACGCGGAATACATTTTCTGGTCGCCGCGCCACACGCTGCCTTCCAGCAGCATGCGTTCTTCGATCTGGAAGCTGCCCTCCAGCACGCGCGCGAGCGCGCCATGCGCGTCCTGCAGCGCGATGTCGGTGATGAAGCCGAGGCGTCCGTGGTTGATGCCCACCAGCGGCATGCCGTAAGGCGCCAGGTGGCGGCTGGCGCCCAGCACGGTGCCGTCGCCGCCCATCACGACCGCCAGCGAAGCGGTCTTGCCGATTTCTTCGAGGGTGGCGATGGGGTATTCGGTCAGCCCGGTATTGCGCGCCGTGTCGGCATCGATGAGCACATGCCGGCCCGCCTGCGTCAATGCGTGCGCAAGTGCTCTCAGCGGTGTGTCCAGGCCCGTGTCCTGGTATCTGCCGATCAGGGCGACTGTAGGAAAATGCATGGCTGCGTACGAATGAAAAGGGCGGAACCGTAATGCCGGACAGGCCGGGAATGGCCTGTTTAGCCGATTATATGGGGCCGTATATTGGCTTGCGGGACAAAAATCGCCTTAATCGGAAAAGATTCCCTAAAATACTCGCTATGGATGACCGCGCACGCGCATTACTGAAAGCGTTGATAGAACGCTACATCGCCGATGGGCAGCCAGTCGGCTCGCGGACGCTATCGAAAGTCTTTGATTTGTCTCCGGCCACCATCCGCAACGTCATGGCGGACCTGGAAGAGCTGGGGCTGATCCATAGCCCGCATACTTCCGCCGGCCGGATTCCCACGCCGCGGGGATACCGCATGTTCGTCGATTCCCTGCTGGCGGTGCAGTCCTATCAGCTGCAGCCGCACAACATGGGCGAGATGCTCTCGGCCGCCGAACCCACCCGCGCGGTCAACGCGGCCGCGGCGCTGCTGTCCAACCTGACCCAGTTCGCGGGCGTGGTGCTCACGCCCAAGCGCGCGCAGGTGTTCCGCCAGATCGAATTCATCCGCCTGTCCGACAAGCGGGTCCTGCTGATCATCGTCACCCCCGACGGCGATGTCCAGAACCGCATTCTCTTCGTTCAGCGCGACTACGCCGAAGCCGAATTGCTGGAAGCCGGCAATTTCTTCAACATGCACTTCGCCGGCAAGTCCTTCAATGCGGTCCGGCAGACGCTGTCCACCGAACTGGCCCAGCTGCGCGAAGACATCTCGCGCCTGATGCAGGCGGCCGTCGAGGCCAGCGCGGAGGCCGCCGAAGACGGCGACGCCGTGGTCATTTCCGGCGAACGCAAGCTGCTGGACGTAACGGACATCGCGTCCGACATGGACCGCCTGCGAAAGATGTTCTCGCTGTTCGAGAAAAAAACCGACCTGCTGCAATTGCTGGACGTGTCCAGCCGGGCGCAGGGCGTGCAGATCTACATCGGCGGCGATTCGCAGCTGGTGCCGATGGAAGAAGTCTCCGTCATCACCGCGCCCTACGGCGTCGATGGCAAGGTGGTCGGCACGCTGGGCGTCATCGGTCCGACCCGCATGGCCTACGAGCGTGTCATTCCCATCGTGGACATCACGGCGCGGTTGTTGTCCAACGCGCTCAGCCACAATCAGTAGTCCCATTCAAAGCTACATCCTCCTTGCGGAGGAAGGGGAGTTTTTGTGTTTCTTCGCCTGTTCAAGTATCTCTGGCCTGAACGCTATCTGCCTGAAACCGCGCAAGACGACCCTTTCAACGAAGACCCGCCGCCGCGCGCGCCCGGCAAGGTGGGCGTGTTGCTGGTGAACCTGGGTACGCCGGACACCCCGTCGCCCAAGGACATTCGCAAGTACCTGGGCGAATTCCTGTCCGACCCCCGCGTCATCGAAATCCCGCGCTATCTCTGGAAGCCCATCCTGCACGGGATGGTGCTGAGGCGGCGGCCGAAGCGGCTGGAGCCGCGCTATGCCGGCGTCTGGATGAAAGAGGGCTCCCCCCTGATGGTCTACAGCCAGCGCCAGGCCGATGGCGTGCGCGCCGCCCTGCAGGCCGCCGGCCAGGATGTCGTCGTGGAGCTGGGCATGCGCTATGGCAACCCCTCCATTCCCGATGCCATAACGAAACTGCGCGCGCAAGGCTGCGAGCGCATCCTGACGGTGCCGCTGTATCCCCAGTACGCCGCCAGCACCACCGCCACGGTGGTGGATGCGGTCACCCGCCACATGGGACGGCTGCGCGACCAGCCCGAAATGCGCTTCATCAAGCGCTTTCACGAGGAACCCGCTTACCTGGACGCGCTGGCCGGGCGCATCGAGCGGTATTGGCTGGAGCATGGCAAGCCCCAGAAGCTGGTCATGAGCTTTCACGGCCTGCCGCGCTATTCGATCGAACTGGGCGACCCCTACTACCGGGACTGCATGGAGACCGCACGGCTCCTGACGCAGCGCCTGTCCCTGCCTCGCGACCAGATCGAAGTGACCTTCCAGAGCCGGTTCGGCACGGCCCGCTGGCTGGAGCCCTACACCGAGCCCACCCTCAAGGCGCTGGCGGCCTCCGGAACAACCGAGGTCGATGTGGTGTGCCCGGGATTTGTGGCAGACTGTCTGGAAACCCTGGAAGAAATCAGCCTGGAATGCCGCGACGCCTTCATCGGGGCGGGCGGCAAGCAGTTTCGTTACATACCGGCCATCAATGACGATCCGGCCTGGATCTCGGGGCTGGCCAGCCTGGTGGAACGCCACTTGCAGGGATGGACCCAGCCACCACGGACTTGAAGGAGAAGGCGCATGCACCATGATCCCAAGACTGGAAAAACGGTCAAGAAGGGCAAGGTAAGCACCCCGGTCGACGAGGACCACGTCGAGCATGAGCTGGACGAAGCCCTGGCCGACACCTTTCCGGCCAGCGACCCCATCGCCATTCAGTCCGACCCCGATGCGGACGACAAGCGGGTGGACCGCGCCCTGAAAGAGAGTTTCCCGGCCAGCGACCCCGTGGCCCCGGCGCAGCCGCACAAGAAATAGGCCGGGCCGGCCGCCCGGCCGTCGCCATGCGGGAATATTTCGCTTACCCGGGCTTGAAATAGGGGTATTGGCCCCCATTCATGTCTGCGAAAGCCATTCTTTTTGGAGGATTCCCCATGACGGCACCCCACGAGCCTGCAGATCAGACGCCCGAAGTCGGCCAAAGCGCTGACGCGGCCCCCGCCGCCCAGGACGCCGAGCAGGCCGAGCTGACCGAGTTGCGCGCCCAGCTGGACGCCGCCCAGGCTACCGTCAACGAGCAGCACGACCAACTGCTGCGCGTCAAGGCCGAGGCCGAGAACGTGCGCCGCCGCGCCCAGGAAGAAGTATCCAAGGCGCGCAAGTTCGGCATCGAGTCGTTCGCCGAAAGCCTGGTTCCGGTCAAGGACAGCCTGGAGGCCGCGCTGGCCCAGCCTGACCAGACCGTTGAAACGCTGCGCGAAGGCGTCGAAGTCACCCTCAAGCAGCTGGCCGCCGCCTTCGAGCGCAATCTGCTCAAGGAAATCGCGCCGGCGCAGGGCGACAAGTTCGATCCGCACCTGCACCAGGCCATTTCGTCCATTCCCAACCCGCAGCCCGCCAACACCGTGGTGCAGCTGCTGCAAAAGGGTTATGCCATCGCCGACCGGACCCTGCGTCCGGCCCTCGTGGTGGTGTCGGCCGGCCAAGGCTGACGGTTCGCAAGGCCATGACCGATCCCCGTTTCGATCCGGCGCAGGTTTTCCAGGTGTTCGGCATGAGCCATGTCGACACCGCGGGATTCGACGCTGCCGTGGTCCAGGCGCCGGGATCGGACCTGCGTTGCGTATTCCTGTGGGGCCAGGATTGCTATAACTGCAATCTTTTCAAGCAGGCGGCGCTGCTGCACCGCGAAACCCTGCTTGGGCTGGGCCTGACGTGGTTCGAGGCCGATGTCTATGCCGACGAACCCCTGGGCCGGCGGTTTTCGCTTCATGGCGTCCCCACTTTTGTGCTGTACCGTTCCGGAAAGCGGCTTGGCCGCATCACCGGCTGGCCCGGATTGCCCCAGTTCACGGCGGCAATCCAGCGCCTGCAGGGCGCCGCGGAAAATTCCGGCCAGGCGTCTTGAAAAACCCTGCGGGCAGCCCCAGTTAGGTGGGGACAAGAAGTTTTCCCCAATTTTCATAGATTTAATAATCAAGGTAACCCACCATGAGCAAGATTATTGGCATTGACCTGGGCACGACCAACAGCTGCGTGGCTGTCATGGACGGCGGGCAGGTCAAGATCATCGAAAACGCGGAAGGCGCTCGCACCACTCCCTCCATCGTTGCCTACATGGATGACGGCGAAACCCTGGTGGGCGCGCCCGCCAAGCGCCAGGCCGTGACCAACCCGCGCAACACCCTGTACGCGGTGAAGCGCCTGATCGGCCGCAAGTTCGAAGAAAAGGCGGTGCAGAAGGACATCAACCTGATGCCCTACGCGATCGTCAAGGCCGACAACGGCGACGCCTGGGTGGAAGTGCGCGGCAAGAAGATGGCGCCTCCCCAAGTGTCGGCCGACGTGCTGCGCAAGATGAAGAAGACCGCCGAGGACTACCTGGGCGAAGAAGTGACCGAGGCCGTCATCACCGTGCCCGCCTACTTCAACGACAGCCAGCGCCAGGCCACCAAGGACGCCGGCCGCATCGCCGGTCTGGAAGTCAAGCGCATCATCAACGAACCCACCGCCGCGGCGCTGGCGTTCGGCCTGGACAAGACCGAAAAGGGCGACCGCAAGATCGCCGTCTATGACCTGGGCGGCGGCACGTTCGACGTGTCCATCATCGAAATCGCCGATGTTGACGGCGAAAAGCAGTTCGAAGTGCTGTCGACCAACGGCGACACCTTCCTGGGCGGCGAAGACTTCGACCAGCGCATCATCGACTACATCATCTCCGAGTTCAAGAAGGAACAAGGCGTTGATCTGTCCAAGGACGTGCTGGCCCTGCAGCGCCTGAAGGAAGCTGCCGAAAAGGCCAAGATCGAGCTGTCCTCCGCGCAGCAGACCGAAATCAACCTGCCGTACATCACGGCGGACGCCTCGGGTCCGAAGCACCTGAACCTGAAGATCACGCGCGCCAAGCTGGAAGCGCTGGTCGAGGAACTGATCGAACGCACGATCGAACCCTGCCGCGTCGCCATCAAGGACGCCGGCGTCAAGGTTTCCGACATCGACGACGTGATCCTGGTCGGCGGCATGACCCGCATGCCCAAGGTCCAGGAAAAGGTGAAGGAATTCTTCGGCAAGGATCCGCGCAAGGACGTGAACCCCGATGAAGCCGTCGCCGCTGGCGCCGCCATCCAGGGCTCCGTGCTGTCGGGCGACCGCAAGGACGTGCTGCTGCTGGACGTGACGCCTCTGTCGCTGGGTATCGAAACCCTGGGCGGCGTCATGACCAAGATGATCCAGAAGAACACCACGATCCCGACCCGGTTCTCGCAGACGTTCTCCACCGCCGACGACAACCAGCCGGCCGTGACGATCAAGGTGTTCCAGGGCGAGCGCGAAATCGCTGCGGGCAACAAGGCCCTGGGCGAGTTCAACCTCGAAGGGATCCCGCCGTCGCCGCGCGGCATGCCGCAGATCGAAGTCACGTTCGACATCGACGCCAACGGCATTCTGCACGTGTCCGCCAAGGACAAGGGCACCGGCAAGGAAAACAAGATCACCATCAAGGCCAACTCGGGTCTGTCGGAAGACGAGATCCAGCGCATGGTCAAGGATGCCGAGGCCAACGCCGAGGAAGATCACCGCGTTGCCGAACTGGCTCAGTCGCGCAACCAGGCCGACGCGCTGGTGCACGCCACCCGCAAGTCGCTGACCGAGTATGGCGACAAGCTCGAAGCCTCTGAAAAGGAAAGCATCGAAGCCGCCATCAAGGACCTGGAAGACACGCTGAAGGAAGGCGACAAGGCCGCGATCGACGCCAAGGTGGAAGCCTTGTCCACGGCATCGCAAAAGCTCGGCGAAAAGATGTACGCCGACATGCAGGCGCAGCAAGCCGCCGGCCAGCAACAGGCAGCCGACAACGCGAAGCCGGTGGACGACAATGTCGTCGACGCCGACTTCAAGGAAGTCAAGCGCGACCAATAATGGCCGGGCGCTGACCTGCCTCTGCCGCCCGGTAGCCGGAGAAATCCGCCTACCGGGCGAACTCATTCTGTAGCACTGAAAAGAAGGCTCGATTTTTGAGCCCACGGATCATGGCAAAACGCGACTATTACGACGTCCTTGGCGTGGCAAAGAATGCCTCGGACGACGACCTCAAAAAGGCCTATCGAAAGCTGGCCATGAAGTATCACCCGGACCGCAATCCGGACAGCAAAGAAGCCGAAGAGAAGTTCAAGGAAGCCAAGGAAGCCTACGAGGTCCTGGGCGATGATCAGAAGCGCGCCGCGTATGACCGCTACGGCCACGCCGGCGTCGATCCCAACTCCGCCGGCATGGGCGGCGGGGGCATGGGCGGCGGCTTTGCCGACGCGTTCGGCGACATCTTCGGCGAAATCTTCGGAGGCGGTGGCGGCGGCCGTCGCGGCGGTGGCCCGCAGGTCTACCGCGGCGCCGACCTGAAATACGCGCTGGAAATCACCCTCGAGCAGGCCGCTGCCGGTTTCGATACCGAGATCCGCGTGCCCAGCTGGGAAAACTGCGACACCTGCCACGGCTCCGGCGCCAAGGCCGGCACCTCGCCCAAGACCTGCCGCACCTGCGGCGGCTCGGGGGCAGTGCGCATGCAGCAAGGTTTCTTCAGCGTGCAGCAGACTTGCCCGACCTGCCATGGCAACGGCAAGGAAATCACCGACCCGTGCCCGGCCTGCGACGGCGTGGGCCGCATCCGCCGCAACAAAACCCTGCAGGTCAAGATTCCGGCCGGCATTGACGACGGCATGCGCATCCGCTCCAGCGGCAACGGCGAGCCGGGCATCAACGGCGGCCCTCCGGGCGACTTGTACGTGGAAATCCACATCAAGCAGCACAAGATCTTCCAGCGCGACAGCGACGACCTGCACTGCGAACTGACCATTCCGTTCACCACGGCGGCATTGGGCGGCGAGCTCCAGGTGCCGACGCTGGGCGGCAAGGCCGAGATCTCCATCCCGGAAGGCACGCAGTCCGGCAAGACCTTCCGCCTGCGCGGCAAGGGCATCCGCGGCGTGCGCGGCAGCTACCCGGGCGACCTCTACTGCCACGTCGTGGTCGAAACCCCGGTGCGTCTGAGCGACGACCAGAAGAACATCCTGCGCCAGTTCGAAGCGTCGCTGAACGACGGTGGTGATCGCCACTCGCCGCAAAGCAAGTCGTGGACGGACCGCGTGAAGGAATTCTTCAGCTGAATCGCCTGAGCAGGCAAGAAGCCGCGACGAGAGTCGCGGCTTTTTTTTGATTTCGCCAGCGATAGGTCGTCCTTCGAAGGCTGGTGCGCGGCCGCATATGCACGAGCCTCGCCACGTACGCAGAGGCGCCGCGGCGTACGTAAGTGCCGCGCCGCGCACTCGGATGCCGCGATGCGCACGTAAACGCCGCACCGTGCCCGCAGATGCACAGACGCACACACAAATGCTGTGCCGTGCACAAATATGCCCAGCAGCGCCCCCCCACCAGCGCGCAGCGTCACTCGTCGACGCAAGACACCACGTATGCGCTGCAAGGCCGCCCGCGCGGCCGGCGCAGCGCGGGCCCCGCAACATCTTCCTCTCTTCCAAGCCGGCGCAAAGAACGCCAGAAAACCGCCCGCTCCAGCGCCCGAGGCGAATCAACAACCTGAGCCTGGCGCGGCGGCGGCCCCCGGCACGCGGGGCGTCGATAAGCCCGAGGGAATCTGAAGGAAGCCGAAGGCTGACGAAGATGACGATGGGGTAGTCCGGAGCGAACGCTCCGGTCCGCAATCGTTGCCCCGCGTGCCGGGGGCCGCCGCCGCGCCAGGCGGCTAAAGAACCCGGACGGCCCACAGAATCCGACCGACCAAAAAAAACCGCGGCTCTCGCCGCGGTTTCACTGCTACTGCTACTGCAACTTCACTTAAATCAACTTCAACGTCAACTTCAACTGCATTACAGCAACTTCAACTGCTACCTCAACTACAACTACAACTTCAACTTCCACTGCGACTTCAACCGCCGCTGTCGCCAGAAAAAACCGACCTCAGGCCATGATGCCGCCCGAGGCCGGCCGGGCTACAGCAAGCAGCTCACCGGGTGATCGGCGGGTATTCGAGCTCGCCGAACGTGTATTGGCCGCTGGCCTTCGCTTGCGCCAGTTCAGCTTGGACATCGGCGCGCGTCTTCGCGCTGCCGGTCGCCGCAGACACGGGCGGATATTGCAGTTCGCCGAACGTGTACTGACCGCTGACCTTGGCTTGCTGCAGCTGCGCTTGCACTTCCTGCGAGCTCAGGCTGGTCGTCTGGGGCAGGGCGGGCGGATAGTCCAGCTCGCCGAAGGTGTACTGGCCGCTCGCCTTGGCTTGCTGCAGTTCAGTCGCGACCTGGGCGCTGCTCTTGGCTTGTTCCACACCGGCGGCTTGAGCGCCGACGCCGGCCAGAGCCAGGGATAGAAACAGGGTAGTGGCTAGGGTTTTCATGATGAGACCTCCAATTCGTATTAATGGGGACCGAATCCGGCGGCCCTCCGTCGTGGTTCGTTTGCTGTTCCCGATGACTGAATTGTGCGCTTCGTCCCACCTGGGATAAACCCGTATTCCATGAAAACATCTTTCCAAATAACCGAGTAATCAGAAAATTTCAAAAAATTAGCCACATAAATGGCATGGTTGATGCCTACATCACCCGAAGCGGCCGGCAAATCAAAACGCTTTATGCAAAAAAACCCCTGCCGAGGCAGGGGTTTTTGGCTGAGGAAGGAAGCCCTCAGGGCGCGTCTTTCTTCTTGAAATCGCCCGCCAGCGCCGTGCTGAACCCGTCCGGACGCAAATACTTGCGCAGGGCGGTATTGACCGTCTCCGGCGTCAGCGCCGAGATCTTCTTGTCCATCTCGGCCGACCATTCGAACGTGCGGCCGCGCTGCAGATAGTCCAGCCACGTGCTTGCCAGCACGTCGTCCTGCGCCCGCGCCAGATTGCGGTAATTGAGCAGCGCCGTGATGCCTTCCGAGATCTCCTTCTCAGAGAAACCATCCTTGAGCACGCGCGCCAGTTCCTCGTTGATCGCCTTTTCAAGCCGTTCGCGGTTCTGCGGCGCGTAGATCGCGTACATGCTCCAGGTTGCCGCGGGTTCGAACGACGACACCGACAGCGAACTGCGCACGTTGTAGGACAGGCCCTCGGTCTCGCGCACCCGGTTCCACAGGCGCGACGTCTCGGAAGCGCCGAACAGATAATTGCCCAGGTACAGCGCCGCGTAATCGGCGTCCGTGTCCTGCAGCTTCAGCGGCAGGCGAGACAGGAAGAACGCATTGGCCTTGTCCGGCGTAGCGATATCGAACTGCTTCGCGGGGACGTCGCGGTACGGGTTGGGCACGCGGGTGTACGCCGGCGCCTTCTTCCATCCGGCAAGGCCCGTGGAAATCGCCTTTTCCACGGCTTTCGGCTCGAAATCGCCGACGGCGGCGAACTCGATGTTGCCCGCGCCATAGAAGCGGGAATGGAACTTCGCCAGGGCCTCGCGGTTCAGCGCACGCACGCCAGCCAGCGACTCCTCGAAGGTAGGCACATAGCGCAGATCGTCGGCGGGCCACGGATTGTCGTGGCGGGCCAGGGCCCGTCCCGCAAGCGCCGACGGTTCGGTCATTGCGTTCTGGATCGAGGTTTCAAGCTGGCGCTGGTACTCCTCGAGCTGGTCCTGCGGGAAGCTGGCGTTCCGGATGATCTCCAGCGCCAGGGCCGTCAGTTCGGGCAGATTCTCGCCCTTGGTCGACATGGCGACCTTGAGCGTCGTGCCGCCGCCGCTGAAGCCCAGCTCGGCCTGCAGCTTGTCCAGGCGGTCCTGGATGTCCTGGCGCGAGAGCTTGGCCGTGCCGCGCAGCAGCAGATCGGCGGCCGCGCTGGAGTTCACGCGCTGGCCGAGCAGATCCTTTTCGTTGCCGAACTGGATCAGCATCTGCGCCTGCACGCGGCTGCCGCGGGTGGCCTTGGGCAGCAGCGCCAGCTTGACCTGGCCGTTGGGCAGGTCAAGCGTCTTGCGCTGCGTGAGCTTGTCGATGTTCTCGGGCGTGGGATCAAACGCCGACGCGGCCTTGAAGTCCGGATCGCCCTTGTAGTCCTTGAAGACCGCCGTCAGGTCCACGCGCTGCGTCTGCGGCGCCCGCACCGGCTTTTCGGTCGGAATGTAGCGGCCCTCGATGCGGTTGCTTTGCACCAGATAGGTCGTCGCGGCCTTCTGCACCTCGGCCAGGGAGGCCTGGCGGGCCCGGTCGCGCTGCAGGAAGAACAGGCGCCAGTCGCCGGCGGCGATGGCTTCGGACAGCGCGACGCCGACCTGCTCGGGATCGCTGTAGGTCTGCTCCCAGGCCGTCAGCCACTTGCTGCGCGCACGATCCAGCTCCTGCTGGGTGAAAGGCTTCTTGCCCAGCGATTCCAGCGTGCCGGTCAGCGCCTTCATGGCGGCGTCCAGGCTCTTGCCGGGCGTCAGCTGCGCCGCGAACATCGCCAGGCCCGGGTCCAGGTTTTCCATGGTGAACCCGAACACCCCCGAGGCCAGCTTGGTGGGAACCAGCGCATGGTAGAGGCGACCGGACGGGGTGTCGGCCAGGATGGTCGTCGCCAGGTCAAAGGGCACGAAATCAGGGCTGCCCGCGGCCGGGATGTGGTACATCGCCGCGACCAGCGGCGTGCCGCCGGCACGGCGCAGCGTGACCGAGCGCTCGCCGTCCTGCGCGGGCTCCACCGTGTATTCGGGCGGCAGCTTGCGGTCGGGCCTGGGCAGCTTGCCCAGCGTGGCCTCGATGTCCGCCAGCGTCGCTTGCGGATCGAACTTGCCCGCCACGATCAGCACCGCGTTGTCGGGCTGGTAGTACTCATGGTAGAAGGCGCGCAATTGGCCGATGTCCACGTTCTCGACGTCGGAACGCGCGCCGATCGTGTTCTTGCCGTAGCTGTGCCATTGGAAGGCCGCCGCCTGCATCTTCTGCATCAGGATGCGGAAAGGGCTGTTCTCGCCGCTTTCCATTTCATTGCGGACCACGGTCATTTCCGAATCCAGGTCTTCCTTGGCGATCAGGGAATTGACCATGGCGTCGGCCTGCCAGCCCAGGTACCACTTCAGGGTCTCGGGGTTGGCCGCGAAGCTGGCGAAATAATTGGTGCGGTCGCTGGAGGTCGAACCATTGGCCTGCAGGCCGCGGCGCGAGAACTCGCCCATGGCGTTGCGGGTGGTGGACGTGCCCTTGAACAGCATGTGCTCCAGCAGGTGCGCCATGCCTGTCTGGCCGTAGTTTTCATTGCGCGAGCCCACCAGGTACGTCATGTTGACCGTGGTGGAAGGCTTGGATTCATCGGGGACCAGCAGCACCCGCAGGCCGTTGGCCAGGCGGTACTCGGTGATGCCTTCGATCGAGGCGGCCTCCGTGACGCCCGCCGGCAGGGTGGCGGCTCCGGCCTGGAAGGCCAGGAAGGAGGAAAACAGCAGCACGCTCAGCGGGCGCGGCAGCTTCGACAGGGACAAGCGCATGGCGGACTATTCCTTTGGCATGGCAGAATCCGTTGGAGTGTATACGTTGGCAATGGTTCAGGCGCCCGTGCCGGGGCCTGTGCCCGTGGCGGGCGCCCAGCGCCGGCCGCAAGGCAAAGGAAGTTGATATGTCCCTGACCGTGGAAGTCGAAACGCCGCGCCTGGTGCTGCGGCAATGGCGGGCGGCCGACCGCGAGCCTTTCGCGGCGCTCAATGGCGATCCGCAAGTGACCGAATACCTGCTGCCCCTGGCAGCCCCGGAAAGCGATGCGCTGGCCGACCGGCTGGCGGCCGGCATCGATGAGCATGGCTGGGGTTTCTGGGCGGTGGAAGCGCCCGGCGTGGCGCCCTTCATCGGTTTCGTGGGCATCAAGCCGCTGGCGCCCATCCTGCCCTTCGCGCCGGGCGTCGAGATCGGCTGGCGCCTCGCGCGGCCCTTCTGGGGCAGGGGATATGCCAGCGAGGCCGCCGAGGCGGCCTTGCGGGTCGGTTTCGACCAGGTCGGCCTGGACGAGATCGTGGCGTTCACGGTCGCGGGCAACCTGCGTTCCCGCGCGGTGATGGACAGGCTGGGCATGAAACCCGACCCCGATCTGTTCGATCATCCCGCCGTACCGCCGGGAAGTCCGCTGCGCGCGCATGTGCTGTACCGCATGGGCCGGGACTGCTGGCATAGGCAAAGAAACGGTGACGGAAACGTTGACGGCGCGGTGGTGGCCGCCGCATAAGGCGCGGAAAGGCCCGGCATTCGGGGATGTTGCATTGCAATACCCTGTAAGAACGTGGCCGATTTGAGGTTGGGCCGTTCGCGGGTGTAAGCTTTTGAGGACGTAGTAGCTGTTGTCGACGGGATGCGCGACAGCCGCCTACCGGCTTCCCGTCCAACGCCAGACGCCGCCCGACGCGCGGCGCCGGTGCTTGTCGTTCGCGCCTTCGCCGCCGGCATCCTGCCTGCGCATCTTACGGAGGAACGACCCATGCTGACCGAGATCGTCACGCGTGCTTTGTCCCAATTGACAGGCAGCGCCCTTAGCGGCGATGGCATCAAAGGACACTTTCAGTACGCTTATGCCAGTGATGACGGCCAATTCGTGGCCATACTGACCCATGACATGACCACGTATGTGGTGGACTTGAACACGCAGAGGTATTTCGCGGAGTGCGGGGGATCGCCCCGCGGATTCGCCGGCCACGTGCTTGAGATGGAGGGCGCCACGGCGCGCGCCCATCCGTGGCCCGCCGCCCATGATCTATTCGACCTGGACATGGACGCGGACGAACTGTCCTGGCGCCAGTGCCCGGGCTTGCGCAACATGACGAACAGCGCCCACCGATCTGTGGAGAGCCGCGCCGCCTGAGAGTGGCCAGAAGCGGCAACACCTCACTGAACCGGCGGCCTCGCCGGTTTTTTTTGTCCACTTTTTTGTCCATGAGCCGCCGGCGGGTCCGCCGCGCTGGCTAAAATCCCGCCATGAAAACGCATCCGGAATTCCGCGCTCCGCAAGGAGCCACCCTGGTCGAATGCACGCATGACCGCCATGCGGACCAGATACTGGCCATCTTCAACGATGCCATCGCCACGTCCACCGCGCTGTACGACTACAAGCCGCGGCCCCGCGAAGCGATGCAGGGGTGGTTCCAGGCCAAGCAGCAGGGCGGCTTTCCGGTGGTGGGCCTGGAAAACGAAGCGGGCGAACTGATGGCGTTCGCCAGCTACGGCACCTTCCGCGCCTGGCCGGCCTACAAGTATTCGGTCGAGCATTCAGTGTATGTCGATGCGCGTTTTCGCGGCCGCGGGCTGGGCGAAGCCCTGATGTGCGAACTGATAGGCCGGGCGCGGGCCAATGGCGTGCATGTGGTGATCGGCGGGATCGACGCCACCAACCAGGGCAGCATCCGCCTGCACGAGAAGCTGGGATTCCAGCACGCGGGCACGATCCGCGAGGCGGGCTTCAAGTTCGGGCGCTGGCTGGATTTGGCGTTCTATCAGCTGACGCTGGACACGCCTGAAAACCCGGTAGACGGCTGACCCGGGCCGGCGCGGCGCCTGGAGCAGGACGCCGCGCACCGTCCTACTTGGACAGTATCCGCATGGCCTGTTCCAGGCCCGCGACGGTCACGGGATACATGCGGTCCTGCATGATGTCGCGCATCAGCGCGATGGACTGGCGGTATTGCCACGAGGCCGTGGGCTCTGGGTTGAGCCACACCGACTTGGGCCAGGCGTCGAGCAGCCGACGCATCCATTCGGCGCCCGGTTCCTTGTTGTAGTGCTCCACGGAACCTCCCGGCTGAAGGATCTCGTAGGGGCTCATCGTGGCGTCGCCGACGATGATCAGGCGCCAGTCCGGGTTGTACTTGCGCAGCACGTCCCAGGTGTCGAAACGTTCGCTCTGGCGGCGGCGGTTGCTTTGCCACAGGCTTTCGTAGGGGCAGTTGTGGAAGTAATAGACTTCCAGGTTGCGGAATTCGCTGCGGGCCGCCGAGAACAGTTCTTCGACCCGGCCGATGTGGTCGTCCATGCTGCCGCCCACGTCCAGCAGCATCAGCACCTTGACCGTGTTGTGGCGTTCGGGAACCATGCGCAGGTCCAGGTGGCCGGCATTGCGCGCGGTGCTGGCGATCGTGTCGTCCAGATCCAGTTCCAGTTCCGCGCCCTGGCGCGCGAAGCGCCGCAGCCGGCGCAGCGCCACCTTGAAATTGCGCGTGCCCAGTTCGACCTGGTCGTCGTAGTCCTTGAACTGGCGCATGTCCCACACCTTGACCGCGGTGCGGTTGCCGGCCGACGCGCCGCCCACGCGGATGCCTTCGGGATGGTAGCCGCCGTTGCCGAAGGGCGAGGTGCCCCCGGTGCCGATCCACTTGCTGCCGCCCGCGTGGCGTTCCTTCTGTTCGTCCAGGCGCTCTTTGAAGAGCTCCATGAGCTTGTCCCAGCCGTGCTTTTCGATGGCGGCCTTTTCCTCGGGCGACAGGCTTTTCTCGAACTGCTTGATCAGCCAGTCCAGCGGAATGTCCTTGCCCGCGGGCAGCGCGGCCTCGATGCCCTTGTAGTAGGCGCCGAAGGCCTTGTCGTAGCGGTCGTAGAGGGATTCGTCCTTGACCAGCGTGGCGCGCGCCAGGAAGTAGAACTCGTCCAGGGTGGGCGACATCAGATCCTGGCGCAAGGCGTCCACCAGGGTCAGGTATTCCTTGACCGAGACGGGCAGCTTGTGCGCCCTGAGGTGATAGAAGAAGTCGATCAGCATGTGCGAGCCGCCCGTGGATGCCGGATCAGCGGCGCTGGCCGCCGCGCGTCATGGCCGCCAGGCGTTCCAGCAGGTGCACGTCCTGCTCGTTCTTGAGCAGCGCGCCGGCCATCAGCGGCACCGCGGTTGCCGTGTGCGCGTCGATCTGCGCGGCCGTGGCGTCTTCGGCCAGCAGCAGGCGCAGCCAGTCCAGCAGTTCCGAGGTGGACGGCTTTTTCTTCAGGCCGGGGGCGTCGCGCAGCGAGAAGAACGTGTCCAGCGCGGCGCCCAGCACGTCCTGCTTCAGGTCCGGGTAATGGACCGCCACGATGTCGCGCATCGTTTCGCGGTCCGGGAAGCGGATGTAGTGGAAGAAGCAGCGGCGCAGGAAAGCGTCGGGCAGGTCTTTTTCGTTGTTGGACGTGATGATGACCAGCGGACGGTGGCGCGCGGCGATGGTCTCGCGCGTTTCATAGACATGGAATTCCATGCGGTCCAGTTCGCGCAGCAGGTCGTTGGGGAATTCGATGTCGGCCTTGTCGATCTCGTCGATCAGCAGCACCACCGGTTCATGCGACTGGAATGCCTGCCACAGCGTGCCCTGCACGATGTAGTTGCGGATGTCGCGGACCTTTTCGTCGCCCAGCTGCGAGTCGCGCAGGCGCGACACCGCGTCGTATTCGTACAGGCCCTGGTGCGCCTTGGTCGTGGATTTGATGTGCCATTGCAGCAGCGGCCGGCCCAGCGCGCGGGCCACTTCTTCCGCCAGCATCGTCTTGCCGGTGCCGGGTTCGCCCTTGATCAGGAGCGGGCGCTGCAAGGTCAGCGCGGCATTGACGGCGAGCTTGAGGTCATCGGTGGCGACGTAGCTGTCGGTGCCATCGAAGCGGACTGGCTTGGCGGAAGAGGCGGTCTGGGCTGCGGGCATGGTCTGATGGCTTCTGTGGTTTGATGGGGATCAACACTAACGCAAGGTATTAATCCTGAGCAATTATCGTACAATCAGGCGGTTTTGCTTTGGGTTCCACCCGCAACGTGTTTGCCGAGGGCCTTTTCGTGTGAGCAGGCCCTAGTCCTTAGCCATACCAAGAAGAGTCATTCCAATGAAGTTGCGAACCTCTCTGAAGTACACGGTTTCCGTGTTGGCCACCATGGCATCCTGTGCGATCGCCGGCCAGGCTGTTGCTGCGGACGCAGCGCCGGTCGGTAATATCCAGAATGCCCGCGACAAGGTCTCCATGTGCATCGGTTGCCACGGCATCGAGGGCTACAAGGCGACATTTCCCGAGCTCTACCACGTCCCGATGATTGCCGGCCAGAACGCCAAATACATCGAAACCGCCCTCAACGAGTACAAAAAAGGCGCGCGCAGCCATCCCACGATGGATGCCATTGCAGGCAGCCTGTCCGACCAGGACATCGCCGACCTGGCCGCGTACTACTCGAATCTCAAATAAGGGGGCAAAACCATGAACCGCACCATGCTTGCCCTTGCGGGCGCGACCCTGGCCATTTCGGGCGCCGCTGCCCAGGCCCAGGACCTGGCGGCCGGCAAGGCCGTCTTCGACAAATTCAATTGCGCATCCTGCCATGGCGCAGACGCCAAGACGGCGGTGGATCCGGCCTATCCCACGCTGGCGGGACAGCATGCCGATTACCTGGCCCACGCCCTGAAAGCGTACAAGCGCGGCGCCTCCGGCAGCGCGGCCACGGCCAATGTGCGCAAGAACCCGATCATGGGCGCCTTCGCCACGCAGCTGTCCGACCAGGACATTTCCAACGTGTCGGCCTGGCTGGCATCGCTGCCCAGCGACCTGGGCGTGCGCCGCTAAACAGCCCGCCGCAAGCCGCGAGCATTGATGAAAACCCTCGGATTCGAGGGTTTTTCTTTCGGTCAGAGGCTGGCGCGCCGGCGGATCAGGTCGATGTAGGTATCGCTGTCCAGCGGCGTGCCCAGGCGTTGCGCTTCCCAGACCACCTGGCCCAGGCATTCCATGATTTCATGGGCGGCCTGGTGCGCGTCAGAACGGGCCGTCAGCTGCTGGTAAGCCTGGCGGATGCCGGGCGGATGGTCGATCGACAGCTGTTCGGCGATGGCCAGGTGCATCGACAGATGCAGGAAAGGATTGGTCCGGCCTTTTTCCACCGCGTATTCGGTCGTCATGGCGTCGGGGCTTTCGAGGTCGCCGTGGTATTCGGGGTGCTCGATGATCCAGTCCAGCGCAATGGCCTCCAGCGGGGTCAGCACCTCGTTGGCGCGGTGCTTGCGCCAGGTTTCGATAAAGAATTCGCGGACTTGGTCGCGGGAAGGATTGAACATCTGAAGGGGAGAAAAGCGGGCTGTGGTCTCATTATTTTACCGCCCCGTGCGGACCGCCGGCTCCGCCCGGCGCTTTGCGATATAGAATTGGTTGCTATCCGCCATCCGGTGTGCGGTTCGCTGGGGGCGGCACGGCCCGCGGAATCGGACGCTGTCCGATGCCGGGCGCGTGCAACAGCGCGTGCAGAAAAACCACCCGGAGCAAATGGAGCATTCATGTCCTACCAACATATCAAGGTTCCCGCCGGCGGCCAGAAGATCACGGTCAACGCCGATTTCTCGCTGAATGTGCCTGAACAGCCCATCGTTCCCTTCATCGAAGGCGACGGCACGGGCGCCGACATCACGCCCGTGATGATCAAGGTTGTCGACGCGGCGGTGCAGAAAGCCTATGGCGGCAAGCGCAAGATCCACTGGATGGAGGTCTATGCCGGCGAAAAGGCCACCAAGGTCTACGGTCCGGACGTGTGGCTGCCCGACGAAACCCTGGAAGTCGTCAAAGACTACGTGGTGTCCATCAAGGGCCCGCTGACCACGCCGGTCGGCGGCGGCATCCGTTCCCTGAACGTGGCGCTGCGCCAGCAGCTGGACCTGTACGTCTGCCTGCGCCCCGTGGCGTACTTCAAGGGCGTGCCGTCTCCGGTGCGCGAGCCCGAAAAGACCAACATGGTGATCTTCCGCGAGAACTCGGAAGACATCTACGCCGGCATCGAATACATGGCGGAAAGCGAGCAGGCCAAGGAACTGATCCAGTTCCTGCAGACCAAGCTCGGCGTCAAGAAGATCCGTTTCCCGAACACCTCGTCCATCGGCATCAAGCCCGTCTCGCGCGAAGGCACCGAGCGCCTGGTGCGCAAGGCTGCCCAGTACGTCATCGACAACGACCGCACGTCGCTGACCCTGGTGCACAAGGGCAACATCATGAAGTTCACGGAGGGCGGCTTCCGCGACTGGGGCTATGAACTCCTGCAGAAGGAATTCGGCGCCCAGCTGATCGACGGCGGCCCGTGGTGCAAGTTCAAGAACCCGAAGACCGGCCGCGAGGTCATCGTGAAGGACGTTATCGCCGACGCCTTCCTGCAGCAGATCCTGCTGCGTCCGGCCGAGTACGACGTCATCGCCACCCTGAACCTGAACGGCGACTACATCTCGGACGCGCTGGCCGCGCAAGTGGGCGGCATCGGCATCGCCCCGGGTGCGAACCTGTCGGATTCCGTGGCCATGTTCGAAGCCACCCACGGCACGGCGCCCAAGTACGCCGGCAAGGACTACGTGAACCCCGGTTCCGAAATCCTGTCCGCCGAAATGATGCTGCGCCACATGGGCTGGACCGAAGCCGCCGACCTGATCATCTCCAGCATGGAAAAATCCATCCTGTCCAAGAAGGTCACGTACGACTTCGCCCGCCTGCTCGAAGGCGCGACGCAGGTTTCGTGCTCGGGATTCGGCCAGGTGATGATCGAAAACATGTAAGCCGCGGCCAGGGCCCGCGCCGGAGGTGCTCCGGTTTGCGCCAGCCCTGATCCCGCATTTCCCGTAAACCCGCCCGCCGTCAAGGCGGGCGGGTTTTGTCTAACCAATCGGCATGATGCGCTTAGCGCGTGCTTTGTTCTTTTCAGGTTGAGTGTTGTGCCCCGACTGTATGTTTCTTTGGCCACCTGGCTGGTGCTCCTGGTGCCCGCGCTGGCGTTGACCAGCCCGGTGGGCGGTCCGGCTGTCCTGTATCTGACTGCGCTGATCGCGCTGGCCGCGCTGGCTGCAAACGCGGTAAAGCGCTACGAGCCGATGGATTTTCGCGCATTGTGGCCCATGGCCCTGGCTTTGCTGTTGCCACTGGCCTGTATGCTCGTCTCGTCCGTCGTGAAAGGCTTGTGGAGCAGTTCGGAACTGGAAAAGCTGCTGCGCTTCGCACTGGCGCTGCCAGTACTGTGGCTGCTGCTGCGCGCACCGCAGCGGTGGCTCAAGCATGTGCAATGGAGCATTCTGGCGGGCGCGCTGGCGGGCTCGGTGCTGATGATCATCACGATGGCCACGGTGGGACGCGGGGGGATGATCGACGTCGGCGGGCGCTACAACGCCGTGGCGTTCGCGAACATGGTGCTGCTGTTTGGCGGCATGACGCTGCTATCGCTCGGCTGGGGCGCCAGCACGCGCTGGCCCCGTGTGGAAACCGGCGTGAAGCTGTTGGCCGTCGCGCTGGCCATCTGCGCCACCTGGATGTCGGAGACCCGCAGCAGCTGGATGCTGCTGCCCATTCTGGGGGTGGTTTTCCTGCTGGGCCTGCGCAACTGGCGGCGTCGCCACAAGGTGTACTGCGCGCTGGCCGTCTGTGCCGTGCTGGTCGTCAGTGCGGCCGCCATCTGGACGTTCAGCAGCCGCATGCAGGAAATCTCGACCGACGTCCAGGGTTTCACCACGTCGTCCAACCGCGACACCTCCTTCGGCATCCGGCTGCAGCTGTGGCATGCGTCGATCCTGATGTTCGAAAAGAGCCCGGTCGTGGGCATCGGTCCCGGCAAGTTCCGCGAAGAGCTGCGCGAACTGCAGGGCAAGGGCATCGTGACGCAGGAAGTCGTGGACGGTTTCGGCGAACCCCACAACGATCTGCTGGCGGCTTTGTCCAGTTACGGGCTGCTGGGGCTTCTGGGCATTCTCACGCTCTATCTGCTGCCTGCCGCGATTTTCTTCCGGCGCCTGGCCAGCGACGACCGGGTCATACGCGTCGGCGCGCAGATGGGTCTGCTGTTCTGCCTGGGCTATTGCGCGTTCAGCCTGACCGAGATGATGTTCCGCAACATGCGCAGCGTGCCCACCTATTCGCTGATCGTGGTGACGCTGATCGCGCTGACCACCGTGCGCCCGCAGCGGGCATCCCGGCTGGCCGAATAGCGCGGGGCGGGCATCGGCCCGCGGTCCGGAACCGACAAACGCAAGGCGCGCCGCGCCTTGCGTTTTTTTATTGGGCTTGAGCTAGATCAAATTGACTACGCAACCTTGATGAAAACGATGTTTGAAATCCGTATGCTCATCGGCCGAAGTATGTAAATCGTCACACTCCGCAGTTTTTGGTTTCAGTTGCGGATGGCATGCAGAAGAGAGTCGATGAGTAATTCCAGCTTGCGTAGGGAACTGTTGTGGTTCGTGTTTGCCATTGGCGCGGCCGTGCTGGCTTTGGGCGCCTGGGATGCGTGGGAGCGGCGCGCGGAGATGGTGGCCGAACGCAAGATCGAGCTGCGCCACGTCCTGGACCTGGCCGCGGGCGTTGTGCGCAACGGCAAGCAGAGCGTGCAGGAGGGCGTGCCGCTGGCGGACGCCAAGCGCGATGTCGCGCGCCGGCTGGCGCAATTGCGCTATGGGGAGGATGGCTACGTCGGCGCGTTCGGCGATGACTATTCCCTGCTCGTGCATCCCGACGCCAGGCTGGTGGGATCGAACGTGCGGGCGGTCAAGGACAGCGAAGGGCAGCCCATCTTTGAAAACCTCTACGCCCAGGGCAAGGCGGGCGGGGGTTATGTCCAGTACCTGTTTCCGCGACCGGGCGCCGACGATGCGCTGCCCAAGATCAGCTACGCGGCCTACGAGCCGGAATGGGGCTGGCTGATGTTCACCGGCCTGTACGTGGACGATGTGGACGCGGCCTTCTATGGCACGCTGTGGCGGCAGGGCGGCGTGACGGTCGGGCTGCTGGTCCTGGTGCTTGCGGCCGCGCTGCGCTTTTTCCGCACGCACATCCTGCGTCCGCTGGACGAGGCGGTGGCCGTCTGCGAGCGCGTGGCCAATGGCGATCTTTCAAGCGACATTTCGCGCCATCACCGGGGCGAGATCGGCCGCCTGTTCGACGCGATGGCGCGGATGCAGGAACGGCTGCACGTGGCGCTGCGCGCCATCGTGCATTCGACCGGTTCGATCGCGGCCGCTTCGCGCCAGATCGCGGCGGGCAGCATGGATCTGTCGGACCGCACCGAAAAGCAGGCTGCCGCGCTGGAGCAGACGGCGGCAAGCGTGGAGGAAATCACGGCGACCGCCAGGCAAAGCGCCGAGCACGTGCACGAGGTCAGCACGCTGGCGGGCGAGGCGGCCAAGCTGGCGCGTCAGGGCAGCGACGAAACGCAGCACGCCATCGATGCCATGCGCGAGATCTCGCACAGCTCGCAGCGCATCGACGAAATCATCCGGCTGATCGACGAGATCGCGTTCCAGACCAATATCCTGGCGCTCAACGCGGCCGTGGAAGCGGCGCGGGCCGGCGAGCAGGGACGGGGATTCGCCGTCGTCGCGGGGGAAGTGCGGGCGCTGGCTCAGCGTTCGGCCACCGCCGCCAAAGAGATCAAGACGCTGATCGAGGCGTCGTCCGAATCGGTGGCGCGCGGCAGCCAGCGCGTGGAGCAGGCCAGCGCCACCATGGGCAGCGTGCTGGAGTCCGCCGCCGCCAGCGCGCCGCTGATGGGCGAGATCGCCACGGCGTCCAACGAGCAGAGCGCCGGCATCGAACAGATCAACCAGGCCGTGACGCACCTGGACAGCGTGACGCAGCAGAACGCGGCGCTGGTCGAAGAGTTCGCCGCCTCGGCGGCCAGCCTGCATGAACAGGCCGGCGACCTGGCGCGCGCGGTGTCCGTCTTCAGGCTGTCTGCAGCCGGCTAGCCGAACCCTGGACGAGGCTCATGGCCCGCTGCAGGCGCGATCCGAGTTCGCGGCTGGCGGGCATCATCGGCATGCGCAATTCGTCGGCAATCAATCCCTGCATGGCCAGGGCGCGCTTGATCGGCGCGGGATTGGGTTCGCTGAACAGCAGGCGGGCAAGTCCGCGCAGCGGTTCGAACGTCTCGCGGGCGGCCTCGAAGTGGCCGTCGCGCGCCAGTTGCATGACCTCGACATAGCGTTCGGGAAAGACGTGGGCCGCGGCCGGAATGGCGCCGCGGCCGCCCGCCAGGAAATGGTCCAGCAGCGCCAGGTCCTCGCCGCACAGCGCATCCAGCTTGCGGCGGGCGTTGAGCGTGGCGAGCACCGAAGGATTGCATTCCTTCACCGCGCCGAAGTTGGGCAGCGCGGCCAGCGCCTCCATGGTCTCGACCGTCATCGTCACCCCCGCGCGCTTGGGAATGTTGTAGAGGATGATGGGACGCTGGGTAGCCCAGGCGATCTGCCGGTAATGCCACAGGATGCCGGCTTGCGACGGACCCAGGTAATAGGGCGGCGGCACCAGGTAGCCGGCGGGCGCGTACTTGTCCAGGCGCCGCACCGCCGCGGCCACGCCCCGGGTATCGACGCCGCCCGCGCCGAACACCAGCGGCAGGGCGTGCGCGTCGCTGGAAATGGCTTCGATCATGTCGATCTTCTCGGGCATGCCGAGCAGGTTCCCTTCGCCGGTGGAGCCGAACAGGACCAGCCCGGCGATGCCGGCATTGCGGTAGTAGCGGGCCAGCGCCTGCGCGGCGTCAAGGTCCACGTAGCCGCCGCGCATCGGCGTCACCATGGGCAGCCATATGCCCTCGAAAACGGTCTTGGCGGACATGTCCATGGCTTACTGCACCGTGATGGGCGGGGCCGGGCGCACCGGACCGAATTCCGCCCGCGGCAGGCCGCGCATGACGGCATGCATCAGGGCGTCCACCTCGCCGGGTTCGCACTGCAGCTGCAGCGTGCTCTGCGCGTGCGCATGATCCACCGACAGCAGGTAGATGCCGATGCGCGAGCCCAGTTCGCGGTGCAGCGCGAGCCGCACGTTCAGGGCATCCAGCGTGTCTATCCTGACCGTCAGCGCGACCAGGCCGGATCGGACCCGGGGGGCGAGCGGAACAGGGGAATGGTCGGGCGTACGGTCCAGGCGGCGGTCCAGTCGGGGATTCATGGCGGGGGGCGGGACGGAGGCGCCGCTTGCGGCGATCCGTTGTCCGGTTGGTTGATGACGATTCCACTATAGGAATCGCGCCGTAAATCCTGCCGATAAATGCGGGCGGGGCGCGTAAAAATGGCGTCAACGCCCGCCTTGGCTCAGAACGTCTTGGTCAGGGACAGCAGGCCGGTGGCGCGGCCCATGTCGCGGCCGCGCGTATTCGTGTAGACGGCGCGGTCGGCATTGGTGTCCAGATAGGCCAGCGATACCGACAGGCCTTGGCCGAAGTCCTTGGTCAGGCCCAGCTTCCAGTCGGTATAGGAGCCATTGTCGACGTTGCGAACGGACTGGTGGCCGACATGGGCGTTGACGGTCAGTCCCCATACGCCGGTGTCGAAGTTGCCGGACAGGTCGAAATACTGGCTGTACTTGCTGTCGGCGAAACCGAACAGGTTGGTCATGGCGATCGAATACTTGAACATGACGGGGCCGTAGCCGATGCCGGCGTAGAGCTCGGTCGTGTCGGGGCTGGTGTAGCCCGAGGGATAGTCCCCCGGGTAGTAGTACTGCAGTACGCCCAGGTCCACCGGAACGCCGTCGGCGATGTCGCCCTTGTAGCCGCCGTAGAAATCCATCTCCACGGGGGCGGAAACCTCGCCGTTGGTGTCGTTCAGCCAGCTGATGCTGGAATTCCAGTTGCCCAGGTAGAAGCCGCTGGCATGGACGATGTCGAAGCCGCCCTGGATCGCGGGCTTGTTGTTGGTCTGCATCAGGCCGCGGTAGCGGTACTGGCTGGCCAGGGTGACGTTGGCGGTCAGGGAAAAGTCTGACGCGGCGGGCGTGGCCGCGGCAGGGGCGTCGGCCGCCTGGGCGGTGGCGGCAAGGGACAGCAGCGCGAGGGCGGCCAGGGTGTTGCGGGGCATGGAGTGCTCCTGTTGTTGGACGGGTCCGCAACAATAGGAGGATCGGCATAAAGCGCGAGACAAGACTCGCGCGGTCCGCGTAAAGGCGGCATCAATGCGGGCGCGCGGCGCCGCCGGGGCTGGGCGCGCTCAGCCCGCGAAGCGATAGCCCACGCCGATTTCGGTCAGCAGGTACACGGGCTGGGCCGGGTCCGCTTCAAGCTTCTGGCGCAGATGGCCCATGTAGATGCGCAGGTAATGGTTGCTTTCGACGTGCGACGGACCCCACACCTGGCGCAGGAGTTCGCGGTGCGTCATGACCTTGCCGCGATGGGCCAGCAATGCGGCGAGCAGCCGGTATTCCATGGCGGTCAGGTGCACATGCCGGCCGGCGCGTTCGACGACGCGCTTGGAGAAATCCACGCGCACGTCGCCGAACGCAATTTCAGACACGTTGCCCGCGCCGCCACGGCCATGGCGCCGCAGCAGCACGCGCAGGCGGGCCAGCAGCTCGCTCACGCCGAAGGGCTTGGCCAGGTAGTCGTCGGCCCCGGCGTCCAGCGCGGCCACCTTGTCGGCTTCGGCGCTGCGCGCCGACAGCACCAGCACCGGCACTTCGGTCCATCCGCGCAGTTCGCGGATCAGCGTCATGCCGTCGTCGTCGGGCAGGCCAAGGTCCAGGACGATCGCGTCGGGCTGCCGGGTGCCGGCCTCGATCAGGCCGCGCTTGACCGTGTCGGCCTCGTGCACCGTGCAGCCCTCGCTTTCCAGGGCCTGGCGGACGAACCGCCGGATGTTGGCGTCGTCTTCGATGATCAGGATGGCAGGCTGGAAGTCGAACATGAGGGAAGGGGCAATCAAGGGGTTTCGGGCTGGATGACGGGCGGGGCACCCAACGGCAGGCTGAAGACGAACTGCGCGCCGCTGGCTTGCCCGGGCGCATGCTCGACCCAGATGCGGCCATGGTGGGCGGCGATGATCGCCTCGCACACCGCCAGGCCCAGGCCCACGCCTGGCGTCGCGGATTCGCGTTCGCCGCGGGTGAATTTCTCGAAGATGCGGCGCTCGGCGCCGGGCGGCACGCCGGGGCCATTGTCGCTGACGGCCACGCGCATCTCGCCTTCATGCGTGGCGGCATGCACGCGCAGGGTGCTGCCGGCCGGGGTGTACTTGGCGGCGTTTTCAAGCAGGTTGCACAGCACGCGCTCGATCAGCACGCCATCGCATTCCACCAGCGGCAGGTCCGACAGGCTGGCGACTTCGACCCGGTGTTCCGCCAGGGCTTCGCGCATGGCGGCCAGCGCGGCGCCGACGAGTTCCTCGATGGACTGCCATTCCAGGCGCAACGGCGCGTCGCGGCTCTGCAGCCGCGCCATGTCCAGCAGGTTGGCGACCAGCGCGTGCATGCGCTGGGCCTGGTCGCGCATCGCGCGCACCGTGTCCTGCACGCCGGGCGGCAGCCTGGACTGATCGCGCATCAGGGTGTCGGTCATGCCCACCAGGCTGGTGAGCGGCGTGCGCAGGTCATGCGAGACCGCGGCAAGCAGGGAGTTGCGCAGCTTCTCAGATTCCATGCTGACCAGCGCCTGCTGCGCCACTTCCACGTAGTGCAAGCGTTCGAGCGCAATGGCGATCAGGGTGGCGTAGGCCTCGATCTGGCGGCGCGAGTCCGGATGCGAAAACAGGCTGCGGCGCGGCGCCGCGATCGCCAGCACGCCGCGCGTGCGCATGGGCGCCTTCAGCGGCAGGTACAGCAGGTCGCTGTTGGACAGGGTGGCGGTGCCCGCGCCGGCCGGCTGGCCGTGGTCATAGACCCACTGCGCCAGCGCGGATTCCAGCGGCGGCATGTCGCCGTCGGCGGGCGAGGCCAGCTTCAGGCGGTCGTCCAGGCCCAGGATATAAAGGGCGCAGCGCGAGCCGAAGGTTGCATGCACGAACGAGCCGGCCAGGGTCACGATCTGCTCCGGCAGCAGCGCGGACGACAATTCCCGCGCGAACTCGTAGAGGCTGCGCGCGTCGGCCTCGCGCTTGACGGAGGCCTGCGCCTGCAGGCGCAGGCCGGCGGTCAATTGGCCGATCAGCAGGCCGACGCCCAGCAGCACGCTGAAGGTCAGCAGGTACTGCACGTCCGACACCGCGAACGAGGACAGGGGCTGGACGAAGAAGAAGTCGAACAGCCCCACGCTGACGACGGAGGCCAGCGCGGCGGGGCCGCGGCCATGGCGCAGCGCCACGGCCACCACCGCCAGCAGGAAAAGCATGACGATGTTGGTCTGGTGCAGGGCCGGGAAGGCAAGCGCGGACAACCCGGTGGCCGCCGCGCAGTAGCACAGCGCCCAGGCATAGCCGACCCACGAGCGCCCATTGCGTTCTTCGGCGGCCTGGCGGGCGCGTTGTCCCAGCGTGAGCGGATCGCGTCCGGCCGCCGCGCGCGCGGGCAACGGCGGCGCGCCCAGCCGGATGATGTCGATTTCGGGGCAGCCCGCCGCCAGCATGTCGGCAAAGCTGCGGCGGCGCCAGAGCCAGCCGGGCGACATGCTGGCGGTCAGCAGCGCCGACAGCGACAGGCGCAGGCGCTGCAGGCCGCCTGCGCGGGTGCGGCCGACGATGGCCTTGGTGATGTTGTGGCGGCGCACGTAGCGCACCACGGCGTCGACCATGTCGCCCCCCGCCAGGGTTTCCGTGCGGGCGCCCAGCGCATCGGCCAGCGCCAGGCTGTGCTGCAGCCGTTCCTGTTCGGCGGCCGGCGGCGGGGCCGCGCGCGGCGCGTCGATGGTGACGACGTGCAGGTCGCAGTCCAGCTGCTGGCTGATGCGGTGGGCGCTGCGGATGACGTACTCGGCGTCGGCGTCGGGGCCAATGCAGGCGACGAGGGCTTCGCGCGTGCGCCAGACGGGTTCGATGGCGCGGTCGCGGCGATAGGCCTGGACGTCGTCGTCGACGTGGTCGGCGGTGCGCCGCAGCGCCAGTTCGCGCAGCGCGATCAGGTTGCCCTTGCGGAAGAAATTGCGCGTCGCGTGGCGCGCCTGTTCGGGCAGGTAGACCTTGCCTTCCTTCAGGCGGCGCAGCAGTTCGTCGGCGGACAGGTCGACCAGCATGACCTCGTCGGCCGCGTCGAAGACGTCGTCGGGCACGGTTTCCCAGACGCGCACGCCGGTGATGCTGCCGACGGCTTCGTTCAGGCTGTCCAGGTGCTGCACGTTCAGCGTGGTCCAGACGTCGATGCCCGCCGCCAGCAGTTCCTGGATGTCCTGCCAGCGCTTGGCATGGCGCGATCCCGGCGCGTTGGAGTGGGCCAGTTCGTCCACCAGCACCAGCCCCGGACGCCGCTGCAAGGCGCCGTCCAGGTCGAATTCCTTGAGCACATGGCCGCGGTACGAGACGTCCTTGAGCGGCAGGACGGGCAGCCCCTCGAGCAGCGTCGCGGTCTCGCGGCGCCCGTGCGTTTCGACGATGCCGGCCAGCACGTCCGTGCCCTGCGCGGCCTGCGCGCGCGCGGCCGCCAGCATGGCGTAGGTCTTGCCCACGCCGGCCGACGAACCGAAGTACACACGCAGCTTGCCGCGCACCGCCCGGCGTTCGGCATCGTCCAGGGTCTTCAATAGCGCGTCGGGATCGGGACGCTCGCCAGCAATGTCAGCCATGAACGCACAAAAAGAGGGTGGGAACCGCTGGCGATACTATACGCCGCGCCATCAACGCGCCTTGCCCAGCTTGTCCAGCGCCAGGTTCAGCTTGAGCACGTTGACCGCGGGCTCTCCCAGCACGCCCAGCCAGGGGCGGTCGGTGTTTGCCTGGATCAGCGCGTCCACCTGGTCGCGCGGCAGGTTGCGCGCGCGCGCCACGCGCCGCGCCTGGTAGGCCGCGGCGGCCGGGCTGATGTGGGGATCCAGCCCGCTGCCGGACGCCGTGACGAGGTCCGCCGGGACGGGAACCGGATTGTCGGGGTCGGCCGCCTTCAGCGCGGCGATGCGCGCCTGGATCGCCTCGGCCAGCGCCGGGTTGCGCGGACCGAGGTTCGAGCCGCCGGAGGCCGCGGCGTTGTAGGGCATGGGGGCGGTGGCCGACGGGCGGCCCCAGAAATACTGCGGCGACGAGAAGGACTGGCCGATCCATTCCGAGCCGACGATCTTGTCGTCCTGACTGATGAGCGACCCCGCGGCTTCATGCGGGAACACGGCGGCGGCAATGCCGCTGGTCAGGAACGGGTAGGCCAGGCCGGTCACCAGGGACAGCGCGACGAAGACGGTCAGGGCGGGGCGCAGGATGCCGCCTTGGCGCGGCGCGAGGGTAGCGGGTTTCATGAGGGTTTCCTTTCAGGGGGCGTATCGGTTCAGACCCAGCCGAGCGCGGCCAGCACCATGTCGACGAGCTTGATGCCGGCGAAGGGCACAAGCAGGCCGCCCAGGCCGTAGATCAGCAGATTGCGGCGCAGCAGCACCGAGGCGCCCAGGGGGCGGTAGCGCACGCCGCGCAGGGCCAGCGGGATCAGCACGACGATGATCAGCGCATTGAAGATCACGGCCGACAGGATGGCCGAGGCCGGTGTGGTCAGGCCCATGATGTTCAGCACGTCGAGCTGTGGATAGACCGTGGCGAAGGCGGCGGGAATGATGGCGAAATACTTGGCCACGTCGTTGGCCACGCTGAAGGTCGTCAGCGCGCCGCGGGTCATCAGCATCTGCTTGCCGATTTCGACGATTTCGATGAGCTTGGTCGGGTTGGAATCCAGGTCCACCATGTTGCCGGCTTCCTTGGCCGCCTGGGTGCCCGAGTTCATCGCCACGGCCACGTCAGCCTGCGCCAGCGCCGGCGCGTCGTTGGTGCCGTCGCCCGTCATCGCCACCAGCCGCCCTTGCGCCTGGTAGTCGCGGATGAGCTTGAGCTTGGCTTCCGGGGTGGCTTCGGCCAGGAAATCGTCGACGCCGGCCTCCGCGGCGATGGAGGCCGCGGTGAGCTTGTTGTCGCCCGTGATCATCACGGTCTTGATGCCCATGCGGCGCAGTTCCGCGAAGCGCGACTGGATGTCCGGCTTGACGATGTCCTTGAGCTCGACCACGCCCAGCGCGCGGTTGCCGTCGCTGACCATCAGCGGCGTGCTGCCGCGCCGTGCCACGTCTTCGGCCAGGCGCAGCGCCGCTTCGGGCACGGCGGCGTCCTGCGCGGCCAGCCAGGACTGGATGGCGTCGACCGCGCCCTTGCGGATCATGCGGTCGCCCAGGTTGACGCCGCTCATGCGCGTCTGGGCCGTGAATGGCACGAACTCGACCGCGGCCAGGCGCGCCGCCGGCGCGTGCAGCGCCTTGTCGGCCAGCGCCACGATGCTGCGGCCTTCCGGCGTCTCGTCGGCCAGCGACGCCAGGCGCGCGGCATCGGCCAGCTCACGCGCCGACACGCCGGGCGCGGGCAGGAAGGTGGACGCCTGGCGGTTGCCGAAGGTGATCGTGCCGGTCTTGTCCAGCAGCAGCACGTCGACGTCGCCGGCCGCTTCCACCGCGCGGCCCGAGGTCGCGATCACATTGGCGCTCATCATGCGGCTCATGCCCGCCACGCCGATGGCCGACAGCAGGCCGCCGATCGTGGTGGGAATCAGGCAGACCAGCAGCGCAACCAGCACCGTCACGGTGACGGCGGCGCCGCCGCCAGCGGCCGACACCGCGTAGATCGAGAGCGGCATCAGCGTGACGACGACCAGCAGGAAGACCACGGTCAGTCCCACCAGCAGGATGGTCAGCGCCAGCTCGTTGGGCGTCTTCTGGCGCTTGGCGCCTTCGACCATGGAAATCATGCGGTCCAGGAAGCTCTCGCCGGGATCGGCCGCGATGCGCACGAAGATCCAGTCCGACAGCACGCGCGTGCCGCCCGTGACCGACGAGAAGTCGCCGCCGGATTCACGGATGACGGGAGCGGACTCGCCCGTGATGGCGCTTTCGTCCACCGAGGCCACGCCGGCAAGGACCTGCCCGTCGCCAGGGATGGTGTCGCCCGCTTCGACCAGCACCACGTCGCCGCGGCGCAGCAGGCCGGATGGCTGTTTGACGGCTTTTGCGCGCCATTGCGCGGGTTGCGCGTCAGTGGCGTCCTCGTCGCGAAAGCCCTTGAGCAGCCGGGCGTCGATGGTGGTGCGCAAACCGCGCAGCGTCGCCGCCTGCTGCTTGCCCCGGCCCTCGGCGAGCGCCTCGGCAAAGTTGGCGAACAGCACGGTGAACCACAGCCACGCGGCGATGGCCAGGATGAAGCCCGCGGGGGCTTCAGCCTGGCCGCCCAGCGCCATGATCCACAACGCGGTGGTGAGGAGGCTGCCCACGTAGACCACGAACATCACGGGGTTCTTGATCTGCGCCGCAGGCGACAGCTTGCGCAGGCTGTCCAGCAGGGCGGGTCCGACCAGCGCGCTCGACCACATGCCGAAGGGGCGTTCGTGGGTGCCGGCCGAGGGGGCGCGGGCCGCGCCGCCGCCGGCGCCGGGTGTTGGCATTTCAATCTTGGCCATTTTCATTCCTAGCCTTTGCATCAGGGTTGCAGGTGTTCCGCGACCGGGCCCAGGGCCAGTGCGGGCACATATGTCAGGGCGCCTACGAGCAGCACGGCGCCGATCAGCAGCACGACAAAGAGGGGACCCGTCGTGGGCATGCTGCCGGGTCCGGCGGGAAGCCGGCGCTTGGCGGCCAGCGAACCGGCCATCGCCAGCACGGCGACGATCACGGCGAACCGGCCGAACCACATCGCGATGCCCAGCAGGACGTTGTAGAAGGGCGTGTTGGCCGACAGGCCGGCGAAGGCACTGCCGTTGTTGTTGGCGGCCGAGGACAGCGCGTAGAGGATCTCGGAGAAGCCGTGGATGCCGGGGTTCAGCACGCCGGCCTGGCCGGCGGACACGGACACCGCGAGCGCGGTGCCGCCCAGCACCAGCAGGGGCGTGGCAAGGATGATGATGGACACCATCTTCATGTCATGGGCCTCGATCTTCTTGCCCAGGTATTCCGGCGTGCGGCCGATCATCAGCCCGGCGATGAAGACGCCCAGGACCGCGAAGGCCAGCATGCCGTACAGGCCCGAGCCCACGCCGCCATACACGACTTCGCCCAGCTGCATCAGCAGCATCGGCGACAGGCCGCCCATCGCGGTCAGGGAATCGTGCATGCCATTGACCGCCCCGCACGACGCCGCCGTGGTGATCGTGGCGAACAGCGAGGTGGCGGCGATGCCGAAGCGGGTTTCCTTGCCCTCCATGTTGCCGCCCGGCGACGCGGCGCTGAAGGCGCTGTCGGCGCCGGCCTGCGCGGCCATGGGGTTGGGCTGCTGCTCGAACCAGGCGGTGGACAGAGCGAATACGGCAAACAGCACCGTCATCGCCGCCAGGATTGCGATGCCCTGGCGCCGGCTGCCGACCATCTCGCCGAACGAAAAGCACAGCGCGGCGGGGATGGCCAGGATGGCCAGCATCTGCAGGAAGTTGGACAGCGGCGTGGAGTTCTCGTACGGATGCGCGGAGTTGGCATTGAAGAAGCCGCCGCCGTTGGTGCCCAGCAGCTTGATCGCTTCCTGCGACGCCACCGGTCCCATGGCCAGGGTCTGCGTGTGCGCGACGGCGGGGTCCGTCACGGCCTGGCCGGCGGCGTCAAGGACCGGCTGGCCCTGGGCGTCCAGGCGCGGCTGGTCGTAATGCACGGCCTCGACCGTCTGGACCTCCTGGTAGGGGCTGAAGTTCTGGATCACGCCCTGGCTGACGAGCGCCAGCGCCAGCACCAGGGACAACGGCAGCAGCACGTAGAGCGTGCAGCGGACCATGTCGGTCCAGAAGTTGCCCACCGTGGCCGAGCAATGCCTGGCCAGCCCGCGGATCAGCGCGAACAGCACGGCGATGCCGGTGGCGGCCGAGACGAAGTTCTGCACCGTCAGCGCCAGCATCTGCGTCAGGTAGCTCATCGTGGACTCGCCGCCATAGCCTTGCCAGTTGGTATTGGCGACAAAGCTGATGGCGGTGTTCAGCGCGGAATCCGGCGACACGGCGCCCATGCCGGCGGGATTGAGCGGCAGCATGCCCTGGACGCGCTGCAGCGCGTAGACGGCGGCGATGCCGATGATATTGAAGGCCAGCACGGCCAGGGCATAGCGCTTCCAGCCCATCTCGGCTTGCGGATCTATCCCCGCCAGCCGGTAGATGCCGCGCTCCAGCGGACGGCCCCAGGCGGTCAGCCTGGAGCTGCCGTTTTCCATGGCGTTGCGGATGTAGCGCCCGAGCAGGGGCGCGATCGCGAGCAGGACTGCCAGGTACAGGACCAGCAGTCCGACGAATTCGGCGGTCATCAGAATTTCTCCGGTTTGAACAGCGCGACCAGCAGGTACACGAACAGCAGGGCGGCCGTCAGGCCGCTGAGCCAGTAGAGCCAGTTCATGACGGCTCTCCCGACGACAAGGCTTCGCAGAATCGCAGCAGGGCGTAAGTCAGCCCCGCCATGACGGCGAAGATCGCGATATAGATGGCATCCACGTTTTTCCTCCCCGGGAGCACGGCTCCCTTCGAACGGCTTGCCCGCGCGGCGAATACGGATGCGATGCGCGCGGGCGAAGCGACCAATCAGGACATCGGCAGGTTACGGAGCGGGGGGTAAAAACGGGGTATAGCTTGGGAGGCGGGGTGTAAACAGGATATAAAGACGGCCCGCGCGCGTGGCATTGCGTGCCCGGATTCGGGCATGCGCGGGCAAGCCGGCGTGCACCGGGTTCGCCATCCTGCATGCTCACTAACTGAGCAGTCCTCAAGATTTAGGGCAAATGCCGGCTTGCGGAGGGTAAAAAATCCCAATATTTAGAACTAAGAGCCCGAAATGCACTTATATGGTGCAGGGAATATGTAAATGAATGCTCCGTCTTAGGGCATTCCCCTAGTGTGACATTCCCGCATCTGGTGCAGAATCTCTTCCCATGCAGGTGAGGAGACAAAGCCCTGCATGGGCAAATACCGGCGGCACCGGTACATAAAAAAAGTAAAGCAGTACTCAAAAAAAGCAAACGCACAACGGCTGGCACCAGGTAGTGCCAGCCGTTGTCGCATAAAAAGCCGGCATTTCACGCTTCAGGGCTTTTCAAGCGCTGCGTTTAGCGATAATCAGATGGGGTCCTGCTCATCCAAGCTATGCCGCAATCGCGCCTTACACCCTCCCGCTCATCCACGCCCTATTGGCGCCGCAACCTGCGGCTGATCCTGCTGCTGCTTGCCGTCTGGGCGGCGCTGACGTTCGTCCCGTCCTTCTTTGCGCGCAGCCTGAGCTTCGACTTCATCGGCTGGCCTTTTGCCTTCTGGATGGCCGCCTACGGCGCCCCGCTGGCCTACCTGATCATCATCGCCGTCTACGCCCGGGTCATGAATCGCGCCGATGAGCGCGCCGAAGAAGCCGGAGAGCAGCGCTGATGCCGTTTTTCAGCGGAGACACTCCCCAGCAGTTCCGCATCCGCCTGCGGCGCATTTATGTGCTGTACACGGCCGGCTTCGCGCTGATGATCCTGCTGATGGCCCTGGCCGAGATCCTCGGCATGCCGCGCAACTGGATCGGCTACGTTTTCCTGCTGGTCACGGTCAGCCTGTACGCCGGCATCGGCATCGTCTGCCGCACGTCCGACCAGGTGGAATACTACGTCGCGGGCCGCCGGGTGCCGGCCATCTACAACGGCATGGCCACGGCCGCCGACTGGATGTCGGTGGCGTCGTTCATCGGCGTGGCCGGCACGCTGTACCTGACCGGCTACGGCGGGCTGGCGTACATCATGGGCTGGACCGGCGGCTACGTGCTGGTGGCGATGCTGCTGGCCCCCTATCTGCGGCGGTTCGGCCAATACACCATCCCCGATTTCATGGGGGCGCGCTACGGCGGCAACCTGCCGCGCCTGGCCGGAGTGGCCTGCGCCATCCTCTGTTCATTCACCTACCTGGTCGCCCAGATCTACGGCGTGGGCATCATCACCACGCGCATGACGGGCATTTCGTTCGAACTGGGCATCTTCGTGGCATTGGGCGGCATGCTGGTCTGCTCGTTCCTGGGCGGCATGCGGGCGGTCACGTGGACGCAGGTCGGGCAGTACATCATCCTGGTCATCGCCTACCTGGTGCCGGTGATCTGGCTGTCGGTCAAGCACACCAACATGCCGCTGCCGCAGCTGTCGGGCGGAGCGGTGCTGCAGCAGGTGACCGAAAAAGAGGTCTACCTGCAGAACGATCCGTCCGAGATCGAGGTGCGCCGCATCTGGCAGCAGCGCGCCGATGAAATGTCGCGCCGCCTGGAAACCCTGCCCGAGTCCTGGACCCTGGAAAAGGACAAGCTGCGCAGCCGGCTGGCCCAGCTGAACGCCAGCGACGCGCCCATGGTCGAGATCCGCTCCGCCGAACGCGAGCTGGCGTCTTATCCGGCCACGGTCGAGGACGCGCGCGGCGCCTGGTCGCAGGCCCGGGCGACCTTCGAGGCGCGCGCCGCGCCGCCCACCCCGCACGCGGAACCTTTTCCCGCCAAGGATCCCGAAGAGCGGCGCAATATGCGCATCAACTTCCTGGCGCTGGTGCTGTGCCTGATGCTGGGAACCGCCGGCATGCCGCATATCCTGATGCGGTCATACACCACGCCGTCGGTCGTCGAGGCGCGCAAATCGGTGTGCTGGTCTCTGCTGTTCATCCTGCTGCTGTATTTCATGGCGCCGGCCCTGGCGTTGCTGGTGAAGTTCGAGATCTACACGCAGGTGGTCGGGTCGAATTTCCTCAGCCTGCCCAACTGGGTGCATGCCTGGAGCGCGGTGGACATCAATCTGCTGGACGTGACCGACATCAACCGCGACGGCGTGGTGCAGCTCAGCGAGATCAACATGGGGGCGGACGTGGTGGTGCTGGCCATGCCCGAGATCGGCGGACTTCCCTATGTGATTTCGGGCCTGGTGGCGGCCGGCGGGCTGGCCGCGGCCCTGTCGACGGCCGACGGCCTGCTGCTGACCCTGTCCAACTCCCTGTCGCACGACATGTGGTACCGGGTGGTGTCGCCGCGCATGTCGGCCGCGCGCCGGGTGATGGTGTCCAAGATCCTGCTGCTGGTGGTGGCCTTCGGGGCGGCCTGGGTGGCGGCGCGCAAACCGGCCGACATCCTGTTCATGGTGTCGGCGGCGTTCTCGTTCGCCGCCTCGTCGTTCTTTCCGGCGCTGGTCATGGGCGTGTTCTGGCGGCGAGCCAACAAATGGGGCGCGACGCTGGGCATGGCGGCCGGCCTGGCGGTGACGTTCGCCTACATGACGCACACGCATCCCTGGCTGCGGGAATCGGTGCTCGGCATATCGCGCACGCAGCCGGTGGACCTGTGGTGGGGCATCCAGCCCATCGCGGCAGGCGTGTTCGGCGCGCCGGTGGCGTTCCTGACGATCGTGGTGGTGTCCCTGCTGACGCCGCCGCCGGACCGCGCCACGCTGGCGCTGGTGGACTATCTGCGCAATCCCGACGCGCGCAACCCGCAGGCAGAAAACGCCTAGGCGCCGATGCCTAGGGGGCAGGGCAGGCGTTGGGGCTGCGGTTGGCCGGATCCGCGCAGGCGTCCCAGGCGGCGTCGGGCATCGCCTGCAGCAGCGTAAAGACCTGTCCCGGCGCCCATAGCCACTGCACGCCGCCGGGCTTGCCGCCCGCCGCAGTCCAGACACGCCTGCGCTGGTCGGTGGTCAGGTGGAACTGTCCGTCGCCGCTGTTGCCCTTTGCAAGCACCGATGCCGGGTCGCGCTTTGCGTCATAGACGTCGCCGCCGTCTCGCGTTTGCACGATGGTCCAGTCGTAGTGATAAGAGTCCAGCACGGGCGGCTTCCAGCCGGGGCCGGGCAGCACGAGCACGGGGTGGTCGCCCGGCACGCTTCGGTACGGCAGCGCCGCCTGCATGCCGTCAGCGTCGTCGCGCAGCGGCCGCAGGTAGCGTTGCGCGGGCTCGCCCCGACTGTCGTGGACAACGACCTCGACCGCCTGTTGGCGCTCTTGCGCATACCGGATGGTCCGCAGCAGCCGGCCCGCGGCGTTGTGCACGTAGCGGGCCTGGGGCCGGGCTGCGGCGTCGCAGGCGCCGGCGGCCAGTTCGGCCAGCCATCCTTGTCCGTCGTACCGCAGGCAGTGCCGATCCGCAGGATTCGGCCTGCCGTTCCAGGCGCGCGATCGCTGCTCGTAGCCGGTCAGCCTGCCGGCATCGTCGTAATGGAAGCGCGTCTCCGCCTCGGGCGGCGGCAGGGCGGCGCCGGGCGATGCCCGCGCTGCGTCCACGGCGTCGGGGCTGTACTGCGCTATGCCGCAAAGATGCCGGACCCCGTCAGCGCCGCGCTCGAAACGCAGCAGGGTCACGCCGATGCGTGCGCCGGGCGCTGCCGCGTACACGGACCAGTCCACGCGCTCGGCCCAGATCAAGGGGACCGCGCGCGGGCCCGATTCCACCTCCACGCGGGGCAGCCAGGTCCTGATCCGGGACCCGTCCTTGCCCAGCAGGGTATTCGTTTCGTCCAGCCGGACGTCGGCCACCAGCGTCTGGCGTTCGCCCGTGGCCGCCAGGGGCTGGCATAGCGCGAACGCAAGCCCGGGAAGCGCCGACAGGGCTGCCGACGCAAGCAGGCGCAGGATGGCGTCAGTTCGCGGCATTGTGCAGCCAGGCGACCAGGCCCCAGAGTTCGGCGCTGACGCCGCCCAGGCGCAGGGAGCCATCGCGCGATTCCATCAGCAGGAAGGGATAGGCCTTGCGTTCCAGCGTGCCTGCGGGCGGAAGCCGATAGGGAGTGAAGTGCTCGGGAGACAGCAGATAGGAGTTGGCCATGTCGCCCACGTCCACGTGCAGGTACCAGACGGTCAGGTCCGGCCCCTTCAGCGCGGCATCGGTTTCGGGATAGACGCCGCCCTGGCCGGCCGGGATGCCGCTATTCAGCACCCCCATGAAAACCGGACGCGGGCCGTACTGCGGAAGATAGGTTCCATCGGCGCCCCGCCGCGCGAAGGTGCCGCGGATGAAGCCGGCCGCGCGCGAGCCGGGCACGACGGTGCGTTCGAACATGGCGTCGAGCTGCGCGTCGCTGAGCGGGCCGCGGGTGTCGGCCAGCCTGTCCATATCCCGCGTGAAATCCTGCAGCCAGGCGCGGTAGCGCCGGAGCTCCGCCGCGCGGTCGAAGTCCTGGGCCAGGGCGCTGCCCGCCAGCAGCCATCCCAGGCACAGGGCCGCGAACCAGCGGCGCAGGATGCGCCGCGCGAGGACAGCGGGCGGCGACTTCAATGCGAGACGGATTCCGAGAACACGTTCATCACCACCACGCCGGCGATGATGAGGCCGATGCCGATGAGCGCCGGCGTGTCCAGGTGCTGCTTGAACAGCACCGCGCCCACGATGGAGATCAGCACGATGCCGACGCCGGACCAGATCGCATAGGCGATGCCGACGGGGATCTCGCGCAGGGTCAGCGACAGGAAATAGAACGAAATCAGGTAGCCGAACACGGTGACGATGGACGGCACCAGGCGGGTGAACCCCTCGGAGCCCTTCAGCGCGCTGGTGGCGAAGATCTCGGCGATGATCGCCACGCCCAGGTATAGCCATTTCATTTGCGCGATCCTTCGGATTGCCGCAGCAGCACCAGCAGGGCGCCCGCGCCGCCTTCGCGCTCCGGCGCCTCGGAAAACGCCATCACGTCCGCCTTCTGGACCAGCCACGTGCGCGCCTTGTCCTTGAGCACCGGCTCCAGGCCCTGCGAGTTGTAACCCTTGCCATGCACGATGCGCACGCAGCGGATGCCGTGCTCCTGGCATTCGTCCAGGAACGACAGCAAGGCGTGGCGGGCCTGTTCGACGCGCAGGCCGTGCAGGTCGAGTTCCGCGCCGGCGCGCCATTGGCCGCGGCGCAGGTTGCGCGCGGTGTCGGGCGCGGCGTCGCTGCGCACGAAGGCGGTGCCGCCTTCGGACAGCAGGTGCGTGATTTCGCCGCCGTCCGAGACGCCGGCATCGGCGCGGGTGGGCGTTTCGCCCAGGGCGTTGGCGCGGCGCAGCGCGGGCGCGGGTTCCGCAACCGGCTTGTGCTCGACGCGGGCATCATGCTTGAGCGGCGTGACCGACTTCATCGTGCGCTGGAACGCCGCCATGTCGTCCATGGGGGCGGACTCGGGCTTTTTCTTCTGCAGCGCCGCCCGCTGCTGGGCAAGGGCGGCGCGCTCGCGTTCGGCCTGCAGGTCTTTCTTCAGGCGTTTCAGGTCGGCCAGGCCGACCTTACTGCCCCGCATTCTCCAGCCACCGCTGTGCGTCCAGGGCGGCCATGCAGCCCGTGCCGGCGCTGGTGATGGCCTGGCGATAGACGTGGTCCTGCACGTCGCCGGCGGCGAACACGCCGGGCACGGAGGTCATGGTGGCCATGCCGGACAGGCCGCTCTTGGTGACGATGTAACCGTCCTTCATTTCGAGCTGGCCCTGGAAGATTTCCGTGTTGGGCTGGTGGCCGATGGCGATGAACGCGCCGGTAACGGCCATGTCTTCGGTGGCGCCGGTGTCCACGTGGCGTACGCGCACGCCTGTAACACCGCTGTCGTCGCCCAGGACTTCTTCCAGCGTGTGGAACAGCTTCAGTTCCATGTTGCCGGTCTCGACCTTGCTCATGAGCTTGTCGACCAGGATGGGCTCGGCGCGGAACTTGTCGCGGCGGTGGATCAGGGTGACCTTGCGGCAGATATTGGACAGGTACAGCGCTTCTTCGACGGCCGTATTGCCGCCGCCGACCACCACCACGTCCTGGTTGCGGTAGAAGAAACCGTCGCAGGTGGCGCAGCCGGACACGCCGCGGCCCATGAAGGACTGCTCGGACGGCAGGCCCAGGTACTTGGCCGAGGCGCCGGTCGCGATGATCAGGGCGTCGCAGGTGTAGATCTTGCCGGTGTCGCCGGTGAGGGTGAACGGGCGCTTGGAGAGGTCGACCTTGGCGATGTGGTCGAACAGCATTTCGGTGTTGAAGCGTTCGGCGTGCTTCTGGAACCGCTGCATCAGGTCCGGGCCCTGCACGCCATCCGCGTCCGCCGGCCAATTGTCGACATCCGTGGTGGTCATGAGCTGGCCGCCTTGGGCCAGACCTGTAACAAGAACAGGGTTCAGATTGGCGCGTGCCGCATAGACGGCCGCCGTGTAACCGGCGGGGCCGGAACCGAGTATCAAAACTTTAGCGTGCGTAGGCGTGGACATGGGCGGGTATCTTTAGGTTAACGCCCAATTATAATGAGCCGCATGCCGCGTATCTCGACTGCTTCTCCGCGCGCCTCGCGCAACACCCGCAACGGACCTTCTCCGCTACAGACGCGCATTTCCGCGTTGCTGCGCGAAGCCCGCTGGATCCTGTTCGCCGCCCTGGCGGCCTGGCTCACCCTCGTGCTGGCCACCTGGAGCGCCTCCGACCCTGGCTGGTCGCACTCGGTGCCGGGCGACGTGGTGCACAACCAGGGCGGCCGGCTGGGCGCCTATCTGGCCGACATCCTCCTCTACCTGTTCGGTTTTTCGGCCTGGTGGTGGGTCATCCTGCTGTTGCACCGCGTGCGCGCCGGTTACCGGCGCCTGGCCGCGCAGTTGCGCGTAGCCAACAGCAAGCAGCCCGAAGTGCTGCCGCGCGTCCACTGGGAAGAGGGCATCGGCTTCTTCCTGCTGATGATCGGTTCGCTGGGCATGGAAGCCCTGCGCCTGGCCAGCCGCGGCACGCATCTGCCCGGCGCCTCCGAAACCACCAGCGGCGCGGGCGGCGTCATCGGCCAGATGCTGGCCGACCTGATCGGCAGCAGCATCGGGTTCACTGGCGCAACGCTGGCCTTCCTGGTCATGCTGGCTATCGGACTCAGTCTGTTTTTCTCGTTTTCGTGGCTGGCCGTCGCGGAACGCGTCGGCTCCTGGCTGGAAGGCCTGGTGCGCCGCGTGCGCGATTCGTACACCGCCCGCCAGGACCGCAAGGTCGGTGAGGTCGCCAAGGCCGTGCGCACCGAGCAGGTCGTGGCCAAGCAGGAAAAGCTGGTCCACGAACAGCCCGTCCGCATCGAGCCCGCCATCACCGTGGTGCCCAAGTCCGAGCGCGTCGAAAAGGAAAAGCAGCAGTCGCTGTTCTTCGCGCCCGCGCCCGGCGCCGAAGGCGACCTGCCGGCCATCAGCCTGCTGGACCCGCCCCTGAACAACCAGGAAACCGTGTCGGCCGAGACCATCGAGTTCACCTCGCGCCTGATCGAAAAGAAGCTGGCCGACTTCGGCGTGTCCGTCACCGTGGTGGCGGCGCAGGCCGGTCCGGTCATCACCCGCTATGAAATCGAGCCGGCCACCGGCGTGAAGGGCAGCCAGATCGTCAATCTGGCCAAGGACCTGGCGCGCGCCCTCAGCCTGGTCAGCATCCGGGTCGTGGAGACCATCCCCGGCAAGAACCTGATGGGCCTGGAACTGCCCAATCCGCGCCGCCAGATGGTGCGCCTGTCCGAGATCCTGGGCTCGCAGACCTACCACGCCAGCCATTCCGTCGTGACCATGGCGCTGGGCAAGGACATCGCCGGCAATCCGGTGGTGGCCGACCTGGCCAAGATGCCCCACCTGCTGGTGGCGGGCACCACCGGTTCGGGCAAGTCCGTCGGGATCAACGCCATGATCCTGTCCCTGCTGTACAAGGCCGACGCCTCGCACACCCGCCTGATCCTGATCGACCCCAAGATGCTCGAAATGAGCGTCTACGAAGGCATCCCGCATCTGCTCGCGCCCGTCGTCACCGACATGCGCCAGGCCTCCAACGCGCTGAACTGGTGCGTCGGAGAAATGGAAAAGCGCTACCGCCTGATGAGCAAGATGGGCGTGCGCAACCTGGCGGGCTACAACACCAAGATCCGCGACGCGATCAAGCGCGAAGAGCCGATCCCGAATCCGTTCTCGCTTACCCCCGACCAGCCCGAGCCCCTGGCGCCGCTGCCCACCATCGTGGTGGTCATCGACGAACTGGCCGACCTGATGATGGTGGTGGGCAAGAAGATCGAAGAACTCATCGCCCGTCTCGCGCAGAAGGCGCGCGCGGCCGGCATCCACCTGATCCTCGCCACGCAGCGTCCCAGCGTGGACGTGATCACGGGCCTGATCAAGGCCAACATCCCGACGCGCATCGCCTTCCAGGTGTCGTCCAAGATCGACTCGCGCACCATTCTTGACCAGATGGGCGCGGAAACCCTGCTCGGCCAGGGCGACATGCTGTACATGCCGCCGGGCACCGGCCTGCCGGTGCGCGTGCACGGCGCGTTCTGCAGCGACGACGAAGTCCATCGCGTGGTGGAAAGCCTGAAGGCGCAGGGCGAGCCGAACTACATCGAAGGCCTCCTCGAAGGCGGCCTGGACGGCGACGGCGCCGAGGGCGCCAGCAGCGTCACCGGCATCGGCGGCGACGCGGAATCGGATCCCATGTACGACCAGGCCTGCGAAGTGGTGCTCAAGCACCGCCGCGCTTCCATCTCGCTGGTGCAGCGGCACCTGCGCATCGGTTACAACCGTGCGGCCCGGTTACTCGAGCAGATGGAGCAATCGGGTATGGTGTCGGCGATGCAGTCCAATGGCAACCGCGAGATCCTCGTTCCCGCCGCTGCCGCCGCACGAGAGGAAGCATGATGAACACGTTTCGCCGCCTGGCCGCCGTCGCGGTACTGGGCCTGTCGCCGGCCCTGGCGCTTGCCGCCAGCGCGCAAGAACAACTGCGCGCCTTCGTGGCGACGGTCACGTCGGCCACCGGGTCGTTCTCGCAGTACACCGTGAATAACCAGGGCCGCACCCAGCCCGCGCAGACCGGGGTGTTTTCGTTCCAGCGCCCCGGCAAGTTCAAGTGGGCCGTGCAAAAGCCCTATGAGCAGCTGGTCATCTCCGACGGCCGCCAGGTGTTCCAGTTCGATCCCGATCTGGCCCAGGTCACCGAGCGCAAGGTCGATGCCGCCATCGGCACCTCGCCCGCGGCCATCCTCTTCGGCTCGGGGTCGCTCGAACAGTCCTTCGACGTGTCCGCGCTGCCGGCCAAGGACGGCGTGGACTGGCTGCGCGCCAAGCCGCGCACCGCGGATGCCGGTTTCTCGCGCGTCGACATCGGCATGAAAGACAACCTGCCCGTGCGGGTGGAACTGCTGGACTCGTTCGGCCAGACCACCCGCGTCGACCTGTCGGCCATCCAGGCCAATCCGCAATTGCCCGCCAAGGAATTCCAGTTCACCGCGCCCAAGGGCGTGGATGTCGTGAAGATGTAATCGTCCCCGGCAGGCAGGCTTTTCCCGAAGGCCTGGCGGGTGCAGCCGGGCCTTTTGTTTGCGCGCCGCGATGGCGCGCCGCGCCCTCAAGCGCGCTTATACGCAATGCAATCCACTTCCACCTTGGCGTCGACCACCAGGCTGGACTGCACGCAGGCGCGCGCCGGCGGGTTGGCGCCGAAGTATTCCTTGAAGACCTTGTTGAACGACGCGAAGTCGCGGGCGTCGTCCAGCCACACGCCGCAGCGGATCACGTGTTCGGGGCCGTAGCCGGCTTCCTTCAGGATCGCCAGCACCTGCTGGATGGCCTTGTGGCTTTGCGCCACGATGCCGCCTTCGATCACTTCGCCGTTTTCCATCGGCACCTGGCCGGATACGTGCAGCCAGCCGTCGGCCGCGACGGCGCGGGCGAAGGGCATGTGCGAGCCGCCCTGGCCGGTGCCGCCGGCGACGCCGTAGCGGGTGATGCCGTTGCCGTCGGGAGTGGGGGTAGCGCTCATGGGGTGTTTCTCCTGGTTCGGGATGTCTTGAAGGGTCAGGCGGCCGGCGCCTGGGAATAGGACGCGCGCAGGTCGCCGCTGCGCGGCAGCCAGCGGCCGGCGCGCTCGCCGGTGGCTTGTCCGTTGCGGTAGGAAAGGGCGCCGTTCACCCACACGGCCTCGATGCCCGCCGCGGTCTGCACCGGGTCGGCAAAGGTGGCGCGGTCGATGACGGTGTCGGGATCGAACAGCACGAGGTCCGCGTGGTAGCCCTCGCGCACCAGGCCGCGTTCGGCCAGGCCGTAGCGGGCGGCGGACAGGCCGGTCATCTTGTGCACGGCCCGGGCCAGCGGAAATAGGCCCACGTCGCGGCTGTAATGGCCCAGCACACGCGGGAAGGCGCCCCACAGCCGCGGATGCGGCATGGGGTCGTTCGGCAGGCCGTCCGAGCCCACCATCGTGAGCGGGTGCGACAGCACGCGGCGCACGTCGTCCTCGTGCATGTTGTGATACACGGCGCCGGCCGGCTGCAGGCGCCGTGCCGCTTCCAGCAGGGTGACGCCCCAGTCGGCGGCAATGGCCGCCAGCTTGCGGCGCGCCTGCTCGGGATGGGGCTCCGACCACGTGATGTCGATGTCGAACTCGTCCGTGACCTGCTTGAGGTCCAGCGTGGACGAACTGGCGGAATAGGGATAGCAGTCGCAGCCCACGTGCTGCAGGCGGCCGGCGCCTTCCAGCTTGAACAGCACTTCCTTCGTGCGGCCCCAGTTGCCGGCGCCCGCGCACTTCAGGTGCGACACCACCACCGGCACGCGCGCGTGCAGGGCGATGTCGAAGGCCTCCTGCATGGCCTCCAGGATGGCGGCGAATTCCGAGCGCAGGTGCGTGGTGTACAGCGCGCCGAATTCGTCCAGCGCCTCGGCCAGCAGCTTGACCTCGGCCGTGTCCGCCTCGAAGGCCGAGGCATAGGCCAGGCCCGTACTCAGGCCGATGGCGCCGTGCTCCAGCGCGTCGCGCAGCTGGGCGCGCATCGCCAGCACTTCCTCGCGGGTGGCGGGCCGGTCCAGCCGGTCCATGTGGTTGTTGCGCAATGCCGTGTGGCCCACCAGGGCGGCCACGTTCACGGCGGGCTGCGCGGCTTCGATGGCGCGCGTGTAGTCGGCGAAGGTGGGGTAGCTGAAGTCTTCCCGCTTGCCCAGCAGGTTCATCGGATCCGGGGGATCGCCGCGCAGCGACACGGGCGAGGCGCTGATGCCGCAGTTGCCCACCACCACGGTGGTCACGCCCTGCGACAGCTTGGGCAGCATGTCCGGCGTGCGGATGACGTTGGTATCGTCGTGCGTATGCACGTCGATGAAACCGGGGGCCAGCGCCAGGTCCGTGCCGTCGATGATCTGGCGGGCGGCGGCGCCGGGCAGGTCGCCGATGGCGGCGATGCGGCCGCCGGCCAGCGCCACGCTGGCGCGGTATTCCGGGCCGCCGGTGCCGTCCAAAATACGGACGTTGCCTATGAGGGTGTCGTACATCTTGTGTTCCAGGTTCAATCGCCCAGCGGCAGGCGGTTCGGGCCGCCGCGGTGCTCGTCCAGCGCCAGCTTGATGCGGCGCAGGCGTTCGCGGTTTTCCTCTTGGTTCAGCATGGCCAGTTCCGTCGACAGCAGGTCGATCGCCAGCATCATCGCGTAGCGCGAGGCCGAAGGCTTGTAGATGAAGTCGGTCTCGTCGGTGCGGATGGGCAGCACCACGTCGGACAGCCTGGCCAGCTCGGAGGATGCGTCGGTGATGGCGACGATGCGCGCGTTGTACTGCTTCACGATGCGCGCCGCGCCGAGGATCTCGGGCGTCAGGCCGGAGGCCGACAGGATCAGCACCGCGTCGCGCTCGTCCAGCGTGGCCGCCACCATGCGCAGCAGGACCGCGTCGCTGTAGACGGCGATGGGGTAGCCCAGGCGCACGAGGCGCGACTGGACTTCCTGCGCCAGCACCGCCGACGCGCCGCCCATGCCGAAGACGTAGATCATGCGCGCGCCGTCGACGATGGACGCGGCTTCTTCAAAGAGCTGCTCGGTGAAGGTCGGCAGGTGCGCGCGCAGCGTGCTTTCGATGTCGGCGTAGATGCGGGCGTAGAAGGTGCTTTCCTCGGCCGGCGCGCTGGGGTCCAGGAAGCGGCTGCCCACCGTGCTGGCCTGCGCCAGCTTCATTTTCAGGTCGCGCGTGTCGTCGCAGCCCACCGTGCGCGCAAAGCGCGAGATGGTGGCGATGCTGACGCCGGCCTTGGCCGCCAGCTGGTCCACCGTGGCGCTGGCGCTCCAGATGATGTCGTCCAGGATGGCGTCGGCCACCTTGCGTTCGGTCACGCTCAATGCGTCCCGCCGACTGCGTATCTGGAAGACGATGTCGCGGATGATGTTCATGTGCAATTCCTGGGTCAATTCGGGCGGGGCAACCGGCGCTAGGCCGCGAGCTCGGGATCGTCGAGGCGCGTACAGGCCGCAAAGTGGCCCGGGCCGACGCCGACCGCCGGCGGCACGGTGGCCGCGCAGGCGTCGATGGCGTGCGGACAGCGCGTGCGGAATACGCAGCCGGACGGCGGATTGACCGGGCTGGGGATGTCGCCCTTGAGCAGAATACGCGATCGCGGCGCGCGCGGGTCCGGCACGGGCGCGGCGGACAGCAGCGCGCGGGTATAGGGATGGCGCGGGCGGGCGTAGACCTCGCTGGTCGGCCCGCGTTCCATGACGCGGCCCAGGTACATGACCACCACGTCGTCGCACAGGTAATCCACCACCGCCAGGTCGTGGGCCACGAACAGCATGGTCAGCCCCAGGTCGCGCTGCAGGTCCTGCAGCAGGTTCAGCACCTGCGCCTGCACCGACACGTCCAGCGCGGACACCGGTTCGTCCGCCACGATGAAGTCCGGCTCCACGGCCAGCGCGCGCGCGATGCCGATGCGCTGGCGCTGGCCGCCCGAGAATTCATGGGGATAGCGGCGGCTGTGGTCCGCGTTCAGGCCCACCCGCTCCAGCAGTTCGCCGATGCGGGCGGCGCGGCGGTCCTGCGCCAGCTTGTGCGTGTTCAGCGCTTCGCTCAGGATCTCGGCCACCGTCATGCGCGGATTGAGGCTGGCGTAGGGGTCCTGGAACACGATCTGCATGCGGCGGCGCCACGGCAGCATCTGCTTTTCGTTCAGCGTGGTGATGTCCTGCCCGTCGAACACGATGCGTCCGGCGGTGGGCGCGAACAGGCGCAGCAGGGCGCGTCCGGTGGTGGTCTTGCCGGAGCCGGATTCGCCCACCAGGCCCACGATGGTGTTGCGGGGCACGTCGAAGCTCACGCCGTCCACGGCCCGCACGACGGGCGCGTTGCGCGCCTGCGAGGTCGGGAAGTGGACCTTCAGGTCTTCGATCCGCACGAGCGGCGCCTCGGCGCGGACAGTCGGGTTGCTCGTCATATCGGGTTCACCTTGATGCAGCGCGCGCGGTGTTCGGACTGCACCGTCACAAGTTCGGGCACGCCGGCCCGGCAGTCGTCCGCGGCCAGCGGGCAGCGCGGCGCGAAGGTGCAGCCGGCCGGCAGCGACAATACGCTGGGCACGTTGCCGGGGATGGCGCGCAGGCGCTCGCCCGAGGCCAGCAGCGCGGCCGTGGGCAGACAGGACAGCAGGCCGCGGGTGTAGGGATGCGTGGGCTTTTCGAACAGGTCGTAGACCCCGGCGTCCTCCACCACGCGCCCGGCGTACATGACGGCCACGCGGTGCGCGATCTCGGCCACCACGCCCAGGTTGTGCGTGATGAACAGGATGCTCATGTTCATTTCGGCCTGCAGCCGGCGCAGCAGGTCCAGGATCTGCGCCTGCACCGTCACGTCCAGCGCCGTGGTGGGCTCGTCGGCGATCAGCACGGCCGGGTTGCAGGCCAGGGCCAGCGCGATCATCACGCGCTGGCGCATGCCGCCCGACATCTGGTGCGGGTACTCGTTGACGCGGCGGTCCGCCGCGGGAATCTCGACCCGCTCCAGCATTTCGCGGGCGCGCTTGATCGCCGCCGCGTAGGAGCCGCCCTCATGCTGCAGCACGGCCTCGGCGATCTGGTCGCCCACCGTGTACAGCGGGTTCAGGCTGGTCATGGGCTCCTGGAAGATCATGGCGATCTCGGCGCCGCGGATCTTCTGCAGCGTGGCGGGCATGGCGTGCGCCAGGTCGTGCTGCGCGCCCTGGCGGTCGCGGAACAGGATCTTGCCGGCCTCGATGCGGCCCGCCGGCTTGGGCAGGAGGCCCATGATGGACAGGCTGGTCACGGATTTTCCGGAACCGGACTCGCCAACGATCGCCAGCGTTTCGCCGCGGGCCAGGTCGAAGGTCACGCCGTCCACGGACTTGGCGATGCCGTCGCGGCTGTGGAACCAGGTCTTCAGTCCTTCCACGGACAGCACGATGTCTCGGGTGCTTGCCGTCATGATTACAGCTCCTTGCGCAGGCGCGGATCGAGGACGTCGCGCAGGCCGTCGCCCACCAATTGCAGCGACAGGACGGACAGCACGATGGCGATCCCGGGAAAGATCATGATCCAGTCCGCCGACCCCATGTATTGCTGGCCCGCGTTGATCATCGTGCCCCAGGTCGGGATGTCGGGCGACACGCCCACGCCCAGGAACGACAGGCCGGCTTCGGCCAGGATCGCGTAGGCGAAGATGAAGGTGCCCTGCACCAGGATGGGCGACACCAGGTTGCGCAGCACGTGCACGGTGACGATGCGCCAGGTGGGCACGCCCAGCGCGCGGGCGGCCTCGACGAAGGGCAGTTCGCGGATCACCAGGGTCGATGCCCGCACGATGCGCGCCAGGCGGGGCGTGTAGACGATGCCCAGCGCGATCACCACGTTGACCAGCGACGGCCCCAGCGCCGCCACCAGCGAGATGGCCAGCAGGATGTCGGGAAACGCCATCATCGCGTCGATGAGTCGCGACACGAACTTGTCGGCCGTGCGGAAGAAGCCGGCGATGAGGCCCAGCGCGATGCCCAGCACGCTGGACACGATCACGACGGAAAACCCCACCATCAGCGACAGCCGGCCGCCGTGGATGACGCGGCTGAAGACGTCGCGCCCGAAATCGTCGGTGCCGAACCAGTGCGCGGCGCCGGGCGCCTTCAGGCGGTTCATGATGGACAGCTTGAAGGGATCGTACGGGCTGATCCACGGCGCCAGCAGCGCGGCGGCGGTCAGCACGACGATCACGATCAGGCTGATCAGCACCGTCTTGCGCGCCACCAGGAGGCGCAGCACCTGCCAGCGGTCCGTGCCGGCGCCCGTATTAGCGGAAGTTGCGATAGCCATTCTAGTAGCGCACCCGGGGGTCGACGACCAGGTAAAGCAGGTCGATAAACAGATTGATCAGGACGTAGATGGCCGCGATGATCAGCAGCGCGCCCTGGATGACGGGGTAGTCGCGGCGCAGCACCGCCGACACCACCAGGCTGCCCACGCCGGGCAGTCCGAACACGGTTTCGGTCACGACCGCGCCGCTGATCAGCAGCGCCGTGGTCAGGCCCAGCACCGTCAGGATCGGGATCAGCGCGTTGCGCACCGCGTGCTTCAGGATGACCTTGCGCTCGGGCAGCCCCTTGGCCCGCGCCGTGCGCACGTAGTCGTCGCGCAGCACGTCCAGCATGCTGGCGCGGATGAAGCGGGTGATCAGCGCCGAGTTCACCAGCCCCAGCACCACGGCGGGCAGGATCAGGTGCGACAGGCGCGTCGCGAGAGAGGCGTCCGGCCCGCCGTAGCCCGCCACCGGCAGCCAGCCCAGCTTGACGGAGAAGACCTGCATCAGGAGCAGGCCCAGCCAGAAACTGGGCACGCTGGACGTGAACATGGAAAACGACAGCACCGACTGGTCCAGCGTGGTGCCGCGCTTGACCGCGGAAAGAATTCCCACCGGCAGCGCGATGGCGCTGGCGATCAGGAGCGACATCAGCGTCAGCAGGATCGTGGGCTCGGCGCGGTCGGCCAGCGCCGACAGCACCGGCTTGTTCATGAAGATCGATTGGCCCAGGTCGCCCTGCAGCAGCTTGCCCAGCCACGACACGTACTGCACGGCCACGGGCTGGTCCAGCCCCAGCTGCGCGCGCAGCGCGGCGATGTCCTGCTGGCTGGCCTGCGGGCCCAGCATCACCGCGGCCGGATCGCCGGGCGTGACGCGGATGATCACGAACACGATGGTCGCGACGATGAACATCACGGCCACCAGCCCGACCAGCCGGTTCAAGAGATAACGCAACACGGTGGAATCCTAGAGGTCAGCGCGCAATCGTGCGCGAGTGTCTTCGTGGGCGGGCGGCGGCTGCCGCCCGCTGCGCCGGCGTTTACTTGGGCGCCTTCCATGCATTCCAGAAGTACGGCCACGGCACGGGACGGGTGCCTTGCAGCGCCGGCGAGCGCGCGGCCTGCGCGTTGAAATCGCCGACCTTGATGAAAGGCACTTCGTCGTACACCGCCTGCTGCACGTCCGCCCAGCGCTTGACGCGCTCTTCCTGCGAACCGGCCTGGTTGAAGGCGTCCAGCACCTGGTTGCGGCGCGGCGTGTCCCACCAGCCGGGCGCGTCCTTGGACGGGAAGTCGATCAGGGCCGGCTCGGGCAGGAACGGGCTGTGCGTGATGAAGATGTCCCACACCGCCGGATCCTGCCGACGCTGCGTCAGCGTGGCCCAGTCCACGACCTGCATGTCCACGGTGAAGCCCGCGGCCTTCAGGTATTCGGCGGCCACCAGCGCCATCTTGTAGTGGAACTCGTACTGCTGGCTGGTCAGGATGCGGATCTTGCGGTCCTGCACGTTGGCGCCGTCCACCAGCTTCTTGGCGGCCGCGGCGTCGGCCTTGTTGTAGACCTTGCCGCCCAGCGACGTGGCCCACGGATAGCCTTCCGGATACAGGTCGCCGTTGAGCTTGTAGAAATTCTTGTCGCCGAAGGCGGCGAACAGCATGTCTTCTTCGTTCAGGGCAAGCTGCACCGCCTGGCGGACCGCCTGGTTCGACATGATGCCCTGCTTGGTGTTGAGCACCAGGCGCGGCCAGCCGAAGGGCTTGAGCATCACGGGATCCGAACGGCCATTCTTCAGCTTGGGCAGCGACTCCACGGGCAGCGAGTCCACGTAGTCGAACTGGCCGGCCACCGCGCTTTCGACGCGGGTGTTGGCGTTGCTGACCGGCACGAAACGGATTTCGTCCAGGTATTGCTTGCGCGCGCCGCCGTAGCCGTCGGGCTCGCCTTCGCGCTGTTTGTAGCCGTCGAAGCGCACCAGCTGCACGTACTGGTCGGGCACCCGCGCCTTGAGCTGATAAGGGCCGGTGCCGACGAACTCGGTCAGGGCCGGCGCAATCTTGCCCTTGGGCATGACGACGGCGGCGCTGTTGTTCATCGCCAGCAGGGCGGTCAGGGGCGCATAGGGCTGCTTGAGCGTGATGCGGATCGTGTTCGCGTCCGGGGCTTCCAGGTTCGCGATGATCTTGGCGGCCATCTTGCCGCGCGTGGCGGTCTCGGTCCAGCGCTTCAGGGAAGCCAGCACGTCGGACGAATCCATCTTGGACCCGTCATGGAACGTGATGCCCTGGCGCAGCGGGATCGTGTAGACCAGGCCGTCGGCCGACACTTCCGGCATCTTGTCGGCCAGCAGGGGCGTCAGGTTCCACTTGGCGTCGAAGGTGTAGAGCGTCTCGAAGAAGTGCTGGGTCAGGATGCCCACCAGGTCCGCGGTGCTGGTCATCGGATCCAGCGTCGGCGGCTCGCCGATGGTGGCGACGGAGATCGTGCCTCCCTTGACCGGCGTGGCACAGAGGGCGGGGGACGACAATGCGGTCAAGCCAATTGCGCCGGCCGCGAGCAGGCTCTTCAGCCCACCGCCTCGCCGGGAGGTACGGAAGTTCATGATTCTCTCTCCAGAGGGTCAGAAACAGGTTGTCGCTTGGTATCGTTCGGGCGCCGGGATCCCTGGTGCTGCTGGCCCCCTTCGGGCCTGGCGCGGTGCCGCGGGCTGGGGGACTAGAAAAACGTTTCGGCAACGCCGGCGACGCGGAACTGCTCGTCGACCAGCAGGACCTGACGCCATTTGTCGAACGTCAGGCAGGGATGGGAGATGTCGAAGGCGATCATGTCGCCGACCTGGATGTCGTCGCCCTCGCCGATCTGCATGAAGGCGTGCTGGTCCATCATGGCGGTCAGCTTCCAGTGCGCCGGCGCGGCGCCGGGCGCCGCCTGGCCGGGCCGGTACAGCAGGGCGGGGGCGGGCAGGCCCGCGTCGAAGGCGGCGTCGCGCTTGCCCAGCGCAATGATGGCGCGCCCCGGTTCGGGCAGCGATTGCACGTAGGCCCACACCTGCAGGGCGGGCTGCAGGCCGGGCTCCATCTTGCGGGCAACCGGGTTGTGCGCGTTGATGCGTTCGGCCGCGCTGCGGTAGATGCCGACATCGTGCGACAGGTAACAGCCCGGGCGCAGCACCACTTCCAGGGGCGCGCCGATGTCCAGTTGCGAGAATTCCTCGGCGACGACGTCGAACCAGGCGGAGCCGGCGCCGGAGATCACGGCCGGGCCATTCTTGCGCAGCCTGCCGGCGGCGGCAAGCCCGCGCAGCGCGTCCGTGGCGCGGCGCAGGAAGGCGCGGATGGCGCTTTCGTCCTGCAGCACGCCTTCGTAGACCTCGATGCCGGCCAATGCCAGGCCGGGCCAGCGGCCGATTTCATCGGCCACGGCCTGCAGCTGCGCGTCGTCGCGCACGCCGGTGCGGCCGCCGGCGGGGCCCAGTTCGATCAGCACCGGCAGCACCAGGCCCTGGTCGCCGAAATACTTGCCGAGCTGGGCGGCGTTGGCCGCCGAATCCACGATGCAGAAGAACGTGAAGGCGGGGTCCCGCAGCAGGCGCGCGATGATGGCCATGTTGGCGCGGCCCACCAGCTGATTGGCCATCAGCACCCGGCGCACGCCGTGCTGGTATGCGGCCAAAACCTGCGGGGCGGTGGCCAGCGTGATGCCCCAGGCGCCGTTGTCGATCTGGCGCTTGAACAGGGCGGGGCTCATCGTGGTCTTGCCGTGCGGGGCCAGCTTGACGTGGTAGGCCTCCATGAACTGCTGCATCCATTGCAGGTTGTGGCGCATGCGGGCTTCGTACAGGACGGCCACGGGCAGGCTCACGTCCTCGTCCAGCAGATTCCAGTTCAGCGCCGCCACCTCGGCGGTCGTACAGGATTCCGGGAACGCGCCCAGGCCTTTGCCGTTGACGTCCAGGGGGGCTGCGGGGGAGGAAGAATTCGTCATGGCGGGCGCCCGTTATGGAAAATATTTACTTCAAATCTGGTTTTTTTCATTATCGTGAAAGAAATTTACAACGGGCAGCTAGGAGTTTCCCGTAGTCGGCGCGAGGCCGACAATGGGAAAATAGTTCCATGTCACGCGCGCCGCCGCTGCGCGCCTGGGCGTCCACACAGAGGAAAAGCCATGCTGAAAGTTGCCTTGGGCCAGTTCGCCGTCAGCCGCGTCTGGGAAGAAAATGCGCAGGTCTGCATCGACCTGATGGAACGCGCCCGGGCGGGCGGAGCCGGCCTGCTGGTGCTGCCCGAAGGCATCCTCGCGCGCGACATCACGGACCCGCAGATCGTGCTCAAGGCCGCGCAGCCGCTGGACGGCCCCTTCATCACCCGCCTGCTGGAAGCCAGCCGCGGCTCGGACATGGCCACCATGATGTGCGTCCACGTCCCCACGGGCGAAGGCCGGGTGTGGAACACGCTGGTCACGCTGCGCGACGGACAGATCGTGTCGCAGTACCGCAAGCTGCATCTGTACGACGCCTTCACCATGAAGGAGTCCACCAACGTCACGCCCGGCGCCGACATCCCGCCGCTGCTCGATATCGGCGGGCTGCGCGTGGGGCTCATGACCTGCTACGACGTGCGCTTCCCCGAACTGGCCCGCCGGCTGGCGCTGGACGGCGCCGACCTGCTGGTGCTGCCGGCCGCCTGGGTGCGCGGCCCGCTCAAGGAAATGCACTGGGAAGTCCTGGTCACGGCCCGCGCGCTCGAGAACACCTGCTACGTCGCCGCCACCGGCGAATGCGGCGAGCGCAACATCGGCTGCAGCATGGTGGTGGATCCCCTGGGCGTCGTCACGGCGCGCGCCGGCGAGGCGCCCGCGCTGGTGTTTGCCGACATCGATCCCGAACGCCTGGCGCACGCCCGCAAGGTGCTGCCGGTGCTGGCGAACCGCCGGTTCTCGCCGCCCGAACTGGCATAGGCCATGCGGGAACCGCCGCCCCTGGCCCCGCCATGGGCGGGGCGGCAATTGCAGGCGGCGGGCATGGTGTAATGCTGACTTGAATTCCTTGCTGTCTTCCTCCATCTGCTGCCAATGAGCAACGATCTCTTCGCGGCCGATCCCGCCCATCGGCCCTACGTTCCCCTGGCCGAACGCCTGCGCCCGCGCACCCTTGCCGACGTCGTCGGGCAGTCGCACCTGCTGGGGCCGGACAAGCCGCTGCGCGTCGCCTTCGAATCGGGCCGTCCGCACTCCATGATTTTCTGGGGGCCGCCGGGCGTGGGCAAGACCACGCTGGCGCGGCTGATGGCCGACGGCTTCGACGCCCAGTTCATCGCCATCTCGGCCGTGCTGGGCGGCGTCAAGGACATCCGCGACGCCGTCACCGTGGCGCAGATCGCGCAGGGCCAGGGGCGGCGCACCATCCTTTTCGTCGACGAAGTCCACCGGTTCAACAAGGCCCAGCAGGACGCCTTTCTGCCGTACGTGGAAAGCGGACTCTTCACCTTCATCGGCGCCACCACCGAGAACCCTTCGTTCGAGGTCAATTCCGCGCTGCTGTCGCGGGCGCGCGTCTATGTGCTGCAGTCGCTCACGGCCGAAGAACTGCAGCAACTGGTCGACCGCGCGGTGCAGGCGCTCAATGAAGGCCTGGAAGAGGGCGAGGCCATCCGGATCGAACCCGACGCGCGCGAGCAACTGGCGGCCTGGGCCGATGGCGATGCGCGCCGGCTGATCAGCGCGGTGGAAGTCGTGGCCGAATCCGCGCAGGCGGCGGGGCGCGACACGGTGGACGCCGCCTGGCTCGAGATCTCGCTGTCGCAGAACCTGCGGCGCTTCGACAAAGGCGGCGACGCCTTCTACGACCAGATCAGCGCCCTGCACAAATCGGTGCGCGGCTCCAATCCGGATGCCGCGCTGTACTGGTTCTGCCGCATGATCGATGGCGGCGCCGATCCCAAATACCTGGCGCGCCGCCTGGTGCGGATGGCGGTGGAGGACATCGGCCTGGCCGACCCCCGCGCCACGGACCTGGCGGTCAATGGCGCCGACATCTACGAGCGCCTGGGCTCCCCCGAAGGCGAACTGGCGCTGGCGCAGGCGGTGGTCTACATGGCCTGCGCGGCCAAGTCCAACGCCGTCTACAACGCGTACAACCAGGCGCGCAAGTTTGCCGCGGAACACGGCAGCGCGCCGGTGCCCATACACTTGCGCAATGCGCCCACGAAATTGATGAAACAGCTGGGCCACGGCAAGGCCTACCGCTACGCGCACGACGAGCCCCACGGGTACGCCGCCGCCGAGCAATATTTCCCCGATGGACTCAAGCCTACCTTCTACCGCCCGACCGATCGCGGGCTGGAGGCTAAAATCCAGCAAAAGCTGGCTTTCCTGCGTGAGCTGGACGCGCAGGAACGTGCCAAAAACCGGTAACGGGCCGCGCCCGTTGCTTCTCGCAACCTCACCGACTACACCATGCTAGACCCGATACTGCTGCGCAAAGACCTGCAAACCGTCGTAGACCGCCTCAAGAGCCGTGGCGTGACCTTCGACACGGAACGGTTCAACGACCTGGAGTCTCGCCGCAAGGCCGTCCAGACCGAAACCGAGTCCCTGCAAGCCCGCCGCAACGCGCTGGCCAAGCAGATCGGCCAGCTCAAGGCCAAGGGCGAGGACGCCAGCGCCGTCATGGCGGAATCCCAGGCCGTGCCGGAACGCCTGAAGCAGCTGGAAGAAGAGCTGGCCGCGCTGCAGCAGCCGCTCAACGACCTGCTCATGTCGGTGCCGAACCTGCCGCACGCCAGCGTGCCCCTGGGCGAATCCGCCGACGACAACGTCGAGGTCCGCCGCTGGCTGCCTGGCGCCGCGGGTGCCGATGGCAACCCGCCGGCCCTGGCATTCGAAGCGCGCGACCACGTCGCCCTTGGCGAACCGCTGGGCCTGGACTTCGACATGGCCGCCAAGCTGTCGGGCGCGCGCTTTTCGTTCATGCGCGGCCCCATTGCGCGCCTGCACCGCGCGCTGGCGCAGTTCATGCTCGACCTGCAGACGGGCACGCACGGCTACACCGAGTGCTACACGCCGTACATCGTCAACGCGTCGACGCTGTTCGGCACGGGCCAGCTGCCCAAGTTCAAGGACGACATGTTCGCGGTCTCCAAGGGCGGCGGCGACGACGACCCCAAGGTCGACGACCAGGGCAAGCCTTACGTGCGCGAAGACCAGTACCTGATCTCCACGTCCGAAATCACGCTGACCAGCGTGGCCAGCGGCGCGATCCAGGCCGCCGCCGACCTGCCGCTCAAGCTCACCGCCCATACTCCCTGCTTCCGCTCCGAAGCCGGCAGCGGCGGCCGCGACACGCGCGGCATGATCCGCCAGCACCAGTTCGACAAGGTCGAAATGGTGCAGATCACGCAGCCGGACCAGTCGTACGAAGCCCTCGAGGAAATGGTCGGCCACGCCGAGCGCGTGCTGCAGCTGCTGAACCTGCCGTATCGCGTGGTCCTGCTGTGCACGGGCGACATGGGCTTCGGGTCGGCCAAGACCTATGACCTGGAAGTGTGGCTGCCGGCCCAGAACACCTGGCGCGAGATTTCGTCGGTGTCCAACTGCGAAACCTTCCAGGCGCGCCGCATGCAGGCGCGCTTCCGCAACGCCCAGGGCAAGCCGGAATTCGTGCACACGTTGAACGGTTCGGGACTGGCCGTGGGCCGCGCGCTGGTCGCCGTGCTGGAAAACCACCAGCAGGAAGATGGCAGCATCCTGATCCCCGAGGCGCTGCAGCCTTACATGGGTGGCCTGACGGTGCTCAAGCCCTGACTTGATGACCCTGTCCATCGGCCAAATGGCTGATGAAAAGGCGGAGCCTTCGGGCTCCGTTTTTTTTTATGATTGCGACATATTCCTGTCGTTTTAGAACGCTATCGTGCTCGCATGAGTGCTTGATTTGATGTGAGCAATTGTGTATTCCGATAAAAGGGCCGGATAGTTACGGCACAATACACCCGCGTTCTACACGCTTCATTCACTTATATAACAAGGAGTTGTCCATGACTTCAAGAATGATTGGAGATTTTCGTGTGAGATGCTCTGTGGCTCGGGAAGACGAGCATGGCTACCGCGTGCAGATATGGACCCGCCGCGTAGGCGGAACCGCACCGGAAAAATGCTGGACCGTGCCGGGACAGGCGCCGTTCGCAAACTTGCACGAAGCAGAACAGGAAAGCCAACAGTTGTTCCAAGGTATCAATGGTGTGCGTTTCAACGGTGAACCGGAGTTTGCTCATGCGTCCGCATAATGGCTGGTGGCGAGCGTCGAGTGCGCCTCGCCGATGGATCGATCTTGTTCAGGAATCGCCGCGCTGGGCCGATAACAAGGCCAAGCAGGCGCCGCAGCAACCGGCCGTCCTGGCTGGAAAACCCGTCCAGGCTCCCGCTGTCTGAACGGCATGCCGCAGGGCACCGGACATTGCCCTGGCGGAAAAAAGGCCACTCGACAGAGTGGCCTTTGTTTTGCGCGCCGCTTGCGGGTTCAGTCGCGGTCGTGCCCGCGTCCGCGGTAGTAGCCGTGGCCATGGCCGCGACCGTGATAATGGCCGCGATCATAATATCGGCCGCCACGGTAATAGACTGGCGCCGGATAAACCACCGGGGGCGCGACATAAACCGGAGCCGGACGGTAATAGACCGGAGGCGGCGGCGGCACGTAGACCGGCTGCGGCGCGACATAAACCGGAGCGGGATACACGATCCCGGGGACGCCGATGGAAATCCCGACGTCAACGCGAGCCAGGGCGACGCTGGAGATCAGCAGACCCGCGGCACCGACACCTGCGATAAGCCATTTTTTCATGTTGCACCTGCCTGCCGCATGACGCAGCAAAGTTGAATATCCGTTGACGCTATTTTCGGTGCTTTGCGCCAGTTATACGTAAGCGGCACGGGCTCAATAGCGACAATCCGCAACCGTCCCCTTGATGAAATCCCCAGGCGTGCTGCGCTGCCGCAGCGGACGTGCTCTCCGGTAAACCCGCAGTTGAAGTCGATTGAAATACCCTGGAATCGGCTGAAGCGGGACGCCTTCGTTACACGTAGTCACTATCGGCCGACGGCTGCGGGTAACTGTGTTGCGTGCGTACGCCACGCCAGCGCTCAGGCCAACTCGTCGTAGGGTGTCGACTGGCGATATTCCACCACCCACACCCAGGGATTGGCGGCCCATGCGGACGCGCCATAGCGTTCGCACCACATCAACGCAAACGCGGTCTGGAGGGGAACACCAGGCAACAACGCAGAACTTTGATACAGGGCGTGGGTGCCTTCCGCGCGCGCGTCGGATTCGGTGAGGTTCTGCAGACGTTGGATGCGCACGCCCACCACGACCGCGCTGGCGAATGGGACCCCTGCCTCATCGGCAAGAAGAATGGTTTCTCCGGACTTTCCGTACGGGCATCTGACCCAGCTTGAGGTCTTGCGCAATTCAGACGGATTATCAGGCGAGGGACCCATGGCCACCCACCTGCCCGAATCCGCGGCGTCCGCATACCAGGCCGTCGTGAATTTCGACGGCTGCGGCTTTAGAATGCGCCGGCTCTGCACCTTGGCGCCATCCAGAATGGCCTGCTTGTGCGGTTCGCTGAATTGAAGTGACTGCCGTTTCATGTGCTCGCTGTTTCCCTCGCGATCTGTGCATGCGCGCTATCGCTGTTGCGGCCGGGTCGGCACGTGTCGTCTGTTTGAGCCTTATTCAAGTCTTGCAGGGGAAGTATGACGTGTCACGACCTAGCTGTCAGGCGCGGCCTGAATATGTGTTGTCTTTTTGAAAACGCGGCGGGGTTATTTGTATACTCGACTCATGACTACTGACCTGCACGATCTCAAGCCCGGTTACTACTGGTACACCATGGCCAATGACCCGCTGGCCGTCATCCATATCCATGAGGACGGCGGCGCCACGCTGATGGGCACGGACTATCGCATTGGCGCCGAAGGCGTGGCCGACATGGTCCGTCAGGGCGAACGCTTCTTCTGGATCGAACCGCCTCTGCTCTGACATGGCGGACCTGCTCCTGAAGAATGTCCGCGCGCCGCAGGGCGATGGCGTGGATGTGCTGGTTCGCGGCGGTCGCATCCAGCAGATCGGGCCCGGACTCGCCGCCGACTCCTCCGTTGCGGTGGAAGAAGGCGGTGGAGCCTTGCTGCTGCCTGGCCTGATCGAAGGCCATACCCATCTGGACAAGACGACCTGGGGCTCGCCCTGGTACGTGAACGAAGTCGGGCCGGCGCTGACCGACCGCATCGACAATGAACGCGCCTGGCGGTCCCGCACTGGCCACGACGCGGCAAGCCATTCCCGCGCCCTGGCCCTGGCGTTCCTGCGGGCGGGCGCCACCCGCATCCGGACGCACGTCGATGTCGACACCGACGCCGGCCTGCGCCACCTGGACGGGGTGCACGCCACACGGCAGGCGTTGGCCGGCCGTGTGGAAATCCAGACCGTGGCCTTCCCCCAGTCCGGCCTGCTGGCGCGCGCCGGCACGGCCGACCTGTTGGACCGGGCGCTGGCGCAGGGCGCCGACGTGCTGGGCGGGCTGGACCCGTCCGCCATCGACCGCGATCCCGCGAAGTCGCTGGACGTGTTGTTCGGCCTGGCCGACAAGCATGGCAAGCCGGTGGATATCCATCTGCACGAGCCCGGCGAACTGGGCGCCTTCACGCTTGAACTGATCCTGGACCGCGTCCAGGCGCTGGGCATGCATGGCAAGGTGGTCATCAGCCATGCCTTCTGCCTGGGCGCCCTGGAACCCAGGCGGCTGGACGGCCTGCTCGGCCGCCTGGCCGAACTCGACGTGGCCTTGCTGACCACGGCGCCGGCATCGCGGCCCGTCCCGTCCTTGCGCACCTGCCGCGAAGCGGGCGTGACCCTCTTCGGCGGCAACGACGGCGTCCGCGACACCTGGACGCCTTACGGCAGCCCCGACATGCTGGCGCGCGCCATGCTGATCGGGCTGCGCAACGACCTGCGCCGCGACGACGAGATCGCGTGGGCGCTGGAGTGCGTGACAACCGCGGCGGCCCGCGCGTGCGGCTTTGCGGACTATGGACTGATCCCTGGCGCGCGCGCCGATCTGGTGCTGGCCGACGCGAGCTGTGTGGCGCAGGCCGTGGCGCAGCCGGCGCCGCGCCGACTGGTGATTTCCGGCGGGGTGGTCGTGGCGCGCAACGGCGAAGACGCCATCGCCTAGCCGGCGCGTTCGCCGGCTTTTCCGCCCAGGCCGAGCTGCGATTCGGTCAGTTCCACGAACGCCCGCATCAGCGCCGAGCGCACGCCGGATCGCAGCCAGATCGCGCCCACCGTGCGCACCGGGCAGGGCGCGGGCAGCGGCCAGCGCGTGACGCGCGCCGACGGCGTGCCCGTGGTCGCCCAGTCGGGCAGCAGCGCCACCCCCAGCCCTTCCGACACCAGCTTCGCGATGGAGTCGATGCCGTCCAGTTCAAACCTGACGCGCGGCCGCAGATTGCGCGCCCGCAGGTAGTCGTCGGCCATCTTTCCGCCCACCACGCTGCGGTCATAGCAGATGTAGGGCTCCCGCGCGATGACGGCCAGCGGGTCGTCGACCTTCATGCCGGACGGCGTGACGAGCACCAGCGGTTCGCGCCGCAGGTCGCGCCAGGCGCAGGTCTTGGGAATCGGAAAGAGCGGATGCACCAGCAGCGCGCCGTCCAGTTCGCCGGACAGCACCTTGCCGTAGAGCAGGGTGGTGGGCGCGGGTTCGATATAGATCTCGATCCGCGGATGGCTCGCCACCCAGGTTCGCAGCACCGGCGGCATGATGCCGGTCAGCGCGGTGGGCGTGGCGCCCAGCCGCAGGGGCCCGGCGGGCAGTTCCGTGTCTGACGCGGCGGAACGCAGGTCGCGGACGTCGCGCAGGATGACGCGCGCGCGTTCAAGAATGCGCACGCCTGCCGGCGTGGGCTTGACCGTGCGGCCGGAACGGGCGATCAGCGCGCTGCCTACGTCCGCCTCGAGCGCCCGCAGCCTTTGCTGCACCGTGGCGGGCGTGAGTCCCTGGTGGCGGGCGGCCTGGGCGATGGAGCCCAGCTCCACGACGTGCACGTAGGTTTGCAGAAAGCGCGAGTCCACGGCGGCTTGTCTCTTTGGAAGTTGTTTTTTCCATATTCTAAAGATGCATGAAGATAATTGTTGTTTTCTTTGGCGGCGGGAAGAATACGTTCACGGCATCGATACGGCGCAACGCGCGCCGGTCGGGCCCGTCGAAACCATCCAGCCATCAAGGAGCCACCGTGCCCATCATTGAATCCATAGACGTATGCGCCGCGGCGGTGCCTCTGGACAAAGTCACCTCGTTTTCCAACCGCACGGTGTCGGTCCGCCATTACGGTCTGGTCAAGGTCCGGTCCACGGATGGCGTGGAAGGCATCGGCTTTTGCTACGTCGGCAGCGCTGGCGGCGCCATCTTCGAAGCGGCGGTGCAGAGCCTGCTGGGCCCCGTGCTGCTGGGCAAGGATTCGCACGCCGTCGAAGGACTGTGGCAGGCCATGTACCAGGAAGCGCTGCTGCAGGGGCGGCAGGGCACGGTGATGCGGGCGCTGAGCGCACTGGACATCGCGCTGTGGGATCTGAACGCCAAGACGGCGAACCTGCCGCTGCACAAGTTCCTCGGCGCCATGGAACTCGAAACCGTGCCGGCTTACGCCAGCGGCGGCTATTACCTGGATGGCAAGACCCCGCAGCACCTGGGCGAGGAAATGGCCAGCTATGTGGACAAGGGATTCCGCGCCGTCAAGATGAAGACCGGCCGCCTGTCGCCGCGCGAGGAAGAGGCCCGCCTGAAGGCCGCGCGCGAGGCTGTCGGCCCCGACGTGGAGCTGATGATGGACTGCAACAACGCCTGGCAGGACGTCACCCAGGCCATGCAGTACATCCGCCGCTTCGAGCAATACGAGCCGTATTTCATCGAAGAACCCTTCGGTCCGGACGACATCGACAGCCACGCCAAGCTGGCGCGCCTGACGCACCTGCCGATCGCCACGGCGGAAATCGGCTACGGCCGCTGGTATCACAAAGAGCTGCTGGACAAGGGCGCGGCCGGCATCCTGCAGACGGACGCGGCGGTTTGCGGCGGCATCACGGAATGGAAGCGCATCGCCGCCACCGCCGCCAGCTACGGCGTGGTGGTCTGCCCGCACTGGTTCCACGACGTGCACGCGCCGCTGGTGGCCGCGACGCCGAACGCGCGCTACGTGGAATTCTTCTGGGACGACCAGGTCCTGAATTTCCGCAAGCTGGTCGACCGTCAATTGACCCACAAGCAAGGGCGCGTGGTCCTGCACCAGGAGCCCGGGCTGGGATTCGGCTTTGACGAGCGCATGGTCGAGCGTTTCGGCAAGTGGACCCGCGTTGCCCGCTGATTTCGGCGGCGGGCAGCGCGCTTTCACGCAGACGTAGTGCAGGGGCTTCGCATCCAGGCCGCGACAGACGGCCGGATGCGCCAGAGGCAGGCGGTGTCCACATAAACAGTTGCCGGCCTTTGGACCGGCGCGCGAGGAGACAACAATGCAACGTAGGCAATTCATGACCGGCGCCGCGGCGCTGGGGGCGGCGCTGGTCCTGCCGGCGGCGGCGCGGGCGCAGGACATGCCGTCCGGACCCGTGAAGATCGTGGTGGGCTTTCCCGCCGGCGGCGGCACGGACGTGCTGGCGCGGCTGCTGGGGCAGAAGCTGGGCGTGCTGTGGAATATCCCGGTCATCGTCGAAAACCGCGCGGGCGCGGCGGGCATCATCGCCGCCGAGCAGGTCGCGCGCCAGCCCAATGACGGCAACACCCTGTTGATGGCGCACGTGAACAGCCACGGCATTGCCCCGGGCCTGCAGCCCAAGCTGGCGTATTCGGTGGACCGGGACTTCACGCCCATCGCCCTGGTGGGCAAGACGCCCACCATCCTGATCGGCGGCGCCAACCAGCCGGCCAAGACCCTGCCCGACCTGGTCCAGCTGTGCCGTGCGCAGCCGGGCAAGATCGTGTTCGGTTCCGCCGGCAGCGGATCGGCCCAGCACCTGGCGCTGGAAATCTTCAAGGCGCGCGCCGGGATCGACGTGCTGCATGTGCCATACAAGGGGTCCGCGCCCCTGATGAACGACCTGATGGGCGGCCACGTGCAGTACTGCTTTGAAGGCATGACGACCGCCACGCCGCTGCTGCAGTCCGGCAAGGTCATTGCCCTGGCGCAGACGCTGCAGAAGCGGTCCAGGAGCCAGCCGGACGTGCCGACCGTCGCCGAGCAGGGCTATCCGGGCTTCGAGGCCAGCATCTGGTTTGGCATGGTGGGCCCGGGCGGGATGCCGGACGCCATGGTCCAGCGCATGAACCGCGACATCGATCAGGTGCTGGCGATGGCGGACGTGCAGGAGAAGCTGGCGCAGGTGGGTGCGGAGGACGGCGGCGGCGGGGTGCAGCGCTTTGCCGACTTTATGAAGAGCGAACAGCAGAAGTACGCCAAGACCATCCAGGACGCGAAGATCGTCGCCGAAGGCTGAGGCCGGCGCGGTATCGGGGCGCCGGACAGCACGCTAGCCCGCTTCAGGATCCACCCAGCCCGCCGTCGCCGAGATCGAGCGGGCTTTTTCGCTGAGCAGCCGGGCGGTGTCGGACTCCAGGTCGTCGTCCACGGCGCCCACTGGCCCCATCAGGGTGATGGCGGCCTTCATTTCTCCGAGCATGTCGAAGATGGGCGCCGACAGCGACGTGTAGTGCGGCAGCAGGGCATGGCGGCAGCGGCTGATGTGGTGCTTGCGCACTTCGTCGCGGATCGCCTGCACATCCTCCTGTGTGTACGAATTGCCGGCCGTGCCTCCGTGGCTTTCGGGCACCGCCGACGCCATTTCCTGTTCCAGCAATTCGCGGGTGAGCGCGTCCGGCAGGTGCGCCAGGAAGTTGCGGCCCAGCGCCGAGGACAGCAAGGGCATCACGGTACCCACGCGCAATTCCAGCAGCGGCCGACTGCGGCTGCCTTCCACGCGGTAGACGATGGTCGGGCCCTTGTTGCCCCAAACCCCCAGGAATACGGTGTGCCCGGTGGCGGCGGCCACCTCGGCCATGATGGGGCGTGCGGTGGTGAACACGTCGAACTGCTCCAGCGCCGCCAGGCCCAGCCGCAAGGCATAGGGACCCAGGCCGTAATGGCCCGTGTCGGCGTGCTGCTGCACCACGCCCACCTTCTGGAAACTGACCAGGTAGTAGTGGACGTTGGGGACGGTCAGTTCACAGGCGTCGGCGATTTCCTTCAAGGGCATCGGGCGGCCGGTCTTGCGGATCACGTCCAGGATCCGGAATCCCACTTCGATCGACTGGATGCCCCTGCGCGCCGCGGCCGGCGCCTGTTCCGAGTTCTTCTCAACCTTGCCGGCGGGCCTTGCCATTACTGCCTCCACTGTGTCGGTGGCGGCAGTGTAGCAGCGGCCTTCCGGACGCCAGGAACGCGCCGCCGGGCCGCTGGATCGCCGGCCGCCGGGTTTCCCCTAGCTTTTTCCCTGGCTGCCATAAGTTTGATAATAGTTAATGCATACAGCAGTATCAATCTAAAACGACAGGGGAAAGCAAGCATGGAAGCAAACGTCGCAATGCCCAGGATCGACGACGGGCCTACGCTCAGCCGGAAGGAAGAACGCCAGGTCGTCGTGGCCTCGACCTTGGGCACGCTGTTCGAGTGGTACGACTTTTTCATCTACGGGACGCTGGCCGTCTTCATGAGCCAGGTGCTGTTTCCGCAGGACAACCCCACCGTGGCGCTGCTGGCCGCGCTGGGGGCGCTGGCCGTGGGTTTCATCATCCGGCCGCTCGGGGCCGTGATGTTCGGCTACCTGGGCGACAAGCTGGGCCGCAAGTACACCTTCCTGATCACCGTGGTGATGATGGGCGGCGCGACCGTGCTGATCGGCTGCCTGCCCACCTATGAATCGGCGGGCCATCTCTCGTGGATCCTGCTGCTGACGCTGCGGGTCGTGCAGGGCCTGGCCGTGGGCGGGGAATATGGCGGAGCGGTGATCTACGTCGCCGAACACTGCGAACCCAGGCGTCGCGGCCTGCTGACGGGCTGGATCCAGATCACGTCGTCGGCCGGCCTGATCCTGTCGCTGGTCGTGATCCTGTGCGTCCAGGCCTCGATGAGCGCCGAAGACTTCCGCCAGTGGGGCTGGCGCCTGCCGTTCATCCTGTCGATCGTCATGCTGGCCATTTCCATCTATGTGCGGGCCAAGCTGCATGAATCGCCGGTCTTCACGCGCATGAAGAAGCAGAACCGGCTGTCGAAGAATCCGGTCAAGGAAACGTTCGGCCAGTGGCCCAGCCTGCGGCTGGTGCTGCTGGCGCTGATCGGCGTGACCGCCGGCCAGGGCGCCACCTACTTCACGGGCCAGTTCTACGTCATGATCTTCATGCAGCAGGCCGTGCAGCTTGACCAGACCACCGTCTACACGCTGATCCTCATCGGCTTCATCATCGGCGCGCCGACCTTCGTGCTGTTTGGGTGGCTGTCGGACAAGATCGGCCGCAAGTGGATCATGATGGCTGGCCTGTTCGTCGGCGCGATGGGCTACCACGCCATGTTCGACGTCCTGCTCAATGCCGGCAACCCGGCCCTGGCGCAGGCCATGCAGACCACGCCGGTCCGGGTGCATGCCGACACCAGCGGCGGCGCGTGCGATTTCGGCTTGCAGGCGGCGATGATCGGCAGCCATGCCGACCACAGGAAGGTCTGCGTGCAGGCCAAGAAATTCCTGGTCGGCAAGGGCATCAACTTCGAGTACGCGGCGCCGATTCCGGGCCAGGAGATCGCGATGAGCGTGGGCGGGGCCACCGTCAACGGCTTCGACCGCGCCGCCTATGCCAAGGCGTTGACCGCGGCCGGCTATCCCGACAAGGCGGATCCCGCGCGCATCGACCGCGCCACCATCATCCTGATCCTGGTGCTCATGACCGCCGTCGTCGCCATGGTCTATGGCCCGGTCGCGTCCTATCTGGTTGAATTGTTCCCGGCGCGCATCCGCTATACGGCGCTGTCGTTCCCGTATCACATCGGGGCGGGCATCTTTGGGGGTATCGTGCCGTTTACCGCCACCTACCTGGCGCAGGCCAGCGGCAATATCTTCGGCGGCCTGATGTATCCGGTGGCGGTCATGGTGGTCGTGGGCATCATAGGCAGCCTGCTGCTGCCCAACACGCGCGCCCAGGCCATCGACGAAGATCCGGCCCACTAACAAGAGAGACGAGACATGTCCGTGCAACAGAGCTTCAAGGCCGCCGTCATCCAGGCGGCGTCCATTCCCACCGACAGCGTGGCCTGCGCTCAGAAGGCGGCTTCGCTGATTCGCCAGGCGGCCGAGCAGGGCGCCCGCGTGCAGGTCTTTCCCGAGGCCTTCCTGGGCGGCTATCCCAAGGGCAACTCCTTCGGCGCACCCATCGGCATGCGCAAGCCCGAAGGCCGCGACGCCTTCGCCAGCTACCACCAGCAGGCGATCCGCCTGGATGGAGAGGAAGTCGCGCTGGTGGCCCAGGCCGCGGCCGACACCGGCAGCTTCGTCGTGATGGGCTGCATCGAGGCCGACGGCGGCACGCTGTATTGCACCGTGCTGTATTTCAATGGCCAGGAAGGCCTTGCCGGCAAGCACCGCAAGCTGATGCCGACCGCCGGCGAGCGGCTGATCTGGGGCTTTGGCGACGGCTCGACCCTGCCCGTCTTCGACACGCCGTACGGCAAGATCGGCGCGGTGATCTGCTGGGAAAACTACATGCCCATGCTGCGCATGTACATGTACAGCCAGGGCGTGGCGCTGTATTGCGCGCCCACCGCCGACGACCGAGACACCTGGATTCCCAGCATGCGCCACATCGCGCTGGAAGGCCGCTGCTACGTGCTGACGGCTTGCCAGCACCTGCGCCGCAGCGCCTATCCCGACGATTTCGAGTGCGCGCTGGGCGATGCGCCGGACACGGTGCTGATGCGCGGCGGCAGCGCCATCATCGATCCGCTGGGCGAAGTGCTGGCCGGGCCGGATTTTTCCGACGAAACGATCCTGTACGCCGACATCAATCCCAATCAGATCCTGCGCGGCAAGTACGATTTCGACGTATCGGGCCACTACGCCCGGCCCGACGTCTTCCAGCTCCAGGTCGACACCCGCGAAAAGCGCGCGGTCTCGGCCATCGGCGCCGCCGGCTCGCAGCAGGAGGCCTGATCGATGCATTTTGATTTCAGCGCCTTGCCGGCGCAGACGGTCTACAACATCCTGACCTCGACCGTCACGCCGCGTCCGATCGCATGGGTCACCACCGTGTCGGACAAAGGCGTCGTGAACGCCGCGCCCTTCAGCTTCTTCAACGTCATGGGGCACCAGCCCCCCACGGTCGCCATCGGCCTGATGCGCCATGCCAGCGGAGAACTGAAGGACACGGGCGCCAACATCATCGAGAACGGCGAGTTCGTCGTGAACCTGGTGCCCGAATCGCTGGTCCGCGAGATGAACCAGACCTGCGCGGACTATCCGGCCGACGTGGACGAGATGGCGGCGGCCGGCCTGACCGCGCTGCCCGCCACGCACGTGCGTCCGCCCCGGATCCAGGGCAGCCCGGTTTCGCTGGAGTGTGTCAGCCAGGCAACAGTCGTCACCGGACCGCGCCAGATCGTGGTCATCGGCCGCGTGCTGGGGGCGCATGTGGACGATGCCTGCGTGCGCGACGCGGCGCGCGGGCATGTGGACACGCCGGCGCTGGGCCTGATCGCCCGCATGCACGGCGGGGGCTGGTACGCGCGCAGCACCGACACCTTTCAGCTGGCGCGGCCGACGTCGCCGCAATAGCCCGCAAGGCGGCCGATCCGGCCGCCTTTTTTCTCCCCGGATGGGGCTTTTTTACAACGCTGTCGGCCGATTCGTCCAAACCGTAGAGCTTGCGTCAATAAGTTCTCCATTTCGCCCGATGCCCGCCAAATCGGGGCTGCTAGCATCCGTTCGACCGTCCCGGGAACCCTCGGATACGACTTCCCCGACGGCGCTTATTTGACACAACGGACACCATTATTGGGGGCGGATATCCAGGGGCTTGCGGGCATCTGGCTTGCATTGGCGGCGGCGCTCGTCCGCCGCCGAGGCATCCGCCTGAGCACGCATTCACACTTGCCCTGGAAGTAGCCGGAGGCAGTATGAAAAACTTGAAGCTTGGAACCCGCCTTGCGGGTGGTTTCGCCATCTTGCTGGCCATGATCATGGTCATGTGCATCGTGGGCCTGGTCAGCCTGGCCAACATCAACGAATCGGTCGACACGCTCACCCAGCGGTCGCTGACCAAGGAGCGCCTGATCAACGACTGGGCGCGCAACATCCAGACCGGGGTCACCCGGACCACGGCGATCGCCAAGAGCGCCGATGCGAGCCTGGCGAGCTTCTTCACCGAGGAAGCCGCGACGTCGACCCGCAACTCGTCGGCGCTGCAGCAGAAGATCGAGCCGCTGATCGAAAGCGACGAGGAAAAGACGCTGTGGCAGGGCATCGGGAAGGCCCGCGGCGACTACCTGCGCACCCGCGACGGCATCTTCAAGGCCAAGCAGGAAGGCAACGTGGAGGCCGCCAACAAGATTTTCTCGCAGGAATTCCTGCCCGCGACGCGCCAGTTCATCGACAACATCACGCGGCTGTCCGAGCTGCAGCGCGCCGACATCGACGCGCGGGCCACGGAAATTGAAAGCGCCTATGGCGCCGCCAACTTCTGGATGATCGTGATCGGCTCCGTCGCGGTCGTCAGCGGCCTGCTGCTGGCCGTGCTGCTGACGCGCAGCATCACCCGTCCGCTGTCCGACGCCGTGCGCGTCGCGCGCACCGTGGCCGCCAACGACCTGACCAGCACGATCACCGTGACGTCCCGCGACGAGATCGGGCAGTTGCTGCGCGCGCTGGAAACCATGAACGCCAATCTGGCGGGCACCGTCTCCCGGATCCGGACCGGGGTGGACAGCATTGCGTCCGCCTCCGGCGAGATCGCGGCCGGCAACACGGACCTGTCGTCCCGCACCGAACAGCAGGCCGCCTCCCTGGAGGAAACCGCCGCGTCCATGGAGCAGTTGTCGTCCACCGTGAAGCAGAATGCCGACAGCGCCAAGCAGGCCAACCAGCTTGCGGCTGCAGCCTCGGATACCGCGTCGCGCGGCGGCGCCACCGTGTCCGAAGTCGTGAGCACCATGAACGCGATCTCCGCCAGCTCCGTGAAGATCTCCGACATCGTTTCCGTCATCGACGGCATCGCCTTCCAGACCAACATCTTGGCGCTGAACGCCGCCGTGGAGGCGGCGCGGGCAGGCGAGCAGGGCAAGGGCTTCGCCGTGGTCGCGGCCGAGGTGCGCACGCTGGCGCAGCGCAGCGCCCAGGCCGCCAAGGAAATCAAGGTCCTGATCGAGGACACCGTGCAGAAGATCAGCCAGGGCTCGGGCAGCGCCGAGCGCGCCGGGGCGACGATGCAGGAGATCGTGAGTTCCGTGCAGCGCGTGACCGACATCATGGGCGAGATCGCCGCGGCCTCGGCCGAGCAGGCCGACGGCATCGAACAGGTCAACCGCGCCGTGTCGCAGATGGACGAGGTGACGCAGCAGAACGCGGCGCTGGTGGAAGAAGCCGCGGCCGCGGCCGGGTCCATGCAGGACCAGGCGGCCGACCTGACGCGCGCGGTCAGCGCCTTCCGGCTGCCGGGAGGGGGGCAGGGGGGCATTGCGGTGGCAACCGTCGAGGCGGTCGGATCGTCCGCGGCGTTGAGGCTCGCCGCCTATTGATCCGATGCAGGCGCTGCGTGGGCCGGGATAGGGCGGAGGCGGCGGGCAGCCGTCCATCCAGCGCCCCGGACGGCTTTGCCTGCGTCCTTTTTTGTCCGAGCCTTTTCTTCCATGGCTTTCCCCGCGCTGCGGGGAAAGCCAAAAAGAAAAAAGCCCCTGATTTCTCAGGGGCTTCGTTCTTGAATACTGGCGGAGAGGGTGGGATTCGAACCCACGGTACGGGGATACCGTACGCCTGATTTCGAGTCAGGTACATTCGACCACTCTGCCACCTCTCCGTGGCTGGATTCCGTAACGTTGAAGTCGCCGTTTTTTAGAACGGGTCTTTCACACAGATCCCTGGTCGGAAGGATCATCGTTGTCGGAGCAGCGAAGCCCGCAATTCTACAGGATTTTTTTTGTTTGTGTAAAGCGGTAGGAAAAAAGAACGGGTAAAAGGACCACACGGGTTTCATCCGGCTTCCAGCCGGGGCAATCTTTGGCCAGAATTGCCCCCATTCCGCCTACCGCTCCCTCCATGGACCTGATCCTCATCCTTTTGCTCGCGGCCGTGCTTTGCGTGCCCATCACCCAAAGGTTGGGTCTGGGGGCCATTCCGGGCTACCTGATCGCGGGCGTGCTGGTCGGGCCGTCGTGCCTGAAGCTGGTGACCAACGTGGACACCATGATCGGCGTCTCGCAGTGGGGCGTCGTGATGATGCTGTTCATCATCGGCCTGGAGCTGTCGCCCAGGCGCCTGTGGGCCATGCGCAACGAGGTCTTCATCCTGGGCACCCTGCAGATGCTGGTGTGCGGACTGCTGCTCGGGGTGGTGTTCGGGGCGGCCCTGCGGCATCTGGCGGGCATGGAGTGGCAGGCGGCGGTACTGTGCGGCCTGTCGCTGGCGCTGTCGTCCACCGCGGTGGCCCTGCGCCTGCTGGACGAGCGCCAGCTGACCCGCACGCCGCTCGGCCGCTCGGCGCTGGGCGTGCTGCTGTTCCAGGACATGGCCGCCATTCCCATGCTGGTCGCGGCCGGCCTGCTGGGATCGGACGGGACGTCGGCGCCGTCCTTCAAGGAAGCGCTGGTCGCCGTGGCGGTCGTGGCCCTGGCTTACCGCCTGCGGTTGCTGGGCTGGGCGGCCAAGGCGGAATTGAATGAACTCTTCACCGCGGCGGCGCTGCTGATGGTGGTGGGCGCCGCCCAATTGTTCGACTATGCGGGCCTGTCGGCGGGCCTGGGCGGTTTTCTGGTGGGCGTCCTGATGGCCGAATCGCGCTATCGGGACGAACTCGAAAAGGCGATCGACCCCTTCAAGGGATTGCTGCTGGGCCTGTTCTTCGTGGCCATCGGCATGTCGATCAACCTGAAGGTGGTGGCGCACCACTGGATGTTCATCTTCTGCGGGGTGGCGGCGCTGTTGGCCGTCAAGGCCCTGATCCTTTACGGATTCGCGCGCTTTCTGGGCCTGCCCCGCTACCATCGCCTGCTGTTTGCCCTGGTGCTGGCGCAAGGCGGCGAATTCAGCTTTGCCATCTTCAACGAAGCCTGGGACAACCACCTGGTGAACCTGGAACAGCGCGACGTGCTGTCGGTGATCGTCGCGGTGTCGATGGGCGTGGTGCCCGTGCTGATCAAGGTGCTCGAGCGCGTGCCGGAAAGATACGGCGGCATGGCGGGCCTGCCCGTGGCGGACGAGCCGCAGACCGAAGCGGCGCCGCCGGACAAGCCGCCCGCCGCTTGACCCCGCGGCGCGTGGGGGCATGGCATGATGACCGCCTTGCCGGGCAGCTACACTTGAAGCCCGTTTTCGCTTTCCGATTTATGCGCCAGCTCACAGGAGAATGCTCATGCTCAAAGGAAAAGTAGCGCTTGTCACCGGTTCCACCAGCGGCATCGGCCTGGGTATCGCCACGGCCTTCGCCCAGCAGGGCGCCGATATCGTGCTGAACGGCTTTGGCGACGCGGCCGACATTGAAAAGCTGCGTGCCGGCCTGGCCGAAAAGCATGGCGTGAAGGTGATCTACGACGGCGCGGACCTGTCCAAGGGCGCAGCCGTGCGCGAACTGGTCGAAAACACCGTCCGCCAGCTGGGCCGCATCGACATCCTGGTCAATAACGCCGGTATCCAGCACACCGCGCTGATCGAAGACTTTCCGGTCGAGAAATGGGACGCCATCCTGGCGCTGAACCTGTCGGCCGTGTTCCACGGCACCGCCGCCGCCTTGCCGCACATGAAGAAGCAGGGCTCCGGCCGCATCATCAATATCGCATCGGCGCATGGCCTCGTGGCTTCGGCCAGCAAGTCGGCCTATGTGGCCGCCAAGCATGGCGTGGTGGGCTTCACCAAAGTCACGGCGCTGGAAACGGCCGGCCAGGGCATTACCGCCAACGCCATCTGCCCGGGCTGGGTCCGCACCCCGCTCGTCGAAAAGCAGATCACCGCGCTGGCGGAAAAGAATGGCGTGGACCAGGAAGCCGCCGCCCGCGACCTGCTCAGCGAAAAGCAGCCTTCGCTGCAATTCGTGACGCCGGAGCAACTGGGCGGCACCGCCGTCTTCCTGGCCTCGGACGCCGCCGCGCAAATCACCGGCACCACCATCTCCGTCGATGGCGGCTGGACCGCGCGCTAACAAAGGAATTCCTGAATGCTGTTTTTGCTTTCCCCCGCCAAGAAGCTGGACTACGACTCGCCGCTGCACATCGAGACGCACACCCAGCCGCTGTTCGTGGACCAGGCCGCCGGCCTGATCAAGGTCCTGAAGACCAAGACCGCCGAGGACATCTCGGAACTCATGAGCCTGAGCCCGGCCCTGTCCGAGCTGAACGTCCAGCGCTATGCGCACTGGAAGCGCAGCTTCACGCAGGCCAATTCGCGCCAGGCCGTGCTGGCCTTCAACGGCGACGTCTATGAAGGCCTGGACGCCGGCACGTTGTCCGCCAGGCAGCTGGACTGGGCGCAGGAGCATGTCGCGATCCTCAGCGGCCTGTATGGCGTGCTGCGTCCGCTGGACCTGATGCAGCCGTACCGGCTGGAAATGGGCACGCGCCTGGCCAACCCCAAGGGCAAGAACCTGTACGAATACTGGGGCAGCGCCATCGCGGATTATCTGAACGAACGGCAGTCCGGCCAGAAGTCGCCCGTCATCGTCAACCTGGCGTCCGAGGAATACTTCAAGTCGGTCGACCTGAAGACGCTGAAGGCGCGGGTCGTGCAGTGCGTGTTCCAGGACTGGAAGAACGGCGCCTGGAAGGTCATCAGCTTCCACGCCAAGCGGGCGCGCGGCCTGATGGCCCGCTACGCCATCCAGCACAAGGTCGCCAAGCCGGAAGGCCTGCAGGGCTTCGATCTGGAAGGCTATGCGTACGACGCCGCGGCGTCGTCGGAAGACAAGCTGGTATTTCGCCGCAAGCTGGATTGAGGCGGCGGGCAACGGCGCATCGGCTCGCTGTTGCACCCGCTTTCAGGCTCGGCAAAAAGCCGGCCCCGAAACACTCGGGGCCGGCTTTTTTTGCCTGCGAATACCGCCCGCGACCCTTACGTCGCTGCCGCCGCCACCGGGGGCGCGTGCATCGGATCGGCCAGCGCCTGGAGCTCCTGGCGGATCATGTGGGTGGCCTTGAGCATCTGCTTGACCGGATAGGCGAGGGCGGCCTGATCGCCCCCCGTGTCGAACTGGGTCGGCAGGTTGGCCGGCGGCTGCGTGTTGTTTTCGTCAAGCAGGTCCGCCATGCCTTTCAGGGCCCGCTGGACCGGTTCGGGCGTGGCCGGCAGCGCCGCCAGGATCGGGATCGCGGCGGTGATCTGCGAGGCCAGCACGTGATTCTGGATCAGCAGGTTGTTCAGCTCCGGGACGTCGACCTGGTGCGACTTGGGCTCGCTCATCATCCGGTAGAAGGCTTCCGCGAAATTGCTGAACGCGATGTGCACGTTCTTGCGGGCCAGGCGCCAGGCCAGGTCTGCGTCGGTCACGGCGGGAGTCTCGGCCGCCGCTGCGCCCACGGGGGCGCCGTGCGCCTGCATGGCTTCGACGTAGCGCAGCCCCGCCAGCAGGTACTCGCGGTTGGCGCGGGTCGCGGCCGAGGCCAGGGGCTTCAGGTAGCGGGCTTCCCACCAGGGCAGGATATAGCTGCAGATCAGCGCCAGCGCGCAGCCCAGCAGCGTGTCGATGGCGCGTTCGCCGATCACCGACATGGACACGGTGCCCGGCGATACGAAGTGAAAGACCAGCACCACGAACAGCGTGTTGAAGATGGCGCTGGCCATGTAGTTCAGCTGCACCAGGCTGTTGCCCATGATGCAGGCGCCCAGCAGCACGGCGAACAGGACGCCGGGCTTGTCGGTGACGTTGAACAGCAGCAGGGCGCAGATGCAGCCGATCAGGGTGCCCATCAGCCGCCAGCCGTTGCGCTGTCGCGTCAGCGCGAAGCCCGGTTTCATGATGATGACGATGGTCAGCATGATCCAGTAGTTGTGCGCCGAGAATGCCGGCGATAGCCAGCGGCTCGCCAGGGTCATGGCGATTGCCGCGGCGGCCGTCACCCGCAGCGCGTAGCGGAAATGCGGCGAATCCATCCGCAGGTTGCTGGTCAGCAGGCCGAAGCGGAATTCCTGGCGCGAAATGAAACGGGTCAGCGACTTGTTGATGCGCAGCACGTCGGTGGGCCTGGCGTCGGGCGAGGCCGCAGTGTGGTCGGCCAGCCGGTCCACGATGCGCGCCGAGTTCCGCAGGCGGCGCAGCACCTGGATGATCAGCGCCAGCATCTCGGGATCGCGTTCGCCCAGGCCCTGCTGCTTGAGCTGTTCGATCTCGTATTCGATGGCGCGCAGCTCGGCCTTGGCGCTGCTGCGGTACTGCACCTTGCGGCCGCGCGACACATCCAGCGCGATCCGGTTCAGTTCCAGCGACATCTTCACCAGCGCGTCGCGCATGAACATCAGGCAGTCGTTGCCGGCCAGCGTGCGGCGCAGCGCCGCGTAGTCGGTGTGCGTGGCCACCAGCGTATCCAGCAGCTGCAGCATGTCGACGAACATGTTCCAGATCATGACGCGCTGGCGGTCGCCCAGGCCCTTGCCGCGGGGCAGGGCGCGCAGCACCATGTCGCGCGCGGCCTGGTGTTTCTCGGTCATGACCGACTGGCGCTGGATCAGGGTGCGGTAGGCCTCGTCCAGGTCTGCGGTTTCATCGTAGAAGGACGCGCGCGCCGCCACGTAGTCGGCGGTGGCAAAGAGCGCCACCGACATCGCCTGCTGCTCTTCGCGCAGCCAGAACAGCCGCGAGAATCCCAGGCTGAACGCCACGTAGAACAGCGCGCCGCCCAGGGTGGCGGCGGCATGGGCCAGCACCTCGTGCGGCTCCAGCGGCGAATGCATGGTCAGGGTCATCAGCAGCAGGCCGGCAAAGCCGATCAGTCCGCCGCGCTTGCCGAACACGGTGAACATCGAATAGACGAAGCACTGCGCGATGACCACCAGCCAGATCAGCACGGGATGCGTGGACGCCAGGCCGGTGATGATGACCGTGATGGTGCCCAGCGCAGCGCCGCCCAGCATTTCGTTGGTGCGGTGGCGCTGCGGGCCGCCCGGCTGGTCGATGATGGCCAGGCACTGCGCGCCGAAGGTGGCGACCAGGCCCGTGGTGTAGTTGCCGAACAGGCCGCCCAGCACCAGCACGGGCAACAGCATGCCGACCCCCTGGCGCACCCCTCCGAAGAAGTAGTGGCTGTAGAGGAAGCGGCGAATGCTGGCAATGCGCAAATCCATGGGCGGCGGCTCGGTTCTGGACGACGGAACAAGTATAGAGAGGCTGTCCGGCTTTTTGGGGCCGGATGGTTACCGAACCTTCCGCGCAACGGTCGGAAAAGGTCGATTTGCCACCTTTGACGCAACGCGGTAAATTGCTCCACTTGCTTCGGTCTGCCTATCCGAAACCGGAGCGTTGATGCGAACGGCCAGGGTCACATCCCAGCCGTCCTGCAGCAGTTACACCTGCCGTTGGCCGCGCCACAAGCGTGTGTTGCCAAGGCTTCCATTTCGACCTCCAGCGTCCCCAAGGGGCGTTTGCACTGCGTTCTGTCGAGCGTGTGCCGGGTCGGCAAGGTGTCCGGGTGGCGTGGCTCCGTGAGCCGCTAAGCGCCGGATCATGTTGTCGTAGCCGGTATGGGTTCAGTTGCCGCCGTATCCGGGCGAGCAGCAGTCAGGGTTGCAGGGCCGGTACTGAAAGGAAATACAACATGGAAATGAATGGCGCCGATATCGTCGTGCGCTGCCTGGCCGATGAGGGCGTGGAACACGTTTTCGGCTATCCCGGCGGCGCGGTGCTTTACATCTACGACGCTATCTTCAAGCAAGACAAATTTCAGCATATCCTGGTTCGTCACGAGCAAGCCGCCGTGCACGCGGCCGATGCCTATTCGCGCTCGTCGCAGAAGGTCGGCGTCTGCCTCGTCACCAGCGGCCCGGGCGTGACCAATGCCGTCACCGGCATCGCCACCGCCTACATGGACTCCATCCCGATGGTGATCATCAGCGGGCAGGTGCCCACTGCGGCCATCGGCGAAGACGCCTTCCAGGAATGCGACACCGTCGGCATCACGCGTCCCTGCGTCAAGCACAACTTCCTTGTGCGCGACATCAAGGACCTGGCCGAAACCATGCGCCGCGCGTTCTACATCGCGCGCACGGGCCGTCCCGGCCCGGTGCTGGTCGATATCCCCAAGGACATCACCGTCGCGCACTGCAAGTACACGCCGCCCAAGGGCGAGATCTCGATGCGCTCCTACGCGCCCGTCAACAAGGGCCACCAGGGGCAGATCAAGAAAGCCGTGCAGATGCTGCTGGCCGCCGAGCGGCCCATGATCTACACGGGCGGCGGGGTCATCCTGTCGAACGCCGCGCCCGAGCTCAACAAGCTCGTGTCGCAGCTGGGCGCGCCCTGCACCAGCACCCTGATGGGGCTGGGCGGCTTCCCGGCCAGCAGCGGCCAGTTCGTGGGCATGCCCGGCATGCACGGCACGTACGAGGCCAACATGGCCATGCAGCACTGCGACGTGCTGCTGGCCATCGGCGCCCGCTTCGATGACCGCGTGATCGGCAATCCCAAGCACTTTGCGCAGAACGCCCGCAAGATCATCCATATCGACATCGACCCGTCGTCGATCTCCAAGCGCGTGCGCGTGGACGTCCCGATCGTGGGCAACGTCAAGGATGTGCTGGCCGACATCAGCGCGCAATACGAGATCGCGGCCGCCGAGCACAAGCCCGCCTCCATCGCCAAGTGGTGGGAGCAGGTCGAGACCTGGCGCGGCAAGGAATGCCTGAAGTTCGCCAACTCGGACGAAGTCATCAAGCCGCAGTTCGTGGTGGAAAAGCTCTGGGAAGTGACCGGCGGCGACGCCTTCGTCACCTCCGACGTGGGCCAGCACCAGATGTGGGCGGCCCAGTACTACAAGTTCGACAAGCCGCGCCGCTGGATCAACTCCGGCGGCCTGGGCACCATGGGTGTGGGACTGCCGTACGCGATGGGCGTGCAGATGGCCAATCCCGGGCATGACGTTGCCGTCATCACCGGCGAAGGGTCCATCCAGATGAACATCCAGGAACTGTCGACCTGCCACCAGTACCGCCTGTCGCCCAAGATCATCTGCCTGAACAACCGGTTCCTGGGCATGGTGCGCCAGTGGCAGCAGATCGACTACGGCTCGCGCTATTCAGAGTCGTACATGGATTCGCTGCCCGACTTCGTCAAGGTGGCCGAGGCCTACGGCCACGTGGGCCTGCGCATCGAGCGCCCGGCCGATGTCGAGCCGGCGCTGCGCGAAGCGTTCGGCAAGCACAAGGAGCGCCTGGTCTTCCTGGACTTCATCACCGACCGCACGGAAAACGTGTGGCCGATGGTCAAGGCCGGCCGCGGGCTGACCGAAATGCTGCTCGGCTCTGAAGACCTGTAAGGAGGCCACCCATGAAGCACGTGATTTCCGTCCTCCTCGAGAACGAACCCGGCGCGCTGTCGCGCGTGGTGGGCCTGTTTTCGGCGCGGGGCTACAACATCGAAACCCTGACCGTGGCGCCCACCGAGGACTCCACGCTGTCGCGCATGACCATCGTGACGACCGGTTCCGATGAAGTCATCGAACAGATCACCAAGCACCTGAATCGCCTGGTGGATGTCGTGAAGGTGGTGGACCTGACCGAAGGCGCCCACATCGAGCGCGAGCTGATGCTCGTGAAGGTGCGCGCCGTGGGCAAGGAACGCGAGGAAATGAAGCGCATGGCGGACATCTTCCGCGGCCGCATCATTGACGTCACCGACAAGTCCTACACCATCGAACTGACCGGGGTGCAGGAAAAAGTACAGGCCTTCCTTGAGGCCCTGGACCGCAGTGCCATCCTTGAAACCGTGCGTACCGGCGTGTCCGGCATCGGACGCGGTGAACGGATTTTGAAGATTTGACCGGCCTTCCAGGCCTGGCCTCACCCTACATCTGAATTAATCGAATATCCAAATACTGGAATCTGGAGCACAACATGAAAGTTTTCTACGACAAAGACTGCGATCTGTCCCTCATCAAAGGCAAGACCGTTGCCATCATCGGCTATGGCTCGCAAGGCCACGCGCATGCGCTGAACCTGCATGAGTCGGGCGTGAAGGTCGTCGTCGGCCTGCGCAAGGGCGGCGCCTCGTGGAACAAGGCCGCCAACGCCGGCCTGGAAGTCAAGGAAGTGGCGGATGCGGTCAAGTCGGCCGATATTGTCATGATGCTGCTGCCCGACGAGAACATCGCCTCGGTCTACAACAAGGAAGTCCACGGCAACATCAAGGCCGGCGCCGCCCTGGCGTTCGCCCACGGCTTCAACGTCCACTACGGCCAGGTCGTGCCGCGTGAAGACATCGACGTCATCATGATCGCTCCCAAGGCCCCGGGCCACACGGTGCGCAACACGTACAAGCAGGGCGGCGGCGTGCCCCACCTGGTGGCCGTGTACCAGGACAAGTCGGGCGCCGCGCGCGACGTGGCCCTGTCGTACGCCAGCGCCAACGGCGGCGGCCGTGCCGGCATCATCGAGACCAACTTCCGCGAAGAAACCGAAACCGACCTGTTCGGCGAACAGGCCGTGCTGTGCGGCGGTACCGTCGAACTGATCAAGGCCGGCTTCGATACGCTGGTGGAAGCCGGCTACGCGCCCGAAATGGCGTACTTCGAGTGCCTGCACGAACTGAAGCTGATCGTCGACCTGATCTACGAAGGCGGCATCGCCAACATGAACTACTCGATTTCGAACAACGCCGAATTCGGCGAATACGAAACGGGTCCGAAGATCGTCACGGAAGAAACCCGCAAGGCCATGCGCCAGTGCCTGACGGATATCCAGACCGGCGAATACGCCAAGAAGTTCATCCTGGAAAACACCGCCGGCGCCCCGACGCTGACCTCGCGCCGCCGCATCAACGCGGAATCGCAGATCGAGCAAGTGGGCGGCAAGCTGCGCGCCATGATGCCCTGGATCGCCGCCAACAAGCTGGTGGACAAGTCCAAGAACTGATTCCCGCGGCCGGGCGGCGCCCGGCCCTCGATATCAGTAGCGAAACGGCATGCCTGCAAGGGCATGCCGTTTTTTTCGCCATTTCCGCGATTTAAGCGATTTGGGCCAGGCACGAGCCTTGCTGTGGCCCGCAAGCAGGGCCAGATAGGTTAACCTTTCAAAGTCCGTTGTAAGTTATTGAGACCATGCCCAATTTTTCCATGCGCGATTCCGAGAACCGCCACCGGAGCATCTACCTGCTTCCGAACGCGTTCACCACCGCCGCTTTGTTCGCCGGGTTCTATGCCGTTGTGCAGGCCATGAACGACCGCTTCGAAGTGGCCGCCATCGCCATTTTCGTCGCCATGGTGCTGGACGGCATGGACGGCCGGGTGGCCCGCCTGACCAACACGCAATCTGCGTTCGGCGAGCAATACGATTCGCTCTCCGACATGACGTCGTTTGGCGTTGCGCCCGCGCTGGTCATGTACGAATGGATTTTGAACGACCTGGGCCGCTGGGGCTGGCTGGCGGCGTTTGTCTACGTTTCCGGCGCCGCGCTGCGCCTGGCGCGCTTCAACACCAATATCGCCGTCGTGGACAAGCGCTTCTTCCAGGGGCTGCCCAGCCCCGCCGCGGCTGCGCTGGTGGCGGGCTTCGTCTGGCTGGCCGTGGACAACAAGCTGCCCATCCATGACAGCCTGATGGCCTGGGTGGCGTTCACGCTCACCATGTATGCCGGCATCACCATGGTGTCGAATGCGCCGTTCTTCAGCGGCAAGAGCTTCGCGCTGGGCCGCAGCGTGCCGTTCTGGGGCATCCTGCTGGTGGTGGCGGTGTTCGTGTTCGTGTCCAGCGATCCCCCCGTCGTGCTGTTCGGCTTGTTCGTGCTTTATGGCCTTTCGGGCTGGGTGACCTGGGCGTGGCGCTGGAACAAGGTCCGGCGCCTGCAACAAGAACGCCGGGGCCAGTCCTCCTGATGCCGCAAAGAAAAACCCGCCTATGAAAAGGCGGGTTTTTTTATCAGGTCAGTGCCACAGGAATTTGTCGTCGTCGTACATGGGGTCGGGACCAGGGTGGAAGTGGGTCACCTTGCTGCCGTCGCGGCTCATGTAGACGTACATCAGCGAATTCCACACGCTGTTTTCCCGGTAGCGATAGGACCAGACGACCTCGCGCTTTTCGCCCAGGCCGACCTCGTCGATTCGGGCCGGCGGCCCGAATTCGCAGCGCACGCGTTCCGGGCCCCAGTCACCCGTTTCAAGCACCTTGAAATGCGCGTCGGTCAGCAGCGGCAACACGCGGTCCACCCGTCCGTCCGCGCCCACATTGGCGCCCCACGCGTACTGGCCCATGGGCTGCTGGGTCCAGATGACGCGGCGACCGCCGTTGGCCTGCGGGCATTCGAAATTGGGCGAACCGAACTGGGCCTGGACCTCCGCCAGTGGCGTGCCGGGCGGCACCTGGGCCATGTTGGCGCAGGCCGTCAGTCCGGCCAGCGCCAATGAAGCCAAGGTCAATCGGGCTGTTCTGTAACAATTGATCATGTTTTCTCCTTCCGGTGCCGCGGGGTGGGAGCGGCCTCCTGGCGGGCGCGCAGACCCTCATTGGGGTAATTCTAGCTATTCAGCTATAATCATCGAGCTTTATCAAGTGTATTGATTCTGCAAGTTGATTTTGCAAGATGCTTTGCGCGCCAACATTGGCTGCAGTGAGAAAGCGAATTTAGCCAGGCTCGCGCAAATTTTTCCCAACCACGTCAGGGCGCCTCGGCCCTGTCGCATGTCCGAAGAGGTCATCAATGTCTGTAGCTGACATCAAGAAATCCGATATCGTTGCGCAGTTCCAACGCGCTCAGGGCGATACCGGCTCCCCCGAAGTTCAGGTGGCTCTGCTCACCGCCCGTATCAACGAACTGACTGGTCACTTCAAAGAACACATGAAGGACCATCACTCGCGCCGCGGTCTGCTGCGTATGGTCAGCCGTCGCCGCAAGCTGCTCGACTATCTCAAGGGCCGCAATCCCGATTCGTACCGCGCACTGATCGAAAAACTCGGTCTGCGCAAGTGATCGACGGGGCTGGCTCCCCATGACGCAACCGTGGTCGGTGCGACGCATGTCGCAGCGGCCACGGTTTTTCATTTGTAAGGAATAATCGTCATGTTCAATAAAGTGACAAAATCGTTCCAATACGGCCAGCACACGGTCGTCCTGGAAACCGGCGAAATCGCTCGCCAGGCCTCCGGCGCCGTTGTGGTGTCGATCGAGGACACCGTCGTCCTGGCCACCGTCGTGGCTTCCAAGAAGGCCAAGCCGGGTCAAACGTTTTTCCCGCTGACCGTCGACTACATCGAGAAGACCTACGCCGCCGGCCGCATCCCGGGCGGGTTCTTCAAGCGCGAAGGCAAGCCGTCCGAAAAGGAAACGCTGACCTCGCGCCTGATCGACCGTCCCCTGCGCCCGCTGTTCCCCGAAGACTTCTACAACGAAGTCCAGGTGGTCATCCACACGCTGTCGGTCAATCCTGAAATCGATCCCGACATCGCCGCCATGATCGGCGCATCGGCCGCGCTGGCCATCTCGGGCATCCCGTTCAACGGCCCCATCGGCGCCGCGCGCGTGGGTTACATCGACGGCCAATACGCCCTCAACCCGACCGCCTCGCAGCTCAAGTCCTCGAAGCTGGACCTGGTCGTCGCCGGTACCGAAAACGCCGTGCTGATGGTGGAATCGGAAGCCCAACAGCTTTCCGAAGAAATCATGCTGGGCGGCGTGGTCTATGGCCACGAGCAGATGCAGGCCGTCATCAACGCCATTCACGAACTGGTGAAGGACGCTGGCAAGCCCGATTGGGACTGGCAAGCTCCCGCCAAGGACGAAGCCCTGATCGCCGCGGTGACCGCCGCCGCCCAGGAAGGCCTGAACGCCGCTTACCAGATCCGCGAAAAGCAGGCCCGCACCGCCAAGCTGCGTGAAGTGTCGGCCGACGTGTCGGCCAAGCTGGCTGCCGCCGCCGCTGAAAAGGGCGAGTCGCTGCCGGACGCCGTGACCGTCGACAACATCATGTTCTCGCTGGAATCGGCCATCGTGCGCGGCCAGATCCTGAATGGCGAACCGCGTATCGACGGCCGCGACACCCGCACCGTGCGCCCGATCAGCGTGCGTCTGGGCGTGCTGCCCCGCGCGCACGGCAGCGCGCTGTTCACCCGCGGTGAAACCCAGGCGCTGGTCGTGGCCACGCTGGGCACCAAGCAGGACGAGCAGATCATCGACGCGCTCATGGGCGAATACCGCGACCGCTTCATGATGCACTACAACATGCCTCCGTTCGCCACTGGCGAAACGGGCCGCATCGGTGTGCCCAAGCGCCGCGAAATCGGCCACGGCCGTCTTGCCAAGCGCTCGCTGATCCCGCTGCTGCCGGCTCCCGAAGACTTCCAGTACACGATCCGCATCGTGTCGGAAATCACCGAGTCCAACGGCTCCTCGTCGATGGCCTCGGTCTGCGGCGGCTCGCTGGCCATGATGGACGCCGGCGTGCCGGTCAAGGATCACGTGGCCGGCGTGGCCATGGGCCTGATCCTGGACGGCGGCAAGTTCGCCGTGCTGACGGACATCCTGGGCGACGAAGATCACCTGGGCGACATGGACTTCAAGGTCGCGGGCACCGAGAACGGCGTCACCGCACTGCAGATGGACATCAAGATCCAGGGCATCACCAAGGAAATCATGCAAGTGGCGCTGGCTCAGGCCCGCGAAGGCCGCCTGCACATCCTGGGCAAGATGAAGGATGCGCTGGACGGTTCGCGCGGCGAGCTGTCGGCTTTCGCGCCGCGCATGCTGACCATCAAGATCAACCCCGAGAAGATCCGCGACGTGATCGGCAAGGGCGGCGCCACCATCCGCGCGCTGACCGAAGAAACCGGCACGCAGATCGACATCTCCGACGACGGCACGATCGTGATCGCCAGCGTCGACGAAGCGCAGGCCAAGGAAGCCCAGCGCCGCATCGTCGAACTGACCGCCGACGTCGAAGTGGGCCAGATCTACGACGGCTCGGTCCTGCGTCTGCTGGACTTCGGCGCCATCGTGCAGGTGCTGCCGGGCCGCGACGGCCTGCTGCACATCTCGGAAATCGCCAACTACCGCATCGCGAACATCAACGATGTGCTGAAGGTCGGCCAGCAAGTCCGCGTCAAGGTCATCGAGGCCGACGACAAGGGCCGCCTGCGCCTGTCCATCAAGGCGATCGGCGGCATCGAGCAGCAGCAAGCCGCTGCCGCTCCCGAAGCTGCCCCCCAATCGGAACCGCAAGCCGAATAAGCCTGCAGGTCACTGATTGAAAGACGGCGCCGCGAGGCGCCGTTTTTTTTTGCGACTCAGCCGAGAACCGGCTCCCCCGCGCGCACGCCGCGCGGGGTGTCTCCCCACTTCGGCCGCCTTCCTGTAAAGTCTTGCGCGAGAGAGGCGCCGCGCGGTCCGGCAGGCGCCCTGGACGCATCTTGAAGGGGGCATACGGATGAGCAAGGCATGACAGCGTGGCCGATAACCGCCGTCGCCGCGGCGCTGCTTGCCGCGCTGCTGAGCGGCTGCATGATGCCTTCCGGGCCGGGCCAGCGCGGCCCCAAGGGCGAGGACATGTCCGCCGACCAGTTCGCGCAGACGGATTTCAACCGCACCGTCACGCTCGAAGTGCGCGACAACCTGAACAGCCTCTATTCGCTGCTGGACAAGCTGTACAGGCGCAATCCCCGCGAATGGCGCAAGACGGGGGCGCCGGACCTGGCGACGGCCGTCAACCGGGTCAAGCACTCCATTGAAGTCCGCGTTCCGCCCAGCGACCTGTCGGGGCTGCGCGACATCCAGATCCTGGCCGTCGCACTGGACCCGAACTACCCGGGCGACCGGGTCGGCGCTTTCATCTACGGCCTGGCCGACACCATCATCGCCGCGCACAACGGCAAGACCCGCCTTTACGCCACGGACGCGCTGGACGGGCAGCGGGTCTACAATGCCGCTCGGAACGTCGAGGCCGCGGCCTGGCTGCTGGCGTCGCGCCGCAACAACCAGGGCGAATTGCTGCTGCTGGCCAATGAAATGTCCCCGAACGCCACGAATCTCAGCTTCGAGCGCGAGTTCGGCGCCATCATCGGCCGGCTGGACCTGATCGCCAATCTGCTCGGCGAGAATTCCAGACGCATCGGGATCAACTACGCGCAAGGCCTCCTGCTGTTCAATTTCCTGCCCGTGCGCTAACAGGATTTCCATCGTGATCGATATCGCCTCCATCCAGACCGCCCGCGAAAACCTGCGCGGCCAGGTCCTGAAGACCCCCTTTACGCTGTCCCGCACGCTGTCCGACATCTTCGGCGCCGAGATCTGGCTGAAGTTCGAGAACCTGCAGTTCACCGCGTCCTTCAAGGAGCGTGGGGCGCTGAACCGCATGCTGACCCTGTCGGACGACGAGCGCGCCAAGGGCGTGATCGCGGTGTCGGCGGGCAACCACGCCCAAGGCGTCGCCTATCATGCGCAGCGCATGGGCGTGCCCGCCGTGATCGTGATGCCGCGCTTCACCCCGACGGTCAAGGTCGCCAACACGCGGCGCTTCGGCGCCGAGGTCGTGCTGGCGGGCGACACCTTCGACGACGCCAAGGCGCGCGGCTACGAACTGGCCAACGAACGCGGCCTGATCATGATCCACCCCTACGATGACGAGGCCGTCATCTCGGGGCAGGGCACGGTCGCGCTGGAAATGCTTGAAGACCAGCCGCAGCTCGACACGCTGGTCATCGCCATCGGCGGCGGCGGGCTGATCTCGGGCATCGCCACGGCCGCCAAGGCCTTGAAGCCCGGCATCGAAATCGTCGGCGTGCAGACCGAACGCTTTCCGGCCATGTACGCGGCGGTCAAGGGTGTATCCATGCCGCAGGGCCAGTACACCATCGCCGAAGGGATCGCCGTTAAATCCCCCGGCGACCTGACGCTGCCGATCGTGCAAAAGCTGGTCGACCGCGTCGAACTGGTCAGCGAGGCGGATATCGAGCACGCGATCGTGGTGCTGCTCGAAATCGAAAAGTCCGTGGTCGAGGGCGCGGGTGCCGCGGGCCTTGCCGCGTTGCTGCGTGCGCAGGAAGAGGGCAGCGACCGCTACAAGGGCAAGCGCATCGGCCTGGTCCTGACCGGCGGCAATATCGATCCCCTGATGCTGGGCGAACTGATCGAGCGCGGCATGGTGCGGGCCGGCAGGCTGGCGCGCATCCGCGTCGACCTGCGCGACCTGCCGGGCGCGCTGGCCCACGCGACCAAGCTCATCGCCGATGCGCAGGCCAACATCACCGAAGTGCACCACCAGCGCGCGTTCACCTCGTTGCCGGTGCGTAACGTGGAAGTGGACTTCGTGCTCCAGACGCGCGGGCCGGACCACATCCAGGAAGTGATCGACGTCCTGAATGCGGCGGGCTTCGCCGCCAGCAATCACGATCACTGAGCGACTGCGCGGCGCTTCGCGCCGCTGCGTACACGCAAAAAGCTTTCAGATAACTGTCAACTAGCTGTCCAGGCCGCAGGTTCAGGAAACCTTGCGGCCAAAGGGCGCTTGGGCGGAGCCGCCGCGCGTTCTCCGCCCCGTCGTCTGCCCTGTTCGCATTCATGCGCGTCCCGCAGGGCTCGGGAAAAAATGCATCTGAATATTTCTACGCTCACGAACGACAACGCAGAACGGAACTTTTCGTGAAGGAGCGAACTTCCAGTAAAACAGCGCCTTTCAGGCTGGTTCTGCCTGTATTTCGAAGGATTTCACGAAGCTTTCCCTGGAAATTTGTCCGTTCCATGGTCTAGGGGATATCCCGAAAAAAATCATGGTTCATCCGGATATTGATCATGTCGCTTCACGACTTACCATCCGGCGTTCAGGGCGTTGCCGGGCCACCTGACTCGGCTGCGCTGAACGAGGATTGCGCGCTTTCAGGGGGGTGACCACCGGGGCGCGGCAGATTAGGGAGACAGCGGTTTGATAAGAAACAGACAGGATTTCTGGTCCGGTGTGATGTTCATTGTCCTGGGGGGCGCCTTCGCCGCGCAGGCCACCCAATACTCCATGGGCAGCGCGGCCCGCATGGGACCGGGTTACTTCCCCTTCTGGCTGGGCATCGTGCTGGCGCTGATGGGCGCGACGGTGCTGATGAGCGCCTTGTCGCCGCGCGCCGAGACCACCACGATCAGCCGCTTCGATTTCCGCATCCTGCTGCTCGTGGTCGGCTCGGTGGTCGTGTACGGTTTTTCCCTGCGCTATCTCGGGCTGTACCTCTCGGTATTTCTGCTCGTCCTCATCAGCAGCTACGCCAGCCACGAATTCAACTGGAAGGTGGCGGTCGCCAACGGGCTGTTCCTGGTGGTTTTCTCCTACCTGGCGTTCATACGCGGACTTGGGCTGATTTTTCCGCTCTGGCCCAGCGTGCTGACCAACTAGGAGACCGCACATGGAACTGCTACAAAACCTGATGCTGGGTTTCTCGGTGGCCTTCACCCCCGAGAACCTGACTTACGCATTCATCGGCTGCCTGCTGGGCACCCTGGTCGGCGTGCTGCCCGGCCTGGGACCGGTGCCCACCATCGCGATGCTGCTGCCCATCACCTACGTGCTGCCGCCCACCGCCGGGCTGATCATGCTGGCGGGCATCTACTACGGCACGCAATACGGCGGCTCCACCACGGCGATCCTGGTGAACCTGCCGGGCGAGACCTCCGCGGTGGTGACGGTCCTGGACGGCCACCAGATGGCGCGCAATGGACGCGCCGGCGCGGCGCTATCGCTGGCGGCCATCGGATCGTTCTTTGCCGGAAGCGTGGCGACGGTGCTCATCGCCGCCTTCGCCCCGCCATTGGCCGAAGTGGCATTCGCGTTCGGGCCCGCGGAATACTTTTCCCTGATGGCCCTGGGCCTGATCGGCGCCGTGGTGCTGGCGTCAGGCTCGCTGCCGAAAGCCATCTGCATGATCCTGCTGGGCCTGCTCCTGGGCATGGTCGGCACCGACGTCAACTCCGGCGTGGCCCGCTACGACTTCAGCATCCCTGAACTGCAGGACGGCATCGATTTCGCGATCGTCGCGATGGGCGTGTTCGGCCTGTCGGAAATCATGGGCAACCTGGAGCTGAAAGAGAACCGGGTGGAGATCACCGACAAGGTCGGGTCGCTCTATCCCAGCCGCCAGGAATTCCGCGAGGCCGCTCCGGCCATCGTGCGCGGCACGGCGCTGGGCTCGGCCCTGGGCATCCTGCCGGGCGGCGGTTCGGTCCTGTCCGCCTTTGCGTCATACACGCTGGAAAAGAAGCTCTCGAAAGAGCCGCAGCGGTTCGGCAAGGGCCATCCCGCCGGGCTGGCGGGCCCCGAATCGGCGAACAACGCCGGCGCGCAGACCTCGTTCATCCCGCTGCTGACACTGGGCATCCCGGGCAACGCGGTGATGGCGCTGATGGTGGGCGCGATGACCATCCACAACATCCAGCCGGGTCCGCAGGTCATGTCCAGCCACCCCGAGCTTTTCTGGGGGCTGATCGCGTCCATGTGGATCGGGAACCTGATGCTGGTCATCCTGAACCTGCCGCTGATCGGGATCTGGGTAAAACTGCTGCGCGTGCCATACCGGATGCTGTTCCCCGCGATCCTGGTGTTCTGCACGATCGGCGTGTACTCGCTGAACTACAACGCGTTCGACATCTTCATGTTCGCCATCTTCGGCATCGTCGGCTATGTGTGGAGCAAGCTGGGCTGCGAAGGCGCGCCGCTGCTGCTCGGACTGGTGCTGGGGCCGATGATGGAAGAGAACTTCCGCAGGGCGCTGCTGCTTTCGCGAGGTGAATTCAGCACCTTCGTCACCCGTCCGCTGTCGGCGACGCTGCTGGCGCTGGCCGCGATCCTGCTGGTGCTGGTCACGATGCCCGCGCTGCGCAAGAAGCGCGAGGAAGCCTTCGTAGAGGTCGACTGACAGGCCGCAGAGGGTTGGCTCCGGGTCTGGTTCGGCGCAAGCCGGCCAGGCCCTTTTTTTATTCCCTTGAAACCAGGTTCTTCAGGCCGTACAGCCGTTCGCGATGCAAGGTCGTGGCGAGCGGCTCGGGTTCGCGGCCAAGCGCGATGTAGTCGGCGGGAATCTGCGCGATGGCATCGCGCATGCGGTCCGCGCCCGCGTGCCACCACTGCACCAGCATGCGGTCGGGGTTGTACACGTCCAGTCCCTGGCGACGCAGTTCGGAGCGGTTGAAATCCTTCAGGTTCCACGTCAGCACCTGCACCGTGGGCGTCTGCGGCAGGCCGCAGCGTGCGCGCCGCGCCAGTCCCGCCGCGATCACGTGGAAGTCCTTGGGGTCGCTGTAGCGCAACGAGGCTTCGTAGACCTGGGTGTCGGATTCGATGGCGCCGGGAAACCGCGCATTCATGTCCGCCCAGAAGTCCGCCATCACTTCCGGCGGAATGTCCCAGATGCGCGAGGCATTGCGGCGCCATTCCTCGCCGATGCGTTCGGTCCAGACCGGCAGGAACACGCCGGCCTCGGCCAGGCGCAGCAGCAGCCGGCGCAGGATGCCGGACATGAGGACGCAGGCGTCGAGGACGATAAAGGGGGGCGAAGCAGTGGGGGCGGTCAAGGTTGAAACATCGATCTGGCGGGGAGCAAGCCGGAAAGCATAACGATTTTCCGGATTTGCCGCGCAGGCCTCAGTCCAGCTCTGCCCGCAGGGCAAGGCAATGGCTCACCAGGTTCGGCCGTGAAAGCAGGCGCTGCTTGAGCGGCGTGTCGATGGCGTAGTAGTAGATATTGGCCAGAAAGCCGTAGATGCCGGCGTCCACGCTGCCGGGGTTGGGGCCGAACATGAAGGGGCTGTCGCCAAGCAGGTCGGCGATCACGTCCAGGTCCGCGACGCCGCGCGCATAGGCTTCCTCGGGGGCATACCGGCCGATGCCCTGATAGTGGTAGCGCTGGAAGTTGTATTGCCGCGCGGCCTCCAACTGCTGCGGGGCGACCTCGGGATGCGTGTCCAGCAGGGCCTTGCGGAAGGCGGGCCAATAGCGGTCGTCGCGCCAGCGGGAATAGGACATCACCCAGTACAGATCATCCAGGGTGCGCCGGATCATCAGGTCCTGGCCCTGTTGCGCGTGGCTCAGCGAGGCGTCCATGGTCAGTTCGTACTGGCGCTTCAGGTAGGCGATGATGGCGTCGCTGTCGCCGATGGCAAGGCCATTGTCGGTCAGGTAGGGAAGCTGTCCCCTGGGGGCGGCGCTGACGTCGATGCCGTGCTCGTGGTCGAACGGCAGGCGGCACAGCTTCAGGAACGCGTAGACCTTCAGGCCATACGGATTGTTGTCTTCAAGGCCGAAGAGTCCGGGGTAGGAGTGGAGGGTGATCATGGCGAGCTCCCTGATGGCCGGATCAGATTAAATCCGCCGGGGCCCTTTGCACATTCTTTTTTTGGCGTATGGCGGATCCGGGCCGCCCGGCCGGCCCGCGGCCCTCCAGCCCGCTTCCCGGGACGCGCCCGAGTCACTTCCGGAGAATCTCGTCCAGTGAGCGGAGCACCAGTTCGCTGGTATTACCCAGGCTTGTGGCAAAGGCGGCATAGGCGGCGGCCAGCAGAATCAGGACGATCAGCCAGGGTGTCCACCATGGCCACAGCCGGCCGACGCGGTAACGGCTCGACACGATATTCTCCTGCGCGTCGGTCAGGACATCCGGCGACTCGCCGCGCAGTTCGCGAAGCTGGCGGTGAAGTTTGATGATGATCGCTTGCAGGGCTTCGGTCTGACTGTGCTGCATGCCGTACTTGCCCTTGAAGCCCAGGCAGAGGCACAGATACTTGAACTCCAGGACATCGCGATACTTGCCGGTGTCCATCATCATGCGCGACAGCACCGTAAAGAATTTTTCGCCGCCCCAGGTTTCGTTGTGGTTCACGCTGAGCAGGGACCGTTCGGCCCAGCGCGAATGCGCTCCCCAAGGGGTGCTCATCACCGCTTCGTCGACAAAGCTGCACAGCGCGTAGCGATAGGCAAGCTGGGTCGCGCTGTCGTAGCCGTGATGGCGGATTTCTTCGTCCAGCGCCGAAATCTGGTCCCGGACGGTGGCGTAGAGCCGCTCCACGCCTTCGTAGTGCGAGAGCTTGCGCAAGCGGATCACCAGGCCGAACAGGGGCAGCGCTCCGTCCACCAGAGGATTGTAGCCATGGCCGCGGAGCTGGAATCCCAGGTCCACGTCGTGGTCGATGTGCCCGACGGTGTCGAACGCGATGCCTTCCTTCCGGTCTATCGCGGCAACCGGGGCGGTGCGCAGAAAGCTCCCGTCGCCGGAAAGGGTGGTCTCGGTGGTGCTCATTTCATTGGCTCCTGATCGCCCAGAATTGCAGTTCCATTTCGGGATAGTCGCCAGCGATATGGAAACCGAAGCCCGCCGTCTCACGCATCATCTGCCAGCTCGGATGGCTGCGGTCCAGCTGGAAGTAGGTGAAGCCGGCATGGAAAGGAAGATGCCGGGGCGCAACCGGCAGGGGCAGCAGCGGAATGCCGGGCAACTGCAGGCTGACCAGTTCGCCCAGCTTCTCCATCGACGTTATCTTGGTCTGCTGGACGAACTGCTGGCGCAACTTGTCCAGCGGCATGCGGGCGCGCACGGCCAGGATGAAATCCGCATTGGCGTACAGGCTTCGGTCGTGCACGGCCGCGGTCAGTACGCCGTACTGCTGGCGTTCGATGGGCAGTGATACCGCGCGCGGTTGCAGCACGGTGCTCAGCGAGCGGCGCAAGGTCTCCTCGAGCACGCGAAACGACGCGCGCGGATTGTCGTGCTGATAGGCCGGGTACTCCTGGGGAAGCCGGCCTTCGTCGGTGAACGTGACCAGTTCTCCGCATGCCTGACTGAAGGCGATGTACACCTGCTCCGGATGGACCTGTCGCAGGCGCGACAGGTGCAGGAACAAAGGGTGCAGGCGATTGAGCACCAGCAGCAAGTTGAAATCGGTCACGTCGGCGACGCCCGCCTGGCCCGGCGAGCCGATACGCTCGGCGATGTTTTTCGCGCGTTCGCGCATCAACCCGGAAATTTCGCCGAGATACCGCTTGAGCGGGGGAATCGCGTTCAGCGAAATGCCGGTGGGATAGAACGTATCGTCCAGCAGGAGGCTTCCGTCCGGCCGACGGTCCAGCAGGCGGCATATCGCGATGCCGGTGAATGCGCTGCGGTCGTCTCGCTCGAGCGCCATCTGCAGGTTCAACGCCGCCAGATTCATAGGCACATAATCGCCTTCCTGACTGTGCGTGTCCCGGATCTCCTCGTTGCGGGTCACATATCTGGAATTGGCGTACGTTTCCGGCCATTGCACTTCCAGCACGCCGTCCGATCGCAACGGCAACGTCAGGTAAACCGTCTGGTTGACCGCTGAGGCGTCCATGACGGGCAACGGCGCGGGGGGAGGCTGGTCATTGGGAATGTCGAACACGCTGCCGTCGGGCATGACTCCCCGTGCGCGCACGATCGCGATCTTGCCGAAGCTCAGATACTCCTGGTTCAGCTCGAGCTCGCTGAATCCATAGAGATGCTCGCTGACGCCGCTGATCCGCTGATTGGCGTGGTGCTCCGTCATGCGGGCTTGTTGTTGAAAATGTTGGGGCTTGACGAAAAGCCCCTCGCTCCAGATAACGGGATTGCGGGATGTCATGGTTGGGAGCCCGGTTGGGATGGTCGATGGCTTTCGTCGGTAATGGCAACGCGATTGCCGCGCAGCGTCAGAAGCAGTGCATACTTTCGTCCCCTGGGTTCGAGGCGGAACGCCTGTTTCCACACGGCGCCGTTCTGTTCATGGAAGTCCGCCACGATGGCCACATACTTCGTGTCCGACTGGATCCTGGCGAAATCGATGTACTTGAACTGGCCCGGCACGAGGACGTAGTCGTCCTGGGCCACGAATGTGGTGCCCAGAGTCTTTTTCAAATCCTTTGCCAACAGCAGCGGATCCGCGTTCAGCAGGAGCGAATCATCCTTGAGCTGCAGCACCTTGAACGCGACCGGCGTGGCGATATTCCTGGCCGCGGAGGCAGGCGCCGCGAAGGCGGCGACCTGCCCATGGCTGTATTGGCCCGGCCCGCGTTCCAGGCCGTCGGGCGAGGCGTCGGCGTCCGGCTGATCCTCGGGAGCCAGCGCCAACGGCAACGGCGCGCGGGTCACGCCTTGTGTCGCCAGGGACGGCTTGCCGCCGAGCTGCCGATTGGGCATGAAATACTGAGAGACGTCGATCCCTGAAGGCAGCGAGGCGGCGCCGGGCGCGCCCGCGGCCTGCGCCACACGGGATGAGCGCTGGTCGATACGGCTCAGGAACTCCGAAGCCTTGGGAACCTCCAGCTCGTCCAGCAGGCCGCGCAGGCCTTCTATCAGCTCGCGCCGGCTTCCGGATTTCAGGTTGACTTCGAACGGCCCTTCGGCGGGTGGCGCGGACCGCGCCGCTTCGTCCGCCTGAGGGTCGGCCGTGCTCTGCGGATTGGGATTGACGTCGTCGGCGGCGTACAGGCTCAAGCCAATCTGGCTAGGCTGATCTTCGGGCGTCCCCACGGGAATCGAGGGGTCCATCAGAATCTGGCCCGTCTTCGTCAGGACGTCTCCGACCGCGCCGCAACCCGCAAGGAGTGCGGCCGCAAGCAGGGCCGCAATACAGGGCTTCATTGCGCCTCCGCGCGCAGGGCGCGGTCGTAGGCCTGTTCGAAGACTTCCCAAAAGAGTTTTTCGAACCCGCTCTGGCGAGTGGAGCTGAGTTCATCGTAGTAGTGGGCATACATCTTCCAGGCCCAGTCGCCGGCATCGGTCTGCTGGCTCTGCTCAGGCCGATAGCGATGAAAGCGCTGCAGCAGAAGATCGGGAGAAAAAGCGCGCATCAGGGCATGGAGACCGGCCTCTATGCCCTTGATTGTTGCCGTCTGGTGCACCTTCAACTGCGCCATGCTTTCTTCGACTGCGGCCGCCGGCGACAAATGCACGACGCTGCGCTCGCTGGAGAACAGTGCCTGCAGTGTGTCGTGATAACTCTGATTCAGACGCAGGGGATTGTCTTCGATGGGCTGCAACGTCAACGAGTTCAGCGTCAACCGGCGCTCGTCTCCCACCGGGTCTGCGTACAGGTCGGCGATCCCGCGAATGGCCGCGCCCAGGGCTTCGCCAGCTTCTCGCATCAGCGTGCGGCTGGCCGTCAGGTCAAGAGGAGCCGGCGACATGCCCAGCGCTTGCTGCAGCGGCGCGGCCGGATGCAGGGCATCGCTGCGTGCGTCGGGCGAAGGCGTTGGCCAGGTTGAGTCTGATACAAAATGATCGCGTGACTTCGACATGCAGGAGACTACGGAAGAAGTTTGAGGCGCGCCGGCGACAGCGGCGTATCGGGTTGCGGCGTGGTCGGGCTGGGTTGGCGTGCTTCCCATGTGCGCATGCGGGGCAGCGGCGACATCGATAATTGCGGCCGGGTGCCGCTCCGTGCGTTCCGCGGCATCCAACGCGCGTAACGGATCCAGATCGGCTTGCGGATCCCGTTGCCTAGCCAAGGCGTGGAAAGCCGCGTCGGCGCCGGGATTGACGGGGTCTTGCTCGAAGGAGTAGAGACCTTGCGGGAGCGTCTCCATGTCGTCGCCGCGCGCATTGAGGAGTTCGGCGACTTCATACTGCGCCAGATGGCGGGCGGGGTCGGGCAACCCGTGGACGTCGTCCTGCAGGTGCACGGCGCCCTGGTAAGGGCCGATGTGCAGAATGTCGCCATCCCGCAGGCGGGCGCCGACCATCGAGCCCAGCGGGTCACCGGCGTCATTGACGCGTGTGTGGCCGGAAGTGTCCACCACGCAGAAAAACCCGTCGCTATGGCGGATTTCGCAATGCACTGGCAGCACGCGCCGCCCCTTGTCGACCAGTATCCAGCTCGCGCCCTGGCTGCCTATGCTGCCGCCTGCAATGCCGAACCGATGGCGGGGCGTGCTGCCATGCTGGAGCGAATGCGGGTTGGCGACGACGAGCGCGATGCCGGCGCCGGTTGGAAGCGTGTTCATAGCCGAGCCTTTATCTTGACAGTGGAGGTGCGCCGCACGACCGTATGCGCGACAAAACTGGTCCAGCCCAGGTGAGCGCCGCTGGCGCGGCCGAGATTGAACGGCGGCACTTCTTCCTGTCGCAATCCGAGGTCCAGGTCATACGCGGCGGGGTCGCGCAGGAGGAAGTCGATCAATTTGCGCAAGCGCTCAAAGTTCTGGCCGCTGGGCAGGAATTCGCGGAAGCGCTTCTGATCCAGATCGGGAATGACGATCGTGAACTTGCTGTAGCGCGTGCGGACGCGGTCGCCGATCACGAAGTCCTCGCCCAGCGAGCCATTGCGACTGCCCAGCGACAGGCATTGGCTGGTCGATATGTGCATGTAGCGCGGCTCGAATTCGCGGATGCGGACTGTCTTGAGATCGAAGCAATGCGCGACGATGCCCGCGACAACCTGGGGAGACCGGCTGCGGCCGGCGATGGCGCCCGCGTAGCTGAGCAGCCGGCTCCACGGGATGGGGGTGGCGCCGCGCAGCTCGACGTCGCCGAGCCCCACCATCGAGAAAACATAGCGCGAGAAGCGATCCTCGGCCTCCCGGCGGAACCGCACGTAATAACGGTATTTTCGCCAGGCCTGGTGCAGCAGCGTCAGTAGCCGGTGATGAAAGAAGTCCAGGAATGCCGGGCGTATCCCGACCCCCTGACCGGACTCATAGGCAAGCCGGTCCAGGTAATAGCCCGGCAGCGGAGAATCGGGTCCGTGCAGCCCGAAAAAGGTGGCCTGCACGCGATAGTCGCTGCTGGCGGAGTCGGGCATGCGCTCGGCCAGGGCCACGTCCGAGGCAGGAAATCCCAGCCCGGCATGGCTGCCAAGGCGTACGCGCTGATGCGCGGGGTCGGTGCTCTCGGAGGCCTCCAGGTTATCGCCGTGCAGGCCGTGCAACCGCTCGAGCAGACGGAAAAAGTCATAGTTTTTCGCGTCGGCCAGCAGGTGGTTGGCTAGATCAGCGGTTGCTTGCCGGTCTGCAGTGGCCATTCGTAATGCTCGTTGTTGCCGGAGTTGGTGGCTTCCAGCAGATGGAAGGAATTGATGCTCGCGTAAAGCGCGAAGAAATGGCTGAGCACGGTGCCGAAAAGATATAGGTCTCCCTCGCAGAGAAACGCGCTCGGATCGAGGCGTAGCCTGGTCTTCAGCCCTCGTATGGGCAGGCCTTTCATCAGGATGTCCGTCGGCGTGGTGACGGCCTCCCCGATGCCGTCCAGACGCTTGCGCGTGGTCCGCGCGCGCTGGATGTCGTGCAGCGCGGCGAAGTCGTATCCTCGCAGCACGGCCTTCAGTGGCTCGGTCGACAGCAGCGAAAGATAATTCAGCGAGAGGTTGGAGATCAGCGTCCACTGGAGTTCGCCGTCCAGCACGGGACGGTAGGACGGCGTGGGGCGCGTGATGTTGCTGTAGCTGGCGAACGTCGGCGTCGTCTGTGTCTGCTGGCATATATCGCCCACGCCGAGCGCCAGTGGCAGATCCCGGTTGGTGCAGGTCAGGGCCAGCGACACCGTCTCGTCTTCGTCGATGTAATCCGTCTCGTCGCCGCGGATGAACGCCACGCGGTGCCGCACGCCGCCCTCGGTCAGCGCGTTCTCGATCCGGGTCCGATAGTAGAGCGCTGTGCGCCCTTGTGCGTGCTCGATCTCGTGCTGCAGGGATTCGAAGGGATGAAATGTCCGCAGGAATTTCCCGCGCCCGCCATCGGCGAACCGATGCCATCCGCTGACATCATCGATGCTGAAGATCTCGTAGGCGTCCGGGCGTTGTCCGCCGGGCAGTATCCGCTGGTCGACGGACCGGCCGTTGAGATTGATCGGCTCGGCATCATGCGCGAACAGATTCACCGCCGGCGTGCAGTACAGCATCAGGTCATTGTTTCGAAGGCGGATGTCCACCGGCATGGGCCGGTTGAAGTGGAACTCCAGGCGCACATTGTCCGTGCTGCCTGCCGGCCACAATGACCGCAACGCGGTCAGGCTGAAGAACTGGAAGCGGCGCGGAAAGATGAAGTATTCCTGGAGGATCCGGTAGCCATCGAAAACGTTCCTGGGATAGGGCAGCAGCGCTTGGTCGGGAGAAAATCCGGGGAACTTGATCTGGCGCGCGGTCAGCAGGCGGGTCTGTCCCCCGACATCGACCCGGATTTCAGCCAGGTATCTGGACAGCCACAGATACAGCGTGAGCGCGGTCGTTTCGTCGCCGGCCAGATGAAAATCCAGCTGGTCGCAATCGAAGCTGTCCAGGGAGTTACCGGCCATGGGCGCAAGGTCGACGCGCATGATGGACTTCTCGCGCGTGTGCGCATCGCTGACCTCCTGGATACGCAGGGGATACAGCGTCACATCCGCGCAGGTGCGGAACTCGCAGCGTATGCCTTCCACGGGCCGGGACAGGATCTGGGTTCCCTTGGGAATCACCTGGCGCGTCGTGATGGCCCGATCGATCGGATCAAAGCGCATGATGGTCACGCTGGGCAATGGCCTGAGATAGTTGGGCCACAGCAATTGCAGCAGCGAGTGGGTCAGCTCGGGTAGATCGTCCTCGATCTTCAGGCGCAGCTTGGCCGTGAGAAATGCGAAGCCCTCCAGCAACCGCTCCACGTCGGGGTCGGCGGCTTCATCGCCCAGGAATTGGGACAATTGCGGATTCTCGCGCGCGAATTCGCGGCCGAGCCGGCGCAGATAATCCATCTCTTCGCGGAATTTTCCCCGCAGCGGCATGCTTTTCCTTTCTCCCTCGGCGTCGCGCTAGACGACTCGCGTGTATCGGTCCGGACGTTGGATCACGAGATCGATCTCCACTTGTTCTTCCTCATTGGCGATCGGCACCAGGCAGTCGAGACGGAAATTGAGACTCAGCGGTTCCGAAACATCGGGACGCGCCCGCACGCCAAGCACTTTCACCCGGGGTTCGAACGCGGCCACCGACTGACGGATATCCCGGCTTACTTGCAGCAACAGGTCGGAGCTGCCGATCGCGGCGTCGTTGAAATCCTGCAGCCCCAATTCGGGACTGCTTTGCGAACAGCCGCGACGGCTGTTCAGGATGAGCTCAAGGTGCCGCCTGATGGCGTGAATGCGTTCGGATGCGGCGTCTTTGCGCGATCGGACGCGCCGAGGCGGCGCGTCCGGATCCAGGCGTTCGAACAAGCTGCCTTGCCCGGCTGATCTGGGCATTTCCGACTATTCCTTGTCGAGCCGCCCAACCAGCGACAACTCGAAATTGGCGCCCATGTACTTGAAGTGCGGCCGCACGGCCAGGGACACCTGGTACCAGCCCGGATTGCCGGCCACGTCCTGCACCTGCACCTGCGCGGCGCGCAAGGGGCGGCGGCTGCGCACGTCGGAGGAGGGGCTTTCCTGGTCCGCGATGTACTGCTTCAGCCAGCCATTGAGTTCGCGTTCGAGATCCTGGCGCTCTTTCCAGCTTCCGATCTGTTCGCGCTGCAGCACCTTGATGTAGTGCGCGAGGCGGTTGATGATGAACATGTACGGCAATTGCGTGCCCAGTTTGTAATTGGTCTGGGCTGCCTGGCCTTCCGGGGTTTTCTGGAAAAGCTTGGGCTTTTGCACCGAATTCGCGGAGAAGAACGCCGCGTTGTCGCTGTCCTTGCGCATGGTCAGGGGAATGAATCCCTCTTCGGCAAGTTCGAATTCCTTGCGGTCCGAGACCAGCACCTCGGTGGGAATCTTGGCCTGCAACTGACCCAATGATTCGTAGAGATGAACCGGCAGGTCATCCACCGCGCCGCCGGACTGCGGGCCGATAATATTCGGACACCAGCGGTATCTGGCGAAACTGTCCGTGATGCGTGTGGCGAGCAGGTATGAGGTATTGCCCCACAGGTAATTGTCGTGGGCGCCGTCGATAGCCTCGCGGTATACGAAGCTGCGGGTCGGGTTCTCGAGGGGATCGTAGGGCTGGCGCAGCAGGAACCGCGGCATGGTGAGCCCGAGATAGCGCGCATCTTCCGACTCGCGCAAGCCGCGCCATTTGGCGAATCTCGGCCCTTCGAAAATGTCCTTCACTTCTTTCAGGTTCGGCAAGTCCTGGAAGCTCTGGATATTCAGGAATTCCGGCCCCGCCGCCGCGAGGAACGGCGCATGCGACATGGCGCCGACCGATGCTGCGTAGCTGAGCAGTTTGATGTCGGGCGCGGAGGGGCCGAACGTGTAGTTGCTGACGATGGTTGCGATGGGCTCGCCGCCAAACTGCCCATATTCTGCCGTGTATACATGCTTGTAGAGTCCGCTGCGGGTGATATCGCCGCAACTCTCGAAATCTTCCAGCAGTTCATCCTTGGTGACGTGCAGGATTTCGATTTTGATGTTCTCCCGGAAATCCGTGCGGTCCACCAGGAGTTTCAGGCCCCGCCATGCGGACTCGAGTTCCTGCAACGGCTTGTGGTGCAGGATGGCATCCATCTGGTGGCCGATCTTGCGGTCGATTTCCGCAATCATCTGATCGACCAGTTGTTTATTGACCGGCTGTTCGCGATCTTTGCTTTGCAGGATCTCGCCGATGAACGCGGCGACTCCGCGTTCCGCGACGGCATAGCCTTCGTGGCTGGGTTCGATGCGGGTCTGCGCCATGATCTGCTCGAGCAGGCCATGGGTTGGTTTCATTTCCTGGGCAACGCTAGATTGAGCTTTCATGCTCTTGTCCTTGTAAACCGATGGGGCGTGCGGAAAGCGGATGCGGTCAGGAAGCGGCCGAGTCCAGCACCAGATTCAATTCCTTGGCCAGCGCGCTGCGCGCCTTGTCGTCAGCCAGCAGTGTCTGAAGCTGCTTGCGGAATGCCGGCACGTTGCCCAGCGGACCCTTGAGGGCTACCAGGGCCTCCCGCAGTTCCAGCAGCTTGTTCAGTTCCGGCACCTGCCGGGCGATGGAATCGGGCGAAAAGTCCTTGATTGCCTTGAACTGCAGGCCGACGCTGAGCGTGTCGTCTTCCTGGCCGTCGCCCAGACGCGAAGGAACCTGCATTGCCAGCTGCAGTCCCGCGCCCGACAGGACTTCGTCGAAATTGTCTTTGTCGATGCGCACCAGGGGACGCTCTTCGATGGGGGCCTCTTCAGCATGCCCCTTGAAATCGCCGGTAATGAGCAGCTTCAGCGGCAGTTCCATTTCAGCCTGCTGATCGCCAGTCGCTGGCACGTACTTGATATTGATACGTTCTTGGGGGGCGACTGACGCCATTTTTTTCGCCATGTGAACTCCTGGTTATAACCGCCGGGGAAACAGAAAGCGGGCCCGGCTTGGAGAGCCGGGCCATTCTTTAATAAGGCTGAATGATTATCTAGAGAGTGTGCCGGTGTTGGTTCTGGCCGTATTTCGCGGGATTAATTGAATGTTTTGAAATACTGGTTCGGCGATGCTATGGGGTTGGCGGCCGGCTAGAAATAATAAAAATTCGAAAAATAATTTCTTGTTTATATGCGTGTTGATCGCATATTCTCGCTATTTATTTCAGGCTCTTCCAATACCCCGGCAAGCATTATTGTTGGCGCGTTTTCCGAGATTCGAATCTCCGGCTGGAAAATGCCCCGTTATCCTGTGGCGCATGCAATAAATGATAAGAATTGATTTGCCATCGATTATTCAGCGTTTGAATTCTCCATGTCGCCATGCGTTGGAGGAAGCCGCGAGCCTTTGCATCAGCCAGCGCGGATCCGAGGTGACCGCGGCGCTGCTGATCTTCAAATTGCTGGACCAGCCCATGGGCGACGCGCAGCTGCTTCTCAGGCAGGCAGGCGTGGATCTGGACGACGCCCGGCGGGCATTGACGGCGAGCGGGCCGCTTCAAGACGAGAGTCCGGGTCAATATCCAACGTTTTCGCCTCTGTTGATCGAGCTGCTGCAAGAGGCCTGGCTGCTGGGCTCGCTCGAATTGGGCTCGGCGGATATTCGGGGCGGCAGCGTGCTACTGGCGGCGCTGCTGAATCCGGCGCGCTATTTGCCCCTGGAGGCCATCACAGCCTTTGCGGACATCAACCGGGAAGACTGGCGCAAGAACTTCGGGGTTCTGCTGGCGAACTCGTCGGAGGCGCCGGCGGACGTTCCCGCTTCGTCTCCGTCCGCGGCTCCCGCCGCGGAGGGCGCGCTTGCCCGGTTTGGTCATGATCTCACCGCGCAGGCGCGAGCCGGGCGGATAGATCCGGTGCTGTGCAGGGATGTGGAGATCGACCTCATGATCGATATTCTGTCGCGACGCCGGAAGAACAATCCCATCGTGGTGGGCGACGCCGGCGTGGGCAAGAGCGCCGTGGTCGAGGGCCTGGCGTTGCGTGTTGCGCAGGAGCGTGTTCCCGAACCGCTGCGCAGGGTGGCGGTGTGGACGCTGGACCTTGGCGCGCTGCAGGCCGGCGCCTCGGTCAAAGGCGAGTTCGAGAAGCGCCTGAAATCGGTAATCGATGAGGTCAAGGCCTCGCCGCAACCCATCATCCTGTTCATCGACGAAGCGCACACGCTGATCGGGGCGGGCAATGCGGCGGGCGGCGGCGATGCCGCCAACCTGCTCAAGCCCGCGCTGGCCCGAGGCGAATTGCGCACGATCGCGGCCACCACCTGGTCGGAATACAAGAAGTACTTTGAAAAGGATCCCGCGCTTGTGCGGCGGTTTCAGCCGGTCAAGCTGGACGAGCCCAGCCAGGAGAGCGCCATCCATATTCTGCGCGGTCTCAGCCAGGCCTACGAGAAAGCCCACGGCGTCTACATCGGCGAGGACGCCATTCAGGCGGCGGTGACGCTGTCCGCGCGCTATCTGTCCGGGCGCCAGTTGCCCGACAAGGCGATAGACGTCCTCGATACCGCGAGCGCACGGGTGGCCACGGCACTGGCGGAACCGCCCCGGCGCCTTGCGGGCCTGGAACAGGAACAGATCCGGATCGACGCCGAGGTTGCGTTGTTGCGGCGCGACGAAAGAGCGGGCAGGAAGGCGAGTCCCGGCCGCCTGGCTGCGCTGCAAGCCGCAGGGCTGGAGGTGCAACAGCAGATCGGACAACTGCGCGAGTCCTGGACGCTTCAGAAGGGGTTGGTGGATGAAATCGTCGCATCGAGGGGGATTCAGAACGAGGACGAATCCCATGTTCAGGATTACGACCTGGCCGAAAAAGTGGCGCGCCTGGCCGAGCTGCAGCGCACGGCCGCGTTGGTGCATGCCGACGTCGGCCGCGAGCAGATCGCGCAGGTGATCGCTGATTGGACCGGCATCCCCGTCACCACCATCAACCGCAACCAGATGGAGCGCCTGGCGCAATTGCCCGCGCTGTTGCGCGATCGGGTCAAGGGCCAGGAAGTGGCGATCGAGCGGCTGCACAAGCACCTGCTCACCGCGACGGCCGACCTGCGCAGGCCCGGCACGCCGCTGGGCGCATTTCTTCTCGTGGGACCAAGCGGCGTGGGCAAGACCGAAACCGCCTTAGCGCTGGCCGATGCGATGTTCGGCGGCAAGAATTTCCTGACGGTCATCAACATGTCCGAGTTCCAGGAAAAGCACACAGTGTCCCGGCTGCTGGGTGCGCCGCCCGGATACGTCGGATACGGCGAAGGCGGCGTGCTGACAGAGGCCATCCGAAAGCAGCCGTACGGCGTGGTGCTGCTTGATGAAGTGGAGAAATCACATCCCGAAGTCCTGAATATCTTCTACCAGGCGTTCGACAAGGGCGAGCTTGCCGATGGCGAAGGGCGCCGGATAGATTGCAGGAACACCCTGTTCATCCTGACCTCCAATCTTGGCTTCGATCAGCATGGCGGCGCCCTGACGGACCTGTCCGAGCAGGATTTGCGCCAGCGGCTCCTGGCGTTCTTCAAGCCTGCGCTGCTGGCACGCATGCAACTGATTCCCTACCGGTATCTGGATGAGGCCGTGCTTGGCGAGATCATAGAGAGCAGGTTGCAGCGCCTGCGCGACCAGTTCAGCGAACGCTATGACGCCTTGCTGCAGATCGATGACGAGGCGCGCGAAGCGTTGCACGGCCGCTGCAGCCGTCACGAGAACGGCGCCCGGTTGCTGGACGCCAGCATCGATGGGGAGTTGCTGCCGCCGCTGTCCATGGCCGTGCTGGAGCGCCTTGCGAGCGGAAAGCCGATACGCAAGGCCTGTCTGCACTGGCGCGCCGGCACGTTCGCGGCCACGCTGGACTGAGGTTGCAATGGACGCGCTTGAGGCGACGGGCATTGTGCGGGCCATGGTGTTGGCTGAACGCCCGGACGACCAGGCCCTTGCGTTGCTTTCGGCCGCGACGCGGCTGGAGGGCCTGCGGGCCGCATGTCTGTACCGGCGCGATGCGGCCGGCGACAAACTGGTTCCTCTGGCCAGCACGCCGATCGCGCGGGAACGCCTGCCGGCGATCGGCATGGAGGCGGTGGACGATCCGCTCGTCTACAGCCTGACGGGAGGGCGGAGCTGCCTGATCAAGCGCATTTCCAACCTGGTCGGAGTGGGCGCCGGCTTCGAAACCCTGGCCGGATGCCTGGGGCCGTGGAATGCGATGTTGGTCGTGCCGCTGCGGGACTGGCGCACGCAGGCGCATTCCGTGCTGGTGGCGACGGGCGATGTGGCGGCCGTGACGGCATGGCGAGATGATCCCCTGTGGGCCATGCTGCTGCAGATTCACGAACGCCTGTCCGCCCGGCTGCTGGAACACATGAGCGTGGCGGAGGACGCGCGCTACGAGCGCAGCGTCCGCCAGCCGCAGGAAGAGCGCAGGCGCGTGCACGCGGGACGTTTGCTGGCCGCCGAATTCATCGGTGTGAGCGCCGCGGCAAGAACGCTGCGGGAAGACATCCTCCGCTTCGCCGAGTCAACGCTGGCGGTGCTGCTGACGGGGGAGACCGGCACGGGAAAGGACCACGCCGCATGGCTCATTCACCAGGCATCGCCGCGCGGTGGAAAGTTCGTGCCGGTGAATTGCGCCGCCATTCCCAAGGATCTGATCGAGGCCGAACTTTTCGGCAGTGTCCGCGGCGCCTATACCGGATCGACCCAGGCGCGCTCGGGCCTGGTTGCCGAGGCAGCCGGCGGCACGCTGTTTCTTGACGAAATCGGCGATATGCCGATGGCGCTGCAGGCCGCCCTGCTGCGCCTGCTCAACGAAAAGAAGTATCGCCCGCTGGGCTCCTCGCGGGAATTTTCGTCGGATTTCCGCCTGATCTGCGCCACGCATCAGCCGCTTCTGAAGCTTATCCGTGAAGGGCGGTTCCGCGAAGACCTGTATTTCCGCATCCGGCAGCAGACATTGAACCTGCCTCCGTTGCGGGACAGAAAGGGCGACATTTCCGTGCTGGCGGCGCACATCATCCTGCAGCACAACCGGGAACGGCGCACCCACGTGGCCGGCATCGAACCTGGCGCATTGGCCATTCTCGAAGGGCATGCGTTTCCCGGAAACGTGCGCGAATTGCGCAGCCTGTTGCTGGTTGCCGCCGAGAGGACCGAGACGGGCCATCCGATCAGCGAGCCGTTGCTGCGCCAACTGCAGGCGGGCGCCGACGACGCGGACGCGGACGGTCTCTGCGACGGGAATCTTCGCGGTCTGCTGCAGACGGACAACTTGCCCGATGCCCTCGAGACCTTCGAGCGGCTGCTTGTTTCGGCTCGCCTGCGTGCGCTCGACGGGTCGCGCAGCCGCGCCGCGCAGAGCCTGGGCATTCCCAAGCGCACGCTGGCGCGCAGGTGCCAGGCCTGGAATCTGGACCGAGAGGAACCCCAACCATGAAATTGCTCACAACGTTGTTGCCGCTGCTGTTGGCCGCCGCCCACTGCCACGCCGGGCAGGCGACCGGCTCCGCCGCGCGCGATTGCAGGATGATCGTGTCCGACATTGAACGGCTTGCATGCTTTGATGCCGGCGCCGGCACACCGCCGACGCCCGTGGCGGGCGCCGCAGGAGGGAGCGTCGCCGCACCGGGCGCCGCTGCGCCCGCGCCGTTCGCGCCTTCGCCGTCCATACCCGACGTGATTGAACTGGTCCGCCTGAACGAAGCGGAACGCGACGAGCGGGATGTTTCTTTCCGGATGACTCGCGTGCAAGACCAGCAGCCGGAGCAGAACCAGGTGGTGATCTCCGCCCCGGCGCTCGATGGCTCCGCGCAGCGCGCCTACCTGGCGATCAGTTGTATCTCGAACATCTCCCGCCTGCAATTGCTCCTGCCCAGGCCGGCCGAGCGCAATCAGATTCGCATCCGGCTGTTTGTCGACGCCCGGCCGCTGTCGACGACCCGGACGTGGCAGGTGATGGAAGAGGGCCTTGTGATCGACGCGGGACGCGGACTGGTTGCCATCGAACTGCTGCGCCTGCTGTCGTCGGGAGGCCGGCTGCGGGTGGAGAGCGACTATGCCCCGGCCCACGGGCTGATGTTCGACGCGGAAGGCCTGCAGGGCCTGGTCGCGCAGCAACGAGAGGCCTGTCACTGGTGAACAATTATCCTCCCCTCGACCTGGACAAACTGTTGGCCCCGCTGGATGCGATCAATCCGGCGGGCTGCTTCGATGAGGAAGACGAAACCTTTCAGGGCATCGATCACGAAATGGTCAAGCTGGGCGGGCTGCATGAGCCTCGCATGGATTGGGCGTACGTGGACGAGGCGTCGCGCCAGTATCTGGGCTCGCAGTGCAAGCATTTCCGCGTTGCAGGCCATCTGATCGCGGCGCGCCTGCGCGGGCGGTCCTGGCGCACCTGGACCGAAGCCGCCAACGTGCTGGTCTGCATGGTGGAGGGCTATTGGGAAACCGGCTACCCGAAACCCGGCCCGACGGGCTACCCGGCGAAACGAAAATTTGTCGCGCTGCAGGTGGATCGTTTGGGCGAGGGGCTGGCCGAGCTGGGCGCGGAAGCGGATGCGCGGGAATACCAGGAGAGCGCGCGGCGGGCGCTGGACGCGTTGCACGCCAGCGCCGCCGCGGCCAGGCTCGACGTCGCCATGCTGACCCGCCTGGAAGGCTTGCTGGCGCGTCGTATGGAGCAGGTCCGATTCCCGGAGCCGGCCGCGGTCGTGGCGCAGGCGGAAAAGCAGGGAGGCCAGGCGATCAGCGAGGCGTTCTTCAGCAGCCCGGGCGATGCGTTGAAACTGGGCGACGAACGCGCGAGCCGGCGCTCCCTGCTGGGCGTGGCCGAGTTTATCAACCAGCAGGACGCCTATGACCCGACGGGTTACCAGCTCCGGCGCTTCGCCTTGTGGGCTCACCTGAACGCCGCACCGCCCGCCCGCAAGGAGCATCGCACCGAGTTGATGGCGGTGCCGACCGATATTGCCGAGAGCTATCGCGAAGCGTTGTCGGCCAACACGATAAACCCTGCCTTGCTGCAGCGCGTGGAGAAAAGCGTCGTGGCCTCGCCTTACTGGATACGCGGGAGTTTCCTTGCCGCGAGCATCGCCGGGCGTCTGGAAATGAAGGAAGTGGCCGTGGCGATAAGGCTGGCCACCGAACGCTTCGTGCGCCGCATTCCCATTCTGGTCGAACTGAAGTTCAACGATGGCCGTCCGTTCGTCGACAGTGAAACGCTGGCCTGGTTGAGCGGCGCGGATGGGGGGGACGGAGGCCAGCCGGTTGCGCAGGAGTTTCGCGCCTTGCGCGAAGAGCTGGCGGCGCGATTGGAATGCGACGGGGTTGAAGTCGTGCTGCGGCGGTTGCAGGAGATTCAGGAAGGCGAGACCAGCCCGCGTCAGCGCGGCCATGCCACGACCATCGCCGCGGACATGCTCGCCGCGCGCGGCTTGTCCTGGCTGGCGCAGGACCTGTATGCCAGCGTGCGGGGAATCATGGCGTGCACGCCGGCCAGCCAGTGGGAGCCGGACCTGTTCGGACTTTTGAGCAAGCACGCGCCCGCGCGGCAGGATGCGGCAGCCCCCCGATAGAGCGGGATTCATGGAAGGAAACACGATGTCGAAGATCTGGGCCTTTTTCAAGCGCTTTGGCTTGCCCGTGCTGCGCCAGTTCAAGAGCGCAATGCCTGTGCTGCTGCTGTTGGCCGTTATTTTCCTGCTGGCAGGCATCTGGTGGCTGGGGCCGCACTGGAGCTGGGGCGAGCGGAAACCGTTGGCCGAGCCGGCCGCGCGCGTGCTGGCCACGCTGGTTCTGCTGATCATCCCGTTGCTGGGCTGCCTGTTGGCGCTGACGCGCCGCAATCGCCGGCTCGAGAGGGAACGCGCGCAGAACGTGCAGTTGCAGGAGGATCCCGCGCTGCGGTTCGTCCAGGCGCAGGAGCGGTCCCTGGACCTGAGCCTCGCATCCCTGCGCGGCAACCTGAGGGGGCGCAACGGTCTCTACGAATTGCCGTGGTACCTGGTGCTGGGTCAGCAGAATTCCGGGAAGACCAGCTTCATCAATCGCTCGAACCAGAATTTCTCGCTGACCGGCGAATTGAAGGCGGGCAGCAGGCGAGTCATGGCCGACCCCGATCTCGCCTACGCCATCGATTGGTGGATGGGCGGCGAAGCCGTGCTGATCGATCCGCCGGGTGAACTGATCAGCCAGGTTGAAACTCAAGACTCCCGGGCCGCCGGCACCGGGCCGCAGGCGGCCGACGGCCATGCCGACGCGGAAACGGCCGCGCCGGGCAGGAACCTTCCTCCCGGCCTGCACGGGCGGCTCTGGGAGAGCCTGATCGACTGGCTGGGCCGCAACCGCAGCCGCCGTCCGCTCAACGGCGTGGTGCTGATGGTGGATCTGGCGACCTTGCTGAACCAGAAGGCGAGCGACCGCAAGGCGCTTGCGATTCTGCTGCGCACCCGGTTGAGTGAACTCAGCCGCCAGTTGGGCACGCGGCCGCCGCTCTATGTCGTCCTGAGCAAGTTCGACCTGCTGGCCGGTTTTGAACCGTTCTTCGCCCGCCTGCCGCGCGCGGCACGCGAGGAGATCTTCGGCTTTACGTTCACGCTGGACTCCGTGAAGCACTATGACGCGTGGCTGGATGAGCTGGCCGGTGGCTATGACGGGTTCATTTCCCGCTTGAACGAGCGTGTGTTCGACGCCCTGAGCGAGGCAGGCTCGCTGGAAACGCGGGAAGCCCTGTTTTCGCTGATGCGGCAGTTGGCGGGCATGCGGTCCGTGCTGCTGGGCTTTCTGGCCGAGACGCTGGGAAGCGACCGCTACACCACGCCGGCGCTGCCGCGGGGCGTGTACTTTTCCTCGGTCTATCAGCAGGGGCTGTTGTGCAATGCCTTTGTCAACGCGGCCTCGCAATCGTACGGCCTCAACGAGCCGGTGGCCGAAACACAGCCGGCCGGGCGCTCGGTGGTGTATTTCGCGCAGCGGGTGTTCCAGCGGATCATCTACCCCGAGGCCGGCCTGGCGGGCGACAACCTCAAGGTCCTGGCGGACAAGCGGCGCGTGCTGAGAGTGGGGTTTGCCGTAGCTGCGCTGGGCGGTTGTCTGATTGTCGGCGGCTGGTATCACTACTACGGCATCAATCGCGACATGTTGGACCGGGTGTTGGAAAAGAGCCGGGACTTCAGCGCCCGCCAGATAGATGGCGGCGCGGATCCGACGGGCCGCAACCTGCTCGAGCCGCTGGACCAGATCAGGAGCGCGGTGGCGGTCTTTGGCGACTACCGCGAAGCGTGGCCCCTGGTGTCTGACCTGGGGCTGTACCAGGGGCGGAAAATCGGTCCCCAGGTCGACGAGGCATATCTGCAACTGTTGTCCAGGCGGTTCTTGCCGGAACTGGCCGGCGGTGTCATGGACGCCGTCAACGCGGCGCCCGCCGACAGTGACCGGCAGTTGGCCGCGCTGCGCGTCTATCGGATGATCGAGGATCGCGCGAATCGCCGCGCGCCCATCGTGCAGGACTGGATGAGCAAGCAATGGCAAGCGGCCTTTCCGGGCGACGGCGCAGTGCAGGACGGATTGATGCGGCATCTGGCCTATGCAATGAAGTACGCGAGTGCTGACCTTCCGCAGTACCGGGGGCGCGTGGCCGAGGTGCAGCAGCGGTTGCGGCAGATGCCCATGCCGCAACGGGTGTACATGAGCATGCGGGAGCAGGCCGCCGAAGCGTTGCGCAGCCCGCTGGACCTGCGCAACGAGATCGGTCCCACCTTCGACATCGTCTTCCGGTCGGGGGGCGGCGTGCAGGGCGGGGGTGAGGCGATGGATACGCGGATAGATGCCCTGCTCACCGCCAAGGGATTTCGCGGATACTTCGATCCGCGCAGCCTGGACTTCACCGATCTGGCCATGATCGACCAATGGACGTTGGGCGAACGCCAGCGCATCGACTATTCCGAAGCCGACAAGCAGGCCTTGGCGGAGCGCGTCCGCGCCATCTACAACCGCGACTACATCGATACCTGGCAGCGAGGGATCAATCGCCTGGAAGTCGTGGACTTCGACGACATTTCGCAGGCGGTCAGCGTGCTGGGCAGCGTCACCAGCCCGACGGCGCCTTTGCGCCGGCTGGTCGAGACCGTGCGCGACAACACCAGCCTGCAGCCGGCCGAGCCTTCGTCCGCTGCCGCCAAATCGGACCCTGCCGCGCTGCCGCCCTCGGGCGCCGCCAGGGCGCAGCAAATCGCGACGATCGCGCGGCCGTTCGCGCCGCTCGCCGGCGTGCTGGTATCGGCCGACGACAAGCCCTCCTATCTGGACGAGAGCATGGCGGCGATCGCCCGCGTCTATGACGTCATGAAGAGCGTACAGGACAGTCCCAACCCTGGCAGGGCCGCCTTGGGCGTGGTGCTGGACAGGTTCGCGCTGAAGGGCTCGGATCCCATCGGAAACCTGCAGCGCATGGCTGCTGGCATGCCGGAGCCGCTGAACAGGCAGGTGAGGAAGCTGGCGGACGAGTCGTCGCAGGTGCTGGTGATCGAAGCGCTGAAGGAGTTGGAGCGCCGCTGGAACGACGAGGTCTACCGGTTCTACGACGAACGGCTTGCCAACCGCTATCCTTTCAATCCCGCAGGCAGGACAGACGCTTCGCTGGAGGACTTCACGGCCATGTTCGGTCCGCAAGGCAGGCTGGCGCAGTTCAAGGAGCAGTATCTGAAGTTGTTCCTCGAGGACAATCTGGAAGCGTTGTATTCGGAACGGCGCGGGGGATATCTGGTGCGGATGGATGTGCTGAAACAGCTGGAGGCGGCGGACCGCATCCGGGATGCGTTCTTCAACAGCCGGGGAGCGCTGGGCGTCCAGTTCAGCGTGGAGCCTCTGGGTCTGGCGCCGACCCGGCGCAGCAGCGTGTTGAGCGTGGAGGGCCAATTGATTTCCTACAGCCATGGCGCCGCCAACAGCGTCGGGCTGATCTGGCCCAACAGCCTCGGCGCCAACACCGAAAGCCGTATTTCACTGGTGGGCGGCAGCGGCACCAGCACCAGCCTGGTTTACCGGGGCTCCTGGTCCATGTTCCGCCTGTTAAGCCAGGCCAGACTCGAAAGCGCGACGACGAACAGCGTCGACCTGAGCTTTGCCGCGAGCGATGGGGCGATGCGCTATCGGATCATGGCCGAGAAATCGAACAATCCGTTCACTCAGGCGCTCTTCGACGGATTCGCGCTGCCGCGCACGCTGCTGGCCGAGGCTCCGCCCAAGTCCAGACCTGCTGCGGGCTTTGCTGCTCCCGCCAGGGTGGCCAGGGGCAAGCCCGCGAATGGGCGCTGAAGCGCCTGGCCCCCCGCGCTGCCTGGGCCGTGCATGCCGTTTCACCCGGCCGGCGTGGCGACCAGCTTGTCGGGGGGAAAGGCAAGCAGGAAATCCCGGCTCTGCATTGCGGTGGCGGTCAGCCAGTCTTCGTAGGCGCCTTCGGGCAGGATGACGACCATGCGCTTTTCCTTGCCCGCCTGCTGGTAGTGCCTGAAAACGGGATCGTTGTCGGCATTGATGGTCAGCATGGCGTAGCTGTCGCGCCACTGTCCGGCCGCGTCGCGGTATCGGTCCCACAGGCCGGCGATGCCTAGCGGTTCGCCGTCGGCGCGGGTGAATCGGGTGGCGACCGCGCTGCCGGATCGCCAGTCGGGTTCGAAGATCGCGTCGGCCGGGATGATGCAGCGTTGCGCGCGGCGCCAGGCGTTGCCGAAGGTGTACGAGGTGGCGGCCGTCTCGGCTCGGGCGTTGAAGGTGGATAGCTTGCCGGCCCTGTCCAGGCCGTCCGCGCGCGTCATGGCGCTGATCAGGCCCCAGCGGCCGGCGACGGCTTCGCGGTCGGGCACGGCGTCATCGCCTGCATCGTGTTCGGGCGGGCGGCGCACGAAGACGCCTTCGTACCGGGGCCACATGTCGTACTTTCCGACCGCGGCCGGTTTTTGCCGCACGCCGAATCGCTTCAGCAGCAGTTCCGCATCCTTAAGCGTCTGATAGTGCGAACACATGCGCGGCTCCCGGACTTCAGGAGCCGCAGCCGGACGCCTCCTGGATGTCAAAGCTTGCGCCGATGCCGCGCATTTTGTCCAGCTTGGGGAGGGTGCAGGCCGGACAGCCCGGCATGGGCTGAAGCGCGGTGCTGGTCCGCCGAGGGATTGCATTGGGGAAAAGCGGGGTGGTGCCCGAGACCGGAATCGAACCGGTACGGCCGCGAGGCCGAGGGATTTTCTTACCACTTCGGCTTTCGCCGCCAGCAAGGGCTTGCTGTTCGTGGTCTGGAGCACGCCTTCACCATAGCCCATGGGCCTTAGGTGCCCGCCGTCTGCTCTCTACACCTTCCCCGGTTGCGGAACCGGGGCTTGGCTCGGCGTTAGCGCGGAACAGGTCCAGGGCCTTCGCCGAGTTTGACGGGCTTCACCTTTGGAGTTTCCTCCGAAGGGCTCAAATTAGTTCAAGTCCCTTGTGTCTACCAATTTCACCACTCGGGCGTTGCGCGGCCCGTGGCGGGCCGGCAGCGGGCGAGACTATACCATCTTGCCCGCAGGGATTTTGCCGGGCGACGCCAAAGCGAGGGTAATCACGAAATGAACCGCACGGGCGGGCGGGGGCGTTCATCCACGGTCAGCGAGAAGACGTCGGGGCGGGAATAGTGGCCCACCACGTCGAAATCGTAGCGGGCGCGTACAAGGTCCGCCGTGTCGATCCGGGCGGTCAAGAGGCCCGTGCCGCCGCGCAGCGGACCCGCCAGCACGTCGCCCAGCGGCCCGACGATGACCGAACCGCCGTTGATCAGCGGGCGGCCGGCATCCCAGCCGGGCACGTCCACGCCCAGGTCGGCGGGCGAGGGCTGCACCTGGCAGGCGCTGACGACGAAGCAGCGGCCTTCGTGGGCGATGTGGCGCATCGAGCATTGCCAGATGTCGCGCTCGTCGACCGTGGGCGCGCACCAGATTTCGACGTTTTTGGCGTACATGGCGGTGCGCAGCAGCGGCATGTGGTTCTCCCAGCAGATGGCGCCGCCGATCCGCCCCGCCGCGGCGTCGATGACGGGCAGGGTCGAGCCGTCGCCCTGGCCCCAGATCAGGCGTTCGGTGCCGGTCGGCATGAGCTTGCGGTGCCTGGCGGCAAGGCCGATGCCGGGTTCGAAGAACAGGGCGGTGCAGTAGAGCGTGTTGCCGCCGCGCTCGATTACGCCCACGACCAGGCTGGCGCCCGTGCGCTGGGACAGGCCGGCCAGCGCTTCGGTCTCGGGACCCGGCACGTCGATCGCGTTGTCGTAGTAGCGCGCAAACGCTTCGCGGCCTTCGGGAAGCCGGTAGCCCAGCCGGGTGCCGAAGATCTCGCCCTTGGGGTAGCCGCCCAGCAGCGCCTCCGGCATGACCACCAGCGAGGCGCCCGAGGCGGCGATGTCGGCCTCGAATGCAAGGATCTGATCCAGGGTGCGGGCCTTGCCCTCGGGGGCGGAGCCGATCTGCAGGGCGGCGACGGTGGTGGCGGTCATGGCGGTTCCTTGGCGGAAGTGGACGGGGGAGCAGCTAGTGTCTGGTCCGCCCTAAAATCAATCAATCCCGCCTAAAGATAAATGATATGAATCAGATCGATATCGAGTCGGCCGACCTGAACCTGCTCAAGGTCTTCGAGGCCATCTATGACGAGGGCGGCGCGGGCCGGGCCGCCTTGCGGCTGGGCGTGACGCAATCGGCCGTCAGCGCGGCGCTCGGGCGGCTGCGCGTGTTGTATGGCGACGCGCTGTTCACGCGCACGGGGCGGGGGCTGACACCCAGCCTGCGTGCGCGCGAATTGCGGCCGATCATCGGCGAGGCGCTGGACAAGTTCCGGCAGAGCCTGTCGCTGGTGCGCCCTGGCGCGCAAGGTCACGTGGGGCGGTCGGTGACGCTGGGGCTGTCGGACGATTTCGAGATCGCGCTGGGGCGCGACGTGATCCACGCGCTGGCGGACAGCGCGCCCGGCCTGCGCATCATTTTTCGCCAGACGCACAGCCGTCTGGCCGCCGAGATGTTGATGGCGCGCGAAGTGGATCTGGTGATCGCATCGGGCGGCCTGACCGCGCCGGCGCTGCAGCACGTGACCGTGGGGCAGGGCGGCTATGCCTGCCTGCTGGATCCCGCGACGCTGGCGCCGGGCCAGGCAAGCCTGACGGTCGAGGAATTCACGCGCCGCCAGCATGTGCTGGTGTCTTCGGGCGGCTTCATCGGGGTGGTGGACGAAGTGCTGCATGGCCTGGGCCTGACGCGCCGGGTGCAGGCGTCGACCACGCATTTCTCCGCGCTGGCCTTCCTGCTGCGGGGCGGCGAGTCGCTGGCGACCCTGCCCACGCATGCGGCGCGTGGCCTGGCCGAGGCGTCGGGCCTGCGGATGCTGCCGTGCCCGGTCGCGATGCCCGGGTATGCGATCGAAATGGGCTGGCGTGGCGACGCCTTGCGCGATGGAGCGGTGGCGGCCGTCAGGCGCTGCCTGCTGGGGCTGCTGGACAGTTTTGACTGGGCGCTCGCCTAGGAACGCGTCGCAGCAATTCGCGCCGGCTGCGCCTATCTGCGTCCGAACAGGCGGCCCAGGAAGCCGCGCGGAGCGGCCGCGGCTTCTTCGGCGGCCAGTGCGTTCTTCAGGGACAGCTCCTGGAAGTACGGCTTGCCGTTCTGCTGGTAAGAGGCCGCTGCCTGACGGAAGGCCATGGCCGACTCGGCATGGCGCTTCATGTGGCCGTAGGTTTCGCCGCGCGAGAACAGGGCCCAACTGCGGTAATCCGGATCCAGCGCGATGAGGCGGTCGCAGGCGGACAGTGCTTCTTCGTACCGGGCCGCGGCAATAAGGGCATTGACGCGGTCGGCATGCAGCGCACCGTTGTCCGGCCAGCGTTCCATGGCCCGGTCGGCATCGGCGATGGCTTCGGCCGCGCGGCCCAGTCGGGTCAGCGCCTCGATGCGGGCGCGGCGCCATTTCAGCCAGTCCGGATCCAGCGAGATCGCGACTTCAGACAAGGGCAGGGCCTCGTCGTGGCGTTCCAGGCGGTTCAGCATGTCGGCGGCGTTGCCGGGCAGGAAGTCGTTGCCGGGCGCAAGCGCATAACCACATTGGTAGTAGGCCAGCGCCTCTTCCCAGCAGCGCTGGTCGCGCTGCGCATTGCCAGCCACGAACAGCAGTTGCGAGTCGCCGCTGGTCAGCGGATCCAGTCCCTGCAGGACCTGTTCCGCCAGTTCGGGATCGCCGCTGCGCACATACTCCCGAGCCTGTTCGCGGCGGCCGTCCCAGCCGCTGTCCGACAGCGCATCCAGATGCCGCCACAGCGGCGCCGCCTCGTCCGCCCGCCCCAGCCGGTGCAGCGAACGGGCCTTGCCTTCCAGCGGCCAGTCCCAGTCAGGTTCGCGGCGCAGCAGGCTGGTCCATTCTTCCACCGCGTCCTCGTGGCGTTCCAGCGCCTGCAGGCAGGAAGCCCGGTTGTGCTGGATGGCGTTTTCCTCGCCCAGGATGGCGCGGGCGCGGTCGAACATCGCAATGGCGTTGTCCAGGTCGCCCAGGCGGCGGTAGTTGTTTCCGGCGTCGTACAGGAAGTTGCCGTTGTTGGGCGCCAGCGCCACGGCGCGCTGATGGTAGGGCAGGGCATCCCGATAGCGGCCGGCGTTATGCAGGTTCGATCCGATATAGCAGTGCGGCGCCGCGGCAGAGGGCCGCATTTGCGAGGCGGTGGTCCAGCTGGCAATGGCGTCGTCAAGCCGGCGGTCGTTGATCAGCAGGTAGCCTTCCGACATCAGCAGCCCGAAGTGCGACGGCGCGCGTTGCCGGGCATCGCGCAGGAGGCGCCAGGCTTCCTCGCGCTCTCCCGAGTCGTAGAGCGCGGTGGCGCGCACGCGGATGGCATCGCTGCATTGCGGATCCAGCGCCAGTGCGCGGTTCAGGTCCGCATCCCGTTGCGCGTACGCCCGGCGCTTGTCGTGATAACGGGCGCGCAACGCCCACATGACCGCCGAAGCGGGCTGTTCGCGCAGCCCCTGTTCGCACAGGGCGAGCATGTGGGCGTCGTCGTGGCCGTCGTCGGCACGGTGTATGGAGTCGATCAGGCTGGACATGCGGTTCCGTATTCAGGATGTCGGGTCAACGCGCCAGGGCGCCGGCTTCGTGGCGGCAGCTATAAGGGCGGTCTGCGCGGGGGATGTCGTCGCTGCCGCACTGCCAGCGGCGCACGCCGCCGCCCTTCTTTTCCGAGCGCAGCTCGGGCAGGTAGACCAGGTGCTTGCCGCCCAGCGAAGGCGCATCCGCCGTGCCCGGTTCACCGGCGATGGTGAAGCGCAGCACGCCGTTGACGGGGTTCATGTCCAGCTTGCTGAAGCCGCTGGCTTCCAGCGAAGCCTGTGTCACGCCGAGGGCGGCCATGTCGGGTGCGAACGTCCGCGTGCGCTGGTAGTGGCTTTCCGCCAGCCTGCGAACGGGATCCGACACCCGGTCCAGATGGATCACTGCGGATTGCAGGGGATTGTCGCCCTTGTCCTTGTCCAGTGCGACCACGCCGATCACCATGCCGGCCAGGACCAGGGCGGCAACGCCGAATACAACGAACAGGAATTTGCCAGCGCCCGTGACGGTGCGGGCCTGGGCCAGCGCGGGCGGCACGGCGCGGGGATCGGCCTGGCTGGACACCACATGCGTGCCCGCCAGGGCGTTGTGCATGGCGCGCTCACCAAAAATGGTCTGCTGTATGTGGTGGAAGATGCCCGGCAGCGCCACGTTCAGCGTGTATTTCAGGGTGTGCCGCCAGATCGAGCGCAACAGCCCGGGAGCGCCGCCCTTGCGGGCGACGACCCGCAGCTTCAGCAGCCGCTTGCCGGGCGAACCATTGCCCCAGGCGTCCATGAAGGCGGGGAGCAGCCAGCCCAGCAGCCCCGCCGCCGCCATCAGCGCCAATGGGTGGTGTGCGCCGGTCAGGCCTTGGTAGGTGTATGAGGCCGCCAGGCACAGAACGGTGATCGCCGCCAGCATAAAGAGGGCGTCGATCGCCGTGGCGCCGAGCCGCGGCCAGATGCTGGGAAACACCGGGGCATTGCCGGTTCGGGCGCGCTGGGCGGGCGGCGCGGCGGATTTGACCGGCAGGGGGCTATTGCAGTTGAAGCACACCGTGTGGGCGGCCGGATTCTGCCAGTTGCAGCGGGGGCATTGCATGGAGGGTGCGGCGCGGATATCGGGGCCGGGGCGGCGGGACTGCGGATGATACGCGCGTCTCCCGGATCGGGCGAATGGCGTCCGGCCTGGATCGCCGGAAGCCCGAATCCGGCTGCGGCCGGGAAAACCCCGATCCCGGCCCGGGGGGGCAGGGACGACACTTTGCGCCATGAAACCGACCCCGCCCGCCCCGACTATCCGCGATATCGATCCCGTCTCCCTGCGCCTTTTCCTGGCCGCGCTGGAAGAAGGCAGCCTGGCGCGCGCCGCCGCCCGCGAGAACATCGTGCCGTCCGCCGTCAGCAAGCGCATGTCCGAGATGGAAGACGCCTTCGGCGTGCCGCTGCTGGAGCGCGGCGTCAAGGGCGTGCAGCCGACGCCGGCCGGCGACGCCCTGGCTACCCACGTGCGCCGCGTGCTGCAGGACATCGACCGGATGCACCGGGACATGGCTGGGTTCGCCACTGGCGTGCGCGGGCATATCCGGCTGGCGGTCAGCTTCGCGGCGCTGTCGGGCGATCTGCCGGCGCAGATCCAGTCGTTCCGGCGCGCGTATCCGCAGATCGATATCTCGCTGGAAGAGGACACGACCCAGGCGGCGTTCCGCGCCGTGCTGGATGGGCAGGCGGACGTGGCGGCGGGGTCGGATTTCGGCCATGACGGCCTGCAGGTGTTCCCTTGCGGCCATTGCGAACTGGCGGCCGTGGTGCCGGGCCAGCACCTGCTGGCCGACCGCGAGACGCTGGACTACGCGCAGTTGCTGCCGTTCGAGCAGATCGAGCTGAACCGCGATAACGGCATCAGCAGCGTGTTCGACCAGGCGGCGCGCGATGCGGGCATGACGCGCCGCATCAGCGCGCGGGTCAGCTCGCACGAGACCGTCTGCCTGCTGGTCGCGCGCGGCATGGGCGTTGCCGTGGTGCCGCATTACCTGAAGCCGCGCCTGGCGCACCTGGACATCCGCTTCATTCCGCTGCGGGGCCCCTGGTCCAGCACGCCGCTCTGCATTGCGGTGCGGGATCCGCAAGCGCTGTCGCCGGCCGCGCGGGCGCTGCTGGCGCACCTGGGGGTGCTGCCCGCCGCGTCCGCCTGACGCTGGGCGTGGCTCAGGGCAAACCCGGACGTTCCGAAACGAGAATGCCCCCGTGCTGAAAGACCGCTACCCGCTGCCCGCGCAAGCCCGCGATCATGGGTCCATTCTGGCGGCGGCAGGCCTGATTCCATTCTTGCCGTTCCCTCCGTTGATCAGGCAGGCAAGAGGAAATCGTTGATGACAGCAGCACGGGCTTCACACTTCATGGACAGCGCCGAATTGCCCTTGCGCGGCATCAAGGTGCTGGAACTGTCCCACATGATCATGGGGCCGGCCGCCGGCCTGTCGCTGGCCGACCTGGGCGCGGACGTGATCAAGGTCGAGCCCATCGACGGCGACCGCACCCGTCGCCTGAAGGGATCCGGCAGCGGCTACTTTCCGGTCTTCAACCGCAACAAGCAGAGCCTTGCGATCGATCTCAAGTCGCCCGAGGGCCAGGAAGTCGTGCGCAAGCTGGCGCTGCAGACCGACATGATCGTGGAGAATTTTCGCGACGGCAGCCTGGCGCAATACGGGCTGGACTACGAATCGCTGTCGGCCGAGAACCCTGGATTGATCTATGTCTCGCTGAAGGGCTTCTTGTCCGGGCCCTACAAGCATCGCACCGCGCTGGACGAAGTGGTGCAGATGATGGGCGGGCTGGCCTACATCAACGGCGGCGCCGACACGCCGCAGCGGGTGGCGGCATCCGTCAACGACATCCTGGGCGGCACCTTCGGCGTGGTGGGCGCGCTGGCCGCGCTGCACGACCGCCACGCGACCGGCCGCGGCCGCCATGTCCGGTCGGGCCTGTTTGAAAACAACCTGCTGCTGGTGGCCCAGTTCATCGCGCAGTTCCAGCTGACCGGAATGGCGCCCAAGCCCATGGGCGCGGAGCGCAAGCCGCCATGGGGGGTGTACGACGTGTTCGAGACCGCCGACGGCCGCGTGTTCGTCGCGGTGGTGGGCGATGCCCAATGGCGCAATTTCGCGCAGAAGTTCCTGCCGCCCGAATGGGCCGCGGATCCGCGCCTGGCGACGGCTGTCGACCGCGAGGCTGCGCGCTCCTGGCTGGTTCCCGGCGTGGGCGAGATCCTGAAAACCTGGAAGACCGACGACCTGTGCGCGGCGCTCGAAGCGGCCAATCTGTCCTATGGGCCGATCCGCCAGCCGCACGACCTGCTGGACGATGCGCACCTGAACGCCGGGGGCGCGCTGCTCCAGACCCGGCTGCCGGACGGCGGCGAGATATCGGCCGCGGCGCTGCCCATCGAATTCGATGGGCGCAAGGCGGGCAAGCGGTTCGATCCGCCGGAGCAGGGCGCGCAGACGCACGCCATTCTGCAGGGCCTGGGCCTGGATGCCGCGCGCATCGAAGCCCTGCGCGCCCAGGGAGTCATTGCATGAAGACCGGGCGGTAGCGCCTGATCCCTGTCGAGGCGGCGCCAGACCGCCAAGACGTCCATCAAAGAGGAGACAACCCGATGATCCGCAAACTAGTCGCGATGGCCGCATTGGCCGTCGCATGCACGGCCCATGCGCAGGACTATCCCAGCAAACCCATCCGCATCATCATCCCGTCCACGCCGGGCGGGGGCACCGATTACATCGGCCGCCTGATGAGCACCAAGCTGCATGAACTGACCGGCTGGGCGGTCGTGCCCGAGAACAAGCCCGGTGCGGGCACGGCGCTGGGCCTGGCCGAAGCGGCGCGTTCGCCCGCGCAGGGCTATGACCTGGTGATAGGCCAGTCCGACAACGTCACGCTGATTCCGCTGTTGATGAAGGTGGCGTACGACCCCGTCAAGGATCTGGCGCCGGTGGCGCTGGTGGCCACGACGCCGATGGTGCTGCTGGTGGCCGAGCAATCGCCCTACAAGACGCTGCCGGAAGTGATCGAGGCGGCCAGGAAGGAACCCAACAAGATCTCCTACGGGACGTCGGGCACGGGCGGGGGCGTACACATCGCCATGGAAATGCTGCAGCACGAAGCCGGCTTCAAGATGCAGCATGTGCCGTACAAGGGATCCGCGCCGGCGCTGGCGGACCTGATGGGCGGACACCTGCAGTTTGCGGGCTCGTCGATCTCGTCGGCCGCGACCCTCATCAAGTCCGGCAAGGTGCGCGCGCTGGCGGTGACTTCGCCCAAGCGCAATCCCGCATTGCCCGACGTGCCCACCGTGGCGGAGCTGGGATACAAGGATTTCAGCGTGGTGACCTACTACGGCGTGCTGGCCCCGGCCAAGACGCCGGCCGACATCGTCACCCGGCTGAACGCCGACTTCAACAAGCTGCTGGCGCGCAAGGACGTGCAGGAAGCGCTGGCGGCCCAAGGGCTGGAAACCGACCCGGTGTCCAGCGATCAATTCGCCGCGCTGATCCAGTCGGACATCGGCAAGGCGCGCCAGACCATCAAGAGCGCCGGCATCGTCATCCAGCAATAGATCCGGAAACGGCAAACGGGACGCACATGAACCAGGAAGTCAGGCTTTGTGAAGTGGGGCCGCGCGACGGCCTGCAGATGGCCAAGGGCATGATGGCCGGCGCGGACAAGCTGCGCTGGATACGGCAACTGGCCGACGCGGGCCTGCGCGAGATCGAGGTGGGCAGCTTCGTGTCGCCGCGGCTGGTGCCGCAGATGGCGGACACGGGCGCCATCCTGCCCGAGGTCCTGAAGATAAGCGGCCTGACCGTCTGCGCGCTGGCCTGCAATCTCAAGGGGGCCATCGCCGCGTACGAGGCGGGCGCGCACGTGCTGGCGTTTCCGGTGTCGGTCAGCGACACGCACAGCCACGCCAACGTGGGCAAGGGCACGGATGCGCAGGTGGCGATGCTCGAGTCCATCGTCGACTGGGTGCGCGCGCAGGCGCGGCCGATGCGCATCGACGCGGCCGTGGCGACGGCCTTCGGGTGCTCGATGGAAGGCGAGGTGCCGGTGCGGCGCGTGGCCCAGGTGGCCGCGGCGGTGGCGCGCGCGGGCGCCGATGAAATCGCGCTGGCCGACACGGTGGGCTACGCCCACCCGGCGCGGGTGCGCGAGGCGGTGCGCGCCACGCAGGACGCAGTGGGCGCCACGCTCACGAAGCTGCACCTGCACGACACGATGGGGCTGGGGCTGGCCAATGTCCTGGCGGGGCTGGATGAAGGCATCCGCAGCTTCGATTCCTGCCTGGGAGGGCTGGGTGGCTGCCCGTTCGCGCCGGGCGCATCGGGCAACATCGTGACGGAAGACCTGGTGTTCATGCTGGAAAGCATGGGCTACCGGACGGGCGTAAATCTGCCCCGGCTGCTTGCCGCGCGCGAACTGCTGGCGGCGTCGCTGCCGCACGAACGCCTGCGCAGCGGCGTGGCCGCCGCGGGCATTCCCAGGACCTACGCAGCCGCCTGAAGGTCAGCGGTACACCAGTACCGGCAAGGTGGAATGCGCCAGCACCTTCTGGGTCTGGCTGCCCAGCAGCAGCGCCGCCATGCCGCCGCGCCCGTGCGAGGACATGGCGATCAGGTCGCAATTGCGCGTCACGGCAACGTCGACGATCACCTGATAAGGGGTATCGCTTTCGCGCATTTCCGTGGCGCAGGCGACGCCTGCCGTGCTGGCCTTGCCTGCCGCTTCCGACAGATATGAGCTGGCCAGTTCCTTGGCCTGATGTTCGTAGACCTGGCGCACGCCCTCGAGCTGCACGGTCTCCATGGATGGCATGTGGAAATGGCTGTACACCGTCAGCACCGTGACGCTGGCGCCGAGCTCGCGGGCCAGGGCCAATCCTTGCTCCAGGCCGGAATTGGCGAGGCTGGATCCGTCGATGGGGATGAGTATGTGCTTGTACATGGCAACCTCCAGGGGGAATCTGCGTCCATACTACGCCTGAAGGGGACGGTTGCCTTTGATTTTGGCGGAAGCGGTGAGATTCGAACTCACGAACGGTTGCCCGTTGCCGGTTTTCAAGACCGGTGCAATCGACCACTCTGCCACGCTTCCGGGGTATTGCTCTGGTACTGCTTTGGTATTGCCGGGTTATTGCCCTGACACTGCTGCGCGGATACTGCCAGGCTGTTGCCTCGCAATCCGGCCGTCTGGCAAACATTCTGCCCGAACGAAGGCGCGATATCCCGTAAAGGGCGCAATAATAATCCATTTGCTGCGAAGGAGGCACGCGATGCACGCTGTTGAAATCTCCCGGCCCGGTGGCCCGGATGTCCTGGTCCCCGTGGAGCGTCCCACGCCCGAAGCCGGGGCCGGCGAAGTCCTGATCAAAGTAAGCGCCGCGGGCGTCAACCGTCCCGACGTGTTCCAGCGCAAGGGCAACTATGCTCCGCCGCGCGGCGCGTCCGACCTGCCGGGCCTGGAAGTGGCCGGCGAGATCGTGGGCGGCGACGTGGCGGGCAGCGGTTTTGCCCTGGGCGACAAGGTCTGCGCGCTGGTGGCGGGCGGCGGCTACGCCGAATACTGCGTCGCGCCCGTGGCGCAATGCCTGCCCATTCCCAAGGGCCTGTCCGACATCGAGGCAGCGGGCCTGCCGGAAACCTATTTCACCGTCTGGAGCAACGTGTTCGACCGCGGCCGCCTGGCCGACGGCGAAGCCCTGCTGGTGCACGGCGGCGCCAGCGGCATCGGCACCACGGCCATCCAGCTTGCCCGCGCACTGGGCCACAAGGTCTATGCAACGGTCGGCAGCGACGACCGCGCGCGTGCCGTGGAAGCGCTGGGCGCCGACAAGGGCATCAACTACAAGACGCAGGACTTCGTGAAGGAAGTGCTGGACGCTACCGGCGGCCGCGGCGTGGATGTGATCCTGGACATGGTGGCCGGCGACTACATCGGCCGCGACATGCAATGCCTTGCCGACGACGGGCGCATCGTCATCATCGCCCAGCTGGGCGGATCCCACGCCAATGTGGACACCTCGCAGGTCATGCGCCGCCGCCTGACCATCACCGGCTCCACCCTGCGTCCTCGTCCGGTCGCTTTCAAGGGCGCCATTGCCCGCGCCCTGCGCGAACAGGCCTGGCCGCTGCTGGAAAATGGGGCCATCAAGCCCATCGTCCACGCCACCTTCCCCCTGGCCGAGGCTTCCAAGGCGCACGCCATGATGGAAAGCGGTGAAAACATCGGCAAAATCATCCTGACAATGTAAGAAACGCGCGGCGTTCGGCGTATCGCCGCGCAACAGGATACAATCTCGGGTTTCGCCTGGAATTTTTTCCAGGCAGGCCCGTGGGCGGTTGCCGCAGTTGCCCCATAAGACCCCTGTTTCAGGTCCCGCTGCTTGGATTTCCAGGCCGGCCCGCCCGGACAGGGTGCATGTGGTCCCGGCTTTTGCCGCCTCCAGACAAATTCGCCAAACAAATTCGCCATGACTTCAGTCGAAAACCGCGCCCGCCTCGTGCTGGGCAACTGGAAGATGCACGGCAACCTGGCCGAGAACGCCGCGTTGCTGACCGAGCTTCGCGCCGCGGATGCTGCGAGCCACTGCGAAATCGGCATCTGTGTTCCGTTCCCGTACCTGGCGCAGGCCGCTTCGGCATTGACCGGCAGCAGCGTCACCTGGGGCGCGCAAGACGTCAGCGCGCACGAAAAGGGCGCATACACGGGCGAAGTGTCCGGCCCCATGCTGAAGGAATTCGGCTGCCGCTGGGCGCTGGCCGGCCACTCCGAGCGCCGCGTGCTGCACGGTGAAACCGACGAAGTCGTGGCCGCCAAGGCCCAGGCCGCGCTGGCCGCCGGGCTGACCCCGGTGGTGTGCGTGGGCGAATCCCTGGCCGACCGCGAGGCCGGCAATACGCTGGCCGTCATCGAACGCCAGTTGAAGCCAGTGCTGGCCCTGGGCGCCGACGCCGTGTCGCGCATGGTCCTGGCCTATGAGCCCGTCTGGGCCATCGGCACGGGCCGCACCGCCAGCCCCGAGCAGGCCCAGGAAGTCCACGGCGCCATCCGCGCCGCGCTGCGCACCCTGGGCGCCGCGCAGGTGCAAGTGTTGTATGGCGGCAGCGTGAAAGCCGCCAACGCCTCCAGTTTGTTCGCCATGACTGATATCGACGGAGCCCTGGTCGGCGGCGCGTCGCTCGTGGCCGAAGAGTTTTTGCGAATTGCCGCCATCTAAGTTTCCGTTCCGGAGTCTGTAATGCCCCTGATGCTCAAAATTCTGCTGGCCGTCCAAGTGATCTCGGCGCTGGCTATCATCGTCCTGGTCCTGCTTCAGCAGGGCAAAGGCGCCGACATGGGCTCCGCTTTCGGTAGCGGCTCGTCGGGCAGCCTGTTCGGCGCCACCGGCGCGGCGAACTTCCTGTCGCGCGCCACCAAGTGGGCCGCCGTGGTGTTCTTCGCGTCCACCGCCGGCCTGGCCTACGTCAGCCACAAGGGCACCAGCGGCCCGGCCGTTGATTCCGGCGTGATGCAAAGCTTCCCGGCCGACCGCTCGGTCCCGCAAGCGCCGGGTTCCGTGCCCGCCGCTCCTGGCGCGTCGTCCGTGCCTGGCGCTTCGTCGGTCCCCGGCGCGGCTCCGGCTCCCGCCGCCAAGCCCGACGCCTCGGTGCCGTCGGCGCCGGCCGCGCCCGCCGCGCCTGCTGGCGAAAAGCCGGCGGAAACGCCCGCCGCGCCGGCAAAGTAAGGTGGCAGCAGGAAGAAAGGCCGGCGCATGCCGGCCTTTTTTTATTGTTGCAGCAGTGAAGTGATCCGCAGGGGAGCTCCATGGAAAAGCGCTTGATGCCGTCGATGATGGCGCTGCAGTGTTTCGAGGCGGTCGCGCGGCACATGAGCTTCACGCGCGCGGCGGAGGAGCTGCACATGACGCAGAGCGCGATCAGCAAGCAGATCGCGCAGCTGGAGTCGCTGCTGCGCAATCCGCTGTTCCTGCGGGTGCGGCGCCGACTGCAATTGACGCCCGCCGGGGCGCTCTACCAGTCCGAGGTCAGGGCCATTCTGAACCAGGTGGACATGTCTTCGCGCACCATCCTGACCTACGGCAGCGAAACCCAGGTCCTGACCATCGGCACCCAGCCGACCTTCGGCGCGCGCTGGCTCATCCCGCGCCTGCAGCGCTTCATGGCCGCGCACCCGGACATCCAGGTGAAGGTGCGCAGCGAGACCCGGCCGTTCGATCTGATGCAGGCCAGGATCGACATTTCGTTTTTCTTCGGGCACGGCACGCTGCCCGGCGCCCAATGCCGCGAACTGTTCGAGGCCGACGTGGTGCCGGTCTGCGCGCCCGGATTCCTGCGCGGCGACAAGGTCGCCGACCTGGAGGAGCTGGGCCAGCAGACGCTGATCCAGTGCGCCTCGCGCCCCGAGGCCTGGCATGACTATTTTTCCCATCAGCGATTCCAGTCCGACCGCAGCTACCACGGCCCGCGGTTCGATACGTTCTACATGTGCGTGCGCGCGGCCGAAGGCGGCTGCGGCATCGCACTGACGCCCCGGCTGCTGGCCGAAGAAGAATTGCAGGCCGGCAAGCTGGTCATCCCCTGGGACTATGTGCAGCCCAGCGACGGCGCGTACTTCGTCGCGTACTCCGAGCATTCGGCCGAGGTGCCGAAGATCAAGCAATTCGTGGCCTGGGTGGAAGACGAGGCCGGGCGGCTGGACGCCCGAAAGGCCCCGCGGCCGCGGTCCATGAAAAAACGGACTGATTAACCCGATTTTTTTCATTTGATTGCGCCCCGCCGGGCGTGATTTCATGCGGGCCATCCCTTGTTCACCGATGCGCCGAGCCCGCCATGAGTCAGAGTTTCGTCAGTCCCGATCAAATCCGCGCCTGGTTTTCGCGCGCCATGTCCGACATGTACAAGCAGGAAGTGCCGCTGTACGACACGCTGCTGGACCTGGTGGCCCAGGTGAACGCCAAGACGATGGCCGGGCAGCCGGAACTGGCCGCGCAATTGGCGCGCACCGGCGAGATCGAGCGCCTGGACATCGAGCGCCATGGCGCGATCCGCGTGGGCACCGCCGAAGAGCTGGCCAACATGCGGCGTGTTTTCGCCGTGATGGGCATGCAGCCGGTGGGCTACTACGACCTGTCGCCAGCCGGCGTCCCCGTGCATTCGACTGCGTTTCGCGCGACGCACGAAGCCGCGCTGCAGGCCAGCCCCTTCCGCGTTTTCACGTCCCTGCTGCGGCTGGAACTGATCGACGACGCGGCGCTGCGCGAGAAGGCCGCCCGGATCCTGTCGGCGCGCCGGATTTTCACCGCCCGCGTGCTTGAGCTGACGGCCTGTTCCGAAGCGCAAGGCGGTTTGAACGACGCCGATGCGCAGGAATTCGTTGCCGAGGCCTTGCACACCTTCCGCTGGCACAGCGAGTCCACGGTCAGCCTGGAAGACTATCGCGAGCTGCATGGGCTGCACCGCCTGATTGCCGACGTGGTGGCCTTCAAGGGACCGCACATCAACCATCTGACGCCGCGCACCCTGGACATCGACGAAGCGCAGGCCGAAATGCCCCGGCGCGGCGTGTCGGCCAAGGCCGTCATCGAAGGCCCGCCGCCGCGCAAGTGCCCGATCCTGCTGCGCCAGACCAGCTTCAAGGCGCTGGAGGAACCCGTGCGCTTTGCCGGCCCGGACGGCGGCACGTCGGTGGGCAGCCATACGGCCCGCTTCGGCGAGATCGAGCAGCGCGGCGTGGCGCTGACCCGCAAGGGCCGCGCCCTGTACGACCAGCTGCTGGATCTGGCGCGCAGCCGCATCAGCGGCGCGCCCAACGAAGGCAATGCGGCCGCCTACATGCAGAACCTGCAGGAATGCTTTGCCGCGTTTCCGGATGACTACAAGGCGCTGCATGACCAGGGGCTGGCGTATTTCCGCTATTTCCTGACCGGCAAGGAAGGCGCTCCGGACGCGACGGACCTGTCCACGCTGATCGGGCAGGGTTACCTGCAGTTCGAGCCGCTGGTGTATGAAGACTTCCTGCCGGTCAGCGCCGCGGGCATCTTCCAATCGAACCTGGGCGACAAGGCGCAGGCCGAGTACGCGCAGAACGCCAGCCAGGCCGCGTTCGAGCAGGCCCTGGGTGCGCCCGTGATGGACGAATTGGCGCTGTACGAAGACACGCAGGCGCGCTCGCTGGCCGCCTGCCTGCAAGCATTGGGCGCGCAAGCCGGTACGCCGGTGGCCGCATGAGTCGCCTGGACCGCTGCCTGTCGGTGGGCGACTTCGAGCGCGAAGCGCGGCGCATCATGCCGCGCTGCGTCGAAGGCTACATCTGCGGTGGCACCGAAGACGGCGAATCGCTGGCCGAAAGCCTGCGCGCCCCGCGCGATATCGGCTTTCGCCCGCGCGGCCTGCGCGTGGTGGACCGGCGCAGCAGCCAGGTCAGCCTGTTCGGCCAGGACTACGCCATGCCCGTGGGCTTCGCGCCCACGGGATTTTCGGCGATCGTCATGCATGAATGCGACCTGGCGCTGGCGCGAGTCGCCCAGGAATCCCGCATTCCCTTCATCATCAGCGGCGCCTCCAGCGTGCCGCTCGAGCGCCTGCAGGAAGCCACCGGCAATCGCTGCTGGTACCAGGCCTACCTGCCCGGCAACATCGAGCGCATCGGCAAGCTGCTGGCCCGTCTGCGCCAGGCCAAAATCCCGGTGCTGGTCGTGACCATCGACACCTGCGTCGGCGCCAACCGCGAGAACCTGCAGCGCCTGGCCTTTACCGTGCCGTTCAAGATGAGCGCAAGCGTCGTGCTGGACGGCATGCTGCATCCGCGCTGGAGCCTGAACGTCTTCATGCGCACGCTGCTGGGCAGCGGCGTGCCGCGGTTCTCGAACCTGTACGAAGACATCGGCCCGCCCATCACGCAGGATCCGCCCAACGGTTTTCGGGGCGAACGCGACAAGCTGTCGTGGGAGCATATCCGCTGGATCCGCGAGAACTGGCCGGGCACGCTGGTGCTCAAGGGCGTGATGCATCCCGATGATGCGCGGCTGGCCTGCGCCGCGGGCGCCGACGGCGTGATCGTGTCGAATCACGGCGGCCGCCAGCTCGACGGCTGCATTTCGCCCTTGCAGGCGCTGCCCGACATCGTGGCGGCGGTGCCGGCCGGGTATCCCGTGATGGTGGACGGCGGCTTCCGGCGCGGTTCCGACGTGCTCAAGGCAGTGGCCCAGGGCGCGCGCATGGTCTTCACCGGCAGGCCGCAGCTCTTCGGCGCGGCGGTGGCCGGCGCCGCCGGCATCCGCAAGGTCGCCGACATCTTCCGCAGCGAAATCTCCACCAACATGGCGCTGCTCGGCTGCAGCACGCTTGCCGACGTCACGCCCGACCTGATCGCGCCGGTAAGCGCGGCGGGCTCCTGGCGCCCGCAGGCTGCCGCGTAACCCCGCCGGGCCGCCCGGCCCGGACAACAACAAAAAAATGGCGCGCACGGATCCGTCGCGCCCGACCGTTCTCAAAAGGAGGAAACATGAGAAAAATCTATTCCAAACTGGCTGGCGCTGCCGCCGTGCTGGCGTGCTTCGCATCCGGGGCCGTCCAGGCCCAGGCGAACGCCTATCCCACCAAGCCGGTCCGCCTGGTCGTGGGCTATGCCCCCGGCGGCACCACCGACATCAGCGCCCGCATGATCGCGGACGTGCTGGGCAAGGAATTCGGCCAGACCTTCGTGGTGGAGAACAAGCCGGGCGCCAACAGCAACATCGGCGCGGAGTCCGTCGCCCGCGCGCCAGCGGACGGCTACACGCTGTTCGTGGGCTCGATCTCCACCGCGATCAACCAGTCGCTCTACTCCAAGATGTCCTATGACGCGCTCAAGGACCTGGACGCCGTCGCGCTGTTGAACGTGGTCCCCAACATCCTGGCGGTCAACGCCAGCGTGCCGGTCAAGACCGTGCAGGAGTACATCGACTACGCCAGGAAGAATCCCGGCAAGCTGACCTGCGCGTCGCCCGGCAACGGCTCGTCCGCCCACCTGGGCTGCGAACTGTTCAAGATGAAGACGGGCATCGACATCCTGCACGTGCCGTACCGCGGCAGCGGCCCGGCCGTGGCCGACCTGCTGGGCGGGCAGGTGGATTCCATTTTCGACAACCTGCCGCCGCTGTTGCCGCACGTGCGCGCCGGCAAGCTGACCGGCCTGGCCGTCACCACCGGCAGCCGCGTGCCGTTCGCGCCTGAAATCCCGACGATCGCCGAATCCGGCGTGCCGGGATTCGACGTGGCGGCCTGGTTCGGCCTGTTCGCCCCGGCCGGCACCCCGCCGGAAATCGTGCAGAAGGTCAACGCCGCCATCAACAAGGCGCTGACGTCCGATTCGGCCCTGGCCGCCAGCTACCAGACCAACGGCTTCCTGCTGCCCCCGCCGCCCAACACACCGCAGGCCTTCAAGGCCTTCATGGAAAGCGAGACCCGCAAGTGGGGCGAGGTCGTCAAGGCGACCAATCTGCAGATCAACTGATCGGGCTGCCCTGCGGACCGGCAAGATCTGGCCGCGGGGCAGTTTCCTGGGTAAAACGGGACGGGCTCCCCGCAATCCGATTTACGTGATAGAATGCTCGACTTTCCAGGAAGCCATGCCTTTCTGGAGTGGTCAAGCCGACGTGGTGAAATTGGTAGACACGCTATCTTGAGGGGGTAGTGGCGAAAGCTGTGCGAGTTCGAGTCTCGCCGTCGGCACCAAGAATTTGTTCCAGGGCATCCCTGGAAGCGCAAAGAACCCGCATTTCTCGCACGAGGATGCGGGTTTTTTGTTGTCCCCGGGACTGGCCTACTGTGACCCCGACGCAACGAAAGCCGCTGTCAGGGACGCCATGATGGCCATGGAAAACACATTTCCATATTGGGGAACAAACCCCGCTGGCGTGGCGCGTACCCCGGGAACACGACAATTCTGTTGGAAATCGGCCGTTTTGCGCGTGACGCTTCGCTTGTGCGGTTGGGATCGCGCGAATACCATGTGGCCACTACGCCATCAAGACATTCCGCTGTCCTCGTTTGAACCGAGGGGCGCCTCTCTATCTCCCTATGCCTTCCGAAACTCCACGATCCTTGCGCATTGCGCATGCCGAAGCCGCTTTGGGCTTTGCCGGGCAGGAACGCCGAATCCTCAAAGAAATGCAGGCCATGCGTGAACGCGGGCATCACGTGGAACTGATATGCCGGCCGCAGGCGAAACTCGTGCAGGCCGCGAAGGACGCCGGCATCACCGTCCATACGCTGCCCATGGGGGGATTGCTGAATCTGCTGCGCGGCGCGCCGAAAGTGGCCCGCATCCTGCGCAAGGGGCGTTTCGATGTCCTCAATACCCATAGCCGCATAGACACGCTGCTGGCGGGCCTGGGCGCGCGCATGGCGGGCACCCCGCTGATCGTGCGCACGCGGCACCTGACCAACCGTGTCAATTCCATGCTGGCGTATACCTGGGTGCCGCATCGGATCACCACGGTCAGCAATCACGTCAGGGGTTATCTGATCGAGCGCGGCGTCCCCGCGGATCGCGTGGAGACGGTCTACTCTCCCATCAATCTGCCGGCGCCCGGCATCCAGTCAACTCTGCGGCAGGAATTGAACCTGCCCGCAGACGCCATCGTGGTCTGCTGCGTGGCCATTCTCAGGGCAACCAAGGGGCACCGCGAGCTGATCGAAGCGTTGCGGCCCCTGATGACGCAACGGCCGCATGTGCATCTGGTCCTGGTCGGCAACGGAGACCCGCTGTTCGGTCAGTTGCAGGCGCTTATCGCGGAAATCGGCCTGGCCAGCCGCATCCATATGCTGGGCTTTCGCAATGACGTGGCAAGCATTCTGGCCGGCAGCGACATCTTTGCGCTTGCGACTCAGAAAGAGGCGTCGGGCACGGTATACGTCGAGGCCTCGGCCGCCGGCCTGCCTGTCATCGGCGTCGATGTGGGCGGAGTCAGCGAAATGGTGAGTGACGGAGAGGCCGGAATACTGGTGCCGCCTGGCGACATCGGGAAACTCAGGCAGGCGCTGGCCAGCCTGATCGACGACGGCGAGCTGCGGGCACGCATGGGACAGGCGGGCAAGCGCATGGTGTATGCCGAGGGAAAATTCTCCCTTGCAGGGTTGGCGCTACGCACCGAGCAGGTCTACGAAACATGGCTCGCCGAGCGGGGATCCCCGAGCCCGGCCGCGCTGCAGCAATCGAGTTAAGAGATTGCCATGCTAAATGCCTCTGTCCGTCGCGACCTCGCCAATACGGTGATTCCCATCAAGGGTCTGGAACTGCGGCCCCGGCTGGAGCTTGCTCCTTCGCAGTCGGTCGGCCCTTTCGACGTATTGGACCTCAGGCCGCTCGCCGTAGCCGCCGCAGGTAGCGAGCGCGATGTGTACCTGCACCCCACGGACGATTCGCTGCTTATCAAGATCGTCAATGGCGTGCGCAGCAGCGAGCGTCAACAGAAACGCCCTTGGTACAAGCGCTTCCAGCGCGGCAATGCGCATCGGGTATTCATCGCGGAAACCAACGAGTACATCGCCACCGCGGCGCGCCTGGACGCAAAATCGGGCAATGTGCCGATGGCGCGCATCTTCGGCCTGGCCCTGACTTCGAAGGGACTGGGCCTCGTGGTGGAACGCATTGTCGATGCCCACGGAAATCTGGCTCCCACGCTGAAGGAAGTCGTGGCGCGACAGGGTTTCAACACCGAACTGCGCGGCCGCGTGCACGATTTCATCATGGCCCTGGTCGATTCCCACGTGGTCTTCAACGACGTCAGCGCCAGGAATATCGTCCTGGGCTTTAACGCCAGTGGGCGGGAAGGCTTATATCTGGTGGACGGATTTGGCTCCAAGCAGCTTGTTCCGGTGTATTCCTGGAGCAAGGCGCTCAATGGCCGGCGCATCCTGCGCAGATACGACACGATGGCCAAAAAGCTCATGGCGGCGAGCGCACGTCTGAACTAGAACGTCATCCCTTCAGCCGTTCCGGCACATCCTCCATATCGCTGCACACCGCCAGAACCTCGGCGGGCTTTCTGCTGAGCGACAGATACACATGCCCGATGCTGCTGTCGAAATACGCCGACTCCAGCCGGCCGAGCACGACGCTGTCGCCGTTTTCGAACTGGATGCGGACCTTGCCGGACAGCACCACGACGAATTCCTGGCCCGGGTGACGGATGTAGTCTTCGAATTCCACCACCTTGCGCGAGTCGATCATGGCGACCATCGGCAGCATTTTCTTGCCGGGGTATTCGCCCATCAGCAGGCGGTAGTGGTAGTTCTCGGTGATGTAGTCGCGCGCGTCGCTGAGCTTGTTCTTGACGTAGGTGGGGGCGACGGCGGCCTGGGAGGCGTCGCGCAGCATGAACATGCGGGTCATGTCGATGTCGAGCGCGCGGGCCAGGGCGGCGAATTTTTCGTAGCTGAGGGCGATCTGGCCGAGTTCCGCCTTCGACAGCGTCGATACCGCAATGCCGCTGGCCTTGGACAGCGCCTGCAGGGTCATTTTCCTGGCCTTGCGCTCGGCGCGCAGGCGGGCGCCCATTTCTTCCTTGCCCACGATTTCGGGCGGGGATGTATTGCCGGTTGGGGCCATGTAGCGGTCTGGCTTCAAGGGTTGAGGGCTGGGGCAGGGCCCGCAAGCCCCGCCGCGTGTAGCCGGATTGTAAGGGGTGGGGCTGGTCAGGCGGAAAGCCCGCCCGGGCAGGGGCACGCAAGGCGGTTACGCGCGCTCCCGCGCGCGATCATGCGGCGATCCGGTGCAGCACGCGGCCGGCATGCTGGCCGGTGAAGGCCTGTTCTTCCCAGACGGGGGCGCCGTTGACGTAGACCGAGTGGATCCCGGCGGCGCGTTCGGTGGGACGCTCGAAGGTGGCGGCATCCGCCACCGTGGCGGGGTCGAAGACCACCAGGTCGGCGTAGTAGCCGGGCTGCACCTGGCCGCGTTCCGCCAGGCCGAACTTGGCGGCCGTCAGGCCCGTCATCTTCCAGACGGCGGTTTCCAGCGGGAACAGGCCCAGGTCGCGCGAGTAGTGGCCCAGCACGCGCGGGAAGGTGCCCCACAGCCGGGGATGCGGGCGTTCGTCGTGGGGCAGGCCGTCCGAGCCGATCATGGTGGGGCCGAACTTCAGGATGCGCTGGACGTCGGGCTCGTCCATCATGAAGTAGATGGCGCCCGCGGGCTGCAGGTCCGGCACCACGTCGTACTTGGATTTGCCGCGTTCGGCGGCGACCTCGTCCAGGTCGCGCCCGCTCAGTTCGGGGTATGGCTTGCACCAGGTGATGATGGTGCGGCCGGCCAGCAGCACGCGGTCCTGCTTGAGCATGGTGGAGCCCGCCACGTAGGGGTAGGCGTCCAGCGAGACGTCCTGCCTGGCCATGGCGGCTTCGATCAGGGGCAGGGTTTCGGCGGAGCGTCCGAAGTTGGGCTGGCCCATCACCTTGTGATGCGAGATCACGACGGGCACGTCCAGCTCGCGGCCGATGCGGAAGGTCTCTTCCAGCGCCTCTACGATGTGCTCGCCCTCGTCGCGCATGTGCGTGGCGTAGATGCCGCCGTGGATGTTGAGCGGACGGCAGACTTCGATGATTTCCTCGGTGGTGGCGCGGGCCGCCGGCGGGTAGAAGGTGCCGGTCGAGATGCCGATGGCGCCGCTGGCCAGCGCGTCGTCGGCCAGCGCCTGCATGGCCTGCACTTCGTCCGGCGTGGCTTCGCGCTGCAGGTCGGGCATGACGGCCGCGCGCAGCGTGGAGTGGCCCACCATGCAGGCGGCGTTGACGGCGGCGGGCGTGGCGCGCAGCGCATCCAGGTAATCGGAGAAGCGCTCGAAGCGGTAGGAACCGCCTTCGTCCAGCAGGTCCAGCGGCGCGGGCGGGCTGGCGTGGGCATGGGCCAGCGGCGCCAGGCTGATGCCGCAGTTGCCCGTCACGACGGTGGTGACGCCCTGCGAGATCTTGGGCGTCATGTCGCGGCGCTTGAGCAGGTAGTTGTCGTCGTGGGTGTGCGAGTCGATGAAGCCGGGGGCGACGACCTTGCCCGACACGTCGATGCGGCGGCGGGTGGCAGCGGCGGCCAGGTCGCCCACGGCGGCGATGCGGTCGCCGCGCATGCCCACGTCGGCGCGCTGGCCGGGGGCGTTGGTGCCGTCGATGACGGTGCCGCCGGAAAGAATGTAGTCGAACGGGGTGGCGTCGGGCTGGGACATGCGATTCTCCGGCTGGAAGGGGTCAGGCAAAGTGGCAGGCAACCTGCTGTTCGGCGGCGACCTGGCGGGGCTGGGGGGCTTCTTCGGCGCAGCGCGGCTGCGCCATCGGGCAGCGGGTGCGAAACGCGCAGCCCGACGGGGGCGACAGCGGGCTGGGTATCTCGCCCTTCAGGACTTCGACGGGCGTGCGCTCGCCCTGGCGGGCCGACGGCACGGCGGCCAGCAGCGCGCGGGTGTAGGGATGGGCCGGGCGGTCGAATATGGCGTCGCGGGTGCCGATCTCGACGATCTTGCCCAGGTACATCACGGCCACGCGGTGGCTGATGTGGCGCACCACGCTCAGGTCGTGGGAGATGAACACGTAGGTCAGGCCCAGGTCGCGCTGCAGGTCCATCAGCAGGTTGATGACCTGCGCCTGCACCGACACGTCCAGCGCCGACACCGGCTCGTCGCAGACGATCAGGCCCGGGTCCAGGGCCAGGGCGCGTGCGATGACGATGCGCTGGCGCTGCCCGCCCGAGAACTCGTGCGGATAGCGGTCGGCGGCGTCGGGGCGCAGGCTGACGCGCGCCAGCAGCTGCGCCACGCGCTCGCGGATGGCCGCGCGGTCGTGGCCGAAGTTGCGCAGCGGCTCGCCGATGATGTCGCGCACGCGCATGCGCGGGTTCATGGACGAAAACGGGTCCTGGAAGATGAACTGCATGCGGCGGCGCATGGCGCGCAACTGGCTGCTGTTCATCGTCGCCAGGTCTTCGCCTTCCAGCAGGATGCGGCCTTCGGTGGGATCGGTCAGGCGGATCAGGCACTTGCCGGTGGTGGACTTGCCGCAGCCGGATTCGCCCACCAGGCTGAGCGTCTGGCCGCGCGGGACGGACAGCGAAATGCCGTCCACGGCGCGCAGCACCTTGGCGCCGCGCCCGCTGTCCACGGGGAAGTGCTTCTTCAGGCCGATGACTTCCAGCATGGGCACCGCGGTGGAGGCGCCGACTGAAGACGCAAGGGGGATGTCGTGCAGGTTCATGGCGGGTCTCACGCGGTCAGGGCGGCGGGCGCGGGTTCGGCCTGCCGGGCCCAGCACCAGACGCGGTGGCGGGCGCCGGTTTCGGTGGCGGACGGGGCCTCTTCGGCGCAGCGCGGCAGCGCCTGCGGGCAACGCGCGGCAAAGGCGCAGCCGCGCGATTCGGGCGTTCTCACGGGGACGATGCCGGGCAGCTCGGCCAGCCGCGCCGTGTGGTCCTGGCCGTCGACGAAGTCGGGCAAGGACCGGATCAGCGCCTGGGTGTAGGGATGCTGCGGGCGGTCCAGCACGTCGTCTACGCTGCCTTCCTCGACCTTGCGCCCCGCATACATCACGATCACCCGCTGGCACATCTGCGCGACCACGCCCAGGTCGTGCGTGATCAGCACGATGGCGGTGCCCAGGCGCGCCTGGATGTCGCGCAGCAGGTGCAGGATCTGCGCCTGGATGGTGACGTCCAGCGCGGTGGTGGGCTCGTCGGCGATCAGGACCTTGGGCTGGCAGGCCAGCGCCATGGCGATCATGGCGCGCTGGCGCATGCCGCCCGACAGTTGGTAGGGATACTCGCGCACGCGGCGCGCCGGGTCCGAAATCTGCACCAGGTCCAGCAGGGCCTCGGCCTGCGCCATCGCGTCGCGCCGCGACAGGCCCTGGTGCAGCATGAGCGATTCGCAGATCTGCTTGCCCACCGTGATCACGGGGTTCAGCGAGGTCATGGGTTCCTGGAAGATCATCGAGATCTGGTTGCCGCGGATGGCGCGCATGGTTTTTTCGGGCAGCGCCAGCAGGTCGCGGCCGTCGAACTCGATGCTGCCGCCCGCGACGCGCCCGGGGGCGCGCAAGAGGCGCATGATGGACAGGGACGTGACGCTCTTGCCGCAGCCGGATTCGCCGACCAGGCCCAGGGTTTCGCCGGGCAGCAGGTCGAACGAGAGCTTGTCGACGGCCAGGACGGTCGTGTCGTCGCCGTCGAAACAGGTGGTCAGGTCGCGTACGCGCAGGACGGGATCGGGTTGCATGTGCGCTCCTACAGCTTCTTGGCCAGGCGGGGATCGAGCATGTCGCGCAGCCCGTCGCCGACCAGGTTGACGGCCAGCACGGCCACGCCCAGGAACAGGCCGGGGTACAGGATGATGTGGAACGCCACGGCCACGAAGTTGCGTCCTTCGGCCATGATGTTGCCCCAGCTGGGAATGTGCGGCGGAATGCCCACGCCCAGGAAGCTCAGCACGGCTTCGGTCAGGATGGCCGAGGCGGCGATGAAGGTGGCCTGCACCATCAGGGGCGCGAACAGGTTGGGCAGGATGTGGCGCAGCAGGATCGACGGCACCCGCGTGCCCACCGAGACGGCCGCCTCGATGTAGGGCTGTTCGCGGATGGTGAGCACCAGCGCGCGCACCAGGCGGACCACGCGCGGCACCTCCGGGATGACGATGGCGATGATGACGGTGCCCAGGCCGCCCTTCAGCGTGGCCATCAGGGCGATCGCCAGCAGCACGCCGGGAATGGCCATCAGGCCGTCCATGATGCGCATGATGACGGCGTCGATGCGGCGAAAGTAGCCGGCCAGCATGCCCAGCATCACGCCGGCCACGGTGGAAACGACGGCCACGATGATGCCGACGAGCAGCGATATCCGGGCGCCCCATATGGTGCGGGAATAGACGTCGCGGCCCAGCGCGTCGGTGCCGAACAGGTGCTCGGCCGAAGGCGGCTTCATGCGCGCCATCGGGTTGATGTCCTGCGGGTCGACGGTGGCGAGCCACGGCGCGGCCAGGGCGATGGCCGCCAGCAGCAGCAGGATCGCGGCGCCCGCATACAGCATGGGGTGGCGGCGCAGCGATCGGAACGCGCGGCGCAGGCGCGGGCGCGCAACGGGAAGCGGCAGGGTGGTCGTGTTCATGCGTTGCCTCTTCTCAGTAGCGGATGCGGGGGTCGAAGAGCCGGTAGCTCAGGTCGACCAGCAGGTTGATCAGCACATAGATGCCGGAGGCCACCAGCAGCACGCCCTGGATCACCGGATAGTCGTGGCGCAGCACGGCGTCGATGGTCAGGCGGCCAAGGCCCGGTATCGCAAACACGGTCTCGGTCACGACGACCCCGCCGATCAGGAGCGCCACGCCCACGCCGATGGTGGTGACGATCGGGTTGGCGGCATTCTTCAGCGCGTGCCACACGATGGGGCCTGCCGACAGCCCCTTGGCGCGCGCGGTGCGGATGTAGTCCTCGGACAGGGCTTCCAGCATGGTGGCGCGCGTCATGCGCGTCAGCAGCGCCATGTACACCAGCCCCAGCGACAGACAGGGCAGCACCAGGTGGCGCAGGTAAGGCACGACGCCGTCGGCCATCGGCTTGTAGCCCTGCACCGGCAGCCAGCCGAGCTTGATGGAAAAGCCGTAGACCAGGCTGTAGCCGATCAGGAACACGGGCACCGAGAACGCGCAGACCGCGCCCACCATCACCAGCCGGTCCAGCCACTTTCCGGCGTTCCAGGCGGCCAGCACGCCCAGGGGAATCGCCGCCAGCACGGCGAACAGCATGGTGAAGAGGGCGATCGAGATCGTCGGGCCCATGCGCTGGGCGATGAGCTGCGAGACGGGCATCTGCGTGGCGATCGAGGTGCCCAGGTCGCCGACGGCGATATGGCTGACCCAGATGCCGAACTGCTGCAGCAGCGGCTTGTCCAGCCCCAGGTTCTGGCGGATTTTCTCGACGTCGTCGGCGGTGGCGTTGTCGCCCGCGATCACTGCGGCCGGATCGCCCGGCGACAGGTGTATCAGCAGGAACACCACGACGGCCACGACGGCCATGACAGGTATGACGGCCGCGATGCGGCGCAGGATGAATTTCACGCTGGATTCCCCCCGGCTTGCGGCCGGGCGCGCAAGGCGCCCGGCGTCTGCCTTACGGTTTTTCGATGTTCCACATCACCGGAATGCCGGACTTGATCAGGTCGGTGTGCTTGAGGCCGCGCACCGCGAAGACCGGCTTGAACTCGCCCCACATCACGTACGGCACCGTCTGGTAGGCGCGCGCCTGGATCTGCGCGGCGAGGTCCTTGCGCTTGGCGGCGTCGGTTTCGCGGATCCAGCTGGTGCGCAGCGTGTCCAGTTCCTTGTCGCAGGGCCAGCCCGGCAGGCTGTTGCCGCAGGCGGCCGAGAGCCAGGGGTTGGTGACCGGCGTGCTGGCGTCGAAGTAGCCGCCCCAGGTCAGGAAGATGTTCCAGCCGCCCTGGGCGGGCGGATCCTTCTTCAGGCGGCGGCCGGCCAGCGAGGCCCAGTCCATGGACTGCACGTCCACGTTCATGCCGGCCTTCTTCATGTTCTGCGCCAGCACCATCACGGCGGGGGCGCTCAGGTGGTCGGTCGGGTACAGCAGCACGACCTTTTCACCCTTGTAGCCGGCCTCCTGCAGCAGCTGCTTGGCGCGCGCCGCATCGGTCTTGGCGTAGGGGGCGGCGCCCGCGTCCGTCGCCAGGGGCGAGCCGCAGATGTACATCGTCGCGCAGTAGTCGACGCGGTACTTGTCCGGATAGCCCATGGCCGTCAGCATCTCTTTCTGGCTGACCAGGTGGTAGAGCGCCTGGCGGGCCAGCGGATTGTTGAACGGCGGATGCAGGGAGTTCAGGATCACCATGCCTTGCGAGGCGACCGAGGTGCTCAGCGTGATGTCCGGGTTGGTTTCGAGCACGGGCAGGAAGTCGGGCGTGACCTGTTCGATCATGTCGACTTCGCCGTTCATCAGGGCGGCGGTGGAGGTGTTGCCGTCGGGGATGTACACCCACTCCACGCGGTCCACCTTCACGTTCTTGCCGCCCGCCAGGCCGTCCGGCGCTTCCGAGCGGGGCACGTAGGCCGGGTTCTTCACATAGACGACCTTGTTGCCGGGCACCCATTCATCGCGCTTGAAGAGGAACGGGCCCGACCCGACCATCTCGGTGACCTGGGTGTTCGGGTCCGTCATGGCCAGGCGCTTGGGCATGATGAAGGGCGGCATGCCGGAGGGCTTGGACAGGGCGTCCAGCACCAGGCCGAAGGGTTCCTTCAGCGTCAGCGTAAAAGTGTTCTCGCCGGTGGCGGCGAGCTCGGCGCCGGCCGCCATCATGGCCTGGCCGAGCGTGTCCTTCTTCGCCCAGCGCTGGATCGAGGCAATGCAGTCCTCGGCCGTGACGGGCGTGCCGTCGTTGAACTTCAGGCCGGGACGCAGGGTGAAGGTCCAGGTCTTGCCGTCCTCGGACGTTGTCCACGTGTCCACCATCTGCGGCTTCACCTGGCCCTTGCTGTCCTGTGCGAACAGCGTGTCGAACACCATGTAGCCATGGTTGCGCGTGATGTAGGCGGTATTGAAAAGCGGGTCCAGCGTCTTCAGGTCCGCGTGCGGCACCAGCCGCAGGGTCTTGGTCTGCGCAAGCGCGCCGGTGGCGGCGGTCATGGCCAGGAGCGCGGCGGCTCCCAGCAGGCTGAATCGTCTGATCATCGTTTTCCCCTTGTTGGTTCTATGTGCCCGTCACGGGCGGCAAATGGATGTGGCCTCAGGCCTTGAACGGCCATTTCGGCAGCTTGCGCTTGACGAATGGCAGCGTGTTGAGGTCATTCGTGATGGCGCCCGGCGTCTCGACGTAGATGACGTGGCGGCCGACCTGCGAGTACGAGGCGTAGAAGTGCTGGGAGGATTTCACGATGATGAGTTTCATCGCGGCGAGGTCCACGCCGAACTGCGTGAAGAGGTCCGTGCCCATGGCCTGCGTCCGGTTGGTGGTCATCACGAGGGTCACGCCGCGGGTGCGCACGACGGCGGTGTCGCCCAGCAGCGCGGGGGTTCCGGCAAGGCCCGTCATGACGGCGTCGCGCTTGAGCGCCAGGATTTCGCAGTCCAGGTCCAGCGGCTGGCCCGACACCGGCGCCACCTTGCCGCCCACGCGCAGCTTGATCTGCGCGCCTTGGCCGGCTTCAAAGCAGAGCTGCACGGCTACCGGGTCCCAGAACGGGCCCGTGGCGACGTCGGTGATGCCGCGCGCCAGCACGCGCTCGAGGATGAAGGTGGCGTCGCTGGGCGCGCCGCCGCCCGCGTTGTCGGCGGAGTCGGCCAGCACCACGGGAAATTCCTTGTGCGCCAGGGCCTGGTCCAGGGCCTCGTCGGCGCCGGGGTACGGCGGCGCGAGCTGGTCGCGAAAGCCGATGAGCTCTTCGCCCAGCGCGCGCGCCAGGGCTTCGGCCTGGGCCGGGTCGCCGTCGGTGTAGACCAGCACCTTCGAACCCATGTCGGGCGTGTCGCCCCACGGGAAGCCGTGCGCGATGGACACGGACAGCACGCCTTCCTTGCCCTCCATGGCCAGCAGGCGGTCCACGAATCCGCGCATGGGCTCGCGGCTGGTGTGCATGATGGAAATCATCTCGCAGTCAAAGACGGCGCGGGCGGGCTTGGTGCGGCCTTCGGCGCGCGCCACGCACAGGTCCACCAGGTCGTAGGCGCGGTCCAGGATGTCGGTGTGCGGGTATTCCTTGAAACAGACCAGGAAGTCGGCGCTGTTCACCATGGCGTCCGTCAGATGGCAATGCGGATCCAGTTCGGCGCCGATCACGGTGTCGGGGCCGACGATCTCGCGCGCGCGGGCGAGCAGGTCGCCCTCGCAGTCGTCGTAGCCGTCGGCCACCATGGCGCCGTGCAGGCCGAACAGGGCGATATCGACCTTGCCCGCGCGGCGCAGGTCGTCGAGCAGTTCGTCGCGCAGGGTTTCGTAGGCGTGGCGGGTGGTGATGCCGGCCGGCGTCGCGCCCGCGGTCAGGCCTTCGATGAGCGTCCAGTCCTTGCCCACGGCGCGTTGGCGCGCGGCCCACAGCGGGCCCGAGAACATCTGCATGCGGTCAGGGTGCTGGCCGGCGGGGTAATAGCCGCGGGAACGGTAGGCGGACAGGCCGGTCGGGATCGGAGAAAAGGTGTTCGTCTCGGTCGCCAGGGACCCGGAAAATATCTTCATGGATGACGCTCCGCGCAAGAGAGGACTGGGGGCGCGGGCATCGACGCGCGCGCGTGGGGGTGTCGCGCCGCCAGGCGCGGGGCCTGGCGGTGTCATGCAATCGATCAGTTGCGGCTTCAGGCTTCGGAGGTCGGGCCGGGCGCGTAACCCCGGGCCTGGGCGTCGCCCAGCCATGCCTGCACTTCGATTTCCACGTCGACTTCCATGGCCAGCTTGGCCTCGACGGTGGAACGGGACGGGAAATCGGACGAGAAGTGGCTGCGGTAGGCTTCGTTGAACTGCGCGAAGAGCGCCAGGTCGGACAGCCAGACGGTCACGCGCACCACGTCCTTCAGGCCAGCGCCTGCCAGCGCCAGCGTTTCCTTGATGCGCTCGATGGCGGCATGCGTCTGGGCGGCGATGTCGCCGCGCACGACCTGCCCGGCGGCGTCCATCGGGATCTGGCCCGACAGGAACAGAAAGCCGCCCGCCTGGGTGGCGCGCGAGAACGGCAGGGGCAGGGAGCTGGGGTAACGGGTGATGGCGGTCATGGGGGTCTCGGTCGTGGGAGTTCTGGTCAGCGCAGGCGCTCGGGACGCACGGCGTCGGCATTGACGCCATGCGCGTGCAGGTGATCGGGAACGGGCTGGCGCGTCAGCAGCGCGGCGGCCAGTTCGGACGTGGCCGCGGCGGTCTGGATACCGTAGCCGCCTTGCGCCGCCAGCCAGAAGAAGGCCGGCGCGTCCGCGTCCCAGCCCACCACGAAGTCGCCGTCGCGCACGAACGAACGCAGGCCGGCCCAGGTGTGCTTCGGGCGGCGGATCGTCAGCGACGTGGCGGTCTCGATGCGGTAGATGCCGGTCGCCACGTCCAGTTCCTCGGGCACCACGTCGTGCGCGGCCACGGGGTCCGCGTTGGCAGGCGAGCCCAGGAGCTGGCCGGCGTCGGGCTTGAAGTAGTAGCTTTCATCCACGCCCACCACGGCGGGCCAGTGGGAGAAATCCAGGTTGTCCGGGCCGCTGAAGGTGAAGGCGGTGCGGCGGCAGGGCTGCAGGCCCACGGGCGCGGCGCCGCACAGCGCCGCGGCGTGGTCCGCCCACGCGCCGGCGGCGTTGACCACGACGCGGGCGCGGATCGTGCGGCCATCGGCCGTCGTCAGCGTCCAGGCGCCATCGTCGTAGGCGGCCGACACCAGTTCGGCGTTGTTGTGCAGCACCGCGCCTTGGCGGGTCATGCCGCGCAGGAAGCCCTGGTGCAGGGCGTGCACGTCGATGTCGCGCGCGTCCGGCTCTTCGATCGCCCCGCAGAGCTGGTCCTCGCGCAGGCAGGGCACGCGCGCCACGGCCTGTCCGGCGTCGATCAGCGTCACGTTGGGCGACTGGCTGTGGAAGTCTTCGAACACTTCTTGCAGCAGGTCTTTCTGTTCCGGCGTGGCGATGTACAGCACGCCGCGCGGGCTGAGCAGGGGATGCTCGCAGAAACCTTCCGGCGGGTGTTCATAGAAGGCCCGGCTGGCGCGCGTCAGCGCCTTGATCTGCGTCGTGCCGTAGGTTTCCATGAACATGGCCGCCGAGCGGCCCGTGGAGTGGTAACCCGGTTGGGACTCGCGTTCCAGCACTGCCACGGACGCCGAGGCGCTCAGGCGGTAGGCCACGGACGCGCCGGCGATGCCGGCGCCGACCACGGCGAAATCGTATAGGGGTTCAGCAGTCATTTTGTCGGAAGCGAGAATTCTCTTATTTGATAATTCTCGAATACGATAGTTTTTTGGCTGGGTGGGGGTAATAGGGGAATGCCCTGATGGAGCGCGAAGGGAGCCAGAGAAGAAGGGTGAATCCCGGCACAGCAGGCTGGCGAGACACGACGTATCGAAAAAGTGTCAAGGACAGAAAATTAATTTCAAGTTGTTATCATTGCTGCCAAATCTCACGAATACCAGTTGGCGGGTCTCTGTTCATCGGCAAATGGAGAAACCCGGTGGTCCGATTATTTTTCTGGAGTTGTGGCAAAAGTGGACGTCAGTATCAACGACCTGCAGCAAGAAACCCTTCGTCTAATCGCTCTTCAAACGGAAATTCTTTCGAAGATTGAGCAGCGGACCGAGCACGCATCAATAGCTGGCAAGAAAGCTAACCGCGAGGCGGTAAAGAGCGTGGAACCGGACGTTGATGCCAATATGCTTTCGGTCGAAGCAATCCATGCCAAGAAGAAAGTGCTGGAAGAGCACCGCATAAAGGTCGAAAGGCTGGACATGGTGCTGGCGGTTGTCGGCACCATGAAGGCGGGAAAATCGACCACTATCAATGCAATCGTCGGTCGCGAAATCCTGCCTAATCGAAACCGGCCCATGACGGCGCTGCCCACCCTTATCCGCCATTGCCCGGGTCAGATCGAACCCGTATTGAAGTTCGAAAATCGACAGCCGATTGCGGATCTGGTCAAAAAGCTCAAGACCAGAGTGGATGGCCTGAGCGAGAAAACCCTCGAAAAACGCACAGCGGAAGACGAGAACCTTGAAGAAATCCTACGGCAGGTGAGACGCGGCGCCCTACCCAAGGCGAAATATCAGGGCGAGGACGGCATTTATCGCTTCCTGTCGTACTTGAATGATTTGGTCCGGTTGTCGGCCGAACTGGATGTGCCATTTCCTTTCAGCAAATACGCTTCAATCGAGGACTTTCCCGTTATCGAGGTCGAGTTTTTTCACTTGTCCGGATTGGGCAGCGACGGGAGCGGCCGATTCAGCATTCTGGACACGCCGGGTTTCAATGAGGCGGGGCAAAAGGATACGCTGCTGCCGATGATGCGGGATCAATTGGAGAAGGCCTCCGCCGTTCTTGCGGTGCTTGACTACACGCAATTGAAATCGGATTCTGAAGAGGATCTGCGCGAGGAACTGAATGCAATCGCCAGCACCGCCGGTGGCCGCATGTTTGCATTGGTCAACAAATTCGACGCGCACGACCGCAATTCCGCCGATGCGTCCAAGACGCGTGCCTATGTCGCCAATCACCTCCTGGACAATGCCGGCATCAAGCCGGAGAACATTTACCCCGTCTCGGCCCGCAGGGCGTATCTGGCCCAGCAGGCGCTCCTGGCGGTGGAGCAACACGGTCGGCTCGAATGGAACGCGGAATCGGCAAATGATCGATGGATTCCGGACTTCGGCAAGGAAGTTCTCGGCATTTTCTGGGAGCGGCAGATTGCGGATCCCCAGATAGTCAAAGCGGCTGCGGAATCGTTGTGGAACGAGTCAAATTTTGCAGACCCTCTGCAAGACGTCATTCATTTCGGCTACGCCAGTGCCGCCTTCCAGGCCATTGACGCGGCAACGGCGCGACTTGCCCAACACGCCAGGGAATTGGACCTGGTGGTGACGAGCCGCCAACAGATGCTCAAGGCGGACGCCGCTGATATCAAGGAGTTGTTGAAAGTCAGCAAATCGCAGATCAGAGCTTTGAGCAAGATCCGTGCGAGCGCGGAGGAAGATCTGCGCACACAGATCAGCGACGTCAGTAAATCCGTTGCCGCGGGGCAAGGCCGGGTGGGCAAGGAGGTTCAGAAAGCCATCCAGGATTTTCTGAAGAAAGGCGCGCTGGAGATCCGGGCGAAGATCCGCCTGGAGTTGGCTGCGGCGTTGAAAAGCTTCAAAGCCTTTCAGGACGCCGGCAGGGATGAGCGGGAAGCGATGCTGAATCATGTCGCTGAATCGGCCTCGTTGGACCTGGAGCAATTCGACATCGCGCTGGAACGGCTCAAGAAAAAGAAGAAGACAGCCTCCCTCGAGGATCTGCGTGTTTTTTTTTCTCAAGAGCAGGCTGACGCGCCAGCCGCAATAAGGATTGCCGGGATCTCTATCCTGATGGGCGGAAAACGCAGCCGCCAGAAAGAGGTGCAGGTCATCAGCAGCGACGCGGTTTATGGCAGCCGGGAAGAAGCACAGAAAAAACTGACCGAAGTCGAAGGCGCGCTCAGAAAGCTTCTGAACGGATCGCGCGCGAGCCTGGAACTCCTTCTTGAGGATGCGCATCGCGACCTGCACGAGAAAATGCAGGCATTGACCGCCGACATTACCGCGCGGACCAGTCAATTTTCAGACAATGCAGCGATCGCCGGGGTGGCTGCCCTGAAATTCGACGTCCCTGAAGTGCCGCTGATTCGAGCGCCGCAGGCGCTGGCACAGCATAAGGCGAGCTTGATCGATGACCAGTCCCGTCGCGTTAGACATCGGGTCGAGCAATCCGGGATATTTGGCTGGCTAAAGCGCAGAGTGGATTATTTTGGTGGCGACTGGGGCTACGACGAGCGCGGCAGCACCGAATCCCGGTTCGTTATTGACATGAACAAACTGCAGGCGCATTGGACAGCCATGTTGGCCGATGAGTCTGCGATGCAGAAGCACGTGGTGCAGGAAGAGTTCGCCGAGCCGATAACGCGAGCGGGACAGCGATTCTTCGAGGCAATCGAGGGCCGCTTTGCGTTGATTCAGGAAAGCCTGGAGGAAGGCCTGCGCGATCATGAAGAGAGCGAACAGACGCGCGCCGACATTGCTCGTTTCCTGGCGGAGCTGGATGTCCAGAAGGCGCACATGCAAGATGACCTGAAAACGCTGTCGCGCACCGTCGGCACGCGGGTGCGGCTATTGCGTGAAGCGACGCAGCGGGAGGCGGCATGATGACGACCCACGACCCCGAACACTTCTTTCAGGCGGTGCCCGCCGCCAGGGAAAAGGCTCTGATTGACATGGTCAACTGCCTGGATGTCGCCGATGACCACCTCCGCGTCTCGGTGTCGAGCCAAAAGGGGTTTCTCGGGCGCGTCATCGGGCTGTTCTCTGGCGAAACGCAGCAGCGTCAACATGCGATTTCACAGAATCAGCAGACAACGCTGCGCCAGATGTTGGATGTGACTAACGTGCTTAGCCGGGAAGTGGCGTACGGCCATAACACGTTGGCGAAAGTCAGCGACCGGGTGACCCACCTTGAGCGCAGCCTTGCAGGGATAGCAAACGCGGTGGCAGATCAGCGCGCGGCGCTGCGCGACTTCTCGGGTCAAGTCCGGCAGAATCTGCTCCGCGTGGATGACGCGCTGGGCCGGCTGGACATGCATGCGGCGGCGAGAGACCAGTTGGACCATATATTCAGCTTGTGGAGCGCCGGTCAATGGGATGGCTATGCCATGGCAGCGCGCTGCTACGTCGCCTTGAATGAGCTGGACCACGGCGTATTCGGCGAATACTGCCGCCGCTTTCAGGATGAGCGCAGCAGAAACCTGAGAACGCTCGCTGTCGCCAAAACGGCTGAACGTCTCCGCCACGATGCGGGCGTACCGCTGGATGAACCGGTGAGCCTTGAGCGCTGGCTTGCTCCAATCGCGGCCGAGACTCGGCGAGGCGACGGAGAGGCCCTGGCCTGGCTTGGCGACCAGGCCAGGCTGACTGGGAAAGCGCCGATCCTATATCTCAGCACGCAATGGCAGGTGTTGCCCCGCGCGCCGGAGTTGCCGCCAACGGTGCCTCGAATTCCCAGCGCGCGCCGGTTGGCCGGCATGATGGACACTGCCTTTTTTGGCGGCCTGGAAAGGAAGGCGGAGCATGACTGAACAAAATCGGGCTGGCGCGGGAGTTGGACTGGTATTGTCGGGCGGAGGCGCCAAAGGCGCCTATCAGGCGGGCGTGCTCAGCGCCTTGACCGAGTCCAACATCAGTGTGGGCTGCTTGGCCGGCGCAAGCATAGGGGCACTCAACGGTGCGATTGTTTCTGCCGCTTCTTCGCAGGAAGATGCGGTGCGTCGTCTGCAGGCGCTTTGGGAGGAGCTGGCCCAGGTCCCGCCTATCCGCTTTGGTGGACGCCTATTGAAAGTGCCGGCGTATGTGGCTGCTTTGATGTCATTCGGATTGCCTCTGCGCGCGGGCGCGGGGTTGGCGGCCGCCTTGCGGGCGACGATGATGGCCAGGTCGGTGTGGGACAAGGTGGTGGACGTCATTCCGGCGCTGCAGGTTTTCGAGGGCGACAACGACGGCCTGGTGTGCAACAAGCGCATTACGAGCCTGATAGACGAGTATCTGCCCGAAGGGGGGTTACCGGACAGGCTCCCCCTGCATGTTTCGGTGTTTCCCACGCAGGGCGCCTTCCGCGACATCCTCTCCATCGTTGGTTCGGGACTGGGATTAACCGATACTGCCGACTCCGAGTTCATGCATGTTCAGGCCCTGCCGGTGCGGGAGCAGAAAAAAGTACTGTTTGCTTCCGCGGCGCTGCCTCTGCTATTTACGCCCCAACGCCTGGACGGCAAGTTGTATACGGATGGTGGCCAGGGCGGTTGGCGTTCCGTGCAGGGAAATACCCCCATTCAACCGTTACTGGATGCAGGCTGCAGTCACGTCATCGTGACGCATCTGGCTGATGGTTCGGCCTGGGAGCGTCATCGTTTTCCAGACGCTTCGATTATTGAAATACGGCCTTCGGGTATCAGCCGGGGGAATACGTTCAGCGACTTACTGGGATTCGACGCTGAGCGCATCCCGGATTGGATCGAGCAGGGCTATGAAGATACGCTCGCTTGCCTGGGGCGTATTCGCGAAACGCTGGATGCTCATACGTCGTTGTCGGCTGCGCGCGGCGCGCTCGATGCAAGCCTGGCCAGAACGGGGGAAGCGGATCTGGCGCGCGCGATGAAGCGCTTGCGCGAGGGTTGATACGCGACCGTCCTTGACGGCGTGGGAATAACAGGAATGCCCTGATGGGCGTGCGCTAACCCAGCCTGCCCAGCAATCCGATCAATTTGCGACGTTCGGCCGCGCCGAGTTTTGCGCTGATGCGCGCATCGTGCGCCTGCACCGCCTCGGTGATGGCGGCCAGGGCGGCGTGGCCGGACCGCGTCATGGCCAGCGCATAGGCGCGCCTGTCGCGCTCGGCTTCCTGACGTTCCACGTAGCCGAGGTCCTGCAGCTGGTTGACGATCTGCACCGCGCCCGAACGTGCGATGCCCAGGATGCGCGCCAGGTCGGTGAGCTTGAGGTTTTCGTTCGCGGCGATCAGGGTCAGCGCGGAATAGCGCTGCGGCGTGATGTCCCACGGAGCCAGCGCCGCCAGGAAGTCTTCGTAGATCAGGATCTGCGCGCGGCGGATGGCATAGCCGACCAGATCGTCCAGCGCCCCGTACTGGACGCCGGGCACGTGCGGGTTGAAATGTTCGCCGCGGGCAGCAGGACGGCGAGGATGTTGGACTGAAGCTCTGGACATGGGGGCGGATCGCGGCTCGGGGGCCTCAACACTAATGCAGGCATTGTCGCCGCGCCACCGGATTACGGGAAATCCCCGGTGCGAAATGGAACATGATTTTGTTATGTTGCATAACAAATAAGACCAGGAGTAGACATGCAAATCGTCATTGCCGGCGCCGGTATCGGCGGGCTGACCCTCGCGCTGATGTTGCACCGGCGCGGCATCGGCTGCCGCATTTACGAGAGCGCGCAGGAATTGCGCCCCTTGGGCGTCGGCATCAACCTGCTGCCGCACGCGGTAAGCGAGATCGAGCAACTGGGCCTGATGCCCGCCCTGGCCGAACGCGCCATCGAAACTTCGCAACTGCACTACTACAACAAGCTTGGGCAGCCCATCTGGCGCGAACCGCGCGGGTTGGAGGCGGGCTATCCCTTGCCCCAGTATTCCGTGCATCGCGGCGAGTTCCAGATGCTGCTTGCGCAAGCGGTGCGCGATCGCCTGGGGCCGGATGCCATCGTCTCGGGCATGGCGCTGGAGTCGGCCGCCCAGGACGCCGCGGGCGTGTCGGCGCAGTTCCGGCGCCGCGCCGACGGCGCGCTGCAGACCGTGCGCGGCGACATCCTGGTGGGCGCCGACGGCATTCATTCGGCGCTGCGGCGCCAGTTGCACCCGGTGGGCGACGAGCCGCGGTTTTCCGGCCGCATGCTGTGGCGCGCGGTGACCGAGGCGCCGCCGTACCTGGACGGGCGCAGCATGTTCATGGCGGGCCACCAGGACCAGAAGTTCGTCTGCTATCCGATCTCCGAGCCGCTGCGCCAACAGGGGCGTTCGCTGATCAACTGGATCGCCGAACTGTCCGTCCCGGGCGCCGAATTGCCCGCCACCGACTGGAACCGCAAGGTCGACAAGTCGGTCTTTGCCGGCCGTTTTGCCGACTGGCGCTGGGACTGGATCGACATCCCCGCCATCATCGACGGCGCGCAGGCGATATACGAATTTCCGCTGGTGGACCGCGATCCCTTGCCGCGCTGGACGCGGGGCCGCATCACCTTGCTGGGCGATGCCGCGCATCCGATGTACCCGATCGGTTCCAACGGATCGGCCCAGGCGATCCTGGATGCGCGCTGCCTGGCCGACTGGCTGGACCACGCGCAGCGGGGCCGGACGCGTTCGGCGGAAATCGCGTTGCTGGAATACGAGGCCGAGCGCCTGCCGCGCACCGCCGGCATCGTGCTGCGCAACCGCCTGAACGGACCCGAACAGGTCATGCAGATGGCTGAAGAACGCGCGCCGGCGGGCTTTGCGGATATCAACGACGTGATCCCCAAAGAGGAACTGGCGGCGGTGTCGCTGCGCTACAAGCAGCTTGCGGGCTTTGACCCCGCCGCGCTGCGCCTTGCCCGTGGAGAACAGCAATGAGCGGCATCGATGCATCGGCGGATTTCCTGGCGCCCCGGCTGGAGCACGTGGCCACGGTGGTGGTCGACGTGGGTGCGCCGCAGGAAGTGGGCGATACGCCGCAGGGCCGCCGCCGGGTCATCCCGATCACGGGAGGCTCGGTGGACGGGCCGCTCCTGCGCGGCAAGGTGCTGCCGGGCGGGGCCGACTTCCAGATCATCCGGTCGGAAACGTTCACCGACATCCACGCGCGCTACGTCATCGAAACGCCGGCTGGCGAGCGCGTCTACGTGGAGAACACCGGCATCCGCACGGGCAGCGCCGAGGACATCGCGCGCCTGGCGCGCGGCGAGGCCGTGGATCCCGCCCGGATCTACTTCCGCAGCTACCCGCGCTTCGAGACCGCGGCGCCCGCGCTGGGCTGGATGAACGAGAGCCTTTTCATCGGCACCGGCGCGCGCTATCCGGACCGCGTGGAGCTGCGCTTCTACCGCATTTGCTGAACCCGGGGCATACGCCGCGGCAATAAAAAAACGAGGAGACAACCATGAACACCCTGTTGCGCCGCCTGCTGGGCGGCTTCCTGCTGTGCCTGCCGCTTGCGGCGACGGCGCAGTTTCCCAACGGCCCCGTGCGGCTGAACGTGGGCTTTCCGCCCGGCACGGGTCCGGACATCGTGGCCCGCACCCTGTCCCAGCACATGGGGCCGCTGCTGGGCGAGAGCGTCGTGGTGGAAAACAAGGTCGGCGCCGGCGGACAGATCGCCGCGCAGGCGGTGGCGCGCAGTCCCGCGGATGGGCAGACCCTGCTGCTGGGGGAGGTCGGGTCGATCAGCATTTCGCCCGCCACCTACCGCAACCTGAACTACGATCCGCCGCGTGATTTCGCGCCGATTTCCGAGGTGGTGCGGGCGGACTTCGTGCTGGTGGTTCCCGCCACGTCGCCCTACCAGGACCTGGCCGCATTCATCGACGCGGCGAAAAAGGCGCCCGATCGCCTGAACTTCGCGACGTTCGGCGCGGGCACGCCCGGGCACTTCGGCGCGGAACTGTTTGCGCGGGAAGCGGGCCTGAAGATCGAGGCCATCCATTACCGGTCGACCGGCGACGCCGTGTCGGGGCTGGTGTCAGGCGGCGTCCAGGCGGCCTTCGTGACGACCGCGCTGGCGGCGCCCCAGGTGCAGGGCGGCAAGCTGCGCGCCCTGGCCACCACCGGCGCGCAGCGTTCGTCCGCCCTGGCCGGCGTGCCCACGTTCGCGGAGCGCGGCTTGCCTGCCGTCAACTTCGGCGCCTGGTTCGCGCTGTTCGCGCCGGCGGGCACGCCGGACGCGGTGCTGGCGCGCCTGCAGGCCGACAGCGCGGCGGCGCTGCGCCAGCCGGCGGCGGTGCGCACGCTGGGCGAGGCGGGGTTCGTGGTGGTGGGCTCGGACCGCCAGGCGCTGCAGGCGCTCCTGGCGACGGAGACCAGGCGATGGACAGAAGTCGTGAAAGCGACGGGCTTCCGAGCGGACTGAACCGGCATCCCGACAGTCCGCCCTCAGGTCAGCCGTGCGCCGTTGGGCACGGCGTCGTCCGGGGCGGCCAGCACGATGGCGCCGTCAGCATCGGCAAAGCCCAGCACCAGCACCTCGGATCGCATCGGTCCGATCTGGCGCGGCGGGAAATTCACCACCGCCATGATGCGCCTGCCGGGCAGGTCTTCGACGGCATAGCGGGCCGTGATCTGGGCCGAGCTCTTCTTCGTGCCCACGCCCTCGCCAAAATCGATCGTCAGCTTGTAGGCCGGCTTGCGCGCCTCGGGGAACGCTTCCGCGGACAGGATGGTCCCCACGCGGATGTCGACACTCATGAAGTCGTCGAAGCCGATGAGCGCGGCGGCGGGGGCATTCGGGTCTGGCGTGACGTGCATGGGATTCCTTGGTTCGGGCCGGGCTCGCTCAGGCATGGCGGCGGCATTGCGCCCCACATGATGCCGCCCCAATTGTTTATAGTCACGCGCTCGCCTTTTCCCGGCGCATCCAAGGAGTCTCCGCAGCATGTCCGATCCCACCTACGATCACGTCCTGGCCCATCCGCCCCGCTGCCTGGATGCGGTGCGCGTCACGCCTGCCCCCGCCATCGAGGAAGACCGCGGCGAGGTGTCCGTGGCGTTCCGCCTGCAGGGGCTGGACGGCGCAACGACGGGCGAGATCCTCGGTTACGACCTGCGCGATTACAACGAGCACGTCGATGGCTACGAGTTCGTTTCGCCGCTGGCGGTGAAGTGGGACGGCGCGGCGGACGGCGTGGTCGTGTTCGACAGCGACATCCACGGCTATCACGGTGAGCTGGACTGCTCCGCCAAGATCCGCGGTGAGGGCGCGCCGCAGGCTTTCGCCTGCCCGGCCTGCCAGGGCACGCGCTTTGCCGTCTTCGTGCAGTTCGATTACGACGGCACGGATGAACTGTGGGACGAAGACCCGGCCACCGTGCAGAACTTTTTCAGCAACCTCATCGTGTCGGGCCGGTGCGTGTCGTGCGACACGGTGTCGCGCGTGCTGGACATGGACCTGTAGGCCGCCGGTCCTGCCAGGGGCCTGAGTCCCGGCCAAACGGCGCCTGCAAACGCGGCATTCTTCGCGTCTGCAACCACTGAAACCCGCATTCGCCTCATGGATGGAACAGTTTGTTCCAGCTTGAGTGCGCCTTAACGGGTGTTCGTGTCATGGGTCAGCCGGTAGAATTCCCTTCCATAGTCCCTCTATCTACTAGTCGAAAGGTCATATTCTCATGAGCAACGCATATCTCGACGCACTCAAGAAGCGCCGCACACAGTATTCGCTGGGCCGCAACCTGTCGGCCTCCAAGGAAGAGTTGGCGACCCTGATCCAGGACGCGGTCAAGCACAGCCCGTCGTCCTTCAATTCGCAAAGCTCGCGCGCCGTGATCCTGTTCGGCGCCGAAAGCGAAAAGCTGTGGAACCTGGCGATCGAGGAAGTGCGCAAGGTGGCGCCCGCCGAAGGTTTCGACAAGACCGAAGCCAAGCTCAAGAGCTTTGCCGCCGGCGTGGGCACGATCCTGTTCTTCGAAGACCAGGACGTGGTGCGCAGCCTGCAGGAAAAGTTTGCGCTGTACGCCGACAATTTCCCGGTGTGGTCGGAGCAGGCGGGCGGCATGGCCCAGCTGTCGGTCTGGACCGCCCTGGCCAACGCCGACGTTGGCGCCAGCCTGCAGCACTACAACCCGCTGATCGACGCCGCCGTGGCGCGCGAATGGAACGTTCCCGCCTGGTGGAAGCTGCGCGCGCAGATGCCGTTCGGCTCGAACGAAGCCGGCTTTGGCGACAAGCCCTTCATGGACGACGCCGAGCGCTTCCGCGTGTTCGGCTGACCGGCGCCAGGGGCGTCCTCGGGCGCCCCGCATGACGACGGCTCGCAGGCCCGCATTTCCCGACCAGGGAATGCGGGCCTGTCGTTTTTCGGGGCCGCATTTTCGGTTTGCAACCGGACGCCCGCCATATGTCCGATGCCGTCTTTCACCGGGGCGGATGGCGCTATAGTCAAGCGAGCCCCCAACCAGGAAGGAGCCATCATGCAGACCAACGAGATCCATCGCGGCCGCCTGATCGATCACATCCAGCTGGTCGTGCGCGATCTTCCCGCCAGCCAGCGGTTCTACCAGGCGGTGTTCGACGCGCTGGAGGTGCCGATGGGCGGCGCCGCGGAGGATTACTTCTGGGCGGACGAACTGTTCGTATCCACCGCCGACAGCGCCGCCGCGCTGGGCACGCTGACCGGACGCCATCACCTGGCGTTCCAGGCGCGGGACCAGGCCATGGTCGACGCCTTCCACAAGGCGGCGCTGGCCCACGGCGGCAAGGACAACGGCGCGCCGGGATTCCGCGACTACCACCCGGGCTATTACGGCGCCTTCGTGCTGGACCCGGACGGCAACAACATCGAAGCCGTGTTCCACGGCGAGGCCGAGCGCAGCGCGCCATCGGTCAAAGTGACGTTCTGACCGGGGCTGGCCCGTGCAACTGCGCCACCTTCGGTATTTCGTGAAGATTGTCGAGGCGGGCAGTTTTTCCCGCGCGGCCGCGCTCATCCCCGTGGCGCAGCCCGCGCTCAGCCAGCAGATCGCCGCGCTGGAAGAAGAACTGGGCGTGACGCTGCTGCACCGCAGCGCCCGCGGGGCGCGCCCCACCGCGGCGGGAGCCGCGTTCTACACGGAGGCGGCCTCCATCCTCAGCCGCATGGAACGCATACCCGAAATCGTGCGGTCGCTGGGCGGCGAGATCCAGGGGGTGGTGCGCGTGGGCATGTCTTCGACCCTGGCGTCGTTCCTGGCGGGGGAGCTGATGGAGAAGTGCAGGGCGGCGCTGCCCAGGATCAGCCTGCGCTTCAGCAGCGATGCCAGCGGCCAGCTGGGCTCGCGCATCCGCGACAGTTCGCTGGACCTGGCCCTGGTGTTCGAGGACGAACCGGTCACCGGCTTTCAGCGCCAGCCGCTGTTCAGGCAGCGGCTGTTCGTGGTCAGCCCGCGCAGGCCGGGCCGGCGTCCGTCGGGCATGCGCTTCGAGCAGCTGGCGGACATGCCGCTGATCCTGCCGGCGCACCCCAACATCACGCGCGGCATGCTCGACCGGCTGTTCACGCAGGCGGGCATCATGCCGCAGATCGTGGCGGAAACCGAGGTCTTCTCGGGGATGCTGTCGGCGGTGCAGGCCGGCATCGGCAATACGATCCTGCCGCTGGGGGATTTCTCGGGCGTGCCGGGGCACGCCATGGTCTGGGCCGTGCTGCTGGAACCGCCCGTCTACCTGACGGCGACGCTCATCGCATCGAACGACATGCCGCTGGCGCCGCCCGCCGAGGCGGTGCGCACGCTGCTCTCCGATTTCGTCATGCAGCAGGTGCAGGAAAAGGGACTGGCGGGCGCCGAGCCGCTCGCGTCCTGAACCCCTCCTGGCGCACCATATCCAGCGCCTATACCCGCATATCGACATAGTATTTTTTCGGATCGGCCGGCAAGCGCAAGCTTCACTCCCAGGCAGAAACCGCCGCTTTGGCGGACTGCGCGACAAGGAGAGTGATGATGGCCAAATTGATCTATCGGGTGGTGTCGGCGTGCGGCGCGCTGGGCTACGGATTCCCCAACGAATCGCTGCAAAAGGCGCTGGAAGGGCGCATCGACGCCGTGATCTCGGACGCCGGGTCCATGGATGCCGGCCCCTACTACCTGGGCACGGGGCAGGAGTACTTCGAACGCGAGGCCGTGAAGGCGGATTTCCGCCACATGGTCCAGGCGGGCGAGCGGATCGACGGGCCCGTCATCCTGGGCAGTTGCGGCATGGCGGGAGGCAACCGCAACCTGGACTGGATGATCGACGTCGCGAAGGAAGTGTTCGACGAGCTGGGCGTCAAGGACCGCGCGGTGGCTGTCATCCGCGCCGAACTGGACCCGGCCAGCGTCATCGGGGAGCTGCGCGCCGGGGCGCTGCGGGCGACGGGCGCGGGCCCCGAGCTGGACGAGGCGGCGCTCGCGGAAAGCACCATCGTGGGCCAGATGGGCATCCATCCGCTGATCACGGCGCTGGAAGGGGGGGCGAAGTACATCCTGGCGGGGCGCTCGTGCGACATCGCGCTGTTCGCCTCCGACATGATCCGGCGCGGCATCGATCCGGGGCTGGCTTACCACGTGGGCCACGTGCTGGAATGCGGAGCGCTGGCCTGCGACCCGGGCTCGCCGTCCGATTGCCTGGTCGCCGAGATCTACGACGACGGCACCGCGCTGTTCGTCGCGCCGGACCCCGCGCGGCGCTGCACCCCGTATTCGATCGCGGCGCACTCGCTCTACGAGGAAAGCCATCCGCAGCTGCAGTTCTATCCGGAAGGCATCCTCGCGATGGAGCACACGGAGTTCTTCGCGCGCGACGCCCGCAGCGCCGGCATCCGCAACAGCCTGTTCGTCCGCGCTGGCAAGCCCTGGCCCTGGAGCATCAAGCTGGAAGGCGCGCGCTGCCTGGGCAAGCGCAAGGTGTCGCTGGTCAACCTGGATCCCGCGGATCTGCCGCGCGTGCCCGCCGACGTGCTGGTGTATGGCCGCAACGGCGTGCAGGCCGCGCCCGTGCGGGACGGGGAAAACGAACTGGGCCTGATCGTGGAAACCCGCGCGGCCACGGCCGAGGCGGCGGAAACGCTGGCCAGCCTGCTCACGCATTACCTGATCCACTACGGCTATCCCGGCCGCAAGGCCACCGCCGGCAATATCGCCTATCCGCTGTCGCCGAACCTGGTGAGCTTCCGGCGCGAAGACGGGCAGTACGGCGCCGTTGTTCCCAGCGGCACGCGCGATCCGGTGTTCCAGGCCAGCTACGCGAAGATCAAGGACGCCGTGATCAAGCTGGTGCAGGCGGAATTTCCGGATGCGCTGCGCGACGCAAGCTGGCAGATCCATGAGGCCGGCGCAAGCCGTCCGGTGGCGCTGGTCCGCAGCATCGACCGCGATCCCGCGCAGCTTGCCTGGCGCCATCGTGCGGCGCTGGACCGGCTGCTGGCGCTGGCGCCGGCCCAGGCGGGCTCGCGCCTGGAGATGGACGCGGGCGATGCCTACGAATGGACGCTCTATCACCTGCTGCAGAACGAAGACATCATCAAGCACCGCATGTTTCCCATCACCTACTTCCGCGCGCAGGGGGCGGACTGGACCGAAACCGGCACGGAGCGTCCGCGCTACGCCGAGATCGGCGTGACGGGCTACGACGGCAACCTGGATGACCGTACCCTGTCGCTCATCGCCGACGCGCCGCCCGAGGGCGACCCGCTGGGCGAGGAGCCGCTGCTGGACATGGCCGTGGTGATCCGCAGCAAGGATGCGGGCATCAACCGGCTCACCTTCGACATTGTGTTCAATTCCGCGGGCGACTACGAGACCGCGCTCAGGTCGAACGTGTTCTGCCCCGCGAACGTGGCGCGGGTGCTGCATCTGGCGCCCGAGCGCGTGGTCGGCGCGTTCTTCGTGGACAGCTGCAATGCCATCAAGCTGACGATAGACCGCCCGAACCTGTCCGCGTCGCCCGACGAGCGCGACGTGTTCGGCGCGCAGCAGCAGGCGGTCATCGAGCGCCTGGCGATTCCGCGCTACGCCGAACGCCTGGCGCTGGCCTCGGCCTTGTAGCGCGGGCCGGGAAGCGGACCCGTTTTCATGCAAAAATTGCCCGGCTCATCAGCCGCCAAGCCTGGCGGGTCCGCCACCCGAATCCACGAAAGGATCAGATGAAACCTGCATATCCCGCGCTACGGCTGTTTTTCCTGGCAGGCACGTTCGCGCTTTCCGCGCCCGCGCTCGCGATTGACTGCAAGAAGGCGGCCACGGCGGTCGAGAAGCTGATCTGCTCGGATCGGGGCGCCGTCTCCGCCGATGCCGAATTGAATCGCAGCTACGCCGCCCTGCTGAAGCAGGCGCCCGATGCCGACATCCGCGCCATGCTGGTGCAGAGCCAGAAGCGCTGGCTGGCGGCGCGGGACCAGGCACTGGAAACGCTGATCGGAACGCCCGACGCGCTGCCGGACGGCAAATCCGCGGCCGGCATCGCCCGCGACCTGATCCGCAGCCGTAGCGCCGAGTTCAAGGAAACGGCCAAGGGCGAAACCGTGCCCGGCATGATCAGCCGCGCGATCGCGCAGCAGCGGTTCCAGGCGCAGTTCACCGGCGGCAAGTTCGCCGGCTACTCGACCTCGTGCGACGTGCTCCCGCGCGACTACGCCTACTACGCCTGCTTTGCAACCCGGCACTACCAGAACAATGACCGGGTGTGCTCGGTCGACGAATACTGGGCATCCGGCAGCGTCTACACGCGGCGCTACGTCGCCGACGTCGTGGACGGCAAGCCCAAGGTCATCGCGACCTGCTCGTTCAACGGCGACGACGCAGCCTGCTTCGACGCCGGGGGCAAGACGCAATGGAACCGCAAGCCCGCGCAGCCCGAGAATCTGTATGCCGCGGGGCCGCTGCCGAAGATCGACGGCGAGATCGCGGACGACGACGATTTCGAATGGACGCAGGCCTGCCTGGCCGACCCGGCCTTTCCCCGCTGATCCCCGGTCGGTCTTCCTGTCCAGCGTTCTGAACACGGCCCTGCCGCCCGGGGGCAGCGGGCGGCGAAGATTCCGCCCTGCCGCCGTTTCGAAGTTCCGTCGCGCCGCATCGTCTTAGAATTCGTACCTGACGACGCATCGAACCGAGAGAGATGGATGGACAAGCGACAAGACCTGGAACTGCCCCCGATCCTGGAAGGGGCGGCGCACGTCGCGGCGGGGCCCGCGCCTGAATCCGCGCTTTCCGAGGCCCGCGCCGGCGAGGCGCCGTGCATCGTCATCGACATCGAAGCCGATCCCACGCTGGGCTACGCGTCGCTCCAGAACGCGGTCCCGATCGTGCGGTCGCTGCGCCTGACCAACCATGCGCCGCACGCCTGCGACGACATCGAGGTCCACGTCGCCTGCAACCCCGCCTTCGCGCAGGCCGTCACGCTGCGTTTCGACAGCCTGGAGTCCGGTGAGATCCGCCGCATCTCGCCGCTGGACCTGAGCCCGGACCACGCCTGGGTGGCCGACCAGCAGGAGGCGGCGCGCGCCAGCATCACCGTGGTTGCGCGGTCCGCGGGGCGCGAGGTCGGCCGGGCGTCGCGGCCGGTCGAAGTCCTGGCCTATGACCAGTGGGCGGGCACGCGAGCGCTGCCCGAACTGCTGGCCGCCTTTTCCATGCCGAACAACGCGGCCGTGGACGGACTGATCGGCCAGGCGTCGGCGCTGCTGCGCAGCCAGCACAGCGAGCTGACGATGAACGGCTACCAGTCCAGGAGCCGCGACGTCGTCTGGAAGCAGGTGTCGGCCATCTACAGCACGCTGGCCGCGCAGACTCTGCACTACGCCGAGCCGCCCGCGTCGTTCGGGGTGGACGGCCAAAAGATCCGCACGCCGGACCGCATCATCGAGGCCCGCGTGGCCACGTGCCTGGACCTGGCCATGCTGTTCTCGTCTTGCCTGGAGCAGGCGGGGCTGCGCCCGGTCGTGCTCATGAAGGACGGCCACGCCTGGGTCGGCGTGTGGCTGCACCAGGCCAGCTTCGCGGATCCGCTGACCGACGACGTGCAAGCCGTGCGCAAGCGCGTGGACAGCGGCGAATTCCTGGTGTTCGAGACCACGGGCATTGCCCGGCATCCGAATCATCGTCCTTCGCTTCGGCTGGCGCTGGAACAGGGCGCCGCGCACCTGCGCGAAGACGGCACGTTCCGCTACGCCATCGACATCCATCGCGCGCGCGAACTGCAGATCAAGCCGCTGCCCTCGCGCGTGGCGCCTGCCGCGCCGGGCGATGCGGCGCCCGTGGAGCAGCCGGCGGCCATCGAGCCCACGCCCGACCTGCCGCCGCTGGATCCCGAATTCGTCATCAGCCTGGAGCCGGCCGACGATACGCCCGAAGGCCGCCTGGCCAAGTGGAAGTCGCGCCTGCTGGACCTGACGCTGCGCAACCGCCTGCTCAACTTCAAGCCCACCAAGTCCACCCTGCCGCTGGTCGTGCCCGATCTGGCGCGGCTGGAGGACGCCATCGCCGACGGCGGCGAGTTCCGCATCCGCCCCTTGCCCGCCGCGCTGATGGAAGGCAGCGACCCGCGCATGGCGCAGGTTCACGTCGGCCGCGGGGGCCGCGCGCCGCTGGACGACATGGCGCTGCAGGCGCTGTCGAACCAGGAACTGATCGCCCGCGTGCCGCAGGAGGCGCTGGACGCCAACCTGCTGGCCATCTTCGGCGCGGCCCGGACCGGACTGGAAGAGGGCGGCGCCAACACGCTGTACCTGGCCATGGGCATGCTGCGCTGGACGGAAACGCCCGGCGCGGAAAACGCCCATCTCGCGCCGCTGATCCTGGTGCCCGTGTCCCTGCAGCGCCAGTCGGTGCGCAGCGGATTCCGGCTGGTGCGGCACGACGACGAGACCATCATCAACCCCACGCTGCTGCAGATGCTGCGCAACAACTACGAGTTGCGCGTGCCCGGGCTGGACGTCGCGGCCCCGGCCGACGACAAGGGCGTGGACGTGGCGCGGGTGCTGCAGGCCTTCCGGCTGGCGGTGCGCGAGATCGCCGGCTGGGAAGTGCTGGAACAGGCCCACCTGGGCATTTTCTCGTTCACCAAGTACCTGATGTGGAAGGACCTGCAGGACCGCACCGCCCAGTTGAAGGCCAATCGCGTCGTCCAGCACCTGATCGACCGCCCGGGCCAGGCGTTTGCCCGGGAGCCGCATGAAGCACGCTTCGACCGCCTGGACGAGAGCTACCAGCCGCAGGACCTGCTGACGCCGCTCTTGTCCGATTCGTCGCAGCTCAAGGCCATCTGCGCGGTCGACGCCGGGCGCGACCTGGTGCTGGAAGGGCCGCCGGGCACCGGCAAAAGCCAGACCATCACCAACCTGATCGCGCACCTGCTGGCGCGCGGCAAGACGGTCCTGTTCGTCTCGGAGAAAATGGCCGCGCTGGAGGTCGTGCATCGGCGCCTGGCCAACATCGGGCTGGGGCCGTTCTGCCTGGAACTGCATTCGTCCAAGGCGCGCAAGGCGGAAGTCCTGCAGCAGCTGGGCCGGGCGCTGGACCACGGCGGCCAGCGCACGTCCGACGACTGGGCCCGCGAAGCCGAGCGCCTGGCCGTGCTGCGCCAGGAATTGAACGGGCTGGTGGAAGCGCTGCACCAGGAGCACCGCAACGGCCTGACGGTGTTCGACGCCATCGGCGCCTGCATCCAGAACGCCGGCAAGGAGCCGTCGTTCCTGCCGTGGCCCGATGCGCAGGCGCACGACCGCAAGGAGCTCGCCCATCTGCGCGAGACGGCCCGGCGCATGGCGACCCTGTCGGGCGAACTGGGCAGGCTGCAAGGCCATCCGCTGGCGCACATCGGCATGGCCGAATGGAGTCCCAGCTGGCAGGACGCGCTGTTGGCGGCCGCCCAGGCGCTGGATCAGGCGGCGCAGGCCTTCAAGGATCGCGCCGCCGCCGTGGGCGATGCGCTGGGCCTGGCGGCGGCAGGCATGAGCCTGGATGCGTACGACAGGCTGGACCAGCTGGCCGACGTGCTGCTGGCCGCCCCGCGGGTGCCGGCCGGCCTGGCCGCGCAGGCGCATGACGCCGCCGCGCGTTTCCAGGTTCAGGCCATGGCCCGCCACGGCCTGGCGCGCAACGCGCATTGGGAACCGCTGCAGGCGCAGTGGAATGCGCAGTTGGCGGAGGTGGACGCGGCGGCGCTCAAGGCGGATTGGCTGGCGGCCTGCGCGTCGTGGTGGCCCAAATCCGTCTTTGCCAAACGCGGCATCCGCAAGCGCCTGGCGGCGCTGCGCCGCGACGGCCAGCGTCCTGACGACGCCGCGATCGAGGCGGCGCTGGCGCCGCTGGCCCAGGTCAATGCCGAAGACCGCGAGCTGGCCGGGCTGAAGGCTGACGCGAAGCGCCTGCTGCAGGACGCCTATGCGGGCCTGGACACCGACTGGGAGCAGGTCCGGGGCCATGAGCAGTGGGCCCAGCGGTTCACGGACGCCGTGGCGCTGGCTGCGGGCGACCCCGCGGGCGCCTCCGAACTGCGCACGCGGCTGGCGCCGCTGGTGGGCGAGAACCGGGCGTTCCTGCAACCCGCGGCCGCGCTGGGCAAGGCCTTGCTGGACTACCGGGACGCCTGGCGCGCGCTGCAAGACAGGCTGGCCGAGGTCGACGCGCAGGCCCGGCCGACGCAACCCCTGGCGGGCGAATCCGATGCGCATGGTGCGCTGGCGCGCATCCAGGGGATCATCGCGCAGTGGCGCGGCAACCGGCAATTGCTGATGCCCTGGTGCGTGTGGCGTCAAGCGCGCAATGAGGCCACGCAGCTCAACCTGCACGGGCTGGTGGATTCCCTGGAGCAGGGCCGCGTCCCGCTGGAGCAGGTCGAGCCGCATTTCGAGTTCAGCTACCGCAACTGGTGGGTGAAGAAAGTCATCGACCAGACCCCCGTGCTGCGGTCTTTCTCCAGCGCCGACCACGAGCGCAAGATCCGGGAATTCCGCCAGGCCGACGACCGCTTCCAGCAACTGACCAGCGCCTACATCGCGGCCGTGCTGGCGGGCAAGGTGCCTGCCGGCAACGGCGTCCTGGTCAGTCCGGACAGCGAGCTCGGCCTGCTGCGGCGGGAACTGCAGAAGAAGGCGCGCCATGTGCCGGTGCGCCAGTTGATGCAGCGGCTGCCGACGCTGCTGCCCAAGCTCAAGCCCTGCCTGCTGATGTCGCCGCTGTCGGTCGCGCAGTACCTGGACGCCGGCCATTCGCAATTCGACGTCGTGGTCTTCGACGAGGCGTCGCAGATTCCCGTGTGGGATTCCGTGGGCGCGATCGCCCGCGGCCAGCAGCTGGTCGTGGTGGGCGACACCAAGCAGCTGCCGCCCACCAGCTTCTTCAGCAAGTCCGCGCCCGACGAGGACGGGGCGGGCGATGACGGCCAGGTCGAGGACCTGGAGAGCATTCTGGACGAATGCCTGGGCGCGGACATGAACCGCCTGCGCCTGCAGTGGCACTACCGCAGCAGGCACGAAAGCCTGATCACCTTCAGCAACGTCACCTACTACGACTCGCAGCTGATCACCTTCCCGTCGCCCGTCACCGACGACATCGCCGTGCGCCTCGCGCAGGTCGCCGGCGTCTACGACCGCGGCGGCAGCCGCACCAACCGCCGCGAAGCCGAAGCCATCGTGCAGGGCATCGAACAGCACTACCTGGACAAGGCCCGCCGGCGCCAGACCCTGGGCGTCGTCACCTTCAACCAGCCGCAGCAATCGCTGATCGAAACCCTGCTGGACGCGCGCCGCCGCGCCAACGCCGAGCTGGACAAGGCCATCTCGGCGCAATCGCGCGAGCCGCTCTTCATCAAGAACCTGGAGAACGTGCAGGGCGACGAGCGCGACGTCATCTTTTTTTCGATCACCTTCGGCCCGGACGCGGCCGGCAAGATGACCATGAACTTCGGTCCGCTGAACGGCGAGGGCGGACACCGCCGCCTGAACGTCGCCATCTCGCGGGCGCGCGAAGGCGTGGTGATCTACAGCACGCTGATGCCGGAACAGATCGACCTGTCGCGCGTGCGCGCGGCGGGGGTGCGGGACCTGAAGCACTACCTGGAATTCGCCTTGAAGGGCCCGCGCGCGCTGGCCGAGCAGTCGCTGCCCACGGGCCGCGAACCGGACAGCCCGTTCGAATCGCAGGTGATCCAGGTGCTGCGCCAGCACGGATGGACGGTGCATCCGCAGGTGGGCTGCTCGGGTTACCGGATCGACATGGGCGTCGTGGATCCGCGCGCGCCGGGACGGTACCTGCTGGGCATCGAGTGCGACGGCCGGGCGTACCACTCCGGCGCCACCGCGCGCGACCGGGACCGCCTGCGGCAGGTGGTGCTGGAAGGGCTGGGCTGGCGGCTGCATCGCGTGTGGTCCACCGACTGGTGGATCAATCCGGAGCGCGAAGTGGACAAGCTGCTGGCGCGATTGAACGCGGAACTGGAGCGCGAGCCCGAGGACGCACCGCAGGACGAGCCGGAAGGGGAACCCGAGGGCGCGCCGCAGGCAGGCCTGGAAGATGCCGGGCAGGCCGAGGCGCAGGCCGAAGATGCCGGGCCAGGCGGCGTGGCGTTCGTGATCACGACGCATGAGGAAGCGCCGGCCGCGAACGGCGCAGCCGGTGGCGCCGAGACGTACCGGCTGGCGGCGCTGGACGGCGGCGCGCCGGAGGCGTTCTACGGCCGCGGTAGCGACGCTCTGCTGGTCGAGCAGTTGCGCGCCGCCATCGACATCGAGGGGCCGATTTCCGAAACCGCGCTGCACCGGCGCGTCGCCCGAGCCTGGGGCCTGGAACGGACCGGGGCCAGGATCGTGGAGCGCCTGCGCGCACTGACGCCCGAGGACGCGGGGCAGACCGACGAAGGCCATGTCAGGTTCTATTGGCCCGCGGGCGTGGCGCCGCAGGACTGGAAGGGCTTTCGCGGCGCGGGCGCGGACGAGTCCGCGCGCCGCCGGGTCGACGACGTCTGCATCGAGGAACTGGCCAACGGCGTGCTGCACGTGCTGGCGCAGGCCGGCAATGCGCCGAAGGCGGACGTGGTCAGGTCGGTCTCGCGGCTGCTCGGGATGGCGCGGACGCTGGCCGACGCGGAAGCGCGCATCGGACTGGCGGTGGCCGGGCTGACGGCGCGCGGCGTGCTGCGGGAAGAGGCCGGGGTGCTGCGCGCGGCGTGAAGCTCGCCGCGCGTAAGTGTCAGACTGTAATCGCAGGCCTGACAACCCGCGGCCGGTTTCGGCCTGCGCTGGCGCGCCCGATGCCGTATGGCACACGACCGCCGGGGCCTGCCGGCGCCCCGCTTTGAGGGACGGCCGTTCGGCAAGATTTGGAAACCGTCTGCCGGCGCATCCGCCAGATCCGTCCACGCCACGGACGTAGAATGCCGCTTTTCATCAAGGCCAGCCGGCTGTCAGGAACCAATCATGAAAAAAACCATCCTTCTTGCATCCGTGTGCGCCGCGCTGCTTTCCGCCTGCGCGCCGACCTCCACCCCTCGCGAAGGATCGTCCTCCATGCCCGCTCCCGCCGCCGCTGCTGCCGCCACCCAATCGAGCCTGACCGCCTATTACTGGCGCCTGGCTTCCGCCACCGACGCCTCGGGCAAGTCGATCGCCGCCCTGCAGAAGGGCATCGATCACCAGCTGCGCCTGAGTTTCACGGAAGATGCGCTGAACATCCGCGGCGGCTGCAACGCCCAGTTCGGCGGATACACGTACAAGAACGGCGTGCTGACCATCGCGAACCTGGCCTCCACGATGAAGGCGTGCGAACAGAGCCTGATGCAGCTCGATGCCGAAATCGGCCAGCGCATGAAGGGCGATCTGCGCGCGACGCTGACCGGCGACAAGGCCGAACCCATGCTGGAACTGGCTGCGCAGGACGGCACCGTGCTGAAGTTCGTGGGCGAGCCCACGCCGGAAACGCTGTACGGCAGCACGGGGCAGATCATGTTCCTGGAAGTCGCGGCCAAGCGCGCCGAATGCAGCCATCCGATGATTCCGCACTACCAGTGCCTGATGGTGCGCGAGCGCAAATTCAATGAAGCGGGCATCGCGCTGCCGGCGCAGGACAAGTGGCATCCGCTGTATCAATCCATCGAGGGATTCGAGCACCAGGACGGCGTGCGCACCGTGCTGCGCGTGAAGCGCTATGACTGGAAGAACCCGCCCGCGGACGCGCCCTCGAAGGTCTACGTGCTGGACATGATGGTGGAGCAGGACGCCTCGGGCAAGTAACTGTCCCGTGTCACCAGGTGACGTAGAACATGGCCTTGGCCAGCACCACGATGACAACCATGTGGCAGAACACGCTGAGGTGCAGGCGGCCTTGCACCGCCCCGGTGAGCCGGCGGCGGCGCGCCAGCATCAAGGCGGTGGCCACATGAACCAGCACACTGGCGGCCAGCGCGATCTTGATGCTGAGCAGGATCCCGAACGACGAGGCCAGGGGGGCGGCCAGCGCGCCGCGATGCTGCCAGGCAAGGCCCAGGCCGGCCAGATACAGCACGACCACGGACCAGGGCACCACTGACCGCACGCGCGGTCCCAGCTGGCTGCCCAGCGCCTTGCGCACATCGGGGGAAAGCCGCCGGTGCACGGGTTCCAGGAACAGCACCTCGAAGGCCACCGTGCCGACGAAAAGAAACGCGGCCAGGAGGTGCAAGATGAGCAGCGCGGGGTAGAGAGTCATAGCCGGTCCCGGAGTATCTGTTCGGGATTTTCCCACCCGGCCGCAACCGGGCGGAATGACAAACGTCAAGGCGGGGCCAGGCATGCTGTCGCCGCGGGCCTGCGCGCCGCCGTTGCCCAGGCGTCAGTTGCCCGACGGCTGCAGCGTCAGCGTGTCGGCCCGCTGGCTGTCCACCTTCGCCCGGCTGAACGCCATGGGGAAGTACTCGCCGGTGGCCCAGCCCTTGAGCAGGTCCTGATAATGCGGGCTGCGCGGGTCGGCCGATTGCCCGGGCACGTTCTGGACCATCGACCTGTCCCAATCCGCCACGTCGATCACCTGCCGGTACGACGCGCCGCTGGTCACGCGGAAGTCGCTCTTGCGGAACGTGGCGCGATGCACCGTGTCGTTATCCCCGCTGACCGGATAGCGCGGCGTCGCCCAATTCTTCGCGGTGTCGGGCGGCAGCAGGCTGGCCAGGCTGTGCTCGAACTGGATGTGATGGAGCTTGCCCCATTGCCACTGGTTCGAATCCGGGCCCAGCTTGGCGCTGAGCTTCTGCAGCCCGTCGGCCAGCGCCTGGAGCAGCAGGGCGTCGCGCCCCTGGTCCGGCCGGGTGCCGAAGGCGGCATCGGGCGTGGCCAGCTTTTCGAGGGTCTTGCGGGTGGACAGCTCGCCGAACGCCGCGCGCCCGCTGGCGGGCACGTAGAGATCGGTGACCCGCTTGACGACTTCGGGCAGCCAGAACGCATAGACCGTCGCGGCCCGCGAATCGGTTTCCATGCGGTAGTCCCAGTCCTTCAGCAGGCGCAGCGCCGGGCCGAGTGCCGGGTCCGCGGAGTTCAGGGACTTGGCGTAGCCCGCCAGGGTGCGCGCGGGAATCGAGAGGTTGTCGAACTGCAGATCCTGCGACTGCTGAACCGTCAGGCCCTTGCCGTCGGCCACCACCTCGCGGATGCGCTGGACGCGGAACGGTTCCGCCCAGGTGCGCGCCGACATGTCCTTGTACGGGAAGTCGGCCGGCAGGTTGTACTCGTTGGCGGTGGCGACATAGCCTTCGGGCGGGTTGTACACCCTGGGCAGCGAACTGCCCGGCAGCACGCCGCGCCATTCGAAATCGCCGTTGCCGGGCACCGGCAGCATGCCCGACCAGTCGGCGCGCGGCCGGATCGGCGCGATGCTGCCGCCGAACCAGCCGATGTTGCCGTCGACGTCGGCGTACACCATGTTTTCGCTGGGCGTGTAGTGCTTTTCCATGCCGGCCACGAACTCGTTCCAGTTCTGCGCCTGGTTCAGGCGCAGGCTGGCCAGGTAGGCGGCGGTCCCGGGGAATTCCAGGTAGGCGGCGCGCAGCGCGTAGGCTTTGCGCCGCACCGGGTCTTCGTAGATGACCGGGCCGTGGCGCGTGAACTTCAGGCTGCGCACGGCCGCGGCGCCGCCGCGCACGGGGATGGACTCGTCGACCTGGCGCATCTTTTCCCAGCCGCCCTGGTAGCGGTATTCGTTGGGATTCGCGGGGTTCGTGTCGTAGACGTAGAGGTCCTCTTCGTCGCCGAACGCAAAGATGGTCAGCCCGAACGCGATGCGGTCGTTGTGGCCCATCGATACGCCGGGCAGCGCGGGTTCGCCGGCGCCGATCACGTTCCAGCCCGGCGCGTTCAGGTGGACCATGTAGCGCAGGGACGGCATGGTGATGGAGCGGTGCGGATCGCCCGCCAGGATCGGCTTGCCGGTGGCGGTGTGCTGGCCGCCCAGCGTCCAGTTGTTGCTTTCATAGCGCGGCGCCATGGGATCGAAGGCCGGGTCCAGCGACGCGAGCCTGCCTTCGGACAGCGCGCTCGCCAGCTTGGCGCGATCGTCGGCCGCCAGCGGACTGCGCGGGAAGTCGCCTGCCTCGAATTTCTGGCCATCGCGCGCGAGCCTGTAGGTGTCCAGCACCGTCTTGTCGATCTGGCGCACGTCCAGGCCGGCGGGCACCTGCAGCGCCAGGGGAGGCTCGAAGGTGCTCAGCCCCTGCACGGCGTTCAGCCCCAGCGCGGCGATCTGCTGCGACATCCTGACTTCTTCGCTGGCGTTGCGCGTCAGGCCATAGATGCGGATCAGCGAGGTCTCGGGACTCCAGTACCCGGGCTCGGTGCCGGTCAGCTTGAACTCCGGCGGCAACTGGTCGGGATTGGCCTTGACCCAGTTCACGTAGGCGTTGATGCCGTTCGCGAAGGCGGTCAGGATGGCCTTGCCTTCGGGGTGGTAGCTGGCGAATTCGGCCTGCATGTCGCCGCGGAACAGGAAGAGGCGCGCGGCGCGGTCCTGCTCGATGAAGCGCGGGCCGAACTGCTCGGCCATCTTGCCTTCGCCCTGGCGGCGCCACAGGTCCAGTTGCCACAGGCGGTCGCGCGCGGCGCTGAAGCCCTGGGCGAAGAACAGGTCCGCCTGGTTCTTGGCATAGATGTGGGATACGCCGTGCTTGTCCCTGACGATCTCCACGGGCTGCGACAGCCCCGGCATGGCGATCGTGTCCTTTTTGCCGCCCGGCGCGGCGCAGCCCGCCACCAGGACGATCAGGCCGCTCGCCAGGAATGCGGCGGCCCTGCGTTTGAATGTGCGCATAGACTCCTCCTCCGATTATTGATTTTGTATATGCCAGCGGGTGGCAGACGCGGGAGTCGCGCCGGACCAACAGCAGGCAAGAAGTAGAACTAAACCGGAAGCGGCCGAAGAACTGTTTTATTTGGCTAAATCTGGCAGGACATGTAACGAGATGTCCTGGGTTGGCCCTGGGGGAAGCGGCTCCGCGCATCGTGCGCAAGCGGCTCAGCGATTGTCCGCGCCGACGCCGCCCGGATTCCGTGGACCAGCCCTGCACGCGGGGGGCAGGCGTCGGCTGATATTTTTGGTGACGACAAATCGGGGGCGCTTCCTTTCAGTACACTGCGCGGCATGCCGATCACAGACCTCACCCGCGCCCTGACCCCTCCGATTCTCGCCGCCAGCGATCTCGATACGCTGGAACAGTTCTTCCAGCGTCCGGAGGTGGGCGCCTTCCTTGCCCAGACGCGGGACCCGGCCCACACGGCGGCGAACCTGCAGGCCTGCGCCGGCCTGCTGCCCGGGATCCATCCGTCCCGGGCCGCGGCCCTGGCCCTGATGGGCGGTTCGTTGGTGGAAGACGGCGCGGACCCCGCGATCCTCTTCCCCGTGCTCCACACCCTGCTGGCCCAATGGCTGCGGACGCTGCGCCCCTTCTGCGCGCAGGAAGTGGAAGACGACGATGATGAGGTCGAAGAGGCGGACCGCCAGGCGTGGCTGGACGCCCAGGCCCGGATGGCCGACGTGCCGAAGGACGAGCGCTGGCAGGTCGAAACCCTGCATCAGGCCGTGGACCTCCTGGTCCTGCCCATGATGACCATGCTGATGCGCCACCGGGGCAATCACCAGGCCTTCATTGCCGACGGCGAACTGATGGCCATGCTGCACCCGATGGCCACGCTCAACGACAGCCTGCCGTTCGAACAGCTGCACTACCTGTGGCTGGCCTCGCAGCTCAGCTACGAGGACGAACTGGTCGTGGTGCTGCCGGCTTCCGGGACGGGATTCATCGCGGAAGCCCACGCCATCAACAACACCTTCCATGCGTTCACGCTGCTGCAGATAATCATCGGCGAACACGCGCGGGCGCTGGGCGTGAAGCGCGAGATCGCCGCCCGCGAGCCGGACATGGACGGCGACACCGCCGACTTCCAGTGGCTGCAGGCCGGCGCGTACGCGGATGGCGAGCTCAAGAACATGCTGCAGTGGGCCTGGGGCGAGGCGGCGCTGCGCGACCACGCGTCCCGGCACGGCAAGCGGGTGCTGATCGCGCTGGAAACCGACGAGGGCACGAAACGCAACTGGTCCGGCTTCAACGGCATCATCCACGAGGCCCAGCAGCCGTCCATGACGTTCAAGCGCTACCTGACGCCGGAAGAGGTGGCGTCGTACCTGGCGTGAGGCCGTCGGGGCAGCGTTTCAGTCCTGCGTGAACATCCCGTCCACGCTGTCCTGCAGGTCGAAGATGTCCGACACGACATACAGCCCGACCCGCTTGCCCAGGTGGCTGTTGTCGGGCGGGGTTTCCACGCAGGCCTTGACCAGCACGATCTGGCCGGCGGGATCGGGCATGAACTTCATGCCGGCAACGGACAGGTGTTCGATCCGCACGCTGCCGTCGTTGAAGCGGCGTCCCCTGGCGCGCTTGTCCCGTAGTTCCTCAATCGTTGGCACATGGTCGTGGACCGCGTCGTAGAACTCGATGACGGGGCTTTGATTGGTGCTCGCGCAGCGGTGGACGTAGGCCGCGTAGTAGCGGCCGTCCAGCTGGCAGGACACCACGTCGCCGGCGCGGTGGAAGGTCAGGCTGTCGGGCAGGCCGGGCGCGCGCTTGAGCGGCGCGGGCGGCGTGCGCAGGAAGGCGGTCTTGATGTCGTCCGTCTTGCGGTGGAAGTCGTCGCTCAGGGCGACGGCATCGTTCAGCGCGTCGATGCCGGCGTCGGCGCGCGCCGCGATGGCGGCGTCGGCGATGCCGTACTTGTGCAGCAGGATGGCCAGGGCCACGGCGGTCTTGTGGCGGTACAGGGGGGAGGCCGCGTCGTCCGCGGCCTGCAGCACGCAATTCCAGCGGCGCAGCAGGGGGGGCAGGACGTGGGCCGCGAGATTGGCGGCAATGGCGGGGTCATGCCTGGCGCGGGCCATGGCGTTCGTCAGCAGCCGCGACAGGTCGTCGTCCAGCGTCTGGACCAGGATATCCGCGGCAAGCTTCTTCAGCGCCTGGGCGTGGGAGGGGGCGGTCATGGGCGTCCTTGATCGCGCACCTGCATCAGCGCGAAGCCCAGCAGGTTCAAGCCGCGCCACAGGTTGGGGTTGGCGATGTGCTCGTCGTCCTGCGCCATGCCGACGCCCCAGATCCGGTCCACCGGGCTGGCCTCGACGATGACGCGATTGCCCGTCTGCGCAAGGAATTCGCGCAGTTCGGGGTTCTGGCCGAACTTGGCCTGGTTGGCGCGCACCACGATGTCGTAGCGGTGGGCCAGCCAGGTGTCTTCCCTGAAGCCGAGCACCTGGCGGCCGAGGGCCTTGGCCGCGCCGGGATTCGGCGCCTTGAACACCAGCGCCCGGGTGGCTTCGTCGCCAAAGAGGCGGGCCTTCTCGGCCATCATGTAGTGTTCCGCGGTGGGATAGCGCTGGCCTTCGATCTCGAAGGGCGCGCCATACCACTGGCTGAAGCAGGAGGCGGTGACGCCGTGCCTGCCGGGCTGGTGGCCCCAGAAGTAGATGAACTTGAGTTTCGCGCCGGTGTTGTAGCGACGGCGCAGGTCTGCGATGTAGCGGGTATCGGTCATGCCGGAATTATCGGTTCTCCAGGCCGGCCTGCGTGCGCTGCTCGCGGATCAGGTCCACGTTGTCGCGGATCTGGCCGATCAGCGATTCCAGGCCCGCGCGCGTTTCGCGCAGCGCGTCGGCATGCCGGTCCTTGGGGGTGGTGGGGTTGGGCGTTGCGGCGTCCCAGTCCAGCGCGGACTGCATGGCGTCGGCCCAGTCCTGCGGCGATCCGCCGGCCCATTCGTTGATGCTGGATCCCACGGTGGCGTTCAGCGCGTCCATGGCGGCGGGTTCGTCGTCCTGGGGCAGGCCGGGGTTGGCGGCCAGCAGGTAGCGAAAGCGCAGCTGGCCGGCATAGAACCATTTGACCGCTTCGTCCTTGTGGCCTTGCTCAAACAGGGTCAGCGCGTGAACGTAGAGTTCGCTGGGGTGGGACTTGGCCAGATACCTTTCCACGTCCTGCGGGGTGTTCGTCATGGCGCTGCGCTCCAGGTGAGTAAGGGCTGGAGCATAAATGGGGAACGTTCCGGGGCTGTTTCAAAACAAGAATATTCTGGATCAATGTTTACAAAATGAAGCGGGGCGCATGGGCGAGGCGGACCTCGCGCATGCGCCCCGTGCGGGGCGACGCGGCGGCGTCACCACTTGCGCTGCGATCCGGAAGCAGGCTGCGATTGATACCCGGCGGGCATTTGATTCCACGGCTGCGCCATGCTGGGCGGCCGCGTGCTCACGTACTTGCTGTAGTCGGCGGTGTATTGCGGACTGTAGAGATCGGGGCTTTCGTCGCCGTTCCACTGGTTTTCCACCCCGGACTCCTTCCAGGCGGCCAGATCGCGTTCGACGTCGGCGCGGCTAGGCGCGGCGCTGGAGGGCGGTGCGGCGGTGGTGGGAACGGTGCCGGCGGCGGGCTGTGCGCCGGCCGGGCCGGACAGCAGGGCGAAAGCCGCCAGCGCGACCGGTATGAGGGCGCGGGCCGATAGGACAGGATTCATGAATGGCTCCTTGAGGACGGATGGGGGCGCAGCGTTCGGGCCGGTGTCCTCGGAGCGCGCCGCGGCGCGGCCTGGGCCGAGGGCAGCTGCGTGACCGGATTGGCGTGTTCATGTTCTGCTTGAGCAAACCCAGGCTCGGGAAGCAGCCTCGTGTCGCGGCAGGCGCGGGCCGGGTCGTAATCCGGATGTGCGTGCCGCCGCCGCGGTCTCATGCCTTCGTGGTCATCGTAAGGGCCGGATGGGTGCAGCCCACATACTCAAAATTGAGTACGCCAGAGTTGTAAGTAGATCCCTCGGTGGGCAGCCGCTACAGCAGCGAGGCCAGCCTCACCAGTTCCGACTGGCGGCTGCATTCCATCTTGTTGAGCAACGAGGCCACCTGCTTGCGCACCGTGAGCACCGACGCGTGCCGCAGGATGGCCACTTCCTCGACGCTGTGGCCGGCGGCCAGGCCGGCCAGCACGGCGGCCTCGGCGTGGGTGATGGCGAACACCGTCTGCAGCTTGGCGACGTCTGGCATGGAGAACGCGCTTTTCTTGCGCATCCGCACCAGCAGCATGCGCCCGCCGATGAGGCTCAGCGCATGCGGCGCGACGCTGATGTCGACCCAGAAGAGTTCGCCCCAGCCCGACGCCGTGGCCATGGAGCGCATCTGGCCGTCGCGCGCCACGGCGGCGCAGTGGGCTTCGAACAGGCGCTGCACCTTGGGGTCCGCGTGATGCAGTTTGCGGCCATGCAGGATCCAGCCGCCGGCGTCGTCCAGGTAGCCGACGGCCAGCGGAGACAGCTTGTCGACCAGGGAGTCCTTGCTGATGAGCAGCACGGCTTCCTGGACCTCGGAGAAGGCGCTCTCCAGCGAGCGCCAGCCGATGGCCTGGTTGCGTTCGCGCTGCGAGAGCTGGCTGCGCAGGGCCAGGAAATAGCGGGCGAAGTCGCCGGATTGCAGGCGATCGCTGGCCTTGGGGTCGACCGAGGCGCGCTGAAAGCCGATAGCGGCGTGCAGCACGGTGTTCGATTCGATGATCAGCGACAGCAGTTGCGCCATGCGGTGCTTGGCCATGTAGTCCGCATAGAATTCCGTGCGCCGCAGGTGCGCGGCGTCGTACATCCGCGCGGTGTCCAGCCAGGTGCCCGCGGGCGCATTGCGGGAGTCCTGTTCCAGGATGTCGCAGCTGTAGTAATGCTCTTGGTAGTCCGAAAAGCAGGCGTCCGAAAAACCGATCGCCGACAGCGTCAGCAGCTTGTTCCGGGCGTCGAACACGATCAGCGTGCCGCTCTCGGCGCCGACCAGATCGCGGGCCGTGCTGAGGATGTCCTGCCACGGCGGTTCGGGGTCGGTCAGGTGGTCGACGGCCTCGATGGCGCGGCGCAAGGCGATTCTATGATCGGGCATGGCGAGCCTCCAACTCTGGGTCAAACGTAAACGCTGCTACGTGTCACAGATGGTTGTAGGTGGCGCCGGAGAAATGGCGTGGCGGCGCACCGCTGCTGCGGATCAAAGCGGCAGGACGCGCCGCGGGTCGGGCGATAAGGCGGCGGGTCCAAGCGGAAATTATCGTCGCAAATTTGCGCGCAAGGCGAAAAACCCTGCGCTTTTTGAACGCATGAATCGCCGCGCGCAACACCGTAATGCGGCGATACCGGGATAATTCAACCAGCACGCCGGCGGGCTGCCTCGACGCTTCGGGGATCAGCCTTCCGACTGATCCAGCAGCCGCCACAGGAGCGCCTGAATCGGGCCGTCCGCCTTGCGCGCCAGCGCCGCCAATTTCTTGTCCGGGCCGCAAAGCCGCTCGCGCACGGGCGCCCTCAGGTAATCGGGCAATTCGGCAAGCGCCTCGGCCAGCAGCGTCAGTGTCGGCGCATCATCCAGCGCGGGTTTGGCGGCCAGCTTGAAATTGTCCGTGCAGCGGCGCAGGCAGGCGACGACCGTGGATATGGTGGCGGGCGTCAGACCGTGGTGCTCGATGAACGCCGCCGTGTAGCGGTCCTGCACGGATTGATGTTCGTCGTCCACCAGTTCCATGTAGTGGCGCAGAAGCGGGAAATGACCGGCATCGGCCATTCCCAGCGCAAAGGCCGCGTAGGTGCCCGACAGGCAGGCCTTGTCGGCTTCCGCGTCGGCGTACCACTCGTAGGGCTGGATCGCGGCGCGGGCGTAGGCGGACATCGCCTCGTGCGTCCCGGGGTGTTGCGCGGCATTCGCAAAAAAGCGGTGGGTGTCGGACTTGGCCAGCCCCTTGATGGGCAGGTAATGCCGCGCCGAACTCTTGAGCGCGATGCGGTAGCCGGCCGGGAAACCCTCCCGCAACAGGCGCGCGATGAAGTCCAGCGCGTGGATGTATGCCGCGGGCGTCTCGTTGCGGATCCGGACCGTCACGGTGGACAGCACGTCGTTCGCCGTGCAGTCCACATCCGAACTGGCCAGGCGGGTGTGTTCGGGCGGATGCGCGCCGCTGCCGTCGGTCAGCATGCCGGCCGCGCGCGGGCTGCCCAGATCGCGCGCCAGCTCGAGGAAGCCCAGGCCCGTGGGGCGCGAATAGCCGGGTTCATGGCGCAGGATGAGCGTGGCGGCAAAGAGCAGCAGGTCGACGTCCGTGTCCGAGGGATCCAGCGTCGCGCCCGGCTTGGCCGTGTAGGTATTCTGCCGGAAGGCGTTCTGCGCGATGTCGAAGTAGCGGGGCAGGTACTGCTCCTCGGACCAGCGGCGCAGTGCGTGGATGATGGAACCGCGCTGCTCGGCCAGGGACTGCTGGCCCGCGTTCAGCTCCAGCACCCGCTTGAAGACGGAGATCAGCCAGGCGGCGCCCGGTTCGGGAAACAGGTGCTCGTCCAGCAGGTGCCGGCACAGCAGGCTGATGTGCAGGCGCTTGGTGGGATGGCTGCCATTGAACAGGGTGTCGTCCACGTACTGCGTCACGCGTTCGCGCAGCCATTGCTGTTTGCCGGCGTCCGTGTGGTCGGCCAGCGTCAGGCGCAGCCGGCCCCCGGTGGTGGGAAACTGCGCGCGGAACCGGAAGTGGTGGTTGAGGTGGGGCTTGCCCGCCAGGCGCGCGATGCGTGCACGCACGGCCTCGCCCAGCACGGGCGCAAGCTCGTCCCGCACCTGCTCGGGGCTGAGCGGCCCGTTGCGGCCCTCGGAACGCAGGCCGTCCTCATCGTCGGGTTCCCAGCCGGGCATGACATCGAACACGATGCGCGATGGCTCGTATTCCAGCAGGATTTCATCGTGGATGCCGGCCTGCAGCGGCGTGCGGGCCACGATGGCGTCGATGTCCTGGCGGCCTTCCAGCTGGTCGAACCAGCCATGGATGGCGGCGAGCGTCTCGTCCTGTATCTGCTGGGCGGTCTTGTGGTGCAGGCCGATGGCGCCGGAAGCTTCAGAAGTCATGATGCGGGCTTGTTGCGGAAACTGGCCCGCATGCTACACGAAGGCGCCAGAGCCCCCAGCCTTCAGTGGCTGACGGCGAACTCGTCGATGGCCACGGCGGGCGACAGGGAGAACGACGCCTTCATGTCGCGCACTTCCTCGACCGGCGTGCGGCCGAAGAAGCGCTTGAACTCGCGGCTGAACTGCGACGGGCTTTCATAGCCGACCCGCGCCGAAGCCGACGCCGCGGTGAGGCCGTCGCGGATCATCATCAGCCGGGCGTGGTGCAGCCGCGTGGACTTGATGTACTGGATCGGTGACGTCTGCGTGACTGCCTTGAAATTGACGTGGAAGGCGGGAACGCTCATGTCGGCCTCGCGGGCCAGGTGGGCGACGTCCAGGGGCCGGGAATAGTCGGTGTGGATGCGGCGCAGCGCCTTGGCGACCCGGCCGAAGCGGCCCTGGTGGGCCAGCGCCGCGCGGATGGCGCCGCCTTGCTCGCCGCCCAGCACCCGGAAGCAGATCTCGCGCACCAGCGCCGGGCCCAGGATTTCGGCGTCCAGGGGCACGCACAGCGCGCGCAGCAGGCGCACCGTGGCTTCAGCCAGATCGCCCGCCAGCGGCGTGGAAACGATGCCCAGCGGCGCGCTGTCCGGGGGCGCGCCGTTGCGCGCGTCGACGGCCAGGACCAGGTCGGCCACGTCGGTGAGATCCAGGCGGATGGCCACGGCCAGCATGGGCTCTTCCTTGCTGGCCTGGGTTTCGGTGGAGAAAGGCAGGGGCACGGACAGCACCAGGTAGTGCTGGGCGTCGTACACGTAGACCTGGTCTCCCAGGAATCCCAGCTTGCGGCCCTGGCACACGATGACGATGCTGGGCTCGTACAGGACCGGCGTGCGTCCCAGCGGCCGGTCCGAACGCATCAAGCGCACGCCGTCCAGGGCCGACAGGCTGTAGCCCTCGTTGGGCGCCAGGCGGTCGATCAAGGCCACCATTTCGCGGGAAAGCGGGTTGGACGCGGTTGTCATCGGGTGTCCCTGAATCCGGTTGGGGTGCAGGGAATTCTACCGGCTCCCAACCCGGCTCACGCGGCGTCCGATAGGAATGGGCAATCCCACGATAGGCGCGTGTATTCGCGCGCCGGGCCGTAGTTCCTAGCATGGCGTCATGGCAACCAATCGGAGCATGACCATGACCATGATTTCGCAAACGCAGCATCCCAAGGTGGTGCTGATCACCGGCGCCAGCAGCGGCATCGGCGAAGCGGCCGCGCGGCTGCTCGCCGCCCAGGGCCACCGCGTGTTCGCCGGCGCGCGCCGCACCGGCAAGCTGGAAACGCTGGTTCAAGACATTCGGGCAAACGGCGGGGCGGCCGACTTCCGAGCGCTGGACGTGACGTCGGCCGAGGATGTGCAGGCCTTCGTGCGGCACGCCGAGCAAGCCTGCGGACGGGTCGACGTCATCGTCAACAACGCCGGCGTCATGCCGCTTTCGCCGCTGTCGTCGCTGAAGCTGGACGAATGGGACCGCATGATCGACGTGAACATCCGCGGCGTGCTGCACGGCATCGCCGCGGTGTTGCCGGTGATGGAACGGCAGGGGCATGGCCAGGTGATCAACGTGTCGTCCATCGGGGGCCTCAGCGTGTCGCCGACGGCCGCCGTCTACTGCGCGACCAAATTCGCGGTGCGCGCGATTTCCGACGGACTGCGCCAGGAGACCCGCAAGATCCGCGTGACCTCGATCTGCCCGGGCGTCGTCGAGTCGGCGCTGGCGGACACCATCACCGACGCGACGGCCGCCGCGGCCATGCGGGAATTCCGCCGTGTCGCGCTGGACCCCGACGCAATCGCCCGCGCCATCGCCTACGCCATTGAACAGCCTGACGACGTCGACGTCAGCGAGGTGGTCGTCCGTCCGACCGCCAGCCCGTATTGATCATCAACTGAAGGAGCAAGCATCATGACAACATTGAATTCCGTGGATAACACTTTCGCCGGCAAGGTGGCCATCGTGACCGGGGCGGCCAGCGGCATCGGCCTGGCGACGCTGGAACTGCTGCATTCCCGGGGCGCCAGCGTGGTGGCCGTGGACAGGCACGGCGATGTGCTCGCCCTGGCGCGCCCCGGCGTCGAGCCCCTGGTGGCCGACGTGGCCAGCGAAGCGAGCGCCGCGCTGGCGGCCAGCACGGCGGTGGACCGTTACGGCAGGCTGGATATCCTGGTGAACAACGCCGGCATCCTGCTGAACAAGCCTGTGATCGAGATGACCCTGGACGAGTGGAACGGCGTCCTGGCCGTCAATGCCACCGGCGCATTCCTGTTTTCCCGCGAGGCCATGCGCGTGATGGTGCCCGCCGGGCAGGGCGCGATCGTGAATGTGGGTTCGTACGCGTGCTACCAGGCCTTTCCGACGCTGGCCGCGTACGCGGCATCCAAGGGCGCGCTGGCGCAACTGACCCGCGCGCTGTCGCTGGAAGCGATCGAACATGGCATCCGCGTGAACGCCGTGGGGTCGGGCGACGTGGTCACCAATATCGCCAACCACATACACGGGGATGGACAGAAGTTCCTGGCCGAGCACGGCAGGAACGCGCCGATCCGGCGCGCCGCCGAGCCGCGCGAGATCGCGGAGGTGATCGCCTTCCTGGCGTCGGAGAAGGCCAGCTACCTGGTGGGTTCGGTGGTGATGGCGGACGGCGGCATGAGCGTGGCGCTGAGATAGCCGAGCAAGGCGGCCAGCATCTGCGGAGTCGCGCTTCAGCGCGCCGGGGCCTGGCCAGGCGGCAGGATCGCCGCCCGCCACAGGTCCAGGAAGTGGCGCTTCTTCAGCGGGTCCAGGTACACCAGCAGGCCGACGCCCAGCCCCACGGGGCGCACGCCTGCGGCGGGTATGACCGACGCGCTGACGGGCCGCATGCCGGACTGCCGGGCCAGCATCTCCTGGCCGCGCGGCGACAGCAGGTAGTCCAGGAACAGCGCGCCCAGGTCGCCGCGCGGCGCCTGCCGGGGAATGATGGCCGAGCGCGACAGCATCAGCGTGTAGTCCTGCGGGTAGATGATGGCCAGCGGCGCGCCCTGGGCGATGCGGTGCCGGGTGTAGGACTCCAGCAGGTTGTAGGCCAGCGTGATTTCGCCGCGTTCCAGCCTGTCCAGCGCGTGCTCCGTGGATTCGTGGATGGCGACGCCGTTGCGGCCAAGGGCTGCCAGCAGCGCACCCGCCATGCTGTCCAGGCGCGTGTCCTGCGTGGCCGCCAGATAGCCGATGCCGCTGCCTTGCACGTCGTAGGTCGAGATCTGGCCCGCCAGGGGCTGGTCGGGCGCCTGCAGCAGCGACAGCAGTTCGCGGCGCGTGTGCGGCACGCGCGCCGGATCCAGCTTGCGCGTGTTGTAGACCATCACGATGGGGTCGGTGCCGATGCTGAAGACCTCGTCGCGCCAATTGGCCCAGGCGGGCAAGGCCCGCGTTTCCGGCGACACGTGCGCCTGGGCGTAGCCGTCGTTGACCAGCTTGGTCTGCAGGTCCATGGCGCTGCTGATGACAAGGTCCGGCCCGGACCGGGCCGCCGGCGCCTTGGCGGCGCGGGCCACGGCCTGGGCGTAGAGATCCTGCGTCGACAGTTCGGTGTATTCCAGGCGCACGCCGGGATTGAGGCGGCTGAAGTCTTCCAGCACGCCGCGAAACACCTGCACGCTGTTGGAGGCGTGCACGACCAGCACGTTGCCGCTGTCGGCGGGGCCCAGGCTCAGGCCGCTCCCGCTGACTTCGGCGGCGTGGCCGGCCGCGCCCAGCGCCAGGGCGGCCGCGGCGGCCAGGCGGCGAAGGCTGGACAGGGCGCTAGGCATGATCGGGAAGCGCCGGCAGCGCGATGACGGCGTCCAGGCCGCCGCCCACCCGGTTGCTCAGGCTGAGCCTGCCCTGGTGGATGTCGACGACCCGCTTGATGATGGACAGCCCCAGGCCGGCCCCGGGCGCGCGGGGATTGGGCCCGCGCGCAAAGCGCTCGAAGGCGGTGTTGGCCAGCGCGGGTGGAATGCCTGGCCCCTGGTCCGACACCGTGACGCGCCAGTCGGCGCCTTGCCGGTCCAGCCGGACTTCGATGTGGCCGTCTTCCGTGGCGCCGTGGCGCAGGGCATTGTCGATCAGGTTCTTGAAGGCTTCGCGCAGCATCAGGCTGTCTCCCAGGACGCGCGGCGGATGGCCGGCGGCAGCGGGCAGGCGCAGGCGCACGTCGGGCTGGGGATCGGCCTGCGGCACCGTGTCGTACACGGCCTGGCTCAGCAGTTCGGCCAGGTCGACGGGCTGGAACTGCCTGACGTTGCTGCGGTGGATGACGCTGGCGTCGCTGAGCAGCTGGTTGACCAGCCGCGACAGCTTTTCGGCATTGCGCAACACGGCCAGCAGGCTGCGGCGCTGCTCGGCGGGATCGTCCTCGTCCAGCGCCACTTCCATCTGCGCATGCAGCGCGGCCAGGGGCGTGCGCAGCTGGTGCGCGGCTTCCGCAATGAAGAGGCGCAGGGTGTCCAGGTTCTCGGACAGGCGCGCCATGAAGCCGTCCAGCGAATGCACCAGCATGTCCAGTTCCTCGGGCACCGGGGCGGCGATGGGGTGCAGGTCCGACGCGCTGCGCCCGGCCAGTTCGCGCTCGACGCGCTGGATGGGCGACAGGGAACGGTGCAGCCCCCAGTAGGCCAGCGCCAGCGCGGCGGCGGTGAAGCCCATCAGCGCCAGCGTGCCCTGCCACAGGATGCCTTCGGCCAGCGCATTGCGCGCTTCGCGCGTCTGCGCCACCTGGATGACCGCGGTCTCGGTTTCCAGGGGGCCGGCGACCTTGCGCTCCATCCACGCGATCCGCACGGGCTGGCCCTGGTAGACGGCTTCATAGAGCCGGGGCGAGTCCGCCGCGCCGGCGTTGCCGCGCGGGGGCGGGGCCGGCAGGTCGCCATATCCCGAAATCAGCGCGCCCCGGGCGGCGGCGACGCGGTAGAAGACGCGGTCGCGCGGGGCCTGTTCCAGCAGCGCCAGCGACGCATAGGGCATGTCCATCTGCCATTCGCCCTGCACCAGCTGCAGGCTGTCGGCCATGGAGAGGACCGACGCGCGCAGCAATTGGTCGTAGGTGGTGTCGGCGGTCTGATGGGCATAGCCGCGCACCAGCAGGTAGATCGCGCCCAGGCCGGCCACGAACAGCGCCAGCAGCATGGCCAGCAGCCGGCGGCGGACGGAGATTCGGCGCGGCTGCGCCCCAGGCGTTCGGTTCACGCGGCAGGACTCCTAGCCGCGCGGCTCGTCGGGCGGCGCGCTGTCCGCGCCGTCCGTCGCCGTCAGCAGGTAGCCGGTGCCGCGCTGCGTTTCGATGCGCAGCGGCGACCCTTCGAGTTTGCGGCGCAGCCGGGCGATGTAGACCTCGATGGCGTTGGGCGCGGCCTCGTCGTCGAACGCGAACAGCTTGTTGGCGATTTCGGTCTTGCTGACGGCGCGGTTCATGCCGGCCAGCAGGATCTCCAGCAGGCTGTATTCCCGCTTGGGCAGCTCGATGCGCTGGCCGGCCAGGGTGACCTGGCGGGCGGCGCTGTCGATGACCAGCTCGCCAAAGCGCAATACGCCCGCCGCCTGGGCGCTGGGACGGCGCAGCAGGGCGCGGCAGCGGGCTTCCAGTTCGCGGAAGTCGAAAGGCTTGGCCAGGTAGTCGTCGGCGCCCGTGTCCAGGGCGTGCACGCGGTCTTCGATGTCGATGCGCGCGGTCAGCGCGAGCACGGGCGTCTTGCTGCCGCGGTCGCGCAGGCGGTGCAGGATGTCGAAGCCCGACATGCGGGGCAGGCCGATGTCCAGGATCACGAGATCGAAGGTCTCGTACTGCAGGACGCCGTCGGCGCTGAGGCCGTCGCTCTGGCTGTCGACCGCATGGCCGAGACGACGCAGCCGGCGCACGAGTGCGTCGGACAGGTCCTCGTCGTCTTCGATTACCAGGATGCGCATGCGGCGATTGTCGCATGAGGGAAGGGCCCCCACGCCGCGCGCTTTGCGCTTGCTGCCCCCGGAGGGTGCGTACAAAAACGACAGGTTCCAGACAGCTTTTCTTCCTAGTCTTGCGGTCCTGCTTCCCCCGCCGGAGGCAGCCACACATAACAACGACTAGCCGGAGATAACCCTCATGCTTCTGACCCTGCTTGGCTTCGGCATGGTGATCACGTTCATGACGCTGATCATGACCAAGCGCCTGTCGCCCCTGGTTGCGCTCATCCTTGTCCCCATTATCTTCGCCCTGCTGGGCGGCTTTGGCGCCGGCATCGACAAGATGATGCTGGACGGCATCCGCAAGATCGCGCCCACGGGCGTGATGCTGATGTTCGCCATCCTGTACTTCGGAGTGATGATCGACGCCGGCCTGTTCGACCCCATCGTGGGCCGCATCCTGCGCGCGGTGAAGGGCGATCCGCTCAAGATCGTCGTCGGCACCACGGTGCTGGCGCTGGTGATCTCCCTGGACGGCGACGGTTCGACCACCTACATGATCGTGGTCGCATCGATGCTGCCCCTGTACCGGCGCCTGAAGATGAATGCGCTGTCCATGACCTGCCTGGCGATGCTGGCCAGCGGCGTCATGAACCTGACCCCGTGGGGCGGGCCGACGGCGCGCGCCGCCAGCGCCCTGCACGTGGACGCCGGCGACATCTTCGTGCCGCTGGTCCCGGTGATGGGCGTGTCCATCGTGGCGATCCTGGTGCTGGCCGTCTTCCTGGGCCTGCGCGAGCGCCGCCGCCTGGGCGTCCTGTCCTTGCCCGAGGGCGCGTCGCTGCATGCCGGCTACGACGAGGACGGCCCCAAGAACCTGCCCGAGATCGAGGTGGACCACGACCTGCGCCGGCCCAGGCTGCTGTGGGTGAACGCCGGCCTGACGCTGGCGCTGATGGTGAGCCTGGTGCTGGGCGTGCTGCCCCTGCCGGTGCTGTTCATGATCGCCTTCGCGGTCGCGCTGATCATCAACTATCCCAACCTGGCCGAGCAGCGCCGCCGCGTGGCGCAGCACGCGGGCAATGTGCTGTCGGTGGTGTCGCTGATCTTCGCCGCGGGCATCTTCACGGGCATCCTGTCCGGCACGGGCATGGTCGAAGCCATGTCGCGCAGCCTGCTCGCCGTGATTCCGGATGCCCTGGGGCCCTATCTGGCGGGCATCACGGCGCTGGTCAGCCTGCCGTTCACCTTCTTCATGTCCAACGACGCCTTCTACTTCGGCGTGCTGCCCATCCTGAGCGAAGCGGCGCAGGGCTACGGCATTTCGCCCGTCGAGATGGCGCGCGCCTCGCTGATCGGCCAGCCGGTGCACCTGCTGAGCCCGCTGGTGCCGTCGACCTATCTGCTGGTCGGCCTGGCCGGCGTGGAGTTCGGCGACCACCAGCGCTATTCGCTGAAATGGGCCACGATGGTCTGCCTGGTGATGCTGGCCGCCGCCCTGGCTTTCGGCCTGTTCCCGCTGGTCGGTTCGGCCGCCTGATCCCGCGGCGCCCGCCGCACAACTTTCAAAGGAACATCCATGGCTTTGCGCATTGCCTACGTCACCAGCGGAATGGGCCACACGGGCACCGCGATCTGCCAGGCGCTGCATCACGCGGGGCATCGCGTCGTCGCGGGCTGCGGGCCGCGCTCGTCCCGCAAGGACCACTGGCTGAAGGAACAGAAATCCCTGGGATATGACTTCATCGCATCGGAAGGGGACGCCACGGACTGGGCGTCCACCGAGGCGGCCTTCGCCAAGGTGCGGCGCGAAGTCGGCCAGATCGACGTGCTGGTCAACAACGCCGGCTCGATGCTGGACATGCGCTTTCGCCAGATGAGCCACGCGGACTGGTCGGCGGTGCTGCGCAGCAACCTGGACACGCTGTTCAACAGCACCAAGCAGGTGGTCGACAGCATGGCGGACCGGGGCTGGGGGCGCATCATCAACATCGGATCGGTCGCGGCGGAGAAAGGCCAGATCGGCCAGATCAACTACGCCACGGCCAAGGGCGCGGTCATCGGCTTCACCCGGTCGCTGGCGCAGGAGGTCGCGGCGCGCGGCGTGACGGTGAACCTGGTGTCGCCGGGCTTCATCGCCGACGATACCGTCAAGGCATTCCCGCCCGCGTTGCTGGACCGCATCGTGGAAAGCGTGCCCGTGGGCAGGCTGGGCACGGCCAAGGACCTGGCCGGCCTGTGCGCCTGGCTGGCGTCGGACGAGGCGGCCTTTGTCACGGGCGCCAACTACGCCATCAACGGCGGCGTGTACATGAGCTGACGCGGCGGCGGGACGGGGCCGGCGGACGGCTCAATGGCCGTGGCTTTTCAGGAAGTCCGGAATGGAAGCCGCGGTGCGCTTGCTGTCCGCCAGCCATTCCACGCGCCATTCGGTGATGCGTTCAGCGGTGTAGTGCTCGAACACGCCCGGCGTCGGTTCGTTGATGGACTCGATCTGCCGCACCAGCACCAGAGGCCTTTCCGCGCCCGGCGTTTCATCAGAAAACGCCGCGGCGTCTTCGAAGGTGACGAAGGCATAGTAATAATCGTCGCCCTCGTGCAGGTCTTCGCCGCCCGCATGCGGGTGCACCCACACGCGGTATTCCAGCACGTCGTCATAGAAATAGCCGCCGCCGGATTTGGTCATGGCGGGGTACTCGCCGATCTGGTCGGGATCGATGGCGATGGGATGGGCGGAAGAAAAATCTGACGTCATGGCGGTGAACGGCGGCGGCTGTAGGTGCGCCGCGGAAATGGGCAGGGCGACACCTTAGCCCATTTATGCGGCGCAGGGCCACGCGGCTCAGTTCACCAGCTTCACCGCGCCGCTGTCGATCAGTTCTTTCCATTTGGCGTTGTCGGCCTGGATGAACTTCAGCAGGTCTTCCCGCGATCCGCCGCCGGCCAGCATGCCGGCGTTGTCGACCGCGGCCTTGAACTCCGGCGTCGCGACGGCGGCACGCAGCGCGGCATTGATGGGTTCAAGCTGCTCGCCGGTGATTGCGTTGCTGGCCGCCACGGAAAACCACTGGGTGGCGGCGTAGCCTTTGAAGCCCGATTCTTCCACGGTGGGCACGTCCGGCAGGCTGTCCAGGCGATAGGGCGTCGTCACCGCGTAGGCCTTCAAGGCGCCGGCCTTGATCTGCGGCATGACCGGCGCGGAACCCAGGATGGCCAGCGGGATCTGGCCGCCGGCCACGTCCGCCACCGCCTGCCCGCCGCCCTTGTACGGCACATGCACGATGCGGGTGCCGGCGTACTGGTTCAGCAATTCGCCGGCCAGGTTCTGCGACGTGCCGTTGCCGGAGCTGCCGTAGCTCCAGGCCTCGGGCCGGCGCTTCGCGTCGGCCAGCACGTCCTGCAGGCTGTCCCTGGCGTCGCGGGCGGGGCCGACGATCACCATGGGGCCTTGCGCCATCAGCATCACGGGCGCCAGTTCACGGCCGATTTCGGGCTGGGGCGTCGGATAGATCAGCGGACCCGGCACCGTCAGGAGATACCCGTCGGCGGCCTTGCTGCGCGCCACCAGCTGCAGCGCGATCGCGCCGGATGCGCCGGGGCGGTTTTCGACGATGACATTCAGCCCGGTCTTGCGCGCCAGTTCCTGGGCGGCGATGCGGGTCAGCACGTCCGCGGTGCCGCCCGGCACGAAGCCCACCACCCAGGTGATCTGCCGGGCCGGCCACTGCGGCTTGTCGTCGGCCGCGCTGGCCGACCCGGCGGGCAGCGCGGCGCAGAGCAGCATTGCGCAGCATTGGATAGCGAATTTCATGTTTTCCCCTTGATTATTGCTATCGGATGAACCGCCTCGGCCTCAGCTGGGATCCCGCTTGCCGGGCGGCGTGTTCGGGTGCGCGGCGCAGGACTGGTTGAACGCCTGCACCATTTTCAGGATGGGGCCGAGCACCCACGTGTTGAAGATGAGGATGTCGCTTTCTTCCTTGGGATCCTGCTTCAGGTTGAACAGGTAGGGCGATTCCAGCTTGCCCTTGCCTTCGTTGACTTCGGGTTCCCAGTAGAAGTGCAGCTTCCAGTCGCGCCATTTGACTGCCCGCAGATCGTTCTTGATATAGAACAGGAAGCCTTCGCGCAGGGACTTCGCGCTGGCCCCCGTGAAGAAATCCGTCTGGTCGATGCCGTCGATGGGCCGGTCGCTGGGGATGTCCGCGCCGCCGATGCGGGACAGCGTGGTGTACAGGTCGGTGACGTGGACCATCTCGTTGGACACCTGGCCGGGCTGCACGCGGCCGGGCCAGCGGATGATGAAGGGCACGCGCAGGCTGCCTTCCATGGCGGTGTGGTACGTGCCGCTCCAGGGCCCGGCGGTGCCCCGGTAGGGCTTGCGGTATTCCGGGCCGTTGTCGCTGCAGAAGATGAATACGGTGTCGTCGCGCAGGTTCAGGTCATCCACGGCCTGCACGATCTGGCCGACGCGGTGGTCCATTTCGACCATGGAATCCGCGAAATCGCCCGCGCCGGTGCGGCCGGCGAAGTCGGGGTGCGGCAGGGTGGGAAAGTGCAGGTGCACCAGGGGCAGATACAGGAAAAAAGGGCGCGCGGCCTCGGCGTGCGTGCGCATGAAGCCGATGGACTTGTCCACCAGTTCGGCGTCGATGCCGCGGCGCGTGTCCAGGTCGTAGACTTTGACGTTCTCCGACGGGCCGCCGGCCTGCCCCTGCATGATGTGCGGGATGTCCGCCACCGTGGGATCGAAGCCGATCGACGCCGTGAACTGGCTTTCGTCGGTGGTGCGGGGAATGCCGTACCACTCGTCGAAGCCGCGGTCGGACGGATAGCGGCCCGGCACGTCGCCCAGATGCCATTTGCCGTAGTGCGCGGTGGCGTAGCCCTGGCCCGACAACTGTTGCGCCAGTGTGATTTCGTCGCGCGTGAGGCCTTGCGGCAAGCCGGGCGGCACGGATTGCAGACAGCCGGTCCGGATCGGATGACGGCCGCTCATCAGCGCCGAGCGCGTGGGCACGCAGTCGCTTTCCACGTTGAAGTTCTGCAGCAGCAGGCCTTCCGTGGCAAGCCGGTCGATATGCGGCGTGGGCGCGCCGCGCAGGGCCCCGCCGCCGTAGCAGCCAAGCTCGCCCCATCCCAGGTTGTCGGCCACGATCAATACGATATTCGGCTTTTTTTCCACTGTGCTGCGCCTCTCGGGATGCTCGGGTTGATCCCAGGATTCTAGGAGGCGGCGGCGGTCGTAATATTCCTAATGGTGAAGATGTAGATAAATAAAAGTTATGAATCTGTCGTTGCGGGACATCGAGTATTTCCTGGCCGCCGTCGAGCACGGCAATCTGGACCGCGCCGCCGTGCACTGCGGCGTCAGCCAGCCGGCGCTGTCCAAGTCGCTGCAGCGGTTGGAGGCCGACACGGGGCTGGCGCTGCTGGATCGCAGCGGTCGCGGCCTGCGCCTGACCTCGGCGGGGATGGTGTTTCTGGAACACGCGAAGAAGCTCTGGGCGGAGTATCGGGATGCGGTCAGGCACGCGATGGAGCTACGGGTCGGGGAAGCGGGGCTGCTGCGTGTCGGCGCAACGGGAGCCACCGTGGACAGCATCGTGATGCCCGCGCTGGGGCTGCTCTTGCCTCGCCGGCCGGCGCTGCGCATTCAACTGTCGCAGGGGCTGTCGGATGACCTGAACGAGCAGGTCGCCGGCGGCAAGCTGGACCTGGCCGTCACGCCGATCTACGCCGACGTGCCGGCGGCCTTGCACCAGGAACCTATCCTCGAAGACAGGCTGTGTGTGGCCGCCAGCCGCAACCATGCGCTGGCCGCCCGCCGCAAACTGTCGCTGCGCGACCTGCAAGGCCAGCGCTGGATCCTGCCCAAGCCCACGGCCATCGCCCGCAAGGCGCTGGATGCGTGCTACGCCGAGGCGGGCCTGAGCCTGCCGGCCGCCGCGCTGGAAGTCGAACATTTCTCGAAGGGCACACTGGATCTCCTGGCCCATTCCGACCTGCTGGCGATCGTTCCGCAGAGCGCGCTGGGCGCTGACCAGGAGATCGCGGTGTTGCCGCTTGCGCTGGGCAAGCCGCTGCAGCGCCGTATCGCGCTGATTTCACGCCATGCCACGATCTGGTCGCCGTTGATGACGGAGTTCCGCAGCGCCGTCCTGGATTGCGCCAGGCAGGCCTGAGTTTTCCGTCTGTTTCTTGCTAGGGGAATTCCCTAGCCACCGATCCTGACCGTTGAACGCATATCCAATGCCGGCGAGGCTTTCGGAGACGATTCTAATTAAGGCAACGGTTTTGTAAAAATATTGATATGGTTGGAAACCTCCCCGCTATCTAGAATTCGCCGCAAATCGGCTTGCGCTGTCACGCAGGACGATTTTTCGGAATCACGGCCAGGCACCGCACCGGGTCGGAAATAGACAAGGGGAATCAATGCTCTCGTACACATTGCGACGGCTGCTCATGACGCTGCCCGTCATGTTGTTTGTCGCGCTGTTCGTATTCGGCCTGCTGGACCTCGCGCCGGGTGATCCGGCAGCGCTGCTGGCCGGCGAGGACGCCACGCCGCAGGACATTGCGCGAATCCGCGCGACGCTGGGGCTGGACCAGCCCTTTCTGCACCGCTTCGGAGAATGGGGCTGGAATGTGCTGCACGGTGATCTGGGCACGTCGCTCTTCACCGGCTTGCCGGTCAGCCACATGATCAGCCAGCGGCTGGTGCCGACGTTCTCGCTGATGCTGATGACGCTGATAGTCTCGGTCGCCGTGGCCATCCCCATCGGCGCGCTGGCGGCGTGGAAGCACAACCGCGTGCAGGACCGCGGCATCATGGTCCTGGCGGTGTTCAGCTTTTCCGTGCCCTCGTTCGCGGTGGGCTATCTGCTGGCCTGGGTCTTCGGCCTGCAACTGCGCTGGTTCCCGGTGCAGGGCTATGTGCCGCTGTCCACGGGCTTCTGGGCATCCGTGCACACGCTGGTGCTGCCGGCCCTGGCGCTCGGCAGCGTCTACGTCGCGCTGATCACCCGCATCACGCGGGCGACCTTGCTTGAAACCCTGAGCCAGGACTACGTGCGCACCGCCCGCGCCAAGGGGGTGGGCAATCGCGGCCTGCTGTTCCGCCATGCGCTCAAGAACGCGGCGGTGCCCATCATCACCGTCATCGGCAGCGGCGTGGCCCTGCTGATCAGCGGCACGGTCGTGACGGAAACCGTGTTCTCCATTCCCGGCCTGGGACGCCTCGTGGTCGACGCCATCCTGCGGCGCGACTACCCGGTCATCCAGGGGGTGATCCTGCTGTTCAGCTTCATGTACGTGCTGGTCAACCTTCTGGTCGATCTGCTTTACCGCGCCTTTGACCCGAGGATCAAGTACTGATGAATACCTTTATCGGCTTTCTCAAGCGGCATCCGACCACGGCGGTCGGCGGCGCGCTGCTCCTGATGCTGTTCCTGGTGGCGCTTTGTGCGCCCTGGCTGGGAACGGTGGACCCCACGGCGCTGTCCCCCATCCATCGCACGCGCTCGCCCAATGCGCAGTTCTGGTTCGGCACGGACCTGCTGGGACGGGATGTGTATTCGCGGGTGATCTACGGCGCGCGGGTGTCGCTGATCGTGGGCTTCACCGTGGCGGCGCTGTCCACCGTGATCGGCGTGCTGATCGGCCTGGCGGCGGGCTTCGTGCGCTGGGTGGATGCGGTGGTGATGCGGATCATGGACGGCTTCATGTCGATCCCGACGATCCTGCTGGCCATTGCGCTGATCGCGCTGACCCGCGCGTCGCTGCAGAACGTGATCATCGCGATCACCATTGCGGAGGTGCCGCGCGTGGTGCGCCTGGTGCGCGGCCTGGTGCTGACGCTGCGCGAACAACCCTATGTGGAGGCGGCTGTCGCCGCGGGCGCCAGCCGCCTGCGCATCGTACTGCGGCATATCTTCCCGAACACGCTGGCGGCGCTGATGGTGCAGGCCACGTATATCTGCGGCGTGGCGATCCTGGCCGAGGCCAGCCTGTCGTTCATCGGCGCGGGCGTTCCGCCGTCGGTGCCGTCGTGGGGCAACATCATGGCCGAAGGGCGCGCGCTCTGGCAGATCAAGCCGCACCTGATCGCCTTCCCGGCGGTGTTCCTGTCCATCACGATCCTGGCGATCAACATGCTGGGCGATGGGTTGCGCGACGCGGTGGATCCGCGCATGGCCAAGAGGATCTGAACGATGAACACGACAACGACACAGAACCGGCGCGTGCTGGAAATCGAAGACCTGTCGATTGCCTTCGGCCGCGGCGACAGCACCTTCCGTGCGGTCAAGTCGCTGAGCCTGCATGTGGATCGCGGCGAGACGCTCGCGATCGTGGGCGAGTCCGGCTCGGGAAAATCCGTGACGTCGCTGGCGGTCATGCGGCTGGTGGAATTCGGAGGCGGCCGTATCGAAAGCGGGCGCATGACCTTTCATCGGGCGCCCGGACAATCGGTGGACCTGGTCGCGGCGTCCGAGGACAGCATGCGCGCCATGCGCGGCAATGACCTGGGCATGATCTTCCAGGAGCCCATGACTTCGCTGAACCCGGTGTTCACGGTGGGCTCGCAGATCATCGAAGCCATCCGGCTGCATCAGCCCGGCGACGCGAAGTCGGCCGCGGCCGCCGCCCGCCGGATCCTGGACCAGGTGCGCATCCCGGATGCCGCCGCCATCATGGGGCGCTACCCGCATGAGCTGTCGGGCGGCATGCGCCAGCGCGTGATGATCGCGATGGCGCTGTCCTGCAAGCCGGCGCTGCTGATCGCCGACGAACCCACCACCGCGCTGGACGTGACGATCCAGGCGCAGATCCTGCAATTGATCCGCGAACTGCAGCGCGAGATGGACATGGGCGTGATCTTCATTACGCACGACATGGGCGTGGTGGCGGAAGTGGCGGACCGGGTCATGGTCATGCGCAAGGGCGACGTCGTCGAGAACAACGATGTGCTGGGCCTGTTCAAGGCGCCGAGGCACCCGTACACCCAGGCGTTGATGTCGGCGGTGCCCCGATTGGGCGCGATGCGGGGCACTGCGCTGCCAGCGCGCTTTCCGCTGCTGTCCGACGAAGATGCGGGGCATCCCGCGAAACCGCCCGCCCTGGCGGCCAAGGACGAGGTGGTGCTGAGCGTGCGGGGCCTGGTGACCCGTTTTGACGTACGCGGCGGTGTGTTCGCCCGCGTCAAGAAACGGGTGCACGCGGTGGAGCAGGTCAGCTTCGACCTGCACGCAGGCGAGACGCTGTCGCTGGTGGGCGAGTCAGGCTGCGGCAAGACCTCGACCGGGCGTTCGCTGCTGCGGCTGGCCAGGACGTCGCGGGGCACCATCGAGTTCCAGGGCAAACCCGTGCGCCAGGACGACCCCGCGTCGCTGCTGGCGCTGCGCCGGAACATGCAGTTCGTCTTCCAGGATCCCTTCGCTTCCTTGAATCCGCGCATGCGGGTGGGGGAGTGCGTCAAGGAGCCGATGCTGATCCACAACCTCCACACCGGCGCGCAAGCGGACCGGCGCGCGGCCGAGCTGTTCGAGAGGGTGGGCCTGGACGCGTCGATGATGCGGCGCTGGCCGCACGAGTTCTCCGGCGGCCAGCGCCAGCGCATATGCATCGCGCGGGCGCTGTCGGTGGACCCCAAGGTGCTGATCGCGGATGAATCCGTGTCCGCGCTGGACGTATCGATCCAGGCGCAGATCGTGAACCTGCTGATCGACCTGCAGCGCGACCTGGGCGTGAGCTACCTGTTCATCTCGCACGACATGGCGGTGGTGGAACGCATCAGCCACCGGGTCGCGGTGATGTACCTGGGCCAGATTGTCGAGATCGGCCCGCGCCAGGCGATTTTCGAGAACCCCCAGCATGCCTACACCAGGAAGCTGATGCAGGCGGTGCCCATCGCGGATCCCGCCTCGCGCCGGGGCGCAAAGCTGGAACTGAGCGAACTCCCCAGTCCGGCGCGGGCCGTGGGCGACGAACCGGTGGTGCCGCCGCTGGTGCAAGTGGGGGAGGGGCATTTCGTGGCGCGGCACCGCATCGGCGGCGCGTACTAGCGGCAACAGGACATCGTTTTTTTCCTTTTTATCCCGGAGATAGAAAATGGATCGTAGGAATTTTCTGCTGGCTTCTTCCGCTTCGGCGGCCGCCTGGGCCTTGCCCGGTCTGTCGTGGGCCGCGCCCGCGAAATCGTTGTTCCGCTGGGTACCCCAGGCGGACCTGACCTTGCTGGATCCCATGTTCACGACCGTGGCCATGACCCAGGTGCATGCCCAGTTGGTGTTCGACACGCTCTACGGGCTGGACGAGCAGTACCTGCCCAGCCCGCAGATGGCCGCCGGCCACACCAGCGAGAACGACGGGCTGCTGTGGAAGATCACGCTGCGCGACGGGTTGAAGTTCCATGACGGCGCGCCGGTACGCGCGCAGGACGTGGTGGCCAGCATCCAGCGCTGGGCCAAGAAGGACCTGATGGGCCGTTCCCTGATGCAGGCGACCGAGTCGCTGACCGCGCTGGACGACAAGACGATCCAGTTCCAGCTCAAGAAGCCGTTCCCGCTGATCCTTCACGCGCTGGGCCGCCAGTCCGGCAACATGGCCGGCATCATGCCGGAACGCCTGGCCAAGCTGCCGGAGACCGAGCAGGTCAAGGAAATGGTCGGCAGCGGCCCGTTCACGTTTGCCGCCAGCAAGTGGGTGTCCGGTTCGCGCGTGGTGTACGAGAAGTTCGCGGGCTATGCGCCGCGCAAGGACGACAGGAAGCCGGTGTTCACGGCCGGCCCCAAGCTTGCGCACGTGGACGAGGTGCATTGGCACATCATCCCTGACCGCGCCACGGCTATCGCGGCGCTGCAGGCCAACGAGGTCGATGGCGTCGAGATGGTGGACAGCGACTTCCTGCCCATCCTGAGCCAGGATCCCAACATCCAGCTGGTCAAGCGCAGTTTGCCGACCATCGGCGTGATGCGCTTTAACCATCTGCACGCGCCTTTCGACAATCCGGCGATCCGCCGCGCGGTGCTCAGCGCGGTGAACCAGACCGAATACATGACGGCGATGAACGGCGCCGATTTCCCGGAATACTGGAGCGACCGCTGCGGCGTGTTCGTGCCGGGCTCACCGATGGACAGCGACGCGGGCATGGAGAAGCTGACCGGCAAGCGCGATATCGACGCCGCGCGCGCCGCGATCAAGGCGGCCGGCTACAACGGCGAAACCGTGGTGCTGCTGGATCCGGTGGACTTCCCGACCTGGCACGCCGCCGCCCTCGTGACGGCGGACCTGTTCAAGCGCCTGGGTTTCAAGGTGGACCTGCAGACCATGGACTGGGGCACCGCCGTGCAGCGCCGAAACAACCAGGAAGCGCCCACGGCGGGCGGCTGGAGCGTGGCGTTCACGGGCAACACCGGCCCCAACAACCTGGACCCGGCGGGCCACCTGCCGCTGCGCGGCAACGGCAAGCAGGCCTGGTTCGGCTGGCCCACCAGCGAACGCCTGGAGCAGTTGCGCCTGGACTGGTTCAATGCGCCCGACCTGGAAGCGCAGAAGAAGATCTGCCGCGAGATCCAGCTGCAGGTGTTTGAGGACGTGCCCTACATTCCGCTGGGCGCGAGCTATCCGGTCAGCGCGCTGCGCCGCGACTGGAAGGATTTCCAGCCCCAGATGTCGCTGTTCTACACCTTGCACAAGGCCTGAGGGAGTTTCGTATGAGCAGCAAGGCTCCCAAGGTCGCCATTCTTGGTTTTCACCTGGAATCCAACGCGTTCTGCCCGCTGTCGGTCGAGGCGGATTTCCAGGCGCAATGCTGGGAAGAGGGCGAAGTCATCTCCGCGCTTGCAAGCGGTCCCAGCCGCCTGCCTAGCGAGGTGGCGGGCTTCTATGACCGCATGAACCAGCGCGGAAGCTGGACGCCGGCGCCGCTGATCGTGATTGCCGCGCCGCCGGGAGGCCCGGCCAGCGCCGGCGTCTGGACCACTTTCCTGGCCGAGGTGGAACAGCGCCTGCGCGCCGCCATGCCCGTGGACGCCGTCTACGTGGCGAACCATGGCGCCTCGTCCGCGGAAGGCGAGGACGATACGGAAGGCGTGCTGATGCGCAGGCTGCGCGCCATCGTCGGCCCGGACGTTCCGATCGTGGCCACGCACGACCTGCACTGCAACGTGTCGGCGCAAACGGTAGAGGCGCTGGATGGCCTGATCGCGTATCGAACCAACCCGCACGTGGACCAGCGCGAGCGGGCGGCGGAGGCCGCCGACATGATCCACGAAATTCTGGATGGCACGCGCATGGTCACGGCCTACGTGCGCCTGCCCCTGACGCCGCCTTCCGTGACGCTGTCGACCGCCAGCGGACCGTATGCCGACCTGGTGGCGCTGGGCGCATCGCTGACGCAGAAGGCCGGCGATGGGCCGATCGCCAACGTGGCCGTGTGCGCCGGATTCGTGTTTTCGGATCTGCCGAAATGCGGCGTGACCATCACGGTGACTGCGCGGGGCGATCTGCAGGCGGCTCGCCGCACGGCCATGCAGGTGGCGCGCGCGGGCTGGGCCGATCGGGAGCGCTACATCGCCAATACCGTCGCCGTGGAGCGCGCGGTGGAATTGGCCCGCGATGCCGCGCAGCCCTTGCTGTTCGCGGACGTGGCCGACAATCCGGGCGGCGGCGGACGGGGCAATACCACCTGGTTGCTGCGCGCGTTCGATCAGGCGCGCATCCCGGGCGTGGTGCTTGGTGTGTTCGTCGATCCCGCCCTGGCGGCCCGGGCCGGGGAAGTGGGTGTCGGGGCGGAGTTCGATGCGGTGTTCAATCAGGTCGAGAGCGAATATTCGCGCCGTTACACGGCACGCGCGCGCGTGCTGAAACTCACGGACGGCGAGGGCATGGGCCGACGCGGCATTCTGCGCGGCCGCAAGTTCTCGATGGGCGCGACCTGCCTGCTGGAGCTGGTGGATTCCGGCATGAAGGTGGTGGTGGGCAGTCTGCGTCGTCAACTGGCCGAGCCCGCGATGCTGGAGATGCATGGCATCGACATCGGGCAGGCGGGGCATGTGATCGTCAAGAGCCGCGGCCACTATCGGGCGGGCTTCGACGAGTTCTTCCCGAACGAGCGCATCCACGACGTCGACAGTCCAGGGCTGACCACGCCGAACCTGAAGCAGATCGACTTCAAGGGACTGCCCCGGCCCGTGTGCCCGCTGGATGACGGGGCGGCCTGGCTCGAACCCGAATGGGCCGCGGGCCTGGCGGCGTAGGAACGACGCGGGGTCCGTGCGCGGTGCGCGCGGCGAGCTGCGGGCGGCCAGCTGCAGCGTCGCGCCTAGCGGCCGATGTCCAGCCCCGCCGCCATCCAGGCGGGGTCGTAGGCGGCGTCGATGTGCGCGCCCAGCGATTCCACGAAGCGCGTGACGCTGGCGGGCAGCTGGCGGCCCGCCATCGTCTGGATATGCATATTGCGCTGGTGCAACTCGGTGTTGGTCATCGGAATCTTGATCAGTTCACCGCGTTCGGTGGAGGTCATGACCGTCAGGTCGCCGGAAAAACTGATCGCGCCCCAGCGCCGGCAACTTGTCTCGATCGCGCCCTGGTTGTTGCAGGTCATCGCCACGTTGAGTTCGATCTTCTCGTGCATGCAGCACAGGTCGATGATGAAGCGGATGGTGCTGCCCGGACCCATCAGCACCACGGGGTGATCGCCAATATCGCGCATCGACAGCGTCTTGCGGCCGGCCAGCGGATGGTCCGGCGCCATGACGGCAATGACCGGCATGCGGCGCGCATACTGCACATGCACCCCTTGGGGCGGCGACAGGTTGTAGCTCATGCCGATATCGTCTTCGCCTTCGCGCACGCGCCGGTTGATCTCCGAGGACTGCAGGATGTTCAGCTCGAAGCGCACCGACGGTTCGATCGCGCGGAATTCACCGATGACGCGCGGCAGCAGCTCGCGGCCGAAGGCCTGGTTGGCCGAAATGCGGATGAGCTTCTGGCCGATCTGGCTCAGGTCGCGGATTTCGGCGCGGGCGCGTTCGGCCTCCAGCGAAGCCCGGCGCGCGTAGGCCTTCAGCAGTTGGCCGGCTTCGGTCAGGACCATGCCGCGCGCGTGGCGGTCGAACAGCAGCGTCTGGTGTTCCTCTTCCAGCTTGCGAACCATTCGGCTTACCGCCGACGGCGCCACGTGCAGCTTCTGGGCAGCGACGGTCAGCGAGCCCGAGTCCACGACTTCCAGGAAATAGCGCAGGGCGGTGTTGAGCATGACGGCGGGTAGGGTTGCGGCGCGCTCCATACTAACGGAAAAGCACGCCCCTGCACCCTGGTGAAACACCGGCCTTGCAGTGGCCTCAGGTGCACTGCCAGAGCTGCCCGCTCACCCGGCAATCCTTGCACCAGAAGGTGTAGTTGCATCCGCCGCTGCCCCACAGCCATTCGTCACCCTCTTCTTGCGGCAGGCCGGAATCCAGCTGCATGGCAAAGTCCATGGCCTGGCCGCAATCGGGACACGCGGGATAGTCCGCCGATTGCACCCAGCTCGGGGCGCCTCCCACCCGGCTGAGATTCTGCCTGCCATTGGATTCGCCCCAGTCCTGCCAGCGCCAGCGCGCCGGCGCCGCGAACAGGTCGACGTCGGCTTCCAGCAAGGGGCTTGCGACCTGCTCGGGCGTCAATGGCGCGTCGCGCCGCTGGCTCGGGTGAGCGGCCGGCGCGCCGTCCTGGTCGTGCCGGTAGAACAGCGCGCCGTCGGCCTCCCATCCCTGGCATGACAGGCAGGTGGCGAATTCGACGCCGGTGTCGCTGGCGATGCCGGCCGCGGCGGCATCGGGCAGCGCCAGCAACCGGTGCAGGCGGGCGTGACACAGGCCGCAGACGGCCGTCAGCGTGCCGCCCATGCGCGCCCGCGTGGCGGGGGCCGCGCCTGCGTTCCAGGTGGGATGCGCGTTTTGTATTTCGCGCCGCCACGCCGGCTGCTGCGCCAGCATGTGCTTGCGTTGCGCGCGGCTGAAGCCGATATGCAGGGGCTGCTCGCCATGCAGCGCGCGCAGGCCGCCCGCGTGCGCCGCATAGCCGGCCTGCTTCAGCCACGCCGCGGCTTCGGGATCGGAGGCGTCGGGAAACAGGCGGCGCCAGGCCTCGTGCACCGTTCCGGGCCGGCGCGATCGCAGCAGTGCGACGGCGCGCGCGCGACCGGGGCTGCCTTCGGACAGGTCCGGGCCCAGCCGTTCCAGCCAGTCGTCCAGCGTCGCGCCGTCGAGGGCGCGCCACGCGTGGTCGGCAAGATACTCCGGGCCTCCATGGCCATTTTGCACGGCCGTCAGCAGCCGCTCCCATTCGGGGGCGAAGACGTCGGGATGCTGCAGGGCCGCCGAGTCCAGGATTGCGCAGGCGAGTTCGGAATCCGCACCCAGCCGCCAGACCTTGGCGACCGTGGCCGCATAGGCATCGTCGTCCATCAGGTCCAGCGCGGCGTCGATGAAGGTGGCGTTCTTCAGGGGCCGGTCCAGGGCCTGCAGGACCAGTTCCGCCAATGCTTCGGGCGCAGTGCGGCGCAACTGCAGCGTCTGCGCCATGGGGTCGTTGTTTTTCCAGCCCAGGCGCTCGCAGGCGTCCAGGATTTCAGCGGCGTTCATCATCGTCGGACCTGTTTTTTTCGAGCCGCAAGCATATCCGACGGCTGCGCAAGGGGACCGCCGGCGCGGATAGCTGTCACAGTGGATTTCGAAATCGGCTGAGCCTGACATGCTGTAACGCTTGGTCGTTATTGCAAGACATCGGCTGCCTAGAATTCATGGCGTCGGCATATGCCGCGGATAGAAAAGGTAAGACGTGAAAAAACAGCTCATCTCCACGCTTCTGGTTGCCGTGCTTGCGGCGAGCAGCGCCCTGGCGCAGGCTCAGCCCGATCGGGGAGGCCCCGGCGGTCCCGGTTCGTCCGGCCCTGCCGGCGGACCCGGCAATAGCCCCGGCAAGGGACCGGGCAACGGTCACAACGGGCCGCCTGGAAAGTCGCCGCAGGCCGGTCCCGGCCACAGCCAGCAGCGCGGGCCGGATCATGGCCGCGGCCAGCCCCCGGGCCGGCCCGATCCCGCGCCGGCGCGCTGGGGCAAGGGTGAACGCGTGCCGCAGCCGTATCGCGGTCCGCAATACGTGATCGACGATTGGCGCGGTTATCACTTGAAGCAGCCGCCGCGCGGCTATCAGTGGATCGGCGTGGGCGCGGACTACTTTCTGATCGGCGTGGCCACCGGCGTGGTGCTGGAATCGGTGTTCGGGCGCTGAACGGCGCATCGACGCGTTCGCGCCGCCGGGCGGGGGCGCCCCAGTGGGGCGTTCCTAGCGCCCGTGCTTCATCGACACGTCCATGTGGGTGCCGCGATCCAGGTCCGCGCCCAGCGGTTGCCCCCATTCGGGCAGGTTCAGCAGTTCCTTGCTGACCTCGCCCGCTTCGATGCGCCGCGCGATGTCGTCCAGCAACTGCGTGCGCGTGGCGAACCCCCTGCCTTGCAGGTCGCGGGCGAATAGCCGGTACTTCAGATTGGGTTCGGCGCCCTTCATGACGCCCAGGTCCAGAATGCGGCCTTGCTCGTTGCGCATCAGCAGATGGCCGGGGCGCGCGTAAATCCGGTAGATGCGCCACGGCGACGAGATCGCGGCGTTGCTGTGCCGCGCGTCATGCTCGAATTCGCCGCCGCGCGGCAGCGTGGGGGACGAAGGCAGCAGTTTGACGCAGGCGTTCGCAAATCTGGCGATAGACCTTCTGATTGCGCTCACGCGAAAGCCGCCATCAACGCGCGTGCTTTGCGAGGGATAGGCATGCCCGGACGGACCTGCGCGGTGGGCTTGCGTGCTTTGACCATTGCTGTACTCCGATATGGCGATACGGCGAGGCGACGCGCGTTCAAGCACCACGTCTCGAGGATACGCGCTTTATCCGGCGGGACGCCGCAAATGCGGGGATAGTTACGCATTCGTGCGGCGCAAGCCCGAATGATCCGGATTCTGGCCGGAAAATGCGCGAAAACGCCGTCTTCGTCGCATTGAGGTGGTATTTGGAAACGTTCGTTGACTTTCCACCGGCATCACGTCCATAGTGGACTGGAAGCTTTTCGAGCATCGTGATTTTCGTCCGGTCTTGCCCCCCCTCAGGGCGCATCATTGTTCGCGGTCCTTTCCTTGACTGGCTCATTTCGCGGGCGCAGTCCGCATTGAAAGGAAAGAGACCATGGAAACCGGAATTGTTAAGTGGTTCAACGACGCCAAGGGTTTTGGCTTCATCATGCCCGAGAACGGCGGCAAGGACCTGTTCGCGCACTTCTCGGAAATCGTCGGTGACGGCCACAAAGTGCTCCTTGAAAATCAGCGCGTCAGCTACGTGACCGCCCAAGGCGCCAAAGGCCCGCACGCTACACAGATCCGCGCATTGTGATCAAAGGCCGCAAGGCCTATTGATCCCGCATTGGGGGATTCATGCTTCACAACAACATGGTCTACAAGGGCTACAGGCTGACTGCCAGTGTTTCGCGGATTTCGGTCGCGGGCACGAGCCGGCCGGCGTTCACGGCAACGGTGGCAGTCGAACTCGCGGGGGACCAGGACAAGCTTGGCGAACCGCATCCCGTGCCGCTGTTCGCGTCGGGCGGGTTTGTTTCCAGCCCGGGAATGGCCGTGGATGCCGCGATCAACCATGGCCGTCTGATGGTGGATTCGCATGGCGGGCCAGCTTGATATTTCACCGCGTGGCGTAGCGTCGGCGCGCGGCGCCACGGGAATTCCATGCCGCTGACTGACCGTCCGGAATGCGCCGGGCGGCCTTGCTGCCGGCCGGCGCCGATATTCGCCTGACGAAATCCGACGGCATTCGACGGGGCGCGGTTCGCCGCTGGGTGTAAAGTCCCTCGGGATACCAAATTTTCCTGAAGGACACGATCGTGCCCGAATTGAATGAACCCGCGATCCTGCTTTTTTCCTACGGAACCTTGCAGGACAAGGCCGTGCAGCTTGCCAACTTCGGCCGCGAACTCAACGGGCGGCCCGATGCCATGACGGGCTATGTGCTGAATTGGGTGGACATCACCGATCCCGCCGTGCTCAAGACCAGCGGCAAGGCACAGCATCCCATCGTCCACGCCAGCTACGATCCCAAGGACGAGGTGCGCGGCACGGTCTTCGAGATCACGCAAAAGGAATTGCAGGCGGCGGACGATTACGAGGTCGCCGACTACAAGCGCGTGTCCGTCCTGCTGAAGTCCGGCGCGCACGCCTGGGTGTATATCAAGGCCTGAACGGCCAGGGGCGCCGGCGCCGGGATGCGCCGCCGGCGGGCAGCATTGCGCAGACTTGCAGGCGCGGCTCAGGCCTTCAGGCCCAGGCGCCGCGCCAGCTTGTGCAGGTTGCTGGGGTCCACGTCCAGGGCGCGCGCGGCCACCGCCCAGTTGCCCTGGTTCGCCGCCAGCGCGCGCCGGATCGACTGGCGCTGGCAGGCGTCCACGGCCTCGCGCAGCGATTGGGCGGCCGTGCCGGGTTCGGGCGTGTCGGCCGCATCGTCTTCCCGGGACTCGGGCATGTCGCCATCGGACAGGTCCAGCAGCTTGACGCCCAGCGTCACGATTTCATTGCGGCTGGCGCCGTGGCTGACCGCCTTGATGGCGGCGCGGCTGATGACGTGCTCCAGTTCGCGCACGTTGCCGGGCCAGCGGTAGCGGCGCAGCATTTCCTCGGCGTCGGGCGACAGCCTCAGGCTGCGCAGTCCAAGCCGGGCCCGGTTCAGCTCCAGGTAGCGGCCCGCCAGCAGCAGCACGTCGTTGCCGCGGTCGCGCAGGGGAGGGATGGGGATCGGGTAGACCGACAGGCGGTGATAGAGGTCGGCGCGGAAGTCGCCCGCGCGCACCAGGTCGCGCAGGCTGCGGTTGGTGGCCGCCACGATGCGCACGTCCACGGTGCGCGGGCGGTCGTCGCCCAGCCGCTGGATTTCGCCGTTCTGCAGGGTGCGCAGCAGCTTGGCCTGCACCAGCAGCGGCAGTTCGCCGACTTCATCCAGGAACAGCGTGCCGCCGTTGGCGGCCTCGAACCGGCCGGGCCGGTCGGCGACGGCGCCGGAAAACGCGCCCTTGGCGTGGCCGAACAGTTCGCTTTCGGCCAGCGATTCGGGCAGCGCGGCGCAGTTCACGTGCACCAGCGGCTTGTCGCGGCGGCGCGACAGGCCGTGCACGCGATGCGCGAACAGCTCCTTGCCGACGCCGGTTTCGCCGAGCAGCAGGATGGGCAATTCGGAATCGGCCACGACGTCGATTTCGTGCAGCAGGCGGCCGATGGATTCGCTCTGGCCGAGGATGTCGCTGCCGGCGGGCGCGGCGTTGTCGGCGGGCGCCTGCCCCCGCGCCACGCGCAGCGCGCGGATCTCGGCTTCCAGACGGGTGGTCCGCAGCGCGGCTTCCAGCAGCACGATGTAATCGCGCAGGTCGGCCTGCGCTTCCATGTCGAACGTGCCGACCTCCAGCGCGTCCAGCGTCAGCACGCCCCACGTCTTGCCCTCGATGTGCAGGCTGGTTCCCATGCAGTCATGCACCGGCAGCGGTTCGCCGGCCATGCCGTTGATCAGGCCGTCGTAGGGGTCGGGCAGGGTGCTGTCGTGGTGGAAGCAGGTGACCCCGCGCCGTCCCAGGATGGCGGCCAGCCGCGGATGCTGCTGCACGGCGAAGCGCCGGCCCAGCGCATCCTGGGTCAGCCCGTCGACCGCGATGGGGCGCAGGTGGTCTTCCTCGAGCTGCAGCAGCGCGACGGCCCCGCAGCGAAAGTGGGTGCGCAGGCTGGACACCAGCCGCTGTAGGCGGATGGCGGGGGGAAGGTCGGCGACCAAGTCGGCAAGCAGCAGGTTTTGCATGGGTGGATTCTACCGTCGCGGGGTGAATAGAACCCTACCCGAATAGGGTGATATCTACCCTTTAATTTGCAGGTGATTGATAAATCGCAAGTTTTTCCTGGCACGGTTTTCGCGTCTGAGCAAATACCGTCATGATCAATGGAGAGACGCGATGAGCATGGTTGAGCAATCCCTGGGCCAGCTGGCCCGCAGCATTCCCGGGGCCACGCAGGTTTTCCACGAATTCGAGCTGGATTTTTGCTGTGGCGGCAAAAAAAGCCTGGCCGAGGCCGCGGCCCAGCGTTCCCTGGATCCGGCCCAGATCGAGGCGCGCCTGATCGCGCTGGCGCAGAATCCGTCGCAGGAACGGGACTGGGGCGAGGCCTCCCCCGCGGAACTGGTGGACCACATCCTGGCGCGCTACCACGAGGTGCACCGCCAGCAGCTGCCCGAGCTGATCCGCCTGGCGCTGAAGGTGGAGCAGGTGCATGCCGACAGTCCGGATTGTCCGGCCGGCCTGGCCGACCACCTGCGCACCATGCAGCAGGAGCTTGAAAGCCACATGCAGAAGGAAGAACAGGTGCTGTTCCCGATGCTGGCGCGCGGCCACGGCGGCATGGCCGCCATGCCGATCATGGTGATGCGCATGGAACACGACGACCACGGCGTGGCGCTGGAGCGGCTGATGGCGCTGACCAACAATGCGACGCTGCCGCGCGCCGCCTGCAACACCTGGCGGGCGCTGTACCTGGGCATCCGCCAGTTCAAGGAAGACCTGATGGCGCACATCCACCTGGAAAACAACATCCTGTTCGAAAACGCGGGAGCGCGCGTCCAGGCCTGAGGGGCGCGCAAAGCAAGGGCGGGGCCGTTCGGCCCCGCCGCATCAGTCGGGAAGGTCCGTATGAATATCGATAAATTCAAGCAGCAGCACGTGGATATCCTGCAAGGCATCGCGTCGCTGCGCAAACTGGCTCTGGCCGGCGTGGCGCGCAACGCGGCCGAGATCGCGCGGGGCATCGTGTCCATGAGCGCAACCATCAAGCTGCATCTGGCCGTCGAGGACCGCGCGCTGTATCCCGCGGTGGCGCGCAGCGCGGACGTCGACCTGGCGCGCAAGGGCAAAGAATTCCAGCAGGAGATGGACGCGATCGCCGCGGCCTACGAGGCCTTCGCCAAGCGCTGGAACAACGCCCGCAGCCTGGAACTGGACGAAGGCGGCTTTCGGGACGACGCCAATACCGTGCTGCGCCGGGTCCACGAACGGATGCAGCGCGAAAACCGCGATCTGTATCCGCGCATCGAAGCCATGTAGCTGCCAGCGGTCCGCCCGGCCACATCCGATCCGGACACAAAGGGAATGAAAACGGCAACGCGCGTTGCCGGAATCCGGCGCTTGCCGCCTGTACACTCGGAGGACCTTACCAGGGCAAGAGGGGTTCCTGATGGCCGGAAGCAGTTTCTTCGCATTGTTCGACGATATCGCCACCATCCTGGACGACGTCTCCGTCATGACCAAGGTGGCGGCCAAGAAGACCGCCGGCGTGCTGGGCGACGACCTGGCGCTCAATGCCCAGCAGGTCACCGGCGTGCCGGTCAACCGCGAGCTGCCCGTGGTGTGGGCGGTGGCCAAGGGCTCATTCGTCAACAAGCTGATCCTGGTGCCCGCGGCGCTGTTGATCAGCGCCTTCGCGCCCTGGGCGATCACGCCCCTGCTGATGCTGGGCGGCGCGTTCCTCTGCTACGAGGGCGTCGAAAAGCTGGCGCACAAATACCTGTCGCACGGCGAATCCCCCGAAGGCCATCACGCCGCGCGCGCCCAGGCTCTGCAGGACCAGGCGGTCGACATGGTGGCGTTCGAGAAAACCAAGATCAAGGGCGCGGTCCGGACCGACTTCATCCTGTCGGCGGAAATCATCGTCATCAGCCTGGGGGCGGTGGCCGGCGCCGACTTCACCCGCCAGGTCGCGGTGCTGTCCATCATCGCCATCGCCATGACCGTCGGCGTCTACGGCCTGGTGGCGGGCATCGTCAAGCTGGACGACCTGGGCCTGTACCTGAGCCGGAAGTCCTCGCAGGCGCTGGCCTGGCTGGGCAAGCGGATCGTGGGCGCGGCGCCTTACCTGATGAAGACCCTGTCGGTGGTCGGCACCGCCGCCATGTTCATGGTGGGCGGGGCCATCCTGACCCACGGCATCCCTCCCGTCCATGCCGCCGTTGAACATGCCGCCGCCGCGGTGGGCGGGGGCGGCGTGGTCCAGGCCCTGACGGCCACGGTGCTCAATGCCCTGTTCGGCATCGCGGCCGGCGCAGTGGTGTTGGGCGTGGTCGCCGCGGCCCGGCGGCTGTTCAAGAAAGCGTGAGCGACATCCGGCATTGCCCGCCCGGGCGCCGGCGGCGCCCGGGCGGCGCCACCGTGCCGGACTAGGGAATCCCCTGCCTTGTTGCGTCGAAACAGTCGCGCCTAAAATTGGCGCCAATTTATGTGATTATTGTTTCGACCACCGGCATCCACCATGCGCCGCGAGCGGCCATGGGAACGAGGAAATCATGCAGTCCAACGCAGCTATCGCTCTTCAACCCGACGCCGCCCTGGCGCGGGCCATGTACGACCTGGGCCACAGCACGGTCTTCGCCGCGCGCACCGACCCGCGCTTTTCCTATTGCATGTACGTGCCGCCGCATATCGACACCGCCCGGCATCCGATGGAACTGGTCGTCATCATGCACGGCACGGGCCGCGCCTTCGTGGAATACCGCGACGCGTTCGCCGAATTCGCGCGCTGGAACGACTGCATCGTGCTGTGCCCGCTGTTCCCCGTGGGCCCGCTGGGCGACGGCAACCGCGACGGCTTCAAGCAGCTGCGCGAAGGCGACATCCGCTACGACGACATCCTGCTCGACATGGTGGCCGAAGTCGGCGAAAAGTTCGGCATGACGTTCAAGAAGTTCGGCCTGTTCGGCTATTCCGGCGGCGGCCAGTTTGTGAACCGCTTTGCCTACCTGCATCCGGAAAGCCTGTGGGCCGTGTCGATCGGCGCCCCGGGCTCGGTCACGCTGCTCGACCCCAGCCAGGACTGGTGGGTGGGCGTGCGCGACGCGGAAGCCCGCTTTGGCAAGCGCATCGACATCGAGGCGCTCAAGCAGGTGGCGGTGCACATGATCGTGGGCAAGGCCGACCTGGAAACCTGGGAAATCACTCATCGCGAAGGCGGCAAGTTCTACATGCCGGGCGCCAACGACGCCGGCAAGACGCGTCCGGAACGCCTGGAATCGCTGCGCCGTTCGTTCGAGGCCGCCGGCGTGAAGGCGGTGCTGGACGTGGTGGACAACGTGCCGCACGACGGCCTGAAATGCGTGGGCCAGGTGCAGGACTTCCTGGCCGACGCCCTGCGCAAGCTGCGGCATGCGAATCACTGAGGCATAGGAGACGGCCATGCTGCGTTTCGCGCTATCCCGAATTGTCATGGCCGTGCCGACCCTGCTGATCGTGGCGGTGGCGGTGTTCGTGATGATCCGGCTGATCCCGGGCGACCCCGCCCAACTGCTGCTGGGCGACCTGGCGACGCCGGCCGCGCTGGCGGACCTGCGTGCGCGCCTGGGGCTGGACCAGACCTGGCTGACCCAGTTCGGCATCTGGTTCGGCAACATGCTGCACGGCGATCTGGGTTCGTCCATCAACACCGGCCAGCCCGTGCTGCCGCTGGTGTGGGACCGCTTCCTGATCAGCGGCCGCGTGGTGCTGGTGGCGGTGCTGTTCGCCGCGCTGGTGGCCGTGCCGGCCGGCATGATCGCCGCCTGGAAGCAGAACAAGTGGCCCGACCTGTTCCTGGTGGGCTCGGCCACGCTGCTGGTGTCCATCCCCACCTTCTGGCTGGGCCTGCTGCTGCTGATCTTCTTCGGCCTGAAGCTGCAGTGGCTGCCGGTGGTGGGCTACGTGTCGATCGGTGAAGACTGGAAGGCCGGCCTGCTGTACCTGGCCATGCCCATCCTGACGCTGTTCCTGCACGAGATCGGCGTGCTGATGCGCATGGCGCGCGCCAGCACGCTGGAAGTGCTGCGGCTGGACTACATCACGCATGCGCGCGCCAAGGGCCTGTCCGAATCCGCCGTGCTGATGCGCCATGCCTTCCGCAATGCGTTCGGCCCCACCTGGACCCTGATCGGCCTGGTGCTGGGCAACCTGCTGGGCGGCATCGCGGTGGTGGAAACCGTGTTCACGATCCCCGGCCTGGGCCGGCTGCTGGTGGACTCGATCTTCGCCCGCGACTACCCCGTCATCCAGGGCTGCCTGCTGTTCGTGGGCGTGGTGTATGTGATCGTGAACCTGCTCATCGACCTGTGCTATCCCATCTTCGACCCGAGAGTGACCGCCGAATGAAAAAGCGAATTCCCGCCAATGCGCTCCTGGGCGGCCTGATCGTGGGCGCGATGCTCATCGCCGCGATCATGGGCGTCCTCTGGACGCCGCATGATCCGCTGAAGATCAACTTCGTCGCGCGCCTGAAGCCGCCCGGCGGCGATTTCCTGCTGGGCACGGACGAGTTCGGCCGCGACGAGTTGTCGCGCCTGCTGGCCGGCGCGTCCAGCAGCGTCTGGATCAGCCTGTTGACGGTGACCTTCGCCATCGTCGCCGGCACCGCCATCGGCACCCTGACCGGCTTCGTGCGCGGCTGGACCGACCGCGTCATCATGGCCTTCAACAACGCGCTGCTGGCCTTTCCCGGCCTGCTGCTCGCCCTGGGCCTGTTGGCCGTGGTGGGCGCCAACAAGTACGGCATCATCCTGGCGCTGGGCCTGGCCTATACGCCGTCGGTGACGCGCATCGTGCGCGGCACGGTGCTGTCGCTGCGCGAGAAGGAGTTCATCGAATCGTCGCGCGTGCTGGGCAACTCCGAGCTCTACACCATGTTCCGCCATGTGCTGCCCAACTGCGTGGCGCCGCTGACGGTGCTGGCCACCTCCATGTTCGGGTGGGTGATCCTGGCGGAAAGCGCGCTGTCCTTCCTGGGCCTGGGCGTGCCGCCGCCCGCGCCGACCTGGGGCAACATGCTGGCCGCGGCGCGTCCGTTCATGGCGCAGGCGTCGTATCTATCCATCCTTCCTGGCCTGGCCATCGCGCTCGCGCTGCTGGGGATCAACCTGCTGGGCGACGCGGTCCGAGACCGTCTCGACCCCCGCATGAGGGGCGTGCAATGAGCGCACTGGTAACCGTATCAAACCTGACCCTGACCGTCGGCCCGGGCGGCCGCGAGATCGTCAGCGGCGTGTCCTTCGAGGTCGCGCCGGGCGAAATGGTGGGCATCGTCGGCGAATCGGGCAGCGGCAAGACGCAGGCTGCGCGCGCCATCATGGGCCTGACCCCCGCCCCGCTGGTGGTGGCGGGCGGGTCCATCCTGTTTGAAGGCGTGGACGTGACGAAGGCCGATCCGGCCGTGCTGCGCAAGCTGCGCGGCGCCCGCATCGGCATGGTGTTCCAGGAGCCGATGACCTCCCTGAACCCGTCGATGCCGATCGGCCGCCAGCTGGATGAAGGCCTGAAGCTGCACCGCCGGGACCTGTCCGGCGCGCAGCGCCGCGAACGCATCCTGGAGATGCTGCGCCGCGTGGGCATTCGCGATCCGCAGGGCGCGATGGACGCCTGGCCGCACGAGTTCTCGGGCGGCATGCGCCAGCGCATGATGCTGGCCTCGGTGATGCTGCTGGAGCCGGCGCTGCTGATCGCCGACGAACCCACCACCGCGCTGGACGCCGTGGTGCAGCGCGACGTGCTGGAACTGATGGTGGACCTGACGCGCGAGCATCACACGGCCGTGCTGATGATCAGCCACGACCTGCCGATGGTCGCGCGCTACACCGAGCGCATGGTGGTGATGCAACACGGCAAGGTGCTGGAAACCGGCACCACTGCCGGCATCCTGGAACGGCCGCAGCATCCCTACACGCGCAAACTGCTGGATGCGATGCCGCGCCGCCTGCCGGCCCGCAAGCTGACGCAGGACGCGCCCATTGTCGAGGTCAGGAACCTGGTGGTGGATTACGCCGGGCACCAGCGCCTGTTCTCGCGCACGAGCGCAAAGCGCGCCCTGAACGGCATCGACCTGCACGTGAAGCCGCGTGAAGTCGTGGCCGTGGTGGGCGGATCGGGGTCCGGCAAGACCACGCTGGGCCGGGCGATCGCCGGCCTGCTGTCGCCCACGTCCGGCCAGATCCTGTTTCGCGGCCAGCCCGTCAACCGCCGCTCCGCGGCATGGCGCGACTACCGCCTGAACTGCCAGATGGTGTTCCAGGATCCGTATTCCTCGCTGGATCCGCGCATGACCATCGGCCAGCTTGTCGGCGAAGGCCTGCGCATGCTCGGGGACATGTCGTCGGCGGACAAGCGCCGCCGCGTGGACGAAGTGCTGGCCGAGGTCGGCCTGGGTCCGGAATACGCCAAACGCTTTCCGCACGAGATGTCCGGCGGCCAGCGCCAGCGGGTGGCGATCGCTCGCGCCATCGTGCGCCGGCCGTCATTCGTGATCGCCGACGAACCGGTGTCGGCGCTGGACGTGACCGTTCGCGCGCAGGTGCTGGACCTGTTTGCCGACCTGCAGGAACGGCACGGTTTTTCGTGCCTGTTCATCAGCCACGACCTGGGCGTGGTGGAACAGGTGGCCGACCGGGTGGTGGTGATGCGTGACGGCGCCATCGTCGAGCAAGGCTCGCGCGATGCTGTGTTCGACCGCCCGCAGGAGGACTACACGCGCAGCCTGCTGTCGGCGATCCCGGCCCTGGAGTCCACCGATACCGGCGGCGTGCGGCTGCGCTGGCGGCTGGACGGACTGGAGCCGCAACGCGCCATCGCATGAGGGAAGGGGGGAAATTCCCTCTCATGCGCGGCGGGAAGTTATGCCTAAAATACGCGCTTTGGAACTGATAGACGGGAGTGGTCCATGCCGAAAGCGGCGGCGACGCAACCCGGCCTGGTGGACCGCATTGCCCATGATATCCAGTCGGGCGTGTATGGTCCCGGCGCCTGGTTGAAGCAGATCGACCTGCAAGAGCGTTATGACGCCAAGCGTCTGGACGTTCGGCGGGCGCTAGACCAATTGGCCGCCAAGCGGCTGATTGCGCATATCCCGAACCGGGGCTATCACGTCTACGCCATGGATCCCGACCAGCATCTGCAGATCCGGGACATCCGCATCCTGCTGGAAACGGGCGCGGCGGCGGATCTGATGCCCAATGTCACGGCGGCCAAGGTGCGCGCCCTGCGCACGCTGGCCGAACGTTTCGCCAAGCTGCTGCAGGACGGCACTTTGCTGGAACAGTACGAAGTCAACCTGGCGTTCCATGCCGGCATGTATGACCTGTGCGGCAACCGGGAACTGACGGCGCTGATCCAGGAAATGCGTGCGCGCGGGCCGGCGGCGCCCGCCAAGGAATGGGTGACCCGCTCGCGCATCGAGATCTCGGCGCGCGAGCACTTCGACATGGTGGACGCGCTGGAAGCGCGCGACGTCAAACGGCTGCAAAAGATCATCGCGCAGCACGTGGGGCAGGATATTTCCTGACGCCGTTTTCCTGCCGACATTCGCAGCGCCATCGCGGCGGCCCTCCGGACAGGGGCCGCCGCTTTTTTTCATGGCAAGCGTTCAGGGATACCCCGGATGGCGGCGCGCAGCGTAGCCTCCATAATTAGCATATTATTTTGGCGCCAAAATATGCGTGAATTCTGCGCCACACGCCGGGGAGTCTTTTGCATGCACCACCATTTCGTTCCCAGAGCGCTCGCGCTCTCCCTGGCGCTGGCCGCCACCGCTCCGGTCCATGCCGCCGTGCTGACCGTCGCCCAGCCCGCCGACATCCGCTCGACCAACCCGGGCGTCAACCGCGACAACACGACCGACGGCGTGGTGCTCAACATGGTCGAAGGCCTGGTGGGATACCGCGAGAACGGCACCGTGGGCCCCTTGCTGGCCAAGTCGGTGTCGTTGTCGGAAGACGGCCTGACCTACACCTTCACGTTGCGCGAGGGCGTGAAGTTCCATAACGGCGCGACGCTGACCTCGGCGGATGTGCTGTGGAACTGGCAGCGCTACATGGATCCCAAGACGGACTGGCGCTGCCGCAGCGACTTCGACGGCCGCAATGGCCTGAAGGTGACGGACGTGTCGGCGCCGGATGCGAAGACGGTGGTGATGAAGGTGGACCGCAAGTCGGCGGTGTTCCTGGATTCGCTGGCGCGCACCGATTGCGGCATGACGGCGATCCTCTCGAAGGATTCGGTGGCGGCGGACGGCTCCTGGATCAAGCCGGTGGGCACGGGTCCGTACCAGTTCAAGGAGTGGAAGCGCGGCGAATACACCCTCTTGTCCGCGTTCAAGGACTATGTGTCGCCCGAAGGCGACAAGGCCGATGGCTACGTGGGCTCCAAGCGCCCGCTGGTGGATGAGGTGAAGTTCCTGGTCGTGCCGGACCCGTCCACGTCCAAGGCCGGCCTGCTGTCGGGCGCCATCGACGCCAGCCAGATCACCAATACCGACGTGGGCGAACTCAAGAGCGCCAGGAACCTGACCGTGTTCAGCCCGCACGACGCGGTCAAGCATGTGCTGCTGTTCCAGACGCAGGACGGGGTGCTGAAGAACGTGAAGGTGCGCCAGGCGATCGCCGCGTCGCTGGACATTCCGCAGGTGGTGGCGGCGGCGTCGGAAGGCCTGGGCCAGCTGAACAATTCCGCCGTGTACGCGGGGTCCGCCTACTACAAGGACGCGGAGAAGCGGGGCTACAAGTACGACCCCGCGCGCGCGCAGCAGCTGCTGAAGGAAGCCGGCTACAAGGGCGAGCCGGTGGTCATCTATGCGAACAAGCGGGCGCACGTGCCGAGCTATCAGGTCGCGGTGATCGCGCAGGCGATGATGCAGTCGGTCGGCATCAACGCGAAGATCGAGGTCCTGGAATGGGCGACGCAGCTCGACCGCTACAACACGGGCAAGTACCAGATCAGCTCGTTCTCGTTTTCTTCGCGGCTGGATCCGTCGCTGAGCTTCGAGCAGTTCGCGGGCGACAAGGAAAAGCAGCCGCGCAAGGTCTGGGACGATCCGGCCGCGCAGAAACTGATCGATGAGAGCTTCCTGGAGTCCGAGCCCGCGAAGCGGCAGGCGCTGTTTGATCAGCTGCATGCGCTGATGCTGGAGCAGACGCCGATGCTGATGCTCTACAACGGAGCGGATGCCTGGGCGAGCAGCAAGCGCGTGCAGGGGTTCTCGGTGTGGGAAGGAAAGCCACGGGTCTGGGAGACCCGGGTCCTGGCGGATAAATAAGCAGGTTTGCGCCTTGGGGGGCGCGATCCGCATTCCTGCAATGCGGATCGCGCCTCAGCCCTTTTACTTGGCCACGCGTTCCACTTCCCAGGCGCGTGGCTTTTTCACGGCCCAGGGCTGGTAGCCGACCACATCGCTGCGGTACGCGCCGATGTCCAGGCCGTTGTAGAGCGGAATGCTGGGCACGTCCGCCAGGAACAGCTTGTGCAGCTGATCGAACGACGCCTGGCGTTTCGCATGGTCGGTGTCGACGGATGCCGCTTCCACCAGCCGGGATGCCTCGGCGCTGTCCCAGACCTTGCGCGGCTGCTTCGTTTTGTCGCCCGTCACCATTTCGTAGTTCAGCGCCGCGTCCAGGCGCGCGGAATACGGGAACGTCATCATCTGGTAGGTGCCGGCGTTGTAGCGGTCGAGCTGTGTCGCCCATTCCACCACCGCCAGCTGCGCGTTGATGCCGATAGACTGCAGCATCGCCTGCACGATCACGGCCGAGTTGTACGACTGGGGATAGCGCTTCGTCGTCAGGATCGACAGCGCCTGGCCCTTGTAGCCGGCCTCCTTGAGCAGCTTCTGCGCCAGCGCGGGGTCGTAGTCCCAGCCCTGTTTCTGCACGGCGTCATGGTAAGGCGACACCAGCGGCACGATGGAGTTGTTCGGCTGCGCCAGGCCTTCGGTGACGGCGGCGGCCAGCTGCTTGTAATCGATGGCGTGGGCCAGGGCCTGGCGCATCTTCGGGTTCGACAGCACCGGATCCCGGGTTTGCAGCAGCAGCGCCGTCATGCTCATGACCGGCGCGTAGGCCACCTTGACGTTGGGCGTGCCTTGCAGCACGGGCACGTCGTTGTTCGACACGTCTTCGATGATGTCGATGTTGCCGCGCTGCAAGGCGGCCTTGGCGGTGGAATCGTCCGGCACGATCATGAAGCGCACTTCGTCGACCAGCGGACGCTTGGATCCGGTGTAGCCGTCGCGCTTGCCGTCCAGGTTGGCGTATCCCGCGTAGCGGGTCAGGCGGATGTATTCGCCGCGCTTCCATTCGGCCAGCTCGAACGGGCCGGTGCCGATGGGCTTGATCCACGCGCCGTCCGGGCCGACGGAATCCTTGGACAGGATGCCCGTGCCGCCGCAGTCGATGCGCGCCAGCGAGGCCAGGAACAGGCTGCTGGGCTTTTCCAGGTGATAGACGACCGTCTGCGCGTCGGGCGCTTCCACGCCGGTGGCCTTGACGGTGCCGCGGCCGTCGAATTCGCTGGCGCAGCGCCAGCCCGAATTGGCCGCGGTGTAGTGTTGCCAGCTCCACAGCACGTCGGCGGATGTCATCGGCTTGCCGTTGTGGAACTTGATGCCGTCGCGCAGCGTGAAGGTGTAGGTCTTGCCGTCGGGGCTGATGTCGACCGACCTGGCCAGCAGCGGGCGCACTTCGGCGTCTTCGCCGTAGGCGACCAGGCCTTCGACGATGTGCAGGACGACGGCGTCGCTGTTGCTGTCGCGGTTGACGCCGGGTTCGGTCGAACGGATGTCGGCGGTGAGCGAGATGCGCAGCGGCGGGGCCGATTGTGCACAGGCGGCGCCGGCCAGGCCGGCAAGCGCCAGCGCAACCGCGGCGCTCAATTGATGGACTTTCATTGATACTTCCTCGGGTTGCGCGGGCGCGCCGACGATCAGGCGGCGGCCAGCAGTTCAGGTTCGGCGGTGAGGCTGTAACGCGTGAACGTGCGGTTCAGCGCCGGCAGCGGCGCGACTTCCATCAGGCCCGCGGCCGGCTCCATGACGACCATGGCGACCGTGGCCGACAGGTTGTCGTGGCTGCCGGGACGCGGCGGGCGGCAAACGGAGTAGGGCGAACCGAAGTCGTCGAACAGCGCGCGCTTCAGGTCTTCGCGCGTCAGTTGCGTCTTTTCGTTCAGCAGGCGGCGCACGCGCCAGTCGCGGTACGCGCTTTCCGGCGTGCTGGCGCGCCCGGTGTCGCGCAGCTTCGAGAGCGCCACTTCGCTGACCCAGTGGTTGGCATGCACGATCAGGTCGTCGCTGCCCGGGTAGATGGGGAATGCTTCATCGGTGGTGCACTCGTAGTCCACGCCAAAGCCCGCGGCCATGCCGATCATGATGTTGTTCGAGCAGGACTTGGGCGTCGTGGCGACGGCCTTGATGGCCAGCGCGAAATGTTGCTGCTCCAGCACCTTGCGGCGGATCAGCGACAGCGGCACGCCAAGCTGGCGGAAGTCGCGGTCGGATTCCAGGTAGTTGGCGGTGATGGACACGCCGGCGCTGTTCAGGCCGCTGCGGGCAAGGCCGCCGGCTTCGACGAAGGTCAGGATGTCCGGGCCGTTGTCGTTGCGCACGCGCAGCACGATGGCCGTTTCGGCGCATTCGGCGCGCCAGTCCCAGTTCTGGCCGTGGATCAGGTTGCCGTTGGCCGAACGCGTGGGCAGGATCAGCGCGCCGGTGCAGCCGTCGCCGGGTTCCAGTTCGGCGGCCTTCTTTTTCTCGGCGCGGGCCTTGGCCACGACCTCGGTGCGGGCGTTGACCATCACGATGTCTTCGAACGGCACGTCGGCCCCGGCCGCGATGCCGCGCATTTCTTCCAGGTAATGCGGGGCAAAGTCTTCGATTTCGCGGGCGAAGTGGGCGATGAGCTGGGTGCGCGCCATGGCGTCGTAGCCCAGGTCGACCAGCGTCTGGCCGTACATCGCGGCGCTTTTGCGCACGCGCGCGGCGGCTTGCTGGCCGTAGGAACGGCCGCGGGCTTCGGGCGTGCCGGAAACCGATACGAAGGGAAATTGCGTGGTCTGGGTCATGGACGGAAAGCGGCGCCGGGCGCCGCGTGATCGGGGAAGGAAATCAGGATGGAAAAAATGTTAGCTTATTTTGGCGCCAATATTGCTCAGGGTTTACCCAAAGCGGCATGGCGCGACGCCAGCTCGGCGCCGGTGACGAACGCCGCGCCTTGCGCGCGAAAGCGTTCCAGCAGCTGCTCCACTTTCTGCAGCCGGGCCGCGCGCCCCACGCCGTTGTCGGCGCGCGGGTGCAGGGTCAGGCAGGCGTAGCCGTCGGCGGCAAGCAGCGCATCGCCCTGTTCCACCCAGTGGGCGTAGGCGCGGTCCTGCGTGACGCGGCGGCTGAAGTGCGTGGCGTCGCACAGCCCTTCGCTCCAGGGCAGCTCGACCATGCCCGCGCCGCCGTCGGCATCCAGCGCATAGGGGGCGTCGTCGTCGATGGCGCTGCTGTCGTAGCGATAGCCCAGCTGTTGCAGCAAGGGGATGGTGCGTGCCGAAAACCCGCTGCTGGCATGGCGAAAGCCTTGCGGCGCGGCGCCCGTCAGTTCGGCCAGGCGCTCGCGGGCGCGCGCCAGCACCTCGCCTTCGCGCTCGCCCAGGGTGCTCAGGTCTTCGAAGGCATTGCCGTGCGAGGCGGCTTCATGGCCGTCGCGCAGGCTTTGCTCCAGCAGGCCGCGGCAACGCTCGGCCTCGAATACCGGCCAGAACAGCGTGGCGCGGATATCCTGCCGGCGCAGCATGTCCAGCACGCGGGCCAGGCCGCCGCCATAGGCATAGCGGCCGTGCGCGTCGCGGCCGTGCAGCGCGGCCTCGTCCTGCGTGGCGGCCTCGGGGCCGATGCCGTGCACGTTCAGGGTGACCAGTACGGTCTTGGCGGCGCTCATGCGCGTCTCCAGTTGTCGGGGTGGGCCAGGCAGTGGCGGGCCAGCGCTTCCAGCGTCATGACATGCACATCGGGCTGCGCGGCGATGAACGCCAGGAAACGGTCCATCGCGGCGGCGCGCGCGGGCGTGCCGGAACCGCCCGCCGCCTTCGGGTGCACGGTCAGGTGCACATAGCCTTCTGCTTGCCGCAGCGCCTCGAATTCCTGCATCCAGTTGTCGCAGGCCTCGGACGCCAGGGCATGGCCGGAGAAGTAGAAGGGATAGTCGTCCAGCGACACGGTGTTGTTGGGCAGCATGACGAAGCCGGGATCGCCGTCGCCGGCCGGGGCATCCGGCAGATAGGGGCGGTCCTGGTCCTTTTCGCTGGCGTCGTAGCAATAGCCCAGCGCGCGCAGCGCGGGCAGCGTCCGGTGGCTCTTGCGGCCGGACGGCGAGCACCAGCCCACCGGGGTCACGCCCAGTTCGTGCTGGATGATGCGGTGGGTTTTCTCAAGCAATGCGGGTTCTTCGTCGCCCAGATCCCAGGCTTCGTGCACATAGCCGTGCGCGGCGATCTCGTGGCCCGCCGCCAGGATGTCGTGGAAGGTGGCGGGATAGTGTTCGACGTCGTAGCCGCAGGCGAAGAAGGTGGCGGGCATGCGGTGGCGCGCCAGGATTTCCAGATGCCGGGGCACGCCGCGGCGGATGGCGTAGCGGCCGGCGGTGTGGGGCCCGGCCGGGAACTGCTTGCGGCCCACCTCGACGGCCGGGCCGTCCACGTGGACCGTGACGCAGACCACGGCGCGCACGGTGGGGGCGTGCGCCGCGCGCAGCCCCTGGCCGCGCAGTTCGCGATCCAGTTCCTGCCAGGGATTGGGAAAGGCGCCGGCAGGAGCGCCATAGGGAATTCGATGCATCAGGTGGCCTTGATGTTGGCGTTCTTGATCAGGGCGCGCCACTTCTCGCTTTCGGTGGCGACGAAGCGGCCCAGTTCTTCGGGCGTGCCGCCATGCAGCTCCAGCCCGTTTTGCGTCAGCTGCGCCAGGGCCGGCAGCTTGAGCGCGCTTTGCACCGCGCCGTTCAGCGTCTGGACGATGGACGCCGGCGTGCCGGCGGGCACGAACACGCCGTTCCAGCCGATGGCCTGGTAGCCGGGAAAACCGGACTCGGCCACGGTGGGCACGTCGGGCAGGGCCTGCGCGCGCTGCGCGGAGGTCACGGCCAGCGGGCGGGACTTGCCGCCCTGGATGAATTGCTGCTGGTTGATCACCACATCCATCAGGATGGGGAACTGACCGCCCAGGAAATCATTGACGGCCGCCGCCGCGCCCTTGTACGGCACGCCGGGCAGGTCCAGGCCGGCCGTGGCCTTGAGCAATTCCATGGCCAGGTGCGCCGAACTGCCGTTCTGCGTGATGCCGTAGAAATACTTGCCCGGGTTGGCCTTGATGATGGCCACCAGTTCCTGCAGCGTGCGCGCCGGAAACGATGGGTGCACGACCAGCACATTGTTGTAGTAGCAGACCATCGACACCGGCTCGAAATCCTTGATCGGGTCGTAGGCGATGTTTTCGTACAGGCTCTGGTTCACGGTGTGCGTGCCGGTGGACCCCAGCGCCAAGGTGTACCCGTCCGGCGCCGAGCGCGCCGCCTGCTGCGTGCCGATGATGCCTGCCGCGCCGCCCTTGTTGATGACGACCACGCTCTGCTTGAGGGCTTCTCCGATGCCCTGGGCCAGCGGCCGAGCCACCAGGTCCGTGCCGCCGCCGGCGGGGAAAGGCACGATGAACTGGATGGGGTGGTCGGCGGGATACCCCGCTGCCCAGGCGCGGCCCGGGCGGGCGAGGGCCGCGCCGGCCATGGCGGCCGCCGAGGCGGCCAGGAAATGCCGACGGTTCATGCCGCTTTGCGGTGCACTGCTGCGATGCTGTTTCATGGATTCCCCTTGGGTTTTGCTTTGTCTGAAATATCATTATTCGATAAATATGTTGTTCTACCAATTAGTATTTATCTATAAATGATAAAAATGCCAAAGTCGATAGTCAGAATCCAGACTGTCGAACGGGCCCGATAGGCACGGTCAATAGGCGGCGCCGACCGCGCCGAACCCTGTGATACGCTCCCCCGGTTCCACCGTCGTCCCATGCCTCCCAAACCCATGTCCACCCTGAAGCGAGCCCTGGCGATTCTTGACCTCTTCAGCCTAGACACCCCGGTGCTCACGGCCGAAGACATCATTTCGCGCCTGGACTATTCGGCGCCGACGGGCTACCGATACATCCGCGACCTGTCCGACCTGGGCTATCTGCTGCGCATGACGGGCGGCGGCTACAAGCTGGGGCCGCGCATCATCGAACTGGATCACCTGATCATCGACGCGGACCCGGTGCTGGGCGTGGCGCGGCCGATCATGCGCGAGGTGGTCGACCAGGTGGGCGGCGACGTGCTCCTGAGCGTGATCCACGGCCTGCGCATCCTGAACATCCATCACGAACGCGGCCCGGACGCGCTGGGCATTCCCCACGGCCGCGGCCGCGCCCATCCCTTGTTCCGCGGCGCCACGGCCAAGACCATCATTGCGTTCCTGCCGCGCAAGGATCAGCGCAAGCTGTATGAGGCGCACCCCGACGAAGTCCGGGCGGCGGGGCTGGGCGAAACGGGAGCCGAATTCACGGCCGCGCTGGACACGATCCGCGTGCAGGGCTTCTATCTGGGCGTGGGCGAGATCTCGCCCGAGCGCGCGGGCATCGCCGTGCCGGTCTTTCAGGAAGACCGGCGCATCTTCGGCGCGCTGACCGTCACTTTCCTGGCGACGCGCCTGAACACGATTGCGCAGGACAAGACCACGGCGCTGCTGCAGTCGGCTGCGCGCCGCATCGAATCGCTGGCCCTGGCCTCGCGCATGAAAGAACAGGCCCCCGTGGCGTAAGCGCGGGGGCCTGGGGACTGCAGGGCGGGCCGAGCGGCCCGGCCTCAGGGTTGCCGCGCGGCGACCTCCGGAGCGCTTGCGGGCGACGCGGGCGATCCCATTGCCTGGAACAGCGCGGCGCTTTCGGTCAGGCGCGCATTCGCGTATTCCAGCTCGCGCAGGCGAGCCGCCACATAGTGCTGTTCGGACGCGAATTCCGTGTACGGCGCCAGCGCGCCCAGCCGCACGCGGCTGGCGGTATTGCGGTAGGACTGCTCGGCCGCCTGGCGCGAGGCTTCGGCCGACGCCAGCGCCTGTCCCCCGGCTTCCAGGCGCGACAGGGTGTCGGCCACGTCGCGAAAGGCCGTCAGCACTGTCTGCTTGTATTGCAGGAAAGCAGCCTCGTAGCGTTCCTTGGCCGCGCTGCGCTCAGCCAGCAGCGCGCCGCCGTGGAAGATGGGCTGCGTCAGCGACGCGCCGATGGCCCAGATGGACCCGGCGCCCGACAGGGCATCCGCCCAGGCGAATCCGCCCTTGCCCATGGACGCCGACAGCGACAGGCTGGGGAACAGCTGCGCGGTGGCCAGGCCCACGTCGGCCGCGGCCGCCTGGACCACGGCCTCGGCCACCTGGATGTCCGGTCGCGCGGCCAGCAGTTCGGACGGCACCACCACGGGCACCTGCTCGGGCACGGCCAGCGCGCCGAAGGCGAGGTCGGGCGGCGCCTGATCGGGATTGCGGCCCATCAGCACGGCCAGCGCGTGGCGCGTGGCGTGCCATTGCGCGCGCAGTCCGGGCAGCGACGCCTCCAGCGTGGCGGCGTCCTGGTCCGCATCCAGCGCATCGTTCTGCGACGCGGATCCCAGCTCATACCGGCGCTGCGTGTCGCGCGCCACCTGCCGCAGCAGCACCACCTGCTTTTCCGTCAGGGCCACGCGTTCGGCCAGCGAGGCCGAGGTGATGGCGCCCGTGACGATGTTGCCCGCCAGCGAGCGCCGCGCGGATTCGAACTGGAACGCCTGCTGGTCGACCTGCGCCGCCAGCGAGGCATTGGCGTAGCGGGCGGCGCCGAACAGGTCCAGGTCGTACGTGGCCTGGACCTGGCCCGTGAAGACGTTGTAGAGCGCCGTGGGCTGCGGCAGGTTGGGCATCGTCAGCGCGCGGTTGCGCGTGGCGCTGGCGCCGGCGTCCACCGACGGCAGCAGCGACGAATTCACCTGCCCGCGCAACTGCTCGCGCGCCCCGGCCAGGTTGCGCTGCGCGGCGGCCAGGTCGGGGCTGTTGGCCAGGCCCTCTTCGACCATTGCGTCCAGCGCGTCGGAGCGGTAGCGCTTCCACCACTGCGGCACCGGTTGCGCGCCCCGCTCGAAGCGCTGCGCCACGCCCTGGGCGGCAGCGCCCGCGGCCGGCGCGGGTTCGACGCCATACTGCGCGGGCTGCGCCACGGCGGGCGGCCGGCTGTCCGGCGCGAAGGCGCAGGCGCCCACCGTCAGCAGCAGGGGCAGGGCGGCCAGGCGGCCGGCATGGCGGGAAAAATGGATGGGCATGTCAGGCTCCTCGTTCCACCGTGTCGCCCGCGTTGGCGCCGGGCGGCACGCCTTCGGGTTCGTCGCGCTCATCATGGCGCACGCGGAACCAGGCCGCGTACAGCGCCGGCAGGAAGAACAGCGTCAGCACCGTGGCGCTGGTGATGCCGCCCATCAGGGCCGTCGCCATGGGGCCGAAGAAGTTGCTGCGCAACAGCGGAATCAGGGCCAGCACCGCCGCGGCGGCCGTCAGCGTGATGGGGCGGAAACGCCGCACCGTGGCGCCGACGATCGCGTCGACCCGCTTGTGGCCGGCGTGGATGTCCTGCTCGATCTGGTCCACCAGGATGACGGAGTTGCGCATGATGATGCCGAACATCGCGATCACCCCCAGCATGGCGACAAAACCGAAGGGCTTGCCGAAAAGCAGCAGGGCGGCCACCACGCCGATCAGCCCCAGCGGCGCGGTCAGCACCACCATGAGCACGCGGGCGAAGCTTTGCAGCTGCACCATCAGCAGGGTCAGCACGGCCACCGCCATCAGGGGCATCTGGGCGTTGATGGACGACTGGCCCTTGGCGCTTTCCTCGACCGGGCCGCCCACTTCGATGCGAAAGCCCACCGGCAGGTCGGCGCGCAGGGCGTCGAGCTTCCTGTCGATGGCGCGTGTGACGTCGATGCCCTCGGCCCCGCCGGTCACGTCGGCCTGGACGGTGATCGTGGGCTGGCGGTCGCGCTCCCAGATGACGCCGTATTCAAGGTCGTAGCGCACCTGGCCCAGGCTGCCCAGGGGCACCGGGCCGTTGGGGGTGGGCATGGCCAGGGTGGCCAGCCGGGAGGGATCGATCCGCTCTTCGCGCGGGGCGCGCAGGCTGACGTTGATCAGCTTGTCGCGTTCGCGGTACTGCGTCACCGTGTAGCCAGACAGCGTCATCGCCAGGAAGTCCGAGATGTCGCTGGAACTGACGCCGAGTTCGCGCGCCTTCTGCTGGTCGATCTCGAAGCGCACCGAGCGTTCGGACGGCTCGTCCCAGTCGAACTGCACGTGGGCCGAGCGCTTGTCCGCCCGGACCTCGGCGGCCACCTTTTCGGCGACGGCGCGCACGTCCGGAATCTTGTCGCCGCTGACGCGGAACTGCACCTGGTAGCCGACGGGCGGCCCGTTCTCCAGCCGCGACAGGCGGCTGCGGATCGCGGGGAAGTCGCTGCGCAGCATCGGTTCCAGCCATTGCGCCAGCGCCTCCCGGTCTTCCACCGATTTGGCGGTGATCACCAGCTGGGCGAAGTTGGGCGTGGCCAGCTGCTGGTCCAGCGGCAGGTAGAAGCGCGGCGCGCCGGTGCCGACGAAACTGACGGAATGGTCGATCTCGGGCCGGCCTTCCAGCGTCTTTTCCAGGCGCTCGACCTGGCGCAGCGTCGCCGCGAACGACGCGCCCTCCTGCAGGCGCACGTCCACCAGCAGTTCGCTGCGGTCCGAACTGGGGAAGAACTGCTGCGGCACGAACTTGAATCCGGCCATCGCGACGACGAACACCACCACGGTCCCGGCCAGCACCAGGTAGCGGCGGTCCACGCACCAGGCCACCCAGCCGCGCAGCTTCAGGTAGAAGCGAGTGTTGTAGATGTCGTGCTCGTGGTCGTCGGGCAGGTGGGCCTCGCGCTTGCGCTCGGGCAGCAGTCGGTAGCCCAGCAGCGGAATCAGCACCACCGCCGCGAACCAGGACACGATCAGCGCGATGGCGGACACCTGGAAGATGGACCGCGTGTATTCGCCCGTGCTGGACTTGGCCAGCGCGATGGGCAGGAAGCCCGCCACCGTGACCAGCGTGCCGGTCAGCATGGGGAAGGCCGTGCTGGTATAGGCGAAGGCCGCGGCGCGCGCCCGGCTCCAGCCCTGCTCCAGCTTCACGGACATCATCTCGACGGCGATGATCGCGTCGTCCACCAGCAGGCCCAGCGCCAGCACCAGCGTGCCCAGCGACACCTTGTGCAGGCCGATGCCGAACATGTCCATGAACAGCGCGGTGACGGCCAGCACCACGGGGATCGAGATCACCACCACCATGCCGGTGCGCAGCCCCAGGGACACCAGGCTTACGGCCAGCACGATGGCCACCGCCTCGCCCACGGAGCGCAGGAATTCGTCGACCGAATGCGAGACGGCCTTCGGCATGCTGGAGACTTCCGTCAGCATGAGGCCCGCCGGCAGCTGGGCTTGCAGCTCCTGGAACTTGGCGCCCAGCGACTTGCCCAGGCGCACCACGTCCTGGCCGGGCTGCATGGTGATGCCGATGCCCAGCACCGTCGCGCCGGCAAAGCGCATCTGCTGCGACGGCGGATCCTCGTAGCCGCGGTGGATCGTGGCGATGTCGCCCAGCCGGATGGACTTGCCGTTGACGCGGATCAGCGTGTCCGCCAGCGCGCGGCTGTTGGGAAACTGGCCGGTGGGCCGCACGAAGATGCGGTCGTCGGCGGTGGTGAGCGTGCCTGACCCCTGCACCGCATTCTGCGTGTTGATCGCCTGGGCGATCTGCTGCGGCGACACGCCCAGCCGGGTCAGCTGGGTATTGGCGATTTCGATGTAGATGTGCTCGAGCTGGTCGCCGAAGTAGTCCACCTTGGCCACGCCGGGCACACGCAGCAGCACGGTGCGCAGCTTGTCCGCATAGTCGTGCAGTTGCGCCGGCGAAAAGCCGTCGCCCTGCAGGGTATAGATATTGGTGTAGACGTCGCCGAATTCGTCGTTGAAGAACGGGCCCTGCACCCCCTGCGGCAGGGTGGCCCGGATGTCGCCGACCTTCTTGCGGACCTGGTACCACTGTTCGGCCACGGTGCTGGCGGGCGCCGAATCCTTCATCGTGTAGAAGATCAGCGATTCGCCGGGCCGCGAATAGCTGCGCAGGAAATCGGTGTTGGACGTTTCCTGGAGCTTCTTGGCGATGCGGTCGGTGACCTGTTCCTGCACCTGCTGCGCGGTCGCGCCCGGCCAGAGCGTCTGGATGACCATGACGCGGAAGGTGAACGGCGGATCCTCGGACTGCGCCAGCCGGGAATAGGACAGCACGCCGAACAGCGTCACCAGCGTGATGATGAAAATCACCAGCGGCTGGTGCCGCAAGGCCCAGGCGGACAGGTTGAACCTGCCTTCCTCGTGGCGGTGCGCGTCGGGGCCGGCGTCCATGCCGGGCGCGCTCATGACGCGAAGTCCTCGGGATGCAGCGGGGGCACCGGGCGGACCTTTTCGCCGGCCGACACCGTGTGCACGCCCTGCCACACCACGCGTTCGCCGGCCTCCAGGCCCTGCGCCAGCGTCACGGTGCGCGCGTCGTAGCGCAGCACCTGCACGCGTCGCAGCTCCAGCGTGTCTTCCTGCGGCTTGACGATCCAGACCGCCGGCTCGCGCCCGTCGTGGAACAGCGCCGTGGCCGGCACGGTATAGGTGGCGCGGCCGTTGGCCGAGCGGTTGTCGAAGCTGATGTTGGCGGTCATGCCCAGGCGGACCTCGGGCGAGGGCGACTCCAGCGTGAGCTTGGCGCGGTAGGTGCGGCTTTGCGGATCGGCGGCCGGCGCGATCTCGCGCAGCACCGCGGCGAAGGTCTGGCCGGGCAGGGGGCCCAGCGTGACGGTGGCGCGCTGGCCGATGGCCAGGCCCGCCAGGACGCTTTCGGGCACGTCGCACAGCGCGTCGACGTCGCCCGACCACGCCAGCTGGTAGACGGGCGTGCCCGCCGCCACGTTCTGGCCGGTGTCCGCCTCTTCCGAGGTAATGACCCCGGCGTGGTCGGCCTGCAGCGTGGTGTAGTTGAGCTGGTCCGCCGCCAGGGCGGCCTGCTGGGCGGCCTGGTCGCGCTGGGCCAGCGCCGACGCGTAGGCGTTGCGGGTCTGTTCCAGCTGGGTCGCGGCGATGAGGTTTTCGCGCGCCTGGGCGCGGTCGCGCTCCAGTTGCTGGCGGGCGTAGTCAAACTGGTGCTGCGCGGCCGACAGGGCCGCGCGGGCGGCGGCCGCATTCTTGGCGGCGTCGGCGGGGTCCAGTTTGGCCACGATCTGGCCGGGCGCGACGGTGTCGCCCAGGCGGACCTGCCGTTCGATGATCTTGCCGCCCACCCGGAACGACAGCGGCGTGCTGTAGCGCGCCTGCACTTCGCCCGGCAGGGTCCAGGCGGGCAGGCTGGCGTCGGCCTGCGCCGGCATGGCGACCACCGGGCGGGGCGCCGGCGGCGGGGCTTCCTTGCGGCCGCAGCCGGCCAGGGCGGCGGCCAGGACCACGGCGGCGGGCACGGCCAGCAGGCGCGTCCGGCGGCGGAGCGCGGAGCTTGGTACAGGCGGCGCCGCATCGGCAGCGGCAGGGCGGGCGATGGGGCGCACGCAGGGGCCAGGGCAGTTCACGAAACACCTCGCGGCGCGGAAAGGGGCGCAAAAAAAAACCGGGTCGGACTCGATACGGACTGGATTCTAATACAGTCATGTATCTGGATTCAATATTGAATCCCAAATGCCCGCCAGTGCTAAACTCGCGCCATGTCAAAAGTCCGCCTAACCCGAGAGCAAAGCCGCGACCAGACGCGCCAGCGCCTGCTCGACGCCGCGCAATCGATATTTCTTTCCAAGGGCTTTGTGGCCGCCAGCGTCGAAGACATCGCCGAACAGGCGGGCTATACGCGCGGGGCGTTCTATTCCAATTTCGGCAGCAAGTCCGAATTGTTCCTGCAGTTGCTCAAGCGCGACCACGAAAGCGTCATGGCCGACATGCGCGCCATCTTCGAAGACGGCGTAACCCGCTCGCAGATGGAAGCCCGCGTGCTCGAGTACTACAGCACGCACTACCGCGAAAACGACTGTTTCCTGCTCTGGATGGAAGCCAAGCTGCAGGCTGCCCGCGATCCGGATTTCCGGGTGGGCTTCACGGCCTGCCTGCGCGAACTGCGCGAGGCCACCACCGAATACATCCGCCAGTTCTCGGCCCACGTGGGCACGCCGCTGCCGCTGCCGGCCGAACAGCTTGCGCTGGGCCTGCTGGCCCTGTCGGACGGCATGCAGTTCAGCTATGCCTTCGATCCCCAGGCCGTCACCCCCGAGATGACCGAAGCCGTGCTGGCGGGGTTCTTTCGCCGCGTGGTCTTTGGCGATCCCAAGCCGGAATAGGGCGCCCGGGCTAGGGCCCGTTAACAGGCCCTAGCCCAGCAGTTCCGAAATTTCGATCAGGTTCAGGTCCGGGTCGCGCAGATAGACCGAGCGGATCCTGCCCGTGGCGCCCGTGCGCGGCACGGGGCCTTCGATGATGTCCGCGCCCGCCTGCTCCAGCCGGGCGATCACCTCGTCCAGCGGCCGGTCGGCGATGAAGCACAGGTCCAGCGCGCCCGGCACGGGCAGATGGGCCTTGGGTTCGAACTCGCGGCCGCGCACATGCAGGTTGATCTTCTGGTTGCCGAAGCGCAGCGCCTGGCGGCCCTCTCCGAACGTCTCCAGGCGCATGCCCAGGATGCGGGTGTAGAAATCCACCGTGGCGTCGGGGTCGGTGCAGGTCAGGACCAGGTGGTCCAGGTGATCGATCATCGTTTGTCTCCGCAGGGGGGGATCCGGGAAAAGTTGTCAGGCAGGTTTGTCCCATGATAGTAATAGCCGGGGGCGCGAAGCCGGACTGAGGGGGATTTGCGCCGTACCTCTAGTCCCTCGGGCGTAAGGAGCGGCCGCATGACTTCAGAAACCCGGACACCCAGCATCAATCGGCCCGTGTTCTTTCCGGCAGCCATATTCACCCTGCTGCTCGTCGGCTTCGCGATACTGGCGCCCGAGTCCGCGCAGAGCCTGTTCGAAGCCATGCAGCGCTGGATTCTCGGCAATGTGAGCTGGTTCTACATCCTGGTGGTTGCCATCATCCTGCTGGCCGTGGTGTTTCTGGCGGTGAGCCGGTATGGCGACATCAAGCTGGGACCCGACCACAGCGAGCCCGACTACCGCAATTTCACCTGGTTCGCGATGCTGTTTTCCGCCGGCATGGGCATCGGGCTCATGTTCTTCGGCGTGGCCGAACCCGTGATGCACTTCATGTCGCCACCGGTGGGAGAAGGCGGGACCGTCATCGCCGCGCGCGAAGCGATGAAGATCACATTCTTTCACTGGGGGCTGCACGCCTGGTCGATCTATGCCGTGGTGGCGCTGATCCTGGCGTTCTTCAGCTATCGGCACGGACTGCCGCTGACGTTGCGTTCGGCGCTGTATCCCCTGATCGGCAACCGGATCCACGGGCCGATCGGCCATGCCGTGGACATTTTCGCGATCCTGGGCACGGTTCTCGGCGTGGCGACGTCGCTGGGCCTGGGGGTGGCCCAGATCAATAGCGGCCTGAATCATCTGTTTGGCATTCCGGTTGGCGTGACCTCGCAGATCATTCTCATCGTCATCACATGCGGGCTGGCGACGGTGTCGGTGGCGAGCGGCCTGGACAAAGGCATCCGCATCCTGTCGGAAACCAACCTGGCGCTGGCCGTGGTGCTCCTGCTGTTTGTGCTGGTTGTGGGACCGACGGTATTCCTGTTCCAGACGTTCGTGCAGAACACGGGCGCCTATCTGTCCGACATCGTCAACAAGACTTTCAATCTCTATGCCTATGAACCCACCGACTGGATCGGGGGCTGGACCTTGTTCTACTGGGGCTGGTGGATCGCGTGGTCGCCCTTCGTGGGCTTGTTCATCGCGCGCATCTCGCGCGGGCGGACCATACGCGAATTCGTGACAGGCGTGTTGCTGGTGCCGGCCGGCTTTACCTTGTTCTGGATGACCGTGTTCGGAGACACGGCCATCCACATGATTCTGGTCGGCAAGGTGCAGGGGCTTGCGGAAGTGGTGGATGCGGATTCCTCGCTGGCGCTGTTCGCTTTTCTTGAGCACCTGCCCTGGAGCGGCGTGCTCTCGATTGTGGCGATAGCGATGGTCGCCGTGTTTTTCGTGACGTCGGCGGACTCGGGGGCGCTGGTCGTCGACCTGCTGGCTTCCGGTGGCCAGGATCGCACGCCCGTCTGGCAGCGCATCTTCTGGTCGTTGCTGATGGGTGCGGTGGCGATCGCCCTCTTGCTGGCGGACGGCCTGACCGCCTTGCAGACCGCGACCATCGCCAGCGCGCTGCCGTTTTCCATCATCCTGCTGCTGTCGCTGTGGGGCCTGTTCAAGGCGCTCAAGCTGGATGCGACCAAGCGCGGCATCCGCTATCAGTCGCTGACGCTGTCGCGGCCCGCGCGGGGCGGCCAATCCTGGGAGCGCCGGCTGCGCAACATGGTCATGATGCCGCGTCGGGCTCATGTGATGCGCTTCATCTCCGATGTCGCGCGGCCCGCGTTCGAGGACGTCGCGGACGAACTGCGCAAGCAGGGCTACGCCGTCCAGGTGCGCGAAAGCGATGACGAGGGCGCAATCCTCGAAGTCTCCCACGGCGAGCACCTGGATTTTTCCTATGCCGTGCAGCCACAGGCCTTCGTGCGGCCCAGCCTGACCCCGGACGAGGCCGCGGATGAAGAGGAGCGCAAGTATTTCCGCGCCGAGGTCCATCTGCGCGAAGGCGGGCAGGACTACGACATCATGGGCTGGAGCCGGGACGCCGTCATCGGCGACATCCTCGATCAATACGAAAGGCACCGGCACTATCTGCACATGGTGCGGGGCTGACACTGCCCCCCACTTGGAAACGCCACGCGCCGCGTGGCGTTTTTTTTCCATAGCGCTTGCCTATCCCCGCCATTGCGTAAGCCGCTTTGACGAAAACGCCGGGATCATGGATTATCCAAGCTTATTCTTGGTTAAATGAAGAGAGCAGATCATGAAGGCGAAATCAGGAGCATGGGCGGCGGGCGTCCTGGCGTTGGCGGCGGCGCTGGGGGGCGGGGTGCTCTATTGGAAGGCCGGCGGCACGCAGCAGGGCGCAGGCTGGGCGATGGCGCCGGCCAAGGTCGCGGTGGCGGCCGCGGTCCAGGCCGATTTTCCGGTGGTCCTTGCCGGCATCGGGTCGCTGGAGGCCACGCGCCAGGTGCTGGTGCCGGCCGAAGTGGACGGCCGGGTGGCGCAGATTCTGTTCACGCCAGGAGAACACGTGAAGGCCGGCCAACTGCTGGTGGCGCTGAACGACGCGCCCGAGCAGGGCGAGCTGGCGCGGCTGCAGGCCCAGGCGCGCAATGCGCGGGCGCTGCTGGAGCGCACCCGCCGCCTTGTGCCGCTGCAGGCCGCCACGCGCGAGCAGCTGGACCAGGCGCAGGCCGATTATGAACAGGCCGCGGGCGACATCCGGCGCGTGCAGGCGCTGATCGACCAGAAGCGGATCCGGGCGCCGTTCGACGGCGTGCTGGGCGTGCGCCGAGTGAACCTGGGCCAGTTCGCGCGGGCGGGCGACCCCCTGGTATCGCTGACCGACGGCGCCGCCATGTACGCCAACATCACCCTGCCCGAGCAGGCGCTGGGCGTGCTGCGCGCGGGCCAGCAGGTCACGGTCACCGTGGACGCGCACGCCGGGCGCGAGTTCCCGGGCAAGGTGACGACCGTGGAGCCGCAGGTCGATCCGGGCACCCGCACCGTGCGCGTGCAGGCCTTGCTGGACAACGCCGACGGCGCCCTGGCGGCCGGCATGTTCGCGCACGGGCGGGTCAGCCTGCCCGACCGGCCCGGCGTGATCACCGTGCCGGAGACCGCCGTCAGCTACAGCGCCTACGGGGATTCCGTCTATGTGGTGGCGCCGGGCGAGCAGGCGGCAGGGCCGACCGTCCGCCAGGCCTACGTGAAAACGGCGGAGCGCCAGCGCGGCAGGGTGGTGGTGACCGAGGGCCTGCAGGCGGGCGACCGCGTCGTGACCTCCGGCCAGCTGCGCCTGCACAACGGCGCGCCGGTCGAGATCCTTCCCGATGACACCGTGGCGCTGGGCGATGCGCGGCAGGCCGTGGCGCAGGTCCGGTAAGGCGCGGAGGCAGACATGAAGTTCACCGATCTGTTCGTGCGCCGGCCGGTGCTGGCCCTGGTGGTCAGCACCCTGATCCTGCTGCTGGGCATCAAGGCCCTGAGCGGGCTGCCCGTCAGGCAGTACCCGCTGACCGAGAGCACCACCATCACCATCACGACCCAGTATCCGGGCGCCTCGCCCGACCTGATGCAGGGCTTCGTGACGCAACCCATCGCCCAGTCCGTCGCCACGGTCGAGGGCATCGACTACCTGTCCTCGTCGTCCACGCAGGGCCGCAGCGTCATCACGGTGCGGATGAAGCTGAACGCGGACTCCAACAAAGCCATGACCGAAGTGATGGCCAAGGTCAACGAGGTCAAGTACCGTCTGCCGCAGGACGTCTACGACCCCGTCCTGGTCAAGTCTGCGGGCGAGGCCACGGCCGTGGCCTACGTGGGCTTTTCCAGCACGAACCTGTCGCTGGCCGCCCTGACCGACTACCTGTCGCGGGTGGTGCAGCCCCAGCTGTCGTCCATCGACGGCGTGGCCAGCGTCGAACTGTACGGCGGCCAGAAACTGGCGATGCGGGTCTGGCTCGATCCGGACCGCATGGCGGCGCGCGGGATCTCGGCCGGCGAACTGGCAGGCGCGCTGCGCGACAACAACGTCCAGGCCGCGCCCGGGCAGGCCAAGGGCCTGTACGTCGTGTCCAACATCCAGATCAACACCGACCTGGTCAGCGTGGCGGAATTCCGCGACATGGTCGTCAAGCGCGACGGCGACGCCATCGTCCGGCTGGGCGACGTGGCCACGGTGGAACTGGGGGCGGCGTCCGCGGATTCCAGCGGCCTGATGGACGGCGAACCCGCCGTGTATTTCGGCCTGAACGCCACGCCGGTCGGCAGTCCCCTGGTCATCGTGAAGCGCCTGAACGAGCTGCTGCCCAACATCAAACAGAACCTGCCGCCCGGCACCAGCGTGCAGGTGCCGTTCGAGCTGGCCCGCTTCATCAGCGCTTCCATCGACGGCGTGACGCGCACGCTGCTGGAGGCCATCGCCATCGTGGTGGCGGTGATCTTCCTGTGCCTGGGATCGCTGCGCGCGGTGCTGATTCCGGTCGTGACCATCCCCCTGTCCATGCTGGGCGGCGCGGCCATCATGGCGCTGTTCGGGTTCAGCGTGAACCTGCTGACCCTGCTGGCCATGGTGCTGGCGATCGGCCTGGTCGTGGATGACGCCATCGTCGTGGTGGAAAACGTGCACCGCCACATCGAAGAGGGCAAGTCGCCCGTGCGCGCCGCCCTGATCGGCGCCCGCGAAGTGGCCGGCCCCGTGATCGCCATGACCATCACGCTGGCGGCGGTCTATGCGCCGATCGGGCTGATGGGCGGGCTGACCGGTTCGCTGTTCAAGGAATTCGCCTTCACGCTGGCGGGCGCGGTGGTCGTGTCCGGCGTGATCGCCCTGACCCTGTCGCCGGTGATGAGCTCCTTCCTGCTCAACACCCGCGTGTCGGACGGCTGGATGGCGCGCCGCGCGGAACACTTTTTCGGCCGCCTGGGCGACGCCTACGGGCGGGTGCTGGACGTGTCGCTGCATCACCGCTGGGTCACCGGCGTGCTTGCGGTGGCGGTGTTGGCCAGCCTGCCATTCCTGTACAACGCGGCGCAGCAGGAGCTGGCGCCGGTCGAGGACCAGTCGACGGTGCTGACGGCGATCAAGTCGCCGCAGCAGGCCAACATCGACTACGTCGAAAAGTTCGGCAAGAAGTGGGACGACGTCATGAAGACCCTGCCTGAACAGAAGGGGCGCTGGCTGATCAACGGATCCGACGGCGTGTCCAATAGCATCGGCGGCGTGGACTTCGTGGATTGGCAGGACCGCAGGCGCTCGGCCGACGAGATCCAGGCGGACATGCAGTCGATGGCCAACCAGGTCGAAGGCAGCAACATCTTTGCCTTCCAGCTGCCGTCCCTGCCTGGGTCCACCGGCGGCCTGCCCGTGCAGATGGTCCTGATGAGCGCCGCCGATTATTCCGTGGTCTATGAGGCCATGGAAGGCCTGAAGAAGGCGGCGCGCGAAAGCGGCCTGTTCATGGTGGTGGACAGCGACCTGGACTACAACAATCCCGTCGTGCAGCTGAAGGTGGACCGCGCCAAGGCCAACAGCCTGGGGGTCACCATGAAGTCCATCGGCGACACCCTGGCGGTGCTGGTGGGCGAGAACTATGTCAACCGCTTCGGCATGGACGGGCGTTCGTACGACGTCATTCCGCAAAGCCTGCGCGAACAGCGGATATCGCCGCAGTCGCTGGCGCAGTTCCACGTCAAGAGCGCCAGCGGGGCGCAGGTGCCGCTGTCCAACCTGGTGACGGTGTCCATGGGCGTGGAACCCAACAAGCTCACCCAGTTCAACCAGTTGAACGCCGCCACCTTCCAGGCGATCCCCATGCCGGGCGTCACCATGGGCGACGCCGTGCAGTTCCTTACGCGGCAGGCCCAGGCGCTGCCGGCCGGCTTCAGCCATGACTGGCAGTCCGACGCGCGCCAGTTCAGCCAGGAAGGCTCGGCGCTGATGATCACTTTCATCTTCGCCATCATCGTCATCTACCTGGTGCTGGCTGCGCAGTACGAAAGCCTGCGCGACCCGTTCATCATCCTGGTGAGCGTGCCCATGTCGATCTGCGGCGCGTTGATACCGCTGGCGCTGGGCATGGCCACCGTCAACATCTACACCCAGATCGGCCTGGTGACGCTGATCGGGCTGATCAGCAAGCACGGCATCCTGATGGTCGAATTCGCCAACGAGATGCAGGTCAGCCACGGCCTGGACCGGCGCGCCGCGATGGAGCAGGCCGCGCGCATCCGGCTGCGCCCCATCCTGATGACCACCGCGGCCATGGTCATGGGGCTGATCCCCCTGCTGTTCGCCACGGGGGCGGGCGCCCACAGCCGCTACAGCCTGGGACTGGTCATCGTCGTGGGCCTGCTGGTGGGTACGCTCTTCACGCTGTTCGTGTTGCCCACCGTCTACACGGTGTTCGCGCGCGATCACCGCGCGGCCAACGACACGCCGCGCGCCCGCGAACTGGCGCAGGCCGACGCCGAAGACGCGCGTGCCGCCGGCGCGTCGGCCTAGCCTCGAGGAATCAATCATGGATAACGTTCATTTTTATGTACACCTGCGCCGCGGCGCCGCGGCGCTGCTGACCCTGCTGGCAGCCGGCTGCGCCGTCGGGCCCGATTACCAGCAGCCCCGGCCGGCGCCCGTATCCCTCGTCAGCCCTGAACAGGCGCTGTTCTCCAGCGACCGGCTCCAGCGCGACTGGTGGAAACAGATGCAGGACCCGCAGCTGGACCGCCTGATCGACCTGGCGCTCGTCCGCAATGCCGACATCCGCATCGCCCAGGCGCGTCTTGCCGAGTCCCGCGCGGTGCTGGACGAAAAGGAACTGGACAAGTTGCCCGCGGTGACGCTGAGCGGCGGCTATGAGCGCAGCCTGTCGCAGGCCAACCCCGGCGCGGCGGGCCGGCGAAACCTGGCGGAAAGCTATCGCGCCGGTTTCGACGCGACCTGGGAGGTGGACCTTTTCGGCAGGCTGCGCCGGGCCGCCGAGGGAGCGGCCGCCCGCAGCGAGGCTCAGGCCGCCGACCTGGCCCAGGCGCGCATCGTGGTGGCGGCCGAAGTGGCGCGCAACTACTTCGAATTGCGGGGGGCGGAGCAGCGCCTGGCCGTGGCGCGCGCCAACCTCGCCAGCCAGCGCGACAGCCTGCGCGTGACCCAGGCCATGGTGTCGGCGGGCCGCGGGGACGAGGGCGACCTCGCCAGCGCGCGGGCCGAGCTTGAGACGGTGCTGGCGAGCGTGCCCGTGCAGGAGACTGCGCGGCGCCTGGCCCTCTATCGCATCGCGGTTCTGGCCGGGCTGAGGCCGGCGGAACTGGGCGAGCTGGACGCGGGTAAGCCGCTCGCGCCCCTGGCAGCCCGCCTTCCCATCGGCGACGCCGGCGCCTTGCTGTCGCGCCGTCCCGACGTGCTGGCCGCCGAACGCAACCTGGCGGCGGCGAATGCGGACCTGGGCGTGGCCACCGCCGACCTCTATCCCAGGATCGACCTGGGCGGCTTCCTGGGCTTCGTCGCGCTGCGCGGCGCGGACTTCGGCACGGCCGCCAGCCGGGGCTTCAGCGTGGCCGCCGCCGCGGACTGGCCCGCCTTCCACCTGCCCACGGCGCTGGCGCGCAAGCGCGGGGCGGCCGCGCGCCTGCAGGGCGAGGCGGCGCGCTACGAACAGGTGGTGCTGCGCGCGGTGCAGGAGCTGGAGTCGGCGTTGACGGAGTTCGGCCAGACGCAGCAGCGCCTGGCCAACCTGCTCCAGGCCGCCGAGCACAGCGGACGCGCCGCCGAACTGGCCGCGCTGCGCTACCGTGAGGGAAGCGCGCCGTATTTGACCGTGCTGGACGCGCAGCGTACGCTTTTGCGCGCCCAGGACGCCGTGGCCGTCGCCGAGAGCGAGTCCTACACCCGATTGATCGCGCTGTACAAGGCGCTGGGCGGGGGCTGGGAGGCGCCGCCGGCCGGCGCGGACGACACATCCGCCACCGCCCGGACCGGGGCTGCGGCCGTGGGGACGCCCGGCGCTGGCTGACCGCCCGCGCCCCGTCCGTGGCACCATAGGAACTTCTTACGGAGCATCTTCATCGTCATGTCCGACAGCCTGTCCCAACCCGTGGCCGCGATGCCGCATCAGCCCGCCGACCGCGTGCTCATGACGCTGAAGACGCGCGGGCCGCAATCCATTGCGGTCATCGCCCGGGCCATGGACGTGACGGCCGAAGCCGTGCGCCAGCAGATGACGCGCCTGCACGACGAGGGGCTGGTCGATTCCGAAAGCCATAGCGCCGGGCGCGGCCGGCCCACCCAGATCTGGCGCCTGACCGACGCCGGCCATGGCCGCTTTCCGGACACCCATGCCGAGATGACGGTGCAGATGCTGGGCGCCGTGCGCCAGGTGTTCGGCGACGACGGCATCGACAAGCTCATCCAGGTTCGCGAAGGCGCCATGCTCAACAGCTACCAGCAGGCCATGCAGGGCGCCGGAAGCCTGAAGGGGCGGCTGGAACGGCTGGTGGACGTGCGCTGCGCGGAAGGCTACATGGCTGAACTGCGCCAGGACGGCGCCGATTTCGTCTTCATCGAGAACCACTGTCCCATCTGTTCGGCCGCGAAAGCCTGCATGGGCTTTTGCCGCAGCGAACTTGAACTCTTCCGCAAGGTGCTTGGCCCGGCGACGCGGGTAGAGCGCGAAGAGCACATCCTGGCGGGCGCGCGCCGCTGCGCGTACAGGGTCAGCGAACGCCCATGACGCTCAAGCAGCTCGAAGCCTTCTACTGGGCCGCCACCTGCGCAAGCTTCGCCGTGGCCGCCGAACGCCTGCACCTGTCGGTGTCGTCCTTGTCCAAGCGCATCTCCGAACTCGAAGAGGCGCTGGGCCAGCCGCTGTTCGACCGCAGCGGCCACAAGGCCGTGCTGACCGACGCGGGCCAGCGCCTGGTGCCGCTGGCCCGCGACCTGCTGTCCGCGGCCGACCAGGTCCGCGCGTCCATGGCCGAAACGCCCGGCCTGCGCGGCCGCTGCCGCTTCGGCGTGGGCGAACTGACCGCGCTGACCTGGCTGCCGCGCCTGATCGGCGTGGTGCGCGCCGCCTGGCCCGAGCTGGTGCTGGAACCTTACGTGGATATCGGCCAGGTGCTGGAGCAGCGCGTGGCGGACGGCGAACTGGACTTCGCCGTGATCGCCGGGCGTTCGTCACGCCCCGGCATCGCCTCCTCGCCGATCGGCGAAGCGCGCTTTTCCTGGGTCGCGGCGCCGTCCGCGCTGCAGGGCGGCGACACCCGCATGACCATGGCGCTGCTGGCCCGCCTGCCGCTGGTGACGCTGCCGCAGGGGGCGGGCACCTCGCGCATCATCGACGACTGGCTGGGCGGGCGCGAGGCCGCGGGCGAACGCCTCTGCTGCAACAACTGGGGCGCCATCGCGGGCTTGCTGATCGAAGGCACCGGGGTGGGGCTGCTGCCCAGCCATTGGGCGGACGCGCTGCAGGCCGAAGGCAGCCTGCGGGTGCTGCATGGCGAACCGGAACTGGGCGCCTTGCCCTACACCTTCCAGTACCGGCGCGACGACGCCCGGCCGCTGGTCGCCAGGCTGCGCGATGCGGTGGCCGACGCCGCCGATTTTTCGGCGCCGTGCCGGATTCCCTGACGCTTGCCTCAATGCCTGCTTTGACGCCGGCGCCCGCATGACGGTCGTCGCAGGCGTATAGTTGGCGGCGCGACAGCCGCCGGTCTATACAATCGCCGCGCGCCTGGCGCAGAATCCAACAAGAACGTGCGCAGCGGGGGGATGGGCCCGGCGATGCGGCACGGGTCAGGGTCTGTTTCTTCTTGCCAGGCGATGCGCCGGCGGCGCGGAAAGAAACAGGTCCATCAGAATCACGGAGATCATTCATGCGTAAACTTTGCCTCGCCATGGCCATGGCGGGAATGCTGGCTACCGGATTGGCGCAAGCGCAGTCCACCCTGCGTATCGGCCTGCAGGACGACCCGGACGTGCTGGATCCGGCGCGCGCCCGCACCTTTGTCGGCCGCATCGTGTTCGCCTCGCTGTGCGACAAGCTGGTCGACATCACGCCCGACCTGAAGATCGTGCCCCAGCTCGCGCAGTCCTGGACCGTCGGTCCGGACAACAAGACGCTGACCTTCAAGCTGCGCACCGACGCCGTCTTCCATGACGGCACCCCCGTGAACGCCGCCGCGGTCAAGGCCAACCTGGACCGCGCCCGCACGCTGCCCGACAGCAACCGCAAGAGCGAACTGGCCACCGTCGCCAGCGTGGACGCGCCGGACGACCAGACCGTGGTGCTGAACCTGTCGGAGCCGGATGCCTCGCTGCTGTCCCAGCTGTCCGACCGCGCCGGCATGATGATTTCGCCCGCCAGCTTCGACAAGGATCCCGGCGGCAAGCCCGTGTGCTCGGGTCCCTATCAATTCAAGGAGCGCGTGCAGAACGACCGCATCGTGCTCGAGAAATTCCCCAAGTACTGGGACGCGGCCAACTACCACTTCGATCGCCTGGTCTACACGCCGATCCCGGACAACACCGTGCGCCTGAACAACCTGCGCGCCGGCGACCTGGACATCATCGAGCGCGTGGCGCCCAGCGACGCCAAGGCCGTCAAGGACGACCCCAGCCTGCGCCTGGCGCCGGTGACCGGCCTGGGCTTCCAGTCCATTTCCGTGAACCTCGCCAACGGCGCGCGCGCCGACAATCCGCTGGCCAAGGACAAGCGCGTGCGCCAGGCGCTGGACCTGGCGATCGACCGCGACGTGCTGAACCAGGTGATCGGCGAAGGCATGTTCCAGCCCGCCTACCAGCCGTTCCCGCCGGCCAGCTTTGCCTACAACAAGTCGTTCGAGCGCCAGGGCCGCGATCCCAAGAAGGCGCAGGCGCTGCTGAAGGAAGCCGGCTACGACCGCGTGAAGTTCGAGATCACCTTCGGCAACAACACCACCATGCAGCAGGTGTTCGAACTGGTGCAGGCCATGGGCGCCGAGGCCGGCTTCGACATCACCCTGCGCCCGGTCGAATTCGCCTCCCTGCAGTCGTCGCTTGCCCGCGGCGACTTCCAGGTGGGGCAGAGCGGCTGGTCCGGCCGCGTCGATCCCAGCGGCAACATCCACCAGTACCTCAGCTGCAAGGGCAACCTGAACGACGGCAAGTTCTGCGACGCCGCCGTCGACAAGCTGCTCAACGACGCCCGCGCCGAGGCCGACACCGCCAAGCGCCGCGCCATGTACGACCAGGTGCTGACCGCCATGCAGGACCAGCGTCCCATCGTGTACCTGTTCTACCTGCCGTGGACGTTCGGCGTGCAGAAGAAGGTGGAAGGCTTCGTGCCGTATCCCGACGGCCTGATCCGCCTGAAGGGTGTAAGGAAGTAGCCCCCCCTACCCGCTGGCGCGGGCCCCCTCAAGGGGGCGACGCCAGCGGACCGGCGGAGCCGGATCCGCGGCGTCCCGGAGGGCGTTGCTTGCTGGTGTCGGGTGTCTCGGTCGCCGGAGGTCTGGAACTCGCCGGACGCGTCGGATTGGTTAGGTGTCTGACACCCAGATGCGCCGGCCTGTGCCTGGCTCGATGCCACACGGGTGTCAGACACCCGCAGGAATGTTGTCCCCCCGTGTCTGACACCCGGACGCGGCGGCCTTTGCCTACTTGATGTCAGGCGGGTGCCAGGCACCCGCTACCTACCAGGATTCACCATGTTTACGACTCGCCCGGAAATCCTCGGCACCTTCGGTGTCGTGACGTCCACCCATTGGCTGGCCAGCGCGGCCGGCATGTCGCTGCTGGAGCGCGGCGGCAACGCGTTCGACGCCTGCGTGGCGTCGGCTTTCGTGCTGCAGGTGGTGGAACCCCACCTGGTCGGCCCGGCTGGCGAGGTGCCCGCCGTGTTCTATTCCGCGCGCACCGGCAAGGTCGAAGTGCTGTGCGGGCAGGGCACGACGCCGGCCGCCGCCACGCTCGAACGCTATCGCGCCGAAGGCCTCAAGCTCATTCCCGGCAACGGCCTGCTGGCCACCGTGATTCCCGGGGCGTTCGACGCCTGGATGCTGCTGCTGCGCGACCACGGCACGATGCGCGTGCGCGACGTGCTCGAGCCCGCCATCTATTACGCCGAGCACGGCCACGCGCTGATGCCGCGCATCTCCAACACCATCGCGGGCCTGAAGGACTTCTTCGAAACGCACTGGCCGACCACTGCCCAGGTCTACGTGCCGGGCGGCCAGGTGCCGCAGGCGCGCAAGCTGTTCCGCAATCCGGCGCTTGCCCGCACCTGGACGCGGGTGCTGAAAGAGGCCGAGAGCGCGGGCGCCGACCGCGAACGCCAGATCGAGGCCGCCCGCGACGCCTTCTACCGCGGCTTCATCGCCGAAGAAATCGACCGGTTCGCCCGCAACACCGACGTCATGGACGAAAGCGGCACGACCCACCGCGGCGTCATCACGGCGGACGACCTGGCCGGCTGGTCCGCCAGCTACGACAAGCCGCTGACCTACGATTACCACGGCTACACCGTGGCCAAGGCCGGCGCCTGGAGCCAGGGGCCGGTGTTCCTGCAGACGCTCGCCATCCTGAAGGACATGGACCTGGCGGGCGTGAGTCCCACCAGCGCCGAATTCGTCCACCGCGTCACCGAGGCCATGAAGCTGGCCTTCGCGGACCGCGAGGCCTATTACGGCGACCCCGCCTTCATCGACGTGCCGCTTGCCCATCTGCTGTCGGACGAGTACAGCGCCGAACGTCGCAAGCTCATCGGCGAGACCGCGTCGCGGGACCTGCAGCCCGGCCTGGTGCCGGGCTTCGAGGCTCAGGTCGCGCGCGTCATGGACACGCTCGAACGCCTGTCCCCGGTGACCGCGCCCGGCAGCGCCACCAATGAGCCCACGCTGGCCGACATGCGCGCTTCCGCGAAGCGCGGCGACACCACCCACGTGGACGTCATCGACCGTTGGGGCAACATGATCTCGGCCACGCCCTCGGGCGGCTGGTTCCAGTCCTCGCCGGTCATCCCCGAACTGGGCTTCGGCCTCAACACCCGCGCGCAGATGTTCTGGCTGGAAGAAGGCCTGCCGGGCACGCTGGCGCCGGGCAAGCGGCCCCGCACCACGCTGACGCCGTCGCTGGCGCTGCGCGACGGCAAGCCCTACCTGGCGTTCGGCACGCCGGGCGGCGACCAGCAGGAGCAATGGCAACTGCTGTTCTTCCTGCGCCATGTGCACCACGGCCTGAACCTGCAGGAAGCCATCGACCTGCCCATGTCGCACACCATGCACTTCCCGACGTCCTTCTATCCCAGGGACCGCAAACCGGGCCACCTGGCGCTCGAGGCCAGCTTCGGCCGCGACGTCATCGACGCCCTGCGCCAGCGCGGGCACGATATCGAGGAGGTGCCCGAATGGTCGGTGGGCCGCCTGACCGCGGCTTCGCGCGATCCGGACGGGCTGCTGCACGCGGCGGCCACGCCGCGCCTGATGCAGGCGTACGCCATCGGGCGTTGAACGCGGCGGCGCACGGTTTCGATCATCCGGACACCGTGCGCCGCCCGGCTTCTTGCGGCGCTTTGCTCGCATGGGGTATGTTTGTCGCATGACGCCTTCTGAGCAGAGCCCGGCACCAGCGGCTCGACCCCTCACGGGAAACGAACCCCTCTTCATCGTCCTCAACACTGGATCGGGGCGCGGCGACGCGCAGGTCCTGCAGGACACCATCCGTCGCATCCTGGACGAAGCCGGCCGGCGCTACGAGCTCCTGGCGGTGGACGATCCGTCTCGCCTGACCGACGTCGCCCGCCAGGCTGTCGCGAGAGCGCAGCAGGAGCAGGGCGTCGTCATTGCCGCCGGCGGCGACGGCACCCTCAACGCGGTGGCGGGCACGGTGCTGGGCCAGGGCGTGCCATTCGGCATCCTCCCGCAAGGCACGTTCAATTACTTCGGCCGCACCTACGGCATTTCCCAGGATACGGAAGTCTCCCTGCGCGGCTTCCTGCAGGGCAGCGTGCGGCCTGTGCAGGTCGGCATGCTCAATGGCCGGCTGTTTCTGGTCAATGCCAGCCTCGGCCTGTATCCGCAGTTGCTGGAAGACCGCGAGGCCTACAAGCAGAGATTCGGCCGCAAGCGCTGGGTTGCCTTGTGGTCGGGGCTGGTCACGCTGCTGCGCGAGCCGCGCCAGCTCGGCCTGCAGCTCGAATACGAGGGCAGGGCGCGCAGCCTGCGGTCCCCGACGCTGGTCGTGGGCAACAACAAGCTGCAGCTCGAACACATCGGCATCGAGTCCCAGGAACTCGACCGCAACCGGCTCGTTGCCATGGCGGCGCGGCCCGTGGGCACCCTGGCGCTGTATGGCCTGCTGGTGCGCGGTCTGCTCAGCCGCCTGGGCGACGCCGAACACGTCGTCAGCTTCGCCTTCGATCGCCTGACGGTGCGCGTGCGGGGCCGCCGCCGCGTCAAGGTGGCGATGGACGGCGAGATCTCCTGGATGGATACGCCGCTCGAATTCAAGGTGGCGCCAGATCGCCTGCCGCTGGTTGTGCCCTCGGATTCGCAGTACCTGGACCGCTCATGACGCGGATCCTGCACATATCCGATACCCATTTCGGCACCGAACGCAAGGCGGTGGTCGAGGCCGTGCTGGACCTGGCCCGCTCTTTGGCGCCGGACCTCGTCGTCCTCAGCGGCGACATCACGCAGCGAGCCCGGCGCGGCCAGTTTGCCGCCGCCCGCCGGTTCATCGAACGGCTGGCGCTGCCCGTGCTGGCGGTGCCCGGCAATCACGACATCCCGTTGTTCAACGTGTTCGCGCGGGCGCTGAACCCCTACGGCAACTACAAGCGCGCGTTGGGGCCGATCCTGGAGCCCGTCTTCGAAAGCGACGGCCTGCTGGCGATTGGCATCAACACCACGCGGCCAAGGCGGCACAAGGACGGCGAAATATCCGATGCGCAGATTGCCCGGGTCGCCCAGCGCCTGCGGCAGGCACGGCCCGGCCAGTTGCGGATCGTGGTGGCGCACCATCCCGTGCGCGCCAAGGTGGAGTCGGATCTGTCGAATCTCCTCATCGGCAGGGAGCGCGCGCTTGCGGCCTGGGCCGAGGCGGGAGTCGACCTGGTCCTGGGCGGTCACATACACTTGCCCTACGTGCTGCCCCTGACGGCGGCATCCGGGCCGGCCGGCTGGATCGTCCAGGCCGGAACCGCGTGCTCGCACCGCGTGCGGGGCAGCGTGCCCAATTCGCTTGGCGTGATTACCCGGCAGGAGCAGGACGGAGCGCTGGTGTGCCATGTCGAGCGGTGGGATTACGCCGGCGGAACGCATGCGTTTGCCCCCGTCGACAAGACCCTTGTCACGTTGTAGCGTTTGGCGCGGCCCCGCCGCGCCCCTTTCCTCTTGATGGCGCATTCATGACCGACGTCTACGCGGCATGGGCCGCGGCCCATGCCTTGCAACTATTCATTGCCCTGCCGCTCCTGTCGGCCGGCGGGGCTCTGCTGTTCATGCACGGCTACCGCCGGCTGTCTCCGGGCGGCCGCGCAGTGCTGTCCGCCACGACCATCGGCGTCTCCCTCGCCATCTTCCTGATGCTGGCCCTGGCGGTCGGGAGCCAGGGCGTCGTGGTGGCGTTTGACGGCGCGCTGGCCAACGCGCTGAGCATGTCGATGTCGACATCGATGCTGTGGCTGCTGTCCTGGTTCACCTACCTGGGCGACCGCACGCTCCTCACGGTGCTAGGCGTGCTGATGACCATCGGCCTGCTCTGGCGCCGCCTGTGGGGGCTGGCGCTGTTCTGCGCGGTCACGACCGGCCTGGGCGGCGCGCTCAACTGGCTGCTCAAGCACACCTTCGAACGCGTCCGGCCCGAGCACGACCACGGCTACGTCAGCGCGACCGGCTGGAGCTTTCCCAGCGGCCACTCGTCGGCCTCCATGGCCGTCTACGGCACGGCATGCTATCTGCTGTGGCGCCTGGCGCCGCCGGCATGGCGCATGCCTTGCGTGGCGCTCATGGCCGCGCTCATCATGGCGATCGGCCTCAGCCGCGTCCTGCTGCAAGTGCATTTCGCGAGCGACGTCGTGGCGGGCCTGGCGGTCAGCCTGGGCTGGCTGGGGATCTGCATCGCCGCGGTCGAACGCCTGCGCCTCTCAGGCAGCCCGGCGCAACGCATCCAGTAGGCGCGCTTCGGGCATGTCGGCGCCGACGGCGGGCAGGGGGGCGCAGGTGTAGCGCCCGCCCGCGCCGGCGATGGCTCGCGCCAGGCGCAGCGCCTGCTCGGCGGGCGGCGGCGCCAGGTCGACGACCAGCTTTCCGGCGATCGGGGCCGTGACCTGGCCGTCGCTGAACCGTTCCAGCGTGCGGTCGATCTCGCGTTCGCGGGGCAGGGCCAGCACGATCGTGTCCGACTCGGCCAGCGCTTCCCGCGCCGATGTGGCCAGCGTGGCGCTGCCCCGGAAATCCTCGCAGCGCTCCGCCTCGATGTCATAAAGCGTCAGTGCGATATCCGGGTCCGCCGCGAGCAGGCGCCGGGCGGCCAGCGTGCCGACGCGGCCCATGCCGACGATGCTGACGCGCAGGCTCATGGCTTGGGCACCGACCACGTGCTCACGATATGGGCAAGCGGCTCGTCCGAACCTTCGCCCGTCAGGGTGACTTCGCCGGCGGAAAGGCGGCCCACCTTCAGCAGGCGGGCGTGGGCATGGACGGCGCCGGCCGGGCTCTTGCGCAAAAAATTGATCGTCAGGCTGGCGGTGACCGCGTGGGCCTGCCCGGTGGCGCCCACCACCGCGGCATACATGGCCAGGTCCGCAAGTCCCATCAGCATCGGGCCGGCGACGATGCCGCCCAGGCGCTGGTGCATGTCGCGCGCCGGCAGCACGGCGTGGGCCGTGCCGCGGCCGATATGCAGCACGTCGATGCCCAGCAGCAGCGAGAACGGATGCTGGTCGGCCAGCAGGATGTGAAAGTCGGCCAGGCTGATCAGGGGCCCGCCGGACTCGGCGGCAAGGGTGGTCGCGGTCATCGTTGCTCCAGGGCGTGGCAGTAGTTGTCCAGCAGCGCCTCGGCCTGCTGGCCCAGGGATTTCAGGCGGCGGGTATGCAGCAGCAGCAACAGGCCCATCAGATAGGTGAAGATATTCATCTGCTCGGCCTCGACCATGACCGCTTCCCAGGCTTTCGTCCGCTTGAGCGCGTGGCCGATGAGGTCGATGCATTGCCGCAGGCGGGTATTGAGCCTTTCGTCCATCTCCCGGCCCAGGCCGCGCGGTCCCAGGCCCTGGAACAGATACATCCCCAGGGAGAAATCCGTGCGCCGCTCGGCGTAGTAGCCGAAGAAGGCGCGGATGGCGTCGCGCGCGGCGCACTCGGGCGCCGCCAGATCGGCCGCGCGCTCCAGGTGCCGGTGCAGCCGCTGAAGCGATTCGTCCAGCAGCACCCCATACAGGGTTTCCTTGCCCGCAAACCATGGATAGATCGCGCCCGTCGTGCAGCCGGCTTCCTTGGCGATCGCGCGGATGGTGGTGTTCTCCAGGCCGTCGCGCTCGAAGACGCGCTGCGCGGCGTCAAGAATGATCTGCCGGCGCAGCGCGCTGAGGCGTTCGTTGCGATCGGCGCGGGAGGAGGGGTTGGGCATGGGCGATGGGGGCGATCCGATGCAATGGATCATATCGACGATTTTTATTAATAACAATGTTATTCGTCGCGCTTGTGTATACGATGATCTTCAAGCTTCAAGCAGTCGCTGGCAGAGCGGATTGCCGCCGGAATGCGGCGGGGGGCGCCAGTCAAACGGGCTTGAAGCATTGCATTCCAAATTGCCCAATTAATTGGGGGCAGGGCTGAAAGTCGCGTGGTTGCGTGCTCGGGCTCTTTGCTAAGGGAAAGCCCTAGCCTTGATGGCGAAGCATCGGCGGGATGTTGCAAGTTCCCAACAAGGCTGTCGCAAACCTGCACTTTTCTGACGCCGACCGTAGCCAGTCCCCCCGATTTTTGATGCAATAGCGTCAACTTCCCTTCGCGGAGTTAGGGGGGCGGCAGGCTGGTTTGCTGGATTGCTGCTCTTGTCACTCAAATCAACGGAGATTTCTTAAATGAAAAAGACTCTGCTCGCTGCCGCCCTGCTCGCCGGTTTCGCCGGTGTCGCCCAGGCAGAAACGTCTGTCACCCTGTACGGCATCATCGATACGGGTCTCGGCTACAACAAGATCAGTGGTGGTCCCGATGCCGTTAACGGCAGCCGTTTCGGCATGATCAACGGCGTCCAGAACGGTTCGCGCTGGGGTCTGCGTGGCTCGGAAGACCTGGGTGACGGCCTGCGCGCTGTTTTCCAACTGGAATCGGGCTTTGATTCGGGTAACGGCAAGTCGGCTCAAAACGGCCGTCTGTTCGGTCGTCAAGCCACCATCGGTCTGGCCAGCGACAGCTGGGGCCAACTGGACTTCGGTCGCCAAACCAACATCGCGTCGAAGTACTTCGGCTCGATCGACCCGTTCGGCGCTGGCTTCGGTCAAGCTAACATCGGCGTTTCGATGAGCGCTGCCAACACGCAACGCTACGACAACATGGTCATGTATCAGACCCCGTCGTTCAGCGGCTTCCAGTTCGGCGTTGGCTACTCGTTCAGCGCTGACGACCAAAACACGGCTCAAACCGGTTTCCGCACCGCCGACAACACCCGCGCCATCACCACCGGTCTGCGCTACGTCAACGGCCCGCTGAACATCGCTCTGTCGTACGACCAACTGAACGCTTCGAACCGTCTGCCGACGGAAGCCACCGACGCCACCCCGCGTATGTACGCGATCGGCGCTTCGTATGACTTCGAAGTCGTGAAGCTGGCCCTGGCCTACGCTCGCACCACCGATGGCTGGTTCGCTGGTCAAGGCACGAACACCGGTACGGGCTCCCTGAGCATCGGCACCAACATCTTCGCTGATGGCTTCAAGGCCAACTCGTACATGGTCGGCCTGTCCGCCCCGATCGGCGGCGCAAGCAAGCTGTTCGGTTCGTGGCAAATGGTTGACCCCAGCAACGACCGTATCAACGGTGCTGAGACGATGAACGTCTTCTCGCTGGGCTACACCTACGACCTGTCCAAGCGCACCAACCTGTACGCCTACGGTTCGTACGCCAAGAACTACGCCTTCGTGGAAGACATCAAGTCGACCGCCGTCGGCGTCGGTATCCGCCACCGCTTCTAATCCAATGCAGGGCGCAAGCCCTGTCTGGATTCAAAGCGAAAGCGCGCGAACGGGCTTCGGCCCGTTCGCATAAGCCACCCTTTCGGGTGGTTTTTTTTTGCGTGTCGGGTTGTTTTTCAGCCTGATTGTGCGCGTGCCGGCGGCTTGCTGTAAGCTGCACGGGCATCAGGGAAAACTGCGATTGTTCCATTTGAGGAATGCAGTCTTTCACCTGCTATTCGAGCTACAGAGTTCAGCCGGAAGTAACCGCGCGAATGCTACAATCCTAAGGTTTGCGCATTTGACGGACGCCTGAATGAACCTGCAACAGTATTTTCCCGTCCTGCTGTTTATCGTAGTGGCCACCCTTATCGGGTTCGCGCTTCTAACGGCCGGCTCCCTCCTTGGCCCGCGGCGTCCTTACGCTGAGAAGCTGTCGCCGTACGAGTGCGGCTTCGAAGCTTTCGAAGACGCTCGCATGAAGTTTGACGTGCGCTACTACCTGGTGGCGATTCTGTTCATTCTTTTCGACCTGGAAATCGCGTTTCTGTTCCCGTGGGCCATTGCTCAGGGTACGGTCGGACTCGTCGGTTTCTGGACGGTCATGGTTTTCCTAGCCGTGTTGACCGTCGGCTTCATCTACGAATGGAAAAAGGGCGCGCTGGACTGGGAATAACCCGCCGGGTTTTTTCACAGCACGCTATCAGAGACGAATATGGCTATAGACGGCATTCTCAAGCAAGGGTTCATTACAACCAGCGCCGACAAGTTCCTTAACTGGGCGAAGACCGGCTCCATGTGGCCGATGACCTTCGGCCTGGCCTGTTGCGCGGTCGAGATGATGCACGCGGGCGCGGCCCGCTACGACCTGGACCAGTTCGGCATCATCTTCCGGCCCAGCCCCCGCCAGTCCGATCTGATGATCGTGGCCGGCACGCTGTGCAACAAGATGGCGCCGGCGCTGCGCAAGGTCTACGACCAGATGCCCGAACCGCGCTGGGTTGTTTCCATGGGCTCCTGTGCCAATGGCGGCGGCTACTACCACTACTCGTATTCGGTGGTCCGTGGCTGCGATCGCATCGTACCGGTAGACGTCTACGTGCCGGGCTGCCCGCCCACGGCCGAGGCGCTGGTCTACGGCTTGCTGCAAATGCAGAACAAGATCCGTCTGACCAACACGATTGCGCGCTGATCCCTCGTCCGGTTCGACGGCCGGCCCCGCCGCCGCGAACCCCGCGAGACCAGCGTATCGGTTCACCTAAGCGTACAAGATGATGACCAGGCTCGAATCCCTGAAAAACAATTTGCAGACCACCCTCGGCGCGGAAATCGCGCTGACCGAGGCGTTGGGCGAGCTCACGCTCGAAGTGCCCGCGGAGCAGTGGTTCTCCGTCTGCAACAAGCTGCGCACCGAAGCCGGCCTGCGCTTTGAAACCTGTATCGACCTCTGCGGTGTCGACTACCTGACCTGGGGCAACGGCACGCGCCAATTGCCCGAAGAATCGACCGCGCGGATCCACCGTTCGCGCTTCGCCGTGGTGGTGCATCTGCTCTCCATCGAGAACAACTGGCGCCTGCGCGTGCGCACCTGGGCCGCCGACGACGAATTCCCGATCGTGTCCTCGCTCATGGAATGCTGGCCGGCCGTGGGTTGGTTCGAGCGCGAAGCCTTCGACCTGTACGGCATTGTCTTCGAAGGCCACCCGGACCTGCGCCGCATCCTGACCGACTACGGTTTCATCGGGCATCCGTTCCGCAAGGACTTCCCGCTGTCGGGCACCGTCGAAATGCGCTACGACCCCGAGCAACGGCGCGTCATTTACCAGCCGGTCACGATCGATCCGCGCGAGATCACCCCGCGCGTGGTGCGCGAAGACACCTACGGCATGGGGCGTTGAATCATGGCAGACATCAAGAACTACACCCTGAACTTCGGTCCTCAACACCCGGCCGCCCACGGCGTGCTGCGCCTGGTGCTGGAGCTTGACGGCGAAGTGATCCAGCGCGCCGATCCGCACATCGGCCTGTTGCACCGCGCCACCGAAAAGCTGGCCGAGCACAAGACCTACATCCAGGCGCTGCCCTACATGGACCGCCTGGACTACGTGTCCATGATGTGCAACGAGCACGCGTACGTCATGGCCATCGAGAAGCTGCTGGGCGTCGAAGCCCCGCTGCGCGCGCAATACATCCGCGTGATGTTCGACGAGATCACTCGTCTGCTGAACCACCTGATGTCGCTGGGCTCGCACGCGCTGGACGTGGGCGCCATGGCGGTGTTCCTGTACGCCTTCCGCGAACGCGAAGACCTGATGGACTGCTACGAAGCAGTCTCGGGCGCCCGCATGCACGCGGCCTACTACCGTCCGGGCGGCGTCTACCGCGACCTGCCGGACACGATGCCCCAGTACGGTGACACCAGCAAGTACCGCGGCGACAAGGAAATGCGCGTCATGAACGACGCGCGTTCGGGCTCGCTGCTGGACTTCATCGAAGACTTCACCAACCGCTTCCCGGCTTGCGTCGACGAGTACGAAACGCTGCTCACCGACAACCGCATCTGGAAACAGCGCCTGGTCGGCATCGGCGTCGTCGATCCCGATCGCGCCAAGGCGCTGGGCTTCACGGGCCCGATGCTGCGCGGCTCGGGCGTGGCCTGGGACCTGCGCAAGACGCAGCCCTACGAAGTCTACGACCTCCTCGATTTCGACATCCCCGTGGGTGTCAACGGCGATTGCTACGACCGCTACCTGGTCCGTATCGCCGAGATGCGAGAAAGCAACCGCATCATCCGCCAGTGCGTGGAATGGCTGCGCAACAACCCCGGCCCGGTCATGATCGAGAACCACAAGATCGCCCCGCCGTCGCGCACCGCCATGAAGACCAACATGGAAGAGCTGATCCATCACTTCAAGCTCTTCACCGAAGGCTTCCACGTGCCCCCGGGCGAGGCTTACGCCTCGGTGGAACATCCGAAGGGCGAATTCGGCATCTACCTGGTGTCCGACGGCGCCAACAAGCCTTACCGCCTGAAGATTCGGGCCCCCGGCTTTGTCCACCTGCAATCGCTGGATGAAATGTCGCGCGGTCACATGATCGCCGACGCCGTCACCATCATTGGTACGCAGGACATCGTTTTCGGCGAAATCGATCGCTGATCCGCCCAGACAGTCACGAGCACGCCCGCATAACCCGGATTCAAACTATGCTGCTTTCCGAACAGGCCTACCAGAAAATCGACCGTGAACTCGCGAAGTTCCCGGCCGACCAGCGGCAGTCCGCCATCATGGCCTCGCTTGCCATCGCGCAAGAAGAGAAGGGCTGGTTGGCTACCGAAATCATCGAAGATGTGGCCAACTACATTGGCGTTCCGCCCATCGCGGTCCAGGAAGTCGCCACCTTCTACAACATGTTCGACGTCAAGCCCGTCGGCAAGAACAAGATCGCCGTCTGCACGAACCTGCCCTGTGCCTTGCGCGATGGCGACCGTGCCGGCGAATACCTCAAGCGCAAGCTGGGGGTCGACTACCGCCAGACCACCGACGACGGCCAGTTCACCCTGGTCGAAGGCGAGTGCATGGGCGCTTGCGGCGATTCCCCCGTGCTGATCGTGAACAACAAGCATATGTGCGTGCGCATGACCGACGAGAAGCTGGACGCGCTGGTCGCGGCCCTCAAGGTGCAAGGAGAGTCGGCATGAACGCGCCCGACCTGTACAAGCAGTTCGCCCAGGGGCTGGATCCCAACCCGCTGAACGACCTGTCCAACTCGATGTGCCTGCACGGCCGGCACATCCAGCCGCAGATCATGGCCGACGTCGACGGCGCCAACTGGCGCCTGGCCGAATACGTCAAGCGCGGCGGCTACGAAGCCCTGAAAAAAATCCTGACCACCGGCATGAAGCCGGAAGACGTGATCGCCGAAGTCAAGGCATCGGGTCTGCGCGGCCGTGGCGGCGCAGGTTTCCCCACCGGCCTGAAGTGGAGCTTCATGCCGCGCGCCTTCCCCGGCCAGAAGTACCTCGTCTGCAACTCCGACGAAGGCGAACCGGGCACGTTCAAGGACCGCGACATCCTGCGCTTCAATCCGCACATCGTGATTGAAGGCATGGCGATCGCGGCCTACGCCATGGGCATCAGCGTCGGCTACAACTACATCCACGGCGAAATCTTCGAAGTCTACGAGCGCTTCGAGGAAGCGCTGGAAGAGGCGCGCGCCGCCGGCTTCCTGGGCGACCGCATCCTGGGTTCCGACTACAGCTTCCAGCTGCACGCGTTCCACGGTTACGGCGCCTACATCTGCGGCGAAGAAACCGCGCTGCTGGAGTCGCTGGAAGGCAAGAAGGGCCAGCCGCGCTTCAAGCCGCCGTTCCCGGCCAGCTTCGGCCTGTACGGCAAGCCCACCACCATCAACAACACCGAAACGTTCGCGGCCGTGCCCTGGATCATCCGCAATGGCGGCCAGGCCTACCTCGAAGTCGGCAAGCCGAACAACGGCGGCACCAAGCTGTTCTCGATCACCGGCGACGTCGAGCGTCCCGGCAACTACGAGATCCCGCTGGGCACGCCGTTCGCGACCCTGCTGGAACTGGCGGGCGGCATGCGCGGCGGCAAGAAGCTGAAGGCCGTGATCCCTGGCGGATCCAGCGCCCCGGTCCTGCCCGCCGACATCATGATGGAATGCACGATGGACTATGACTCCATCGCCAAGGCCGGCTCGATGCTGGGTTCGGGCGCGGTGATCGTCATGGACGAAACGCGCTGCATGGTGAAGTCGCTGCAACGGCTGTCGTACTTCTATTTCGAGGAAAGCTGCGGCCAGTGCACGCCGTGCCGTGAAGGCACCGGCTGGCTCTATCGCATGGTGCACCGCATCGAAAACGGTCACGGCCGTCCGGAAGATCTGGAACTGCTGGACAACGTGGCAGCCAACATCATGGGTCGCACCATCTGCGCCCTGGGTGACGCCGCCGCCATGCCCGTCCGTGGCTTTCTCAAGCATTTTCGCGACGAATTCGCGCACCACATCGAGCACAAGTCTTGTGTGGTCCCGCAATATCTGTAGGTCTCAGGAACAGCAATGGTTGAACTAACCGTCGACGGCAACAAGGTCGAAGTGCCCGAAGGCAGCATGGTCATGCATGCCGCTCAGAAAGTCGGGCTTTACGTGCCGCATTTCTGCTACCACAAGAAACTGTCCATCGCGGCCAACTGCCGGATGTGCCTGGTTGAAGTGGAAAAGGCGCCCAAGGCGCTGCCCGCCTGCGCCACGCCCGTGACCAACGGCATGGTCGTCCACACCTGCTCTGAGAAGGCTCGCGCCGCTCAGAAGTCGGTGATGGAATTCTTGCTCATCAATCACCCCCTCGACTGCCCGATCTGCGATCAGGGCGGCGAATGCCAGCTGCAGGACCTGGCCGTGGGCTACGGCGGCTCTTCCTCGCGTTACCAAGAGGAAAAGCGCGTCGTCTTCCACAAGGATCTGGGTCCGCTGGTTTCCGCCGAGGAAATGAGCCGCTGCATCCACTGCACCCGCTGCGTGCGCTTCGGCCAGGAAATCGCCGGCGTCATGGAACTGGGCATGCTGGGCCGTGGCGAACACTCCGAGATCACCACCTTCGTGGGCCGCTCGATCGAGTCCGAACTGTCGGGCAACATGATCGACATCTGTCCGGTGGGCGCGCTGACCTCCAAGCCCTTCCGCTACAGCGCGCGTACCTGGGAACTGGCTCGCCGCCGTTCGGTCAGCCCGCACGACAGCCTGGGCGCCAACCTGGTTGTCCAGGTCAAGGGCGACCGCGTCATGCGCGTGGTTCCGTTCGAAGACGAAGCCGTCAACGAATGCTGGATCAGCGACCGCGACCGTTTCTCGTACGAAGGCCTGAACAGCGAAGACCGCCTGTCCGCCCCGATGATCAAGGGCACCGACGGCAAGTGGCAGGAAGCCTCCTGGGCTGACGCGCTGCAAGCCGTTGCCCAGGGCCTTTCGCGCGTTCGCGACAGCTTCGGCGCCGGCCAGATCGGCGCCCTGGCGTCCGAATACGCCACCACCGAAGAATACGCGCTGCTGGGCCGCCTGGTCCGCGCGCTGGGTTCCGAGAACATCGACTTCCGCCTGCGCCAGACCGACCCGGCCTTCGACGCCTCGCTGGCCGGCGCGCCGTGGCTGGGCATGCCAATCGCCGAACTCGACAACCTGGACCGCGTCCTGGTCGTGGGCTCGTTCCTGCGCAAGGACCACCCGCTGATGGCCCAGCGCCTGCGCCAGGCCGCCAAGCGCGGCACGCAGATCCTGATGGTCGACAGCGCCGCCGACGATCCCCTGATGCCCGTGACCGCGCGCATCACCGTGGCGCCTTCCGAGCTGGCCCGCGCGCTGGCCGAAGTGGCGGCCGCCCTGGCGCAAGCCAAGGAACAGGCCGTGCCGGCTGAATTCGCCTCGGTCACCCCGGGCGAAAACGCCAAGCTCATCGCCGCCAGCCTGGCTTCGGGCGCGAATACCGCCGTGCTGATGGGCAACCTGGCAGTCGCCAGCGCCCAGGCGTCGACGCTGGCCGCCAACGGCCGCGCCCTGGCCGATCTGGCCGGCGGCAAGTTCGGCTTCCTGACCTCCGGCGGCAACACCGTCGGCGGCTACCTGGCCGGCGCCGTCCCGGGCAAGGGCGGCAAGACCGCCGCCGCGATGCTGGCCGAGCCGCTCAAGGCCTATGTGGTCCTGCACGCCGAGCCGCTGCTGGACGCCGACAACGGCCAGCAGGCGATCGCCGCGCTGCGTGGCGCGCAGTTCGCCGTGGCGCTCACGCCTTACCGTTCGGCCGCCGCCGAATGGGCCGACGTCATGCTGCCCGTGTCGCCGTTCACCGAAACCTCGGGCACCTTCGTCAACGCTCAGGGCCTGGCCCAGAGCTTCAAGGGCACGGTCACGCCGTTCGGCCAGACCCGTCCGGGCTGGAAGGTCCTGCGCGTGCTGGGCAACGTCCTGCACCTGGCCGGTTTCGACGACGAAACCTCCGAATCCGTGCGCGACGCCGTCCTGGCCGGCGGCATCGAAGGCCGCCTGTCCAACGACATCAAGGCCCCGCTGGGCCTGGGCCAGGCCGCTACCGGCCTGGAGCGCGTCGCCGACGTGCCGATCTACCGCACCGACGCCATGGTGCGCCGTTCGGAACCGCTGCAGGACTCGCCGGCCTCCAAGAAGCCCACCGCCGCCATGAACGGCCGCACGCTCACCAGCCTGGGCCTGACGGCCGGCGTCAAGGTGCGCGTGTCGGGCGGGCAGGGCGCCGTCGAACTGGAAACCGTGCAGGATGATGCCGTGGCCGATCGCGCCGTGCGCATTTCCGCAGCCTTTGAAACTACCGCGGCCCTGGGTGGCGCATTCGGTGAAATCAGCGTGGAGCGTGCCTGATGGAATGGCTCAATGTTCTTGAAAGCCACGGTCAGGCATTGCTGGGCCCGACGGTCTGGATGGTCCTCTGGACTCTCATCAAGATCGTCATCATCGCCGTGCCCATCATCCTGTGCGTGGCCTACCTGACGTACTGGGAACGCAAGATGATCGGCGCCATGCACGTGCGCATGGGCCCGAACCGCGTCGGCTTCAAGGGGCTGCTGCAGCCGTTTGCCGACGTGTTCAAGCTGCTGACCAAGGAAGTCGTCGTCCCGAGCCAGGCCAACAAGGTGCTGTTCATCGTGGCCCCGGTGGTCACGCTGATGCCCGCGCTGGCCGCCTGGGCGGTCGTGCCGTTCGGTCCGGACGTCGTCCTGGCCAACGTCAACGCCGGCCTGCTGTACATCATGGCCATCACGTCCATCGGCGTGTACGGCGTGATCGTCGCCGGCTGGGCATCGAACTCCAAGTACGCGTTCCTGGGCGCGCTGCGCGCCTCGGCCCAGATGCTGTCGTATGAACTGGCCATCGGTTTCGTGCTGGTGACTGTGCTGCTGGTGTCCGGCAGCCTGAACATGTCCGAAATCGTGAACGTGCAGAACCGCGGCTGGTTTGCCGACAAGGGCCTGACGTTCATGTCCTGGAACTGGCTGCCGCTCTTGCCGCTGTTCGTGATCTACGTGATCTCGGCCGTCGCCGAAACCAACCGCCACCCCTTCGACGTGGTGGAAGGCGAATCGGAAATCGTGGCCGGCCACATGGTCGAATACTCGGGCATGGCGTTCGCGCTGTTCTTCCTGGGCGAATACGCCAACATGATCCTGCTGTCCTGCATGGCCTCGATCATGTTCCTGGGCGGCTGGGCTTCCCCGATCGATATCGCGCCGCTGACCTGGATTCCGGGTTGGATCTGGCTGGGTCTCAAGACGTTCGTCGTGGTCTCGTTGTTCGTGTGGTTCCGGGCCTCGTTCCCGCGCTACCGCTACGACCAGATCATGCGCTTGGGTTGGAAAATCTTCATCCCGCTGACCGGCGTTTGGCTGGTCGTGGTGGCGATCTGGATGCAGACGCCCTGGAACATTTGGCGCTAAGCCGCCAAGCAGAGGCAGGATATGGAAGCGATCAAGGATTTCTTCGGCAGTCTGATGCTGACCGAGTTGCTCAAGGGCATGCGCCTGACGGGCAAGTATTTCTTCAAGCGCAAGGTCACCTTGCGCTACCCCCAGGAAAAGACCCCTGCGTCGCCGCGTTTCCGCGGCCTGCACGCGTTGCGCCGCTACCCCAACGGGGAAGAGCGCTGCATCGCGTGCAAGCTGTGCGAAGCCGTGTGCCCGGCGCTGGCGATCACCATCGAGTCGGACCAGCGCGACGACGGCACCCGCCGCACCACGCGCTACGACATCGATCTCACCAAGTGCATTTTCTGCGGCTTCTGTGAGGAAAGCTGCCCCGTGGACTCCATCGTGGAAACGCACATCCACGAATACCACGGCGAAAAGCGCGGCGACCTGTATTTCACCAAAGACATGCTGCTCGCCGTGGGCGACCGCTACGAAGCCGACATCGCCCGTCGCCGGGCCGAAGACGCTCCTTACCGTTGAAGCCCAGGGTCTGATCCATGACTTTTACCACTGTCCTTTTCTACATACTGGCCGCCGTGCTGGTGATCGCGGCCTTCCGCGTGATCACCGCGCGCAGCGCGGTCACTGCAGTCCTGCACCTGATCCTGGCCTTCGCCAACGCGGCCATGCTGTGGATGCTGCTGGGCGCCGAATTCCTCGCGCTGCTCCTGGTGCTGGTGTACGTGGGCGCCGTGATGGTGCTCTTCCTGTTCGTCGTGATGATGCTCGACATCCGCATGGATACGCTGCGGCAAGGCATGAAGACCTACCTGCCCCTGGGCCTGGTGATCGGTCTGGTGCTGGTGCTGGAAGTGTCCTTCGTGCTGGGCTCCATCTGGTACGGCTCGGGCCCGCAGGCGCAACTGCCCAGCGACTACAACAACGCCCGCGCGCTGGGCGAGGCGATGTACACGCAGTACATCTACGCCGTTGAAGTCGGCGCCGCGCTGCTGCTGGTCGGCATGGTCGCCGCGATCGCGCTGACCCTGCGCCGCCGCCGCGACGTGAAGTACAACGACCCGGTCGCCGCTGTCCGCGTGCGCTCGAAGGACCGCTTCCGCATGGTGAACATGCCCGCCCAGAGCGAGCGTGCCCAGGCCAAGCGTGACGCTTCGAACGGCGTTGCCGCGCCCCAAGGAGAAAAAGAATGACGCTGACGCTGGCCCACTATCTGATCCTCGGGGCGATCCTGTTCGCCATCGGGATCTTCGGCATCTTCCTGAACCGCCGCAACCTGATCATTCTCCTGATGTCCATCGAGCTCGTGCTCCTGGCCGTCAACATGAACTTCGTGGCGTTCTCCAGCTGGTTCGGCGACACCGCCGGCCAGGTGTTCGTGTTCTTCATCCTGACCGTGGCCGCCGCCGAAGCGGCGATCGGCCTGGCCATCCTGGTGCTGCTGTTCCGCAACCTGAACACGATCAACGTTGACGAACTCGATCGCCTGAAGGGCTGACGGGGTATTGGAAGAAAATGTCTAGCTCACCCAATCTCTACCTGCTCATCGCGCTGGCTCCGCTGGCCGGAGCAATTCTCGCGGGCCTCTTCGGCACCGGCTTCCTCGGCCGGCCCATCGGCCGCCGCGCCTCGCATGCCATCACGATTCTGGGCGTGCTCATCTCCACCATCGGTTCGGTGGTGGTGCTGGCCGACGTGCTGAACGGCCTGCGCTTCGACGGCGCGGTCTACACCTGGAGCCTGATCGGCCAGACCAAGCTGGAAATCGGCTTCCTGATCGATCCGCTGTCGGCCATGATGATGGTCGTGGTGACCTTCGTGTCGCTGATGGTGCACATCTACACCATCGGCTACATGGCTGACGATCCCGGCTACCAGCGCTTCTTCTCGTACATCTCGCTGTTCACGTTCTCCATGCTGATGCTGGTGATGTCGAACAACATGGTGCAGCTGTTCTTCGGCTGGGAAGCGGTGGGCCTGGTGTCGTACCTGCTGATCGGCTTCTGGTACACCCGTCCCACGGCGATTTTCGCCAACATGAAGGCGTTCCTGATCAACCGCGTCGGCGACTTCGGTTTCGTGCTGGGCATCGGCCTGCTGTTCGCCTACGCCGGCACGATGCACTACGGTGAAGTCTTCGCGCAGGCCGACAAGCTGGCCGCGATGACGCTGCCCGGTTCGGACTGGATGCTGCTGACGGTGGCCTGCATCTGCCTGTTCATCGGCGCCATGGGCAAATCGGCCCAGGTTCCGCTGCACGCCTGGCTGCCCGACTCGATGGAAGGCCCGACCCCGATCTCCGCGCTGATCCACGCCGCCACCATGGTGACGGCCGGCATCTTCATGGTCGCGCGCTTCTCGCCGCTGTTCGAACTGTCGGACACGGCGCTGTCGTTCATCATCGTGATCGGCGCCATCGGCGCGCTGTTCCTGGGCATCTTGGGCATCATCCAGAACGACATCAAGCGCGTCGTCGCGTATTCCACGCTGTCGCAGCTGGGCTACATGACCGTGGCGCTGGGCGCGTCGGCCTACTCGGTGGCGATTTTCCACCTGATGACCCACGCGTTCTTCAAGGCGCTGCTGTTCCTGGGCGCCGGCTCGGTCATCATCGGCATGCACCACGACCAGGACATCCGCAACATGGGCGGCCTGCGCAAGTACATGCCCATCACCTGGATCACCTTCCTGCTGGGCACGCTGGCGCTGGTCGGCACGCCGTTCTTCTCGGGTTTCTACTCGAAGGAAAACATCATCGAAGCCGCCGGCCATGCCAACGTGTGGGGCGCCAGCTTTGCCTACTACGCCGTGCTGATCGGCGTGTTCGTGACCTCGCTGTACTCGTTCCGCGTGTACTTCCTGGTCTTCCATGGCAAGGAACGCTTCGACACCAGCGATCACGGCCACGGCCATGACGCGCACGGCCACGACGACCATGGCCACGACGACCACGGCCACGGCCATCATGGCGGCAAGCCGCATGAGTCGCCCTGGGTGGTCACGCTGCCGCTGATCCTGCTGGCGATCCCGTCGGTGATGATCGGCGCCTGGGCAGTCGACCCGATGGTGTTCGGCAAGTTCTTCGACGGCGTTATCAAGGTGCTGCCGCTGCAGCATCCCGCCATGCACGTGCTGAGCGAAGAGTGGCACGGCTGGGTCGCCTACGGCCTGCATGCCTTCCAGACCCTGCCGTTCTGGCTGGTCGTGGCCGGCGCCGTCATCTCCTGGTACTGCTACCTGATCAATCCCAAGGTTCCGGCCGCCATCAAGTCCAGCCTGTCGGGCGTGAACAAGGTGCTCGAGAACAAGTACTACGTGGATTGGGTCAACGAGCAGGTCATCGCGCGCGGCTTGCGCTGCCTGGGTCGCGGCCTGTGGCAGACCGGCGACCGCGGCATCATCGATGGCATCCTGATCAACGGTAGCGCCCGCGTCGTGGGCTGGGTGGCAGCCATCAGCCGCCACCTCCAGTCCGGCTTCATCTATCACTACGCGTTCGCAATGATCATCGGCGTCATGGCGCTGGTGACTTTCTTTGTGCTGATTCCCCAATGATGGCAAGCGAGATGGCATCCAACACTTTTCCCTGGCTCACGCTTGCGATCTTTGTCCCGATCGTATTCGGCCTGCTGGTGCTGGCGGTGGGCCGTGACGACCGTCCCGGCCTGACGCGCGGCCTGTCGCTCGTCGGCGCTATCGCCGGTTTCCTGGTCACGATTCCGCTCTACACGGGTTTCGACTCCTCCACGGCCGCCATGCAGTTCGTGGAGAAGACCTCCTGGATCGAGGCCTTCAACGTCAATTACCACCTGGGCATCGACGGCATCTCGATGTGGTTCGTGCTCCTGACGGCCTTCATCACGATCATCGTGGTGCTGGCCGGCTGGGAAGTCATCACCAGCCGCGTCGCGCAATACATGGCTGCCTTCCTGATCCTGTCGGGTCTGATGGTGGGCGTGTTCTGCGCGCTGGACGGCATGCTGTTCTACGTGTTCTTCGAAGCCACGCTGATCCCGATGTACATCATCATCGGCGTCTGGGGCGGCGCGAACCGCGTCTATGCGGCATTCAAGTTCTTCCTGTACACGCTGATGGGTTCGCTCCTGACGCTGGTGGCGTTCGTCTACCTCTGGAATGCCTCGGGCGGTTCGTTCGACATCCTGACGTGGCAGCAGACCAAGCTGGGCTATACCCCGCAGATCCTGATCTTCGTGGCGCTGCTGGCGGCCTTCGCGGTCAAGGTGCCGATGTGGCCCGTCCACACGTGGTTGCCGGATGCCCACGTTGAAGCGCCCACGGGCGGCTCCATCGTGCTGGCCGCGATCATGCTGAAGCTGGGCGCCTACGGTTTCCTGCGCTTTTCGCTGCCGATCGCTCCCGATGCCTCGCATAGCCTCGCCGGCATGATGATCACGCTGTCGCTGATCGCCGTGATCTACATCGGCCTGGTCGCGATCGTGCAGGATGACATGAAGAAGCTGGTGGCCTATTCGTCCGTCGCCCACATGGGCTTCGTCACGCTGGGCTTCTTCATCTTCAATACGGCCGGCGTCGAAGGCGCCATCGTGCAGATGATCTCGCACGGTTTCGTGTCGGGCGCCATGTTCATGTGTATCGGCGTGCTCTACGACCGCATGCATTCGCGCCGCATCGCCGACTACGGCGGCGTGGTCAACGTGATGCCGCGCTTTGCCACTTTCTTCATCCTGTTCTCGATGGCCAACAGCGGCCTGCCGGCCACCAGCGGTTTCGTCGGCGAATTCATGGTGATCATGGGCGCGGTCCAGCACAACTTCTGGATCGGCCTCCTGGCGGCTACCGCCCTGATCCTGGGCGCCGCGTACTCGCTGTGGATGGTCAAGCGCGTGGTGCTGGGCGACGTCGCCAATGACCACGTGCGCGAGCTGACCGATATCAATCGCCGCGAATTCGTGATTCTTGGCGTGATGGCGATCGCCGTGTTGTACATGGGGATCTATCCCAAGCCCTTTACCGACGTGATGCACGTGTCGGTCGAGGCCCTGCTGCAACACGTTGCCGTCTCGAAACTGTAAGACAAGACAATGATGCAATCCCAAATCGATTTCGCCCTGGCGACACCGGAAATCCTCCTGCTGGTTTTCGGCCTGGCTATCCTGCTCATCGACGCGGTCAGCAATCACCCCGAGCGCAAGCCGACGTTCCTGCTGACCATGCTTGCCCTGGGCGTGCTGACCGTCGTGTCCGCCGTGCAGTGGAAGAACGGCGTGGCGGGCTCGACCTTCAACGGCCTGTACGTCACGGACGAGCTGTCGCATCTGCTGAAGATCGCCTCCTACGTGGCGGTCGCGGTGACGCTGATCTACGGCCGGGTCTATGCGCAGGTGCGCGACATGGTCAAGGGCGGAGAACTGTACGTCCTGACGCTGTTCGCGCTGCTGGGCCAGATGGTCATGATTTCCTCCGGGAACCTGATCTCCATCTACCTCGGCCTGGAACTGATGTCCCTGGCGCTGTACGCCCTGATCGCCCTGCGCCGCGACAACGTCGTGGCGACCGAAGCGGCCATGAAGTACTTCGTGCTGGGCGCTCTGGCTTCGGGTTTCCTGCTGTACGGCATGTCCATGATCTACGGCGCCACGGGTCACCTGGACCTGGGCGAAGTGTCCAAGGTCATCGCCGCCGGCAAGGCCGAGAAGCTGGCGCTGGTGTTCGGCATCGTGTTCCTGGTGTCCGGCCTGGCGTTCAAGCTGGGCGCGGTTCCGTTCCACATGTGGGTGCCTGACGTCTACCAGGGTTCGCCGACCGCCGTCACGCTGATCCTGGGCGGCGCGCCCAAGCTGGCCGCCTTCGCGATCACGCTGCGCCTGCTGGTCGACAGCCTGCACGGCCTGGCCGCCGACTGGCAGCCGATGCTGATGATCCTGGCGGTTCTGTCGCTGGCCATCGGCAACCTGACCGCCATCGCCCAGACCAACTTCAAGCGCATGCTGGCCTACTCGACGATCTCGCACATGGGCTTCGTGCTCCTGGGCCTGATGTCCGGTTCGGTCGCGGGCAAGCCGGAACTGTCGTCGGCCGCCTACGGCGCGTCGCTGTTCTACATGCTGACCTACGTGCTGACCACGCTGGCCAGCTTCGGCATCGTGCTGCTGCTGTCGCGCCAGGGCTTCGAGTGCGAGCACATCGACGACCTGAAGGGCCTGAACCGCCGCAGCCCGTGGCATGCCGCCATCGTGCTGCTGCTGATGTTCTCGCTGGCCGGCATTCCGCCGCTGGTGGGCTTCTACGCAAAGCTGGCCGTGCTCCAGGCCCTGATCAGCGCCGGCCACGTCGCGCTGGCCGTGGTCGCGGTGCTGTTCTCGCTGATTGGCGCGTTCTACTACCTGCGCGTAGTCAAGGTCGTCTACTTCGACGAGCCGGCGGCTGACGCGACGCCGATGGTCGCCACTTGCGGCCAGCGCGGCGTCCTGTCGATCAACGGCGCCATGATCCTGGTCCTGGGCCTCTTGCCCGGCGGCCTGATGGCCCTGTGCGTCCAGGCCATCCGCTCCTCGCTGAGCCTCTAAGGGACGGATAGCAGCCATGAACCAGACGCTGGCGGTATGGCTGTTGATCGCGCTGGCGCTCGTCAGCGCGAATCTTCCCTTCCTGACCGAACGCGTTTTCGCCGTCCTGCCCTGGAAACAGGGCGGTGCGGTGGCGGTCAAGCCGTTCTGGATGCGCCTGGTCGAAGTGCTGGTGTTCTACGCGATCGTCGGCGCGCTGGGATTTGCGTTCGAATCCACGCTGGGCAATCGCTTCGCCCAGACCTGGGAGTTCTACGCCATCACCCTCAGCCTGTATCTGGTGCTGGCCTATCCGGGGTTCGTCTACCGGTATCTGTTCAAACGGCACCCTCGCTTGCGCACATAACGGCGCGCCAAGCCCCAAAAACGCCCCGCCTGGGGCGTTTTTTCATGGGCGCATGGATTGGGGTGGATGTTTTTCCTGGCGGCTTGTGGCGCGTTCTGGAGCCTCTGGCCGGTGGGGGCACGGACGGGTCGTGGCGCGTTCATGCGGTGCGCCGCCGCGGCCTCAGCCGTTCAGAATCTGTGTGCCTGCCCGCGCGTGCAGCGCGTTCGAGGCTGCGCGATCCGCCCCCTAAAACGGCGGGCTGGAAATGCGTCGAAAGTTCGCCCCACAGTGTTGTTTTTTCATCTTTTAGATGAGCAGGATCAAATCTTTCAGGTTTCATTCAGCCGCCGAGTTCAGAATCGCAAACGCCGAAAAAAACAAGAATCGTTGCTATTCACATTCTGGAGAAGCTGGTTTGAAGCCCCAAGATTCGTATTCGCTGAATACGCTCACCACCTCGCTCGCCGCCGCCATTGCCGCGCCTGCGTTGTTCATTACTCCCTATGCCGCCGCCCAATCCGCCGACTCGGGCGTGACGCAGCTGTCTCCCGTCCGCGTGGAAGGCGAAGGGTCTTCCTACCAGACGTCCACCGCGCAGTCGCCCAAGATGACCGCGCCCCTGCTGGACACGCCGCGCACGGTGCAGGTCGTGCCGCGCCAGGTGATCCAGGACCAGGCCGCATCGTCGCTGCAGGACGTGCTGCGCAACTCGCCGGGCATCACGTTCGGCGCCGGCGAAGGCGGCCGTCCCGGCGGCGACCTGCCGATCATCCGCGGCCAGAACTCGGCCGGCAGCATTTTCCTGGACGGCATCCGCGATTCGAGCACCCAGGTTCGCGATACCTTCAACCTGGAGCAGGTTGAAATCATCAAGGGGCCGGACTCGGTGTATGCGGGCCGCGGCGGCGCGGGCGGCAGCATCAACATGGTCAGCAAAACCCCGAAGCCCACGGACTTTACTGAAGCCACCGCGCAGATCGGCACGGACAACAACTACCGCGCCACCATCGACAGCAACTGGCGACTGGCCGACAAGGCGGCGTTCCGTCTGAACGTGATGGGCAACAAGGGCGACGTCCCCGGCCGCGACAATGCCGTGGACTTCGAACGCTGGGGCGTGGCGCCGTCGCTGACGCTGGGGGTGGGCACGCCGACGCGCATCACGCTCAGCTACTACCACTACCAAGACGACAGCATGCCCGACTACTCGATCCCGTATGACCCGGCGACGGGCCAGCCGGTGACGGAGACGAAGGGCGTGAGCCGCAAGGCGTTCTACGGCCTGACGGGCCGGGACTTCATGAAGACGCGCGACGATGTCGCCACCGTCGACTTCCAGCACGATTTTTCCGACAAGCTGCAACTGCGCAACGTCATGCGCTACGGCCGCGGCACGACCGATTTCGCCGCGACGAACCCGGACGACAGCAAGGGCAACATCCCCAATGGCCTGGTCTATCGCGCGCTCAAGTCGGGCTACTACGTCACCAAGACCTTTGCCAACCAGACGGACCTGACGGGCGAATTCGAAACCGGCAGCCTGAAGCACTCGTTCGACCTGGGCTTCGAATACAGCAATATCAAGCAGGACAAGGACGGCTACACCCAGTCGGGCGTGCCGACCAGCACGACTTGCACGCGCCTGTCGGTGGTGTGCGCTTCGCTGTGGGACCCGGATCCCCACACCGACTACACGGGCACGCTGCGCCGCAACGACAATCCGGCCCGCTACAACACCGACACGGTGGCGGTCTACGCCTTCGACACGATCAAGCTGAACGAGCAATGGCAGGCCAGCCTGGGCGGCCGGTGGGACAACTACCGCACCAGCGCCACCAACCTGACCAGCGTTCCCGCGACTGCCTCGGCCAAGCGCGAGGACAATCTGTTCAACTACCAGATCGGCCTGGCCTACAAGCCGCTGCCCAACGGCACGATCTATGCCACCTACGGCACGTCCTCCACGCCGTCGGCCGTTGCCGGCAGCGCGGTCAGCGACGCGGTCACCGTCACGAACCAGACGCTGGAGCCGGAAAAGAGCCGCACGGTCGAATTGGGCACCAAGTGGGATGTGCTGGACGACAAGCTGACGCTGTCGGCCGCCGCCTTCCATGACGTGCGCAAGAACACCAGCGTGGCGATTTCGGCGAACGAAACCGCCCAGGTGGGCGAAGCCAAGGTGCGCGGCATCGAACTGGGCTTCTCGGGCGCCATCACGCCCAAGTGGAACGTGTTCGGCGGCTACACCTTCATGGACAGCGAAATGACCAAGGGCGCCTACAACAGCGGCGCCGTCGGCCAGGACCTGCCCAACACCCCGCGCAACGCCTTCAGCCTGTGGACCACCTACAAGGTCATCCCCAAGCTGACGATCGGCGGCGGCGCCTACTACGTGGACAAGGTGTACGGCAATTCGGATGCCACCAAGAACGCCAACGGCACGCCGAAGGCGCGCTGGGTCCCGTCGTACTGGCGCTTCGATGCGATGGCGGCCTATGAGTTCAACGAGCACTTCTCGGCGCAGTTGAACGTGCTGAACATCTTCGACGAAACGTACTACTCCAAGGCCTATGCGGCGCACTATGCGGCGCTGGGCCAGGGCCGGGCGGCGCTGCTGTCCCTGCGGGTGCGGTACTAAGCGTTCGGTACCAAGCATGAAAAAGCCACCGGAAGGTGGCTTTTTCATATGGGATGACGCGGGGCGGGGCCGGGATCAGCTTTCGAACCAGTTCAGCACGCCGTCCAGACCCGACACGTTCAGCGCGTAGCGCGTCTGCTGGCGAACCAGCGGCTTGGCGTGATAGGCCACCGGAAAGCCCGCGGCGGCCAGCATCTTCAGGTCGTTGGCGCCGTCGCCCATGGCGATGATCTGGTGGGTTTCGGCCCCATGCGTGCGGGCGAACTCGCGCAGGTGGGCAGCTTTGGCGTCGGCGTCCAGGATGTCGCCCAAAACGCGGCCGGTCAGCACGCCGCCTTCGATTTCCAGCGTATTGGCGTGCGCGCTGTCCAGGCCCAGGCGCTCGCGCAGCCGTTCCGTGAAGAAAGTGAAGCCGCCCGAGACCAGCAGCACCTTGATGCCGGCGGACTGCGCGGTGGTGATCAGGCGTTCGGCGCCCGGATTCAGGCGCAGCTTGTCCTCGTAGACCTGCTCCAGCGCGCTGGCGGGCGCGCCCTTGAGCAGGGCGACCCGGCGGCGCAGGCTTTCCGCGAAATCCTTGATCTCGCCGCGCATGGCGGCTTCGGTGATTTCGGACACCTTGTCTTTGACGCCGACCACGCCCGCGATCTCATCGATGCATTCGATGTTGATCAGGGTGGAGTCCATGTCCATGGCCAGCACCTTGCAGCCCGACAGTTTCAGGCCGGCGGGCACGAATGCGGCGTCGACGCCGCGGGCGTCGGCCCACGCGACGACCTCAGCGCGCGTGTCGGCGTCATGCTGCACGTCGAGCAGGCGGGCGGCGGTGTTGCTGATGCGCGCCACGCCCTGGGCCTGGGCCAGCGCGGCCAGCTGTTCCGCGTGTTCGATGGCGAGGCCGGGAGATTGGACGACGAGGTTGTGGGTAGTCATGGGAGTCGGGGAAAGGGTGGCGTGGATTACTTCAGGGCGCGCAGGACGGCACGCACGGCGTCGGCGCGGGCAGGCACCTGCGGCGCCTTGATCTCGACCCGCAATTTATCCTGTCCCGCCAGCTTGATGTGGCGCTGCCGCTGCACGAGTTCGATGATCTTGCCGGGGTCGACCGAGGTCTTGGGGCCGAACTGCAGCAGGGCCTGGGTTTCGCTGGCGTCGATCTTGACGATGCCCAGCGGCTGGGCCGCCAGGCGCAGGCGATGCGTGGCCAGCAGCGTCTGCGCCGCCTCGGGCAGTTTGCCGAAACGGTCGATCAGTTCTTCCTGGATGTGGATCAGGTCGTCTTCGTCGGCGGCGTGCGCCAGCCGCTTGTAGATGGCCAGGCGCGCATGCACGTCGGCGCAATAGTCGGACGGCAGCAGGGCGGGGGCATGCAGGTTGACTTCGCACGCCAGGTTGAAGGGCGCGTCCAGGTCGGGCTCCTCGCCGGCGCGCAGCGCACGCACGGCTTCGTTCAGCATCTCGTTGTACATCGAGAAGCCGACTTCCTGGATGTTGCCCGACTGGGAATCGCCCAGCACCTCGCCGGTGCCGCGGATCTCCAGGTCGTGCATGGCCAGGTAGAAGCCCGAGCCGAGCTCTTCCATGGCCTGGATGGCCTCGAGGCGCTTCTTGGCGTTGCTGGTGATGGCGTCCTCGCCCGGCGTCAGCAGGTAGGCGTAGGCCTGGTGATGCGAACGGCCGACGCGCCCGCGCAGCTGGTGCAGCTGGGCCAGCCCGAAGCGGTCCGCGCGGTGGATCACGATGGTGTTGGCGCTGGGCACGTCGATGCCGGTCTCGATGATGGTGGTGCACAGCAGCACGTTGTAGCGCTGCTGGTAGAACCCCTTCATCACCTGTTCCAGTTCCCGCTCCGGCATCTGGCCGTGCGCCACGGCGATCCGCGCCTCGGGCACCAGTTCTTCCAGGCGGGCGCGGCGGTTGTGGATGGTTTCGACTTCGTTGTGCAGGAAGTAGCACTGGCCGCCGCGCTTGAGTTCGCGCAGCAGGGCCTCGCGCAGGGTGCTGCCGTCCTCGCGCCGCACGAAGGTCTTGATGGCCAGGCGCTTCTGCGGCGCCGTGGCGATGACGGAGAAGTCGCGGATGCCTTCCAGCGACATGCCCAGCGTGCGCGGGATGGGGGTGGCGGTCAGCGTCAGGACGTCAACTTCGGCGCGCAGCGCCTTGAGGGCCTCTTTCTGGCGCACGCCGAAGCGGTGTTCTTCGTCGATGATCACCAGGCCCAGGCGCTTGAACTTTACGTCCTTGGACAGGATCTTGTGGGTGCCGATGACGATGTCGACCCGGCCGTCGTTGATGCCTTCGATGGCGGCGGAAACTTCCTTGGCAGAACGGAAGCGCGACAGTTCCACCACGCGCACGGGCCAGTCCGCGAAGCGGTCGGAGAAGGTCTGCGCGTGCTGCTCGGCGAGCAGCGTGGTGGGGCACAGCAGCGCGACCTGCTTGCCGTTGGCCACGGCCAAAAAGGCCGCGCGCAGCGCCACTTCGGTCTTGCCGAAGCCCACGTCGCCGCAGACCAGGCGGTCCATGGGGCGGCCCGAGGTCATGTCGCCGATCACGGCTTCGATGGCGGCGGCCTGGTCGACGGTTTCCTCGAAGCCGAAACCTTCCGCGAACGCCTCGTAGTCGTTCAGCGGCAGGTTGAAGGCGAAACCTTCGCGCGCGGCGCGCTGCGCATACAGCGCAAGGAGTTCGGCGGCGGTGTCGCGGACCTGCTTGGCTGCCTTGCGGCGGGCCTTGTCCCACTGGCCGGAGCCCAGCTGGTGCAGCGGCGCGGCTTCCGGATCGGCGCCGCTGTAGCGGGCGATCACGTGCAGTTGCGACACGGGCACGTAAAGCGTGCTGCCGTTGGCGTATTCGAGATGGAGGAACTCCATTTCGCCTTCGCCCATGTCCATGTTGACCAGGCCGTGGTAGCGCCCGATGCCGTGCTGCGCATGAACGACGGGGTCGCCGGCGCGCAGTTCGGACAGGTCGCGCACCATGGCTTCGACGTTGCTGGCGCGCTCCTGGTCGCGCTTGCCGCGCCGGCCGGTTCCGGCAAGGCCGGGGTACAGGTCGTTTTCGGTCAGGAAGGCCAGGTTGGCGCCGGGGAGCTCGAAGCCGATGCCCAGCGCCGACGCGACGATGCCGAAATGCGCGTCGGAGGCCAGGAAGGCCTCGATGGTGTCCGGCTGGGCGTCGGGGGTGACGCCGAACTCGTTCAGCATCTGCACCAGGGTTTCGCGGCGGCCGGCCGAATCGGCGCACAACAGCACGCGGGTCTGGCGCGTCTGCACCAGCGCGCGCAGCTTGGCGATGGGATCTTCCGAACGCCGGGCCACGCTGACGTCCGGCGCGGCGCGGAAGTCAGGGTGGGGCTGGCCGGCGGCCAGCGCAAGGCGGCGGAAGTCCTTCAGCCGGGCATACAGCGATTCGGTGTCCAGGAACAGGGCGGAAGGCGGCAGGACCGGGCGCTCGCGGTCGCTCTTCAGGAAGCCATAGCGGCTGGAAGTGTCCTGGTTGAAGCGCTGGATGGCATCGTCGATGTCGCCGACGGTGACCATGACCGTGCCTTCGGCCACGTAGTCGAACAAGGTGGCGGTTTCTTCGAAGAACAGCGGCAGGTAGTACTCGACGCCGGCAAACGGGATGCCGTTGCCGATGTCCTTGTAGGGCAGCGCACGCGAGGGGTCGCCTTCGAAGACCTCGCGAAAGCGCGCGCGGAACCGGTTGCGCGAGTCCTCGTCCATGGGGAATTCGCGGCCGGGCAGCAGCTGGACCTCGCGGACGGGGTAGAGGCTGCGCTGGGTGTCGACGTCGAAGCTGCGGATGGTCTCGATCTCGTCGTCGAACAGGTCCAGGCGATAGGGCACCACCGAGCCCATGGGGAACAGGTCGATCAGCCCGCCGCGCAGGCAGAATTCGCCGGGCGAGGTCACCTGGGTGACGTGGTTGTAGTTGGCCAGGGTGAGTTGCGCGCGCAGGGCCGCTTCATTCAGCCTGTCCTTCTGCTTGAACGAGAAGGTGTACGCGGCCAGGAACGACGGCGGGGCCAGGCGGTACAGCGCGGTGGTGATGGGCACGGTCAGCACGTCCACCGACTTCATCATCAGCGAGTGCAGCGTGTGCAGGCGTTCGGAGATCAGGTCCTGGTGCGGCGAGAAGGCGTCGTAGGGCAGCGTTTCCCAGTCGGGCAGCTGCCGCACGCGCAAGCCCGGGGCGAACAGCTGGATTTCTTCGGCCAGCCGCTGGGCTTCCAGGGGCTCGGCCGTCAGGATGACCAGCGGGCCGCCGGCCTGGCGCGCCAGATCCGCGAGCAGCCAGGCGTCGCCCGATCCGGGCGGCCGGGGCTGCGCGTAGCGCGTGCCGGGCTTCAGCGCGGACAGGGTGGAAGCCGTGGCGGGGACGGTAGGCGCTGCTGGGGCGGAGGCGGAAGGGGCGGGCATCAGACTGGAAGCGGACATCAAGCGGAAGATTATAAAATCACCGCACCATGTCTGACTCAATCATTGCGATCGTGCCCGCCGCCGGCGTCGGCGCCCGCGCCAGCCGGCCCGGGCACGAAGCCGTTCCCAAGCAGTATCGTCCACTGTCCGGACAGCCCATGCTGCGGCACGCGGTCTGCGCGCTGCTTGCGGACGAGCGCGTGTCCCAGGTGCGCGTGGCGGTGACGCCGGGCGACGGCTGGGTGGATGCCGCGCTGGCCGGCCTGCCGCGTACCGTCTGGCGCGCCTGCGGCGGCGCCACGCGCGCCGATACCGTCGCGGGCGCGCTGGCCGACAGTGGCGTTGCGGACGACACCTGGGTGCTGGTGCACGACGCGGCGCGTCCGGGCCTGCCTGCGGCGGCGCTGGGACGGCTGATCGACGCGTGCCAGGCCGACCCCGTAGGGGGACTGCTGGCCTTGCCGGTGGCCGACACGGTCAAGGGCGGCCACGAACGCGTGGAACGCACGCTGGACCGCAACGGCCTGTGGCTGGCGCAAACACCGCAGATGTTCCGCGCGGGCGTGCTGCGCGATGCGCTGACCGCGGCGTCCGTGAACGGCGTCGCCGTCACCGACGAGGCCTCGGCCATCGAGGCCGCCGGCTACGCGCCGCTGCTGGTCACGGGGGCCATGCGCAACTTCAAGGTGACATGGCCGGACGATTTTGAACTGATGGAAAAATGGCTATGAGCATTCCTTTCCGCGTCGGGCAGGGCTTTGACGTGCATGCGTTGGTCGAGGGGCGGCCGCTGATCATCGGCGGGGTCACGATCCCCCACACCCACGGCCTCCTGGGGCATTCCGATGCGGACGTGCTGCTGCATGCGATCACCGACGCGCTGCTGGGCGCGGCGGGCCTGGGCGATATCGGCCGGCACTTCCCGGACACCGATCCGGCCTTCAAGGGCGCCGACAGCCGCGTGCTGCTGCGCGAAGCCATGGCCCGCGTGCGCCAGGCGGGCTGGACGCCCGTCAACATCGACGCCACCCTGCACGCGCAGGCCCCGAAGATCGGGCCGCACGCCCCGGCCATGGTGAAGAACATCGCGGCCGATACCGGGCTGGCCGAGACCGAGGTCAATATCAAGGCCAAGACCAATGAGGGCCTGGGTTACCTGGGACGCAAGGAAGGCATCGCGGCGACGGTCGTGGCGCTGCTGGCGCGCGCCGGAACCTGACGGCCGCGGCGCCACAGGCGGCGCATCTTTAAGAGTAAATGCCGGCACACGTGCCGGCATTTACTTTGGAATACATCTTTAACAAATGCATAAGCGGATCGTTTTGATCTGGAATACGCTGCGCGACTTAAATCTGACTAATCAGGGACACTCAGATGTATTTACGTGGCGCCGGGCTACTTCTCGTTCTTGCTGCATTTGGCTCACCCGCACATGCCGAATATGAAAAGCAGCTCGGCCCGCTGGCAGGCACCGTCAAGCAGCAATTGCTGCAGGGATGGGTGGTCGGCGAGCAGGACGGGTGGTTCACGCTGCGCAACAGCGAGGTGCCCGGCGGCGAGCAGACTTTCTACATCAACGCCGGACCCGCGCCGGAAGCCGGCCGCATCACCGACGTCAATGTCGTCGTCAATTCGAAAAGCCCCAAGGCGTCCATCGGCATCGCGTTGAACAACAGCGCCCGCAAGAGCCTGTGCCTGCTCGAGATCCGGGCTGACAAGAACACGCTGCTTTTCTGTCTGGAAGGGCAGAAGCGCCGCGATATTGCTTCCGTGCCCAATGTCGCCAAGCTGGATGGCTCGGACAGGATCAAAGTGGTCGAGGTGCCGGGCGCCGCCCGGTTCATCGTGAACGGCCAGAAGATCGCCGATGTCGAGAATGAGCCCGCGCTGGGCAGCGAGATCGGCGTCATGGCCTACGACGAGGGCACTTTCGGCATCGCCGATTTCGTGATCACCAGCAATTCCGGTCCCAAGCCGACGGCAGCCAGCCCGCAGGGCGGCGGCCTGCCGGCGCGCGGCGGCAGCGGCGGGACGGGCGCGCCCCAGCAGGCGCCGGCCGCGGCGCCCGCGCC
>NZ_JBDJLJ010000003.1:0-259842 GCF_039673305.1 Achromobacter spanius
CGTCGGTCGCGGCGCGGGCCAGCGCCTGCTGCACGCTGCTCGGGCCCACGGCCAGGAGCGGCGCGCGCGCCGCCGCGCGGCGGATCAGGCGGCCGATGATGGCCAGTTGCGTCTCGTCCACCAGGTCCAGCAGCAACGGGCCGTCGATGGTATCGATCACGTGGTCGATCCAGGCGTCGAGCGCGGACGTGTCCGCGGACGGCGGATAGGCAATGTGCGGCACGGCGTGGATGCCGGAGAGTCCCTGCGCCTGCAGGTGCAGCCGCAGGTCGGCTTCGTGCATGGGCGTGACCGGATGCATGCTCATGACCGGATGACGGTCGATGCGGTGGATCTCCGGCGCGGCGCCCGCGCGCGCAAAGAGCTGGGAGAAGCTGCAATAGCGCCCGATGCTGGGCTGCCCGCCGACGATGGGCACCAGCGGATTGGGCAGGTGGCGCCGCAGCGTGCGGACGGCGGCGCCGATGCTGCCGACGTGGGGCGCGCTGTCAAAGGTGGAACAGCATTTGTAGTGCAGCACGCGCGCGCCGGTGCCCGCCATGAACCGGCCGACGGCATCCAGTTCGGGTTCCATGTCGGCGGGCGTCATGCCGCGCGCGGCGCCGGCGATGCCGATGGCGTCCAGCGGCCCGGCGCGGCGCAATTGCGCGGGCGTGGGCACGCCCAGGAACAGCAGGCTGCGCAGGCCCGCGCGGGCGACCTCGGCCAGCGTGTCGGTGGCGCCGGTGAAGTCGTCGCCGTACCAGCACACCTGCGGCGCGGGGGCGCCGCGCTCGTCGATCGTCATGCGCGGTTTCCGAAGAAGTCCAGGGCGCGCTGCAGTTCGGGCGCGTTGCGGGCGTAGTCTTCCAGGCGCTGGTTGTCGCGCACGGCGTGCCAGGCTTGCCGGATGCTCTGCACGCCCGCCGCCGGGCCGTCCGGATGGGCCAGGATGCCGCCGCCCGACATGAACAGCAGGTCGTCGCTGCGCACCGCGGCCCAGGTGGCCGGCACCGTGCCGGCCCACTGGCCGGACGAGAACGCGGGCATGACGGCGTCGTCGATGCCCGGGGTCAGGGACGCCAGGCAGTCGCGCGCGGAGTCGACGACCTCGCTGTCCTCTTGCGAGAACTTTCCCTGCAGGCCGTGCACGTGCATGTGGTCCACGCCGGCCAGCCGCCACAGCGTCTGGTAGGCCTGGAATCCCATGCCCAGCAGCGGGTGACGCGACAGCGCGCCGTAGCCGTTGCGATGGCCGTGCAGGGCCAGCGGCGTGCTGCGGCGCAGGGTCTGGATGGCGGAATAGCCGCACCAGTTCAGGCTTGCCATGACGCAGGTGCCTTCCTCGCGTTCGATCAGGTCGGCGTGGCGGCGCATGGCGTCGGTTTCGTCGCTGATGTTGAATGCGACCATGACGTTGCGGCCGGTGCGTTCGCGATGCGCGCGCACCACCGCCATCACCGCCGCGACGCGCTGGGCGAGCGGGGCGTGGGCCGGATTGGCGCACACCTCGTCGTCCTTGATGAAGTCCACGCCGGCGGCGCACAGCTGCGCAACCAGGTGCGCCGTCTGTTCGGGCGAAAGCCCGACGTTGGGCTTGATGATGGTGCCCACCAGCGGTCCCTTGTCCACGCCGGTCAGCGCGCGGGTGCCGGCGATGCCTACCTGGGGCAGGTCGAAATGGGCGCGGTAGTTGGCGGGCAGCTCCATGCTTTCCAGCCGCAGGCCGGTAACTTCGCCCAGGTCGTACAGGTTGCCGGCCACCGTGGCCGCCAGCGTGGGCAGGTTGGCGCCGACGTTGGCGACGGGAAACGCGATGCGCACCCGCGCGCGCTGGTATTTGCCGGGCATGCCGCCCGGCTGGCGCGCCAGGTACGCGTTGGACAGGCTGGGCGTGTCCACCGACTCCAGGGTTTCGATCGATTCGATCCGGGCCCGCGCCCGGGCGCGCAACTCGTCCGTTTCGCCCTGGACCCGCGTGAAGGTGCCGCAGGACTGCTCGCCGGCCATGACCTCCGCGACCCGGGCGGGGTCGATGGGGGTTTCGATCAGGTACGTGGCGGTAAACGATTGGGAATTCATGGTGGCGATGGGCGGCAGGGGCGTATCAGAGGCGGGTCAGGTCGGGGAAGGCGCGGACCGGGTCCTTGCCGTCCCAGTTCAGCGAGCTTTCGCGGATCAGGTCGAAGAGGCGGCCCTTGGGGCCGGCGACTTCGGAGAGCTCGATGACCGTGCCAGGGTGGTATTCCGTGTCGAAGTAGATGAAGCGGCCTTTTTCGCCGACTTCGCCGCTCATCTTGGGCTTGAAGCCCTGCGCCAGCAGGCGTTCCAGGTCGGCGTCGTAGCTTTCGGTCCAGTAGGCGACGTGCTGCAGGCCGGTGCGGCCGGCTTGCAGGAAGTCGCGGTACATGGAGGGCACGTCGTTGCGGGTCTGGATCAGTTCGACCTGCACGAAGCCCGAATTGGCCAGCGCGACGGAGTTGTGGGGCTCGTAGCCCACGCCGTCGTACTGGTAGTTCACGATGGGCACGCGCGGGTTGTAGTACCACGGGCCCACGCCCAGCGTGGTGCTCCAGTAGTCCATGGCGGCTTCGATGTCGTGCACGACATAACCGAGTTGGCGGATCTCGCCCAGGAAACGACTCATGTTGGAATCTTCTTAAAAGAGATGGAGTGCGCGGCCCCGCCGGGCGGGGCCGCGTCGCGTCACAGGAAACCGATAGAGAACCAGGGGAAGGCGGCGACGATGAGCAGGCCCACCAGCAGCGCGCCGATGTAGCCCCAGATCGGGCCGATGCCTTCGTTGGGATCGACGCGGCTGATGGCGCAGGCGCCGTAGTAGCCCACGCCGAAGGGCGGCGCGAAGAGGCCGATGCCCATGGCGAAGATCACGACCATCGCGTAGTGGACTTCATGCACGCCGGCCTGCACCGCGATCGGGAACAGCAGCGGGCCGAACAGCACAATGGCGGGAATGCCTTCCAGCACGCTGCCCAGGATGATGAAGGCCACGATGGACACCGCCAGGAAGCCGTAGCTGCCGCCGGGCATGCCGGCCATCAGCTTGGCCAGGTCGCCCGAGAAGCCCGATTGCGTCAGCGCCCACGCCATGGCGGTTGCGCAGCCCACGATCAGCATGATGGCGCCCGACAGCGAGGCCGTTTCGATGAGCATGGGATTGAGCCGCGCCCAGTCGAAGCGCCGGTAGATCAGCAGGCCGACGACGGCGGAATACACGATGCCGATGGTGGACACTTCGGTGGCGGTCGCCACGCCTTCGACCACCGCCGCGCGGATCACGAAGGGCAGCGCCACGGCCGGCAGCGCGATCATGAAGAAGCGGCCGATTTCTTTGAACGTGAAGCGCTGGACCAGGCTCAGGTCTTCCTTGCGGTAGCGCCACCAGACGACGGTGCACAGCGCCAGGCCCAGCACCACCGCGGGCAGCAGGCCGCCCGTGAACAGCGCGGCGATCGACACGCCCGTCACCGACCCGATGGTGATGAGGACGATGGACGGGGGAATGGTTTCGGTCTGCGCGCCCGTGGCCGACAGCAGGGCGACCAGGTCGCCGGGCTTGGCGCCGCGTTTCTGCATTTCCGGAAACAGCACCGGCGCGATGGCCGCCATGTCGGCGATCTTCGAACCCGAGATGCCCGACACCAGGTACATGGCGCCGATCAGCACGTACGACAGGCCGCCGCGCACGTGGCCCAGCAGGCTGGCCAGGAACTGGATCATGGCGCGCGCCATGCCCGTCATCTCGATCAGCGAACCCAGGAAGATGAAGAGCGGCACCGCCAGCAGCATCAGGTGGGACATGCCTTCGTCCAGCCGTCCCACCATCACCACCATGGGAGTGGTGGTGGTCAGCGCCAGGAACGAAAAGGTGGCCAATGCGAACGAGAAGGCGATCGGCACCCCGGAAAAGACCGTGGCGGCGACGATGCCGACGAAGAAGATCACCAGGTTCAGCTTGCCCAGCCCCGAGAACAGCGGCTGCGCCAGCCAGAACAGCCCGACGACCGCCGCCACGCCCGCCAGCGCGGTCAGCACCTGCGGCAGCGGCTGCGTGCGAAGGAGACGCAGCAGGGCGATGACGCCCATCAGCCCCATGCCCACCGGGATCGCGGCGGCGCGCCAGGCGTTGCTCAGTTCCAGCGCGGGCGTGATGATGAAGTGTTCTTCATGCGCGTATTCGATGGCGGGCGCCAGGATCAGCACCAGGAAAGCCAGCGACGCGGCCAGCGCGGCCGTTTCCAGCTGCGCGCGCCGGGCCGGGCTGACGTTGTTCACCAGTGCGGTCATGCGCATGTGCTCGCCGCGCCGCAGCGCCACCACCGCGCCCAGCATGGACAGCCACAGGAACAGGATGGAGGCCAGCTCGTCGGACCAGACCAGCGGGCTGTGGAACGCATAGCGCGCCACCACGCCGGCGAACAGCACGGCGATCTCGACCAGCACGATGGCCGCCGCGACGTGTTCGACCACGCCGCCCAGCAGCTTGTCGAGCGCGCCGGCCGCCCGGCGCAAGGGATTGGCCGGCAGCGCCGGGGCCGCGGCGTGGGGTGCGGACAGGGAGGACATGGCGCGACCTCAGGCCAGCTTGCCGACGGACTGCTCCAGCAAGCCCCAGGCCTCGTCGCCGAAACGGCCTTGCCATTCCTTGTAGAAGCCGGCGGTGCGCAGCTGCTGCCGGAAGCTGTCGGCGGACGGCTGGTTGAACTGCAGGCCCTTGGCCTCCAGGTCGGACTGCACCGAGGCGTTGAGCTTCTTGATGTCCTCGCGCTGGGCCAGGCCCGCTTCGTTGATGCCGCGCGCCACCACCGTCTTCAGGTCGGCCGGCAGGCCTTCCCACATGCGGCCGTTGGCGATGAACCAGTAGCCGTCCCAGATGTGGTTGGTCAGCGAGCAGTATTTCTGCACTTCGTACAGCTTGGCCACCTGGATGATGGGCAGGGGGTTTTCCTGCGCGTCCACCACCTTGGTCTGCAGCGACGAATACACCTCGCTGAACTGCAGGCTGGCCGGCGCGGCGCCCAGGCCCTTGAACATGGAGATCGGCAGCGAGCTCACCGGCACGCGGATCTTCAGGCCATCCATGTCGGCGGCCGTGTTGACCGGCGCCTTGCTGCTGGTGGTCTGGCGGAAGCCGTTGTCCCACATTTTTTCAAAGGCGTAGAGCTTGCGCTGCGCGATGGCGGCGCGCACGTGGGCGCCCAACGCGCCGTCCATGGCCTTCCAGACCTGGTCGTAATCCTTGAACGCGAAGCCGACCGCGTTGATGGCGGCCACCGGCACCAGCGTGGCGATCACCAGGGCGGACGGCGTGAAGAAGTCGATGCCGCCCGAGCGCACCTGCGCCAGCATGTCGGTGTCGCCGCCCAGCTGGTTGTTCGGGAAGATCTTGATGTCGACGCGGCCGTTGCTTTCCTTCAGGATGCGTTCGGCCGCTTCCTGGGCGCGGATGTTCAGCGGATGCGTCACCGGCAGGTTGTTGCCGTACTTGAGCGTGAAGTCGGCGGCGCGGGCGATCAGCGGAAAGCCGCCGCCGGCCACGGCAAGGGCGGGAACGGCGCAAAGGCGGCGCAGGGCACTGCGGCGTGTCAGCAGCTTCATGGTTGTCTCCATAATCTTGGTTATGATGTTTTTTGATGTGCCACAAATACGCCTAAGCCATGCGGCAGAGTGGACAATAGTGAATAGCCGCTAACATCGTCAAATCTTATTCATGATGGTTTTTGATGTGAATAAAGCTTCCTCCGAACGCAAGCTCGCCCGTCTGGCGGATGTGGCCGCCCGGGCCGGCGTGTCCACCGCCACGGCCGACCGGGTGCTGAACCGCCGCGCCGGCGTGCGCGCCGCCACGGCCCAGAAGGTGTTCAAGGCCGCCATCGAACTGGACTACCTGCCTGAACAGGAGGTCTACGCCGCCGCCGCGCCCGAACCCATGCGCCTGGTGTTCCTGCTGCCGCGCGGCAGCAACCGCTACCTGCGGATGCTGGGCGACACCGTCGGCTATGCGCACGAGCACTTCGCCCCGCTGAACGCGAAATGCCAGGTCGAGTACGTGGAAAGCTTCAATCCCGACGCGCTGGCCCAGGCGCTGGCCAAGCATGGCAAGCGGGCCGACGGGATCGCGTTCATGGCGCTGGAGCACCCGGTGGTGCGCGAGGCCGTGAACGCGCTGGCGCAGCAGGGCGTGCCGACGGTGACCCTGATCTCGGACATCGCCAACAGCGCCCGCGCGGCCTATGTGGGGCTGGACAACCGCGCCGCCGGGCGCACGGCGGGCTACCTGATCGCGCGCTTTATCGGGTCGCGCGCGGCGCACGTGGCGCTGATCGCGGGGTCGCGGCACTACCGCGCCCACGAAGAGCGCGAAAGCGGCTTCCTGCAGCTCTATGCAGAACAATTCCAGGCCATGCAGGTGGTGGACCTGCGCGAAGGCTATGACGACGCCCAGCGCAACTACGAACAGACGCGCCAGTTGCTGGAGCAATTTCCGCAGCTTGCCGGCATCTACAACATCGGCGGCGCGTCGGACGGCGTGGCGCGCGCGCTGAAAGAGGCAGGGCAGCAGCACCGGGTCGTTTTCATCGGCCACGGGCTCACGCCCGACACGCGCGCGCTGCTGATCGACGGCACGATGGACGCCGTCATCACGCAAAGCCCGATGGAGGCGCTGATGAGCTGCGTGCGCATCTTCAGCAACCTGCGCGACAAGCGCAGCGCGATGAACGGGGTGGAACTGGCGCGCAGCCAGGTGATCTTCCGGGAAAACCTGCCGTAGGGCGTATTATTTCGCCTATGGGCTCGCACCCAGTCCGGCAGTGGCCGGCACGCCATTGCCAACCCTAACGATGGTTGCTCAACATCGGCCGTCCGGGCGCGCCCGCGGACGGCCGTGAAGGCGCTGCGCCATGGATCAATTCCTGCCTGCCGACCTCATGGATGGCCCGGACCGCCGACGCTACGGGATCGGCGCCCGGTCACCGCCGGGTGACCACGATCTCCATATATTCGCTGGGCACCACCATCGACGAATCTCCCGAGCGGTTGAACCGCTCGATCTGCGCCGTGATGTCGGCCGTCAGCGCCGTCTGCGCCGCGGGTTCCAGCGCGCCGAACGCCTTGAGCAGCGGGCCGTAGTAAGTCTTGAAGACCTGCAGCCAGTGTTCGGCCGAGCGGTAGCGGAACACGAACTGGCGGGGTTCGCACTTGATCGACGAGGCCTCGGCCCCGAACATCTCTTCGATGCGCGCCTTGGTGCCCCACAGCGCGGGCGACTTGACGCCGGCGGGCGGGGGCAGGTGCTTGCCGATGGTCTTGAAGATCTGGCCGATGAACCCGTCCGGCGTCCAGTTGGCCATGCCGATCTTGCCGCCGTGCCTGCACACGCGGATCAGCTCGGACGAAGCCTTGTCCTGGTCGGCCGTGAACATCACGCCGAAGGTCGACATGACCACGTCGAACGACGCATCCGGGAACGGCAGCGCCTCGGCGTCGGCTTCCTGGAATTCGATCTTCAGGCGCTCGGCGGCGGCGCGTTCGCGGCCGCGGCTCAGCAGCGCCGGCACGTAGTCGGTCGATACGACGTCGCACCAGCGGCGCGCGGCGGCCAGCGTCGCGTTGCCGTTGCCGGCGGCAACATCCAGCACTTTTTGGCCGGCGCGGACATCAAGGGATTCGCACAGCTGTTCTCCTACGATTTGCAGCGTGGTGCCGACGACGGCGTAGTCCCCGGAGGACCAGGTGCCGTGCTGGCGGGACTTCACGGCAGCCAGGTCGGGCTGCGCGGCTTCGCGCACGTCACTGGTGGCAAGGGCGGAAATGGACATGGTTTGTCTCCATTGAAACGGTGGGTGCGCGGCGGCATCCGTTGCCATCGCGCCGGGGTTTTGCAACCAGCGCGGCGAAGGCATTCGCGCGCCGTGCTCCCCGATGCCAACGATAAAAACCGGGCGTGGAGGCGAGCGTGGTAGCCGGCGTGGAATCTGCGGTGGAATCCGGCGATCCCGCCATCCACGTGCGCATGCTGGGACCCATGGCGGTCAGCCGCGCGGGCGCCGCGCTGGCGCTGCCGCCGTCGCGCAAGCTGCGCGCGCTCATCGCCTACCTGGCGTTGGCGCCGCACGCCGTCAATCGCGCGCACCTGTGCGAACTCCTGTGGGATATTCCGAACGATCCGCGCGGCGAGCTGCGCTGGTGCCTCAGCAAGGCCCGGGCGCTGCTGGACGAGCCCGGGCGCCGGCGGATCGAGACGGCGCAGGACACGGTGCGGCTCGACCTTGCCGATTGCCGCGTCGACGTCATCGATATCGGGCTGGCGATGCAGCAGGGCATCGACAAGGCAGGCCTGGCGCGGCTGCGCGAGCTGGCGTCGCTGTTCGTGGGCGATTTCCTGGAAGGCCTGGAGATCGGCCGCAGCCCGTTCTTCAACAGCTGGCTGACCGCGCAGCGGCGCCGGCTCAGGGCCTGCCATGCCGCCGTGCTGGAGCACCTGGCCGCGGGCCTGCCCGCGGGCTCCGGGGAAAGCTTCGCGTGCCTGGACAAGTGGCTGCAGCTGGCTCCGTTCGACCGCCACGCGCATGAGCGCCTGCTGGACTCGCTGGGATTTCGCGGCCAGTGGCGCGAAGGCGAAGAGCACCTGGCCGCGGCGGTGCGCGCCTTCGAGGCCGAAGGCCTGGACTGGCGGCCCCTGCGCGACGCGTGGCGGGATGTCAGGTCGCGGCGGGCGAGCCCCGCGCAAGCCTCGGCCGAGGCCGGACGCGCGCCGCCGCCGGTGCTGGCCGGGGACGCCGTGGAGCGCACGGGGCGCGCGTCGATCGCGGTCATGCCGTTCACCGACCGGTCTGCGCAGGCGGGCGTGCGCGGCGGGCTGGCCGACGGCCTGGCCTTCGACGTCATCGCCCGGCTGGCCAAGCTGCGCAGCCTGTTCGTCATTGCGCAGGGCACCGTGTTCGCGCTGGACCAGCGCAGCGTGGGCCCCGAGGAGGCGGGGCGCACCCTCAACGTGGACTATGTCGTCAGCGGGTCGCTGCGGCGCCAGGCGCAGCGCGTGGCCGTGGAGGTCCAGTTGGTCGAATCGCGGACCGCCCGCATCGTATGGGCGGACGTCTTCGACCACAAGCTGGACGACGCATTCCTGGCGCTGGACGAGATCGGCGACCGCATCGTCGCCTCGATCGAAATGGAGATCGAAGCCGCCGAGCGCAACCGCGCCATCCTGACGCCGCCCAATTCCCTGGATGCGTGGCAGGCCCACCATCGCGGCCTGTGGCATATGTACCGGTTCAACCGCACCGACAACGAGCAGGCGCGGCATTTCTTCGAGATGGCGGTGCGGCTGGACCCCACGTTCTCCCGCGCCTATGCGGGCCTGTCCTTCACCCACTGGCAGACCGCCTTCCAGCGCTGGGGCGAGCAGGGGCCCGCCATCGACCTGGCGTTCGAAACCGCCGGGCAAAGCCTGATCGCCGACGACCGCGACCCGGCCGCGCACTGGGCCATGGGGCGCGCGCTCTGGCTGCGCGGCAGCCAGGACCAGTCGCTGACCGAACTGCGCAGCGCGGTCGACCTGAGCCCCAACTTCGCCCTGGGGCACTACACGCTGGGCTTCGTCGATTGCCAGTCGGGCGATGCCGAGGCGGCGATCGGCTCGTCCGACCATTCGCGCCACCTGAGCCCCTTCGACCCGCTGCTGTTCGGCATGCTGGCCGTGCGCGCCCTGGCGCTGATGCGCCTGGGCCGGATCGAGGAAGCCGCCGGCTGGGCGGTCAAGGCGGCCGCGCGTCCCAACGCGCACGTGCACATCCTGGCGATCGCGGCGTGCTGCCTGGCGCTCGCCGGCAAACTGGACGACGCACTCGGCTTTCTGCCGCTGATCCGCAAGGCGGCGCCGTCGTATCGCGTGGACGATCTGCTGACGGCATTCCGCCTGACCCCGGACGCCCAGGCGCTGTTCCGCGAGGGCGCCAGACGCATCGGGATCGGTTGAAACGCCTGGCTGCAGAATCTCCTTGCCAATTAACTGCCTAGGCAGTTAACATGCCGATATCGCTTCCCGACGGCATTGCGCCAGGCCCGACATGACCCACGCAACTCCCTCCGTGCTGGATGAACTCTGCTCCGGCGAGCTCGGCTTCATGATCACGTCCGTGCGCACCGGCATCCACGAAGCGCTGGACCGCGAACTGGCTCCCCTGCAGATCACGGTGCAGCAGTACGTCGTGCTGAACTGCATCGTCATGGGGTGGGGGCGCACGCTTAGCGATCTCTGCCGTGTGCTGGCCTATGACTCCGGCGCCATGACCCGGCTGCTGGACCGCATCGCCGCCAAGGGGTTCATCCGGCGCGTGGAAAATGAAGCCGACCGCCGCAGCTCGCTGATCGAACTGACGGAGCAGGGCCTCGCGGCGTTTCCGCAGGCGCGCCGGGTCACCGAAGTGGCGTTCCGCCGGCTGCTGGGCGGGTTTTCGGAAGCGGATGCGGCCACGCTGCACGCGCTGCTGTCTCGCATTCTGGCCAATGCGCGATCGGGCTGATGTCCGGTCCGCTTTTTTTTGACTATTTACCTGCCTAGGCATATACAGCCTGGGCATTGAAAAGGCATCATCATGCAAGCCCCCTCAAGACCCCGCGCCAACCCCGCCCGCCTGCTGCGGGGCATGAGCCTCGGGCTGGCGGCGCTGCTGCTGGCCGGGTGCGCCGGCACCGGCGGGTTGCAGACGCAGTCGCGGCTGGAAAGCGCCAATGCGCTGGCGGCGAGCCAGTCGCTGGAAGGCGCGGCGGTGACGCCGGCCGCCTGGCCGACGCAGGCCTGGTGGCAGTCGTTTGGCGATGCGCAGCTTGACCAGCTGGTGCGGGCCGCGCTGGCGGAACAGCCCAGCCTGCGGGCGGCGGCGGCCCGGGTGCGCCAGGCCGATGCGCTGGCCGGCGTGGCGGGCGCGGCCCTGTCGCCGCAGGGCAACCTGAGCGCGCGCGCCACGCGCCAGCGGTTCAGCGAAAACAGCACCACGCCGCAGCCGCTGGCGGGCTCGTGGGACTGGACCGCCGACTTGCAGGCGGGCGTCAGCTACGACATCGATTTCTGGGGCAGGAACCAGGCCGCGCTGGACGCGGCGCTGCAGCGCGCGCAGGCGGCCGAGGTGGACCGCCATGCGGCGGAATTGATGCTGACGACCTCGCTGGCGCGCGCCTACCTGAGGCTGGATGCCGCCTACCGGCTGCGCGACCTGGCCGAGCAGACGCTGCGCCAGCGCGAGGCCACGCTGCAGCTCACGCAACGCCGCGTCGACGCCCAGCTCGATTCCCGGCTGGACCTGAAGCAGGCCGAGGCCGCGCTGCCGGCCACCCGCGAGCGCATCGCGGCCCTGAACGAACAGATCGCGCTGACGCGCAACCAGGTGGCGGCGCTGGTGGGCCGGGGCCCCGATGCGGGCGTGCAGGTGCGCCGGCCCGCGCTGCGCGGCGATTTCGCCACGGCCATCCCCAGTTCGGTGCCGGCCGACCTGATCGGCCGCCGGCCCGACGTGGTGGCGCAGCGCTGGCGCGTCGAGGCCGCCAACCAGGAGATCAAGGTCGCCCGCGCGCAGTTCTATCCCAACCTCAGCCTGACGGCGTTCGCCGGGGTGCAAAGCCTGGGCCTGTCGGACTTGCTGAACGCGGGCAGCCGGGTGCTGGGCGTCGGCCCGGCGATCACGCTGCCGGTCTTTGACGGCGGCCGGCTGCGCGGCAACCTGGGGGCGCGCCAGGCCGAATACGACGTGGCGGTGGAGCAATACAACGGCACGCTGGTCACGGCGCTGCACGACGTGGTGGACCAGATCGTCTCGCTGCGCTGGCAGGCCGAACGCGCCGGCCAGCAGCAGGAGGCGCTGCGGCTGACGCAAGAAGCGTACGACATGGCCACGGCCCGCTACCGAAACGGGGTGGGCAGCTATCTGCAGGTGCTGTCCGCCGAATCGCAGGTGCTGCAGCAGAAGCAGTTGCTGATCGAACTGGACACCCGCGGCCGCGCGCTGCACCTGGAACTGATCCGGGCGCTGGGCGGCGGCTACGCGCCCGAAGCCGCGCTTGCCGCGCAGCCGGCCGGGAGCGCCTCTTGAATCCATCCGGTCCCACGCCATCCCCGTCCGCCAGAACCTCTCCCGAATCCGCACCGCAAGCCATGAAGACCGAAGCCGCCGCAATGAATCCATCGTCCCGAACCCGCCCGCGCGGCGCCCTGGCGCGCAAGGCCGCCGTCGCCGGCGCGGCCATCCTGGCCGTGGCGGTGCTGGCGGGGGCCTATGCCGAATATTCCGACGGCAGGTGGGTGTCCACCGAGGACGCCTACGTCGAAGGCAATGTGGTGCAGGTCACGCCGCAAGTCGGCGGCGTGGTGACGGCGATCCGGGCCGACAACACCGATGTGGTCCAGGCTGGCGCACTGCTGGTGGAGATGAACGGCGTGGACGCGCTGCTGGCGCTGGACGCCGCCCGCGCGCAATTGGCCCGCACGGTGCGCCAGGTGCGCGGCCAGTTCGCGATGGCGGGCCAGGACGGCGCCAATGTGGAGCTGCGCAAGGTCGACCTGGCGCGCGCGCAGGAGGACGTGGCGCGCCGTTCGGCGCTGGCGAAGATCGGCGCCATCCCGGGCGAAGAGCTGGTCCACGCGCAGCAGGCGGTGCGCACCGCGCGTGCCGCGCTCAATGCGGCCGGCGAGCAGCTCAAGCGCAACCATGCACTGATCGATGGCACCACGGTCGAATCCCATCCGGACGTGCAGGCTGCCGCCGTGCAGTTGCGCAATGCCAGCGTGGCGCTGGCCCGCACGCGGATCCCGGCGCCGGTGGGGGGCGTCGTCACGAAGCGCACCGTGCAGGTCGGACAACGCGTGGCGGCGGGGGCGCCGCTCATGTCGGTGGTGCCGCTGGACCACCTGTGGGTCACGGCCAACCTGAAGGAATCGCAGTTGCGCAACGTGCGCATCGGCCAGCCGGTCAGGCTGACGACCGATCTGTATGGACGCGGCGTGGTGTATCACGGCCGCGTGCTGGGCCAGGACGCCGGCACGGGCAGCGCGTTTTCGCTGTTGCCGGCGCAGAACGCCACGGGCAACTGGATCAAGGTGGTGCAGCGCGTGCCGGTGCGCATCGCGCTGGATCCGGCGGAAGTGGCGGCGCAGCCGCTGCAGCTGGGCCTGTCGATGCGGGTCGAGGTGGACACCGAGGCCCGCGACGGCAAGCGGCTGGTCGCGGCGGCCGGGCAGGCGCAGGCCTACACGACGGCGGTGTATGCCGACGAGCTGGCCGAAGCCGACGCGCAGGTGCGCGCGATCATCGACGCAAACCTCTGATTCGGCGGCGCCGCTGCAATGTCCCATCCCAAGCCCCCGGTTTCGCTGCTGCTGGTCATCGGCGCGCTGACCTTCATCGATTTCCTGCAGAACGGCATGGCCACGTTCGCCGCCGCGCCCATCATGGGCGAGATCGGCGCCAGCCCCGAGGAATACACCACCATCGCGGTGATCTACGCCTGCGTGGCGGTGGTGATGATCGCCTTGCAGGGGTGGCTGGCGCACCATCTGGGCCTGCGCGGCTACCTGCTGGCGTCGCTGGCCGCGGCGGCCGGGGGCGCGGCGGTGTGCGCCCTGGCGCACGACCAGGCGGGGTTCCTGGCTGGGCGGGTGCTGATGGCGGCCGGATGCGCGGCGATGCTGACCTCGTCCCGGCTGACCGTCAATCTGATTCCGCCCAGTCCCGCGCGCTTTCTCGGCATCAAGGCGCTGGCCACGGGCCTGTGCGTGGGCACGGCCCTGGCGCCGTGGGTGGCCGCGATGGCGGTCGAGCACGACGGCTGGCCGTTGATGTTCTGGCTGGTGGCGGCGCTGTCGCTGCTGGCGATGGTTCCGGTCGCGCTGGCCATGCCGGGCAGGGAGGCCGGGTCGGTGGTGGCGGGCGAGGCGCGGCTGATGCCGATTGCCGCGCTGGGCGCGGGCAGCTTCCTGGTCCTGCATGCCCTGCAGCGGTCCTACTACGACTTCTTCAGCGAGCGCGGGCTGCTGGCGTTGTCGGAGGCGGCGGGCGTGGCGGCGCTGGCCTACTTCGTATGGTCGGAGACGCGCAACGGCGCGCCGCTGCTGCGGCTGGGCGGCATGAAGGAGGCGCGCTTCGTCTGCGGATTGGGCCTGTTCATGGCGTGCTACCTGATGCTGGGCGCGAACGGCTACCTGGTGCCGCAGATGCTGCAGCGCGCGCTGGGCCAGTCCTGGTCCACCGCCGGCGAATTCTTCGCCATGGGGCTGGGGGCGGGCGTGGTGACCTGGGCCGCGATGTCGCAGCTGGTGGCGCGCTGGCCGTCGCCGCGCAAGTTCTTCGTGGCGGGCTTCCTGGCGCTGGCTGCCTTCGGTGTGCTGATGTCGCGGCTCACGCCCACCGCCAACATGTGGACCGACGTCTTTCCGGCGCTGGCCTGCTACGGCATGTTCATCATGATCATCATGCCCACCACCGCGATGCAGACCTTCACGGGCCTGACGCGCGACCCGGCGGTGTTCGCCCACGCGCAGCAGGTCAAGAACATGCTGGCGCAGATCGGGCAGGCGCTGGGGATCATGCTGGCCACGGTCGGCCAGCAGTGGTTCTCGTCCGGCCACTACAACGTGCTGCAGGGCGGCATCGAGGCCGGCAATGCGCACTTCCAGGCGGCCATGGCGCAGTTGACGGGCTTTTTCGCCACCGTGGCCGACCCCGCCCAGGCGCAGCAGCTTGCCACGGCGCAGATTGCGCAGATGATCAGCCAGCAGTCGGTATTGCTGGCCAGCCTGGACCATTTCCGCGCGGTGGCGGCCGTGGCGCTGGCAGGGGCCGCGGTCAGCCTGGTCCAGCGGGTGTTCCGGTAGCAGGGGCCGGACGCGGCCGGCTCAGTTGTCGCCCAGTTGCGCGATGATCTGGCGCGCCACGTCCGCCAGCGACAGGCCGCCGTCCATCGCGGCGCGCTGCAGCCGTTCGTGCGCGGCCTGCTCGGTCAGGCCGTAGCGGCTGATCAGCAGCAGCTTGGCGCGGTCGATGCGCTTGCGCTCGTCCAGCGCGCCGCGCACGTTGCAGAGGGCGTCGTCCGCGCGCTGCATGCGCAGGGTCTGCTCGCGCATCATGTCCAGGATCGACCGTTCCAGCTCGTTGCCCACGCCGTCCTCGGGGGGCACGTCCAGGATCCGGCTCTGCACGCTGAACACCATGCTGGGCGCGCGCCCGGTGGCGTGCTCCGTGTAGCGGCTGAGCAGCAGGCGGCGGTCGTCCAGTTCCTGGCGGGTTTCGGCGATGCGCCGGGCGCACTGCTGCGCCAGTTCCTGCGCCAGCAGGGTTTCGACGGCGCGCATGGCGTCGATGCGCGCCGTGCACAGGTCGAACCAAAGTTCCGCCAGGCCGGCGTCGACCGGCTGCGCGGCCGAGGTGTGCTGCGCCATGTCGCGCATGCGCTGCACCGGCTGGGCCTGCTGCTGCGCCTGGTCCCAGGATTGCAGCGGCGCGCCCTGCGCGTACTGCGTGAAGACGCCGAAGCTGCGCGCCTGGTTGGCCGCCAGGCCCAGCATGCGCGCCTTGCGCGCGTCGTCGAACCAGCCGGCGGTAAAGCCCATGACGCCGCAGGCGCGCTCCTGGCCGCTCAACTCCTTGCCCTGCATGAAATTCAGAAGCGCCACGAGGAGGCGCGTCACGCCCGGATCCAGCGAGGAATCGGCGGCCTCGAAGACCACGGCCAGCAGGCTGCCGATCACCTGGGTGAAGCGGGTGTCGGCATCCTCCACCGGCACGCGCCGGTCGCGGACCTGGCGGCGCAAGCCCGGCAGCTCGTCCAGCCGGAAGAGTGCATAGGCGATGCAATTGAGCAGGCGCGCGCGCCCGCTGCCGGCCGCGGCGTCGGCCTCCAGACCGTCCAGGAACGCGCGGACGTCGGCTTCCACGGCCTGGGCTTCGCTCGACAGGCCCGCCAGCGCGGGCTGCAGACGGTCGGCGGCGGTGGACAGGGTCAGGTTGGAATAGCCGCGCTCCTTCTGCAGCGCGTGCACCAGCGCGCTGATGCGCAGCACCAGTTCGCAGGTGCCGGCCAGGGCTTCCAGGCCGTGGAGTTCGCTGCGGCGCGCGGCAAGCAGGAAACGCAGCGGGGGCGGCATGTGGCGTTCGGCCATGGGGGTCTCTGGAATTGTTCTGGACTACGGAAAATCAGGCCTGACGGCGCTGCGGAGCCTGTCCCGGGGGCGCCTCGTCCTGCACGCCGAACATCCGGCAGGCGGCGACCTGGCCGATCACCAGGATGGCGGGGCTGCGCAACCGGAAGGCCTGGGCATCGCACGCCATGGATTCCAGGGTGGACGGGCACAGCCGCTGCCCGGGCAGGGATGCGCGTTCGATCATCGCCACCGGCGTGTCCGGGGCCATGCCGGCCGCCAGCAGCTGGCTGCTCATGTCTTGCACCTTGGCGACTCCCATGTAGACCACCAGCGTCGTGCCGCTGCGCGCCAGACCGGACCAGTCGGGCGTGGCGCCGTCCTGGGAATGGGCGGTAATGAGTGTAACGCCCTGGGCCAGGCCGCGCTGCGTCAGCGGAATGCCGCTGGACGTGGCGGCGGCCAGCCCGGCGGTTATGCCGTTGACGATCTCGCAGGACACGCCGTGCTCGCCCAGCCACTGCGCTTCTTCGCCGCCGCGCCCGAAGATGCACGGATCGCCGCCCTTCAGGCGCGCCACGCGCAGGCCCTGGCGGGCATAGCGCAGCATCAGGCGCTGGATGAATTCCTGCGGCGTCGAGCGGCAGCCGCCGCGCTTGCCCACGCGCACGACGCGCGCCTGCGGACAGTATTCCAGCACCTGCGGGTTCACCAGGTCGTCGACCAGGACCACGTCGGCCCGGCCCAGGGCCTTGACCGCTTTCAGGGTCAGCAGCTCCGGGTCGCCGGGACCCGCGCCGATCAGCCAGACGGTAGGGTTCATGGGATGCAGCTCCGTATCGGTTCAGGGTTTGAAGGCAAGGACGACGATCACGATGGCCAGGACCAGGCAGAGGCCTTTCCAGAAGGCCACGGGATTGCGTTCCAGCAAGGGCAGGCGCTGGTTGGCGCCCGCCACGGCGGCGGGATTGCGCAGCGCATGGGTGAATTCGGACAGTTCGGGGGTGCGTTCCTGCGGATCGGGGCGCAGGGCGCGGCTGAGCACGCTGTCGACCCAGGCGGGAATCTCGCGGTCCCGGTCCAGCACGGACACGTAGGTCAGGCGCAGCTGCGCGGCGCGGCTGCGGGCGCGGGCCACCTCCGCGCCATAGGGCAGGCGCCCGGACAGCATCTGGTACAGGATCGCGGCCAGCGAATAGATGTCGGATCGGGTGGTGCCCGACTCGCCCAGGAAGTACTCGGGCGCGGCGTACTGCGCGGTGCCCAGGACGGGCCCGGGGTCGTCGTCGGGCGAGCCCAGTTCCTGGATGCCGGCTGTGCGGGTGGAGCCCAGGTCGATGATCTTTGCCGTGCCGTCGGGCGTGATCATGATGTTGTCCGGCCGCAGGTCCTGATGCACGATTTCCAACCGGTGAAAGGCCTGCAGGCCGCGCGCGACCTGCTCGATGATCGCAAGCGCGGGCTCCAGCGCCGGACGCGGGTTGGCCGACATCCATTGCGTCAGCGTGCGGCCTTCGAGGTATTCGCTGACGGTGTAGAGCGAACGGCGCTGGCGCGTGCGCGGCCAGGCCCGAACGACGTGGCGGCTGTCGATGCGGCGCGCGAGCCATTCTTCGGTCAGCAGCCGTTCCAGGTAGGCCGGATCGTGCCGCAGGTCCAGCGACGGGATCTTGATGACGACGGTATCGCCGGTGTCGATGTCCTTGGCCAGATAGACGTGGCTGCGGCTGCTGGCGCGCAGTTCGTCGGTGATGCGGAAACCCTCGAATTCCTGGCCCGCCTCCAGCAGGGGCGGGCAGGGCAGGCTGCCGGAATACTGGGCGATCTCGCCGGCCTGGCGGGCGGGCAGGGCGTCCACGCGCACGATCTGCATCGTCAGGTTGTCGTCGCTGCCGCGTTCCAGCGCCAGTCGCACCAGGGCGCGGGCGGCCTCGTCCAGGTTGTCGCCATGGGCGGCGACGGCATCGCGCAGGTCCTGGTCCGTGACGTGTTCGTATACGCCGTCAGTCGCCAGCAGGAACACGTCGCCGCGTTCGACGGACTGCGTGTGGTAGTCGATCTCCAGGTGCGGGGCCAGGCCCAGCGCGCGGCCCAGGTAGCTTTTGTCGTGGGCCACCCAGACGCGGTGGTCCTCGGTCAGCTGTTCCACCGCGCCGTCGCGCAGGCGGTAGATGCGGGCGTCGCCGATGTGCAGGATGTGCGCGGTGGCGCCCTTGAGCACCATCACGCTCAGCGTGCACACATAGCCCCGGTCCTGGTCCTGTCCGTGGCGCTGGCGGCTTTGCGAATGCAGCCAGGCGTTGGTCGCGCTGAGCACCTTCTGGGCCGACTTCTTCACCGACCATGTTTCCGGCGTGCAGTAGTAGTCTTCCAGGAAACTCGCCACGGCGGTTTCGCTGGCGATGTGGCTGACGTTGCTGCTGCTGATGCCGTCGGCCAGCGCGATCGCCACGCCCTTGGCGCCCAGCAGCGGCTCGCCCGGCACGCACATCCCGTGGAAGTCCTGGTTGACCGGCTTGACGCCGGGCTCGGTGTGCTGGCCCGTCGCCACCCTCAGGGAGGCGGCGGGAGCGCCGGGCGCGTAGCTGTCCATGCCGGGTGCGCGATCAGTTGAAGCGGCGCTTGGGCGCGGTCTTCATGTGCGTGGTGTAGAGCGTCAGGCCGGTCAGCGAGATGCCGCCGATCAGGTTGCCCAGGACCACGGGGATTTCGTTCCAGATCATGTAGTCCATGATCGAGAAGTTGCCGCCCATGATCATCGCCGACGGGAACAGGAACATGTTGACGATGGAATGCTCGAAGCCCATCGCGAAGAACAGCATGACCGGCATCCACATGGCGATGACCTTGCCGCTGACGGTCGTGGAGATCATGGCGCCGACCACGCCCAGCGACACCATCCAATTGCACAGCACGCCACGGATGAAGATCGTCAGCATGCCGCCCGCGCCGTATTCCTTGTAGCCCAGCGTGCGGTTTTCGCCGATGTGCGAGATGACCTGGCCGACCTTGTTGGGCGGCACCGAAAAGCCGTAGGTGAAGACGATGGCCATCAGGACGGCGACCGTCAGCGCGCCCAGGAAGTTGCCCACGAACACCAGGCCCCAGTGCTTCAGGATGCCGCCCATCGTGACGCCCGGCCGCTTGTCGAACAGCGCCAAAGGCGTCAGGACGAAAACGCCGGTCAGCAGGTCGAAGCCCATCAGGTACAGGATGCAGAAGCCCACGGGAAACAGCGCGGCCCCCAGGATGGGCGATTCGGTCTGCACCGTGACGGTGACGGCGAAGACGGCGGCGATCGCCAGGATGGCGCCCGCCATGAACGCGCGGATCAGGACGTCGCGGGTCGCCATGTAGAGCTTGGATTCGCCCGCATCCACCATCTTGGTGACGAACTCGGAGGGAGCTAGGTAGGACATGATGTTTCCTGTTGCTTTGATAAGGTGTGATTGATTCCGGCGGCGCCCGTCAGGCGATTTCCACCGCGTCGCCGTTAAAGCGCGCCTGCCATGTCTGCAGGCGCTGTTCGGGGTATTGCACGCAGCTGCCGTCGGCCAGCCGGAAGTGCTGCTTGTAGAGCGGTGAAGCCACCACCAGGTCGCCGTTCAGGTGGCCGACGATGCCGCGGCCGATCACGTTGGCGCCCGATTTCGGATCGCGGTTGGATACGGCGTACAGGCTCTGGCCCGCGTCTTCCGGCAGATAGAACAGGGCGACCTGCGCACCGTCCACCAGCGCAACCACGCCGGAGTTCGCAACCAGGTCCTGGCGATGGCAGGCGTGGCGCCAAACGCGTTGATGTGGGGTGTTTGCGGACATCAGGCGATCTCCTCGGCAATCGGGATGACGCGCGCGGCGGCGCGCGCCGGCGCGGGCCTGGGCTGGCCGCGTTCCTGGACGAACTGGATGTCGGGATCGCCGCCGCTTTCGTTGACGAAGGTGCGGAAGCGCTTGAGCTTTTCGGGATCGCTGATGGCGTTGGCCCATTCGCATTCGTACCGGTCCACCACCAGCTGCATCTGGGCTTCCAGTTCGGCGGCGAGGCCCAGGCTGTCCTCGATCACCACCTGCTTCAGGAAATCCAGGCCGCCTTCCAGGGACTCGCGCCACACGGAGGTGCGCTGCAGCTTGTCGGCCGTGCGGATGTAGAACATCAGCAGGCGGTCGATGTAGCGGATGAGGGTAGCGTCGTCCAGGTCGGTGGCGAACAGCTCGGCGTGGCGCGGACGCATGCCGCCGTTGCCGCACACGTACAGGTTCCAGCCGTTCTCGGTGGCGATCACGCCGATGTCCTTGCTTTGCGCCTCGGCGCATTCGCGGGTGCAGCCGGACACGGCGAACTTCAGCTTGTGCGGCGCGCGCAGGCCCTTGTAGCGATGCTCGATGTCCAGCGCCATCTTCACGCTGTCCTGCACGCCATAGCGGCACCAGGTGCTGCCCACGCAGGACTTCACGGTGCGGGTGGACTTGCCGTAGGCGTGGCCCGTCTCGAACCCCGCGGAGATCAGTTCCGACCAGATGGAAGGCAGCTCATGCAACTGCGCGCCGAACAGGTCGATGCGCTGGCCGCCCGTGACCTTGACGTACAGCTTGTACTTCTTGGCGACGGCGCCGATGGCGATCAGGCCGTCGGGCGTGACCTCGCCGGCGGGCATGCGCGGCACCACGGAATAGGTGCCGTTTTTCTGCATGTTGGCCATGAAGGTGTCGTTGGTGTCCTGCAGCGGCACCAGGTGCGGATCCTGGATCGGGCGGTTCCAGCAAGACGCCAGGATGCTGCCCACGGCGGGTTTGCAGATCTCGCAGCCCACGTGGCCGCGTCCGTGGCTGGCCAGCAGTTCGTCGAACGATTCGATGCCGCCCACCCGCACGATCGCGTACAGCTCCTGGCGGGTGTAGGCGAAGTGTTCGCACAGGCTCTTGTCGACCGCGACGCCGCGGCTGGCGAGTTCGTGCTCGACCACCTGCTTGAGCAGGCCCGCGCAGCCGCCGCAGCCCGAAGCGGCCTTGGTGCAGCTCTTGACGCCGGCCAGGTCCGTACAGCCGCCGTCGATGGCGTCGCAGATGGCGCCCTTGTTGACGTTGTGGCAGGAACAGATGGTGGCCGTGGCGGGCAGGGCGTCCACCCCCAGCAGCGGCGCGGCCTGGCCCTGCGGCAGGATCAGGCTGGCCGGATCGGCGGGCGGCGCGATGCCGTTCTGCGCGTATTGCAGCAGGGTGTCGTAATAGCTGTTGTCGCCCACCAGCACGGCGCCCAGCACGCGCTTGCCGTCGGCCGAGACCACCAGCCGGCGGTAGCTGGACCCCGCTTCGTCGATATAACGGTAGCTGCGCGAACCCGGCGTGGCGCCGTGGGCGTCGCCGATCGAGCCCACGTCCACGCCCAGCAGCTTGAGCTTGGTGGACATGTCGGCGCCCGTGAAGGGCTGTTCGGGCGCACCGCACAGGTCAGCCGCCACGATGCGCGCCATCTGGTAGCCGGGCGCCACCAGGCCGAAGATAGTGCCGTTCCAGGACGCGCACTCGCCGATGGCATAGATGTGTTCGTCGCTGGTGCGGCATTGGCCGTCGATGGCGACGCCGCCGCGCTCGGCCAGCGCCAGCCCGGCCTTGCGCGCCAGGAACACCTGCGGCCGGATGCCCGCCGAGAACACGATCAGGTCGGTCTCCAGCGGTGCGCCTTCGGCAAAGCGCATGCGGTAGCGGTATTGCGTGCCGGGCTTGATGTCCTGCGTGGCGCGCGACAGGTGCACGCCCACGCCCAGCGATTCGATGCGGGCCTTGAGCGCCGCGCCGCCGGCTTCGTCCAGCTGCACCGGCATCAGCCGCGGCGCGAACTCCACCACGTGGGCTTCCAGGTTCAGCGACTTGAGTGCATTGGCCGCTTCCAGCCCCAGCAGGCCGCCGCCCACGACCACGCCGCGCCGCGCGCCGCTGGCGGCCTCGCGGATCAGGTCCAGGTCGTCGATGCTGCGGTACACCAAGCGCGACGTGCCTTCGGCGCCCGCGATCGGCGGCACGAAGGGATACGAACCGGTGGCCAGCACCAGCTTGTCGTAGGGGGTACGGCCGTTGGCGGTGATGACTTCCTGCTGGCGGCGGTCGATCTCCAGCACGGGTTCGCCCAGGCGCAGGGTCACGCCTTCCTGTTCGTAGAGCGAGGCCTCGCCCAGCGCCATCGATTCGGCGTCGCGCCCGTTCAGGTATTCGGACAGATGGACGCGGTCATAGGCGCGGCGGGTTTCCTCGCCGAAGACGGTGATGCGATAGCGCTCGAGGGCGCCGCGGGCGATCAGTTGCTCGACGCAATGATGGCCCACCATGCCGTTGCCGATGACAACCAGCGTCTGCAAGGAATCGGATGTGGCCGCTGCATTCATGGGATTTCCCCAGGCTTGGATATTCGGGTTTCAGAAGACAAACGGCGCCCTGGACCTTTCGGTCGGGGCGCCATTGCCGGTACTGCTCGCGTTGTCTTGCCGGGTTTGCACCCGCACATGACGTATCAAGCAAAGTCCGTGCCAGGAATATCCGTCAGGGGTGGAACGGCGTCGTTTCCCTGCGGATCCGCGGGGAAATAGGGCGGCGCGACGCTGCCCGCCGCGCGTGGGCGACAGCCGCGTGTGCTTCGTATCGGTGCATATCCGTGTGCGCGGTGCACCCGTTTGGCGCAGCGCAACATGGCGCGGGCGCGCCGCGCGGGGCCGCTCTCAGCCGAAGGCGGCCTGCACCGCGGCAAACGCGGCGGCGACCAGTGGGTCCTCGCGGCGTGAGGCCTGGGTGACGAAGGACAGTTCGGCCTGGATCGACAGCCCCTTCACCAACTGCAAGCCGCTGGCCTGCGATTCCCGCAGCGCGATGGAGTCCCGCGCCAGCGACAGGCCCACGCCCGAGCGCACCAGGTCCAGCATGGAAGCCTCCTGGTCGACCTCGGCCACCGCGTGGGGCGCGATGCCCAGCGCGTCGAACTTGGCGGACAGCAGGCGGTGGTGGACGGAGTCGGGCGGCGTCCAGATCCACGGCAATGCCGCGATCTCGGCCCAGCCGCGGCCCGTCACCTGCGCGCTCCAGCCCTTGGGCGCGACGACGTAATAGGCGAACGAGGCCAGCGGCTGCGCGTGCAGCCCCGGCGGATTGCCGCCGGGATCCTGCGGGCCCAGGCAGAAGCCCACGTCCAACTCTCCCAGGCGCACTTGCCGGCCGACCGACCCGGACATGCCGTGGCGCAGGGTGGGGCGGATCTTGGGGTAGTGCTCCACCAGATACTGCAGCGTGGCGCCCAGCCGCAGGAATTCCGGATCCAGGATCGTGCCGATGCGCAGTTCGCCCTGGACCGTGTCGCGCAGGGCGCCGATGGCGCGCTGGAAGTCGTCCAGCGCATCCAGGATCCGCAGCGCCGAAGGCAGCAGGGCTCGCCCGTCGGCATTGGGAGCCAGGCCCTGCGCCGTGCGCGCGAACAAGGTCAGGTCCAGCGATTCCTGGAAATTCTTGAGCTGCAGGCTCAGCGCGGGCTGCGTCAGGTGCAGGTGTTCGGCGGCACGCGTGAGATTGCCTTCGCGGGCCACGGCGGCAAAGGTGCGGATGTGCTTCAGGTCCATGGACTCTTCCCATAAGAGACGCGCGTTGTTGCCATGCCGGTGTCTGTCACCCACCCAAACCGGTCGCCGGGCTGGACGGATGCCCCATGGGTGTCAGACACCCCCCGCGCCAAACTCCGCTCCCCAAAAGCCGGGACCATTATTAGAGACGCTTATATCCCCCTTTTCAACATTTCATTGGACAGCCGCCGCCCGCTGCCCCACAGTCTCGGAAGATGCCCGGCGCGCAGATTCCTGCCGCAGCCGGGTCGGCTCACCCCGCTGGCGCCCGTTGCAACGCCAGAACTTGATAAGAAGAGCTTATGGAGACATACGACTACATCATCGTGGGTGCGGGTTCGGCCGGCTGCGTGCTGGCCAACCGCCTGAGCCGCGATCCCGCCGTGCAGGTCCTGCTGCTGGAAGCCGGCGGGCGCGACAACTACCACTGGATCCATATCCCGGTCGGCTACCTGCACTGCATCGGCAATCCCCGCACCGACTGGATGTATCGCACCCAGGAAGAGCCCGGCCTGGGCGGACGCTCGCTGATCTACCCGCGCGGCCGCGTGCTGGGCGGTTGTTCGTCGATCAACGGCATGATCTACATGCGCGGCCAGAAGCAGGACTACGAAGACTGGGCCGCGCTGTCGGGCGACCCGGCCTGGAGCTGGGACCAGGTGCTGCCGGTCTTCAAGCGCAGCGAGGACTACCACCGCGGCGCCGACGAATTCCACGGCGCGGGCGGCGAATGGCGGGTAGAGTCGCAGCGCCTGCGCTGGGACATCCTGGAATCGTTCGCCAGCGCGGCCGAACAGGAAGGCATCCCGCGCGTGCAGGATTTCAACCGCGGCGACAATTTCGGCTGCGGCTATTTCGAAGTCAACCAGCGGCGCGGCTGGCGCTGGAATACCTCCAAGGCGTTCCTGCGCCCGGTTCAGAAGCGTCAGAACCTGCACGTGATGACCGGGGCCCTGGCCGAGCAACTGGAGTTCGACGGCACGCGCTGCGCCGGCGTGCGCGTGAACCAGGGCGGCCGCAGCACGACGCTGCGGGCGCGGCGCGAGGTCATCCTGGCGGCCGGCGCGGTGAACACGCCGCAGCTGCTGGAGGTCTCGGGCATCGGCGAACCCGCGCGCCTGCGCGAAAGCGGCATCGCGCTGCGCCACGCCCTGCCGGGGGTGGGCGAGAACCTGCAGGATCACCTGCAACTGCGGGTCATCATCAAGGTGAACGGCGTGAAGACGCTGAATCGCGTCGCGTCCACCTGGCTGGGCAAGGCCGGCATCGGCCTGGAATACCTGGTCAACCGCAGCGGCCCGATGAGCATGGCGCCGTCGCAGCTGGGCGCCTTCGCCAAGTCGGATCCCGGCCAGGCGCGCGCCAACGTGGAATTCCACGTGCAGCCGTTGTCGCTGGGCGCCTTCGGCGAGCCCCTGCACGGTTTTGATGCCTTCACCGCCAGCGTCTGCAACCTGCGGCCCACGTCGCGCGGCAGTGTCCACGCGCAGGGGCCGGCGGGCCAGAAGGGCGTTGAAGCGCCGGTCATTCGCCCCAACTACCTCAGCACCGACGAAGACCTGCGCGTGGCGGCGGATTCGATCCGCCTGGTGCGCCGCATCGCGGCCGCGCCGGCGCTGCAGGGCTACCGGCCGGACGAATGGCTGCCGGGGCCGGCCTTCCAGACCGAAGACGAACTGCGGCAAGCGGCGGGCAAGATCGGCACCACCATCTTCCATCCGGTGGGCACCTGCGCGATGGGCCGGGACGCCGACAGCGGCGCGGTGGTGGATGCGCGGCTGCGCGTGCACGGGCTGAAGGGCCTGCGCATTGCCGACGCCTCCATCATGCCGCTGATCACGTCGGGCAACACCAACTCGCCCGCGATCATGATCGCCGAACGCGCCGCCGACATGATCCGTGAAGAAGCCACGGGAACGGCGGGTTAGCCGCCAGTCCGTGGAAAGAAATCCGCCCGGGGGGGGGGGGTTCTTTGCACGGACGAGCCGGCCTTCAGCGCAGCGAACGATAGGTCTCCTGGCGCTGCGGATGCGTCAGCATCACCTGCCAGAGCTGCCCCTCGCGGGACCGGAAGAACCCGGCGCAGCACATCAGATAGTATTTCCACATCCGGTAGAACCGGGTGCCGTAGCGGGATTCGAGCTTGGGCCAGGCATGGTCGAACCGGTCCCACCACGCCATCAGCGTGCGGTCGTAATCGGCCCCGAAGTTGTGCCAGTCTTCAATGATGAAGCGGCCTTCGACGGCGGTCGCGATCTCGCGCGCGGACGGCAGCTTGCCGTTGGGAAACACATAGCGGTCGATCCACGGATCGGTGCTCTGGCTGGTGGAGGCGATGCCGATCGTGTGCAGCAGGAACACGCCTTCGGGCGCCATCAGCCGCTGCACGTTGGTGAAGTAGGTGTCGTAGTTCTTCGGCCCCACGTGTTCGAACATGCCCACCGAGACCACCTTGTCGAAGCGGCCCTGCAGGTCGCGGTAGTCCAGCAGCAGCAGTTCCACCGGCAGGCCCTTCACGCGTTCCTGCGCCAGGGCAAGCTGTTCCTTGGACACCGTCACGCCGGTCACCTTGACGCCGTAGCGCTCGGCCGCGAACTTGGCCAGGCCGCCCCAGCCGCAGCCGATGTCCAGCAGGGTCTCGCCTTCCTTGAGCTGCAGCTTGCGGCAGATCATGTCCAGCTTGGCCACCTGCGCCTCTTCCAGCGTCTGGGCGTGTTCCCAATAGGCGCAGGAGTAGATCATCCGGCTATCCAGCATGGCTTCGAACACGTCGTTGCCGGCGTCATAGTGCTGTTCGCCGACTTCGAACGCGCGGTTCTTGGACTGCAGGTTGAACAGCTTGTGCCGCAGGTGTTCGGCGATCAGCTTGATGCGCGCCACGCCCAGCGCCGCCGACCCCATGTCGGCGCGCAAGAGGCGGGTGAAGAGCTCGTCCAGTTGCTCGCAGTCCCATTCGCCGTCCATGTACGACTCGCCCAGGCCCAGCGACCAGCTGGCGAACACCCGCTCGTACATATGCTTGTCATGAACCTGGATGTCCCAGGGGCGCGTGCCATTGATCTGCACGTCGGCGCGCGCCATCAGGTCCTGCAGGACCTTGGGGGGTTCGGGGGGAGGGGAGATGGCGCCGGGTTGACCGGCAGGCTGGTCGGTCAGCGGAGAGACGGGACTGCTTTGCTGCATACGGACTCCATATCAATTTTGGGATGACTGATCTGGCAATGCCTGAAGCTTTTTACTGTGCGCCTTGGAAGGTGCGCAACTCCAATTTAATGATTGCATCGGCGCCATAGGCAATGGCAATGCCCGCGCGCCGGGCGCGCAAGTCGGGCGCCCATCCGGTGGCATTGATCGTAGCCATGACCTTGCGGATAGTCCAGAGCGGGCCGGGCACGCCTCCTATAAGATAGCGGCCACACGCGCCGTCGCGCGCCGATCCGTGGAGAGTATTGACAGTGGACGCCAGCCTGGAACCCCGTTTGGAATACGTCACCTGCGCCAGTCCGGCGGGCTTGCACCGCATGGCCTACTGGGAATGGGGCGATCCCGCCAACGACCGGGTGCTGCTCTGCGTGCACGGCCTGACCCGCAGCGGGCGCGACTTCGATGCGCTGGCGCGCCGCCTGGCCGGCCGCTTTCGCGTGGTCTGCCCCGACGTGGTGGGGCGCGGCCGATCCGACTGGCTGGTCAACCCCGCGTTCTACACCGTTCCCCAGTATGTGTCGGACATGGTGACCCTGATCGCGCGCCTGCGGCCGGCCAGCCTGTCGTGGGTGGGCACGTCGATGGGCGGCCTGATCGGCATGGCGCTGTCGGGCGCCGCCGTGTTCGCCAAGGCCATGCTGGCCATGCGCCCGCATGCGGGCATGCTGCCGGCCGCCCAGGGCATTCGCCTGGACAAGCTGGTGCTCAACGACGTGGGTCCGCGCCTGGAGAACGGCGCCTTGTCCCGCATCGGCCAGTACGTCGGCGAGCCCGGCGAATTCGCGTCCTTCGAAGAGGCCGTGAAGACCATGCGCGCCAACTCGGAAACCTTCGGGCCGCATACCGACGCGCAGTGGGCGGACCTGGCCAAGTACCTGTATCCCGAATCCGGCGGCAAATGGGTCAAGCACTACGACCTGTCGATCGCCCAGGCGCTGGCCGCCCAGACGCCGGAAGAACTGGCCGCGGGCGAACAGATCCTGTGGCGTTCCTATGACGCCGTCGATTGCCCGGTGCTGATCGTGCGCGGCGCCTTGTCCGACCTGCTGACGCGCGCCACCGTCGACGAAATGCTCAAGCGCAACCCCCGCGCGCGGGCGCACGAGGTGCCCGGCGTGGGCCATGCACCCACGCTGATCGCCGACGATCAGCTGGATCCGGTGGCCGATTTCCTGCTGGCCTGAACGGGGCGCGGCAATGTGGGGACAGCACGGCGCTAGGCGTGGCGGCGGGCCTTCTCTACAATAGCCGGATGAAATCGCGCACCTTGAACATCGACCTGCATTGCCATTCCACCGTCTCGGACGGCGCCCTTGCGCCCCGCGACGTGGCGCAGCGGGCGTTCGCCAATGGCGTGGATGTCTGGGCGCTGACCGATCACGACGAAGTGGGCGGCCTGGCCGAAGCCGCCAGCGCGGCCCAGGAACTGGGCATGCGTTTTGCCACCGGCGTAGAAATCTCCGTCACGTGGGCGGGCCTGACGGTGCATATCGTGGGCCTGCGGTTCGATCCCGAAAACACGGCCCTGGTCGAAGGGCTGCGCAAAACCCGTTCAGGCCGCGCGGAACGCGCCAAGCGCATCGGCGAACGCCTGGCCGGCATGGGCATGCCCGGCGCCTACGAAGGCGCGCTGCCGTTTGCCGGCAACCCGGAACTGATCAGCCGCACGCATTTCGCGCGCTATCTGGTGGAAGCCGGGTATTGCCCCGATGTCCAGACCGTCTTCAACAAACACCTGGGCGACGACTGCCCCGGCCACGTGCCCATGCAATGGGCCTCGCTGGCCGACGCCGTGGGCTGGATCCGCGGCGCGGGCGGCCAGGCCGTCATCGCGCATCCGGGCCGCTACAAGTACACGCCGCTGCAGTTCGCCGCGCTGTTCGACGAATTCCTGCAGCTCGGCGGCGAGGGCATCGAGGTCAACACGGGCAGCCATACCGTCGAAGAAGCGCGCCAGTACGCCGACGTGGCGCGCCGCTATGGCTTCCTGGCCTCGCGCGGCTCCGACTTCCATAGTCCCAAGGAAAGCCGGATGGACCTGGGCCGCCTGCCGGCCCTGCCGTCCGACTTGAAACCGGTCTGGCACGACTGGTTCTGACGCGGGCGGCAAACGCCGTCCATCCTGCAAGCCATCGACAGTGATCGCGCCTTCGCGACGCAACCGCCATGAATAAAGCCTTTGTTAAAGAGTCCGACCAAGAGGACGACGACGATCTTCCGCAAGCCCAGGCCTTGCCGGCCGGCACCAAGAACTACATGACGCCCGAAGGGTACGAGCGCCTGCGCACTGAACTGACGCAGCTCATGAACGTGGAGCGTCCGGCCGTCGTGCAGGTGGTGTCGTGGGCCGCGTCCAACGGCGACCGCTCCGAAAATGGCGACTATCTCTACGGCAAGAAGCGCCTGCGCGAGATCGACCGCCGCATGCGCTTCCTGACCAAGCGGCTGGACATCGCCGAGGTCGTCGACCCCAAGGCCCAGCCCAATCGCGACCAGGCCTTCTTCGGCGCAACGGTCGTCTATGTGGACAAGGCGGGCGAAGAGCACACCGTCACCATCGTTGGCGTGGACGAAGCCGAACCGCTGGCCGGCAAGATCAGCTGGATCTCGCCGGTGGCGCGCGCGCTGATCAAGGCCCGGGAAGGCGACACGATCGTGCTGCGCACACCCGCCGGCATCGACGAGCTGGATATCCTGGAAGTCAGCTACCCGGAATAAAAAATAACGGGCGCCGGTTTGTGACCGGCGCCCGTGCGGTGGGCGGGATTCTACGTCCCTGCCTCGGTTGGCGGCTTGCGCCGCCGGTTCCCCTGGGGCTTGCTGCGAATTTCTCGCGGGTTTACTTCTTGCGTTCGGCGATGGATTTTTCAGCCATGGTGACCAGGTCTTCGCCGATCTGCTTCTTCCACTTTTCGTAGACGGGCTTGGTGACCTTCACGAAGGCGTCGTGGTCCGCCTGCGACAGCGACGTCACGGTGACGCCGTGGCCGGCGATTTCCTTCAGCAGCGACGGATCTTCAGGCGTCACGCCCTTGCGCGCGATCACGATCTGCTGCTTGCCGGCGTCCAGCGCGGCCTGGCGCACGATGTCGCGGTCCTTTTCCGACCAGGAGTTCCAGACTTCGCGGTTGACCACGAAGATCAGCGGATCGGCCACGTAGTTCCACAGCGTCAGGTACTTCTGGCCCACGGTATACAGCTTGGAGCCGGTGTAGATCGACAGCGGATTCTCCTGGCCGTCCACCGCGCCGCTGGCCAGCGCCGGCTGTGCGTCCGCCCAGCTCATCTGCGTGGGGTTGGCGCCCAGGGCCGTGAACGTGTCGATGTACAGCGGCGAACCCACCACGCGCAGCTTCATGCCCTTCATGTCCTCGGGCTTCTTGATCTCGCGCTTGGAGTTGCTGACCTGGCGGTAGCCGTTCTCGCCCCAGGCCAGCGGCACCACGCCGGCCTTTTCGATGAGCTTGAACATTTCCTTGCCCACATCGCCCTGCACCAGGGCGTCGATGGCCGCGTAGTCCGGCATCAGGAAGGGCAGGGAGAACAGGTTGAGCTGCTTGACCTGCGGCGACCAGTTGATGGTGGAGCCCACGGCCATGTCGATCACGCCCTGGCGGATCGCCGTGAACTCGCGGGTCTGGTCGCCCTGGACCAGCGAGGTGCCGGGGTAGACCTTGATGTTGATGCGGCCTTCGGTGCGCTCGCGCACCAGGTTGGACCAGATTTCGGCGCCCTGGCCCCACGGGAAGGTGGTGCCGACGACGATGGAGAGCTTGTATTCGGGCTTGTAGTTCTGCGCGTGCGCGGGCGCCATGCCCACGACGGCGGCGGCGCACAGGGCGGCGCCGATCAGGTTGCGGAATTTCATGTTGCGTCTCCTCTCTTTGCGAGTCTGTCTGTTGTTGTAATGAACATCCGGGTCGCCCCGTCCAGTCTTCTCAATAGCCCAGCTTGCGCGGCAGCCACAGCGCCAGTTCGGGAAACACCAGCACCGCGACCAGCACCAGGAACATCGCGCCCAGCAGCCACACCACCCACCGCACCGTGGATTCCATGGGCACGCGCGCGATGCGGCACGACACCATCAGGTTCACGGCCAGCGGCGGGGTGAACTGGCCCAGCGCCACCTTCAGGGTCAGGATCACGCCGAACCACACCGGATCCCAGCCGTAGGCATTGGCGATCGGCATCAGCAGCGGCACGAAGATCAGGAAAATGGAGATGCCGTCCAGGAACATGCCCACGGTCATCAGCAGCAGGATCAGCAGCGCCAATACGCCCCATTCGCCCAGCCCGGAATTGACGATGGCGTGGGTGATCGGGTCGATCACGCTGAGCGTGGACAGCGCCCAGGCGAAGATGCCGGCCAGCGTCACCACCAGCATGATGACGGCGGACAGTTCGGCGGCCTCGCGCAGGATGGTGTACAGGTCGCGGAGCTTGATGGTGCGGTGGATGAAGCCGCCGACGAACAGACCGTAGAACACCGCGACGACGGCGGCCTCGGTGGGCGTGAACCAGCCCATCCGCATGCCGCCCAGGATCAGCACCGGCGCGGCCAGGCCCCAGGATGCGTCGCGCAGGCTCTTCCAGAAGGGCGGGCGGGGCAGGTGGGCTTCCAGGGCCCCCATCTTGTATTTGCGCGACAGCCAGACGGCCGGAATGATCAGGGCAAAGCCCGCCAGGATGCCGGGGATCATGCCGGCGGCGAACAGCGCCGGCACGGAGGCGCCGGGCACCAGCACCGAGTAGATGATGAAAGCCACCGACGGCGGGATCAGGATGTCGGTGGCGGCGCCGGCGGCGACGACCGACGCCGAGAACGAACCGGGATAGCCTGCGCGCGACATGGCGGTGATCATCACGGCGCCCACGGCGGCGGCGCAGGCCGGGCCCGAGCCCGAGATGCCGCCCAGGAACATGGCCACCGCGATCGACACCAGCGGCAGCATGCCGGGGCCGCGCCCGACGATGGCGATGGCGAAGTCCACCAGCCGCTTGGCCACGCCGGAGCGGTCGAAGATCGATCCCACCAGGACGAACATGGGAATCGCCAGCAGCGGATACTTGGCCAGGCCGGCGTAGAAGTTCTGCGGCACGGTCAACAGGCCATACCAGGGCGTGTCCAGGTTGGTCAGCACGATCGCGACCGTGCCCCCGATGCCCAGCGCCACGCCGACCGGCACGCCGATCACCATCAGGACGATGAAGACGGCAAAGAGGATGACGGCGATCATTGCTGCGCTTCCCGTTGCGGGCCGCGCGCGATGCGGCGCAGCGTGCCGAGGGTGCGCAGCGAGATCGCAGCGGCCATCACGGGCAGCCAGATCGAATACCACCAGGTGGGCACGCCGATGGCCGGCGAGGTTTCCTCGTATATGTATTCGTCCAGCACCAGCTTCACGGACAGCACGGTCAGCAGCACGAAGAACGCCAGCACACAGCCGTTGGCGATGAGCGCCATGATGCGCTGGCGGCGCGGGGATCCCGAATCGGCCAGGATCTCGATGCGGATGTGGTGGTTGCGTACAAAGGCCACGCTGCCGCCCGCCATGGTCAGCACGATCAGCAGGAATACCGAGATCTCTTCCGTCCAGGCGAAGGACTGGTCGGTGAAATAGCGCACCAGCACGTTCAGGAAGGTAATGATGGCCAGGGTCGCCAGCAGGATCACCGCGAGCCAGTCTTCGATGGCCAGCGGCACCTTCACGGCGGGATCTGCTTCTGCGGGAATGATCGGTTCGACGGGCTCGGCGGGGGCTTCGGGGCGGGACATGTGCGGCAACGGCCAGCGCGCGGACAGGCGCTTTTCTCTTGTTGGTGGGGTCGCTGCATCCTACCGTCGCGCCGCAGGCCCCGGTGTTCGTGTTTTCCCGTGGTGCGGGGCCGCTGCAACATGGTGCATTGCACCAAGCGCGTGGCGGCGGATGGCTGCCGATATGGATAAATCGGGTCGGCGGCGGTGCTTTGGCGCGGATATTGCTCTGCACCATGAAGGTGCGCCGGTCTTGGAATTCTTTTGTAACAATGGCCAAACCGGTCCGGCTGAACCTGTGTTGAACATCGGCTCCGGGAAAACCCCTTAAACGGGTAAAATCCCATCTTTGCACCCCTCTTTATACGGCGCCCGCATCGTGTCCCTAGTTCAGCATCTGCCTGGTTCCTCCGTCCTGTCCTCCTTTCGACGTGATCGCCTTCTGGCGCAACTGAAGGAAGCCGGCCTGCCGGTGGCCGACATATCCGCCCGCTACGAGCACTTCGTCAGCACCGACGCCGCCCTGACGGCCGAACAGCAGCAGCAGCTGACCCAGTTGCTGGATTACGGCACGCCCAGCACGGCGGACGCGCCGGCCAAGAGCGTCTCCCTGCTGGTGATCCCGCGCCTGGGCACGATTTCCCCGTGGGCCAGCAAGGCCACCGACATCGCCCACAATTGCGGCCTGTCGTCGGTGCACCGCATCGAACGCGGCGTGCGCTACGTCATCACCCCCGAGCGCGGCCTCTTGGGCGCGAAGTCCCTGGACGACGCCATGCTGGCCCGCGCGGCCGACTGTCTGCACGACCGCATGACCGAAACCGTGGTGGACGCCAGCTTCGACGGCCAGGCGCTGTTCCAGCCGCTGGCGGGCAAGCCCATGCGCACCGTCGACGTCCAGGCGCGCGGCGCCGACGCCCTGATCGAGGCCAACACCACCCTGGGCCTGGCGCTGTCCGACGACGAAATCGAATACCTGGCCAAGTCCTTCACCGACCTGGGCCGCGACCCCACCGACGTCGAACTGATGATGTTCGCGCAGGCCAACAGCGAACACTGCCGCCACAAGATCTTCAACGCGCAGTGGGTCATCGACGGCCAGGAACAGCCCAATACGCTGTTCGGCATGATCCGCGCCACGCACAAGGCGCAGCCCCAGGGCACCGTGGTCGCCTATTCGGACAACGCCGCCATCATGGAAGGCGGCCCCGCGCAGCGCTTCCAGGCCGGCGTGCCCGGCGTGACGGGCGAGGGCGCCGACGGCGCCAGGTACATCCGCCGCGACACCACCGTGCACACCCTCATGAAGGTGGAAACGCACAACCACCCGACGGCCATCGCCCCGTTTCCCGGCGCATCCACCGGCAATGGCGGTGAAATCCGCGACGAAGGCGCAACCGGCCGCGGCTCCAAGCCCAAGGCGGGCCTCACGGGCTTCACCGTGTCGCACCTGCGCTTCGACGACGCTCTGCAACCCTGGGAAGCCGACCACCACGGTCTGCCCGACCGCATTGCCTCGCCCCTGTCCATCATGATCGATGGCCCCATCGGCGGCGCCGCGTTCAACAACGAATTCGGCCGGCCCAACCTGCTGGGCTACTTCCGTTCGTTCGAGCAGACCGCCGGCGGCACGCGCTGGGGCTACCACAAGCCCATCATGATCGCGGGCGGCCTGGGCAGCATCGACGCGGGTCTCACGCACAAGGATGTCATCCCTCCCGGCGCGCTGCTGATCCAGCTGGGCGGCCCGGGCTTCCGTATCGGCATGGGCGGCGGCGCCGCCTCCAGCATCAGCATGGGCAGCAACTCGGCTGAACTGGACTTCGATTCCGTCCAGCGCGGCAACCCCGAAATCGAACGTCGCGCGCAAGAAGTCATCGACCGCTGCTGGCAGCAGGCCGAAAACAACCCCATCATCGCGATCCACGACGTGGGCGCGGGCGGCTTGTCCAACGCTTTCCCGGAACTGGTCAACGACGCCGGCCGCGGCGCCATCTTCGACCTCAAGCGCGTGCCCCTCGAAGAATCGGGCCTGTCGCCCGCCGAAATCTGGAGCAACGAATCGCAGGAACGCTACGTTCTGTCCATCCTGCCCCGCGACCTGGAACGCTTTGACGCCATCGCCCGCCGCGAACGCTGCCCGTACGCGGTGGTGGGCGTGGCCACCGAAGAGCGCCAGTTGCGCGTGGTCGACGGCGAAGGCCTGCCCGGCCTGGACACCGTCCGCCCGCAAGGCGACGCCGAAGTGCGTCCGGTGGACGTGCCGATCGACGTCATCCTGGGCAAGCCGCCGCGCATGACGCGCGACGTCAAGCGCCAGCCCGGCGTGTCCGAGCCCCTGGACCTGGCCGGCATCGACCTGACCGAAGCCGCCTACCGCGTGCTGCGCCACCCCACCGTGGCCAACAAGTCCTTCCTCATCACGATCGGCGACCGCACCGTGGGCGGCCTGTCCAGCCGCGACCAGATGGTCGGTCCGTGGCAGGTGCCGGTGGCCGACTGCGCCGTCACGCTGGCCGACTACGAAGGCTTCCGCGGCGAAGCCATGTCGATGGGCGAACGCACCCCCATCGCCATGCTCGACGCCCCGGCCTCGGGCCGCATGGCCGTGGCCGAAGCCCTGACCAACCTGGCCGCCGCCGACGTGGCGCGCCTTGAAGACATCAAGCTGTCGGCCAACTGGATGGCCGCCTGCGGCGTGGCAGGGCAAGACGCCGCGCTGTACGACACGGTGTCGGCCGTCAGCGAACTGTGCCAGGCCACCGGCCTGTCCATTCCCGTCGGCAAGGACTCCCTGTCCATGAAGACGTCCTGGGAACAGGACGGCGAACAGCGCCAGGTCGTGGCGCCGGTGTCGCTGGTCATCACGGCGTTCGCGCCCGTGGCCGACGTGCGGGCCAGCCTGACGCCGCAGTTGCGGACCGACGCGGGCGACAGCGTCCTGATCCTGGTCGACCTGGGCCGCGGCCGCCACCGCATGGGCGGCTCGATTCTGGCGCAGGCCTACAACCAGGTCGGCGAGACCGTGCCGGACATCGATTCGCCGCAGGACCTGCGCGCCTTCTTCGTCACCATCCGCACCCTGGCCGAAGCCGGCACCATCCTGTCCTACCACGACCGCTCCGACGGCGGCTTGTTCGCCACGCTGGTGGAAATGGCCTTCGCGGGCCGCACCGGCATCTCGGTGAACCTGGACATGCTGACCTTCGATCCGCAGTCGGCCGATTGGGGCGACTACAAGATCCGCCCCGAACAGGTGGCGGTGCAGCGCGACGAACTCACGCTCAAGGCCCTGTTCTCGGAAGAGGCTGGCGCCGTGATCCAGGTGCCGGCCTCGCAGCGCGACGCCGTCATGCAGGTGCTGCGCGGCGCGGGCCTGTCGGCCCACTCGCACGTCATCGGCGGCCTGAACGGCGCCGACGAAGTCGAGTTCTACCGCGACGGCAGGAAGGTCTGGGGCCAGCCGCGCGCCGACCTCGGCCGCGCCTGGTCCGAAGTGTCCTACCGCATCATGTCGCGCCGCGACAACCCGGCTTGCGCCCAGGCTGAACTCGACGTCTGGAACGACACGAAGGACCCGGGCATGAGCCCGAACGTGTCGTTCGACCCGCAAGAAGACGTGGCCGCGCCGTTCATCAATACCGGCAAGCGTCCGCGCGTGGCGATCCTGCGCGAGCAGGGCTGCAACAGCCAGGTCGAAATGGCCTGGGCCTTCGACACCTCGGGCTTCGAAGCCATCGACGTCCACATGACCGACCTGCTGTCGGGCCGCGTGGACCTGGCGCAGGTGCAGGGCCTGGTCGCCGTGGGCGGCTTCAGCTACGGCGACGTGCTGGGCGCGGGCGAAGGCTGGGCGCGCACCATCCGCTTCAACAGCAAGCTGTCCGACCAGTTCGCCGCGTACTTCGCGCGCCCCGACACCTTCGCGCTTGGCGTGTGCAACGGCTGCCAGATGATGGCCGCGCTGGCCCCGATGATCCCGGGCGCGGAATTCTGGCCGCGCTTCACGCGCAACCAGTCCGAAAAGTACGAGGCGCGCCTGTCCATGGTGGAACTGCCCAAGTCGCCGTCGATCTTCTTCGCCGGCATGGAAGGCGCCCGCGTGCCGGTCGCCGTGGCCCACGGCGAAGGCTTTGCCGACTTCTCCCAGCAGGGCGACGCCGGCCGCGTGCTGGTTGTCGCGCGCTTCATCGACAACAACGGCCAGGCCACCGAAGCCTACCCGTTCAACCCGAACGGCAGCCCGGGCGGCCTGACGTCGGTCACCACCGCCGACGGCCGCTTCACGGTCATGATGCCGCACCCCGAACGCGTGACGCGCAACGTCATGATGTCGTGGGCGCCGGAAAAGTGGGGCAACGCGGACGCGGGCGGCGCCTACAGCCCGTGGATGCGCATCTTCCGCAACGCGCGCGCCTGGCTGAAGTAATGCCGTAGCCGCCGCGGGTTCTCACCTGCGGACGTGTCATGCACCCCGCCGACTGGGCATCGCGCCCGGGCGGCGGGGTGTTTTCATTGGGGCGCCGTTGCGCCCCGTGACTATTTCCGGGTCTTGAGCGACTTCATGAAGCGCTGCGCGCGTGACACGGCGTCGTGCGCTTCGGCCGCCAGCGCGGCGACGAAACGTTGCGCGGCCAGGCTCAGGGGGCGGCGCGGATGGTTGACCACCACCAGTTGCCGCTGCATGTCGGCATGGATCCGCCGTACCGACAGAGCACCCGCGTCCAGCTCATGCGCGATGGCGCTGATGGGCAGTATGGTGGCCCAGGCGCCCGACTTGACCAGTTCCAGGGTGGGGGTCAGTGCGTCCATCTCCAGGCGGGGACGCGAACCGGGGCTGCGCTTCTTCAAGACCGGGTCGATGATCGCGCGCAGGCCCTGGCCCAATGACGGCACGATCAGCGCGTCGATGGGCAGGTCGCCAAATTCGACGTTGCGCAGCGCGCTGTCCGACGCCGTGACCAGCACCAGTTCCTCGCTGACGAGCGGCGTGGTTTCAAGGCTGCGCACCGGCTGGATCAGGTTGACGATGGCGACGTCGAGTTCGCCGGCATCCAGCCGTTCCACCAGCCCGGCGCTGTAGGCCTCGGTCAAACGGATGGTGACGTCCTTGTTTTCGGCGGAGTAAAGAGAGAGGGCGCGCGGCACGATGCTGGCGCCCAGCGAAGGCACCGTGCCCACGCGGATGAGTCCCGACGTGCCGCCGCTCAGGTCCAGCATGCGCTGGCGCACGCTCTCGACCTCTTTGGACAGGGGCAACAGCATCTTGTAGAGGTCGACGCCCGCCGCAGTGGGCGTGACCCCCCGGCTGGATCGTTCGAAGAGCTGGACCTTCAAGGTCTTTTCCAGCTTGGCCAGTTGCGTGCTCAGGGCTGATTGGACGATACCCAATTCGGCCGCGGCGCGGGTCATGCCGCCATTGCGGTACAGGCAAAGAAAGCACTCGATCTGGCGCAAATCCATGGTGTGTGGCGTGGGGTGGGAAAACCGGATTATAGGGAGGCGGACATGCCGCCGGACCCCGTCCTACGGGTTAACGATATGCCGATAATAGATTGTAGATGGATATATTATTAAAAAAAGAGATGGCTTTGGCGATCCTGCGGCAAGGCCGACATAGCGAGGAGACAAGACGTGGAAACCAGTACGAAAGTGTTAGGTGCCGTCGCGTTGGCGGTAGTCGGCATGTGTGGGGCAGGGGGTGCAAGCGCCCAAAGCGACAAGGTGAAGATCGCCTTTGTCACTGATATGAGCGGGCCATACTCCGACTTTGACGGGGTGGGCGGGCTGGACGCCATCCGCATGGCGGTCGCGGACTTCGGCGGGAAAGTGCTGGGCAAGCCGATCGAGATTCTCTCGTCCGATCATCAGAACAAGGCAGACATCGCGTCGAACCGCGCGCGCCAATGGTGGGACCAGGACAAGGTGGACCTGGTGATCGGCGGCTCCAATTCGTCGGCCTCGCTGGCGATCAGCACGATCGCCGCCGAAAAGAAGAAGGTCTTCATCAGCGCGGGCGCGGGCGCCGATAGTCTCACTGAAGAGGCCTGCACGCCGTACACGGTGCGCTATACGTATTCCACGTCCGCACAGGCGCGCGGCACGGCGGCGGCCATGGTCCAGCAGGGCGGCAAGAGCTGGTTCATGCTGACCGCCGACTATGCGTTCGGATACTCGCTGGAAAAGGCCAGCATGGATGTCGTGCAGGCCAGCGGCGGCTCGGTCACGGGGTCGACCCGGCATCCACTCAATACCTCCGACTTCTCTTCCTACCTGATGAAGGCGCAGGCCTCCAAGGCACAGGTGCTGGGCCTGGCCAATGGCGGCGGCGACTTGATCAACTCGATCAAGACCGCCAAGGAATTCGGCGTCAGCGACAAGATGCGCCTGGCCGGCCTGATGGTCTTCATTACGGACATCCACAGCCTTGGCCTGGACACGACGGCAGGCATGTACCTGACCGACGGCTGGTACTGGGACCTGGACGACCGCTCGCGCGAGTTCAGCAAGCGATTCTATGAACGCAACAAGAAAATGCCCACGACCTTCCAGGCGGGCGACTACTCCGCCGTCACGACCTACCTGAAGGCCGTGGAGCGCGCCGGGACGACGGATTCGGACGCCGTCATGAACGCGCTCAAGTCCATGCCGATCGACGACATGTTCACCAAGGGCTACATCCGGGCCGACGGCGCCATGGTGCACGACATGTACCTCATGCAGGTCAAGACGGCCGCCACGTCCAAGGGTGAATGGGATTACTACCAAAAGGTGGCCACGATACCCGGCGAGGATGCCTACGCGCCCACCAAGCCCGGCATCTGCAAGCTGAACGCACGCATCTGACCCGATGCGGCGCCAGCCGGCCGCAACCGGCTCGCGCCGCAGGCAGTCTTCATCCACACACCAGAGGAAGCGAATCATGGCAGAGAGTTGGCCCGAGATGGTCTATCAGAACCTGAAGGAGGCCGGGATCACGCAGATGGCGTATGTGCCGGATGCGGGGCATAGCCAGTTGATCAAGTTGTTCGAGGCGGATCCGGACGTGGAAGCCATTTCCCTCACCACGGAAGAAGAAGGCGTGGCGATGCTGGGCGGCGCCTGGCTGGGCGGCGCCAAGGGCGTGTTGCTGCTGCAATCCAGCGGCGTCGGCAACTGCATCAACATGCTGGCCCTGGTCCAGGAATGCCGCATGCCGTTCCTGTGCCTCATCACCATGCGCGGCGAATGGGGCGAATTCAATCCCTGGCAATGCCCCATGGGCCAGTCCACCGAGGCCGCGCTGCGCGGGGCTGGCGTATTCGTGCAGCGGGTGGAGCACGGCAGCGACGTGCCGGAAACGGTGCGCGCGGCGAGCCTGCTGGCGTTCAACTCGAATCGGGCGGTGGCCGTGGTGATTTCCCAGAGCATTCTGGGCATCAAGAACTTCAACAAGTAGGACGAGGCAACCGAGATGAACGCTAGCGCGACAATGAACCGGCGGGCGGCGGTGGCCCGGATACTTAAACAACGCGGCGATGCCCTGGTGGTGGCAAGCCTGGGCAATCCCACCTACGACACCTCGGCCGCCGGCGACGACGACCGGAATTTCTATGTGTGGGGGGCGATGGGCGGCGCCTGCATGGTGGCCCTGGGCCTGGCGCTGGCGCAGCCGCGGCGCCAGGTGCTGGCCTTTGTGGGCGATGGCGAGATGCTGATGGGCATGGGATCCTTCGCCACGATAGGCGTGCGCGCGCCGTCCAACCTGAAGATCATCGTGATCGACAACGAGCACTACGGCGAGACCGGCATGCAACCGGCCCATTCGGGACGCGGGGTGGACATCGCGGGCATCGCCCGGGCTTGCGGCATCGCCGATTGCGCCACGCTGCGCAGCGAGCGCGAACTCGAGGAGCGAACCCCCGGCCTGTACCAGCCGGGCCTGCAGTGCCTGGTGCTGAAGGTAGCGGCGGCGCCCGAACCCAGCAGCCTGCCGCCACGGGACGGTCCCTACCTGCGCTCGCGGTTTCGCGAGGCGGTGCTGGGCAAGGGCAAGGGTGGCCATGCATGATCCCACAACGATTCATGACAAGGAGCGGACAGTGATGCAGAAAGCGAATTTCATCGATGGCGCATGGGTGGACGGCGGGACCACGCTGGCGAACCTGAATCCCGCGGATCCGCAGGACATGATCGGCCAATACGCCTGCGCGAGCGAGGCGCAGATGCGGCAGGCGGTGGAGGCGGCCCGCGCCGCCGCGTCTGCCTGGGAACGCAGCACCACGCAGTCGCGAAGCGACATCCTGTTCCGCGCCGCCAGCGAGATCCTGGCGCGCAAGGAAGAGCTGGGCGCCCTGGTTTCGCGCGAAGCCGGCAAGACGCAAGCCGAAGGGCTGGGCGAGGTCGTTCGCGCCGGGCAGATATTCCAGTTTTTCGCGGGGGAGGCAGTGCGCTATGGCGGCGAGAACCTGCCGTCCGTGCGCCCGGACATCGGCGTGCAGATCAGCAGGCACCCCGTCGGCGTGGTGTCCATGATCACGCCATGGAATTTCCCGATCGCCATTCCGGCCTGGAAGATCGCGCCGGCGCTGGCCTTCGGCAACACGCTGGTGCTCAAGCCTTCCGAGCACACGCCGGGCGTCGCCTGGGAACTGTTCAATATCCTCGAGCGCGCGGGCTTGCCCCGCGGCGTCGCCAACCTGGTCAACGGCGAGGGCGCGGTGGCTGGCCGGGCCTTGCTGGACGGCGTGGACGCCGTCAGCTTCACGGGCAGTGTCGCCACCGGCCGCAAGATAGCCGCTGCGGCATCCGAGCGCATGATCCGCGTGCAGCTGGAGATGGGCGGCAAGAATCCGCTGGTGGTGCTCGACGACGCCGACCTGGACGTGGCTGTGGAGTGCGCGCTGAACGGCGCTTTCTATTCGGCGGGCCAGCGATGCACCGCAAGCAGCCGCCTGATCGTCGCCGATGGCATCCACGATCGCTTCGTCGAGGCGTTGACGGGACGCATGCGCAAGCTGGTGGTTGGCGACCCCAGGGACCCGGCTACCCAGATCGGGCCGGTCATCAACGCCCCGCAACTGGAGAAGATCCTGGGCTACATCGAACTGGGCCGCGGCGAAGGCGCCACCGTGGCCGAGGGCGGCAAGCGGGCCGATGCATCCACCGCCGGCCACTTCCTCAGGCCGACGCTGTTCACGGACAGCAGCAACGCCATGCGCATCAACCGCGAGGAGATCTTCGGCCCAGTCGCCGCCGTGATCCGGGTATCCGGCTACGACGAAGCGCTGCAGGTCGCCAACGACACGCCATTTGGCCTGTCGTCGGGCATTTGCACCACGTCGCACAAGCATGCGAATCATTTCCGGCTCAATGTGCGCAGCGGTTTGACGATGGTGAACCTGCCCACCGCGGGCCTGGATTACCACGTTCCCTTTGGCGGCGTGAAGGCTTCCAGTTTCGGCCCGCGTGAACAGGGGCGTTATGCGGTGGACTTCTACACGTCCACCAAGACTGCCTATATCGGCTATTGATCCATCAACCGCAGGATGATCCGGCGCGACAGACGCCGGCAGGAGACAGGTATGGAAAAGATCGGCTTTATCGGCTTGGGGCGCATGGGCAAGCCCATGGCGCTGAATCTGCGTCGTGCGGGCTTCGAGCTCGTGGTGCTGGACATCAATCAGAAGGCCGTGGACGAGCTGGTCACGGCCGGCGCGGCGGCAGGCGCCAGCGTGGCCGACGTGGCGCGGCAATGCGGCATCATCGTGACGATGCTGCCTTCGTCCAAGGAAGTCGAACAGGTGGCGCTCGGGATCGACGGGGTTTTTTCCAATGCCGCCAGGGGCAGCCTGCTGATGGACATGAGCACGATCGATCCGCTGGCGACCGATCGCCTTCAGGAGCAGGCGCTGGCCCTCGGGTTGACCGTGGTGGACGCACCCGTGGGCCGCCTTGCCGAACACGCCGATCGGGGGGAATCGCTGTTCATGGTGGGGGCAAGCGAGGCGGACTTCGCCAGGGTCCAGCCGTTGCTCGACGCCATGGGCACCACCACGTACCATTGCGGCCCGGTAGGAACGGGCGGGCGCACCAAGCTGGTGAACAACTACGTCGCGGTCACCCTGTGCCAGGTGAACGCGGAAGCGTTGGCCTTGTCCCAGCGCTTCGGGCTGGACATCACCAAGACGCTGCAGGTGCTGTACGGCACGTCCGCCTCGAATGGCCAATTGCGGATGAACTTCCCCAACAAGGTGCTGGTGGGCGACACGGCGCCGGGGTTCACCATCGACCTGGCGCACAAGGACATGTCGCTGATCGTCGCCGCCGCGCACGCCGCCAAGGTGCCGATGCCGGTGGCCGCTGCCGTGCATGAGTCCTTCAGCCTGGCGCGGGCTGGGCAGTTCGGCGGAATAGACTTCTCGGGCATCGCGGACGCCATCTGCCATTTCGCGCAGATCGAAAAGCCCCGCGTGCCGGACGGCTGGAAGCCCGGTTGAATCCGATCCGGGGCCTGTCCGGACGGCGCTTCCCGGCTGCGCGAGCAGCCGGGCGCGGACGTGAAATCTGCGTGTAACCCAATGAGATATTTAACTTTTCATTGCATTGTGCCGTTAAGGGGATAGCGTTACGCAACCCCCGGAGTGGCTCCAATGTTCAAGAATTTAAGTATCCGCGCAATCCTGACGACCGCCCTGAGCGTCTTCTTTGCACTTTTCCTGGTCACCGGCATCGCCGTGTACCAGCAACTGACGTCCAACCGGACCTCGATCGAGGTCATGCTGGACACCAACCTGGTCCGCGCCAACTCGCTGGACGACGCCGCGGCCGAACTGCTGCGCGCCCGCGTGGTGCTGCTGTCGGCGCAAAGCGCGCTGCTGGAAGGCAAGAGCCTGGACAACATGGCCAGCATGCAGCGCCTGGACGGCTACGTGACCAAGGCGACCGGCCTGATCGACACGGCCCGCAAGCTGCCCGAGCTCTCGCCCAATGGCAAGCCGCTGTTCGACGCCGCCCTGGCGGCCTACGACGTGTATGCGCGCGACGCGATCGTGCCGCTGATCGCGGCCATCCGCGCCGGCAATGCCAAGGAAGCCGGCCGCATCAACCTGGAAAAGGTCACGCCGCTGGGCATCACCTTCACCCAGTCTATCCAGCAATACGTGGATTTTGCCGACGAAGTCGGCCAGCGCGTGGCGCGCGAATCGGCCGCGCGCATCAATGCCGCGATCGTGTTCCTGATCTGTCTGCTGGCCGTGGTGGCGGCGCTGGTCGTGGGCCTGTACATCGTCTTTGGCCGTTCGGTGTTCCGTCCGCTGCATGAAGCCGGGCGCCTGTTCGACCGCATCGCCAACGGCGACCTGACCAACCGCATCGAACAGCGCGGCAACAACGAAATCGGCGTGCTGTACGCCGCCGTCAAGCGCATGCAGGACAGCCTGGCGCGCACCGTGTCGGCCGTGCGCCTGGGCGTCGAAGAGATCCATACCGGGTCGCGCGAGATCGCCGCGGGCAACATCGACCTGTCCTCGCGCACCGAGCAGCAGGCCGCGTCGCTGGAAGAAACGGCCGCCAGCATGGACGAACTGTCCTCGACCGTGAAGAACAACGCCGAAAGCTCGCGCAGCGCCGCACAACTGGCGACGGCGGCGTCCGAGGTCGCCACGCGCGGCGGCCAGGCCGTGGGCGACGTGGTCGGCACCATGCGCGGCATTGCCGACAGTTCCAACCGCATCGCTGACATCGTTGGCGTGATCGACGGCATCGCCTTCCAGACCAACATCCTGGCGCTGAACGCCGCCGTGGAAGCGGCGCGCGCGGGCGAGCAGGGCAAGGGCTTCGCGGTCGTGGCCACCGAAGTGCGCGCCCTGGCGCAGCGCAGCGCCGCCGCCGCCAAGGAGATCAAGGGCCTGATCGACGATTCCGTCCAGAAGGTGTCGGTGGGTTCGGACCAGGTGGAAGCCGCCGGCGCCACCATGCAGGAGATCGTGACCTCGGTGCGCCGCGTGACCGACATCATCAACGAGATCTCCAGCGCCTCCGAAGAACAGTCGCAAGGCATCCAGCAGGTGAACCAGGCCGTGTCGCAGATGGACAGCGTCACGCAGCAGAACGCGGCGCTGGTCGAAGAGGCCGCGGCGTCCGCGGCGTCGCTGGAAACGCAGGCCCAGCGCCTGCGCGAAGCCGTGGCGGTGTTCAAGCTGCAGACCGGGCGCGTGATCGACGCCGAGGCGCCGGCCCTGCAGGGCCGGACGGGCGAACCCGCGCTGATCGGCGCCTGATCCGCCAATGAAAAGGCCGGCCCCGAAAGGCCGGCCGCAAGAGCCGGGCAAGAAAGGCCCCGCGCGCACGGCGCCGGGGCCTTTTGCATTACTGGTCGAGCTGGATCCTGGCGTCGGCCGCCACGTTCTTCCACTTCTTTACGTCGCTGGCGATCACGTGCTGGAAGTCGTCGGACGAGCCGGCGACCACGGTGCCGCCCAGGCTGGCCATCTTGGCCTTCACTTCCGGCGTGTTCAGCGCCTTGACCGACGCGTCATGCAGCTTCTTCTTCACGTCGTCCGGCAGGCCCTTGGGGGCCAGCAGGCCGTTCCAGGCGTTGGCTTCGTAGCGCGGCAGGCCGGCTTCCTTGAACGTGGGCGTGTCCGGCAGTTCGGGCGAACGCACGTCGGCGGCGATCGCGATCGGACGGATCTGGCCGCCCTTGATGTAGGGCAGGGACGCCGGCACCGGTTCCCAGATCATCGACACCTGGCCGCTGATCACGTCGGTGAAGGCCGGGCCCGCGCCGCGGTAGGCGATGTGCATGAGCTTGGCGCCCGTCATCGACTTCATCAGTTCCATGGCCAGGTTGCCCAGGCCGCCCGCGCCCGACGAGGCGTAGGTGTACTTGTCCGGATTGGCCTTGGACTGCGCGATCAGCGCGTTCAGGTCGGCGGCGGGGAAGTCCTTGGTGACACTCAGCACGCCCGGCACGGTGACCAGCTGCGTGATGGCGGTGAAGTCCTGCGACGCGTCGTACGTCAGGTTCTTGTAGACGGCGGGATTGGTGCCGTGGGTGCTGGAAGAGGCCAGCAGAAGGATGTAGCCGTCGGGAGCGGCGTCGGCCACGTAGCGCGTGCCGATGGAGCCACCGGCGCCGGCCTTGTTTTCCACGACCACGGTGGCGCCCAGTTCGGTGCCCAGTTGCGCGGCGAAGACGCGGCCGATGATGTCGGCGGTGCCGCCGGGCGCGAACGGCACGATCATGCGGATGGGCTTGCTCGGGTAGTCGGCCTGCTGCGCCAGGGCGCCGCCCGCCAGCGTGGCGCCGGTCAGCAGCGCCAGGGCAAGGGTGGTTTTCTTCAGGGTCATCTCTATCTCCACGAGAAGGTTAGTCGAGGCTGCGTTCCAGCCAATCGACGATCAATCCGGCAATCTGGTCGCTGTTGCGGTCCAGCATGCAGAAATGGGAGTTGCCGGCGATGCCGGCAGCGGGCAGGTCCAGCACGTCGGCACGTTGGCCGGCCGCGCGCAGGGCATTCCAATAGGCGTCCGTCTGGGCGCGGTAGCGCAGCCAGGTGTCGTCCGCGTCAAAGTGATCGCCCCAGACCAGCAGTTGCGGGGGCAACTGACAGGCGGCCTGGGCCGGAGTGCCGGTGGGCTCGACGGCCACCACGGCGCGCACCGTGGCGGCGTATTCCTGGGCCAGCAGCGTGGCGAAGCCGCCGCCCTGGCTGTGGCCGACCACGATGCAGGGGCCGGCCAGGTCCAGCAGCGCGCGATAGGCGTCCAGCGCCATGTCGCCGTGCGTCAGCCAGCGCGGCACGAACTGCTTGGCGAAGGTGTCGAAGGCGTCGACGGGAAACTGCTGGCCGGGATACGCGTGGCGCGGTTCGCCGGCGGGCGCATAGCCCGCGGCCGGACCGATGCGGAACAGGCGCCAGGCCTCTTCCTTGGAACGGAAGATGGGCGCCGAGTCGTACACCTGCGGGTACATGGCCCACGAGGCGCGGCCGCGCTCCGGCGCGTCGGACACGAACACGTCGTAGCCCGCCTGCAGCAGCCGCCAGAGCCAGCCGTCGCGGCCGTCCGGCGTGCTTTCCCACTGCGCGCCCGTCATGCCGCCGCCGTGCCACAGCAGCACGGGGTAGGGGCGGCGGGGCTGGGCCAGCCGGTATTCCTGGACGTACAGCTGTCCGGCGCTGTAGCCGCCGTTCATGTCGATGAGCCGCGCCGACGCATTGCCGACCACCTTCTGCTGCTGCATGGGCAGGCCGCCGGCCACGACCTCGGTCCCGCCCAGATAGTGGCTGCGGATGGACTTGAGCAGGACGGGGGCGTTGGACATAGGGTTTTCCAGGAGGGATTGCGGGGATATTAGTTGCAAGGTGTTTCTGGGTTGTGCAAAATGCGCACTGGTTGTGCTGAATCGGCACAACGCTTGAGCCGCAGGCAGACACCTGCCCAGCCGGGACGAACACCAGGCGGGCAAGGGGCACGGATGAGAGACACGGATGGATATCAAATGGCTGGAGGACTTCGTCGCCTTGTCGAAGTCGCGCAACATGTTCCAGGCCGCGGAGGCGCGCAGCGTGACGCACCCGGCCTTCGGACGCCGCATCAAGGCGCTGGAGGAATGGGCGGGGGTGCCGCTGGTTGAACGCGGCCACCAGGTGTCCACGCTCAACGCAGCCGGGCGCAGCATGCTGGCCGCCGCCATCGACGTGCTGGACATCCTGCGGGAAACGCGCGAAACGCTGCAGAAGCCCGAATTGGAACGCGCCCGCAAGATCACCATCGCGTCCGGCAAGACGCTGGCGCATTCGGTGCTGCCGGGACTGATGGCGGGGGTGCAGCGCGGCCTGCCGGCATTCCAGCTGAAGGTCGTCACCACCACGCTGAACTATGGCGTGGACATGCTGGAGGACGGCGAGGTCGACTTCCTGCTGTGCCATGCGCACGAACCGCTGTACGCCAAGATCGACAACCCCAATTACCGCTGCCGCCGCGTGGGCGCCGACAAGCTGGTCGCCGTCAGTGCGCCCGTCGCGCCTGGCGGCCGCTATCCGCGGTATGCCGTGCCGAAGCTGGCGTCGGATCCGCCCGTGCCGTTCCTGGCCTACGCCGACAGCATGTCGCTGGGCCGCATCCTGCACGACAAGCTGCGCGGGCTGTGCGAAGTGCCCCTGCTGCAGACCACGTACGAATCGGACCTGGCCGACGCCCTGCACGCGATGGCGCGCCAGGGCTTCGGGTTGGCCTGGCTGCCGCACACGCTGGTCGAATCCGACCTGCGCGACGGCAAGCTGGTGCGCGCCGATGGCGCCCGCAACGACATCCACATGGAGATCCGGCTATACCAGTCGGTCGGCAACGCCAAGCCGCTGGCGCGCGAGGTGTGGGGGCGGATCGAGGCCTACGCCGCCAGGTAGCGGCACCGGTTCGTCAGGCATAAAATAGCGGTTTGCCCCTTTCCCGCACACAGGAAGCCAGCGCCATGAACGCACGCATCCCCGAAGACGCATTGCCGCCCACCCTCGATCCCAAGGCCCTCCAGGACTTCGTGGACGACAAGTGGGACAACGAGATCATTCCAGCGCTGACCGACTACATCGCCATTCCGGCCAAGAGCCCGGCGTTCGACGCCGACTGGGAAAAGAACGCGTTCATCGAGCGCGTGGTGCGCGACGCCGCGCAATGGGTCGAAGCGCAAAAGGTGTCCGGCCTGAAGCTGGAAGTGGTGCGCCTGCCGGGCCGCACGCCCGTCATCTTCTTCGACGCGCCCGCCACCCGCAGCGACAACGGCGACACGATCCTGCTGTACGGCCACCTGGACAAGCAGCCCGAATTCTCCGGCTGGCGCGCGGGCCTGGGCCCCTGGACGCCCAAGTACGAAGACGGCAAGCTCTACGGCCGCGGCGGCGCCGACGACGGCTATGCCGTGTACGCCTCGCTGACCGCCATCATGGCGCTGGACAAGCAGGGCATTCCGCGTCCGCGCTGCGTGGGCATCGTGGAAACCTGTGAAGAATCGGGCAGCTACGACCTGCTGCCGTATGTGGATGCGCTGCGTGACCGCCTGGGCAACGTGGCCCTGGTGGTGTGCCTGGATTCCGGCGCCGGCAACTACGACCAGCTCTGGATGACCACCTCGCTGCGCGGCATGGTGTCCGGCACCCTGGAAGTCCAGGTCCTGGACGAAGGCGTGCACTCGGGCGATTCCAGCGGCGTCGTGCCCTCGTCGTTCCGCATCCTGCGCCACCTGCTGGACCGCCTGGAAGACAGCGGCACCGGCCGCCTGCTGCCGCAAAGCCTGCACTGTGAAATCCCCGCCGAACGCATCGAGCAGGTGTCCACCACCGCCCGCATCCTGGGCGACGAAGTCTGGCGCCGTTTCCCCTGGAGCTGCGGCGCCGACGGCGGCTTCGTGCTGCCCATGACCACCGAACCCGAACAGGCCCTGCTGAACCGCACCTGGCGCCCGACGCTGTCGGTGACCGGCGCCGAAGGCCTGCCGCCCTTGTCCAGCGCCGGCAACGTGCTGCGCCCGCGCACCGCGTTCAAGCTGTCGCTGCGCCTGCCGCCGCTGGTGGACGCCGTGGCCGCCTCGCAGGAAATCAAGGAACTGCTGGAAGCCGACGCGCCCTACAACGCCAAGGTCATCTTCAAGGCCAACGAAGGCGCGGCCACCGGCTGGAACGCGCCGGCCTCCGAGGCCTGGCTGACCCAGGCCCTGGACGCCGCCTCGCAGCAGTACTACGGATCGCCTTGCGGCTACATCGGCCAGGGCGGCACCATCCCGCTGATGAGCATCCTGCAGAAGGGCTTCCCGAAGGCCCAGTTCATGGTCTGCGGCGTGCTGGGCCCCAAGTCCAACGCCCACGGCCCGAATGAATTCCTGCACGTGCCCTACGGCAAGAAGCTGACCGCCGCCGTGGCCCAGACCATGGCCGCCATGCCGGCCGCCTGACGCACACGCGTGCCATGCAGAGCGCGGGGCCTTTCGGCCTTGCGCTCTTTCTTTTTCCAGGACTGACCCGATGATTTCCACTTCCGACGCCTACGCCAATGTGGTCGCAGAAACCCGCCACTGGCTGAACCAGGCCGTGATCGGCCTGAACCTCTGTCCTTTCGCCAAGGCGGTACAGGTCAAGGACCAGATCCGCTTTGCCGTCAGCGACGCCACCGACGCCGAAGGCGTGCTGACCGACCTGCAGGACGAACTGGCGCTGTTGGCCGAGGCCGATCCCGAAAAGATCGACACCACGCTGCTGATCATTCCCGACGCGCTGGACGACTTCCTGGACTTCAACGACTTCGAGGACCTGTCCGACCGCCTGCTCAAGCGCATGCGCCTGGTGGGCGAACTGCAGGTCGCGACCTTCCATCCGCAATTCCAGTTCGCCGACACGCAGCCGGACGATATCGAGAACTACACCAACCGTTCGCCGTATCCCATCCTGCACCTGCTGCGCGAAGACAGCATCGACCGCGCGGTGGAATCCTTCCCCGACGCTGCCGATATCTACGAAAAGAACATCGACACGATGCAGAAGCTGGGTCTGGAAGGCTGGAAGAAGCTGATGACCAAGGCCTGAGGCCGGCTTTCACGTCTGCATATCAAATACCGTCGGGCGAAATCTGCTCGCAGCGGCCCAAGGGCGCACCGGGATATCCCTAGATAGCCCATCCGTTGTATTGCATACAACATACGATCATTGTGACCGCCGCCGTTCGGCGACCGGCCTGTGCGTCCTTCCTTTTCATTGTCTTGCCTCGCGGCCTTTCCGGGCCGCGCGTTGGCCTTTGCCTTTGTCTGGAGAGCCGTATGCGATTCACCCGCCGTCATGCCCTGGGCGCGCTTGCCGCGCTGCCGCTGATCTCACGCCCGGCCTGGGCCCAGCAGAACGCCTTCCCGACGCGGCCCGTGCGCCTGCTGGTGGGCTTTGCGCCCGGCGGCCTGACCGACATCGCCGCCCGCGCCCTGGCCGACCGCATGGGCAAGACGCTCAAGCAGAACGTGGTCGTCGAGAACCGCCCCGGCGGGCAGGCCATCATCGCCACCGTGGCCGTGGCGCGCGCCGAGCCGGACGGCTACACGCTGGGCTTCGCGGGCACCAACGGCATGATCCTGAACCCGCTGCTCTACAACAACCTGCCGTACCAGCCTTCGGACTTCAAGCAACTGGGCTCGATGGGCAAGTCGCCCATGCTGCTGATCGTGCATCCCGACCTGGGCGTGAACAACGTCCAGGAGTTCATCGCGCTGGCCAAGAAAAAGCCTGGCGACATCACCTGCGCGCATGCGGGCCGAGGCGTGATCAACCATCTGGCGCTGCTGCATTTCCAGTCCAGGACGGGCACGCAGTTCCAGGACGTGCCCTACAAGGGCAGCGGTCCGGCGCTGCTGGACCTGATGGCGGGCACCGTGCAAAGCACCTTCGATTTCCCGACGTCGGCGCTGCCCAACATCAAGTCGGGCAAGCTGAAAGTGCTGGCCGTCACGGCGGACAAGCGCCTGTCCAGCCTGCCCGACGTGCCCACCATGAAAGAGGCCGGCGTCGACGGCTTCGAGCTCTACACCCGCATGATGATTTCCGGCCCCGCCGCCATGCCCGCCGATGTCGTGAAGACGCTGGAGAACGCCGTGCGCGAAGGCACGCGCGATCCCAGCCTGGTGCAGCAGTTCGCCGACCAGGGCGTGGCCGTCGAGTTCACGTCGTCGGCCGACCTGGACAAGGTCATCGCCGACGAATCCGCCATGTGGGCGCAGGTCATCAAGGCCAACGGCGTGCCCAAGACCGACCTGAAGGCCTGAGGCCTGTAGCCCAAGGAGGCGCATGTGACACAGCCCCGCATCACCGTAACGCCCCAGCGCGCGCTGATCGACGTCGAGCGCGACATTCGCATCGAAGGCTTTCCGGCCTATGCCTTCATCACCGTCACCGCCCGCATGCAGATGTGCGGCGCGGCCTGGCGCTCCGAAGCCGTGTTCGTGGTCGGCCACGACGGCCGCCTGGACCTGCGCCGCGATTGCCCGGTGTCCGGTTCCTATGCCGAACCCGCCGCCATGGGCATCGTCTGGTCCATGGCGTGCCAGGACATGGACCGCGTCGTGTTCCCGCCCGACAGCACCGATGCCCTGACCGTGCACATCCGCGCCGAAGGCGGCGCGCTGTCCGCCGAAGCCACGCTGATCCAGGAATTCATGGCCGAGGGCGTCACGCGCCGTCCGGTGCGCGAAGACCTTGGCGGTACGACGCTGTCGGGCGAACTCTACACCCCAGCCGGACCGGGGCCGCATCCCGTCGTGATCTACATGAACGGCTCTTCGGGCGGCGTGAACGCGCCGCGCGCGGCCCTGTTCGCGGCGCGCGGCTACCAATGCCTGGCGCTGGCGATCTTCAACTACGACGGCCGCCCCAAGTACCTGAACGACATGCCGCTGGAATACTTCGAGGCGGCGCTGAAGTGGGTGCGCAAGTCGCTGCAGCCGCGCGACGGCTTCGTGGCCGTGTCGGGCATCAGCCGGGGCGGAGAAACCTCCTTGCTGGTGGCTTCGCACTATCCCGACCTGGTCAGCGCGGTGGTGGCCTACGTGCCGTCGCCCGTCACGCACGGGGTGGTCAGCGCGGGCGCGCCGGGCACCGGCCGCGACGCGCAGGTCTGGACCAAGGGCGGCGAACCCTTGCCGCACCTGTGGCAGGACAATGCCCTGGCCGACTGGGACGCCGCCTATGCGTCCGAGCCGCCATACCGCCAGACGCACGCCTTCCTGAGCGCCACGCGCGACGCCGCGGCATTCGAGCGCGCGCGCATTCCGGTGGAAAACTACCCCGGCCCGGTGATGCTGGTCAGCGCGTCGGACGACGGATTCTGGCCCAGCACCGCGTATTCGGAAATCGTGGTGCGCCAGCGCCAGGCGCATGCGCTGCCGACGTTCCATTACGTCTGCGCGGGAGCGGGCCATCACGTCCACTATCCCCATCTGCCGGCCACCCTGATCAACAAGCCCCATGCGATGTCGGGGCTGCTGCTGGACGCGGGCGGCACGCCGCCGGCGAATGCGGCGGGCAACGAGGGTTCGTACCGCGCCGTGCTGGATTTCCTGGCGCAGGCGCGGCGGGGGCAGGGCGGCGACGAATGATCCGGAAGGGCCGGGGGGCGGGCTGGCTGCCCGCCATCCCGGCGTGCTCAAGCGCGGGCGCGCATCACTGCCGGCGCACGGCCTCGACCTGGATCTTCAGTTCCACTTCGGGCTTGAAGCCCATGTCCAGGCCGAAGTTCAGCCCGAAGTCCTTGCGGCTGAACGCCGTGGAGACGTCCGCGCCGCAGACCTCGGTCTTGGCCATGGGATGGTCGATGCACTTGAAGTCGTCGATGTCCATCTTGACCTGGCGCGTGACGCCCCGCAGCGTCAGGTCGCCCGTCGCTTCTTCCGGACGGTCGCCGTCGAACTTGGTGAACTTGCCCTTGAATGTGGCGGTGGGGTATTTGGCCGCATCGAAGATGTCCGGCGCGACGGCATGCTTGTTCATCTCGTCGTGGCCGAAGTCCACCGAATTGATGTCCACGGTGACTTCCACCGTGCCGGTGCGCGCCTCGCGGTCCAGCACCACCACGCCGCGCGACTGGTTGAACTTGCCGCGCCAGGTCGACAGGCCGCCGAAATGGTCGGCCTCGAAGCTGGGGTAGGTGTGCGAGGGATCCAGGTCATACGTGACCGGCGCGGCCGTGGCGGCCAGGGACAGCATCAGCGCGCTTGCGCCCAGCGACAGGGACGGGATCAACTTCATTGCGGCTCCTTGTGAATGGCGTCGGGCCACGCTTGCGGCAGGCCGCGAGCGTGCACGGAAGCTTGACGATAGCATTCAGTTCTTTGTCAGTGACGGACGCAGATCAAGAAAGGCGCGCGTTTGCTTTACTCTCTGGGTCATCGTTACGTTTTTCGGAGAGCCTGATGGCCAAGATCAATATCGATTTCGTTTCCGACGTGGCCTGCCCGTGGTGCGCGGTGGGGCTGGGCGGGCTGCTGGAGGCCATGCGCCGGGTGGAAGGAATTGCGCAGGTCGACCTGCATTTCCGGCCGTTCGAATTGAATCCCGACATGCCGGCCGGCGGGCAGAACACCATCGAGCGCCTGATGGCAAAGTACGGGTACGACCGCGAACAGGTGCAGGCGAACCGCAAGGTCATCAGCGAGCGCGCGGCCGCCGTCGGCATGCCGATGCGCATGGAAGACGACAACCGTTCCTTCAATACCTTCGATGCCCATCGGCTGATCCACTGGGCCGGGTTGCAGGGGCAGGCGCAGCAGATCGCGATGAAGCAGAGCCTGCTGCGCACCTACCATTTGCTGAACCACGACACGGGCGACGCGCAGGTGCTGGCGCAGGCGGCGCGCGAGGCCGGGCTGGACGAGGCGGCGGCGCGCGAGGTACTGGACTCCGGCCGCTATGCTGACGAGGTGCGCGCCGATGAAGCGCAATGGCGGCGGCTGGGCATTACGTCGGTGCCGTCGGTGATCATCAACGGCAAATACCTGGTGTCTGGCGGCCAGCCGCCCGAGGCCTTCGAACAGGCCCTGCGGCAGGTCGCGCAGGAGGGCTAGTCGTCGTTAGCCCATTCCACCTGCACGCCCAGGCTGCGCAGGTTCTCGACAAAGTGCGGGTGGGCGCGGCGGATCGGCGTGGCGTTGCGGATCTCGGAGCGGCCCTTGATGCTGCTGGCTACCATGAACAGGGCGATGGCCACGCGGATGATGTAGGGGCTTTCCACCACCGCCGGCGTCAGCGGATTGCCGCCGAACGTCACCACGCGGTGCGGGTCGGACGAGAACACGTGGGCGCCGAACTTGGACAGCTCGCCCGTCCAGCCCAGCGCGCCGTCGTAGACCTTGTTCCAGAACATCGCATTGCCCTCGGCGCACACGCCCAGCGCGATGAAGATCGGCAGCAGGTCCACCGGGAAATACGGCCAGGGCGCCGCCTCGACCTTGGTCAGCACGTTGCTGGTGAAGGGCGTCTGCACCTTCAGCGGACCTGAGCGCAGCGCGCGCGACCAGCCGTCCTTGTGCTCGATCTGCACGCCGAACTTGGCGAAGGTGCGGTCGATCAGCGGAAAGTTGCCCGGCGTGCTGTTGCGCACCACCACGTCGCCGCCCGTGATGGCGCCCAGCGCCAGGAAGGTCGTGATCTCGTGGAAGTCTTCCTCGAAGGTGAACTCGCCGCCGGTCAGGCGCGCGCCGCCGCGCACCGTCAGGCGGGACGTCCCGATGCCGTCGATGTCCGCGCCCATCATCGCCATGAAGCGGCAGAACTCCTGCACGTGCGGCTCGGAGGCCGCGTTCGTGAGCGTGGATTCGCCTTCAGCCGCCGCCGCGCACAGCACGAAGTTCTCGGTCGTGGTCACCGACGCATAGTCGAGCCAGTGATGGGTCGGCTTGAGCGGGCCGCTCGCCCGCACCAGCAGGGACCCGCTGGCGCGCTCGACCTCACCACCGAAGGAGCGAAAGATGTCCACGTGCGGATCGATCTCGCGAACGCCCAGCGTGCAGCCTTTGACGTTGTCCTCCAGGCGGGCCACGCCGAATCGCGCCAGCAGCGGAGGCACCAGCATGATCGAGGAACGCATTTCCTCCGGCAGCCGGTGCCGCGCGGCGTCGAAAACGGTGTCGCGGTGATGCAGTTCCAGCGTGCGCGTTTTGTCGTCCAGCCGGACGTCGCTGCCCAGCGTGCGGAAGATGTCCAGGATCTTGCGCACGTCGGTGATGTCCGGCACGCCATGCAGCCGCAGCGGCTGGTCGGTCAGCAGCGTGGCGCACAGGATTGGCAGCACTGCGTTCTTGTTGGCCGAGGGAACGACGCGGCCGCGCAAAGGCGTGCCGCCGTGGACGATGAGGTTGGACATGGGGATTGGACGGCCAGGAAAGAAATAGGAGAGAGCGCGGGGATTGTAACGGGGTCCCGCGGCAGGCTATTTCGACGAAAGGCCGCAAAACGTTTCAAACTGCAATTGCAGGGGTTTTGGAGGATGGTGCGAATGAGGGCGAGCGCCGTCAGCTCAGTTCACGGTGCATGCTCGCGATGTAGCGGTAGGGTTCGTTCCGGGGCTGGACCGCGCGGGGCACGATATCCCAGGAACACGCCAGGGCGCCCGCCGCGCCCACCAGCAACGCGTCCACCGCGGGCATGGTGATGGGCTGGCTCAGCAGCCCCTTGGCCAGCAGGTCTCCGATGACCGCGCCCACGGGCAGCGTGAAGCCGACCTTGACGGCGGACAGCCGGAACCGCAGGCGGCTTTCGCGGGCGACCTTGATCGCGTCGGCGCAGGCGCTGTCGATCCGCTCCTTCGCGGCGCGCAGCGCAAGGTCGGAGTCTCCCAGCGTCAAGAGGTACAGGCTTTCCACCTCGTGGCGAATCTCCATCAGTTGATCATTCCGTCTGGATTTGAATTCCAGCACCTCGGCCAGCGGGACGTTGCTGTCCGGAACAGGAATGCAGTTCAACAGGCTTACGAGCAATCCGCGCCGGGCTGACTCTTCCTTCGCGGATTCCTCGAGCATCGACGACAGGTCATTGGCAAGCGCCCACGCGCCTTGCGTTACGGAATCAGCCTCCAGGAAAGCCAGCAGGTGCCTCAGCGCGATACTCAATATCGGAGACGGCAGGTGGCTGTTTTCAGGAATGCGTCCGCCCAGGCTGTTGATTCTGCTGCGCAAATGCTGCGTTGGAAGATCCGAGTACACGCCCGCGCCGGTATCGCGCAACATGGGGTGCGGCGGCGGATGCATCCGCGCCGCGCCGGCGTATTCCGGCCTGACCAGGACCTTGGCCTTCTGCAGGTAATCGATCGTGGCCGCTTCGGCGTCATTGGCATTGGTCGGTATGTACGACGTGGGCCAGGCCAGCTTGTCCCAGAACAGCAATGCCCAACGCAGGTCCTGCGGATCGAGGTAACGGCCGATCTTCCATGTTCCAGGCTCGCTTTCCTCGGCGCGGGTGCTGACGACCAATCCGCGTTGGCCGTCCTTCAGCGCAAAGGGCGAGTCCGTCGATGTCATGGGTGGCTCCAAGGGCACAGGATGGCTACGAAGCGGAAATGGTCGGGTGCATCGGCTGCCCGACGATGTTATCGGAGGGCAAACCAAAGGGCATCCTCCATCCCGCTTGGTAGTTCTGCACTAGCGCAGGTCAGGGAACGCGGCGAAGCGCGCATGCGCGACGCCGCGGCTGGCGCGCGTCAATGGCCGACGACCACAGGCCCTGGACTGCGCAGTCCAGGCTTGAACGCGTGGTCGTGCGAGGACGCGACAATCGCAAGCGCGATCGTCGCCAGGACGGCCAGCGCCCACGGGAACGAACCGGCGCCCCAGGTCTCCAATAGCATGCCGCCCGCCACGCCCGCGGCGGCGATGGCCCCGTTCCAGGCCACCACGTTCATGGACAGCGCCACGTCGGCGCCCTTGCCGGCCGCGTCGGCCAGGGCGGTCTGCAACAGCGTCGCCGCGCCGCCAAAGCTTGTGCCCCATACGGCGACGCCCACGTAGATCAGGGCAGGGCTGGCCGGCATCAGGCCAAATGCCAGCGCGGTCAGGACGAACGCGGCCAGGCTTGCCAGCACGGTGGCGCGCAAATGCCGGTCGACCAGTTTCCCCGTGATCCAGATGCCGGCCAGTGCGGCCACGCCGAATACGAGCAGGACCAGGTCCACGCGGGCCGCCAGGCCGGCAGGCGCCACGAAGGGGGAGATGTAGGTGTAGAGAATATTGTGGGCAAGCATCCAGGCGACCACGACCGCCAGCACGGCCCGCACGCCGGGCGTCGTGAACACCCGGCGCAGCGGCATGCGCTCGTGGGCCGACTGCCCGGGATAATCGGGCACCTTGGCCAGTACCCAGCCGATCAGCGCCAGCGTCAGCGCCGACATGATCCAGAACGCCATGCGCCAGCCCACCGCCGATCCCAGCAGCGTGCCCAATGGGACGCCCAGCGACAAGGCGATCGGCGTGCCCACCATGGCAATCGCCATGGCCTGCCCTTGCTGATAGGGCGCGACCATCCGGCGCGCATAGCCCGCCAGGAGGCTCCAGGCCAGTCCGGCGGAAACCCCGGCGAAGAACCGGGCCGCCAGCGTGAGCCAGTAATTCGACGAGAGGGCGGTGGCGGAATTGAAGATCAGGAATCCCACGATGCTCAGCAGCAGGACATTGCGGCGGCGCCAGCCGCGCGTGGCGATGGTGAGCGGAATCGCGGCCAGCAGCGAGCCCAGCGCATAGGCGGTGACCATCTGCCCGGCCAGGGCCTGGCTGATGTCCAGGCCTGCGCTGATCTGCGCAAGCAGGCCCGCGGGCAGGGTCTCGGTCACGATGCAGAGAAAGCCGGTCATTGCCAGCGCCAGCAGTCCGGCAATGGGCAGCCGGTCGGAGTCGGGGCGCCCGGTGTGGAGGGAAGCGTGATTCACAAAAGATCCTTGAGTAGATGAACGTGGGTCGACACCGCCGGCCGCCGCGGCGACGCCACGCACGGCCAATTGCCGGCAATTATGTATCGATCGATATAAATGTAGGCGTGCGCCCTTTGCGTTGTCAACGAGTTTTGTATCGACTAGTATTTATGTCGTCATCACAGGAGATCGATATGGCGCAGATGGGCAGGCCCAGGGCGTTCGACCGCGACCAGGCGGTCGACCAGGCATTGCACCTGTTCTGGGAGCACGGCTACGAATCGACGTCGCTGGCCCAGCTCAAGGCGAACATGGGCGCGGGCATCTCGGCCCCGAGCTTTTACGCCGCCTTCGGCTCGAAAGAGGCCCTGTATGGCGAGGCCGTCCAGCGCTATCTGGACACCTACGCGCGCGTGAACGACAGCCTGTGGGACGACGACATCGCGCCGCGCGATGCCATCGAGCAGTCGTTGCGCCGGTCGGCCAGGATGCAGTGCGAGCGCGGGCATCCCAAGGGCTGCATGGTGGCGCTGGGCGTGATGAGCGCGCCCACGCCCGAGCATGCGGCCGTCGCCAAGCCGCTGACGGCGTCGCGTCTGCGCACCCGGGCGGGATTCCTGCGTTGCGTGGAACGCGGTATCGAAAGCGGCGAACTTTCTGCGGACACGGACGCGCGATCGCTCGCGACCGTGTTCGACAGCTTCCTGGTGGGCCTGTCCACACTGGCGCGCGATGGCATGCGCTATCCGGCGTTTGACGCCGCGATCACCCAGGTGCTCAAGGTCTGGGACGCCAGCCGCCGGGCTTAGATGCGCCGGGCGGCTGGCGGCTTTTTGCTGCAATCGGCGCGCTAGGCGCTGGCCTCGCCGGGCCGGGCCGGTCCGACAAGCGTCAGGAAAAACGTCTGCCGCAATGCGAATCCCAGCCGCTCATACAGCGCGATCGCGTTGCCGTTATTGCTGAGCACGTGCAGGAACGGCGATTCGCCCCGCTGCCAGATTTCCACTTCAAGCCGCCGCACCAGCCGCGCGGCAAGGCCCTTGCCGCGCCACGCGTCGTCCACGCAGACCGCGCTGATCTCGACGTGGCCGGCGGGATGCATCCGTTCGCCCGCCATGGCGACCAGCCGGCCTTGCGCGCGCACGCCGATATAGCGCCCCATCTCGTGCGTGCGCTTGCAGAATGGGCCGGGCTTGGTCTTTTCGGCCAGCGCGAGCATCTCCGGCGCATCGGCGGGGCCCAGCGCCACGATATCCGGATCATCCGCCGGACAGGCGTCGCGGCGCGTCGCGACCATCTGGTGGATCTCGCCGACCGGCTGCGCGCGCAGCGCGGGCGGGGGCTTGACGGGATCGGACGACAGCAGCGCCGCCTGCTGGCCGGCAGGCAAAAGCTGGCTTAGCGCAAGCCAGGCTTCGGGAGCATCCGACGCCATCGCGGCAAAGGGCGCCACGTCGGGGTGATACCGGCGGGCGAGGGCATTTCCGATGCCCAGGTGCGCCTGTTCGGTCGCAAGGGCGTTCCAGATCGGGTTGTCGAGGCTGTGTGCTGATTGGTCCATGCCGGTTCCTGTTGTCCGCGCGGTTGCGCATGAGGCCAATGTAGACAGGAACGGATCTCCGCTCTATTGTCGTAAGTGACATTTTTGGAGTCATTTCCGCCATGAAGATATCGGTTCTGGCCCTGGACGGCTGCTTCGACACGGGGCTGTCGGCCATCCTGGACGCATTCGCCACCGCCAACGAATTGGCCGACCTGCAGCAGCCCGGCACGGGGCCGCGGTTCGACATCAGCGTGATCGGCATGCGCCGCGAGGTGCGAACGGGGCTGGGCATGCGCGTGCCGGTCAAGCCCGCCAGCGCAATGGGCAGCCCCGACTGGCTGATCCTGCCTGCCATCGCCACCAAGATGCCGGAACAGCTGCTGCCGGCCCTGGAGCGGCGCGACGTGCGGGACGCGCTGGCGCTGCTGCGGCAGCGCCATGACGACGGCGTGAAGATCGCGGCCGCCTGCATCGGCACCTTCGTGCTCGCAGAATCGGGCCTGCTGGACGGACAGGAGGCCACCACGTCCTGGTGGCTTGCGCCGCTGTTCCGCCAGCGCTACCCGCAGGTGCGGCTGGACAGCGCGCGGATGATGGTGCCGTCCGGCAGCTTCACGACCGCCGGCGCCGCGATGGGGCACCTGGACCTGGCTCTGTGGCTGCTGGGACAGGCCAGTCCCGCGCTGGCGGCCGTGGTCGTCCGTTATCTGTTGGTGGACGCGCGCCCGTCGCAGGCGCCCTACATGATCCCCGACCACCTGGCGCGCGCCGATCCCCTGGTGGAGCGTTTCGAGCGCTGGGCCAGGGACCGGCTGGCCCACGGGTTCTCGCTGGACGCCGCGGCGGACGCGCTGGCCACCAGTACCCGCACCCTGCAGCGCCGCATCGAGGCCGTGCTCGGAAAGTCGCCGTTATCGTATTTCCAGGACTTGCGGGTCGAGCGGGCGGTGCACCTGCTGCGCACCAGCCATCTGAACATGGAAGCAATCGCAGCCGAGGTCGGCTACGAAGACGGGGCGACCTTGCGGACGCTGCTGCGGCGTCGGCTGGGTCGGGGGGTGAGGGAGTTGCGGGCTGGCTAGGCCGTTGCCGCACTCGGGCTCGCGGCGTGGCGGCCGGCGATGGACGCCGTCGCCCCGCCGCTCGAATTCGCGCTGAACTGCCTGCGGTAGCCGGACGGCGAAATCGCAAAAGCGCTGGCGAAATGCTGCCGGAACGAGGCAGACGAACCAAATCCCACGCTGTCGGCGATCAGGTCCACGGTCTTGTCGCTGGTTTCGAGCAGCCGCTGGGCCGAAGCCAGGCGATGGTTCAGGACCCATTGGGACACCGTGGCGCCGGTCTTCGCCTTGAAGCGCCGCGTGAAGTTCCGGCGGCTCATGCCGGCCTTGTCGGCCAGCTGGTCCAGCGTAAGCGGCTCGCGCAGGTTCTGCATGGCCCAGTCCAGGGTGGCGCCCAGCTTGTCCGGCCCGTGCCGTTCGGGCAAGGGCTGTTCGATGTACTGGGCCTGTCCGCCGTCCCGATGCGGGGCCACCACCATGCGCCGCGCCACGCGGTTGGCGACCTCCGCGCCGTGGTCGCAGCGCAGCAGATGCAGGCAGCAGTCGATGGCGGCGGCGGTGCCCGCCGACGTCAGGATGTCGCCGTCATCGATGTACAGGGATTTGCGCTCCAGCCTGACCTTGGGATGGCGGCGCACGAAGTCTTCGCTCCAGGCCCAGTGGGTGGCGGCGCTGCGGCCGTCCAGCAAGCCGGCTTCCGCCAGCACGAATGTGCCCAGGCACAGGCCGGCAATGCGCGCGCCGCGCGCGTGGGCCGCCTGCAAAGCCTTCAGCAGGGCGGGCGGCGCGGATTCGTCGGGGTCGCGCCATGCCGGCATGATGATGGTGTCGGCCAGTTCCAGCGCGCGCAGGTCATGCTCGACCTCGATCCTGAATCCCGACATCGTCGACAACAGCCCGGGCCGCTCTCCGCAGATCAACAGGCGATACCGGGGCACGCCCAGTTTGGCCAGGTCGTCGCCAAACACCATGCAGGGGACGGACAGGTGGAAGGGGCTGATGTCTTCGAAGGCGATGACGGCAACGGTATGCATCTTTCGGGCCAGGCGCAGGGGGGAGGTGGATTGGCCCGATTCTAGCAATTGTTGTCCATCGGGCCACTATCGCCGAATGCCTGACGGCGGGAAACTGATGCCTTCCACGCAGCACGCGCGGAGCTCGCCCGCCAATGGCAGGCCACCTACATTCCACCTTGCCGAGGACCCACCATGAGCCATCCCACCATCCGCACCCTGGCCGGCGCCGCCGCCCCGGCGTCCATCGACGCAGACAGCACCGCCTTGCTGGTGATCGATTTCCAGAACGAATATTTCAGCGGCAAGCTGCCGATCCCCGAGGGCAAGGCGGCCCTGGGCAACGCGCAGCGGCTGATCGCGCATGCAGACAAAGCCAACATCCCCGTGTTCCATATCCAGCACGTGACGCCTGCCGGCAGCCCGGTGTTCGCGGACCAGAGCCCGTCGGGCGACTTCCATGACGACCTGCAGCCCGCGCCGCATCACACGGTGGTGCGCAAATCGTCGGTCAGCGCATTTCCCACCACGGATCTGGATGCGCAATTGAAGGCGGGCGGCATCAAGACCCTGGTGATCACTGGCCTCATGACCCATGCCTGCGTGGCCGGCGCGGCGCGCGATGCCGTGCCCCTGGGCTACCAGGTCATCGTGGCCGAGGATGCCTGCGCAACCCGGGACCTGGACCGGGCCGATGGCAGCGTCGTGGACCACGACAGCCTGCACCGGGCGGCGTTGGCCAGTATCGACGACACGTTCGGGGACGTGCTGACGACAGAGCAGGTGCTCAAGCTGCCGGTGGTGTGATGCTGAAACCCGAGGAGTATGGATACAATCCTGCGCGGCCCGCCTTGGGCTGATCGTCCGCTGACAGCCATTTTTTGAAAGAGGGATCCGCAATCATGCGCTTTCGTTCCATCGGCACAGTGTTGTTGTTTACCGCGTGTGCCGTGGCCGAAGGTCGCGAATGGATCCCCGTGGCGTCTTTAAGCAGTGTGCGCATGTCGGTGTCAGCCGTTGAAAATTCGCGCCGGGGAGAGCTTGCGCAGGGTGTGCTGAGGACTGAGTTCCACACCGTACAGCATGATTCTGGCAGCGGGATGGACTATGACCAGATCGACACGGAGCTCGAACTCAATTGTGCGAGACCGATCGCGCAGCCGGTCCGGACCACGTACTACCTGAAGGGCAAGGCTCTATCGAGCAAAAAAAGCACTGCGCCTCAGTTCGGCGCTGGCACGGCTTCCGTCGGTCGAATGATTTACCAAGCCTGCACCGTCGGATATACCGCGCCAGTGCTGCCGCCCGGCTGGATATTGGCGACAGAGGATACAAAACAGTTTGGTTCGATCTATGCCGAGCCGGCATCTCGCCAGGGCGATCATGCCGCAGGGCGGCTTCGCATGGATCTGCGTCAGCCGGACAAACTGGACAATGGCCAGCAATACGATCGGATGGAGATCACGCTACGATTCAACTGCCTGGCGCCCGTCATGGAAATGATGGAAATGAAGCGATATATGGGCGGCAAATTCGTGGATGAAAAGGGGCGCGGCGAATCGACCAAAATGCCGATTCTGCCCGACTCCGCCGCCTTGGATGCCCAGGCCAGGGCATGCGCGAATTGATCTGACGGCCGGTCGGTATCAAGCCGCCGGCTTCTCGCGATTTTTCCGCACCAGCACCGCGCCGCCTATCGTCAGCAGCAGGCCGCCGCCCAGATAGGGCAGTCCAAAGATAAGCAGGAAGAAGAACAGCGCGGTGTTGGCATCCCGCGCATCCGCGCCGCCGCCGGTGTGGAGGGCAGGGTCCATTTCAAGCAGTGCGATGGGCACGGTCAGCAGCAACGCCACGCCCAGCACCAGGCAGCCCCAGCCGATCAGCCGGCGAATATTGGCGATACGGGCCAGCGCCACGGCGACCGCCACCGCGATCAGCCCATACAGGACCGCGCTGGCGATCTGCATCCGTTCGAACGCAACGGCATCGGCAGCCCCATACGATGCGTCCGCCGGTTGATGGAGTCCGAACGCGATCTGCAGCAGCGGGCTGGTGACGCCGAAGCTGGCGCTGCCGATCAGCAGTCCGAAAACGATGCTGGCAAGCCATTTGATCGCGGTAGGCGGCATGGGGCGGTCCGTCGCTGGTAGAGGATCAATAGAAGACGTCGACGTAGTCCGTCAGGCCGCCGCAGGCTTCCATCTGCTGCATGCGCCAGTACTTGCGCTTGCCCGTTGCCTTGAACTCGTAGTCGCCGGTGCGTTCGCAGCGGCGGCCCTTGTCCGGGGCGTCCAGGATCAGGATCGTGCCGCGCAGGACGAAGCGGTCGCTGTCGATCGAGACGATTTCGCCCTTGATCTTGAGCGTGCCTTCAAAGTTGGCCTGGGTGCCGTCGATGCGCACCACGTCGTTGTCGTCGATGGCGTTGAGCTTGCCGCGCTGCGCGGACCACAGCCATTGCACCGTGACGCCGCTGTTGTTCAGCAGACGCTCGTAGGCGGCCTGGTTGTTGACCTGGGTTTTCTGCACGGGAACGAGGGCGCCCGATTGCGCGGGGGCCTGTTGAGCGGGCGCCCGAGCCGGCGCCTGCTGCTGCGCGGGCGCCTGTTGCTGCGCGGGAGCCTGCTGGGCCGGCGCCTGCTGCGCGTTGGCGCGCGGGGGCAGGGCTGCCGCGCCCGGATCCTTTGCGGCATGAACGGGCGCCGCGACGGCGAAGGCCAGGCCCAACGCCAGGGCCAGGCCGCCGGATTTGCGTTTGATGCCCGAGGCGCGGGCTGCGCCGCGATCAACGTTGATTTGCATGGTCAGTATCAAGAGGAGGCTAGGGAAGCGCCGTCGCGTGCTGCGCGAACTGGGCAGATCTTTTGGGACCCGACCCCGATTACGGCACGGCCGCCAACTTAGCATGACCATTGCCTGCAAATAATTGCTGGCTTTCGAGTATGTGTATCTATTCGTTAGGCGACGAACAGATTGCTTCAGGATGATCGGCCGGCCTTATCCCTGCGTGGCCCGCCGGCGCACGTTCTCTTCATGCAGCAGGCGGATCTGTTCGACGAACTCCGGCACCGGCCCTTCGGCCTCGATGCCGTCGACGACCTCGGTGATGGGCAAGGGCCGCACCGGCGAAGCCGGAACGCCCCATCCGCGCATCCAGTCGGCGTACTGCCCGGATGAGACCGCATACACGATCCGGCCCAATCCCACCCATCCGTGCGCCGCCGAACACATGGAGCAATGCTCGCCGGACGTGTAGACCGTGCAGGCTGCGCGCTCTGCTTCGGGCACATTGTTGGCGGCCCAGCGGGCGATCTCGAATTCCGGATGCCGCGTGCGGTCGCCGCTGGAGACATGGTTGTGGTCTTCGAACAGCACCCGCCCGTCGCCGGACACCAGGACCGAACCGAAAGGCTGGTCTCCGGCATCGAGCGCCTGCCTGGCCAGTTCGACGCAGCGTGCGAGGTGCTTTTTGTCCTGTTCGGTAATCATGCGGAAATCTCCGGGTAGCGGTGTGCAGGGGCCGGCAGGGCGACGCAGCGTCCCGCCGGCATCCGCCATTACAGCAGCAGCGGCGAAATCTTGCTGCCGTCCACCGACACGCCCGCCATCAGGCCGCCGTTGTTCATGACGAAGCCCACGATGGGCTGTTGGGCCGTGTTGGAGTCGATGCTGCCGTTGACACCCACGTTGGCCACGGCGACGGTGGCGTCGGCGCCGATCGTCCAGCCGCTGCTGGCGCGGAACTTGGCCAGCGAGTCGTCCGTCATGAACAGCAGCACCATGGCCTTGGATTGGGCGCCCGCCTGGATGCCGACGGAGCCGCCGGTGATGCTGTAGTAGCCGGTGTCCTGGCCGCTGACCCGCAGGACGCCCGACCCGTGCTGCGCGCCGACGATGAAACTGGCGCTCAGCACCGACGGAAACACCAGCACGCCACGGGCCCGCGCCACCAGTTCCTTGGATTGGGGAGATGACTCGTAGAGCTTGGTCAAGGTTGCGTCCGCGGCGGAGTCCAGTTCCTGCCGCTTTTCGGCGGGGGTGGCCGACGCGTTGTAGTCCGTGGTGGTGCAGCCGGAAAACATCACGCCGGCCATGCCCAGCGCCAGGGCCGCCACACTGGTCCTGCGCAGTCTTGAAGAAATTTCACGCATGTCTGCTTCCTTTGGATTAGTGACCTACGATGCACATCAGAACGAATGCTTCGCAGCAGGTTACCCCGGCCCGGCGCGTCCGGGCGCCGTTCCCGTGCGCGCCGCGAAAATAAAGCATGTCCGCCGCCGGTATAACATCGCGCCCATGCTCATCTTCTTCATCTTTCTGTGGATAGCCCTGGCCATCGCGGTCGGCGCCGTGGCGGCCCGCCGTGGGCGCAAGCGGTTCGGCTGGACCATTCTTGCCTGCCTCATCAGTCCGGTGGTTGCGGGCATTTTCCTGATGACGATTGCCGACCGGTCGCCCCACGCCAGGCAACCCGTGCCGGCCACGCACATCGATTGTCCGCTGTGCGGCGGGCGCATCCTGCGCGAGGCGCGCGTGTGCAGGCATTGCGGCGGCGATGTGACGGGCGCCGCGGTCGACGGCGGCGCGACGGCCCTGCGGGTAGGCTACTGGTATGACGATTCCGATTCGTCGATCGCCCTGGAACGCAACGGTAATCGCGTTGCGCTTGCACGGGCCGTCCCGCCCTGGCTGGTGGTGGATCAATCGCTGGAATCGATCATCATCGGCAGCCGCTGGCCCGGCCGGCTCTGGCGTGTGCGGGTCGATGAACTGGGCGACATGTCAGGCCTGGTGGCGCAGCCCGGATACTGGCGCGCCGCGGCCATCGAGCTGCAGGAAGAGATTCCCATGGCGACGTTGTTCGGGCCGCGCGGCGATGCCGTGCTCGAACTTGTCCAGCAGATCGGCAGCCTGTCGCGCGCGCAGGCACAGGCGCTGGCCGACAGCCTGCCCGCGGCCGCCGCGGCGGCCTATGGCAGGGCTTGGGCGCGGTGGTCGCAGGGTGGCGCAGAGCCCGGCGAGAGGGCCGAGGACGAATGGTGGGGGACGCTCGCCGCGTCGCGCCGCGGGGACAAGGAGCGGTCGCCGGTCCATGGCGGCTTCCTGCTGATCCATTCGCAGCTGCGCACGCGCGCAGAGGCCGTCGATGGCGAAACCGCCTTCATCCTGATCGAGGAAGACGGCGAGACCGAGCAGGTGCTGACGCCCGTATGGCAGGGCGCGAGCGACGCTTTCCTGTACGCCGCGATGGCGCGTGCGGCGCCGCAATACGTGTCCGAAGACGATGCCGCTGTCCTGACGCAGGCCTGGTCCCGCGTATTCGAAGGGGCGCGCCAGCACGGCTGAAGGTCACCACGTATCTTCGTTCAAGATCCTTTTGGCCCGGCGGAAGGTGACGACCGCCGCGCCGACAGCCAGGATCAGCGCGATCCATCCGACCAGGCTGCGCTGCACCTTGCGCGACAGATTCCATTCGTGGACCTGCACCGGATCGACCAGCGTTTCTCCGGCCCTGCGCACGCCATAGACCCGCACGGGAATGGCGATGTTGTATTCCAGGGCGACCTTGCCGTCCGTGAGCGCTTCTTCGTTTTCGCGCACCATGAACTCGACGCGTTCGCCCTCGACGTATTGGACATTGCCCGTCGTTCCGTGGAACTTGAACACCATGTAGGGATAATTGCCCGAATACACGCATGGCACGCCGAAGGACTGCCACCAGCCGCGGATTTTGGCCTTGCCTTCGCAAGTGGCCACCTTGTCCACCCGCAGCTGGATCGTGTTCAGTTCCGCGGGATCGTAGGGAAGACGGATGTCCTTCGCCATGCTGAAGAACTGGTAGGAAATGACGCCCAGGACAAGCACTGCGATGGCGGGAATGCGGCAAGGCCGAAAGGCTCGCTTCCAGTCGGCCAGTTCACTGCTCATGCCGGCTGTCTCTGGGACGCTTGCGGCCGCTGCGTGGGCCTGTTTCGATTTTCATGGGGCGCGCTGCAAGAGTTGCGTATCGCGCCTATGTTAAAGCAAGCCCCGGCAAGCCTCGGCAAGCCCCAGCAAGGCTTTCGCCGCGAGCCTTGCTACGTCGGGTCGCAATGGTTCCTGAACGCTTTTTCTCCCGCGTCGGAAATCTCCACCCACTTCTGGTCCGGCGGCGCGTCGGGCACGTAGCTGTCGTGCCAGTTCCACCATTTGTAGGTCGGCGTCTGGGGATAGCCTTCCGGTGAATCTTCCCAGGTTTCCTGACGGCCGAGCGGCGTGATGTCCAGGTAGTTCCAGGTGCCGCCCATTTGCTCGTCGCCGCGGTTGTTCAGGAAATAGGTGCGGAATACGCGGTCCCCGTCGCGGAAGAACACGTTGGTGCCGTGCCACTCGTGCACGCCGAAATCGGCATCGAAGCTGTCGGTCAGGGTGAACCACGGCATCGTCCAGCCCATGCGCGACTTCAGGCGGGCGATGTCCGCCTGCGGTGCGCGCGACACGAAGACCAGCGTTGTGTCGCGGGCGTTCAGATGGGCCAGGTGCGCGACCTGATCGGCCACCATGGAACAGCCGCGGCATGCGTGCTCGGGCCAGCCATAGACGCCGGGTTCGAAGAAGGCGCGGTAGACGATGAGCTGGCGGCGGCCGTCGAACAGATCTGGCAGCGCGAGTTTGCCGGCGGGGCCTTCGAACACATACTGCCTGTCGACGGCCGTCCACGGCATGCGGCGGCGTTCGGCGGCCAGGGCGTCGCGGGCGTGGGTGTGGGCCTTTTCCTTCAGCAGCAGTTGCTGGCGTGCGGCCTCCCAGTCTTCGGGGGAGACGACGGGGGGCGTATGCATGGCGGGCTGGGCGCCATTGTCCGGGGATGCGGGGGGCGTGGTCATGGTCGGAACCTCCAGGTGTGCGTGGATCCCTTGCGAACCCGCGCCGCGATGGCGCGTTGCGGGTGAGGAGCATTCGGACAGTTTGGCGCGGGAAGCGGGGCGCGGGGAGTAACAAATGTGGCGTCTTTACCGACGCGAGAGAACTCCGCCCACGACATCAGGCGGTGACCAGCCCGGCTTCTCGCGGCAGCCTGGGTTCGGTCCATCCCTGAAGGCTTTCGTGCAGCAGCGACACCGCGGCCTGGCCGCTTTCGCTCAGCCGCGCGGCCGCGTACAGGCCGAATTGCGCGCGCAACGGCTGCGCGCGGTCAGGACCTAGGGAAATGATCCGCATCGTGTCGGGGCGCAGGCATTCGGTCGTCAGCAGCGCCACGCCCAATCCGTTCTCGACGGCGGCGATGGTGGCGCCCACGTTGTGGCTGGTCAGCGAGACCCGGAAGTCCCGTCCCGCCGCGGTCAGCGCGTCAAACGCCAGCCGGCGCCAGGAGCAGGGCTCGGCATAGACGATCACGTCCAGGGGCCGGTCCGGATCGGGCGCGTCGTCGATGCCGCACGCCCAGTGCAGATCGACGGACCACGTGTGCAGCGGTTCATCCACGAACCCGGCGCAGGCGCCCACCGCCACGTCCAGCGTGCCCTCCTGCCAGCGCGCGGCAAGCCGCTCGCCGTCGTCGATGACGACCTCCAGGTGCAGTTGCGGGCACGAACGCCGCAGCCGCCCCAGCGCGGCCGGCAGGGCCGCCACGGCCACGTCCTCGGACAGGCCGATACGCACGCTGCCCGCCACGGCGCGTTCGCGCAGCCGCGCGGCCGCGGCCTCGCCCAGCGCCAGGATGCGGTTGGCGTAGCTGAGCAGCAGCTCGCCCTCGGTCGTGGGCGACATGCCCCGGCCCGTGCGGTGCAGCAGCCGCTTGCCCACCATTTCTTCCAGCCGCCGGATCTGGGTGCTGAGCGCCGACTGCGCCCGCCCGGCGTGATCCGCGGCGCGGCTGAGGCTCCCATGCTGGCAGACCGCCACAAAGGTGCGCAGCAGGGCGGGGTCGAAGTCGCCTGACATTATCAATCCATGAATTCTGGTTTATGAGATATCAGTCTACCTTTATCTCTTGAGGGTGCCTAGGATGAAGTCCTGCCGCTGATTGGCTGACTTTATTCACGGAGATTCATCCCATGTCCCATCCTCAAAACACGCGCGTCGTCCTCGCCTCCCGGCCGGTCGGCCGCCCCAAGCCGGGCGATTTCCGGGTCGAACACGCGCCCATTCCCGAAGCGGGCGACGGCCAGGTCCTGCTGGAGGTCCAGACCCTGTCCCTGGATCCCTACATGCGCTGGCGCGTCAGCGACGCCAAATCGTACGCGCCGCCCATCGCGCTTGGCGACGTCATCGTGGGCGCCACCGTTGCCCGCATCAAGGCGTCCCGCCACCCCGATTGGCGCGAGGGCGACATCGTCCTGTCCGAAGCCGGCTGGCAACGCTACGCGCTGTCCGATGGCAGTGGACTGCGCAAGCTCGACCCCGTCATCGCGCCGCCGTCCACCGCGCTGGGGGTGCTGGGCATGCCCGGCCTCACGGCGTATGTGGGATTGCTCAACATCGGCCAGCCCAAACCCGGCGAAACGGTCGTCGTCGCCGCCGCCAGCGGCGCGGTCGGCTCGGTCGTCGGCCAGATCGCGCGTATCCAGGGCGCGCGGGTGGTCGGCATTGCCGGCGGCCCGGAAAAGTGCGCCTTCGTGAAGAACGAACTGGGCTTTGACGCCGTGGTGGATCACCAGGCGCCCGACTTCGCGCAGAAGCTGGGCGAGGCCTGCCCCGATGGCATCGACGTCTACTTCGAGAACGTCGCCGGTCATGTGTGGGACGCGGTGCTGCCGCTGCTGAACGACTTTGCCCGCGTGCCGGTCTGCGGGCTGATCGCGAACTACAACGATGGCCCGGCCGACCGAAGCGGCCCGGACCGCCTGCCGTCGACCATGCGCGAGGTTCTTGCCCGGCGCATCAAACTGCAGGGGTTCATCGTGTACGACTTCCCGCGGGAGCAGGAAGCCGAGTTCCTGCGCGAGGCGGCGGGGTGGATCCGGGAAGGCAAGCTGCGCTGGCGCGAAGACGTCGTCGACGGACTGGAGCAGGCGCCGGACGCGTTCATCGGCCTGCTGGAAGGGAAGAACTTCGGGAAGCTGGTGGTGCGGGTGGGCACGTAGCCCCCCGTGGCTTACTCGCCGACGCGCGGCGACTTGCTGCGCCGGGCCTTCGGCTTGGGCACAACGCCCAGGCGCGGGTCGCGCGCCACCGCCAGCGCCGCCAGCGTTGCCGCGATCGACTCGAACGAGTCGTCCGATTGCGGCAGATACAGCCATTTGCCCAGGACCGGGTGAACCTTCAGGGACGGCATGTCGGCCAGCAAGGCCGCGTGCCGCTCCTGCGAGGTGCACACCATCACGCCGTTCCAGGGATCGTCGCGGTCGGCGACGATCAGGTACAGCAGGCCATCGAGGTATGCGGCGTCGGCGCCGAACATCTTCCGGTGCGAATAGCCGGCGTCGCGCTCCAGCGGTTCCAGGATCCACAAGAGCGAATTCTGGCGGACGGCGCGCTGCTTTCGGGGCGGGGCGAAGGGATCGGGCGGGTTGCGCATGGCAAGGAGTGTAGCCAAACGGCCCGGGCTCATGCCCGGTTTTACGCCCGGGGCGACGCCTATTGCTCCGATTCCTCGAACAGCGGCGCCAGCGGCATGAGGGGACCGTACTTCTTGAATTTCCGCCAGTTCTCCGCCGCCTGGCGCAGTTCCTCGTTTTTCTGCGCTTCTTCAAGGATTTCCGTGATGCGCGGCGCCAGCGCGATGGACAGGTCGATGATGTCGTTTGCCGTATAGCCGCGCTCCCAGCGCGCGCGCAGGGTCATGTCGTCGCCCTTGGCCCGCATGGCGCGCGTGGCCTCTTTGATCAGGGCCTTGCGCTGATCCGCGGAGAGCCGCTCCGCGAACGAGATGCCGGCAACCAGGCCCTGGACGAAGCCCTTCTCGCGGTATCCGGTGGTGGCGGCCACGTGGCTGGCGACGCTGCGGCTGATGACCTTGGGCGCCAGGTTGTCGCGTATCCAGCCCCGGCTCAGTCGCAGCAGTCCCGCGCACAGGCCCTGGCCAAACCCCGAGCGCATGCCTTTCGCGCGCTCGGCTTCCTGCGCCTCGGCGTAGGTCATGGCGAACTGGACCATCAGCATGATCGCGTCCTGCGGACCGGGCATCAGGAAGTCCGCCACCCAGCCCGCCGCGCTGCCGATCTTGCCCAGCGCAGAGGCGGCGCGGCCCTGGACTTTCAGGACAGACGCGGCTTCCTCGGCCACGACCGTGCTGGCAGCCGTGGTGGGCGCGGCCGCGGGCGCCTTCCCATAGCGCTGCTCGAATTCCGCCATGCGCGGAGGGCCGGAGCCAACCTTTGGCTGTTCGCCGGGCACGCGCGGCTTGGTCGCGGGCTGTTCGACGGGGAGCTGGGGCAACGACCCTTTAGGGCGGGGCCGCCCGATCGTCTCGGGGTGCTGAACAAACTTCTCATCGGGAAGCCCGGCCTGCACGGCGGGTTGGCGCATGCTGGACAAGGACCGGTAATGGCCCGAACCGTCGTTCCAGGATTTCACCTTGCCGCCCTCGAACTCGACCTGTCCGGCCCAGTTGACGCGTTCGCCCCGGGCGGCCTCGGTGTGGCCGATCGCGCCCATCCTGTTCTTGGCCTTGACCGCAAAGATCTCGCCGTCCTTCACGACAAAGTCATAGTTGCCCCGCGCCGTCCGGCCGTACCGGCCGCCGACCTCCTTCCAGGTGCCGTCGACATTCTTGAGCCGGATCACATCGCGTGAAGACCCGAACGCGGGCGCATCCCTGGGCAGATTGCCGTAGGTCGGCCCGCGCGGCTCGCGCTGCAACAGCATCGCGCCGCCGGGCGCCAGGGATGATTGCTGGATCACGTGCGCCAGCTCGTGCGCAAGCAATGCGCGGCCTGCTGGCGTGCCGGGGGCGTATTCGTTGGTGCCCAGGACGATGTGATGGCCGACGGTGAAGGCGCGGGCCTGGACGGAATCCGCGGATGCGCTGGCCCGTTCGTCTGCATGCACGCGGACGCCGCTGAAATCGGTGCGGAATCGCGATTCCATGAACGACCGGGTGTTGGCGTCAAGGGGATGGCCGTGCGATGCCAGGACCTCGCGCAGGAAAGGCGGTTCACTGGCCAATGCCGCATCGTGCGCGGCAACCGGCCGAATGGCGGGAGTCATCCCTGCCGATGCCGGATCGCCGCGCGGCACGTCCGCCAGCGGCTCCGGCATGCGCATCACCTGTTTGGACACCCGGTGCGCTTCCTGCTCGGACTGATCGCCGGCGCTGCCTATCGCCAGGCGGTCGGTCGGGGGATGCACGGACATCCGGTTCAACGCGTGAACGGGGGCCGCTGGCGTGGGAGCCGCCGGGATTTCTCCCTTGCCGTTTGCGGCCCCGCCATCTGGAGTGCGCCATCCCGCAGGATCTGATGCGCTGCCTTGTCCGCGGCGCTTGGCTGTCGCTTGCTGGGAAGCGGCCTTCGGTTGTTGTACGAAAGTGCGCATGGATTCGCTCCGTTCGTTCACCCATCACATGCCGGGATTCAATATGCGGGTGCAAGCCAGCCCGAGGGGCGGCTCGCCGAATATTGTCCACCTTTATGGACGCTTGGCCTATCCGGGCGGGCTGACTCCGACACCATTACTTCAGGGAATCGCCGCGGTGAAGTGGGGGCGCGTGCTTCGATCGGAACGAGTTTCTGTAATACTCGCGTGTCGTTGCCAGGATGAGTCGCTTTCAAGCGGCTGCGCGCCACAATCCTTTTACTCTCGGATGACAGGTCATGTCTGAACACCACCAATTCATCTGTCCGCGCGACTTCCATTTGCCGCCGCCCGATTGGCCGGCGCTGGAAAGCCGGCTGCTCGACGGCGGTTACGTGCTGGCGGCACACGACAACAGTATTCCCTACAGCGCCCTCCGGAACGACAGCTTCGACGAAGACGACGCATCATGGCACAGCACCCAATACTGCCTCGGCCCGGCGGCCAGACCGTACCTGAGCGCCGAGGTCAAACAGGATTACGACATTGACCCCAGACACTTCCCGCTGATGCTGCTGGCCTACGACGGGCCTCACCCGCGCGTCATGGTCGGCGAGAATCTGTGCGAGCCCGGCGTCCCGGGATCGGATGAGCCGGCGTCTCCGATGCCGTCTGAATCACCCGTGGACTACATCGGCCAGGCGTACGAGAACCCGGCCGCGCAATGGCATTGCGAACAGAGCGGTCGGAGCTACCGGATTCTTGAACTGGACTGGCACTACAGCCTGGCGATGGGATTCCGGATGGTGCGATGCGAGGGGCTGGATCGGGAGAGCGCGCAAGGGCTGGCAAGGTTGATCGGAGAACTGGCGGGGCAGGTGATGGCGTGCAGCCATCGGCATCTTTGACGCAGGACGTGGCCGCCAGGCCCGCGGGCCTACAGCCGGAGACAATTCGAAACGCCGCGTGGTGCGGATCGACGCTGCATCGTTCATGCTCGACACCATCCCCTACACTAGTCCGATCATCAAGGAGCGATATGTCGATTCAAACGTTAGGCCGATGCAGTGTCGTCTTGTTTCTCGCTGCGCTGAGTTCGGGATGCTCAACGATAGCCGGCGAGTGCGGATGGCTCCGCAGCAGCTGCATGTATGAAGGGAAGTACGAATCGGGCGAGGAAGACTACGCGGAATCGGAAGCGCAGCGCTTGAATAAAGAGTCGTCCGATCGGCTGCGCCGCAGTTCGGGGGATTGACCCGGGGGCGGCAGGCGTGCGCGGCGCACGCCCGCGCCTGCGTGCGGCAAGCGGTGTTTATGCGGTAGTCGCGCTCGCGAACCGCGCCGCCAACTGATCGCAGTGCCGCGCCAGGATCGCCGCATCCACGCCCACCGCCGTATACAGGCTCCCCGCCGCCATGTACCGCCGCGCCAGTGTCTCGTCCGGCGTCAACACCCCGGGCGCCTTGCCCGCCGCGCGCACACGACGTATGGCCTGTTCCACCTCCGCGACCACCTTGGGATGCTGCGGCTCGCCCGGGTACCCCAGGCTGGCCGCCAGGTCCGCCGGCCCGATGAAGACCCCGTCCACGCCGTCGACCGCGATGATGGCGTCCAGGTTTTCCAGCGCCTCGCCGGTCTCGGCCTGCACCAGCAGGCACAGCTCTTCCTCGCAGCGCCGCATGTAGTCGGGCACCCGGCCATAGCGCGTGGCGCGCATGGTGCCGCTGACGCCCCGCACGCCGCGCGGCGCGTAGCGCATGCCGGCCACGGCGCCTTCGGCTTCGGCGGCATTCTGCACATAGGGCAGCAGCAGCGTCTGCGCGCCGATGTCCAGGTACTGCTTGATCTGCACCTTGTCGTTCCACGACGGGCGCACGACGGGATGGCTGCCGTACGCGGCCGCGGCCTGCAGCTGCGCCATCACCGTGGGCAGCAGCGCCGGCGTGTGCTCGGTATCGAGCAGCAGCCAGTCAAAGCCGCTGGCCGCCACCAACTCGGTGCTGTTCGGATGGCCGAGCGTGACCCACAGCCCGGTCTGGTGGCGCTGTTCGCGCAGCGCGCGCTTGAACGTGTTGATCGGGAGTTCCATGCGCCGTCCTAGGAAAAGTGGACCGAGATGCTGCCGAGCTTGCCGTAGTCGGCATGCAGCGTGTCGCCGCTCTTGACTGCCACCGTGCGGGTGAACGACCCGGCCAGCACGACCTGCCCGGCGGCCAGGCCCGTATCGTGCTCGGCCAGCTTGTTGGCCAGCCAGGCGATGCCCAGCGCCGGATGCCCCAGCACCGCGGCCGACACGCCCGATTCCTCGATCACGCCGTTCTTCAAGAGCAGGGCGCCCACCCAGCGCAGGTCGATGTCCAGCGGCCGCACGGGCCGGCCGCCCAGCACGATGCCCGCGCAGGCGGCGTTGTCCGCGATGTTGTCGACGATGCGGCGCGGATACTTGCTGCGTCCGTCGATCAGTTCCAGCGCCGGCACCACGTAGTCGGTGGCGTCCAGCACGTCGAACAGGCTTACGTCGGGACCACGCAGCGGCTTGCCCAGCACGAAGGCCAGCTCCACCTCGACGCGCGGCACGATCAGCTTGTCCGCCGGGATGGTCTCGCCATCCTGGTAGAACATCGTGTCCAGCAGATGCCCGTAGTCCGGCTCGTCGATGCCGACGGTGCTCTGCATGGCCTTGGACGTCAGGCCGATCTTGTGGCCGCGCAGCTTGGCCCCCGCGGCCAGCTTCTGGTCGATGATGCGCTTCTGGATCGCATAGGCGTCGGCGATCTCGATGCCGGGGAAGGCCTGGTCGAGCTGCGTGGTGGGCACGCCGCTGCGTTCTGCTTCCAGCAGCAGGCCGGCGGCGCGGGCGCGATCGTCTTCATTGAGCATGGCGGGCTCCTTGTGCGGACAGGGCCGGTTCGTCGGCCACGGGGTTTGACAGGACACCGATCCCGGCCACTTCCACGTCGACCACGTCGCCCGGTTTCAGGAAGCGCGGCGGCGTGAAGCGCACGCCGGCGCCGATGGGCGTGCCGGTCGAGATCACGTCGCCCGGCTTGAGCGTGGTCCAGATGGAGATGTAGCGGATCAGTTCGGCGAAGGGGAACATCAGGTTGTCGGTCGTGTCCTGCTGGCGCAGTTCGCCGTTCACGCGCGTGCTGACGGTCAAGGGCGCTGCGGGGTCGAACTCGTCCGCGGTCACCAGCCACGGTCCCATCGAACCGCTGGCATCGAAATTCTTGCCTTGCGTCACATTGAACTTGCCGTGGCGGAGCCAGTCCCGCACTGTCCCTTCGTTCAGGCAGGTCAGGCCCGCGACGTGGCTCCAGGCGTCTTGCGCGGCGATGCGGCGGCCGGCCTTGCCGATCACGATGGCGATCTCGCCCTCGTAGTCGAACTGCTCGGACTCCGGCGGGCGTAGCAGGGGTTCGCCATGCCCCACGAACGACCCGGGAAAGCGCGGGAACACGCTGGGATAGGCGGGCGGCGCGCTGCCGTCCTGGTATTCCTCATTGCGCTTGCCGTAGTTCACGCCCACGCAGATGATTTTCTCCGGCTCGGGGATGGGCGGCAGCAGACGCACCTGGTCCAGCTTGTGCGTGACGGGCAGCGTCTCGGCCAGGCGCGCCAGCGCGGGCAGGTCGCCCGCTTCCAGCGCGGCCCGAAGGTTTGCGTGTCCCTGGCCGTCCAGCGCAACGATCTGGTCCTGGCCGCGCAGGGCGCCAAAGCGCGCGCGGCCGTCATGGGTGAAGCTGAGCAGTTTCATTCGTCGAATCCAAAAAGGCGGGCGGGGTTGTCGACCAGGATCTTCCTGAGCGTGGCGTCGTCGCCGGCATAGCGCGCCAACTGGTCCAGCAGGCGGCCCTCGTTGGGCGTGGCCTTCACCGAGACCGGATGCGGCCAATCGCTGCCCCACACCACGCGGTCCGGGTTCGCGGCGATCAGCGCCTGGGCCAGCGGGATCACGTCGTCCCAGGGCTCGCCCGTGCGCGAGATCTTCTCCGTCAGCGACAACATCACCCAGAAGTTGCCGCGCGTCAGCAGCGACTCGAGCTTGCGCCGCGTCGGATCGACGGCGCCCGCGCTCGGGTCTGCGCGGCCCATGTGATCCAGCAGCACCGGAATGTCCAGGTTCTCGAACTGTTCCACCTGCGCCATCATCCCGTCGGGTTCGGGCTGGAACTTGGCGTACCACCCCAGTTCGCGGATGCGGGCGATGGCGCGGTCGAACACGTCCGGCGCCATGCTGATGCCCAGCCCCTGGCGCGTGAAGCGCGCGCCGCGCACGCCCGCGTCGTGCAGCTTCTGGATGTAGGCATCGTCGCGTTCGGCCAGCACCACGGCGTTGGCACAGCCGCGATACCCGGGGCCGGCGGCGGCCAGGCCGTCCAGCACCACCTGGTGATCCGCGCCGTACGTCGTGGCCTGCACGATCACGCCGCGCTCGATGCCCAGCAGCCGGTGCAGGCCCAGCGCCGTCTCGATGGTCGCGCTGGGCATCTCGTAGGCCGCGCCCGGGCGCACCGGATAGCGGTCCGCCGGACCGAACACATGGAACTGGCTGTCGCACGAGCCGGGCGGCAAGCGATAGGCCGGCGCGCTGGGATTCGCATTGAAGGGTTGGTATTGCGCCATCGTCAGGCTCCTTTATCCGATCATCGCCACGAAATCGCACTCGATGAGCTTGTCGCCATCCAGATCCGCCTGCATTGTGTGGCGCGCCGGACGGTTCTGCGCATCCGGAAACGCCCGCAGCCACACCGCGTTCAGCGCCGCGCGCTGGCTGCGGTCGCGCATCCACACCGTCATCTTCGCAATGTGGTCCAGTGATCCGCCGCCCGCTTCCACGATGCGGCGCACGTGGTCGAACATCAGCTCGCACTGGCGCTCCAGCGTGTCGCCGTAGGCGCCCGTCGCCGGGTCCGTGCCCTGGATGCTGCCGGAATACAGCATGGGGCCGATCCGGCAGGCGGCGGGAATGGGATTCTTGTGGCTGAAGCCTTCGGCATAGATGCTGCGTCTGCTCATGGCGGGTTCCGTGTCAGGTCAATCTGTAGGGGAGGGGCGCCGCGTTGCAGCGCCCCGGGAGTTGGTTGGCCGCTTCGTTGGTTGCTCAGTCGGCCGCTCAGTCGGTCGTTTAGTTGGCCGTGATGCCGGCGCGCTTGATGATCGGCGTCCAGCGCGCGTCCTCCGCGGCCAGATAGCGCGTGAATTCCTCGGGCGAACTGCCGCGGGCTTCGGCGCCCAGGTCGTCAAAGCGCTGGATGATCGTCGGCTGCGCCAGGATCTTGGCGAGCGCCGCGCTCAGTTTGTTCAGCACCTCCGGGGGCGTGCCCTTGGGCGCCAGCAAGCCGGTAAACGTTGCCGCCTCCATGCCCTGCACGCCGGCTTCCGCAAACGTCGGCACGTCCGGCATCGACGGCACGCGCTTGGCCGTCGTCACCGCCAGCGCTCGCAGGCGGCCTTCCTTCACGTACGGCAGCGCCACCGAAATCTGGTCGAAATTGAAATCCACCTGGCCGCCCAGCAGATCCGTCGTGGCCGGGGCGTTGCCCTTGTACTGAGCAGTCGTCCAGCGCGCGCCGGTCAGCGACTGCAGCAGCTCGCTCACCAGGTGATTCGTCGTGCCGGCGCCGGGCGACGCCATGTTGAGCTTGCCCGGCTCCTTTTTGGCCAGCGTCAGCAACTCATCAAGGGTCTTGGCCGGCAGCCCGGGGCGCACCTGCAGCACCAGCGGCGTGTACGACACCGAACTGATCGGTGCAAAGTCGCGGTCCCACTTGTAGGCCTCGCGCTTGAAGATCAGCGGCGAAAACAGCAGGGGGCCATTCGCGGCCATGAACAGCGTGTAGCCATCCGGATCCGAACGCGCCACCTGCTCGCCGGCGATCATCCCGCCCGCGCCCGGCTTGTTCTCCACGATGAACGGCTGCCCCAGCGCCGCCTGCAATCCCGGCGCGATCAGCCGCGCCGCCACATCCACATTCCCGCCGGGCGGGTAGGGCACTACGATCTTCACGGGCTTCTCGGGCCAGGCGGCATGCGCCATCGAGGTAAGGACGGTCAGCGCCACAGTGGCGCAGGCGCGGAGCGCGGTGCGGTTCATGGTCAGTCTCCTGTGCGTGTCATCGCGTTTTGTTTGTTTGATGACACTCTAGGAATTTGCGCCTTGGCGAACAACGCCAATTTCGCAAAAAGTTCCGAATATTGGACTCTTCTGGAACGACGGCTTGTACGCGGCTTCTGGTTTGAACTCTCCGCATCGGAAAATCAGGCTTGACGCAAGACATGCGCGTGAATATGCCTACAAACTGATGTTCAATATCCGGACTACGGAGCGAGACAACCATGCACTTCCCCGCAAGCGACCTGAACCCCGAACAGACCTACCGCCTGATGAGCGGCATCATCGTGCCGCGCCCCATCGCCTGGATCAGCAGCGTCAACGCCAGCGGCGTCGTCAACCTGGCCCCCTTTAGCTGCTACACCTTCGTTTCCAACCAGCCGCCCATGATCGGCGTCAACATCGGCCGCAAGGCCGGCGAGCGCAAAGACACCGGCCGGAACATCATGGAACACGGCCATTTCGTCGTGAACATCGCCGACGAGACGCTGTTGGACCCGCTGCATGAAAGCGCCCAGGAGCATCCGCCCGAAATCAGCGAGGCCGAACTGCTGGGCCTGGACGTCCTTCCCGGCGCGGTCATCGCCACGCCCCGTCTGGCCGCTGCGCCGATCAGCCTGGAATGCCGGCTGCACAGCGTCACGCCGTTTGGAAATACCGGCGCGGAGTTCTTTGTGGGCGAGGTGGTGATGTTCCATATCCGCGACGGCCTGATGCAGGACGGCAAGATCGACACCGGCAAACTGCGCCCCATCTGCCGCATCGGCGGCCCCAACTACGCATCGCTGGGCCAGATCATCACCAAGCGCGGCATTGCGCAGACGGCGAAATCTGTCATGAAGCCGGAGGCGGCATGAGCGATCCCGAAGATAAAAGCGCGTCCGGCGCGCAAACCGTGCGGCGCGCGTTGGCGCTGCTGCGGCTGATTGCCTGCGGGCAGGAGCGCGGCGTGCGCCTGGTGGACCTGGAACGCATGTCCGGCCTGAATCGGCCGACGGTGCATCGCCTTCTCAAGACCCTGGTGCAGGAAGAGGCGGTAGAACAGGATCCGGAAACGCGTCGATATCTGATCGGGCAAGAAATCACGCTGCTGGGCCTGGCGCGCACGCGGCGGTTTCCGTTATTGACGCTGGCGGATCCGTACATGGCGGAACTGGCGGATCAGGTGGGGGATACGGTGTTTCTCAGTATCCGGCATGGACAGGATTCGATCTGTATAGGCCGGCGTACCGGGCGGCATCCCATACAGGTGCTGTCGATTGAAGTCGGTGTTCGCAGGCCGCTCGGGGTCGGGGTGTCCGGGGTGGCGTTGTTGGCCAGTTTGAATGCCGAGGAGAGTGTGCGCCTGGTGCAAAGCAATGCGGCGCGGCTCGAAGTGCTGGGGGAGCGGGTGGAGGATGTGATTGCGCGGGTTGAGATGGCGCGAAGGGATGGGTTGGCGCATGCGCCGGCCGGGTTGATGCCGGGGACCAGCGCGGTGGCGGTGCCGATTATGTCGGCAAGCGGGGAGGCGTTGGGGGCGATTACGGTGACGGCGATGGCTGAGAGATTGGGGGTGGAGCGGTTTGGGGAGGTGGTGGAGAGGATGAGGCAGGCGGCGGGGGGGATTGCGGGTAGGCATGCGCAGATATCGGATCGGGCGTGAACTCATGAGGGTTTTGCCGGGAGAGTCATCAGGCGCTCGCGTGCATGAGTTGTGATCCATCCGAGATGTCGAATTAAGTTTATCGCTGGGGATGCCGTGATTAATGCGTTACTCATACCGCAGTTGGAGCTGTACGCCCGTGAACAAAAACGAGGAACCGCTGGACTCGACGCAAATGGCAAATCTACCCGTGGAGGGAGGCAGCGGAGTGACGAAGAAATCCACGGGAGAGACTTTCAGCTTTTATCTTACGGTTATCACCCAGTGCGTTGACCTTGTCTTGAAGCTAAGCCCCGTTTTTATGCTGGGGGCCGGAGTAATGCTGTGGTCGTACCTACGTGAGATTGGCTGGACGCATTTGCTATTGCCGACAGCGTCATCGCCGAGCGGCCTGGCGTTTCTCGCGATCAGCGCGCTCGCATTCGTTGGTGCGGCGATTCTTATTTTTCTGACGCCATCGCTTTTCTTTTCTTCTGGACTTGATTTTTATGAGGGCAGACTGACGCCTGCACGCGTGAAGTGGATCTTGGTCGGAATGGCCGCGCTATGGACGATCATTTTTGCCGCCGTCGGGCTGATTGATGCGTTCTCGGAGAAATTTTCGGCGGGTTGGGCTCTGGTGTGTCTTTATTTCGCCGGCCTGGTGGGTTACGCCTTGCCGGGATATTCGGCGGCATGCGACGCATGCGAAAAGCAAAGTGCGGATAATCAGAAAAACAAGCGGCGGGAAGATGATGTCGAAAGGCTGTGGCGCGCCAAATTCTTCGAGTTCTGGCTGATGCCAGGCTCCGAGGATGCGGACCTGGAGCGCCCAACTGGAGAAACGCCGTTGGGGCAAGAAGATGCCGGCGGCGATAGGCAGAAAACCGCTCGGAAAGTGCCTGCGGCGTTTGCTTGGCTACGTCCTTTCCTTGTGGTGTTCATGGCGCTCGCCGTCGTAGTAACGACGAGTTGGCCGGTGCTGGTCCTCATCAGGCTGTGGGGAGAGCAGTTGGAGTCCAGCATTGGGTACATTCCCGCCTTCTTCATCATTCTGCTGTGTGGTGGCTTGGCGATCTTGCCCGCGTTTACCTACTTGCACACCCGGAGCCAGAATGTGAGTTCCGTCGTGGCGGCCAAACGTGCAAGTGTGGCAGCAGGAGGGCTGGTTCTTCTTTCCTTGTTTTCGATGATATATGCACCGATCCGCGATAAGGTCTTTCATTTGCTGGAGATTCAGAGCTCGCGGGAGGAGTATTTTCTGGTTTCCTCGCCTACAGCCATTCAAGGTTTGGGGATGCTTGGCTTTCCCCTGGCCGCAATGCCGCTGTCCGTATCAGACTGGAGCAAAAAACTTTCAACCGTGAGGCCAGAGACGGACAGCTCATCGAAAACGGATGAGGGAGCGAAATCGAAGATGCCCGCGGAGCAGAATCTCATGAATGCGCCTGCAGTGGCGGCGAAGCTGGATGCTCCAATGATCGTGCAAGCCTGGGTCGGTTACTCGTTTGGGGATACCATACTGCTGTGCAGATGGCGTGCCGGCGAACGACCGGAAAAGCGCGATGTACCGGTCCCTCATGGACATTCCGGCAGCAATGTGTGTTTGCCCTTGGCCCGTTCCGAATTGCGGCGCTTGGCGAACGTTAGCGCTGACAAGAGTCCAGCCGTGCCGAATAGTCCTTGATCTAGGGGAGGGTTACTTGGCACTCGCGGGGAGGCCGTCTTTCCCAAATGCACTTTCAATTTCAGACCAAGCGTCTATTTCGGAAGCGCCTCCGCTTACCTGGCTTTTTCTGAATGCTGACCGAGCGAACGGATTAACGCGCGCAGTCCGAGGACTATGGGCAGGATCAGAATTGCGAGCCAGCTCGCCAGCCATCCGGCCCACACCCACCGATATTGCCAGGAGATGAATTCAGGCGCGCCGTTGTCGTCATACCATGGGTCGATGGAGATCAGTGCCAGTCCCACGGCATAGCAGACAATCAAGGCCACGAGGGTCGTGGTAATCGCAGACGGAGCCGATTTCACCGAGCGCTTCTTCCAGACATGCGCCAGCCAGATCGCCAGGACGACGATGAATGCAAGGGGGAAGAGAAGGATCATCAACATTGCGCACACTCCGTCTCGCGAGGAAAGAGGTATTACTTGCTGCCAGGAACGGCGGAGTTGCGGCCCGATGTGACGGAACCGCAATGCTCCCCCGGATCAATACTCTCCCAGAAATTCCTCCGGGTCGGCCTCGATCTCGACGATCGAGCCCATCAGCAGCGCGGCAAAGTCCGGTGCGACCCAAGTGATCTGGTCCGGGTCATGGGTAAACGCGATGATCTGTCCCGGCGTGCCGGCCTCACCCGGCGTGTGGTCTACCATCAGCAGCAGCGTTCCCGCGCCAAAGCTGGCAAAGGGCAGCCAGCCCGGGTGAAACCAGCCTTCCCTGATGCGCGCATCGGTCGACGCCGGCTCATCGAAGCCGGCATATCGCGGGGCTCGTCTGGCCATATGCGCCCGTTCGGTCGTTGCCTCTTCCAGCGATAGAAATTCATAGCCGGTCAAAAAGCCTGGCCGCATGAATACCGGCGCATCGCTGTTGCCTCCATTGGCAAGAAGCCAAGCCTGCCTGACTTCCGCAGCGATAGGGAAGCCGAGTTGCGCCTCTACCGCTTCCACCACCGCGCTCGTGGCACCCGCGTTTAGGCCTGGCTCGAACGCTCGCGCTTCGTAGACCGCACGGAGCCGGACAAGGTAGTCGGAGAAATTCATTGCCTGTTGCCCTTCACTGTTCAGAATTGCATGCGAAAAGGTGCCAAGGCTACCACTTTGCGCCTTCTAATAATTCTTGGGCGGAAGCGTTATCTGTGCGGTTGGCTGCGCCGGGAAGCGGGGCGCGGATGTGCCGATTTAGCGCGGAAAAGGCTCGACTCGCGGCTCAGACGCGTTCCTCGAGGCGACAAGACAAATAGGACTGGTCCTGGAAAAGAATAGAAATTTTCCTATATGCAGGGCTTTGTCTGCCGTAGTCCAATCCTGTCCATCAATTCGATGCGACTGCTCCAAAACCGATGTGGCCAACATTGTGGATTTGCAGTTTGCGATTTGCCCTCCTCGAATCCGGCGGGCGATTTGGTATCTATCCTGTGGATTGCAAACGTATGAAACTTTTTCCTGTTGGCGCCGCGATGCTATCCGCTGCGATGTTCCTTTCGGGCTGCACGACGCGTCCTCCCGCTCTGGCCGGCAAAGATGCCGAGGCGGTGGATAAGAACCAACAGTGCTATCAGGAATTTGCCGCGCTGAAGAATTTGAATCCAAGCGCCTATGAAACCTACAAAGCGCAGCTGGATGCCATCAACAAGAACCACAATCTCTACAAGTCGAACGCCACCGCAATTGATGGCAAGGCGGCCGAGGTAATGCAGACCGAGATTGACAGGGTGCTTTCGCTGGTTTGTTTTCGCATCAACAATGCCATTTACGTCAACATGATGCAGCGTGCACAAGCCCTGCAGGACCAGCTATGAGCAAGCCCATCAGTACCGCGCTTTGCTGTGCGTTAGTGCTAGCTGCCGGGAATGCGAATTCGGCTCCAACCAGCCTTTTGGAAAGACTGGCGGAAGAGTCCATCATCGGCGACGGTTCGAACGTTGCTTCTCCTAGTCCCGTCGTTTCGCCCGCCGCATCGCCGTCTGCCCGGCAACTCGACGAACTGAAGCTGCAACTGAAGGAAGCGCTGGGGCAGAAGCAGGAGGCCGAGGCGGAACTCGCAGTTTTGAAGGCAAACGCGAACCAGAATCTCAATACTGGCGCGGCTTCAGCCCAAGACGCAGGTGCGTCAAACGGGGACGCAGCGGGACTGCAGCAACAGATTGCCGAATTACAGGCGCAGAACCGGCAGCTTGCCCAGCAAGGGAAAGACCAAGATAGGGCGCTGGCCGATCTTCATGCGGTCAATGAGCAATTGAAGGAAAAACAGAATCTCCCGCCCGCAGGTCGTGAACGCAGTGACGCCTCGGGCGCCGCCAAGCGGATCATCGACGCCAAAGCCTCCAAGGATGTTCGGATCAGTTACGCCCTGGGCGCATGGTATGGGGACAGCGCCACTTACGAAACCCGCAAGCTTCGTTCCATCGACAAGACGCTGGATGTGCAGGCTTTCGCGCAGGGATTCAACGACAAGCTGAACAACGCCATGCAGATACCCCAGGATAAGCTCGCAGCCGAGCTTGCCGGTGTCGAGAAGCAACTGGACTCCGCGATGCTCTCGAACAACCAGAAAGTGAGCAAGACGCTGCTGGCCGAGGCCTTGAAAGAAAAGGGCGCGGTCAAGATGCCCGACGGGAGCGTTTATCGAATTCTGACGAAGGGGAAGGCGCCGTTTGTCACTGCGCAAAGCGACATTCTGCTTGAAGTCGAAGAAAAGCTTGGGACGGGAGACGTGATTAGTCCCGGCGTGCCAACCGGCGTGAAGGTTCCGGATTTGCCGCCAGCGTTCCAGACCGTGGTGACCCAACTGGGGTTGGGCGGTTCCGCCAGGTTCCATGTCCCGTCCGAACTCATGGCGGGAGACCAGGCAGATGCGGGTGCGATACCACCGGGGATGGTCGTGGTTATTACGCTCAAGGTTGCCGGCGTCAAGTAGAAGCGCTTGCTGCGTCTGCCATGCACTGGTGGCCGGGACTGTCGAGAGCGTTTCCGGGCAATTCGTGAGGCAACCTCAGAGGCGGAATCTCGTCAGGACTTGGCGCCAATCTTGGGGTAAGAGGCCTGCCACTCCCGAAACAGCTCAAATAACCTGAACCCCACATAGTTCCTGTGCTGCCCGCGGTAGTAGCAGTTCCAGTAGCTGATCATTCGCTGCCGGATCAAAGCCATATACGTGGAATTGCGGGAGAAGAACTCACCGTAGATTTCCCGATTCATCAATCCCGAATTGCGCTCAACGGCGTGAAGAATTTCCACAACGTATTCGCCGCATAACTGCGCAACGAACGGCGCAACCCATGGTGCCTGTGCCCGCGTCAGGCGTTCGACCTGACGCTCGCGTACGCGTCCATCATGGTGCCGAGAAAGCACGCATGCGTGGATGAGCGCCTGGGCGTCGGTCAAAGGAAGCGTGGGATTGAAATCCTGTTGGATTCGATACGGGATGATGACCAGTTCGCCCTGCACACTAACCGGCGTTCCCTGATCATGGTTGAAGCTGGGCCGAATCAGCGCAACGACGCTGTTCACGTCTGCCCGAATTCGGGCAGGAAAGGCCTGCACCAGAGAATCTATGCGAGCGGCGCCGGTCGAGGGCCTGAGGGACGGCATCCCTGCTCACGCGGAAATTTCTTTCGCCGCTTCCCGCACAAAAAACCGGTCCTTCAATTCCTGCAGCCCAATCCGCTCGAGCATCTCCGTCAACCGCTCCGTGGGCTTCCTGGTCGGCAGGTTTTTGTACTGCGCAATGATCAGCTCATTCTTCATCGAATGCTCCCATCCGACCAGTTCAGTCACGCTGACTTGATACCCGTGGGCTTCGAGCTGCAAGCAGCGCAGCACGTTGGTGATCTGGCTTCCAAACTCCCGCGTATGCAGGGGATGCCGCCAGATTTCCGCCAACGGATCCGCCAAGGCCTTCGCCTTATTCTTTCTCAACACCGACGCCACTTCGGCCTGGCAGCAAGGCACCACCACGATGTACTTGGCCTGCTTCTCCAGCGCAAAATGAATCGCGTCGTCGGTGGCGGTGTTGCAGGCATGCAGGGCGGTGACGACGTCGATGGACGCGGGCAGTTTGTCCGAGGTGATGGACTCGGCCACCGACAGGTTCAGGAACGACATCCCGCCAAACCCCAGCCGCTTGGCCAGTTCTTCTGACGACTTCACCAGTTCTTCGCGGGTTTCGATGCCGTAGATGTGGGAGCCGTTTTTCAGCGCCTCTGGCTGTTCCTTGAAGAACAGGTCATACAGGATGAACCCCAGATACGACTTGCCCGCGCCGTGGTCGGCCAGGGTGACGGCGCCGCGCTGCTGCTGAACGTCCTTGAGCAGCGGCTCGATGAACTGGAACAGGTGGTAGACCTGCTTCAGCTTGCGCCGGCTGTCCTGGTTCATCTTGCCGTCGCGGGTCAGGATGTGCAGGGCCTTGAGCAGTTCGATTGACTGGCCGGGGCGGATGTCGTGGGTTTTTTCGGACATGGGTAAGGCAATGCGCCCCGCGTGGGGCGGGGCGCAAGGGGAGGCGGAAAGCGTCAGTTTACCGAAAATGCCGTGGTTACCGCCTGGGCCTACCTCGCGCTATGACGCCGACGGCGGGGCGACGGCGGCGCCTTCGATGCCGTGGCGGGCCAGGGCCAGGGCGACGAAGCCGCTGCGTTTCATGTCTTCCACGAATTCCGTCAGCACCCGGGCGGCGGCCGTGCCACGGCTGCTTGGCAGGCCCATGGCCTGGCGGATGGTCATGAAGCTGCCGGGCAGCAGGCGCAGGCCTTCATGTCGCTTGGCGTCGGCTTCGAGTTGCTGGCGCACGCCGGCGGCGACTTCGGTGCCTTCTTTCAGGAATGTGTCGACGACGGTGGGCGAGGTGTCGGCGCGGGTGATGGTGGCGCGCTTGAGTTCTCGCGTGAGGTACAGGTCGTAGGCGCTACCTTTGCCGACGGTGACGCGATGGCGCGCGTCGTCGACTTCCTGGATGTCGCGCAGGAGCGAGTCGTTGCGCACCAGGTACGCGCCTTCTATCAACACATAGGCGTCGGTGAAGGTGATGCTGGTGGCGCGCTTGGGGTCGATGGCGAAGAAGCCGAAGTCGGCGGCGTCCTGGCTGACGGTGTCGACGGCTTTGCCGGCGCTGTCCAGGACGATAAGTTCCAAGGGCAGGGCCAGCCTGTCGGCGAAGGCGCGGGCCAGGTCGACGGAGACGCCGGCAGGCGCGCCGGTACTGTTCCGGCAGGCGAGGATGGGGTTGCCCAAGTTAATGGTGGCGCGCAGCACGCCGGTGGGGGCGATGGCCTGGATGGTCTTGGGGTCGATGGCGGTCATGTCGATGATGCGGGTCAGAGTTGGTAGGAGCCGGGCGTTGCCGGGCAGCAGAGATCGATCTGCCGGGGTTGCAGGTTGTCGCCGAACCAGGCGTTGATGGCGGCGCGGCGTTCGCCCACGTACACCGGCGCGCCATGCTCATCGAGCTTCATGCCCAGGTCGTGGCCGGGAATGAGCAGTGTGCCTTCGCGCTTGCGCCACCATTGCCAGATGCGTTCCAGGCTGGCGTGGCTGGCGGTGGCGTCGGCGGTATCCACGACATGGCCCGAGACCAGTTCCGCGCGGTTCTTGGCGGCGTCGCCCGTGAACAGGACGGCCTGGCGCGGGTCATCCACGTAGAACAGCAGGTGGCCCGGCGTGTGGCCGGGCGAGGCGATCGCGGTGATTGCCGGCAGGAATTCGTCGCCGTCGCCGATCCGGCGCACGCGTGGCAGATGATTGAGCTCTTTCACATAGAGTTCGGGCAGCGGATTGAATCCGGGTGGCTGAGCCGCGGCCCATTGCAGTTCCTGGTCGCCGATCCAGACGGTGGCGTTGGGAAACAGGGTGAAGTTGACCGCGTGGTCGTAGTGGGCGTGCGTGAGCACGACGTCGGTGATGTCGTCCGGCGCGACGCCGCAGGCGTCCAGATGCCGGGCGAGTTGGTGGCGTATGCCGAATGCGCCTACGTCGACCAGGATCTTGTGTTCGGCCGAGCGCAGCAGGGTGCTGGTGCTCCAACCCAGGCCGCCATGGCAGACTGCGCGGCCGGGATAGCCCTGGATCAGGATATCAATCTGGTACACGGTGTCACTCCGCTTTGATGTTGGCGTCGGTGATCAGCTTGCGATAGCGCTGCAGGTCGTCGCGAAGCTGGCGGGCAAATTCCTCGGGGGTGCCCGCGACGATTTCGTTGCCGCCTTCGGTGGCCAGCTTGCGCACCACGTCGGGGTCCTGCACGGATTTCACCACGGCATCGTGCAGCTTCGCGATGATGACCGGGTCCGTGCCGGCCGGCGCAAGTAGTCCCTGGAATTGGGTGACGACAAAATCCTTGTAGCCCAGTTCCTGCAGGGTAGGAATGTCGGGGAGGCTGGACGCCCGGCGCGGGCCGGTGACGGCGTAGGCACGCAGCCTGCCGGATTGGATGTGCGGGGTGGCGGTGACGGTGGTGTCGAACGTGAACGCAAGCTGGCCGCCCAGCACGTCGGTCAGGGCCTGGGCGTTGCCCTTGTAGGGGATATGCGTGAGTTCGGTGCCGGTCTGGATCGCGAGCAGATCGCCGGCCAGATGCCCGCCAGCGCCCAGGCCCGCCGATCCGTAGGTTATTGCGCCGGGCTTTTCCCGGGCGGCGACGATCAGGTCGTCGACGCTGCGAATCGGTGATTGTTCCGGCACGACCAGCGCATACTGATAGCTGGTGATCTGACTGATGGGCGCGAATGCTTTCAGCGGGTCATAGGGCGTTTTCTTGTACAGCGACGGGTTCACCACCAGGGGGCCGCTGGCGTCCAGCAGCAGGGTGTAGCCGTCGGGCGCGGCCTTGGCGACGAAGTCGGTGCCGATCATGCCGTTGGCGCCCGGCTTGTTTTCGACGACGATGGTGCCCTTCAACGTCCTGGCCATGTTTGCGGCCACGACACGCGCCGTGATGTCGGCGGCGCCGCCCGCCACGTAGGGCACGATCATCCTGATGGGTTGGGCGGGATAGTCGGACGCGGCGTGCGCCGCGCCTGCTGATACCGCGGACAACAGCCCAAGCGTGAGCGTTGCGAAGCCTTTCATGGGGTCTGTCTCCTTTTGGAAGGCCGCTGGCCTAGCCCTGTTCCTGGCCGGCATGACGGCGCAGCAGCGCCAACACCTCCGCGTCGATGCCGATCCCGTGCGCCCGTTGGTGCGCCAGTTTGGCAAGCTCGATTTCACCTGGCTGGATGACGGGGCGTTCGGAATCCGCGGGCGGGCTGTCGTGCAGGATGGCGGCGAAGTCGTTCATGCGTTCGGCCAGCCATTGCGTCGAGCCGAGGCGCCTGGTGTCGATCAGCAGGAAGAAGTGGCCCAGGTTCTGAGGCTGATCCGGCGCATCCACCCAGGATTTGACGTGGGTGAGATAGGCGGCGTTGGACAGCAGGCCTGCGAACAGGTCCACCATGAGCGCCAGCCCATATCCCTTGTGGCCGCCGATCGGCAGGAGGAATCCGTCCAGGGCCTTTCCAGGATCGGAGGTGGGCAGGCCTTGGGCGTCGGTTGCCCAGGTGTCGGGGATGGGTTGTCCGGCCTTCAACGCATTTCGGATCTTGGCGCGGGCCACGACGCTCATGGCCATGTCAAGCAGGAAGTGATTTCCCGTTGGATTGGGGACCGCGAATCCGATGGGACTGTTGCCCAAGCGCGCATCGGTGCCGCCCCACGGGGCGATGGTGGTCGTGGCGTTGCTGCCGATGATGCTGGCGTAGCCGGCTTCGGCGGCGATCAGGCCATAAGGCGAGATCGGTCCGAAGTGGTTGCTTCCCCGTGCGAATGCCACGCCCACGCCGCACTCGCTGGCGGCCTGCATGGCCGCGCGCAGCGCATGCATGCCCACCAGCGGGCCGACGCCATTGTCGCCGTCAACCAGGCGCAGGGCGGGGGCTGGACTGTCGACGCGGATCCGGGCTTCAGGATTGATTCCGCGCACCTCAAGGCGTTCGCCATAGGACTCGATGCGCGACAGTCCATGGGTGGACAGGCCGAACAGATCGGCCAGCACCAGGACCTCGACCACATCGGTCGCATCCTGGCGCGGCAGGCCCAGGCTTTCGAATGCGCGCACGCCAAGTTCGCGCAGTTCGATTTCGGGGATGACGGCTTTAGAGCCCGTGGTGACAGCCATGTTCAAGAATCCTTGATTGAATAAAGAGGGGAAATCGGGATCATTCGACGGAAAGACGCGCGCTCTTGACGACCTTGCTCCAGCGCCGCTCCTCCGCGTCGATGAAGGCAGCGAATTCCTCGGGGCCGGCGCCGGACACCTCGCTGGCGTCATGCGCCAGGCGCTGGCGCACCGAATCGCTCTTGAGTGCCTGCTCGGCGGCGGCGCGAAGCCGCGACACTGCCTCGGCAGGGGTGCCGGCGGGCGCCAGCAGGCCGAACCATTGCGAGCTTTCGAAGCCGGGGAAGCCCTGTTCGGCCACCGTGGGCACGTCCGGCAGGATGGAAAGCCGGTGCTCGGAGCCGACCGCGATGATCTTGATCTTGCCGGCCTGCGCGTGCGGCAGCAGGCCGGGAATGCCCGCCGCGGCGGCATCGATGTTGCCCGCCAGCAGATCGGTGACCTGCGCGCCGGTGCCCTTGTACGGAACGTGCACGACGTCGATCGCGGTGGCGGTCTTCAGCATTTCGAAGGCCAGGTGGCCGGCGCTGCCGTTGCCGGCCGACCCGTAGTTCAGGACACCGGGCTTGTCGCGCGCCAACGCCACGAATTCCGGCAGGGTGGCGGCCGGCACTTTCTCGCCCACGGCGAACACCATGGGCAGTTTGGCCAGCAGGATGATGGGGGCGAAGTCGCTGCGCGGGTCATAGGCCAGCTTCGGCATCATGGCGGGGTTCACCGCCAGCGTCCCGACATGACCAAGAATCAGCGTGTAGCCGTCGGGCCGCGCGCGGGCGGCCTCCATCGTGGCGATGGTGCCCTGGCCGCCGCCCTTGTTTTCGACGATGACCTGTTGGCCCAGATCGCGTGACATTTCCACAGCCACGGCGCGGGCCACGACGTCGGAACTGCCGCCGGGGCCATAGGGCACGAGCAGGCGGATGGGACGCTGCGGCCACGTGTCGGCATGGGCCGGCGGCAAGGCTGAAAACAGCAGGGGCAGGGTGGCGAGGGCCAGCGCGCGGCGCAGGCAGGCTCTCCGTAGGGGCTTCATGGGCATGTCTCCGGGTCAAGGCCGCTATTGGCTGCGGCTGGGAGACATCGTGCCCGGCACCAGATATCGAGTAAAGTGCAAAAATTAGCTTAATTATTGATGAAAACGCATGAATTTCGATCTGGCCGACCTGCGCGCCTTCCTGGCCGTTGCCGATATGGGCAGCTTTCGCGCTGCGTCGGAGGTTCTGCATCTGTCGCAGTCGGCGCTGTCCCGCCGCGTGGACAAGCTGGAGGCGGCGCTGGGCGTGCAGCTCATGACGCGCACGACCCGGAAAGTTGAATTGACGACGATCGGGCGCGGCTTCGTGCCGCGTGCGCGCAGCGTGCTGAACGAATTGGAGAGCGCGCTGGTCGGCATTCGCGACGTTGCCGAGCGCCTGTCAGGCATGGTGACAATCGCCTGCGTGCCGTCGGCGGTGGCGTACTTCCTGCCGGACGTGATCCGCGAATATCACGCGCAGTATCCGCGTATCCGGATTCGCATCATCGACGAGTCGTCATCGCTGGTGCTGACGGCCGTGGCGCGCGGGGACGCGGATTTTGGATTGACCTACATCGGCACGAACGATGTGGAGATCGAGTTCAAGCCGTTGCTGGAAGAGCCGTTCGTGGCGGCGGTCAGTCGCAAGCATCCGTTGGCCCGCCGGAAATGGGTCCGTTGGGCCGATCTGGAGGATCATCCCTACATTACGCTGGCGCAGGGCAGCGGCAACCGTTTCCTGATGGATCAGGCACTGGTGCATAGCAGCAGCCGGCCGCGCCATTTCTGCGAGGTGCAGCACGTGCCCGCCTTGGTCAGCATGGTGGAGGCGGGACTGGGCGTAGGCGTCGTTCCCCGCCTTGCGATGCCGGACGACGACCACGGCACCCTGGTCAGCGTCTCCCTGCGCGAGCCGTCCATCAGCCGCACCATTGGCCTGATCCATCCGCGCGGCAAGGCGCTGAATCCCGTGGCCAGCCTGTTCTACGATTTGCTGGCGCAACGGGTGGGGGCGCGCCAAAAATAACAGGCCGCATTGAGCGGCCTGCTTCGGGGCTATTTGCGGTGCAGGAGCGCCGGCGTCAAGCCTTCGGGAAAACCGGTTCGCCCAGATTCAGCATCAAGCGATTCGCCCAGGCAAAGATCGCATCCGAATGCAGCAGATCCAGGATCTCGCCTTCGTTCAGGCCCACGTCCTTCAGCGCCTGGATGCTGTCCGCATTCACCGCGGCCTGGGCCTCGGTGATCTGGATCGAGAACTTGCCGATGGCCTGTTCACGCCTGGTGGTGCCAGCGGTGATGGGATCCTCGAACACCTGGCCAATCACATCATTGCGCTTGGCCAGTTGCTCGAACCGCTGCGCGTGCACCGATGCGCAGTACACGCAGCCGTTCACGCGCGACACGACGGTGGCGCCCAATTCGCGCTCCGCGCGCGACATGCCGCCCGGGGCGTACATGATCGCGTTGAAGGCCGTCGAACGCTGGCGCAGGATTTCGGGCTGGTGGACCAGGAACAGGTAGTAGTCCGACACCTTGGCCTTGGGGTGGCTTTCTTCCAGGACGGCGATCTGCTCCGGCGTGGCGGTGTCGACGTTGACGACATCCAGCCAGGCCTTCCATTCCAGCACTTCGTTGGTGAAGCCGTGGGCCTTGATGACGGCGCCAGGTTCGGTGTTGCCGGGATTGACCACGGCCGTTGCCTCGGCGGCGGCGGAGCCGGCTGCCTGGCCTTCGGCGGCCTTCATCGCGACCAGGCCGGCGACCAGGCGCGTCTGGTACGACAGGAAGGCGATCAGCTGCGACAGCGTGACGACGGCGGGCGTGGACACGCCGGCGGCGGGCAGGGTCTTCAGGGCGGCTTCGTCGCCTTCGACCGGCTTTTCGATCAGCTTGCGCGTGTATTCCAGCACGGCGGCCAGGCGCGGGTCGGCGGCATCAGACGGCTTGCCGGATTCGGCGACGGCGATGTCGGCGGCGGCAGCGCCGGCTTCCACCGCGCGGGCGCGGTAGTGGGCAGCCAGCAGCGGCGACGGGGTGATGCGGGTGGCGTACAGCGCGACCAGCAGGCGGTCGGCCAGCGACAGGCCGGGCAGGGCCGGGTCGAAGAGGGCGTCGTAGCTGCCCTGGGTGGCGGCGGCGACCTTGTCGCGCTTGTGGCGCACTTCAAAGGTCTGGCTACCGGGCGTCAAGCCGACGAGCTGATCGACGATGTCATTCGCGACGTCGTAGACGATGGGTTGTTGTGCCATTTAGGAGGTCTCCTTGGGTGTCATTTGGCGGGCGTCGCCGCCGCGCCCTTGGCCTTTACCGCCGCGTCCAGGAACGTCTTCACGCCTTCCCAGGATTCCTGGTCGGCGCGGGCGTTGTCCTTGGGGTTGCCGCCGCTGGTGCTGATCTTGCCGGACACGGGGTGGGCGTAGACGAGCTGGGTGGTGGGCACGTAGGGGAACAGGATGGAGTGGCCGCCGTTCTCGTAATCCAGCCATTGGACGGGATACGGGTGCTGCACGTCCTTCAGCTTGTCCTGCACCATCTTCGAGTACAGGCTGGACGGCCAGGAGCCGTCGTCGGTGCCGGACAGCAGCATGACCGGGCCTTCGATGTCTTCCACGCGGATGCGGGCGCGGGCGACGGCGTCGGGGTCTTGCAGCGCGGTGAGGATGGCTTTTTCGTGGCGATGGGGCGCGGGGCCTTCATCGAACGGGGCCCAGGTGGCCGTGCGGTTGTTTTCCCAGACGTGGGGCAGGGGCTTGCCGCCCAGCAGCCACGTGGGGCCTTCGCGGCCGATCTTGGGGTCGCAGGCGTTCTGGCCGCTGTGGACCACGGCGCCGGGCACATAGGCGACGACGGCCGATACTTCCTTGGGGAAGGTGGCGCCCAGCAGCAGCACCAGTTCGCCGCCGCGCGACTGGCCGCTGATGGCGACGAAGTCGTGCTTGGGGCTTACCTTCTTGCGCAGCCAGCGCAGGCCGGTCTGGAAGTACTCCAGCGGCGTGTTGGAGATGTAGTCGGACAGGCCGGGCGCCTTGAAGTAGGCCAGCGCGAAGGCGGCGTAGCCGCGCGAGGCGTACAGGGCGGCGCGCGGTTCGTTGATGCCGCCGCCGGATCCGTTGAGGATCATGACGGCGGGATGCGATCCCGGGGCGCTGCCGGCGGGCAGGTACAGGGTGCCGACCAGGCCTTCCTCGCGGACCTCGACGCGCGTGACGCCGTCGGACGCCAGGCGCTGCGTGAACGTGGCACGGGTTTCGGCGCCTTCGACGCGGGCCACCACGTCGGTGACCAGCGCGTCGGTCACCGGGTGGTTGAAGTGCTCGCGGCTCTTCGAGTCCACGGGAGACTGCGACCAGATCAGGCCCATGGGGGCCAGGCCGGTGTAGTCGCCCGAGACGGGCGCGTCGCGGGTCAGGTCGACGACGCCGTCCTCGCCCGCCGTGTAGGCGGCCTGGGCTTGCCAGAGCACGCCGTTGCGGCGGGTGAGGGCGGTGATCTCGACGGTCGCGCCGGGTGCGGCGTGTTCGACGCGGATCTGACGCGGGACGTCGATCAGGGCGTCCGCGGGGGTGACGGTCAGGGTCGGCGCCATGGCTTACTTGTCCGAGACCTTGGTGACCATCATGGCGGCCGTGCGGTCGCTGGTCATCGGCGTGACCTTCAGGCCCTTCTTGGTCGCCCAGATGTTCTTGTAGTGGAACAGCGGGATGATGCCGACGTCGTCGGACACGATCTTGACGGAGTCGCGCAGGATGGCTTCACGCTTGGCCACGTCGAATTCCGAGGTGGATTGCTCCAGGGCGGCGTCGACCTTTGCGTTGGTGTAATGGCCCCAGTTGGAGGCGCCCAGGCCCTTCTTGGCGTCGACGGTGGCCAGGATGTTGACCAGCGCGTAGCTGGCTTCGCCCGTGCCGTTGCCCCACGCCAGCATGCTGACGGCGAACTCGTTCTTGTTGGCGCGGCCCGAGTACACGGCCCACGGCACGACTTCCACTTGCGTCTTCACGCCCACGCGGGTCCAGAACTGCGCCACGGCCTGGGCCGTTTCCGGGCCTTGCGGGTAGCGGTCGTTGGGGACGTGCATGGTCAGCTTGAAGCCGTCGGGAAAGCCCGCTTCGGCCAGCAGCTTCTTGGCTTGCGCGACGTCGTTGGGGATGTCCTTGATGTCGGGGTTGTAGCCGAAGGTGCCCTTGGGCATCCACTGGTTGGCTTCGGTGGCGGCGCCCTGCAGGATGCGGTCGGCGATGGCCTTGCGGTTGATGGCCAGGTTCAGCGCCTGGCGCACGCGCACGTCCAAGAGCGGGTTCTTGTCCAGCGGCTTGCCGTTGTTGTCGGTGATGTACTGGTTGGGCGCGGGGTTGAAGCTGGGCTGCAGCAGCATGACGCGCAGGCCGTCGTACGGGTAGACCGAGATGTTGGAGGCCTTCTGCAGCTTGGCCAGGTCGGACACCGAGACCTTGTCGATCACGTCCACGTCGCCGGCCAAGAGGGCGGCGGTGCGGGCGGCGGCGTTGTTGATGTAGCGGTAGTTGACCTTTTCCCAGATCTGCTTGTCGCCCCAGTAGGCGTCGTTGCGTTCCATCAGGACGCGGTCGCCGGGGGTGTAGGAGACGAACTTGTAGGGGCCGGTGCCGACCATGGCCTTGCCCGAGTTGTAGTCTTCGGTCGAGGACTTTTCACCCACGTGCTTGCTGACGACGTGGATCGACGCCAGGTTCAGGGGCAGGTCGGGGTTGGGGGCCTTGGTCTTGACGATAAGGGTCAGCGGGTCCTTGGCGGTCATCGTGTCGATGGTGCGCAGGTAGCCGGCATAGGTGGCGACGCTGCCCGGCACGCCGCGGGCGCGGGTGTAGGAGTAGATCAGGTCGTCGGCGGTGAACGGCGTGCCGTCCTGCCACTTGACGCCTTCACGCAGCTTGAATTCCCAGGTGGTGTTGTCCAGCGGCTTCCAGCTCACGGCCAGGCCGGGCTGCAGCTTGTTCCACTTGTTCTCGATCAGCAGGTCCCAGAAGTGCAGGGCCACCGAGCGGTCGCCGGCGTGGTTGTTCAGCTGCGGGTCCAGCGACGACAGCGGGTCGGCGAAGCCGATCGACAGGTTGTCGGCGGTGGCGACGGCCGAGGCGCCCAGAATGGCGGCGGTGAGGGTCGAGAGAATCAGGCGTTTCATTTTCCGGGGTCCTTGGTAGAGGGGGGAACGGAGTGGGTCCAGCGGCTGCGGCGGTGGCGCCGCTGCCAGTGTTCGTCAGGCCATGTCGTTCAGGTGACAGGCGCTCAGGTGGTTGATGGCGATTCCCTTCAGCGTGGGAACCTCGGTCTTGCAGCGCGGCATCGCATGCGGACATCGCGGATGGAAATGGCAGCCCGAGGGCGGGTTGAGCGGGCTGGGGATCTCGCCCTTGATCGCGGTGAAGGTCTTGTGGCGCGATTTCAGGGTGGGGATTTCGGCCAGCAGCGCCTGGGTGTAGGGGTGGTTGGGACGCAGGAAGACTTCTTCCACGGTCGCCGTTTCCACCACGCGGCCCAGGTACATGATGACGACGCGGTCGGACAGGTGTTCGACCACGCCCAGGTCATGGCTGATGAAGAGGTAGGTCAGGTTCAGCTCTTCGCGCAGGTCCATGAACAGGTTCAGGATCTGCGCCTGGATCGACACGTCCAGCGCGGCGACGGCCTCGTCGCAGACCAGCATGGACGGCTGCACGGCCAGCGCGCGCGCGATGCCGATGCGCTGGCGCTGGCCGCCGCTGAACTGGTGCGGGTAGCGCTGGCGCAGGGCCGGGTCCAGGCCGGCGCGTTCCAGTTGCGCGCTGACGTAGTCGTCGAAGTCGCCGTTGCCGACCAGGCCGTGGATGCGGGCCGCTTCGCCCACGATCTCGTCCACGCGCAGGCGCGGGTTGAGGCTGGCGTAGGGGTCCTGGAAGATCATCTGCACTTTCAGGCGCGCGGCGTGGGCCTGGGCGGAATTCATGTCGGCGGGGCGCACGCCGTTGATGCGGACTTCGCCGCCCGAGGGCGTGAGCAGTCCCGCGGCGATGCGGCCCAGCGTGGACTTGCCGCAGCCGGACTCGCCGACCAGGCCGACGACTTCGCCGGGGTTCACGATGAGGTCCACATGATCCACGGCGCGGGTGATCGCGGGCGGCTTGGACAGGCCCAGCGACTGCAGAGCGCGGCCGGCGGCGCCGATCTTGCGTTCGCCGAAGCGCTTGCTGACCTGGCGCAGGTCGATCAGCGGGGTGGGGGCATTGGCGGCCGCGCTCATGCCGCCACCTCGCTGTGGATCTGGATGGAAGGATGGAAGCAGCGCACTTTGTGTTCGGGTAGGGCTTCGGTGATGCCGGGTTGCTGGCCGCAGGCGGCGGTGGCGCGCGCGCAGCGCGCCGCGAACGCACAGCCGGCCGGCAGGTGCAGCAGGTTCGGCGTCATGCCGGGAATCTGGCGCAGGCGCTGGCCGCGCGCGTTGTTGCTGGGCAGGCTGTCGATCAGGCCGACGGTGTACGGATGCTGCGGGCGGTCCAGCACGTCGTCGACCTTGCCGTGTTCGACGATGCGGCCGGCATACATGACGGCGACGTCGTCGGCCAGGCCCGCGACGACGGACAGGTCGTGCGTGATCCAGATGAGGCTGGTGCCGTGTTGCTGGGCCAGCTTCTGCACTTCGGACAGGATCTGCGCCTGGATGGTGACGTCCAGCGCGGTGGTGGGCTCGTCGGCGATGATCAGGTCCGGGCGGTGCAGCATGGCAATCGCAATCGCCACGCGCTGGCGCATGCCGCCGGACAGCTGGTGCGGGTAGGCGAGCAGGCGTTCCTCGGGGCTGGGAATGCCCATCATGCCCAGCGTGTCGCGCGCCAGGATGCGCGCCTGAGCCTTGCTCATGCCGTTATGCGCGCGCACCGTCTCGATCATCTGCACGTCCACCCGCAGCACGGGGTTCAGCGTCATCATCGGATCCTGGAAGATCATGGCGATGCGGTTGCCCTGCAGGCGGCGCAGTTCACGCGGGGCCAGGCGGGTCAGGTCGCGTCCCTGGAACAGCACCTGGCCGCCGGCGATGCGGCCCGGCGCGTCGACCAGGCCCATGATGGAAAAGCCCGTGACGGACTTGCCCGAGCCGGACTCGCCGACCAGGCCCAGGATCTTGCCGCGTTCCAGCGTGAAGGAAACGTCGTCCACGGCGGGCAGCACGCCCGCGCGGGTATGGAAGTGGGTGCGCAGGTTGCGCACTTCAAGCGTGGCCGGCGCGCCAGCCGAGGCGGAGCGGTCGGTCATTTGTGGGTCCTCGGGTTCAGCACGTCGCGCAGGCGGTCGCCCACCAGGTTGATCGCCACGATGGTGATCAAGAGCGCGATGCCGGGATAGAAGCTGATCCAGTATTCGCCGGACAGCATGTATTGGAAGCCGTTGGAGATCAGGAGACCCAGCGACGGCTCGGTCACGGGCACGCCCAGGCCCAGGAAGCTCAGCGTGGCTTCCAGCGTGATGGCGCGCGCGATCTGCAGGGTGCCGATGACGATCAGCGGCGGCAGGCAGTTGGGCAGGATGTGCTTGAGCATGATCCGCCAGCTGGGGATGTCCAGGCAGCGGGCGGCTTCCACGTATTCGCGGCGGCGCTCCACCAGGGCCTGGCCGCGCGCGGTGCGGGCGTAGTAGGCCCATTCCAGGATCACCAGCGTCAGCACCACGTTGCCCACGCCCTTGCCCAGGTAGGCCAGGATCATCATGGCCACCAGGATCGACGGGAACGACAGGATCAGGTCCACGAGGCGCATGATGAAGGCGTCGACCTTGCCGCCGGCGTAGGCGGCCAACAGGCCCAGCAACGTGCCGATGACGCCGGCGATCAGCGCCGAGCCCACGCCCACCATCAGGCTGATGCGCAGGCCGTACAGAATGCCCGACAGCAGGTCGCGGCCCTGGCCGTCGGTGCCCAGCCAGTAATGGAAGGTGTCCAGGCCGTTCATGCTGCCCGGCGGCAGGCGCGAGTCCAGCACGTCGATCTGCAGCAGGTCATAGGGATTCTGCGGCGAGATCCACGGGGCCAGCACGGCGGCCAGGATCAGCAGGGTGGCCACGACCAAGCCCAGCACGGCCGTCTTGGACGACAGGAACTCGGCCAGGTTGCGGCGCCACGGCGATTCGCGGCGCAGGGCGGGCGCCTGCGCGGTATTGGATACGGAACTCATGCCGAGGCCTCCAGCCGCACCCGGGGGTCCAGCACTTTGTACAGAATGTCCACGATCAGGTTCAGCGTCACGAACAGGCACACCACCACGATCAGGTAGGCCACGATCACGGGCCGGTCCAGCGCGTTCAGGCTGTCCAGGATCAGCTTGCCGGCGCCGGGCCAGGCGAAGATGCTTTCGGTGATGACGGCGAACGCGATGGTCGAGCCAAGCTCCAGGCCCAGCACCGTCACCAGCGGGATCATGGTGTTGCGCAGCACGTGCACACAGACCACGCGGAAGGGCGACAGCCCCTTGGCGCGCGCGAACTTCACGAAGTCCAGCGGCATCACGTCGCGCACGCCGGCGCGGGTCAGGCGGATCACCAGCGAGATCTTGAAGAGCGACAGGTTGAACGCCGGCAGGATCAGGTGGCGCCAGCCGTCGGCCGTCAGCCACGACCACTGGAAGCCCAGGAATTCCACCGTCTGGCCGCGGCCGCTGGCCGGCAGCCAGCCCAGCGACACGCTGAACGCCATGATGAGCATCAGCGCCACCCAGAAGGTGGGCAGCGAAAAGCCCACAATGCTGCCCGCCATGATCATCTTGGACAGGCGGCTGTCGGGATACAGGCCCGCGACCAGGCCCAGCGGCAGGCCGATGAGGACGGCGAAGGTCAGGGCCGTGATGGCCAGTTCAAGCGTGGCCGGCAGGCGCTGGATCACCAGCTCGATCGCCGGGATGTTGTAGACGAAGCTGTTGCCCAGGTTGCCGTGCAGCGCGCCGTTCAGGAAGGCCAGGTACTGTTGCCACAGGGGCTTGTCCAGGCCGAGTTCGGCGATGATGCGCGCGCGGTCCACCTGGTCCACGTCCTGGCCGATCAGGATGTCCACGGGGTTGCCGATGGCGTGCAGCCCCACGAAGACGATCAGCGTCATCAGGAACACGACCACGGCGGCCTGCGCCACGCGGCGTAGCAGCCATGCGGTCATTGCGCGGTCTCCGTCTGCGGGGCGGGGGCCGGCGTAGGGGCTGGGGTCCACTCGTCGCCGAACACTTCGGGTTCCGCAAACGCTTCCATGTTGGCGTAGTGCGTGGCGACGTCTTCACGGTAGAAGAGGCCGGCGATGCCCTGCGCCAGGCGCTTGGCGCCTTCGCTGATGGCCGGGATGTCGCCCGAGATCGTGCCCTGCGTCAGCGCGGCGGGGTACGAGAAGCAATGCACGCGGTCCAGGCCCGGGCAGGCGCCCGGAACCTTTTCCTGCAGTTCGAAGACGGCGCCCAGGTCGGGCGAGTCATGCAGTTCCTGGTCTTCCTGGCCGGCGGGCGGCGTGTAGCGGTCGCCCCAGGCGCGCACGTGGGGCGCCAGCGGCGCGAATTCCGGACGCACGGTCCAGTCGATGCGGAAACCCGTGGAGAAGATCAGGAAGTCCAGCACGAACACGCCCTTGGGCGTGGTGACGTGGATCTCGTCGCCGACCAGCGCCAGGTCCTGCACGCCACAGCCCAGATTGAAGAAGGCGTTCGGGTGGCGCGACACGCGCAGCGTGCTGCCGCGCGGGGGCGGCACCTGCGCGGCGTTGATGTAGTGGCGGATCTTCCACTTCCATTCGTCGGGCAGGGTCAGGTGGCCGTGGGTCAGGCCTGGGTTGCCTGCGCCCTTGCCTTTGTTGATGCGGGGAATGTCGTTGCGGCGGATCAGCAGGTCGACGCTGGCGGCGCCGGCTTCCAGCGCGGTCGCGGCGCTGTCCATGGCGGAGGCGCCCGCGCCCACGACGCCGACGCGCTTGCCGGCCAGGGTGTTGTAGTCCATCACGTCGGACGAATGGGCCCAGCGGTCGCGCGGAAGCTTCTTTGCAAAATCAGGCACATACGCGCCGCCCAGGCCGTCGCGGCCGGTGGCCAGCACGACGCGGCGGGCCAGCACGGTGCTGCGGCCGGCGGGCGATTCGATGTCCAGCTCGACCAGCTTGTCGGCGCGCGGCTGCACGGACAGGATGCGGTGTTCGTTGCGCACGTCCAGGTCCAGCACGCGGCGGTACCAGCGCAGGTAGTCCATCCATTGCAGGCGCGGGATCTTGTCCAGCGCGTCCCAGGCTTCAGGGCCGAACTGGGCTTCAAACCAGGCACGGAAAGTCAGCGCCGGCAGGCCGAGCGCGGGGCCCGTCAACTGCTTGGGCGAGCGCAGCGTTTCCATGCGGGCGGTGGTGGCCCAGGGGCCCTCGTACCCTTCGGGCGCCTGGTCGAAGATCGGCGCGTCGATGCCCAGGTGCTTGAGCGAGGCGGCCGCCGCCAGGCCGGCCATGCCGCCGCCGATGATGGCCACGTCCAGCACCTGCCGGCCGTCGACCAGCCGGGGCGTCACCCAGTTCTTGGCGGGGATTTCCAGCCAGGACAGGTCTTGCCGCAGACGCGCCTCCAGGGCGGGCAGGCCTTGCGGCGGGGTGGCGAGGGGCTGAGTCATATTGCGGGTGTTTCCATAACAGGGGCGTCATCGCCGTAGATCGACTGCAACAGCGCCGAATGCTCGCAGGCGTCGTGCAGCGCAAAGCTGGGCAGCAGGGCTGCGGCGGCTTCGGCCAACGCGTCCGCCATGGCCTGGCAGGCCGGCGTCAGCGTTTGCGACTGCGGGGTGATGACCCCAAAGAAGAAGGGGATGTCCAGGTCGATGGGACGGATCGCCACGCCCGGCATCGGCGCGCCGTAGGCAGTGATGGGTTCCAGCACCGACACGCCCAGGCCGGCGCGTACCGCGGCCAGGGCGTTGATGGACGAATTGGTTTCGATGGTGCCCAGCGCCTGCGCATTGCGCGCCAGCGCGGCGTCCAGGCGGCGGCGCAGCCGGTAGGGGTTTGCCATGGTGATCAGGCGGCGTCCGGCCAGGGCCGACACCGGCACCACGGCCTGCTGCGCCACCGGATCATCTTCCGGCAGGGCAGCCACGCAGGGCGCCTGCCCGATCCAATGCACGGTCAGGCCGCGATGTTCCAGCGGCAGGCTGGTCGCGCCCAACTGGGCGGCGCCCGACAGCACCGCATGCACCACGCGTTCCGGCGAGGCGCTGCGCAACTGCACGCGCGCGGCGCCGATGCGGTCTTCGATGCGTTTGAGCGCGTCCGGCACCAGGCCCGCCGCCAGGGCGGAGGTGGCGGCCATCAGCAGGGGCTGGGCCTGGCCGCGCGCGATCTCGTCGGCGCGGCCGCGGATCTGTTGCAGGCTGGTCAGCGCGCGTTCGACATCGTCATACAGCAGAAAGCCCTGCTCGGTGGGCGTCACGCGGGGGCCGCTGCGCGCGAACAAGGGGTAGCCGATCTCGGCTTCCAGTTCCTGCAGCAAGCGGCTGATCGCGGGCTGCGAGCGTCCCAGCAGCCGTCCGGCAGCGGTGACGCTGCCCGTGGACATGACGGCCGCGAAGGCCTCGAGTTGACGAAGTTCCATGGGTCTTGATTTATGCCAAGGACGAATTCTGGCGGCTCAAGTATGCGCTTTGCAAATAATTAAAGCGCATAAGCAAATTCCCTAATGGGGTTTTCCGCAGGGGAATTGATAACTTCGAGTTATTTCAAGCCCTTAGGCAGAACGCTGCGATGCGGCGCGCTGCCGGGGAGGTCACGGCTCGGTGGCCGGAAGGTGATCGCGGGAGCAACGCCGGTGCGTAAACGTCTCCGGAATTCCTACTTTGACGCGAGCAATGCGCGGCCTTTTGCCGTCAGCACCACCACTGCCTCGCCGCGCACCGTGCTTTCGCCGTGCGTCATGTCGATCAGCCCGTTCGCCGTGGCGTCTTCCCAGGCCGACAGCCGGGGGCAATTGGTGCGCCAAGCCTCCATGGTTTCGGCGTAGGTGCGTGGCCGCGCCGCGATCCACAGCAGGAACTGCACCAGGTTGCCCATTTGCGATGCGCCGGCCTCGATTTCTGTCTTTGGAATGTCAGGCATGGGGCGCCTCCGTTCTTGGGCCAGGGATGCGTCTTGACGATACTCCCGGACTTGCCTGGATTCCAGTTCATGCCTGCGTTTGCGAAGGGCAGGCCCGGCCCTCGTCAACGCAGGTTCGCGATGAATTCGGCGCTTTCGTCGCGGAATTGCCTGGCGATGGCGGTCATCGCCTCCAGGCTTTGATTCATTTTGCTGGCCAGGTCTTGCAGCTTGGTCATCTCAAGGCTCTGCATGCTGACCACGCTGGCCATTTCTGCATCCAAGGCGGCCAGACGGCTTTTATCTTCGTCCGTCGGATTGTGTTTGCTGGCGAGTTCGGCTTTTTTCATCGAGAGGGAGCGCAGTTGCTCATTCAGCGCCCCGACTTGGCCAGCCTGCTTTTCGACGAGGTCTTTCAGCGCGTCGTGCCGCGCCAGCATGATGGCGTGGAGCTTGGCGCCCGCGGATAGGTTTTCGGCGGAAATGGATGAACTGGCGCTGGGTCCGCCTGCGGTGATGGGGAAAGTCGACATCGGACAAAGCTCCTGGGGCGCCAGCGCCCGTGCGGTTCGTGGATAACGTCCGTAGGTAACAGTTCGCCGGCCCAAGTTCCTGGCGGGCCCGGGCATGCTAGCGCGGCGCCATGCCCTTGCGCAGCTTGTCGGGCGCTTCCATCAGCGACGCGGTCATGTCGTCGCGTTCCAGCACGCACGGTTCGGCATGCAGGTCTTTCATGAACTGGTCGTAGAGCTCGCCCGTGATTCCCGCCGGGCGCTTGAAGTCGCCGGATAACTGGTAGGCGCGCAGCAGCACGGACCGCAACCGCTTGACTTCCCAGAGCAGGGAGATGACGTCGGCGTTCCAGGGCTGGCGCTCGCGGATGATGCGCAGATCGGCGTGGGAGAGAGGAGTTTTGAACGGCATGGCGGAATACACTGTTTATTTGTACAGTATATTCCGCCTAAACCAGTGACGGGTCATCAGGGGTTTCGTCAGGTGCGTCGCCTCTCCCTGCTGCAGAGGTAACTCCAAAATACTTAATGTGAGAATTGTTGAGCTTCAAACGCGGCTTCCTCCGTAACATGTGCGAAAGCAAAATGAAAGGGAGGGGGCATGACGCTATGTGGCGATTGCGCGGCCATCGTTCCGAATCAGGCCGGCGCGCCCGGGCACGCCAACCTGATCAGCCTGGGACAGGTCCGCGCCTTGCATCTGGCTCGCCGCCGCGCGACGCACGAAGCTTTCACGTGCGCCGACTGCGGCGCGAATTGGGACTACCTGGAGGACAAGCGCGATCCGGCTGCGGGATGGACGCGCTGCGACCGGACCACGCCGGGGCAGGCCCCCGCGGCCGCGGATGAACGCGTGGCCTGAGGCCGCCGTTCCGCCCAAACTCGCAGGCCTGAATCACCCCTCGCGCGTCACACCACGCGCGTGCGCACCTGGCCTTCGGTGAACCAGCCGTCCAGGTTTTCGCGCACCAGATCCGCCATGGCCTGGCGCGTTTCGTGGGTGCCGCTGGCGATGTGCGGCAGCATCACCACGTTGTCCATGCCGTTCAATTCGGGGGGCGTGGCGGGTTCGTGTTCGAACACGTCCAGGCCGGCGCCGGCAATGCGCTTTTCCCGCAGCGCGGCGACCAGCGCCGCTTCGTCGACGACCGTCCCGCGCGCAATATTGATCAGCCAGCCGTCCGGGCCCAGCGCGTCCAGCACCTGCGCGTTCACCATGTGCCGCGTGGCGCCGCCGCCCGGCACCGCCAGCACCAGGTAGTCGCATTGCCCGGCCAGTTCGACGATGTCCGGGCAATAGCGGTACGAAGCCGGCGCGTCGGGACGCGGCTTGCGGTTGGTGTACAGGATCTCCATGTCGAATGCCTGGGCGCGACGGGCGATCTGCAGCCCGATATTGCCCAGGCCGACGATGCCGCAGCGCTTGCCGCTCATGCGGGTGCCCAGGCCAAACCCTTCCGTGGGCCAGCGGCCCGCGCGCACGAAGCGGTCGGCTTCGGCGATGCGGCGCGAAACGGCCAGCATCAGCGCCAGCGCGGTGTCGGCGACGCAGGCGTCCAGCACGCCCGGCGTGTTGGTGACGACGACATTGCGCGCCTTGGCGGCGGCCACGTCGATGGTGTCGTAGCCCACCCCGAAACTGAAGATGCCTTCCAGGGCGGGCAGGGCGTCGATCAATTCCTTCTTCGCGCCGAAGCGGCCGCTGGTGGCGATGCCGCGGATGGCGGGGCCGTGTTCGCGCAGCAGCGCCGCCGGATCCTGGGCCTCCCAGAGGCGATGGACGCGGTAGCGCGATTCCAGGTCGGCCACCAGTTCGGGCAGCAGGGGGCCAACCATCAGCAGGTCGGCGGCGCAAGCGGAAAGGGATGCGGTCATGGATACGGCTTATAGAGAGAAGGGCCCGCCGGGGCGGGCCGCGGTTGAGGTCAGTTGGTCTGGATGTTGCGGCTCTTGATTATCTGCCCATAGCGCTCGCGTTCGCTGGCGGCCAGGTCTTGCAGTTCTTTCGGCGTGGAGCCATGCGCCACGGCGCCCTGCGATTCGAGCTTGGCCTTGACGGCAGGATCCGCGGCGACGGCCCGGATCGCCTCCGACAGCTTGTCGATCACGGCCTGCGGCGTGCCCGCCGGCGCCAGCACGGCCGTCCACGAGCCGCTCTGCGCGTTCTTGACGCCGGCTTCATCGATGGTGGGCACGTCCGGCATGGCGGGCGAGCGCGCTGCGCCCGTGACCGCCAGCGCGCGCAGCTTGCCCGCGGTGACGTAGGGCATCGTTTCCAGGACCGACGCGAACAGCATGTCGACGCGGCCGGCCATCAGGTCGGTCATGGCGGGGCCGCCGCCCTTGTAGGGCACGTGCACCAGATCCACACCGGTGGCCTGCTGGAAGATTTCGCCGGACAGGTGCGGCGCGCCGCCCGTGCCCGAACTGGCAAACGTATGCTTGCCCGGCTGCGACTTGGTCAGCGTGACCAGTTCCGCGACGTTCTTGGCGGGCAGGCTGGCCGGCACCACCAGCACGAACGGCAGGTCCGAGAACAGGGAGACGGGCGCGAAGGCCTTCACCGGATCCGAATGCAGCTTGTAGATCCAGGGATTGATCGCCAGCATGCCGGAGTTCGCGAATAGCAGTGTGTAGCCGTCGGGCTGTGAGCGCGCAACCAGGTCGGCGGCGATCTGTCCGCCCGCGCCGGGCCGGTTGTCCACCACCACCGACGACGAGAATTTTTCACCGAGCGCCGCGGCCAGCAGGCGCGCCGAGATGTCGGTGCCGCCACCTGGCGAGAAGGGGACGATGAGATTGATCGGGCGGTCCGGATACCCCGCGGCGCTGGCGGCGCCTGGCAAGGCCGCGGCGGCGGTCCAGGCCAGCGCCGCGGCGATGAGCCGGACGCGGATCCGGGCGGTTTTCTTTGTCTCCATGGATTTTCTCTTTTGGCGTTGAAAGCGGCGCTAGCCGCGAAAAAATGGTGCTGCGGGGGAAATCTCCTGATGCGCGGTCCGGCCGGTTTGCGGCCTTGGATCCGAGTATAGGGAGGCCTGTCCATGGATAGCCGTTCGAGCTATAAATAGCATTAATCAATTCAAGGATTGAATCGATGGAGTTCCGCCAGCTTGAATGTTTCATCGCCGTGGCCGAAGAACTGCACTTTGGCCGCGCCGCCGAACGCCTGTGCATGACGCAGCCGCCGCTGTCGCGCCAGATCCAGCTGCTGGAACAGGATCTGGGCGTGACGCTGTTCGAGCGCAACAGCCGGCAGGTGCTGCTGAGCGCCGCCGGCCGGCGCTTCCTGCGCGACGCCCGGCACCTGCTTGAGTTCTCGGCGCAGGCCGCCGCGACGGCGCGCCGCACCTCCGGCGGCGAAGCCGGGCACATCACCCTGGGGTTCACCGCCGTGGCGGCTTACCGCCTGATGCCGTCCCTGATCATGCAGGCGCGCAAGCTGCTCGGCGGCGTGGAAATCCAGCTCCGCGAAACCGTGACCACCGACCTGAGCCGCCTGCTGCTGGCCCGCGAACTGGACGCCATCCTGGCGCGCAGCGTGCCTCAGCAGGCCGGCATCGAGTCGCGCCTGGTCGAGCGCGAGCCGCTGGTGCTGGCGCTGCCCGCCGGGTCTCCCCTGTGCGAACACGCCACGGTGCCGCTGCGCCTGCTGCAGGGACAGCCGTTCGTGCTGTATTCGCCGCGGGAGGGCAAGTACTTCTACGACCGCATCGTGGGCGCCTTCGGCCTGGCCGACGTGCAGCCGCAGTATGTGCAGCGTGCCGGGCAGACGCATACGCTGCTGGCGCTGGTGCGCGCGGGGCTGGGCGTGGGTATCGTGCCGGACTCGGCGCGAGAGCTGCGCTTCGAAGGGGTGGAGTTCCGGCCGATCGGGCAGCGCAATCTGTACGCCGACATGTACCTGGCCTGGCACGCGCAGCACGACAATCCCGCGCTGGACGCATTCCTGCAGCGCGTGGTGAAGGTGGACGGGTCGGGCGCTGTGCGGATCGGCGGACGGGAATGAGGCGGCGTCACGCCTGGCTGTCGTCGCGGCGGACACGGGCGGCGACATAACCCGGTGAATCCGTCGGCGCGGGCCTTTCCCTGTCCGCGCTGGCGCTCTGGTCCTCGGCCTGTTGCGCCGGGGTCGAACACGCGCTGAGCACCAGCCGGCATTCGGATCCTGTTTTGTCGCGGCAAAGGCGCAGACCGTAATCGCCAGTCTCCCGCCCATCCCAGTCTGTCTGGCCGATCGCGACAAAGTGGTGCGGGCCGTTCGCCGCCACTGCGATGCACTGGTTCTTGAAGCTTGCGTACACCGCGCATTTGGCGTGCGGTTCGTCTTCCCTGCAGGAGGCCAGCGCGCTGCGGCGGGCTTCGGCTTCCGTGCCATAAAGAATGGACGCGTAATAGCGGTAGGTCGACGACACGATCAGGGCGCCATGCAAGTCGGGCGATTGCGGCGCGGGTGCTCCCGTTGCGGTCGTGCATGCCAGAAACAGGAGCCATCCTGGAATGAAACGCGCCGCCGATTCGGGAAAGCGCATGGTCGTGCGGTGGGCGCGCATGTCGATCCCCAAAGTGGTTTACGACGACAGTAGCGGAGCCTCGCCAGTCAGGCTACTGGCTGTTCGGCTCACGGGCGGCGGCGCCGGCCCTAGTCCGCCTGACCCTTTCGGGCACGTCCGACCGGCCGCGATGTACGCTCGGTGCCGCCAACTGAAAGCGGACCTGCTTGCCGGGCCGTTGCACTTTCACGCGCACGGCGCGCCTTCGCCGCAACTGAGCTGGGCTAGCGAATAGGCGCGGGCTTGCCGTAGAGCAGCCGCGCGCATGCCAGTCCGGCGACGGCTGCGGGCACGGCGCCCATGTACAGGGGGAACAGCGCGGAAGACCAGGACAGGTCGCGTCCGCCGAACGTCAGCAGAAAGGCAAAGGCATAAACCGCGCCGATGACGCCCATGCGCAGAATGGCAAGCCACGAAGGCGCCAGCGGCTTGAGCGCGCCCGCGGTCATCCCGCAGAACATTGCCGGCACGATGCCGAAGATATAGGCCCAGGGCAGTCCGAAGATCCCGAACATCAGGCCGTCGGTGCTCCGGGTGACGGCGGCCATGACCAGGGCAACGACGGCGATGCCCACGGCAGGCCCGACGAACGCAAAGATGGCGGCGCCGGCGACCATGTCGCGGCCGATGGTGCGGGCGGTGTCCCCGGCCCTGCGCTGCATGCGGCGATAGAAGACAGAACCTAGCGTAAGCGCCAGAAGCACGGCGCCGGTGATGTAGAGCATCGGGTCAATTCCAGATTGAAGGGAAACAGGAGCTGTGTCCGCGCATCCCGCGTGGCCGGCACGATGCGCGCATCAGGGCATTTTCTTCTTGCCCAGCAGCGTCAGCGTCAGGCTGCGGCCGGTGCGCATGAAGGGGTAGAGCGCTTTGGACAGGCAGGTGTTGCTGAAGATGGCGGCGTTCACGCGGTTGAACAGGTCGTTGCCCGTGCTGAGCAGAGCCAGCCGGTGAATGGCGTCCGAGCCCCAGTAATCGCGGCCGTCCAGGTGCAGGATCATGCCCTGGTTCAGGTCGTAGCCTTGCGCGCGGTGCCGCGCGGCCAGATCGGGATGGTCGCGCATGTTCAGCATGGCGATGGGGCCAGCGGCCTTGCGCAACTGCACCATCCGCACGTAGTTCGAGCAGAAGGGGCAATCGCCGTCGTAGAGGAGGTAGTTTTCGTCGGACTGCATCATCGGGATCCGTCGGTAGTTCCAGGAACATACCTCATAAATCCGGTTTGACGTTCCGGCAGTCCGATGAAGGGGCGATTCGGCGGCCCGGAAAACCGGTGTCCAGGCAGGGCCGCGGCCGCCTGCGGGCAGGCGCGGTGCGGCCGGGCTCGGCTCGCCGCGCGTGCATCGGGCCCGATGGAGCGCACGGCAACTGGCGCGGCCGCCGCGGGCCGCTAGCCGCCCCGGTGTCCGTGATAGCGCGGCGCGGCCACGGCGCGCGTGTTTTCCTTGTGCTGCGAGCCGACCAGCGCCTTGCGGCGCGCATCTTCATGCTGATGCTCAGCTTTGGCGCGCGTTTTGTCCGCCTGCGGCGGCGCATGAGGGTCGGGCGCGGCGGGGGGCGCCGCATGGCGGGAGTCGGGGCGGGGAGTGTTGGGCGTCATGATGCGTACCTGCGAAGGCGACGCGGCATATGCCGCGCTTTCACGTTACGCCCCGTCCTGGCGATTCTCCAGGGATCAATTGCAACAGCTTGCCGGCGCTTCAGGTCCGCGGCCGGCGTGCCGGCGCTTCCTTGTCCTGCGCCCGCCAGCTTCCGCGCAGTTCGGCGATCCGGCGCAGCGCGCTTTGCGACATCTTCCACCAGCCGAACGGCCGCGGATCGGCCAGCATGCTCATGGCGCGGGCGTAGTCCAGGGTCAGGCCCGGCGTCCAGGCCATGGTCAGGGCGCGCTTGCGGATCTGGGACGCCACCCACAGCTCCGGCGTCAGCAGCAGCCGGATCAGCACCCGCCAGCCGGCCTCGCCGCCATGCAGGCGGCCCACGACGCCGTCCAGCGCGGCGTCCAGCGCGCCCGACACCGTGCTGGAGCAGTTGCGGTGCGTCAGGTTGTAGGTCGAATTCTTGCGGTATTCCTCCCAGAACGCCGCCAGCTTTTCCGCGTCGTAGTTCCGGATCCGCACGCGGATGGTAGACGGGCACCAGGCCTTGGATTCGGTGGCGTAGTCGGGCTGGTAAACGCCCGGAATGTCGTTTTCGGCGGTGGCGCGCAGCAGGGCGCTGAAATCGTCGGGCGACCGGTCGATCTCTTCTTGCGGATAGAGGCTGATGTAGATGCCCTCGGGCGATTCCAGCGCTGCGTGGCCGGTGGAAATGACGCCATTGACGTCCACCGCGGCGATGTAGCGGTCCACCACCGGATAGCTGCGGGTCTGCGTCTTGGCCGAGCCGGACGGCGTCCAGACGTGCACCGTCAGCGCCCGTTCGGAATCGGCCGGCGGGCCGTCCCAGACCCGCGGCGCGGCTTGCTCCGGCGCGGTCGGGGCAAAACCCATCGACTGCGTGGCGGCAAAGGCGGGATTGGAGGAAAGGTGCCGCACGCGGCGCGCCAGCCACAGGAGCTTCATGCCCGCGATTCCCAGGAAGAGGCCCAGGCAATACGGCACGGTGCCCAGGTAATTGGTGGGATAGGGCTGGAAAAAGAAGATGGCCAGCAGGATTTCCGCCACGCCGCCGGCAAACGCATAGCGCCAGCGCTCATAGCGCACCACGTAGCCGGCGATGCACTGCAGCAGCCCGTCCACCAGGAACAGCGCGCCGAAGATCATCGACAGCACGAAGTGGCCGTGATGATGGCCGGCCAGGATCAGGCCGCCCGCCAGCAGGACGAACAGGCCCTTGGCGTAGCGCAGGACGCGCTGCCCGCCCACGCCGCTGGAGGCGATCAGCAGCGTGCCCAGGCCTTCGATGATGAAAAGGATGGCGAAGGCGTTCAGGGGGAAATAGGCCGCGCCGTCCAGCGCGTCGATGAACACGACGATCCCCGCCAGCAGGAAGACCGCGCCCGCGATGGCCAGCGCGCGCCAGCGCTGGCGCAGGTAGGTCACTCCCAACAACAACAGAACCAATTGCGGCATGGCGCGGCCCCGGCGAAAGTCGATAACGTGTACATGAAAAATAAAAGCTGCCGGGGGAATGCGTCAATGCGCGCGTCGCCTGCTTCAGCCGCTTGAGTGCCATGGCCTCCTGCCCGCCGCGGATGCATTCGCGGGCGGCGGGCTGGTGCGTTCAGGCGTCGCCGGACGTTGCGGCGGGCGCGCCCCAGGCCAGGCTCATCGCATAGCCGCGCACGTCCTGCGGCCATTGAGCGACCTGCCGCGCATACGCTTCGCGGTCATCGGCATACAGGGCGCGTGTCGCTTCCTCGAATCCGGGCAGATCGCCCGCCATGCTGGACATGAACCGATAGGCGGCTTCCTGGCGCTGGCGCTTCGCATCCTGCGCCTCGTTGTCGCGCCGCGCCTGGTCCACCAGCTTGCGCAGCGCCACCGACGCGCCGCCGGGCTGCGCGGCCAGCCAGTCCCAGTGGCGCGGCAGCAGCGTCACTTCGCGCGGCACCACGCCAAGCTTGGGCCGGCCACGGCCGCGGGGGGCGCTGTCCGGTTCCGCATCCAGGTCCTGGTCCGGGTCGACGGTATCGGCGGTATCTGCTGGCGTGTGCCGTTCGACGATCTGTGCTTCGTTGCCGCTCAGGTCCAGGTCCACCTGCTTGCCGGTCGAATCCTGGAACACAAGAATCGTGTGGTCCCCGCGGGCCACCATGGCGTGCTTGACCGCCAGCGCCACGTCGGCAAGCGGGCCGGCGGCCAGGATGCGATGGCCTTCAAAGGCGGTATGCGGGTCGGAGGGAAGGGGTAGGTTCATTGCTGTACCTTTTATATCCGGGTGAATTTCGTGGTTCAATTATTGTCCGGGTAAAAATTGCTGTCAATATAACCCGGGTAAAAATAATCCGGGACAGAGAGGGTCGCTGCGGAGGCGATAAATATCCGTCCGAAACCTAGGGAGAACACCTAGTCAAAACATGCTGTCGGCGTATAATCTTGCTTTGCGCCCGGAGTTACCCATGCGTCTCGTTCAAAAAGCGCTCACCTTCGACGATGTGTTGTTGGTGCCTGCGTATTCCGAGGTGTTGCCGCGCGACACCTCCCTGGCCACGCGCCTGACTCGCAACATCAGCCTGAATATCCCCCTCGTGTCCGCCGCCATGGACACCGTCACCGAATCGCGTCTGGCCATCGCCATGGCGCAAGAGGGCGGCATCGGGATCATCCACAAGAATCTTTCCGCCGACGCCCAAGCGCGTGAAGTGGCTCGCGTCAAGCGCCACGAATTCGGCATCGTGATCGATCCGGTCACCGTCACCCCCCAGATGAAAGTGCGCGACGCCATTGCGTTGCAGCGCCAGCATGGCATCTCGGGCCTGCCGGTCGTCGAAGGCCGCAAGCTGGTCGGCATCGTCACCAACCGCGACCTGCGCTTCGAAGAAAACCTGGATCAGCCCCTGCGCAACATCATGACGCCGCAGGAACGCCTGGTCACCATGAAGGAAGGCGCCACGCTGGATGAAGCGCAGGCCCTGATGCACAAGCACCGCCTGGAGCGCGTGCTGATCGTGAACGACGGCTTTGAACTGCGTGGCCTGGCCACCGTCAAGGACATCGTCAAGAACACCGAACACCCGATGGCCAGCAAGGACGCCCAAGGCCAGCTGCGCGTCGGCGCGGCGGTGGGCGTGGGCGGCAACACCGAAGAACGCGTGGAAAAGCTGGTCGCCGCAGGCGTCGACGTCCTGATCGTCGACACCGCGCACGGCCATTCCAAGGGCGTGCTGGAAGGCGTGCGCTGGGTCAAGCAGAACTACCCCAAGGTTGAAGTCATCGGCGGCAACATCGCCACCGCCGCCGCCGCGCGCGCGCTGGTCGAGTACGGCGCCGATGGCGTGAAGGTCGGCATCGGCCCCGGCTCCATCTGCACCACGCGCATCGTCGCAGGCGTCGGCGTGCCGCAGATCCATGCCATCTCCGAAGTCGCCAAGGCGCTGGAAGGCACGGGCGTTCCCCTCATCGCCGACGGCGGCATCCGCTACTCCGGCGACGTCGCCAAGGCGCTGGCCGCCGGCGCGTTCGCGTGCATGATGGGCGGCATGTTCGCCGGCACCGAAGAAGCGCCCGGCGAAGTCGTGCTGTTCCAGGGCCGTTCGTACAAGTCGTACCGCGGCATGGGCAGCCTGGGCGCCATGACGGAAGGCTCGGCCGACCGCTACTTCCAGGACCCGGCCAACAACGCCGACAAGCTGGTCCCCGAAGGCATCGAAGGCCGCGTCCCCTACAAGGGCAGCGTGCTGGCCATCATTTACCAACTGGTCGGCGGCATCCGCGCCTCCATGGGCTACTGCGGCGCCGCCACCATCGACGACATGCGCACCAAGACCGAGTTCGTGGAGATCACCTCCGCGGGCGTACGCGAGTCCCACGTGCACGACGTGCAGATCACCAAGGAAGCGCCCAACTACCGCGCCGACTGATCCGCACAGTCAACTACAATGTCATGCATCACGCACCGGCAGAACCGCAAAGATCAGCGGGTCTGCCGGTGCGGTTTTATTTACAACGGGTAGAGTCTCCATGCACCAGCGCATTCTTATCCTTGACTACGGTTCGCAAGTCACGCAGCTGATCGCCCGCCGCGTCCGCGAGGCCGGCGTCTATTCCGAAGTCCACCCGGGCGACGTCGACGACGCCTTCGTGCGCGAACAGATGGCGCAGGGCCTGAAGGGCATCATCCTGTCCGGCAGCCACGCCTCCGCCTACGAAGAAGGCTCCATGCGCGTCCCGCACGCCGTGTTCGAGCTGGGCGTGCCCGTGCTGGGCATCTGCTACGGCATGCAGTCCATGGCGCAGCAGCTGGGCGGCGTGGTCAGCTTCTCCGACCACCGCGAATTCGGCTACGCCGAAGTCCGCGCCCACGGCCACACCAAGCTGCTGGAAGGCCTGGAAGACTTCAGCACGTCCGAAGGCCACGGCATGCTCAAGGTCTGGATGAGCCACGGCGACAAGGTCACCGAGCTGCCCCCGGGCTTCAAGCTGATGGCATCCACGCCGTCCTGCCCCATCGCCGGCATGGCCGACGAAGACCGCCGCTTCTACGCCGTCCAGTTCCACCCCGAAGTCACGCACACCGTCCAGGGCAAGGCCATGCTGGCCCGCTTCGTGAACGAAATCTGCGAATGCACGGGCGACTGGAACATGCCCGACTACGTCTCGGAAGCCGTCGCCCGCATCCGCGAGCAGGTCGGCACCGACGAAGTCATCCTGGGCCTGTCCGGCGGCGTGGACTCGTCCGTTGCCGCCGCGCTGATCCACAAGGCCATCGGCGACCAGCTCACCTGCGTCTTCGTCGACCACGGCCTCCTGCGCCTGGACGAAGGCAAGCAGGTCATGCAGACCTTCGCCGAAAACATGGGCGTGAAGATCATTCACGTCGATGCCACCGCGCAGTTCATGGGCAAGCTGGCCGGCGTCGCCGACCCCGAAGCCAAGCGCAAGATCATCGGCCGCGAATTCGTCGAAGTGTTCCAGGAACAGGCCGGCAAGCAGCAAAGCGCCAAGTGGCTGGCTCAGGGCACCATTTACCCGGACGTCATCGAATCCGCTGGCGCCAAGACGGGCAAGGCCACGTCCATCAAGTCGCACCACAACGTGGGCGGCCTGCCGGACACCCTGAACCTGCAGCTGCTGGAACCCCTGCGCGAACTCTTCAAGGACGAAGTCCGCGAACTGGGCGTGGCCCTGGGCCTGCCGCCGCAGATGGTCTACCGCCACCCGTTCCCCGGCCCCGGCCTGGGCGTGCGCATCCTGGGCGAAGTCAAGCATGAATACGCCGAACTGCTGCGCCGCGCGGACGCGATCTTCATTGAAGAGCTGCGCAACACCAAGGACGAGGCCAGCGGCCTGACCTGGTACGAGTTGACCTCGCAGGCGTTTGCCGTGTTCCTGCCGGTGAAGTCGGTGGGCGTGATGGGCGATGGGCGTACGTATGAGTATGTCGTGGCGCTGCGTGCGGTGCAGACGTTTGACTTCATGACGGCCGATTGGGCTCCGCTGCCGCATCCGTTGCTGGCTCGGGTGTCGTCGCGCATCATCAATGAAGTGCGCGGCATCAATCGGGTTGTTTACGACGTGTCGAGCAAGCCGCCTGCGACGATCGAGTGGGAGTGATCCTGCTCGCTGTAGATAGGTAAAAGAAAAGGCGCTCCGGCGCCTTTTCTCTTGGGTCTTCACACCGGCATCAGGCCGCGAGTTCTTTCCTGACAATCTCCGCACCCGCGCTCAACGCACTCAACTTCCCATTCGCAACCCGACGCGACAACGGCGCCATCCCGCAATTCGTGCACGGATACAGCTTGTCGGCATCCACAAACTTAAGCGCCTTGCGCAAGGTATTGGCCACTTCCTCCGGCGTCTCGATGGTATCGGTAGCCACGTCAATCGCGCCCACCATCACCTTCTTGCCACGAATAAGCTCAATCAGATCGATGGGCACATGCGAGTTGTGGCATTCCAGCGAGACGATGTCGATGCTGGATTGCTGCAGCTTGGGGAACGACTCCTCATACTGGCGCCATTCGGAACCCAGCGTCTTCTTCCAGTCGGTGTTGGCCTTGATGCCGTAGCCATAGCAAATATGGATGGCGGTTTCGCACTTGAGGCCCTCGATTGCGCGTTCCAGGGTGGCGATGCCCCAGTCGTTCACTTCGTCGAAGAAGACGTTGAACGCAGGCTCATCGAATTGGATGATGTCGACGCCGGCGGCCTCCAGTTCGCGGGCTTCCTGGTTCAGGATCTTGGCGAATTCCCAGGCCAGCTTTTCGCGGCTCTTGTAGTGGGCGTCGTACAGCGTGTCGATCATCGTCATGGGGCCAGGCAGCGCCCATTTGATGGGTTGCTTGGTTTGTTGACGCAGGAACCTGGCGTCTTCGACGAACACCGGCTTTTGGCGGCTGACGGCACCGACGACGGTCGGGACGCTCGCATCGTAGCGATCGCGGATCCGGACGGTTTCACGCTTTTCGAAATCGACGCCGCTCAAATGCTCGATAAACGTGGTGACGAAATGCTGACGGGTTTGTTCGCCATCGCTGACGATGTCGATGCCTGCATGTTGCTGTTCTTGCAGCGCCAGGCGCAGGGCGTCTTGCTTGCCTTCGACCAGCTCCTGATCCTGCAATTTCCAGGGCGACCAGAGTTTTTCGGGCTGGGCCAGCCAGGAAGGTTTCGGCAGGCTGCCGGCGGTCGACGTGGGCAGTAGTTTCTTCATGATCAGTGTTCCGTGTGTTGCGAGTGATTAGAGAGCGGAATTGGCGGCCCAGGTGTCGAGCACGTTCTTGTAGGGCTTGATGAAGTGCTCTTCCGTGAACTTGCCTTGCTTGACGGCCAGTTGGCTGCGCTCTTCCCGGTCGTAGACGATCTGCGTCAGGGAGTAGTCCTGGTTCTTCAGGCTGGGGCGATAGAGATTGCCGGCCGCGGAATTGGCGTTGTAGATCTCGGGGCGGTAGATCTTCTGGAACGTTTCCATCGTGCTGATCAGGCTGATCAGCTCAAGATTGGTGTAGCGGCCCAGCAGGTCGCCCTGGAAATAAAAGGCCAGGGGTGCGGCGCTGCCCGGCGGCATGAAATAGCGAACCTGCAGGCCCATTTTCTCGAAGTACTGATCGGTGGAAGAGAATTCGTCTTGCCGATATTCGACCCCCAGGATGGGGTGCTGGTTTTCAGTGCGGTGGTAGGTCTTGCTGCTCGATGCGCTGATGCAGATGACCGGCGGCTTGCTGAACCGCTTCTTGTAGGCGCTTGAATTCAGAAAGTGCTTGAACAGCTTGCCGTGCAGATCGCCGAAATCGTCGGGGATGCTGAACGTGGATTTATTGTTGTTGTGTTCGGGCAGAACCACGCTGAAGTCGTAGTCGCGCACGTAAGAAGAGAAATTGTTCCCTGCAATGCCCTCGATACGCTCGTTGTTTTTCTTGTCGACGATGTTGGTCTGCAATATCTCGATCAGCGGAAAAACATTGCTGCCGCCTTCGGCGCCGATGTTCATTTCTGCGGAAATGATCTCGAGTTCGACCGCGTAGCGGTCCCCCGTCGGGTTGTCCCAATGCGCCAGGCTATTGAAGCGCCTGTCGATCATCCTCAAGGTGTTGCGCAGATTTTCCTGGCGGCTCGTTCCGCGGGCCAGATTGGCGAAGTTGGTCGTGATGCGCGTATTGTCCGACGGCTGATAATTCTCGTCGAAACGAAGGCTCTTGATGGTGAATGTGAAATCGTTGCTCATGGCGGTGGGCGCGTGGATGTTGCGAAATGGTTTGCTTGGGGTTAAAGCCGGCTCTTGAACGGGCGCGGCGCGCGGGGCGTTCAGAGGGCGTATGTTGGGTTGGACGGCCCTGTAGCGGCCGCCTGGCCGGCTACCTGGGCCAAGTCTTGCTTCAGGCTGCGACCGCGTCCTCCGCGGCGGCAGTGCTGAGATGGCGCGTCAGTTCGACCAAGGGCAGTGCCCGGTGGATCGCCAGCCGGGCCCGCTCGATCAGGGCTTCGTTCTGCAGGCGGTAGTCGGCGAAATCCTTGTCGGTCGCGTAGACGCCCAGCGGCAAGGTGCGCGCCTGGAAAAAGCTGAACAGCGGCCGCAATTGATGGTCGATCACCAGGGCATGGCGTTCGCTGCCGCCGGTGGCGGCCAGCAGGACGGGCTTGTCGATCAAGGCGTCCTGATGAATGAAGTCGAAGAAGTGCTTGAACAGGCCCGTGTACGAGCCGCGGAAGACCGGCGTCGCCACCACCAGGACGTCGGCTTGTTCGACCGCGCAAAGCTCCCGCTCCACCGTGTCGGGCAGGTGCGAGCGCCAGACCGCGCCAGCAAGTTGCGGCGCGAGTTGACCCAGTTCCACCAGGTGTTGTTCGCAGGGGACTTCGTCGGCGATCAGGTCGAGCAGGTGCTCTGCCAGGGCGGCGGACTTGGAGGGGCGTTGCAATCCGCCGGAGACTGCTACTAGACGGAGTGGACGTGTCATTCTGGATTTCATGAAAAGGAATCTGCGCGCCGCTGAGGCCTTGCCGTATGCGTGCGTGCCGCCGAAACGCGCGGAGGAGCCCGCGCATTCAAAGTTTGATCGGTGGCAAGGGCCGCTCGATCGTTTGCGAACAATCAATGGAAGCGGATACTAGGGGAGGGGAGTGATGAAGTAAAATGGTTTTATTTCACAAATCCATGAGCGAGATTCATCTGAATGCTTGAACGCATCCACCTCAGCATCGTTCAGCAGGTCGAAAAGCAGGGGTCGTTGACGGCCGCCGCGGGCGTGCTGAGCCTGACCCAGTCGGCCCTGAGCCACAGCATGAAGAAGCTGGAGCAGCAACTGGGCACCGACGTCTGGCTGCGCGAAGGTCGAAGCCTGCGCCTGACGCAGGCCGGCCAGTACCTGCTGGCGGTGGCGAACCGCGTGCTGCCGCAACTGGACCTGGCCGAAGAGCGCCTGGGCCAGTTCGCGCAGGGCGAGCGCGGTGCGCTGCGCATCGGCATGGAATGCCACCCCTGCTACCAGTGGCTGCTGAAGGTGGTGTCTCCTTATCTGGCCGCATGGCCGGACGTGGATGTCGACGTCAAGCAGAAGTTCCAGTTCGGCGGGATTGGCGCGCTCTTCGGTTTTGAGATCGACCTGCTGGTCACGCCCGACCCGCTGTTCAAGCCGGGGCTCAAGTTCGAGCCCGTGTTCGACTACGAGCAGGTGCTGGTCGTGCCCAAGGGCCATCCCCTGGCGTCGGCGGCGTATGTGAAGCCGCAGCAGTTGACCCAGGAAGTGCTCATCAGCTATCCCGTGGACATCGAGCGCCTGGACATCTACAACCAGTTCCTGTTGCCGGCCGGCGTCACGCCCAAGCGCCACAAATCCATCGAAACGACCGACATCATGGTGCAGATGGTGGCCAGCGGACGCGGCGTGGCCGCCTTGCCGCGCTGGCTGGTCGAGGAATACGCGGCCAGGATGGATGTGGTGCCCGTAAGGCTGGGGGTGCGCGGCATCGCCAAGCAGATCTTCCTGGGCGCGCGCGAGGCGGACACCGCCATCGATTACGTGCGAGCCTTCATTGAACTGGCCCGCCAGCCTGCCGCCGCCACTGGCAGTGCGCAGTAAGCCAAGGGATGACGTGAGATCCGGCCTTTCAGCGACGACCGCGCAGATGAAGCCCTTTGACGCCTTGGTGGCGGAAGCCGAAGCGGCCGACGTGAGCGGCTGGGGGTTCGATTGGCTGGCGGGACGGGCCAGCGAGGAACGTCCGCCTTGGGGGTACGCCCGGATGCTGGCGCAGCGGCTGGCCAGCGTGGAGTCGGCGCTGGACCTGGGCACGGGCGGCGGCGAGGTGCTGGCCGAGGCCGGGCGGTTTCCGCCGCGCATGGTCGCGACCGAAGCCTGGCAGCCCAATGCGCAACAGGCGCGCGAGCGCCTGGGCGCGCGCGGCGTGCAGGTGGTGGAGGTGTCTGCCGGCGCGGCGCTGCCTTTCGCCGATGCATCGTTTGCGCTGGTGACGTCGCGCCATCCGGTGCAACTGGATTGGGCAGAAATCCATCGCGTTTTGCAGCCTGGTGGACACTATTTCGCGCAGCACGTGGGGCCGGCTTCGGCCTTCGAACTGATCGAGCATTTCATGGGGCCGCTGCCGGCGGCGCGACAGCTTCGTGATCCGCAGGATGAAGCCGCGGCGGCGCGCGCGGCGGGATTGACCGTGACGGACCTGCGCTTGGCGCGCTGCCGCATGGTGTTCCATGACGTGGGCGCGGTGGTATGGATTCTTCGCAAGTGCGTATGGTGGGTACCGGATTTTTCGGTGTCCGGATACCGCGATGCGCTGCTTGCGCTGGATTGCCGGATGCGCCAGGGGGAGCCTTTCGTGGCGCACGCGACCCGGCACCTGATCGAGGCCCGGCGCTGACGCTTCCAGAACGCACTAGCCTCCGCAAGTCCGCGTAAAAGCGGGCTTTTTTATTGGTGACTGACCATTGATATACTGCCCGATCGAAGCAACAACTAACGGGAGATATTGGATGCGCTCAACGGCCCTTGCGCTTGGCTTGGCGGCAGTTTGCGGTACGTCGGTGGCTGCACAGGACAGCACCCAGACATTGCAGCAGGCCTTGAAGCAGGTGCCGCAGGTGGTGTTGACCGCCCCGCAGGCGATGCAGATCTTCTTTTTGGATGTACAGGCGTGGCGAGGCCTGGAGAAAAGCGGGCCGACCCCGGATGGCATGCGCAGGCTGTCCATCGCGCAGGCGATCACTCCGCTCCAATCCATCGGGTACGGCCTGGACAAGTGGTCCGGCAACGCAAAAATCCAGTTTGATGAGCTTTCCTATTTCGCCGGATTTGGCCAGCCGCCGGGCAACGTCACCTACTGGGGGCTGAAAGACAGCCAATCCGCGGACAAGTTGGTGGATCGCCTGAAGCAGGCCGATTTCAAGGCGGTGAATGGCGATGTGGCTGGCCTGATGGCCAACGGCGAGGCCAACAAGCCGGATATGACCAAGGCCAGCGGACAGGATCCGTGGCGAGGCACGATGGGCATGCCGACCTTTGTGCTGCCGCTGGACGCCGCGCTGGTCCAGGCGCCTGCGGCTGCCGGCATGAAGGTATTGGCCAAACCTTCGCCATCCGTGGCGGACAGCGAGATCGTTGCCGCGGCCGTCGCCGGATTGAAGGACGCCGTGCCTTCGGATGACGCCCGGATCGTGCAGGCGGCCATCATTTCGCCTGTTCTTGGCCTGCAAGGCGTGGACCCGGCCAAGGTGCTGTCCGGCTCGCCGGGGGATATGGAAGCCGCGAAGCAGAAACTTCAAGCCATTGCCGAATCGAACGGACGGGGCATCCCGCCGTACTTTGCGGGCGTCATCGCGGACGTGCAGCGCAAGAACGCGCCCGCCGTCGTGATTTCCCTGTCCTACGCGGATTGCGCCGCCGCCCAGCAAGCCGTCGATGGCGTTGGCGCCGCATGGAAGCAAAGCATGGCCGGCGCGGTGCAAGCCGAGGTTTCCGGACGCACCGTCCAGGCGGGCAAGCTTTGCGCAGCGGTCGTGAGCCTGACTGCGCCGCAATCAGACAAACCCGCCAACCCCGCCAACCCGATCCTGACCCAGATCATGAACCGCTACATGCAGCGCGACTTCACCGTTCTGCAGATCGGGGCGTCGCGCTGAGCATGGCTCGACCACGGGGCAGGCCACAGAAGCCCGGCGTGCCCCCATTCCAACATGTGTTCATAGCCGTCTCATGACCAACTATCCCCAACTTTTCAGTCTGCAGGGCAAAGTCGCCGTCGTGCTGGGCGCCGCGTCCGGCATAGGCCAGGCCTCGGCGCATGCGCTGGGCGCGATGGGCGCCTATGTGATGTGCGCCGACCGCGACGAGGGCGGCGCGCAGGCCTGCGCGCAACAGATCATCGACGGCGGCGGTTCGGCCGGCTGGATGCAGACCGATGCCGCCAGCGGCGAGGCCATCGGGGCATTGGCCGCCAGGGTGCTGGAAGAACAGGGGCGGGTGGACATTGCGGTGTCGACGCCGGCGCTGAACATCCGCAAGCTGATCGTCGACTACACGGAAGAAGAGTTCGACCAGGTGGTGAACCTGAACCTGCGCGGCGCCTTCCATTTCATGCGCCACTTCGGCCGGCCGATGATGAACCAGGGCGCCGGCAGCATGATCCTGTGCTCGTCGATGCGCGCCGTGACGATCGAGCCCGGGCTGGGCATCTATGCGGCCACCAAGGCTGGCATCGAGCAGATGGTGAAGGCGTTCGCGGCCGAGGTCGGCAGCTACGGCGTGCGCGTGAACGCGGTCATGCCCAGCATCATCGAGACCCGCCTGACCGAGCCGCTGAAGGAACGTGCCGACATCTACAACACGTATGCCGGCCATACCGTGCTGAACCGCTGGGGCCAGCCGTCCGAAGTGGGCGCTGCGGTCGCGTTTCTGGCGTCGGACGCCGCCAGCTATATCTCGGGCAGCAGCCTGGCGGTGGATGCGGGATGGACCGCCATCGACGGGCCTCCCACCGGGCTGACGCAGACGCGGCCGTCAAGATAGGCGCATTGCCGTTCAGAGGCGCGAACAATTGCATGGAGACTTTCTTATCTGTGCAACGTGATGCGCACGCTCGACGCGCTGGATGTGGAAGCGTCGCGGGTCAAAAAGAAATACGACCCTAACCTGACGCCCGGCCGGCGCACCGGACCCGGACGATCCGTATTTATCCCTGACGGGCCATGATGCTCAGCGCCACCGCCTCCGCAATCTTGATCCCGTCCACCCCCGCCGACAGAATCCCGCCGGCATAACCCGCGCCTTCGCCCGCCGGGAACAAGCCCTGCGTGTTGATGCTTTGCAGCGTCTCGTTGTCCCGCTTGATGCGTATCGGCGACGAGGTCCGCGTTTCCACGCCCGTCAGCACGGCCTCGGGCATGTTGAAGCCCTTGATGGTCTTGTCGAAAGCCGGCAAGGCTTCGCGGATGGCGGTGATGGCGAAGTCGGGCAGGGCGGTGGCCAGGTCGGTCAGGTGCACGCCCGGCGTGTAAGAGGGCAGGACGGCGCCGAATTCGGTCGAGGCCTTGCCTTCCAGGAAGTCGCCCACCAATTGCCCCGGCGCGCTGTAGTTGCGGCCGCCCAATTCGAAGGCCTGGGATTCCCATTTGCGCTGGAAGTCCACGCCGGCCAGGACGTGTTCGGGGTAGTCGACCTCGGGTGAGATGCCCACGACGATGCCGGCGTTGGCGTTGCGTTCGTTGCGCGAATACTGGCTCATGCCGTTGGTGACGACGCGGTTGGGCTCGGACGTGGCCGCGACCACCGTGCCGCCCGGGCACATACAGAAGCTGTAGACGGAGCGCCCGTTGCTGGCGTGGTGGACCAGTTTGTAGTCCGCGGCGCCCAGGATCGGGTGGCCGGCGTTGGGGCCGAAACGCGCACGGTCGATGAGGGATTGCGGGTGTTCGATGCGAAAGCCGATGGAGAAGGGCTTGGCTTCCATGAAGACGCCCTGGTCGTGCAGCATCTGGAAGGTGTCGCGCGCGCTGTGGCCGATCGCCAGCACGACGTGGTCGGTCTCGATGTGTTCGCCGTTGGCGAGGGTGACGCCGGTGACCTGGCCGTTTTCGCGATGCAGCGTTTCGACCCTGCTGGAGAAGCGCACTTCGCCGCCCAGCTTGGTGATGGTGTCGCGCATGACTTCGACCATGCCGACCAGGCGGAAGGTGCCGATGTGGGGCTTGCTGACGTACAGGATTTCTTCCGGCGCGCCGGCCAGGACGAATTCCTTGAGCACCTTTTCGCCGTAGTGCTTGGGATCCTTGATCTGGCTGTAGAGCTTGCCGTCCGAGAACGTGCCGGCGCCGCCTTCGCCGAACTGGACGTTGGAGTCCGGGTTCAGGATGCGCTTGCGCCATAGGCCCCAGGTGTCCTTGGTGCGTTCGCGCACGGCCTTGCCGCGTTCCAGGATGATGGGCTTGAAGCCCATCTGCGCCAGGACCAGCCCGGCGAACAGGCCACAGGGGCCGGTGCCGATGACGACGGGACGCTTGGCCAGGGCGGCGGGCGCCTGGGCGACGAATTTGTATTCGGTGTCGGGGGACGGCTTGACGTTGCGGTCGTCGTGAAAGCGCTTGAGCAGCGCGGCTTCGTTTGCGACGTCGATATCCAGCGTGTAGATCAGCAGGATATTGTGTTTCTTGCGCGCGTCGTAGCTGCGCAGGAAGATGGTGTAGCCGTTCAGGTCGCTGGCCGGGATGCCCAGCTTTTTCAGGATTGCGGCGGGCAATTCCTCGGACGTGTGGTTCAACGGCAGCTTGATTTCAGACAGTCGCAACATGCTTTGGTCCAGACAGATGGGCGAGCACAACGTCGCCAAACGCGGATTGTACTGGACCGCGGCATGCGGCCGGCCTTGCCGTCAGGGGTGTGCGTCCCCCTTGCGCCACCATGCATTCCCCGCCTGTGGCGACGCCATGTCCACGCGCTCTCCCATTTCGGGCGTGGCCAGATCCACGCCGTTTTCCCGCGCCAGCGCGGCGATGCGCTCGAACGGCTGTTGCCAGGGATGCAGCGCCAGGTCGAAGGTGCCGTTGTGGATGGGCAGCAACCATTTGCCGCGCAGGTCCTGGTGCGCCCGCAGGGTTTCTTCGGGCTGCATGTGCACGAAGGCCCAGCGCTCGTCGTAGGCGCCCGTCTCCATCAGTGTCAGGTCGAAGGGGCCAAAGGCGTTGCCGATGGCTTTGAAACCGTCGAAATAGCCGGTGTCGCCGCTGAAGAACACGCGCAGTTCCGCGTCCTGGATGACCCACGAGGCCCACAGGCTTCGGTCGCCGTCGGTCAGGCCGCGGCCGGAAAAGTGCTGCGCCGGCGTGGCGGTCAGGCGCAGGCCGTCGACGTCGGTGGATTGCCACCAGTCCAGCTGTTCGACCTTGGCGGCGTCGATGCCCCAGGCGATCAACTGGTCGCCCACGCCCAGGGGCGCGATGAATCGGCCGGTCTTGGCGGCCAGCTTCGTGACCGCGGCGTGGTCCAGGTGGTCATAGTGGTTGTGCGACAGGATGACGCCGGCGATCGGGGGCAGGTCTTCGATGCGGACGGGGGGCGCATGAAAGCGGGCAGGACCGGCCCATTGCACCGGCGAGGCGCGTTCGGAGAAGACGGGATCCGTCAGCCAGTAACGGCCGCGCAGCTTCATCAGGATCGTGGAATGGCCCAGCCGGTAGAGGCTGCGGTCGGGCGCGGCGTCCAGCGCCGCGCGGTCCAGGGGGCGGACCGGAATCTCGATGTCGGGCACGGTTCCGGCGGGCTTGGCGAAAAGGACCGTCCAGGCCAGCTTCACGCCTTTCCAGAAGCCCATCGCCGGGCGCGGGACAGGATTCTGGAAGCGGCCGTCGCGATGTTGCGGGGATTCCGGGTGGCTGGGCAGGGCGGGGCGGCAGATGGCAATGGCGGTCACGGCAAGGATTCCAAGCAGAAGGGGCAGGAGCAGTCGCTTCATGAGGCGAATCAAAAATTACACTACACAGTGTAGTTTCCATTTTCAGAAAAGTACACTGGCCGGTGTAAAATTTCAGTCATGCCGACCAAAGCCCCGGACCTCGCCGTTTCCCGCCCGCCCAGACGCCTGACCGACCGCAAGCGCGAGGACATCGTGCGCGCCGCGGTGGAAGAATTCCGCGTCGCGGGCTACGAGGCGACCAGCATGGACCGCATCGCCCAGGCGGCGGGTGTTTCCAAGCGCACGGTCTATAACCATTTCCCCAGCAAGGAAGAGCTGTTCGCGCTGATGCTGGAACAGCTGTGGGCCAGCAGCGCGGCGAGCGTCGACGTTGCGTACCGGGCCGACGTGCCGCTGGCGCAGCAATTGCGCCAGCTCCTGATGCAGAAGCTCGAGCTGCTTGGAGACGCGAGTTTCATCGACCTGGCCCGGGTGGCCATGGCCGAGATCATCCACGCGCCGGACCGCGCCCAGGACATCGTCTGCCGCATGGACGAGAAGGGCAGCGGCGTGACGGCCTGGATCCAGGCGGCCATCGACGACGGGCGCCTGGCCGAGGTGGACCCTGGTTTCGCGGGCCATCAGCTTGAAGGGCTGGTGAAGAGCTTTGCGTTCTGGCCGCAGGTGACGCTTGGGCAGCCGCCTTTGGCGAAGGCGGAGCGCGAGCGCGTGGCGGATTCCGCGGTGGGGATGTTCCTGGGCTATTACGCGCGGGGCGCCTGAGCGCCATCCGCGCCCGCCGGTTCGCCCGTCTCGCCGCTTGCCCGCGTGTCGCGCAGGCCCCTGCGCAGCCGATGCAGGCGCAGCGCCACATGCAGCTCAAGGAAGCGCCCGTCGTCGCGCCATCCCTTGAGCAGATCGTCGACCACCTCGAGCCGTTGCCGCAAGGTATTGACGTGTATCTGCAGATGGTCGGCCGTGGACCGGGCGTTCTGGGCGTGTTCCAGATAGGCTAGCAGCGTGTCCGCCAGCCCCGTGTTGCGACGCTGGTCGTGGGCGACGAGCCTTCCGACCGTGGCGTCGATGAAGCCCGAGACATCCGCCACCTGCCGCTGCTCGAACAAGAGCGAATACATGGACAGCCCGGCCTCGGCCACCATTTCGCGTGACCGGCCCAGCGCTTTCAGAATGTCGATGCCCCGTTTCAGGGACCGGAAGCCGTTGGGCAGCGCATCCAGCCTGTGCAGGCTGGCCGAGACGACCCCCAGCGTGTCAAGGCGCTCGTCCGTGAGCAAGGTGTCCTGCAGCGTGCGCTCCAGTTGGTCGAAGGCGCTGTCGGCGCAAATGCCGACGATGAAGCCTTCGACGTTTTCCAGCAGGGTTCCACGCGCGATCTGCGCGCGCACCCGGCGCAGCGCATATTCGATGTTCCGTTCCTCTACGCTCAAGACCGCCATGCGCAACGGCTCGGAGAGATCCAGCCCCAAAGGGCTGGCCCGCGATTGCAGCGCGGAAGGGCTCTCTTGCTGCCAGCTCACCAGCGCGCGGATGGTGGCGGCCGATTCGTTGCTCACCACGCGTTCGCTACGCTCTTGCGAGAGCAGGACGACGCCGGCAACCAGCGCGCTGCGTTCGAAGGTGCGGATCTGCGTGGGCGTCAGGGGGCCGTCCGATGCGATCAGCATGGCGCCCAGCAGGCGGTCGGCCCCCATGAGCGCGGCGGCGCGGACGTGGATGCCCGCCCCGTTATCGACCTCTTGCGACCTGCCCGTGCGCCGGCTCGCGGACAGCGCCTGATGGATGGCGTCCTGGGTGGGGGTGTCCTGCAGCAGCACCGCCAACTGGTTGCCGGCGGCGGCCTGCGGATCGCCAGCGCCGGTGCGCTGGATGGGTTGCTCGGCTTCGTCCAGGAGCGCGATGTGGCCGCCGAGCAATGACGCGACCATGTTCATCAGGTCCAGCACGGTGCAGCCGCGCGCCACAAGCTTGGTCATTTGCTCCTGGGCTTCCGCGGCCGCTTCGATTTCCGCGGCCTGGCGATGCAGCGATGCATTGGCTTCACTGGCGCGCTGCAGCGCCACTTGCGCTTCCTGGAAGAGGCGCGCGTTCTCCATGGCGATGGCGGCCTGGGCGGCCAGCGTGGACAGCATCGCGATCTCCCAGGGCGCGTGATGGCGCGGCTGCCGATCGCAGATGCACAGGACGCCGATGCAATGGTTGCCCACCATCAGCGGCGCGCCCAGCAAGGATTGCACGCCTTCGTCCTTGATGGCCAGGTCGATCCCGCGGTCATGCGCGAAGCCGCCGTCCGCGAGGTAATCGCTGCAGTGATACGGCGTCTTGTGCTTGAGGACGTGCCCGCAGATGCCGTGGTCCGGCGGCACCCGGACATTCTTGAAGCGCTCGGAGATCGCGCCGTCGGTGGCCCGGATGTAGAAGTCGTTGCGGACGCGGTCGAAGTTGGTGAGATAGCCGATGTCCGACGCGAAGATCTGCCTTGCGCGGCGGACGATCGCGCCCAGCACGAGCTCCAGGTCGCGGATCGCGGTCAGGTCGTTGACGCTTTCCAGCACCACCAGCAGGCTTTTTTCGCGGCGCTGCTGCAAGGCCTGCTGTTCGCAGATGGCAATGGCAGCACGGATGCTGCCGGCCAGCTGGGCGCGTTCGGCGGGGTCCTGCGTGGCGGCTTCCATGCGGGCCAGCATCTGGTCATAGTCGCGGGCGCCGGCATTGCGCTGGAGCATGACCAGCAGCTCCGATTGCAGCGCGCCGGGATCCCACGCCGGGGGCGCCGCGCCCAGGTTCTCCGCGGACTGGATTGCCGTGGCCTCTTGCGCCGGAAGAGCGGATTCCCGCATGTGCTTCGTCCTTGGAAAAGTTCAGTGAAAACCCTGAATGAACGGGGTGCGCAGCAATGGCGATGTGATTAAGCGACACAAGAACATCCGACACATGTGTTTTTCGTACATGTTCGCCGGCCTTCTTAAACGTCATTATTCACTCACTAAAACATTATCAGTCTGAAGGCTGAGGAGACAAACCATGAAATCGCTAGCCAGATTCCTGGGCGTAGGCGCCGCCCTGCTTGCGCTGTCCGCCACGTCGATGGCGCAGCAAAACCGTCCCGCGGAACTCAAGCTCGGCATGAGCACCTTCATGACGGGTTCGGCCTCGGTGCTGGGCGCGCCCGCGAAGGTGGCGGCGGACATGTGGATCGAGGAGTTCAACGCCGCGGGCGGCATCGATGGCGTGAAGCTCAGGCAGACCTGGATCGACGAAGGGCAGGGCGCGGAAAAGTTCCTGGCCGAATACCGCAGGCTGGCTCAGGAACCCGGCGAAAAGCTGATGCTGTCGGCGATTTCCAGCGGCTATTGCAATGCGCTGGCGCCGGTGGCGGAAGATCTCAAGATCGTCAACATCCTGTGGGAATGCTCCAGCGAGAAGGTGCTGGAAGAGCGGCGCTACCGCTATGTGTTCCGCACCGGTCCGAACGGCACCATGGAAATGGTGGCCGCCGTGCTGCACCTGCTGCGCACCAAGCCCGACTTCAAGACGATTGCCGTGGTGAACCAGGATTACGCATGGGGACGCGATTCCTGGGAGGTCTTCCGCCATACGCTGCAGGCGCTCAAGCCGGACGTGAAGATCGTGGCCGAACTGTTCCCGAAGTTCGGTGCGCCGGATTTCTCCAGCGAGGTGACGCGCCTGCAGGCATTGCGCCCCGACGTCGTGTTGTCGACCGCCTGGGGCGGCGACCTGGACACCTTCCTGCGCCAGGCCTCCCAGCGCGGGCTGCTGAAGAATTCGCAGTTCGTGCTGCCGCTGGCCGACTCGTCGCTGGAGCGGCTGGGCGACGCCGTGCCGCCCGGCGTCATCGTCGGCTTCGTGGGCGATGGCTATTTTGCGGATCCGGAGTTCGCGGGTGACCCCGAAGTGCGCGCGTTCGTGCAGAAGTTCAAGCAGCGCACCGGCGCTTATCCCAACTTTGCCGTGTATCACATGATCCAGGCCCTGAAGGCCGCGACGGGCGCCTACAAGAAGGCGCTGACGGAGAACGGCGGGAACTGGCCCACGCCGGATCAGCTTGCCGCCAGCTTGCGCACGCTGGAATACCGCGGTCTGTCGCGACCCATCCGCATGCGGGAAGACGGCCAGGCGCTGCAGGGCCAGCTCTATGGCGTCACGCGCAAGGACGGTTCGCAGACCTTCCCGGTCGTGGGCGAGCTGTCGTTCTATCCGGCGGACATCGTGGCGCCGCCCGTCGGACAGAAGTCGGTCGACTGGGTCAAGACGCTCAAGCCCGAGCTGTTGCAGAACAGCCAGATCAAGCGCGTCGGCAACTGAAGCCCCGTAGCGGCATATATCTGTCATGGACTTCAATCTGCTCTTGCTGGCGGGCGTGGACGGCGTGTCCTACGCCAGCCTGCTGTTTCTCATCGCGCTGGGCCTGACCTTGATCTGCGGCGTGTTCGGCGTGGTCAACGTGGCGCACGGCAGCCTGTATGCCTTTGGCGGCTACAGCGCCGCCACGCTGCTGGGCTGGCTGGCGCCGCATACGTCGTCCACGCCGTTGATGGTGGCCGCGCTGTTCGTGGCCGCGGCGCTGGTCGGCGGATGCCTCGGGATGTTCCTGGAGCGAGGCCTGCTCCGGCACTTCCAGGATCGCGATCCCGTGCTTCAGCTCCTGGTGACGTTCGCGGCGTTCATGGTGCTGGAAGACCTTCAGCGCATGATCTGGGGGGCAACGCCCGTCAATGCGGGCGAGCTGGCCGCGCGCATGGGGACGACGGAGCTGGTGGGCGTGACGTTCATGAACTACCAGTTGCTGTTCGTGCCGGGCGTGGCGCTTGCGGCCTACGCGGCGCTCCAGTTCCTGTTGAAGCACTCGATAGCGGGCCGCCAGATCGTCGCGGTCATCCACCACCGCGAGGTCGCCACCGCGCTGGGCATCAATGCCTCGCGCGTGGGCATGCTGACCTTCGGGCTGGCCGGCGCCCTGGGGGCGCTGGGAGGCGCGCTCTCGGTCCCGCTGACGTCGTTCGTGCCGGGGCTGGGCGCCGAAATGATCGTGACGTCCTTTGCCGTGATCGCCACGGCGGGCCTGGGCCAGATCACCGGCGCGCTGGTGGCGGCCCTGCTCATCGGCCTGGCCCGGGCGATGGCCGTCTATACCCTGCCTGAACTCGAGGTCGTGATGCCTTATCTCATGATGGTCGCGGTGCTGCTCGTTCGCCCGCATGGCCTGTTTTCCGCCGCCACGGCCCGGAGGATCTGATGCAGCGCTTTCCAATTCTGCCGGCCGCCGCGCTGGCCTTCCTGATGGCGCTCGCGGCCTGCTGGTTCTGGGCCGGGCTGCGCGTGCCGGTCATCGGGTTCCTGTGCGCGGGCCTTGCCGCGCTGGGCTTGACCGTCCTGTTGCGGGCGGGCCAGGTTTCGTTTGGCCACGCGATGTATGCGGCGATCGGCGGGTATGCCGCCGCGTTCACCGCCCGGCTCTTTCCCGGCGCCGACGCGCTGGTCGTCGTGGGGGCCGGCGTGCTGGCAAGCGTATGCGCCGGTACGATCGCCGCCGCGTTCGTCTCGCGCTACCGCGGCATTTTCTTCGGGATGCTCAACCTGGGCATTTCCATGGTGCTGTTCGCGCTGGCCGGCAAGCTGTATGCCTGGACGGGTGGCACGGACGGCCTGCGCTTCGAACGGCCGACGCTGCTGGGCATGACGCTGGACCGCGGCGAATTCGAGTTCGGGGTGCTGGCGCTGGCCCTGACGCTGGCCGTGGCCCTGACCTGGCTGATCCAGCGCTACTTCGAGTCGTCGGCCGGCCAGGTGATGCTTGCCATCCGGACGAACGAAACGCGCCTTGAATACATCGGCGTGTCTGCACGGGCGACGCTGGCGCAGGGCTATGTCATGTCGGCGGCGCTGGTCGGGCTGTCCGGCGCGTTGCTCAGCCTGGAGCAGGGCCTGGTGACGCCGGAAAGCGGCTACTGGATCCGGTCGGGCGAGTACGTCTTCATTGCCATCCTGGGCGGATCCGGCCATGCGCTGGGCGCCTTTTTCGGGGCGGCCGTGTTCGAGACGATCAAGCTGACCGCCGCCGTGTATTTCACCAATGCCTGGCAGATGCTGCTGGGCTTGACGCTCATCGCCGTGATCTTTTTTGCGCCCGGCGGGATGGTGGGCTGGCTGGAACAGGCCCGCGCGCGTCTTGCCGCCGGAGGTGCCCGATGAGCTCGTCCCCTACTGAACTGCTGCGCACCGAAGGATTGACGCTGCGCTTTGGCGGCGTGAATGCGGCCGACCAGATCGACTTCGCGCTGAATCACGGGGAGCACCTGGCGGTGATCGGCGCCAACGGCGCCGGAAAGACCACATTCATCAACATCTGCACGGGCTACCTGAAGCCGTCCAGCGGCAAGGTGTTCCTTGAAGGGGTGGACATCACGCGCCATGGCCCGCGGCAGATCGCAAGGCTGGGGGTGGGGCGGTCGTTCCAGCTTCCCCAGCTATTCCAGGACCATACGGTGCGGCAATGCCTGGAGCTGGCTTCCGCCAGCAGGCAGGGAAAGCTGTCGCGCTGGACCTCGCTGTCCAGCTCCGCCGACCAGAAGGCGGTGGCCGCCATGCTGGAACTGGTGGAACTGGATCGGTATGCGGCGCACCCGACGATGGTGCTGCCCGAAGGCCACCGCAAGTTGCTGGATGTCGCGATCGCACTGATGCTGGAGCCCAAGCTGGTCATCATGGACGAGCCCACCAGCGGCGTGGCCTCGGAGGACAAGCATGGCGTCATGCAGACGCTGATGCGGGCGCTGACGCTGCGCAAGGTCACCAGTTGGTTCGTGGAGCATGACGTGGACATCGTCCTGAAATACGCGACGCGGGTCGCGGCATGGATAGACGGCCGCATCGCCGCCGACAGCGAGCCGCGCAAGGTCTTTGCGGACCCGGTGGTCCGGCGCGAAGTGCTGGGGGTGCGATGAGCCTGCATATCCAGTCGATGAATGTGGACCTGGCGGGGCATGCCGTGCTGCGCGGCGTGGATGTCCTGCTCGAAGCCGGCCAGACCGTGGCGGTGGTGGGCAGGAACGGCGCGGGCAAGACGACGCTGCTGCGCAGCATCATGGGCCTGGCCAGGCTGAAGTCGGGCCGGCTGCTGCTGGACGGCGAGGACATCGCGCAGCGCGCGGCCTTCCGGCGGGCTGCCCAGGGCTTCGGCTATGCGCCCGAGGATCGGGTGATCCTGCCGACGTTGACGGTCGAGCAGAACATCACGCTGCCCTGCGACGTGCTCCGGGTGCCCACGCCGGAAATCCGGCGGCGGCTGGACGCCGTGCTGAACAGCGTTCCGCAGTTGAAGGCGCTGCTGCCGCGCTCCGGCGCCGCCCTGTCGGGCGGCCAGGGAAAGATCGTGGCGCTCGCGCGGGCATTGATGGTGGGCACGCGCTTCGTGCTGCTGGACGAACCGTTCCAGGGCCTGGCGCCGGCATTGGCGCGCCAGTACGGCGATTCGCTGCGCGCGCTGCGGGCCTCTCATCCGCAACTCTGCGTGGTGGTCACCGAGTCGAACGCGTCCTTGCTCGAGGACGTGCAGAGCAGGACGCTGTACATCGAGCGCGGACACGTGGGAACGGCGCTACCCGACGCTCAGGGCGGCGCCGGCCACGGCGAGTCCGCCCTGGAATTCGAGCGCATGGACACGATGTCCATGGGCCTTGCATCGGAGGGAATGAAGTGAATCATGATCTGGCGCAACTACCGTTGGGCGTGGGCCCGCTGCGGGGATTGGTGGTCATCGATGTGACACGGGTCGTGGCAGGCCCGTACTGCACCATGATGCTTGCCGACCTGGGGGCCACGGTGATCAAGATCGAGAACCCGGCCGAGCCCGACTACGTGCGGACCTTTCCGCCGTTCGTCGAGGGGGCGCATGGACAGGCCAGCGCGTTCTTCGCGCAGTACAACCGCCACAAGCTGGGCGTGAGCCTGGACCTGAAGTCGGAGCAGGGGCGGACGCTGCTGCGCGAGCTGGTCGGCAAGGCCGATCTGCTTGTCGAGAATTTCCGCCCGGGAACCATGGCGCGCATGGGGCTGGACTACGAGACGCTCAAGGAGAGCAATCCGCGGCTCATCTACGTGTCGATCAGCGGATTCGGCCAGACCGGCCCCAATGCCAGGCGGCCGGCCTATGACAACAGCGCCCAGGCCACGGGCGGCCTGTGGTCCATCAACGGCGAGAAGGGCAAGGCGCCGCTGCGCGTGGGCACCATCATCGGCGACCTGTCCGCGTCGTTCTATGCGGCGATCGCCGCGCTGGCGGCCGTGATCGACATGCGCAGCTCGGGCAAAGGCCAGCTCGTGGACGTGGCCCAGCAGGATTCGGTGGTTACGCTGACCGAGCACGCGATCGTCAATTACACGGTCGACGGGGTCATCGGTGAGCCCCTGGGCAACGAGCATCCCTTCGTGAAGCCCTATGGCCAATATGCCTGCAAGGACGGCTATGTCTTCTTCGGCGCCTACACGGACAAGTTCTGGGGAGAGGCCTGCCGGCTCTTCGGGGAGCCGGCGCTCATCGACGATCCGGAGATCGCCACGATGGCCCAGCGCTTCGATCCCGATGTCTACGCCAGGCGGGTGCAGCCCATCGTCCAGGGATGGTGCGGGACGCGTACGAAGGCGGAGCTGGAAGCCATCGCCGGCGACATCATTCCGGTGACGCCCATCAAGACCATTGCCGAGGTGGTGGACGATCCCCACCTGAAGGCCAGGGACATGTTCGTGCCGATCGAAGTCGACGGCGCCGCGGTCCAGGCGTTCGGCAGCCCCATGAAACTGTCCCGCACGCCCGTCCGGGCGCAGGGGGCGGCGCCCGGCTTCGGCGAGCACAACGAGATGGTCCTGAAGGGCTGGCTCGGGGTCGCCGCCGCCGACTATGACCGCTACGTGGCCGAGGGAGTCGTCTGATGAGCATTTCCTATGCGGTCAGCGATGCGATCGCGCACATCCGCTTTGACCGGCCCGAAAAGCTGAACGCGCTGACCCTGGCGATGTACGAGGCGCTGGCCCAGGCGTTCGTACGGGCCCACGAAGACCCCGACGTGCGAGTGATCCTGCTGGGCGGAAACGGCGACAGGGCCTTTTGCGTGGGCGCCGACCTGGGCGAGTCCATTCCGGCGTTGGCGGAAGGCCGTTTCGACATATCGGAATGGGACGGGGCGCATCTGAAGCAGGCGGGCTTTCATAAACCCGTGGTGGCGGCGATCAATGGGCTGTGCCTGGGGGGTGGCTTCGAGATCATGCTGGCGGCCGATATCCGGATCGCCTCGGACACGGCCGTCTTCGCCTTGCCCGAGTCTTCGCTCGGCTTCGTGCCGGCGGGAGGCACGCTGGTGCGACTGGTGCGCCAGATCCCGTTCGCGCTGGCCATGGAGCTGATGCTGACGGCAGAGCGTTTTCCCGCGTCCCGGCTTGCCGAGATGGGCCTCTTGAACCGCGTGGTCGCCCCTGGCGAGCTCGAATCCGTGGCGCTCGAGTACGCCCGATCGATCGCCCGGAAAGGGCGCGTGGCCGTGTCGGTCATCAAGGAAGCGGCGCTTACGCTGGGGCATCTTTCCCTGGACGAGGCGTTCCGCCGCGAGGCGCTGCTGGGGCAGCGCGCGTTCACCAGTGACGAAGCCAAAGCGGGCCTGCAGCGTTTCATGTCCCGCGACAGGACGGCCGCCAACAAATCGGGCTGAGCGCCCTGGCCGCTGCCGCCCTTGTTCCCATTGCAAGCCAACCTCATCAATCAGGAGACCTTCCATGGCCGATTCGCGCCTGCCCAATTTTCGCGCTCTTGCTCCCGCCCAGCGCCTGGCGCACGTCGCCAAGGCAACCGGGCTTACCGACGAAGAAATCGCCCTTGTCGCCCAGCCCGGCGCGCTGCCGGCGGCGCGCGCGGATGGCATGATCGAGAACGTCATCGGCACGTTCGAATTGCCCTTCGGCGTGGCCGGCAACTTCCAGGTCAACGGCCGGGACGTGCTGGTGCCCATGGCGGTCGAAGAGCCCTCCGTGGTGGCGGCGGCCTCATTCATGGCCAAGCTGGCGCGCGACACAGGAGGCTTCGAAACCTCCAGCACCGGCCCCATCATGCGCGCCCAGGTGCAGATCCTGGGCATCACCGACCCGTACGGCGCGCGGCTCGCGCTGCTGAAAGGGCGCGACGAGATCCTGGAAGTCGCCAACAGCCGCGACAAGGTGCTGATCGGCCTGGGCGGCGGCTGCCGCGACATCGATATCCACGTTTTTCCCGATACGCCGCGCGGACCGATGGTAGTGCTGCACCTGCTGGTGGACGTGCGCGACGCGATGGGCGCCAATACCGTCAACACGATGGCGGAATCGGTCTCTCCGCTGGTGGAAAAGCTGACCGGCGGGCAGGTGCGCCTGCGCATCCTGTCCAACCTGGCCGACCTGCGCCTGGCGCGGGCCCGGGTGCGCCTGACGCCCGAGATCCTGACGACCCGCGAACGCAGCGGAGCGGAGATCGTGGAGGGCGTGCTTGACGCCTACACCTTCGCGGCCGTGGACCCTTACCGCGCGGCCACGCACAACAAGGGCATCATGAACGGCATCGATCCCGTCATCGTCGCCACCGGCAACGACTGGCGGGCGGTGGAAGCCGGCGCCCATGCCTGGGCTTGCCGCAATGGCCGCTACACCTCGCTTTCCACCTGGGAGAAGGACACCTCTGGCGCGCTGGTGGGCACGCTGGAGATGCCGATGCCGGTGGGCCTGGTGGGCGGCGCGACCAAGACGCATCCGCTGGCGCAACTGTCGCTCAAGATCATGGGCGTGAAGACGGCCCAGGAACTGGGCGAGATCGCGGTGGCCGTGGGCCTGGCGCAAAACCTGGGTGCGCTGCGCGCGCTGGCCACCGAAGGCATCCAGCGCGGGCACATGGCGCTGCACGCCCGCAATATCGCGCTGGTCGCCGGGGCCGTGGGTGATGAGATCGATGCGATCGCCAGGCAGATGGCCGCTGAACACGATGTGCGCACCGATCGCGCCGTCGCGCTGCTGGAGCAGTTGCGCGGGAAGGGACGCTAGGCGGTCTTGCGCTTGGGAAGCCCGCCACGCGGGCCAGCGCAAGATGCTGATGGCGGAGCCGCCGACGTGTCTGTCGTCGGCGGCTCGCGTCAGCGGCTCGGCATTGCCATCAACGCCCGCACCACCGCGGACGGATTGGCGCGCTGAGAACCGCTGCTGCGCATTTCAGAACAGATTCAACGCCTGCGCCACCCACAACGCCAGGCCGATTGCGATACCGATCAGGAGTGTCTTGCGCAGGCCTGCGCCGGCCGGGACCGCGCCAGGGGCAGGGCCGTCCTGGTCTCCTGGGGCGGGCGCGCGATAAGCGCCGGATGCTTCGGTGCGCGCGGCGTTGGGGCTGTCGGTTTCGATGGTGAACGCGGGCTTGGCCTGGCGATCGGCCAATGCGGCGCCCAGGTCGTTGGGGTCCACCCCCGCGCTTCGCAGCATGTTCCACAGGCCTTCCATGCCCTGGCCATTGCGCAGGGCTTCGATGCGCTCGCGCTCGGCGCGCGGCACATCGTCCAGGCTGTCATAGCGTCGGCCGTTCACCGTGACGGCGCCGTTGCGGATCTCGACGTTGAAGGTTTCGCCGTTCTCCGTGCCCGCATAGCTCCAGGTTTCGCTGACCGTCGCGCCGTCGATCGGGCTGTCCAGTAGCGCTTCGATGCTTGCGCGCTGTTCGGGTGTGAGCGCCGTGGTCGAACTCCAGCTTTTTGTGGTGGTCGAACTGCGCCAGGTCTTGGTGTTTTCGGTCATCGTCGAGTCCGTTCGTGTGTCGCGCAAGGGCACGACGCCAGCATCGATGCCGCTCAGGCATCAGCGCCAGGTGTGGACGCGCAAATATACCGAATGCTTTCACCTTGCTGTCAGAAAAACCCGATTTCCCGGGCTTCTTACATTGTCCTTAATGCAAAAGACTTTTCCATGTCAAGAATTTCAATCTGATACGGTTATTTGAGCGGATCAGATGCGTTTAAGAGCGCATAATTCGGGCACCTGCTCTTACGTCCCTTTTCCAAGACCAGGTTTGATCTTCAGCAAGAAAAGAGCGTGTTGTCTCTAGCTCGGCAGTTCGTGTTCCAGGTTTCATGTTCGGTAGCGCGCTAGGACAACTTGGAGTATTCACGGAGATGTCCATGACAGATGACGCACAGCCGCGCCGGCGGTTTCTGCAGGCGATGGCCATTGTGCCAGCGTCCACGTTGGCGGTTGGCGGCCTGACCGCAGGCTGTACCAACGCCGCCGACGGCAAGGCCGCCCAGGCGGCCAACAAGCCCTACGAGCCCACCTATTTCACCAAGGCCGAATGGGCCTTCATCGTTGCCGCGGTGGATCACCTGATCCCCGCCGACGAATACGGCCCCGGCGCGATCGCCGCCGGCGTGCCCGAATTCATCGACCGCCAGATGGAAACGCCCTTTGGCCATGGCAAACTCTGGTACATGGACGGGCCGTTCCACACCGACCAGGTGCCGGAACTGGGCTACCAGCTCAACCAGAATCCGCGCGAAGTCTACCGCCACGGCATCGAGGCCTGTGACGCCTGGTGCGTGAAGACGCACGGCAAGGCGTACGCCGAACTGGACAAGGCCCTGCAGGAACAGATCCTGAAAGACCTGCAGGCCGGCAAGATCGCGTTCGAATCCGTGCCGTCCAAGACGTTCTTCAGCTTCCTCCTTGCCAACACCAAGGAAGGGTTCTTCGCCGATCCGATCTACGGCGGCAACAAGAACATGGTGGGCTGGAAGATGGTGGGCTTTCCCGGCGCGCGCGCCGACTTTATGGACTGGGTCGACCAGCCCAATGTGAAGTACCCCTATGGCCCCGTGTCTATCTCTGGGGAGAAGGGTTAATCATGGCGATCAAGAAAGAGAAAGTTGATGCGGTGCTGGTCGGGTTCGGCTGGACCGGCGCGATCCTGGGCCAGGAGCTGACCGAAGCGGGCCTGCAAGTGCTGGCGCTGGAGCGCGGCGGCATGCAGGACACGCCCAAGGACGCCGAATACCCCAAGGTGATCGACGAGCTGAAGTACTCGGTGCGCGGCTACCTGTTCCAGGACCTGTCCAAGGAAACCGTCACGATCCGCCACGGCGTGGACGACGTGGCCGTGCCGTATCGCCAGAACGGTTCGTTCCTGCTGGGCACGGGCGTGGGCGGCGCGGGCTTCCACTGGAACGGCATGCATTACCGCGTGCTGCCCGAAGAGCTGGAACTGCGCACGCGCTACGAGACGCGCTACGGCAAGAAGTTCATCCCGGAAGGCATGACCATCCAGGACTTCGGCGTGACCTACGACGAACTGGAGCCGTACTTCAGCAAGTTCGAGTACGTCTGCGGCACGTCGGGCAAGGCCGGCAACCTGAACGGCCAGATCGTCGAAGGCGGCAACAAGCTGGAAGGCAAGCGCAGCAAGGAATTCCCGCTGCCCCCGCTGGCCACGACGTACGGCGCATCGCTGTTCGACAAGGCCGCGCGCGAAGTCGGCTTCAATCCGTATCCCACGCCCGCGGCCAATGCCTCGGGCCCGTACACCAACCCGTACGGCGTGCGCCTGGGCCCCTGCAATTTCTGCGGGTTCTGCGAGAACTACGGCTGCTACATGTATTCGAAGGCCTCGCCGCAGACCACCATTCTGCCGGTGCTGCTGAAGAAGCCGAATTTTGAACTGCGCACGCAGGCGCAGGTGATCAAGGTCAACCTGGATTCGACCGGCAAGAAGGCCGTGGGCGTGACCTACATCGACGCGCAGGGCCGCGAGATCGAGCAGCCCGCGGACCTGGTGATCCTGTCGGCCTACCAGATGCACAACGTGCGCCTGCTGCTGCTGTCGGGCATCGGCAAGCCCTATGATCCCAAGACCAACGAAGGCGTGGTCGGCAAGAACTACGCCTACCAGATGAACGGCGCGGTCAACGTGCTGCTGCCCAAGGGCACCCAGCTCAACCCCTTCGTCGGCACCGGCGCGGGCGGCGTGGGCATGGACGACCTGAACGGCGACCAGTTCGACCACGGCCCGCTGGGCTTCGTGGGCGGCGCCAGCATCCGCCACGTGCGCTACGGCGGCCGTCCCATCAAGCAGACGCCGACGACGCCGGGCACCCCGACCTGGGGCACCGCCTGGAAGGCGGGCGTGCAGGACGCCTACCAGCGCTTCATGACCATCGGCATTTCCGGTTCGGTGATGTCCTACCGCGACGCCTACCTGTCGCTCGATCCGACCTACAAGGACGCCTACGGCCAGCCCCTGCTGCGCATGACGTTCGACTGGCACGACAACGAGTTCGACATGCTGGGCTACATGGGCAAGCGCATGGAGACCGTGGCCAAGGCCATGAATCCCGAGAAGCATTTCGTGGCGGTGCGCAAGAAGGGCGCGCGCTACGACACGCGCGTCTACCAGAGCACGCACAACACGGGCGGCGCCATCATGGGCACCAATCCGAAGGAAAGCGTGGTCAACAAGTATCTGCAGAGCTGGGATGTGCCGAACGTGTTCGTGATGGGCGCCTGCGTGTTCCCGCAGAACATGGGCTACAACCCGACCGGGCTGGTGGGCGCCTTGGCCTATTGGGCCGCCCAGGCGATCCGCGACCAGTATCTGAAGAACCCCGGCCCGCTGGTCCAGGCTTAAGGAGACGGAACAATGATTAAGCAGACCATTGTTGCGGCCTTCTCGGCCCTGGTTGCCAGCGCCGCGTTTGCCGCGGACGGCACGCCGGCGTCAAACGATGCGCAGATGATCAAGCAGGGCGAATACCTGTCGCGCGCCGGCGACTGTATCGCCTGCCACACGGCCAAGGGCGGCAAGCCCTTTGCCGGCGGCCTGGGCATCGATTCGCCGCTGGGCATGATCTATTCGACCAACATCACGCCGGACAAGGAAACGGGTATCGGCAATTATTCGTACGAGGACTTCGACCGGGCCGTGCGCCACGGCGTGGCCAAGGACGGACATTCGCTGTACCCGGCCATGCCGTACACCGCGTACGCCAAGGTCACCCCCGATGACGTCAAGGCCTTGTACGCCTACTTCATGCACGGCGTCGAGCCGGTGAAGCAGGAAAACAAGGACACCGACATCATCTGGCCGATGTCGATGCGCTGGCCCCTGACCGTGTGGCGCTGGATGTTCGCGCCCGACGTCGCGACGGCTCCTGTCACGGCCAACCTGAGCGGCGCGGACAAGCAGGCGCTGCTGCGTGGCCAGTACCTCGTCGAAGGCCTGGGCCATTGCAGCACCTGCCACACGCCGCGCGGCATGGCGCTGCAGGAAAAGGCGCTGACGGACGCGGACGGTTCGGCGTTCCTGTCGGGCGGCGTGGTGGAAGGCTGGCTGGCCAAGAACCTGCGCGGCGACGTCACCGACGGCCTGGGCAGCTGGAGCAAGGAAGACATCACGACCTTCCTGAAGTCCGGCCGCAACGGCCATTCGGCAGCCTTCGGCGGCATGGCCCAGGTGGTCGAGGAAAGCACGCAGCACCTCACCGACGACGACCTGAACGCCATTGCGGTGTACTTGAAGAGCCTGCCTCCGGTGAACAAGGACGCCACCAAGCCGCTGGCCTATGACGAGTCCGTGGCCCAGGCGCTGCGCACCGGCAAGGACAAGGGCGACGGCGCCATGGCCTTCCTGAACAACTGCGCGGCCTGCCACCGCAGCACGGGCAAGGGCTACACGGAGACTTTCCCGCAGTTGGCGCTGAGCTCCACGGTGAACTCGGCCGATCCGGCCTCGCTGATCCACATCGTGCTCAAGGGCGCGCAGATGCCGGGCACGGCGTCGGCGCCGACCGCGTACGCGATGCCGGGCTTCGACTGGCGCATGACCGACAAGGAGGTCGCCGACGTGGTGAGCTTCGTGCGGTCGAGCTGGGGCAACAAGGGGGCGGCAGTCTCCGCCGCGGACGTGGCCAAGGTGCGCAAGGATATCGGCGCGGCGCCGCAGCCGGTGCGCGCGCAGTAAGCCGACGCGTCGAGCGGGCGTGTCAGCGCCCGCCGCGACGCCTGACGGCGCCGGAAAGCCCAGGCTTTCCGGCGCCGTTTTTCATGCGCGGGTTTGACAAGGGGCGGGCAAGGGCGCAAGCTGCGGGTCATGTCTTCGACCCGCGCCCCGTTCGCCTTGATTATTTCCACCATCGCACTGATGGTGGGGTAGCGCGCATCCGGACATCGCTACATGAACCCGCCAAGAGGCGGGTTTTTTGTTTTCCGCCTCCTGGATCTGCCGTCTTACAGGAGGCCCGCATGTCTTTCACCGCATCTTCCACCGAATCTTCCACCGAATCTTCCACCGACTCTTCGACCTTCGACGCCGCCGCGCCCGTGCTCCACTTTCTGTGCGGCAAGATCGGCGCGGGAAAGTCCACGCTGGCGGCCCGGCTCGCGGCGCGGCCCGGGACCCTGCTGCTCAGCGAAGACCGCTGGCTGGCGTCGCTGTATCCCGGCGAGATCGTGGACGTGACGGATTACGCGCGCTGCGCCGGCCGCCTGCGCAATGCCATGGGCGACCATGTGGCGGCGCTGGTGGCGGCCGGCCTGTCGGTGGTGCTGGACTTTCCCGCGAATACGCGGCGCAGCCGAGAATGGCTGCGCGCGGTGGCGCAAGCGTCGGGGTGTCCGCACCAGCTGCATTACCTGGACGTGCCGGACGACGTGTGCAAGGCGCGGCTGCGTGCGCGCAATGCCGCGGGCACGCATCCCTTCCAGACCAGCGATGCCGAGTACGACGCGATCACGGCGTATTTCGTCGAGCCTGACGAAGGGGAAGGGCTGTGCATCGTCAGGCACGTGTGGCAGGCGGCGCAAGCGGGTGCGCAAGCGGACGCGCCGGCGGCCGGCCTGCTATGATTACTGGATAAATAAACAGCTCTCCGGCGCCGATGTTGCCCCCGCACCGTTACTACTATCTGCACAATTTCCAGCGCGCGCTGGCGTGGGTCTCGGACCGCTACGCCGACCTGCTGGACGCGGACGATTGCCGTTTCCTGGCGGATTTCGCGGCGTTGCCGCAGGCGTCGCAAGCGCTGATGGTGCGCATGCTGATGCGGCGCGGGCCGTGGTTTCGCGCCAGCCGGCTCGTCTACGACGAAATCCCGGGCATCGAGGACGCCGCCGCGCCGCTGCAGGCGTTGGGCTGGCTGGACGCCCAGGCGCTGATGACGCTGGACGAACTGTTCGGGCTGCTGACCAAGCCGGAACTTGTCCGCGTGTTCGCCCCGCAGGCGGCGGCAAGGCCCGCCGCGCGCAAGGCCGACATGCTCGAGGCGCTGCGCCCCGTCCTGGGCGACGCGCGTCCCTATGGCGGCTGGAACCCCGGCGCGCAAGAGGCCGTCTGGCGCGTGACCGTGGGCGAACGCTGCGAACGCCTGCGCCTGATGTTCTTCGGCAACCTGCACCAAGACTGGTCGGAATTCGTGCTGGCGGACCTGGGCGTGTTCCAGTACGAAGCCGTGCCGTTCGACGCCGCGTCGCGGGCGTTCCAGACGCGCGCGGACGTGGACTGCTACCTGGCGCTGCACGCCTGCCGGCAGGCGCTGGACGAGGGCGCCGCCGTCGACACCTTGCTGCAGGCCGCGCAGGCCTGCGCCAGCGGCAACGCCTGGCTGGAAAAGCGCCGCGCCAAGGTGCTGCTGCGGATCGGGCAGGCCTGTGAGCGTGCGCAGGACTGGGAGGCCGCGCAGCGCGTGTACGCTTGCTGCGACTATCCGGGCGCCAGGCATCGCCGCATCCGCGTGTATGAACGGATGCAGCGGTTCCAGGACGCGATGGCGCTGGCCCTGCAGGCCGGCAGCGCGCCGGAAAGCGAAGAAGAAAGCCAGCGCGTGGCGCGCATGATGCCGCGGCTGCGGCGCGGGCTGGGGCAGGGCGTGCCGGCGCGCGCCGCCGCGCCGGCCGTGCCGCGCACCGACCTGGCGCTGCCGCGTCCGGCCGTGGCCTCGTCCGTGGAATACGTGACGCGGGACCACCTGCATCATGACGACGCTCCGGTGCATTACGTTGAGAATGCGCTGATCAATTCGCTGTTCGGGCTATTGTGCTGGCCGGCCGTGTTCGCGCCGCTGCCGGGCGCGTTCTTCCATCCGTTCCAGCGCGGCCCGGCCGACCTGGATGCGCCGGACTTCCACGCGCGGCGCCAGGCGCACTTCGAGGACTGCCTGGCGCAGCTTGATACGCCGGCCTACCGCGATGTCATCCTGCGGCGCTACGCCGACAAATCCGGCGTGCAGTCCCCGTTCGTGTTCTGGGGCGCCTTGTCCGAACCGTTGCTGGCGCAGGCACTGGACTGCCTGCCGGCCGCGCACCTGAAGCTGTTCTTTGCGCGGCTGCTGCGCGACGTCAAGGCGAACCGGACCGGGCTGCCCGACCTCGTCCGTTTCTGGCCCGCCGAACGCCGATATGAACTGATCGAAGTGAAGGGGCCGGGCGACAAGCTGCAGGACAACCAGATCCGCTGGCTGCAGTACTGCGTGGCGCATGGTATGCCGGTGCGCGTCTGCCACGTCAGCTGGCTCGAGGGCGCGGCATGAGCTACGCGGTGGCGGTGCGTGCGCTGTGCGAGTTCACGGCCCGGGCGGGCGACCTGGACCTGCGTTTCACGCCGGCGCCCAGCGGCGTGGAGGGCATGGCGGGCCATGCGGTGGTCACGGGACGACGGGGGCCGGACTACGAGACCGAGGTTCCCCTGTCCGGCGCCTTTGAAGGCCTGTTGGTGCGTGGCCGCGCCGACGGCTACGACCCGGCCGCCAATCAGCTCGAAGAGATCAAGACGTATCGCGGGCAGATCGACAGCGTGCGCGAGAACCACCGCGTGGTCCATTGGGCGCAGGCGCGGGTGTACGGCCATCTGCTGTGCCAGGCGCGGGGCCTGGCGAGCGTGCGGGTGGCGCTGGTGTACTTCAACGTGGCCACGGAAGAAGAGACCGTGCTGGTTGAAACCTGCCAGGCCGCCGAACTGGCCGCGTTCTTCCAGGCGCAGTGCGGGCGCTTCCTGGCCTGGGCCAGAACTGAGCTTGCCCATCGCCAGGCGCGCGACGCCGCGCTGGAAAAGCTGGCGTTTCCGCACGGCGAGTTCCGGGCCGGTCAGCGCGAACTGGCGGTGGCCGCCTACCGCACGGCGCGCGACGGCGGCTGCCTGATGGCGCAGGCGCCCACCGGCATCGGCAAGACGCTGGGCACGATCTTTCCTTTGCTCAAGGCCAGCCCGGGAACGGGGCTGGACAAGATGTTCTTCCTGGCGGCCAAGGGGCCCGGGCGGGGCTTGGCGCTCGAGGCGCTGGACACGGTCAACGCCCAGCCCGCCGCGCCCGGGCTGCGGGTGCTGGACCTGCAGGCCCGCGACAAGGCCTGCGTGCATCCGGACCTGGCCTGCCATGGCGAATCTTGCCCGCTGGCGCGGGGCTTCTACGACCGCCTGCCGCAGGCGCGCGCGGCGGCGCTGGAACACACGCGACTGGACGCGCCCGCCGTGCGCGCCACCGCGCTTGAGCATGATGTCTGTCCGTATTACCTGTCGCAGGAGCTGATCCGCTGGAGCGACGTCGTGGTGGGCGACTACAACTACTACTACGATTCCACGGCGATGCTGTACGCGCTGACGCAGGCGCACCAGTGGAAGGTGGCCGTGCTGGTCGACGAGGCCCACAACCTGGTGGACCGCGCGCGCCGCATGTACACCGGCGAACTGGACCAGGACCGCCTGACGGCGGCGCGCCACGCGGCGCCCAAGGCGCTCAAGAAAGCGCTGGACGGACTGCACCGGTCCTGGAACGCCCTGAACAAGAAGCAGGCCGAACGCTACCAGGCCTACGACGCCGCGCCGGCCGGCGTCTTGTCGGCGGTGCAGAAGGCGGTTGCCGCCATCACCGAATATATCGGCCAGGCGCCGCTGCCGCAGGACGATCCCCTGCTGGGGTTCTACTTCGAGGCGCTGCATTTCATGCGGCTGGCCGAGCAGTTCGGCTCGCACGCGCTGTTCGACGCGACGCGCAGCGACGCGGCCGCCGCCGGCGCCAAGACGCCGCCGTCCGTGCTGTGCGTGCGCAATGTCATTCCCGCGCCCTATCTGGCCGCGCGCTATGCGGGGGCGCACGCCACGGTGCTGTTTTCGGGCACGCTGAGTCCGCAACAGTTCTACCGCGATACGCTGGGCCTGCCCAAGGACACGCCCTGGATCGACGTGGCCGCGCCGTTCCAGGCGGCGCAACTGGCGGTGCGGGTCGTGGGCAACGTGTCGACGCGCTTTCGCGACCGCGAGCGCTCGCTGGCGCCCATCGCCGACCTCATCGCGCGCGAGTACGCCGAGCGACCCGGCAATTACCTGGGGTTCCTGAGCAGCTTCGACTACCTCAAGCGGGTGGCCGACCTGATGCGCCAGCGCCATCCGCACGTGCCGATCTGGCTGCAGACGCCGGGCATGGATGAGCCCGGCCGCGCGGCGTTCCTGGCCCGCTTCACGGAAACCGGGCAGGGCGTGGGTTTCGCGGTGCTGGGGGGCGCGTTCTCGGAAGGCGTGGACCTGCCGGGCAAGCGGCTGATCGGCGCGTTCATCGCCACCCTGGGCCTGCCGCAGGTGAATCCCGTGAACGAAAACATGAAGCGCGCCATGGACCTGCGCTACGGCGAAGAGAACGGCTACGACTACACCTATCTGTACCCGGGCATGCAGAAGGTGGTGCAGGCGGCGGGCCGCGTCATCCGCACCGAGCACGACGTGGGCACGGTGCATCTCATCGACGATCGCTATCGCCGCGCCAAGGTGCGCGGACTGCTGCCGGGCTGGTGGCGGGTGGACTGATCCGGCCGCGGGCTACGCGGGGCGCAGTTCGGTCAGCGGCTGGCTGGGATCGCGCGACAGCTGGTAGCCGTACCAGAGGCTGCGCGCCATGCGCTTGGCCATTTCCTGCGCCGCGTCGCCCAGCGCGCGGTTGGGCAGGGCGTCGGTAGTTTCCCCGAATAGCACCAGCCAGCGTTCGAAGAGCTCGGCCTTCAGGTTGGGCATGGCGACGTGCTTGGGCATGGGCATGCCCGAGAAGCGGCCGGTGCCCAGCAGCACCGCGGACCAGAAGTCGGACAGCGTGGCCAGGTGTTCGTCCCAGTCGTGGATCAGGCCGTTGAAGATGGGACCCAGCGACTCGTCGGCGCGCGCCTTGCCGTAGAAGGTGTGGACCATGTCCTGGATTTCGGCTTCGGTGCAGAGGTCGGTGGGGGTGGTCAAGATCGTCTCCGGACGGTGGGCAGGAGGCGATCTTAGGGCGGGGGCGAACCCTTGCGGTTTGATATGGCTCAAGCGTCGCGGCGGAATTTACGCGAACGCCGGCATGGTCGGCGGTTTGGGTAATAATGATACCTATTCTTATTATGGCGGGCCTGTATGCGAAAAAGAATGGGGTGGCGCGTTGCGCCGGCGGCGCTGGTTTTTGCGATGTTGGGCGCGGCGTCAGGACTGGCCGCGGCGCAGTCGGCGCAGGGCGAGGTGACGCCGCAGGCGCATGCCGACACGCGCATCGAGTTGCGGAAGGGAGAGTTCCTGGCGGGCACGTGGGCGGCGGACAGCGGCGTGACGCTGGATCTGCTGGACGCGGACGGCCGCCACGTGCGCCGGCTGAGCGACCGCGAGAAGCCGGCCGGCATGCTGATGCTGGTCGGTCCGGCCGACGGCGCCTATACGGTGCGGGCGCAGGGGCAGGGCGCATACCGGTGGGCGGTGACCGAGCGCCTGCCGTTGTCGGCGCAGCATGCGCCCGCGCCCGCGATTGAAAGCCCGCGCCTGGCCGCGCTGGCGCAGACGCTGGCGCGGGGCGGCACGACCGCCGCGTTCTGGGAAGAGATCGCGCGCACGGGCACGCCGCTGGTCGAGCCGGTGGATGCGGCCAATGATCGCGTCACCTTCCTGTGGCGGGGCGCGCAGCGCAATGTCCGCCTCTTTGGCGGGCCGTCGGCCGACCACGCGCAGTTGGCGCGGCTGGGCGATTCCGATGTCTGGCATGTGAGCTTCGTGGTGCCCAGGTCGACGCGCCTGTCGTACCGGCTGGCGCCCGACGTGCCCGAGCTGCCTGGAACCGGCATGGCGCGGCGGCGCGCGATCCTAGCCACCGCGCAGGCCGATCCCGGCAACCCGAAGGTCTATCCCGAGCGCGGCGTCGACGCCTTCCAGAACTATTCCGTGCTGGAACTGGCCGGTGCGCCGCCGCAGCCCTGGGTGGAGCCGCGCGCGGGCGTGCCAGCCGGCACGGTGCAGGCCAAGGATCTGCGCAGCGATATACTGGGCAACACGCGCAAGGTGCATCTGTATCGTCCGGCCGGCTGGCGGCCTGATGGCCCGGACAACCACGTGCTGGTGCTGTTCGACGCGGGCGCGTACCTGGGCCGGGTGCCCACGCCGACCATCCTGGACAACATGATCGCGGCAGGCGTCATCCCGCCGACGGCGGCGTTGCTGATCGACAATCCCACGGCGGATTCGCGGGGCCGCGAGCTGCCGCCCAATCCGGACTTCGCCGATTTCCTGGCGCGCGAGCTCATGCCGTGGGCGCGCAAGCAGGGCATCGGCGCGCCGGCGGCGCGCACCGTCATCGGCGGTTCCAGCTACGGTGGGCTGGCGTCGTCGTACGCGGCGTTGCGCCATCCCGAGATCTTCGGCAACGTGCTCAGCCAGTCGGGCTCTTACTGGTGGGCGCCGCCGGGCGAAGAGGACCAGTGGCTGACGCGGCAGTTCGTCGCCATCCGCAAGCTGCCGGTGCGCTTCTTCCTGGGTGCCGGGCTGTTCGAGACGGGGCGCGGCGGCCAGCCCGGCATCCTGGAGACCAACCGGCACTTGCGCGACGTGCTGCTCGCCAAGGGCTACCTGGTGACGCACCGCGAGGTCGCGGGCGGCCACGACTATCTGAGCTGGCGCGGCACGCTGTCCGACGGCCTGCTGGAATTGATCGGCACGGATCGTCAGGCGAGCCGCTGAGGTCGGTCAGCATCGTTGGGGGCAAGGCGCGGACCTGGCGCGGCCCGGCCTGACGCGGCCCGGCCTGACGCGGCCCGACAGTTTGCGTAGTATTGTCGCCTTGCGCGGGCGGGTGGCCGCCGCGCGCCCAACGACAATACGCGCGCCCGGCTGCCCCGCGGCGCGCCGCCAGGAGACCCACACCCATGTCTACCGCCGCCCCGCTGAATGAGATTGTGGCGATGCCCGCGCACGCGCTGTCGGACGCCATCCGCAGCCGCCGCGTGTCCTGCCGCGAAGTGATGCAGGCCTATCTGGCGCATATCGACCAGGTCAACCCCAAGCTGAACGCCATCGTCGCGCGGCGCGACAGCGACGAACTCTTGTGCGAAGCCGACGAACGCGACGCCCAGCTGGCCGCGGGCCAGTGGCTGGGCTGGCTGCATGGCATGCCGCAGGCGCCCAAGGACCTGACCGCGGTGCGCGGCATGGTCACGTCCATGGGATCGCTGGTCTACAAGGACGTGGTGACGCAGCATGATTCGATCATCGTCGAGCGCATGCGCGCGTCCGGCGCGATCTTCATCGGCCGCAGCAATGTGCCGGAATTCGGCCTGGGCTCGCACACCTACAACAAGGTCTACGGCGCCACGGGCAACCCCTACGACGCCACCAAGACCGCCGGCGGCAGCAGCGGCGGCGCGGCCGCGGCGCTGGCCGCCCGCATGCTGCCCGTGGCCGACGGCAGCGATTTCGGCGGATCGCTGCGCAACCCGGCGGCGTTCTGCAACGTCTACGGCATGCGTCCGTCCGCGGGGCGCGTGCCGGCCGGTCCCGCGCCGGAAGTGTTCCTCAAGCAGCTTTCCTATGAAGGGCCCATGGGCCGCACGCCGCGCGACGTGGCACTGCTGCTGTCGGTGATGGCGGGCCATGACAAGCGCGCGCCCCTGTCGCTGACCGACGACCCCGCCCAGTACGCACAGCCGCTGGACGCCGACCTGTCCGGCCGGCGCGTGGGCTGGCTGGGCGACTGGGGCGGCTATCTGCCGATGGAGCCCGGCATCCTGGACCTGTGCGCGCAGGCGCTGAAGGGCCTGGACGCCTCGGGCTGCCGGGTCGTCGATTACCAGGTGCCCTTCGCGGGCGAGCGGCTGTGGCGCATCTGGCTGACGCACCGCCACCTGATGGTGGGCGGGCAATTCCATGCGCTGGTCCAGAATCCGGACACCCGCAAGCTGGTCAAGCCCGCGCTGATCTGGGAAGTCGAAGGGTTGGACGGCATGACCGCGCACGAGGTCTACCAGGCGACCGAGGAGCGCAGCGCGTGGTACCAGACGGTGCTGCGCATGTTCGAGGACGTGGACTACCTGGCCGTGCCGTCGGCGCAGGTGTTTCCCTTCGACGTGAATCTGGACTGGCCCAAGGAGATCGCCGGCCGGCCCATGGATACCTACCATCGCTGGATGGAGACCGTCACGCCCTGGACGCTGGCGGGGTGTCCGGTGATCAGCGTGCCGGTCGGGTTCAACGCCGCGGGCCTGCCGATGGGCATGCAGCTCATCGGGCCGCCCCGTGGGGACCTGGCCGTGCTGCAGCTGGCGCACGCGTACGAAAAGACGCGCGACTGGGTCCGGGAACGGCCGCCCCAGGCGCTCTGGACGGGCCAGGCCTGACGGAAAACGCACCAACGCTCACAGGTGTCGGACCAAATTCTGTAATAGAACTTTGCTTTTTACCGACGAAGGGCGGCAAGTTTTGGGTTTTCCCGCATTTTTCATGGCTGCGGGGCGGCACCTTTGTAATAATTGTCGAAATTTCCCACATCCCGTCAGGGCCGCCGGCCGCGGGCAGGCCGATGCGGCGGGATTCAAGGGGCGTCCCGCTCGGACGTTGACAAGTCGAAACAGTACAAAGGTCTCTCGGAATGAAGAATCTGACGCTCCGCCGGCGCATCCTGGCCAGTTTCCTGGTCATTCTTGCGATCATGACCCTGATGGTGGTGGTGGACTACCGGCGGCTGCTGCACATCGAGTCCGAAGTCGAAATGATCAACGTCGACGCCGTTCCGGGGATCTACTACAGCACCTCGATCCGGGCCGCGTGGTTCGCGGGCTTCGTGGTGGTGCAGGATGCCTTCAATACCACCGACGAGCGGGAGCGCCGCACCACGCTGGAGGCGCTGCCCAAGAACGACCAGCTGCTGGACGAGCACATCGAGTTCTACCGGCAGGCCATCACCCGGCAGGACGACCAGCAGCTGTTCGACGAGTTTCAAAAGGATCTGCGCGAATACAAGCGCATCCGCACCGACATCCTGGCGTCCGCGGATCAGTCGGATCCCGCGCGCGTGCGGGCGCGCATCGCGTCGGAATTGCGGCCCGCGTTCTATCAGGGGCGCGACATCCTGGCCAGGATGGTCGTTGAAAACAAGAAGCAGGCGGACCTGGCCGCGGTCAGCATCCGGCAATCTGTCAGGTCGGCCGAAACCGGCATGCTGGCGTCGCTGGCGATGGCCATTGCCGCGGCGATCGTCTGCGGGGTGTTGCTGATGCGCGCCATCGCCAATCCGATGCGCGACATCGTCAAGACGCTGGAAGCCACCGGCGGCGGCGACCTGACCCGGCGGCTGAAGCTGGCGCGCAACGATGAATTCAACGCCATCGAGAGCGGCTTTAACGGCATGGTGGACGAGCTGACCGGCCTGGTCGGCAAGACGCAGCGGTCGGCCGTGCAGGTGGCGACGTCGGTGACCGAGATCGCCGCCACGTCCAAGCAGCAGCAGGCCACCGCATCCGAAGTGGCGGCCACCACAACGGAAATCGGCGCTACCTCTCGCGAAATCTCCGCGACCTCGCGCGAACTGGTGCGCACCATGACCGAGGTCTCCGGCGCGGCCGAGCAGACCGCGACGCTGGCCGGCAGCGGGCAGGTGGGCCTGGCGCGCATGGAAGACACCATGCGCAACGTGGTGGGCGCGGCCGGCTCGGTCAACGCCAAGCTGGCCATCCTGAACGAGAAGGCGGGCAACATCACGCAGGTCGTGACGACGATCACCAAGGTGGCCGACCAGACCAACCTGCTGTCGCTGAACGCGGCCATCGAAGCCGAGAAGGCCGGCGAGTACGGCCGCGGCTTTGTCGTGGTGGCCACCGAGATCCGCCGCCTTGCCGACCAGACGGCCGTGGCCACGTACGACATCGAGCAGATGGTGCGCGAGATCCAGTCGTCCGTGTCCGCCGGCGTGATGGGCATGGACAAATTTTCCGAGGAAGTGCGCCGCGGCATGACCGACATGCAGCAGGTGGGCGATCAGCTGTCGCAGATCATCCAGCAGGTGCAGACGCTGGCGCCGCGGGTGCAGATGGTGAATGAAGGCATGCAGGCGCAGGCGACCGGCGCCGAGCAGATCAACCAGGCGCTGCAGCAGCTCAGCGACGCCGCGCAGCAGACCGTGGAATCGCTGCGCCAGTCCAGCCTGGCCATCGAAGAGCTGACGCTGGTGGCCAATGACCTGCGCAGCGGCGTTTCGCGCTTCAAGGTGTGAACGCGGCCATGACGGATCCCGTCCCCCGCGCGCCCGCCGGTCCGGCTCATGCCGCCGCCGGACGCCGGCTGTATCTGCTGTTCCGGATCGGCGCGGACCGCTATGCGCTGGACGCCGCCGATATCGCCGAGGTGCTGGGCCTGCGCGCATTCAAGCAGGTGCCCGGCGCGCCGCACTGGGTGGCGGGCATGATGCAGCGCCGCGGCGCGGCCGTGCCGGTGCTGGACATGAGCGCGCTGGCCGGCGCGGGCGCGGCGGCGGCCGTGACCAGCACCCGGCTGGCGATGGTGCGCTACCGCGCGGATGCGCTGGCGGGCGAGCGCCTGCTGGGATTGATCCTGGAGCAGGCCACCGAAACCGTCCACTACGACCCCGCCGCGTTCCAGCCGCACGCGCTGGACAACGCCGAAGCCCGCTACCTCGGCCCGGTCCTGAGCGATGCGCAGGGCATGGTGCAGGCCGTGAGGGTGGATGATCTGCTGCCGCTGCATGTGCGGTCGCTGCTGTTTCCGCCCGGGGCCGCCCCGGCGGCTGGCGAGGCGCGGCCATGAGCCTGATGGAAGAATTCAGCGGCTTGCTCAAGCGCAGGATGGGGCTGGACAGCGGCTCCATCGGCCAGGCCGCCGTCGAGCGCGCCGTGCGCCACCGCATGCATGCGGCCGGCGTGGAAGACGAGCGCGAATACCTGGCGCGGGTGCAGTCCTGGCCCGACGAAATGCAGCAGCTGATCGAAGCCGTGATCGTGCCGGAGACCTGGTTCTTCCGGTATCCGGAATCGCAGGCGGCCATGGCGGCGCTGGCCCGCGAGCGCCTGTTCGCGCCGGGCTGCGAAGGCCGGGTGCTGCGGGTGCTGAGCGTGCCCTGTTCCAGTGGCGAAGAACCGTATTCCATCGCGATGGCGCTGCTGGACGCCGGCGTGCCGCCGCAGCGCTTCCAGGTGGACGCCGTGGACATCAGCGTGCGCATGGTCGAATTCGCCCAGCGCGCCGTGTATGGCCGCAACTCCTTCCGCGGCGACCATCTGTCGTTCCGCGACCGCCATTTCTCCGAGGCGCCCGACGGCCACCAATTGGCCTCGCGGGTGACGGCGCAGGTCCGGTTCCGGCCGGGCAACCTGTTCGATCCCAATCTGCTGGCGGGCGCGGCGCCCTACGATTTCGTCTTCTGCCGCAACTTGCTCATCTATTTCGACGCCGCCACGCAGGAGCGCGCGATCCAGGTGCTGCGGCGCCACACGCGCGAGGACGGCGTGATCTTCGTGGGGCCTGCCGAGACCAGCCTGCTGACGGGACGGCGGCTGCCGCCGGTGCCCATCGCGCGCTCGTTCGCGTTTCGGGCCAGGCCGGCGCCGGCGCCGGCCGAAGCCCCGGCTCCGCTGCGCGCGCCGCCTCCCATCGTGCATGCCTGGACGCCGCCCAGGCGAACCGTCGCCCAGACGCCTGCGCCGCGGCTGCCCCTGCCGCACGCGGCCATCGCGGGCGCGGCGCCTGCCGGCGCGGCCGTGGCGCCCGGACAGGCGTCCGAGGCATCGCTGCGGCAGATCGAGTCCCTGGCCGACCAGGGCAGGGTGCGGGACGCGATGGCGCAGTGCCAGGCCCACATTGACCTGCATGGCGCGAGCGCCGCGGTGCTGCATCTGCAGGGCCTGCTGCTGGACGCGGCGGGCAATGCGCGGCAGGCGCAGGCCGCCTACCGCAAGGCGCTGTACCTGGACCCGACCCACCGCGAGGCGCTGCTGCACCTGGCGGCGCTGGTCGCGTCCGATGGCGACCACGAGGGCGCCCGCCGCCTGCAGGCGCGCGCGGCGCGCCAGGAGGCGCGGCGTGAGTGAACAGATTTCAACGCTGTCCGACGTGGACGACTGCTGGAACCGCATCGGCATCCGCGGCGACAAAAGCTGCGCGCAGCTGCCCGGACATGTGCATTGCCGCAACTGCCCCGTGTATGCGGCGGCCGCCAAGCGCATCCTCGACCGGCTGGCGCCGGGCATGGAGGAACAGGCCGAACCCGCCGCCGAGGCCCAGGGCGAGAACCTGTCTTCGCTGCTGGTGTTCCGGCTGCATCAGGAATGGCTGGGCCTGCCCACCCGCGCGCTGGACGAGGTGGCCGGCACGCGCGGCATCGTCAGCCTGCCGCATCGCCGCGATCCGGCCGTGCTGGGCGTGACGAACGTGCGCGGCACGCTGACGGTTTGCGTTTCGCTGTCGCGCCTGCTGGGCCTGGAGGCCGCGGCGCCGCAGTCGCGCGAGCGTCCCGCGGCCGCGCGCATGCTGATCATCGGCGGCGCGGGGCGGGCGGTGGTGCTGCCCGTGGACGAGGTCGAGGGCATGCACGACGTGGACCTGGACGCGCTGGAACCGTTGCCGGCGACGGTGCAGGGAGCCAGCCTCAAGTATTCGCGCGGCATGGCCCGCTGCGGCGGGCGCGGCGTGGGCGTGCTGGACGAAACCTTGCTGATGCAAGCCTTGGAACGGAGCCTGGCGTGAATCCGGATCAGATGCGCGACGCCTCGCTGCTCGAATTGTTCCAGATCGAGACCCGCACCCAGGTGCAGGTGCTCAACGACGGCCTGCTGGCGCTGGAACAGGATCCCACCTCGGCGCCGCAGCTCGAGGCCTGCATGCGCGCCGCGCATTCGCTCAAGGGCGCCGCCCGCATCGTGGACCTGCATCCCGCCGTGCGCATCGCGCACGCCATGGAGGATTGCCTGGTGGCCGCGCAGGAGGGACGCTTGCGCCTGCAGGCGGCCGATATCGACGCCCTGTTGCTGGGCGCCGATCTGCTGCAGCGCGTGGCCACGCCGGGCGTGGAGCTGGACGCCGAGATCGGCGACCTGGTGGTGCGCCTGAGCAGCGCGCCCAATGCGCCGCCGGCCCTGGCGCCGCGCCCGCCCAGGCCGTCGGATTTCCTGCCGCCGATCGTGCTGCCGTATGACGCACCGGCCGCGCCCGCCGGGTCGGCGGCGCCGGCGGCCCCGGTTCCCGCGCCGGCGCGCCGCAGTTCGGACACCGGACTGGGAGACGGCGAGCGCGTGCTGCGCGTCACGGCCGACACGCTCAACAAGCTGCTGGGCCTGTCCAGCGAAACGCTGGTCGAATCGCAGTGGGTCGGCCCGTTCAGCGCGTCCATGCTGCGCCTGCGGCGCATGCAGGCGGGCGCCGCGCAGGCGCTGGACGGCGTGCGCGCCGTGCTGGCGGGACAGAAGCTGGACGCGCGCGGGCAGGCGGCGCTGGACGATGCGCAGCGCATCCTTGACCAGTGCCAGCGCGAACTGACGCAGCGCGCGAACGAAGTCGACGAATTCGGCTGGCGCATGAGCCATCTCACGCGGCGGCTCTACGACACCGCGCTGGCCTGCCGGATGCGGCCGTTCGGCGATGGCCTGGGCGGCATGGCGCGCATGGTGCGCGACCTGGGCCGTTCGCTGGGCAAGCAGGTGCGCCTGGAGATCGACGGCGAGAACACGCAGGTGGACCGCGACATCCTGGAAAAGCTGGATGCCCCGCTCATGCACCTGCTGCGCAACGCGGTGGACCATGGCATCGAAGCGCCCGCGGCCCGGGTGGCGGCGGGCAAGCCGCCGGAAGGCCTGATCCGGCTGTCGGCCCGTCACTCGGCCGGCATGCTGCTGGTCGAGCTGGCGGACGACGGCTCCGGGATTTCGCTGGACCAGCTTCGCGCCGAGGTCGTCGAACGCAAGCTCACCAACACGGAGACCGCCGCGCGGCTGAGCGAGGCCGAACTGCTTGAATTCCTGTTCCTGTCGGGGTTCAGCACGCGCGACGAAGTGACCGAGATCTCGGGGCGCGGCGTGGGGCTCGACGTGGTGCAGACGATGGTGCGGCAGTTGCGCGGCGCCGTCCGGGTGTACCAGCAGGCGGGGCAGGGCACGCGCTTCGTGCTGGAGATGCCCCTGTCGCTGTCGGTGGTGCGCAGCCTGCTGGTCGAAGTGCAGGGGCAGATCTACGCGTTTCCGCTTGCCTACGTCCGGCATGCGCTGCAGGTGCGTGCCGAGGACATCGAACAGCTCGAAGGCCAGCAGCATTTTCGCTTCATGGATCGCCAGATCGGCCTGGTGTCGGCCCGCCAGATCCTGCGCGCCGGCGAACCCGCGCCGGCCGCCGACACGCTGCCGGTGGTGGTGGCCGGCGAGCATGACCGCCTCTACGGCATCGCCGTGGACCGCTACGTGGGCGAGCGCACGCTGGTGGTCCAGCCTCTGGATCCGCGGCTGGGCAAGGTGCAGGACGTGATGGCGGGCGCGTTGATGGACGACGGCACGCCGCTGCTGATCCTGGACGTGGAGGACATGCTGGTGTCCGTCCAGAAGCTCATTGAAGGCGGCAGCCTGTCGCGGGTCGACAGCGGGGCCGAGGCCGCGACGGCGCGGCGCCGCAAGCGCGTGCTGGTGGTGGATGACTCATTGACGGTGCGCGAACTCGAGCGCAAGCTGTTGCTGAACCGGGGCTTCGACGTGGCCGTGGCGGTGGACGGCATGGACGGCTGGAACATGCTGCGCGCCGAGGACTTCGATCTGATCGTGACCGACGTGGACATGCCGCGCATGGACGGCATCGAGCTCGTGTCGCGGATCAAGGCCGATCCCAGGCTGCAGGGCCTGCCGGTGATGGTGGTGTCGTACAAGGACAGGGAAGAGGACAGGCAGCGCGGGCTGGACGCCGGCGCCGACTACTATCTGGCCAAGGGCAGCTTCCACGACGATGCGCTGCTCGATGCCGTCGAAGACCTGATCGGGAAGGCACGCACGTGAGAATCGGGATCGTCAACGATATGCCCCTCGCGGTCGAGACCCTGCGGCGCGCGATTGCGCTGGAGCCCGGCCTGGAAGTGGCGTGGACAGCGTCCGACGGGCTGGAGGCCGTGCAGCAGTGCGCGCGCGACCGTCCCGACGTGGTGCTGATGGACCTCATCATGCCCGTCATGGACGGCGTCGAGGCCACGCGCCGCATCATGGCGGAAACGCCCTGCGCGATCGTGGTGGTGACGGCGGACGTGGCGCGCCATACCTCGCGGGTGTTCGACGCGATGGGGCACGGCGCGCTGGACGCCGCGGACACGCCGGTCGTCGGCAGCGGCGACATGCGCAGCGCCGCCGCGCCGCTGCTGCGCAAGATCCGCAATATCGGCTGGCTGATCGGGCGCTACGGCAGCCGTCCGGCCCTGACGCCGCTGGCCAAGCCCGCGCCCCAGCCGGGCGCGCGGCGCCTGCTGGTGATCGGCGCCTCGGCAGGCGGGCCGGCCACGCTGGCGCAGTTGCTGGGCGACCTGCCGACCGACTTCCCGGCGGGCATCGTGCTGGTGCAGCACGTGGACGCGTCGTTCGCGGCGGGCATGGCGGACTGGCTCAACGACCAGGTGTCGCTGCCCGTCAGGCTGGTGCGCGAAGGCGAACGGCCGCAACCTGGGCAGATTCTGCTGGCGGGCACGGATGACCATCTGCATTTGCTGGACGATGGTACCCTGCGCTACACCGACCAACCCACGGAAAGCCTGTACCGGCCCTCCATCGACGTTTTTTTCCATAGCGTGGCGCAGCATTGGCGCGGCGTGGCGGTCGGCGTGCTGCTGACCGGCATGGGACAGGACGGCGCGCGCGGCCTGAAGGCGCTGCGCGAGCGGGGCTGCCTGACCATCGCGCAGGACCAGGCCACCAGCGCCGTCTATGGCATGCCCAAGGCCGCCGCGGCCATGCAGGCCGCCGTGGAAATCCGGCCACTCGAACAAATTGCCACCCGCGTCATCCAGGCGTTCGCCTGAGCCGCGGAACACAGGCGAAATTCAAGGACCTCACTATGCTCCCTTCCATTGACGACCCAGCCTCCGCGGACTTGAATTCGCACGGGGCGATGGTGCTGCTCGTCGACGATCAGGTGATGGTTGGAGAGGCCATCCGGCGCGCGCTGGTGCCCGAAGGCAATATCGATTTCCACTATTGTTCGGATCCATACAAGGCCCTGACCGTGGCGGTCCAGACGCGGCCCACCGTCATCCTGCAGGACCTGGTGCTGCCGGGCGTGGACGGCCTGAGCCTTGTGCGCGAATACCGCAGCCATCCCGTGACGCGGGACATCCCCATCATCGTGCTGTCCACCAAGGAAGATCCGGCGATCAAGAGCGCCGCCTTCTCGGCCGGCGCCAACGATTACCTGGTGAAGCTGCCGGATTCCATCGAACTGGTGGCGCGCATCCGCTACCACTCGCGCTCCTACATGGCGCTGGTGCAGCGCGACGAGGCCTACCAGGCCCTGCGCCAGAGCCAGCAGCAGCTGCTGGAAAGCAACATGGAGCTGCGCCGGCTGACCAATTCCGACGGCCTGACGGGCCTGGGCAACCGGCGCTATTTCGATGAGTACCTGAACGCCGAATGGCTGCGCGCGCGCCGCGATGGCCGCGAGATCAGCATGCTCATGATCGACGTGGACCACTTCAAGTCCTACAACGACACCTACGGCCATATCGCGGGCGACGAAGCGCTCAAGCGCGTGGCCAACACCATTTTCGCGAGCTGCGACCGGTCCACCGATCTGGCCGCGCGCTTCGGCGGGGAAGAGTTCGCGCTGGTGCTGCCCGGCACGCCCGCGGGCAGCGCCCGCCTGGCCGCCGAGAAGCTGCGCCGCGCCGTCGAGGCCATGCAGATCCCGCAGCGGGAAGCGGGTTCCGGCCCCTGGCTGACGGTCAGCGTGGGCCTGGCCACGGCCGTGCCCCAAGGCGAGCAGCCTTGCACCGAGCTGATCCAGGCGGCCGACCGGGGCCTTTATGAGGCCAAGCGCCAGGGGCGCAACCGGGTCGTGCCCGGGCAACTGTGACGCGCGGACAGCCGCCCGCGCAGTCCGCATGACAACCGTGCCTGCCCTGAGCTAGCCCGCCAGCACGAAGGCTTCCGACGGGCAGCCCAGGCGCTGCGACAGCTCCCGCGCGGCCTCGCGCAGCGCGACCGGCACCGGTCCCTCCCAATCCGAAGGCAGCCGCTCCGCCTCGCAGGTGGTCGAGATCGCCAGCACCATGTTGCCGCCCGCGTCAAAGACGGGCGCGCTGAAGGCGTTGACCTTGACCTTATGGCGCGGCGAGTCGGCCGCGCCGACGGCCCGCGCCAGTCCGTGCCGGCGCGTCTCGGCCACGCGCTGCGCGAACTGTCCGTTGTCGGGTTGGCCGCTGCGCGCGCGCGCCTGCAGTTCGTCGTCGATGGCCGCCTGTGCCTGTTCGGGCGGCATGAAGGCGGCGAACGCAATGCCCGTGGCCGATTGCGTGAGGCTTACCACGACGCCCGCCTGCAGGAACGGACTGACCGGATGGGCCGACGGCTCCCAACCGACGATCGTCGCGCCCTGGTTGCCCCAGACGGCGATGCCGACAGTGCGCTGGCCGATGCGCTCGCAGATGGCGGGCAGCGCCGCCAGGGCGATCCGCTGGGCCTTCAGGCTCGCGAGGCTGGCCGTGCCCGTCTGGCTGCCGACTTCTCCCAGGTCGTGCGCGAAGGTCCGCAGGTACTTGCCGTCGCCGAAGGCCAGCGAGTGATGGGCGCTGCGGAAGATCTTCTCCACCTGGCCCAGGTAGACCACGTGGTCCCCGCCGGGATAGGCGGCGACCTTCACGCATTCCAGGTGGGCGGCGCAGTCGTCGATGATGGGCACGCCGCCCAGCCCGGCGGTGACGGGAACCTCGCGGAACTTGTCGGCGCCCGATTTCGCGAACTGGTTGGACACCTGCACCTGATGGTCCGCCAGGATGTTGACGACGAAGCGATCGCAATCGCGGAACGCCGGGTAGCTGCTGGAGGTGGTGGATTGGCTCCACAGGATCAGCGGCGGATCCAGCGATACCGAGCTGAAGGAGTTGGCGGTGACGCCAAAGGGTTTGCCCCCGGCATCGCAGGTGGTGATTACGGTAACGCCGGTGGGGAAAGCGCCGAGCGCGCGGCGGAATTCCCGGCTGTCGAAGGGTGTCATGCTCGCATCCTGTTTCGTGAATGCCAGCGCCGCGCAGGATGGAAACCGTCCCGCCTGCATGCAGCCTGGCATGGCGCCCAGTCTAGGAGCGGCGGGGAAACGCCCACAAATTGTGTTCCGGTATGCGTCTATTACGCACCGTTATGAATGCGGCGGTTTCAGACGGGTTCGGCAAGCTGCTCGCGAAAGTGCTTGCGCAGGTATTCCTTGAAGGCCTGCGCGGCCGTGGAGAGTTCGGCCTTGCGCGACAGGATGCAGCCCCAGTGGCGGGTGGCGTCCAGGTCCTGGATCTCGATGAGGACGCGCGACGACTGGGCGTTGCGCTGGACCATGGTGCGCGGCAGGAAGGTGACGCAGTTGCCGGCGTCGATCATGCCGAGGAGGGTGGGCAGGGTGGAGGCCGTGGTGTGCTCGAACGTCAGCCCCTGCTTGGCGAATTCTTCGGTCAGGTGCTTGCGCAGCGACAGGTAGCGGTCCAGGAACATGATCCGGTAGGGCGCGATCATCGACAGGGTGACGCTGGCGTGCGCGGCCAGCGGGTGGCCGGCGGGCACGACGAGCAGCACCTTTTCCTCGGCCAATGACTGGAACTGCAGCCCACGCTGCTTGGTGTCCAGCGCCGCCACGGCAAAGTCCGCCGCGTCCTGGGTGACCGCCTGCACCACCTGCGCGTAGGGCAGGTCGCGCAGCACCACCTGGATATCCGGATAGCGCTGCTGGTAGTCGTGGATCAGGCGCGGCAGCACCGTTGCGGCCAGCATCGGCGTGCAGGCCACCACGATGCGGTTGCGGCCGGTTTCGGCGCTTTTCTGGAAGTGGCGCATGACCTCGCGCAGGCCCGCCAGCGCTTCCTCGGCCGCGTCCCGCAGGCGGATGCCATCCGGCGTGGCGGTGACCTGGCGCGTGGTCCGCTGCAGCAGCTTGGTGCGCAGCTTGTCTTCCAGGCGCTTGACCCGGTTGGTGACGGCCGGCTGGGACAGATGCAGCTTGCGGGCGGCGTCGCTGAAGCTGCCTTCGCGCACGACCCACAGAAAGGTTTCCAGTTCGGAAAGTTCGAGCCGGGTGAGGGCGGTGTGGTCGGTTGATTGATTCATGGTGGTTATAGATGTATCACGCCGCGGAAATTGTGCATATCCGAGTCGACACCAATACTGACGCCACTTCGACACCTCTTCGAACTCATCGGAAATCGGAAAAGCATGAGCACAAACGCCCGCCAAATGGCCCTGGTGGCCTTCCTGCAAGCGCAGAATTGTTCCAACTACGTCGGCTCCTGGAGAAATCCGTCGAGCATGGCCGACTACCTCACGCCGGAGTACTACCAGCGCATCGCGCGCACCCTGGAGGACGGCTGCTTCGACATGGCGTTCTTCGACGACCGCCTGGCGATGCCGGACATCTACGGCGGCGACCATCGCGAAACCGTGCGCAGCGGCGTGCGCGCCGTGAAGCTCGAACCGACCGCGGTGCTGATGGCCATGGCCATGGCCACGCGTCACCTGGGGCTGGGCGCCACCTACTCCACCACCTATTACGAACCCTTCCACGTGGCGCGCCTGTTCGCGACGCTGGACCTGATGACGAAGGGCCGCGTGGCCTGGAACGTGGTGACCTCCATGAACAATTCGGAAGCGGCCAACTTCGGCCATACCGAACATCTGGAGCACGACCTGCGCTACGACCGCGCCGACGAGTTCATGGAAGTGGTCATGGGGCATTGGGATACCTGGGAAGACGACATCATCGTCGCCGACAAGGAAGAGGGCTTCTTCGCCGATCCGGACAAGGTGCGCAGACTGGACCATGAAGGCCGCTTCTTCCGGTCGCGCGGGCCGCTGACCGTGCCGCGCTCGCCGCAAGGCAATCCGGTGATCCTGCAGGCCGGCCAGAGCGGGCGGGGGCTGGCCTTCGCGGCGCGCTGGGCGGAAGTGGTGTTCGCCAAGTATCCGACGCTGGAAGGCGGCATCAAGCAGTACCAGGCGCTCAAGGAAGGCGTGGCCAAGGCCGGGCGTCATCCCGACGACCTGAAGGTCGCCGCCGAAGTGAAGATCATCGCCGCCGAAACGGAAAGCCTGGCGAAGGAAAAGCGCGAGATGATTGCCGGCCTGTCGCGTCCCATCGACGGGCTGACCATGATCGGCGAGACCGCCAACATCGATTTCTCGGGACGCCCCTACGACCAGCCCTTCACGGATGCGGAACTGGCCGCGATGTCGTGGCAGAGCCTGCGCGACAAGGTGGTGCAGGTCAGCGGCAAGAAGAACCCTTCCGTGCGCGACTTCGTCGAGGCCTCGGGCCGCGGCACGCTCAACGACGGCCCGGTGTTCTGCGGCACCGGCGAGCAGGTGGCCGACATGATGGAAGAGTGGTTCAGCAAGGGCTGCGACGGCTTCGTGCTGTCGGCGACCGCCGTGCCGGGGACCTACGAGGAGATTGTCCGCCTTGTCATCCCCCACCTGCAGAAGCGCGGGCTGGTGCGCAAGGAGTACGGCAGCGGCACGCTGCGCGGCAATCTGGGCCTGCGCCGTCCGCGCGCGGGCGACTGGAAGGCCAACAGCCGCTGAGGACCGCCGACATGAGCAAAGCAAGCGTGCGGATGATGTCCGCCAGCGGCATCCTGGGCTACGGGTTTCCGGAGGCCTCCATCAAGGCGGCCATGGAACTCAAGCCGCATATGGTGGGGGTGGATGGGGGGTCGAGCGATCCCGGCCCGCATTACCTGGGATCCGGCAAGACCCTGAATTCCCGGCTCGCCATGAAGCGGGACCTGTCGCTGCTGTTGCGCGCGGCGATCGCCAATGGCATCCCCATGATGGTGGGCACCTGCGGCGGCGCCGGCGGCGAGCCCCATCTGCAGGCCTGCGCCGACATCGTGCGGGAGATCGCCCGCGAACACGATCTGCATTTCAAGATGGCGCTGATCCATGCCGAGCAGGAGCCGGCGGCGATCCGGCGGGCGCTGGCCGAAGACCGCATCCGCCCGCTGGGCGCGGCGGGCATCCTGACGGCGGACGACGTCGACCAGGCCGTGCGCATCGTCGGCATGATGGGGCCGGAGCCCTACCGCCAGGCGTTGGAGCAGGGCGCGCAGGTGATCCTGGGCGGACGCGGCACCGACCCCGCGCCGTGGGTGGCGCTGGCCATGCACCACGGCGTGCCTGAAGCGCCCGCGTGGTACGCCGGCAAGATGCTGGAGTGCGCCTGCAACGCGGCCATCCCCAAGAAGCACGACTGCCTGATGGTGACGGTGGGCGAGGACTACGTGGAGGCCGAGCCGCTCAACCCCGAGCTGCGCTGCACCCCGCTGTCGGTGGCGGTGCAGGCGTTGCACGAGAACGCCAGCCCGGTGCTGCGCTACGAGCCGGGCGGCTGCGTGGACACGCGCGATTGCGAGATCCGCGCGGTGTCGGACCGCCGCGTGCGCATCACGGGCATGAAATGGCAGCCCCAGCCGTACAGCATCAAGCTGGAAGGCGTGCGGCGGGCGGGATTCAGCGCGGTGGCCTTTGCCGCCACGCGCGATCCGGGCCTCATCGGCCAGGTGGACGGCTTCCTGGACTTCGTGCGTTCGTCCACGGCCACCAAGGTCGCGGCCCTGGGCCTCGCGCCGCAGGACTGGCAACTGGTGCTGCGGGTCTATGGCGCGAACGGCGTCATGGGAAGCTGGGAGCCCAACCCCGGCTTTCGCCCGCAGGAACTGGCCATCGTCGCCGAAGTCGTGGGCACCACGCAGGAAATCGCCAACGCGGCCCTGTCGCTGGCGCGCGTGACCCTGCTGCATTCCGACTTTCCCGGGCGCATGTGCCGCGAAGGCAACATGGCGTTCCCGTTTTCGCCGTCGGACATCGAACGCGGGCCGATCTACGAGTTCTTCATGCAGCACGTGATCGAGGTGGCTGATCCGCTCAGCCTGTTTCCCATTGAATACGAAACCGTCTGAGCGGGGAGAGCCGACGTGGCCAAGCTGAAAGACATCGCCAAGGCCTGCAAAAGCAAGAACGCAGGGCCGTTTTCCATCACGCTGGACATCATGTTCGATGACCCGGCGCTGTTCGAGCGCGTCCGCGCCACGGGCGTCGTCAGCGCCGCGCTGATCGCCCGCCTGTACGGGGTGCGGGAGGACGACGTGCTCTTTACCGAGTATCCGCCGGCGCTGGCGTGGAAGGCGACCCTGCCGCGCCCGGTGGCGTCGGGCGCGGTGGGCGACGTGGACGTCTACGGCGCGCAGCAGCACGCGCCGCTGCTGGATATCGAAATTCCCCTGTGACGCGGCGCGGCCGGCAGCGGCCGTTCGCCAACAGGACACCTGTTGTTCAAGCACTGACTACACAAAAAAGCACAGGAGAGAGACATGGTTCGGATATTCAAGGTAATGCTTCCCGTCGCGCTGGCCCTGCCGGCCGCGGCCCTGGCGCAGGACACGCTGAAGATCGGCGCGCTGGTGACCTTGTCCGGCGCGGGCGCGGCCTGGGGCCAGGCGCTGCTGTACGGCGCCGAACTCGCGGCCGACGACATCAATGCGCAGGGCGGCCTGGAGGTCGGCGGCAAGAAGTACAAGATCAGCGTCATTCCCTATGACGACAAGTACCAGTCGGCCGACGCGGTGACCGCTGCGAACCGCCTGGTCAGCGACGACAAGGTGAAGTACATCATCGGGCCGATGGGCTCCGCCCCGGCGCTGGCCGTGCAGCCGGTCACCGAGCGCGAGAAGGTCATCATCATGACGCTGGGCTTCACCAACAAGGCGCTCAGCCCGGAAAAACCATATTCCTTCCGCCCGAACCTGACGACCGAAGAGACGTCGCCGCCCATCATCGCGTGGCTGGTGAAGCGATACAACCTGAAGAAGGTCGGCGGGTTGTTCCCCAACGACGAGTCCGGCCAACAGATTTCCGGAGACCTGTCCAAGGCGTACGAGAAGGCGGGCGCGGCGCTGTCCAGCAAGGAATTCTTCGAACGCCAGCGGGTGGACATGGTGCCCCTGCTGACCCGGATGCTTGCCGCCGGGGTCGACGCCATCGAGCTGAACGGGAATTCGCCGGCCACGGCCGGCATGATCGTGCGCCAGGCCAGGGAGCTGGGATTCAAGGGGCCGATCGTGCGCAACGGGGGGCCGGCCACGCCCGAGATCGTGGCCGTGGCCGGCAAGGCCGCGACCGAAGGCATGATGGTCACGTCCCTGCAGGATCCCGACAACAAGGAGGTGGCGCAATACGCCCAGCGTTACCAGGACAAGTACAACAAGAAGATGAACGGCTTCAGCCCGGCTTTCTACGACGGCACGCACATGCTGTTCAAGGCCATGCAAAACGCGGGCACCGTGGCCGACAGCACCCGCGTCCGCGACGAGCTGGCCAAGCTCAAGGACTACAAGGGCATCCAGGGCGTCGTGAACTGGAGCGGCAAGGCGCGCTACGGCATCGACCATCAGGTCGCGTCGCCGTTCTTCATTTCCGAGGTCCGCGACGGCCAGGAAGTCACGGTGGCGCGCTGCGATATCGACAAGTGCGTCGATATCCAGAAATGAGCGGGCGGAGGGATACCCATGTCCAACTTGTTATCCCAGGCGCTGGTCAACGGCGTCATCATCGGCCTGCTCTACCTGCTGATGGCGGTGGGGTTCACGCTGGTGTTCGGCGTGATGCGCGTCGTCAATTTCGCGCACGGGCAGTTCTATATGGTGGGCGCGTTCGCGACCTACGTGCTCATGAGCCACTGGGAAGCGCCATTCCTGGTGGCGCTGCTGGGCGCCTTCATCGTGACGGCGGCGCTGGGCTGGCTGGTGGAGTGGACCGTGCTCAAGCCCTTCCGGCATGACGAGCTGAACGGCATGATCGCGACCATCGGCGTGGCCATGATCCTGCAATCGGTGGCGCTGCTGGTGTTCGGCCCCGATTCGCAGATCATGCCGCAGGTGGCCGAGGGCGTGTTCCGGCTCGGGTCGGTGATCATCCCGGCGTCGCGGCTGTACGTGGCCGTGTGCTCGGTCATCGTGCTGGCGGTCCTGTACGGGTTCCTGATCCACACGCGGCAGGGCAAGGCCCTGCGCGCGTCGGTGCAGGACATGGAGATCGCGACGGCGCAGGGCGTGCGGGCCAAGATGATGTATCCGCTGGGGTTCAGCATCGGGGTGGGGCTGGCGGCGATCGCGGGGGCGCTGATGGCGCCGCTGTTCTCGGTGTCGCCCTTCATCGGCAGCACGCCGCTGCTCAAGGCGTTCATCGTGGTGATCCTGGGCGGACTGGGCAGCGTGCCGGGCGCGGCGGCGGCAAGCCTGCTGCTGGGCGTGTCCGAAAGCCTGGCCAGTTCCTTTATGAGCAACAGCCTGGCGGAGATCCTGATCTTCGTGCTGGTGATGGGCATCCTGGTGTTGCGGCCCGCGGGGCTGCTGGGCAAGGCGGAGGCGTGAGATGGATATGAGCAAAGCCGTGTTGCCAACGATTCCGCCGGCCCCGGACCGGGCCCTGATCCGGGGCGCCGCCGCGCCACAGCCGCTGGGGCTGCCCAGCGTGCTGGGTCTTGGACTGCTGGCCTGCGTGCCATTCTTCCTGAACCAGGCCTTCACCTACCACCTGGCCATCTTCATCTGCATCAACACCGTCGTCGTGACGTCGCTTTCGGTGCTGGCGCGGGCGGGCCAGGTGTCGCTGTGCCACGGGGCGCTGGCGGGCGTCGGGGCCTATGCCTCCGTGTTCTGCGTGAAGGGGCTGGGATTGCCGTTCATCGTCGGGGTGGCGGCGGCCATGGTCGCCGCGGGCTGCGTCGCCTATCTGCTGGGCCGCATCGTGCTGCGCCTGCAGGGCGTCTACTTCGTGCTGGTGACCTTTGCGTTCGGCGAGCTGCTGCGGCTGGTGCTGCTGGAGTTCGGCGACGTGACGGGCGGCGCGAACGGCATCACCAACATTCCGGCGCCCGCCATCGCCGGCTACGTCTTCGTCGACAAGGCCGCCTTCTATGCGCTGGCGGCGCTGGTCGCGGTAGGCGTGCTGGCCTTCTTCCGCTGGTTCTATGCGTCGCCGGCGGGCGAGGCGGTGGACGCCGTCGGCGAGAACCCGGCGCTGGCGGAGTCCAGCGGCATCGGCGTGCGGCGCACGCAGCTTTTCGCCTTCACGCTGGCCAGCGTGTTCGCCGGGCTGGGCGGGGCGTTGCTGGCGCACTACGTGGGCTACATCTCGCCGGAGTCCTTCAACATGCACCTGTCGGTCGCGCTCATCATCATGATGGTCGTCGGCGGACGCAGGCATCTGCTGGGGGGACTGATCGGCGCGCTGGTCATGACGCCGTTGCCCGAGCTGTTCCGGGGCGCGGTGGAATCGCAGGACATTCTGTACGGGGTGGCGCTGATCCTGATGCTGCGCTTCCTGCCGCAGGGACTGGCCGGCATGCGGCTGCCGGGCAAGCAAAGGAAATCGGCATGACGAACGCAACCCCATCCCAGCCGCTGCTCGAAGTGCGCGGCCTGTCCAAGCGGTTCGGCGGCCTGCAGGCGGTCAGCGAACTGGACCTGCACGTGGCGCGCGACGAGGTGGTCGGCCTGATCGGTCCCAACGGCGCCGGCAAGAGCACCGCCTTCAACCTGATCAGCGGCACGCTGATTCCCTCCGCCGGCCGGGTCGTGCTGGCGGGCGAAGACATCACGGGCAAGGCGCCCAGCGCGGTGGTCCGGCGCGGCCTGGCGCGCACCTTCCAGTCCACGTCGGTCTACCAGAGCGCCACGGTGGAGCAGAACCTGTTGCGCGGCGCGCTCTCGACCCTGCCCGGATCGGTGTGGACCCACGCCGTGACGACGCGTGAACGCCGCGCGGCGCTGGTGTGCGTGGCGCGCGAGGTGGACGAAATCCTTGAACTGTCGGGCCTGGGCCCGTACCGCCACGTGGCCGCGGGCGGGCTGGCTTATGGTCACCAGAAGCTGCTGGGGGTGGCCATCGGTTTCGCGACCAAGCCGAAGATCCTGCTGCTGGACGAGCCGGCCGCCGGACTGAACGGCGAGGAATGCGCCGAGCTTGGCCGGCTGCTGCAGCGGCTGCGCACGCATCGCGGCATCTCCGTGCTGTTCGTGGAGCACCACATGGCCGTGGTCATGGAACTGTGCCATCGCATCTACGTGCTGGTCCAGGGCCGCAAGATCGCCGAAGGCACGCCGCAGGAGATCCAGGCCAACCCCGCCGTCATCGAAGCCTATCTGGGAGCGCCCGACTATGCCCACGCTTGAAGCGCAGTCCATCGCGGTCTGCTATGGCCAGCTGGAAGCCGTGCACGATGTGACGCTGCGGGTCGACGAGGGCGAGATCGTGGCCCTGGTGGGATCGAACGGCGCCGGCAAGTCCACCACGCTCAAGGCGATGATGGGACTGAAGACGCTGGCGCGCGGCGACCTGCGCTGGGACGGCCAGTCGATCTCCGCCATGTCCGCCGCCGGGCGCGTCGCCCGCGGCATTGCGCTGTCGCCCGAAGGCAGGCGGCTGTTCCCCCGCATGACGGTGCTGGACAACCTGGAGCTGGGCGCCTACACCTCGCGCTGCGCCGCGACGCGCAGGCGCACGCTGGATCTCATCTACGGGCTGTTTCCGCGGGTGCAGGAGCGGCGCGCCCAGATGGCGGGGTCGCTCTCGGGCGGCGAGCAGCAGATGGTGGCGATCGGCCGGGCGCTCATGGCCCAACCCAGGCTGCTGCTGCTGGACGAGCCGTCGCTGGGGCTGGCGCCCAAGGTGGTCGCGGAAATTGCCCATGCGGTCGAACGGCTGAACCGTGAAACGGGGCTTTCCATCGTGCTGGTGGAACAGAACGCGCGGCTGGCGATGCGCCTGTCGCACCGGGCATATGTGCTGGAGCGCGGCGAGGTGGTGCGCACCGGCACGGGGCAGGAACTGCTCGAGGACGATTTCGTCAGGCAAGCTTATCTTGGCGTATAAGGGCGTAGGAGGCGCCCGCCCATGACCGACAACTTACCCTGCCATGAGGTCTACGCGCTGCGCTATGCGCGCATGACGCGTCCGGCCTCGCACAATTTCATCCTGCACGATGCGCACGACGGCACCGTGGACATGGACTTCTACGTGTGGCTGATCAAGCTGGGCGATACCGCCATCCTGGTGGACACCGGCTTTGGCGAACGCGGCGCGTCGCAGCGCGGGCGGCCGCTGGACCATTGCCCCATCGACGCGCTGCGCTACCTGGGCGTGCATCCCGACCAGGTCCGGGATGTGATCCTGACGCACCTGCATTGGGACCATGCCGGCAACCTGGACAAGCTGCCCAACGCGCGCTTTCACCTGCAGGAGGCCGAAGCGGCGTTCGCCACCGGCCCCTGCATGTGCCAGCCGGTGTTGCGCCGGGCCTTCGCGGTGGACGATGTGTGCGAGTTCGTGCGACGGCTGTACGAGGACCGCGTGGAGTTCCACGACGGCGACGCCGTGCTGCAGCCCGGCATCGAGCTGCTGCGGATCGGCGGCCATACCAAGGGGCTGCAGGCGGTGCGGGTGCATACCGCGCGCGGCTGGGTGGTGCTGGCGTCCGATGCCGCGCATTATTACGACAACGCGACGCTGAAGCTTCCGTTTCCCGTGGTGGTGGACGTGGAGCAGATGCTGGCCGGGCACAAGCGGCTGCTCAAGCTGGCCGGCTCGGTGAGCCATTTCGTGCCGGGGCACGACCCGCTGGTGCTCAAGCGCTATCCCCGGCTGGCGGGCGACCTGCCGGTGCCGGTGGCGGTGCTGCACGAGAACCCCGCCGCCTGAACATTCATACGCCGCGCCCGCCGGGCGCGGCGGCCACTCCTTTGGAACCCTGGTCACCATGCATGCAACTTCCAACCTGCGCGCCCCGTCTTCCAGCCTTGCGCTGGGCCTGGCGCGCTTTGCGCGCGGCCTCACGCTGGAATCGATGCCGGACGCCGTGCGCGAAAAATCGCTGCTCCACATCATCGACGCCATCGGCCTGGGCATCGCCGCGCACCAGTTCGACTTCTCCGGGCCGGGTCTGGCCGGCATCCGCGCGGCCGGCGCGCCCGGCGACGCCACGGTCATCGGCGGCGGCCCGGCGCTGCAGGCGCGCGACGCCGCCATGGCCAACGGCTACCTGATGCACGGCCTGGATTTCGACGACACGCACCCCGGCGCCATCGTGCACCCGTCGGTGGCCTGCCTGCCCGCGGCGCTGGCCCTGGGCGAGACCCGAGACCTGCGCTGGGGCGACCTGCTGGCCGCGTACGCGATCGGCATGGAGACCGCCATCCGCCTGGGCCGGTCCGTCAAGGGCGGCTTTCACCAGGGGGGCTACCATGCCACGGGCGTGGTGTCGCACTTCAGTTCGGCGCTGGTGGCCGGCAAGCTGCTGGGGCTGAGCGAAGAGCAGATGGTGGCGGCGCAGGGCATCGCGGCCAGCACCGCCTCGGGCGTGCAGGTGTTCCTGGAGGACGGCGCCTGGACGAAGCGCCTGCATCCCGGCTGGGGCGCCTTTGCCGGCATCACCGCCGCGCAGATGGCCCAGGCAGGGTTCTTCGGGCCGCGCCGTCCGTACGAGGGCCAGTTCGGCCTGTACGAGACCCACATGCAGGCGCGCGCCGACCAGGTGGATGCCGATTCGGTCATCAGCGCGCTGGGCCATGAATGGACGTTGATGGAAACCTCCATCAAGCCCTATCCGGTATGCCACTTCATCCACGGCTGCGCCGAAGCGGCGCTGCGCATCCAGGCCCGCATTCAGGACGCGGGGCGCATCCGCTCGATCGAATGCGAGCTTCCCGCCGCCACGCTGCCCATCGTGGCCGAGCCGGCGCACATCAAGACCCGTCCGCGCAGCGACTACGACGCCAAGTTCAGCGTGCAGTTCGTGGTGGCGGCCTGCCTGGCGCTGGGCCGCTTCACGCTGCAGGAGCTGGCGCCCGCCCGGCTGGCCGATCCGGCGCTGCTGTCGCTGGCCGGGCGCACCACCTGCCGCGCCCAGGAAACGACGGCGTTTCCGAAGTTCTTCTCGGGCGCCGTGACGGTGACGCTGCACGACGGCACGCAGGTGCGCGAAGAGGTGCCCGTCAACCTGGGCAGCGGCGAACGCGCACTGGGCCAGGCCGATATCGTCGAGAAGTTCAAGGCCAATGCCGGCCTGACGCTGCCTGAAGTGCGCACCACGCTGATCCTGGACGCCTTCCTGTCGGCGGAGCCGTCCACGCCTGTGCGCGACCTGACCAAGCTGCTGGGCTGAGCGCGGCGCGACGGGGGGCCATCGGCGGGATGGGCAAGGACGGCGGGCCGCAGTATGCTAGCCAGCCGTCCGCCCGGGGCCCTGCGCCGCAGGGCGGATCGTAACCTGGTCCCCACAAGAAGATGTCATGCCATGGACATGCGCCAATTGCGCTACTTTGTGACGGTCGCGGAAGAGCTCAGTTTCCGGCGCGCCGCCGAAAGACTCAACATCTCCCAGCCGCCGCTGTCGCAGCACGTCAAGTCGCTGGAAGAAGAAATGGGGGTGCAGCTGTTCCAGCGCACCCGCCGCGAGGTCAGGCTCACCCCGGCCGGCCAGGCGTTCCTGCGGGAGACGCGCATCCTGCTGGACCAGATGCGCACCGCGGTCAACGCCGCCGTGCGCGCGGGCAATGACGACTCGGGCGTGCTGCGCATCGGTGTGGCGACGTCCGCGCTGTTCCATCTGGTCTCGGTCATCCAGCGGCTGGTGGATGCGGAATTTCCCGGCGTGACGCTGTCGCTGGTCGACATGGTGTCGGCCGAGCAGGTAAGGGCGGTGTCGCTGGGCCTGCTGGACGTGGGCATCGTCCATGCCCGGCCCGAGCGCACCGAGGTGCGGCGCCAGCTCATCCACCGCGAGCCGCTGGTGGCGGTGCTGCCCAGCCGGCATCCGCTGGCGCAGAAAGAAGGGTTCCAGCTCTCCATGCTGTCGGAAGAACCCATGGTGGCCCTGCACCGCGAACACGGCCCGGCCATCTACGACGCCATCGTCGCCTGCTGCCATGAAGCCGGGTTCAGCCCGGACATCCGCCACATGGCGCGCAGCCCGCTCACGATCTTCCAGATGGTGCGGCTGGGTCTGGGCGTGTCGGTCGCGCCGGCGTCCTACGCGACCACGGGCTTTGCGGGCGTGGTGTTCCGCGAGCTGCCGCAAAGCGCGGGGCAGGTGTGCATGGAAATGATCTGGAGCGATAAGCACGCCAGCGACCTGACCCGGCGCGTCGTCGGCCATCTGGCAAAGCGCATGGCGCTGGACGCCTGAAACCGGCGGATCAGGCCGGACTGATCGGCTCGGCCAGCAGCGCGAGCAGCGGCGCCGCGTCGCGCAGGCCGTCCAGGTCCTCGACCATCGCGACGATGGCGCGGGCGCGGGCCTCGGGGATGACGGCGGCCGCGACGAGGCGGAATTTGTCGACCACGTCGCGATGAGACAGCGGATTTTCCGGGCTGCCGCGCCGGTGCAGGATGTCGCGCCGCAAGACCGCGCCGCCGCGTGTGCGCACTTCGACGCGGGCGGCGTGGCGCAGGGCCGGTCCCATGGCGTCGATCTCCGGATCGGCATGGGCCTGGATGCGGCCGATCAGCGCGAGCAGGCGCGGATCGTCCAGCCGGTCTTCGCGGTACTGGGCCACGAAGGCTTCCCCATCCACGGCGATGGCCGCCAGGCCATAGAACAGGTTCATCTGCGCGGCGGTCACGCCCTGGGCGCGGTAAGGCCACGCACAGTGCACGTGCGTCATGGTGCTGATGCCCACGCGGATACGGGCAATGTCGTCGGCGGCCAGCGCGTTGTCGCGGCACAGGGCGCGCAGCGCGTCCTGGGCGGCATGGATGCTGGTCACCGAGGCGTAGGGCTTGTAGCCGATCTTGCCGGCCTCCCAGTCCTCGCCCAAACCGTCGGTCAGGCGGGCGGCGTCGGGGGCGCCCGAATACGTGCTCAGAAAGCCGCCATAGTCGGCCTCGAGCACATTGCCGATGCCGGTGAAGCCGCGCCGGGCCAGCAGGGCCGCCATCACGCCGCCCTGGGCGGCGCGGCCGGCATGCAGCCGCTTGACCATGGCGCCTTCCTGCGCGGCCATCAGGCCCGCCGCCTGCGAGCCGGCGATGCCGTAGGTGTGGAGGGTCTGGTCCGCGTCCAGCCCCAGCACGCGGGCGGCGGCGGCGGCCGCCACGAAGCAGCCCGAGGTTCCCTGCGGATGAAAGCCGCGAAAGAAAAGTTGCATGGTCGCGGCGTTGCCCACGCGCGCGCCGATTTCATATCCCGCCGCCAGCGCCGCCAGCCAGTCGCGGCCGGTGCGCGGACCGGCCTGGCCGGCCAGCGCGGCGATGGCGGGCAGCGCCAGCGAGCCGGGATGGACGATGGATTCCTTGTGGATGTCGTCCAGCTCGAAGGCGTGTCCCGCCGTGGCGTTGACCAGCGCCGCGTTGCCCGGGCTGGTGCCGACGCCGGCGCCGAAGACGGCCGCCGCCGGAAGGCAGCCGTCTTCGCGCGCCATGGCCAGCACATGGCGGGTCCAGGGGAGCGAGATGCCGTACAGGCAGCAACCGATGCTGTCGATCAGGCTGGTCTTCATCTTGCCGATGACCGCTTCCGGAATCGACGCGTAGCGCAGGCCGCTGGCGAAGGCGGCCAGCGTCCGCGTGGCGCCGGCGGGCAGGGAAGGCTGGGCGGCAGGCATGGGTTGCGGTGGCTCAGACCTGTCCGGGCAGGTCGGCCTTGACGCGGCCGTCGATCAGCCGGATGACGGCCGGGTGGTAGTTTTGCGCGTAGCCCGCGTCGCGCGCCCGGCACATCATGTCGTGGGTGTAGGCGCCGATGCGCGGGCTGAAGCCACCCTCCCTGGCCAGGTCCAGCGCCAGCGCGCAGTCCTTGATGGCGTAGGTCATGGGGAATGTCTTCTCGGGGAAGTCGTCTTTGGCCAGCGACTTCATGCCGTGGTTGCGCAGCACGAAGCTGTCGGCCGACCCTTGCGACAGCAGCGCCAGCAGCTTTTCGGCGTCCATGCCGGCCTGGCGGCCGATGGTGATGGCCTCGGACAGCGCGTTGACCGTCATGAACACCATGTAGTTGTTCAGGATCTTGACGATCTGGCCGCTGCCGGTTTCTCCGCAGTGCAGCACGTCGCTGCCCATGCAGTTCAGGTAGGGCGCGACCCGCTCGAAATCCTGTTGCGAACCGCCCACGCTGATGAACAGCTTGCCGTCGACGGCGGCCTGCTTGGTGCGGGCCACGGGCGCGTCGACGAAGGCGATCCCCGCGGCGGCCAGCTGTTCGGCCAGGGCGCGCGTGCGCGACACATTGCTGGTGCTCATGTCGACGATCAGCGACGGCCGGCGGGGCGATGCCAGGATGGCCTGGCAGACCGACTCCACCTGGTCGATCGACGGCAGCGACAGGAACACGATGTCCGACTTTTCCGCCACTTGCGCCACGCCGGCGGCCAGTTCGGCGCCGTGGGCGGCAGCCTCGCCGGCCGCGGCCTGCACCGTGTCGTGCGCCACGACCTTGCGGCCGGCCTTTTTCAGCAGGTTGGCGCACATGGGGCCGCCCATGACGCCCAGGCCGATGAATCCCAGCACTTCCGTTTCGTTCTGCTTCATGCGGTGTCTCCTTGATGTTTTCAGGTGCGCGGCGCGGCGTTCGCGCCGCGCGACTTGATGACCTTGATGACCTTTTCGTAGGTCTGGTATTCATTGGCCTGGAAGGCGGCGAATTCCTGCGGGGTGGAGCCGACCGGGATGAACGACAGGGCCTCGAACTTTGCCTTGACCGCGGGGTTCTTCAGCGCTTCCCGCGTGGCCGCGTAGACCTTGTCGATGACGGGCTGCGGCGTGCCGGCGGGCGCCCAGATGCCATACCAGCTCGGCATGTCAAAGCCGGCGTAGCCGGCCTCGGCCACCGTGGGAATGTCGGGAATCGCCGCGACGCGCTGGCTGCTGGTGACCGCCAGCGCCCGTAGCTTGCCGTCCTTGACGTGGGGGAAGGCGGACGCCATGGGTTCGGTCATTGCCGTGACCTGGCCGCCCATCAGGTCGACCAGGGCCGGGCCGCCGCCACGGTAGGGAATGACCTCCATCTTCACGCCGGCCTGCTCATTGACCAGCTCGCACGCCAGATGCCCCGCCGCGCCGTAGGCGGCGATGGCCCAGGTGAGCTCGCCGGGCTTGGCCTTGGCGCCCGCCACCAGGTCCTTCAGGGTCTGGTAGGGGCTGTCCTTGCGCACCAGCACCAGTTGCGGCTGCGCGCCGATCTCGGTGACGGGCGCAAAGTCCTTGAGCGCGTCGTAGCTCACGGTATCCAGCAGCAGCGGATTGGCGACCTGCAGCGACGCGTTGAGCAGCAGCGTGTAGCCGTCGGGCTCCGCCTGCTTGACGTAGCGGGCGCCCAGCACGCTGCTGGCGCCGGGCTTGTTTTCGATGATGACCGGCTGGCCAAGCTGTTCCTGCAGGGCCTGGCCCAGCGTGCGCGCGACCGTATCCACCGAGCCGCCCGGCGGGAACGGCACCACCATGCGGATGGGCTGGCTGGGCCAGGGCGCGGCCGCGTGTGCGGTCTGCCACAGGGGCAGGGCCGCCGTCAGCGCCACGCAGGCGAGGGTGGCGCGCAGGATGCGGCGCCTCGGAGGCCGGGCCTCCTTCTTGCTTGCAATCATGTCTCTTCCTTTGGCAGGGGTGGCCTGGCTCGATCGGCTCAGGTCCGGATGGCGAAGGGGTCGCGGACCGCTTCGGAAAAATCGATCATCACGTTGCGCGTGGTCAGGTATTCGTGCAGCCCGGCCTCGCCGCGTTCGCGGCCGATGCCCGATTGCTTGAAGCCGCCGAAGGGCGCCTGGGCGGCGATGGCGCGGTAGGTGTTGACCCAGACCGAGCCTGCCCGCATCGCGCGCGACACGCGCATGGCCCGGTTCAGGTCGCGGGTCCAGAGACCGGCCGCCAGTCCGTAGCGGGTGCCGTTGGCCATGCGGATGGCGTCTTCCTCGGTGTCGAAGGGAATCACCGCCAGCACGGGCCCGAACACTTCTTCCTGCGCCAGGTCGCTGCCGTTGTCCACGCCGGCGAAGATGGTCGGCTCGATGAAATAGCCATTCTCCAGCCCCGGGCCCTTGGCGCGCTGCCCGCCGGTCACCAGCTTTGCGCCGGCGCTCCGGGCCCGCTCGATGGTGGCGAGGATGCGGTCGAACTGCGGCTTGTTGGCGACGGTGCCCATCTCGGTGGCGGTGTCCAGCGGATTGCCCATGCGGATCTGGCGGGCGCGCTCGGTCAGGGGCGTGAGGACGCGGTCCATCACGCCGCGTTGCACCAGCAACCGGGAACCCGCCACGCAGGTCTGGCCGGTTGCGCCGAAGATGCCGGCCAGCGCGCCCACGACGGCCTTGTCCAGGTCCGCGTCGTCGAAAATGATGTTGGGGGATTTGCCGCCCAGCTCCAGCTTCACGGGCGTGAGGCGCCGGCCGGCCATGGACGCGATCTCGGCGCCCACGCCCGGGCTGCCCGTGAAGCTGACCAGCGCGACGCCGGGATGCTCGACCAGCGCGCGCCCCGTATCGGCGCCGCCCGTGACCACGTTGAACACGCCGTCCGGAAAGCCGGCCGCTTGCACCAGGCTGGCGAATTCCAGCGTCGACGCGGACGCGTGCTCGCTGGGCTTGACTACTACGCAATTGCCCGCGGCCAGGGCGGGAGCCAGCTTGTTGGCCAGCAGCGCCAGCGGGGAATTCCAGGCCGTGATCAGTGCCACCACGCCAAAGGGCTCCAGGCTCAGGTAGTCCAGCGTATCGGGCTGGTCCAGCGGAATCTGCCGGCCGTAGAGCTTGTCGGCATAGCCGGCGTAGTAGCGCAGCTGGCGTCCGACCCACACCATCTGCGGGCGGGTCTCGCGGATGATCTTGCCGTTGTCGGTGGATTCGATGCGGGCCATCCGGTCGGCATTCTGCTCGATGAGCTCGGCCAGGCGCAGCATGCACTGCGCGCGCTTGATGCCGGCGGTGTGGCGCCAGGTCTGCTCGAACGCCTGTTCGGCCGCCTTGACGGCGCGGTCGACGTCTTGGGGGCAGGCGTCGGGGATTTCAGCCCACGCGTCGCCCGTGTAGGGATTGTGGGCGGCCAGCATGCGGCCCTGGACGGGCGGAACGCTCTGCCCATTGATGAACAAGCCATAACGCTGCATGTGCGCGGTCTCCGGTTGGCATGGGGTTTGTTGTTGCGTAGGACAGCCGGTGGAATGCCGGCGCTTGCCGCTACGTGCCATGCGCAAAGTCTGGGGCCGCGCCTTGCGCTAGTCCAATACGGAATCGCGAATTCTGTGATAGCGATACGGGGTGTGTGGAAGCGCCGGGCGTCGACACGCCGGGCGTCGATACGCCGGGCGTCGAAACGCCGGCCGAAGAAACGCGGGGCGTGGAAACGCCGCGGGCCGGATGTCAGCCGGCCCGCGCGTCATGCGTGACGGAATGGCTGGGGTTTACCCGCCCGTCTTCTTGTCCTTCCGGTGCGTGCGGAAGAGCAGATGGGTGGCGGCCAGATGGAAACGCATGGCGATCTGCGCGCATTCCGGATCGCGCGCCCGCAGCGCGGCGATGATCTGGCGATGGTGTTCCACGCTGCGCAGCATGTCGTCGCGCCCGTAGAAGTAGAACGAGCCGATGATGATGGGCATGTCCAGCAGGTTTTCGACCATGGAACGCACCCGGGCCGACTGCGCGGCCTCCAGCAGCGTGTGATGGAAGAGGTTGTTGTAGTGCTGGACCTGCGCGACGTGATCGGGGGCGTCGGAATTGACCGCGTCGAGCATGCACTGGTTGATGCGCTCGAGTTCCTGGATCTGTTCCGGCGTGGCGCGTTCGGCGGCCGCCTGCGCCGAGTAGGGCTCGAGCAGCATGCGCAGCTCGAAGGCTTCGTCGATGTCGCGGTCCTGCCAGCCCAGCACGACCGCGCCGCGCCGCCCTTCGCGCGTGACCAGGCCGTCCGCGATCAGCCGTTCGATGGCGTTGCGCACGGGCGTGCGGCTCACGGAGAGCTGAGTGGCGATGTGCTCTTCGCGCAGCGGTTCGCCGGGCAGGAAGGATCCTGCCATCAAGCGGCGGCGCAATTCTCCGTATACGTAATCACTGGCGCTCGACATGACAGCCTGCCATTCCGGATTTCAAACGTTGGACTATACCAACGGGAACCGGCCCGCAGCGGCGCGCCGGCTGTACGCCGGCCGCCCTGGCGGGCGCGCCCGCTAGCTGTTCTGCACCGGGACGCCGCATTGCGACAGTCGCTGCAGAAAGCGCGGCCAGACCTCGGGATTGAGCAGGCGGGGCGGCTTGCGGCCGGCCAGCATGTCCATGATCTGCGAGGCCGAGCCCTGCGCCACCTTGCGGCGGCCTTCGTGCGTGACGCCGCCCGTATGGAAGGCGGCGACCACGTCGGCGCGCTGCAGCAGCCCGCTGCGGGGAGGCGGCGGTTCCACCTTCCACACATCCAGCCCGGCGCCGGACAGATGCCCGGACTCAAGCGCGGCGAGCAGGGCGTCTTCGTCATGGATGCCGCCGCGCGCGGTGGAAATGAACAGCGCGCCGCGCTTCATGCGCCGGAACGCGGCGGCGTCGAACATGCCGCGGGTGACGCCATCCAGCGGACAGTGCAGGCTGACGATGTCGGCCTGCGCGAGCAGGGCATCGAACGAGACGGGCTCCGCGCCGCGCTCGCGGATCTGCTCCGGCGAAACCAGCGGGTCGCACGCGATGACCCGCAGCCCGAAGCCCGCCGCGATCCTGGCCACTTTGCGTCCGATTTCGCCGATGCCGACCAGGCCGAGCACGCGGCCCTCGATCTCGTGGCCCATCAGCGCCTCGCGGCTGACGGCCGTGCCGGCCCGCAGCGCGGCCTCGGACTCGCCCAGCCGCTTGACCAGCGACAGCAGCAGGGCAAACGTCATTTCCGCGACGGACGCGGCGTTTGCGCCGGCCTGGTTCACGACCGCCACGCCGGCCCGGGTGCAGGCCGCGACGTCGACGGTGTCGTAGCCGGCGCCGCCCGACGACACGCACAGCAGCTGGGGGCACTGCGCCAGGAGGTCCGCCGATACCTGCCAGCGGGCAGGCACTTCGTCCTTGGCCGCGCTGACATGGTAGGCGTGCGCGCCGGCCAGGCCCGCCGCCGTCACGGCTTCACCTTGGGCGGGCAGCACCTGGAGGCTCAGCGCCGCATCCTGCCCGATCGCGGCGTCGAACGCCGGATCGATCCAGAGATCCAGCCGCGCGATGCGCAAGCCGGGCCTGCTGTCTGCCGGGACGCTCATGATCAGACTCCCGAGCAGCCCAGCGTCCGCAGGCGGGCGTCGATCCAGGACGTGTCCAGGGTGCCGGCGGCGATGTCCGCCAGCATCTTGGTTTCCACGTCGTGCTTGGCGGCGGCCGCCTGGTAGATGGCCTCGGCCTGCTCGTAGGGCACCGCGAGCAGTCCGTCCTCGTCGCCCAGGATCAGGTCGCCCGGGGCGATCGTCATGCCGTCCAGCGCGACGACGCAATTGATCTCGCCCGGTCCGTCCTTGTACGGCCCGCGGTGCGTGACGCCCGCTGCAAAGACGGGGAAGGCGCTGCGGCGGATCGTGCCGCAGTCGCGGATGGCGCCGTTGATGATGATGCCGGCGATGCCGCGCGACTCGGCGTAGGTCGTCATGATCTCGCCGATGATGGCGTTGGTCAGGTCGCCGCCCGCGTCCACCACGATGACGTCGCCCGGCTGCGCCAGGCTCAGGGCCTTGTGCACCAGCAGGTTGTCGCCGGGGCGCGTGCGCACGGTAAGGGCCGGACCGGCCAGCGGATGGCCGTCGTGCATGGGCCGCAGGCGCGCGCCGCCGGCCGTCATGCGCGACATGCAGTCGCTGACGTTGGCGACCGGCACCTGGCGGAATTTGTCGACGAGTTCCTTGCTGACCGCGCGCTGGCGGGGGTGGATTTCAAAGCCGATCATCATTGCTCCTGATCACAAAATGGGTACGTTCTGGCTACTGCTTGGGAATGCCGGCTTCCTGCACGACCTTGCCGAAGGCGTCGTGGTCCGCGCGGTGCTGGCGGGCCAGGTCTTGCGGCGAGCCCGTCATGACGCTGTAGCCGGCGTCTTCCAGCTTCTTGACCAGTTCGGGGTTCGACTGGACACGGCGCAGTTTCTCGTTCAGGACGGCGATCACGTCGTCGGGGGTCTTTCCGGGCGCCATCAGGCCCCACCAGATCGACTGGTTGATGGTCTTGAAGCCGCTTTCGGGAAAGGTCGGAACGTCGGGCAGGGCCGGGGACCGCTGATCCGCAACCACGGCGAGCGCGCGGACCTTGCCGCCGCGGATCTGCGGCAGCAGCGACGCCACCGAGCCCACATACATATCGATCCGGCCGCTGGCCAGGTCGGGGAACGCCTGGCTCCAGCCGCGGTAGGGCACGTGCATCAGCTCCATGTTCGCCGCCTTGCGCCACAGGTAGCCGGTCAGGTCGCCGGTGCCGCCGATGCCCGGAATGCCGAGCGAAACCTGGTTGGGGCGCGCCTGGGCGGCCTTCACCACGTCGCCCACGGTCTTGAAGGGCGAATCCGGCAGCACCACGAAGACGCTGGGGGACGAGGCTACCGGTCCGACCGGCTTGAAGTCCTTGAAGGTGTCGTAGCTGAGCTTGCTGTAGAGCCACGGATTCAGCACGATGTTGTCGGTCTGCGCCATGACGAGCGTGTGGCCGTCCGGGTTGGCTCGGGCCGTGGCGTCCAGCGCCAGGTTGCCGCCCGCGCCCGGCTTGTTTTCCACGACGATGTTCCAGCCGGTGTCCTGGCCGATCGCGCTGCCGATCATGCGCGTCAGCGTATCGGTGCCGCCGCCCGGGGGAAAGGGCGAGATCAGGGTGATGGGACCCTTGCCCAGGTCGGCGGCCTGCGCGGCGGCGCAACCCAGCACCAGCGTCGCGGCCAGCAGTTTCTTGAACAGTTTCATTGTCTTCCTCACACGGTGTTATGCAGATTCGGGACCGCGCTCTCTGGCGCGGTGGGGGAGTCAGTGCTGGCGGGCCAGGGTGGTCAGCCAGGCAAGGCGGGCCTCGACGGAGTCGGGCGCCGGGGCCTCGCCGCGGGCGCGCGCGGCCTCGATGCCGCGCGTGGTCCGGTCAAACAGCTGTTCGACGCCGTTCAGCACCAGCGGCTCTAGGCCCGCTTCATGGAGCTGGTCGCGGGCTTCGCGCACCTCGGCCAGCCGGCGCGGCGCGTGCAGCACGTGCGAGCGGACGAAGGAGTCCATGAATGCGGTCAGCGGCGTGCGGTCGATATCGGCCAGCACTTCGTACAGCGATTCGCGCAGGCCCATGCGCTCGGCCGCCACCATGCATTCCACGGCCAGGCTTTCCATGCCCTTGGTCATCACGCTGCGCAAGAGCTTCAGGCGCACCGCGTCGCCGGGCTGGCCGTCGATGAAGCGCACGGGCGCGCCCGCGCTTTCGCCCAGCGCCGTCACCACCTGCTGTCCGCCGCCCGCGCACAGCAGCGGCGTCTTTTCGGCCAGCAGGGCGATGGCGCCCATGATCGCCACGTCGGTGAATTCAATGGGCCGGCCGGCGGCGGCTTGCGCCGCGGCCTGCATGTCCGCGGCGCTGGCGGTGGTGAAGTCGGCGTAGACGGCGCCCGCGCGCAGATGCGGAAAGACCTGCCGGGCGACTTCGGCCGCGTTGTAGCCATAGACCGCCGACACCACGACGTCCGCCTCCGCCATCCAGGGGCCGGGTTCGGCGTGCAGGGCGGCGCCCGCGGCGCGGGCGCGTTCCACCATCTCGTCGTCCGCGCGCAGTTCGCAGATGCCGATGATGGCGTGTCCGGCGGCGGTCCAGGCGCGGGTGTAGCAGTGGCCGACCTCGCCGCATCCAATCAGTGCGATTTTCATTTTAAAAACACATAAAAAAAACAATGTGTGTTTATAGAGCGACGAAAGTCGGCGGAATAGCTAGTGATTACCCTCGTATTTTTTTGTTTTTCAGTACATAAAAAATACAAAACAGCGAACAGGGGGGCGCTGCGGGCCGGTCTCCGGCGAGATGGCCGAGCGTATCGGCGGGCGCCGCGGGTCATCGTCCCAGGTCACACACGGCAATGCATCCCGCCCGTCTCGGCGCTATCGTTTACCGCATGCACGACGCGCCTGCCCGGTTGGCTGGAACCGAACAGAAAGAGGCACTCCATGACTTACTCGAGCTATCACAAGAAGGACATCTTCGGCCGTCCCCTGCACGCGGAAACGCAGATGATGTCCTACGGCTACGACCCCTTTCTGTCGGAAGGGGCGGTCAAGCCGCCGGTGTTCCTCACGTCGACGTTCGCGTTCCGCTCGGCCGAGGACGGGGCGGCGTTCTTCGACCTGGTGTCGGGCCGCAAGCCCTTGCCGCAGGGGGAAACGGCGGGGCTGGTGTACAGCCGCTTCAACCATCCGAACCTGGAGATCGTGGAAGACCGCCTGTCGCTGCTGGACGGGTCGCAGGATGCGGCGGTGACGTCCAGCGGCATGTCGGCGATCAGCGCGGTCTTGATGGCTTTTCTGCGGCCGGGCGACCAGCTCGTGCAGTCAGTGCCGCTGTATGGCGGAACAGAAACGCTGATCGGCAAGATCTTCCCGGAGTGGGGCATCGGTTCGCACGTGGTGGCGGACGGGCTGTCGCCCAAGCGCATGCGCGCGGCGCTGGAAGAGGCCGCCGCCAAGGGGCCGGTGAAGCTGTTCTACGTCGAGACGCCCGCCAATCCCACCAACGCGCTATTTGATTTCGAGGCCATGAAGAACGAGCTGGACGCGTTCGAGACGCGCCATGGCTACCGTCCGATCTCGGTGTGCGACAACACGCTGTTGGGACCGATCTTCCAGAAGCCGGCCGAGCACGGCGTGGACTTGTCGGTGTATTCGCTGACGAAGTACGTGGGCGGCCACAGCGACCTGGTGGCGGGGGCGGTCACGGGCAGCAAGGACCTGATCCGCAAGGTGCGCGCGATCCGCAGCGCGTTCGGTTCGCAGCTGGATCCGCATTCTTGCTGGATGATCACGCGGTCGATGGAAACGGTGGTACTGCGCATGAAGCAGGCGGCCCGCACGGCGACCAAGGTAGCGCAGTGGCTGTCGGGCAATCCGCACGAGAAGGTGCAGATCTACCATCCGGAGCTGATCGCGGACCGCGCCTTCCAGGAGGTCTACAAGCGCCAGTGCACGGGGCCGGGATCGACCTTCGCGTTCGTGCTGGACGGCGGGCGTGAGCGGGCGTTCCGGTTCATCAACGCGCTGCACCTGTTCCGGTCGGCGGTCAGCCTGGGCGGGACCGAGACGCTGGTGTGCCATCCTGCGTCGACCACGCACTCGGGCGTGCCGGCGGCCGAGCGCGATGCCGCCGGCGTGTCGGAGGGACTGATCCGGATTTCGATCGGGCTGGAACACGAGGAAGACCTGATCGCGGACATGGACCACGCGTTCCGCAACGGCTGAACGCGCTCGCCCGCGCGGGCAGTGGACGGCGGGCGCCGAGCGCCCGCTCGCGGCGGAGCCGTCAGCCTGGCTGCGTCGCGCGGCGGGCGCGGTTCAGCAGCACGAAGGCGGCGGTGGCCAGCAGCATGACGGTGGCGGTGGCGATTACCGCCGCGTAGCCGGTTTCGAAGGCGCCGCGCGCCAGCGCCGTGAGCGTGGCCGCCAGGTCCGCCGGCAGGCTTTCGGCGACGATCAGCGCTTCATCCAGGCTGTCGCGGGCGGCGGTGGCTTCGCCCACGCCGGCCGGCACGGACAGCGACTGCGCATAGACGCCGGACAGGATGGACCCCATCAGCGTCACGCCCAGCGCGCCGCCCAGCTCGTACGACACTTCCACGATCGAGGCGGCCATGCCGGCGCGCTCGGGCGTGGCGCTCTGCATGATGGTGCTGGAGGCGGCCGTCATGGTGGCGCCGATGCCCAGCCCCAGCACGCTCAGGCTGACCAGCTGCGGCATGACCGCGCCATCGTAGGTCAGCAGGTAGCCGCCCATGCCCGCGCCCGACACCAGCAGCGCCAGGAACAGCAGGCGCTTGCTGCCGACCCGGCCCAGCAGCAGGCCGGCCAACGGACCGGCCACGAAGGCCGCCAGCGGCAGCGGCAGGATGAACAGGGCCGCCTGGATCGGCGACATGCCCAGCACCAGTTGCAGCCGCTGGCTGAACACCAGTTCCATGCCCAGCAGCGCGGCGGCGGCGAACAGCGCCGCGGCCACGGCGGAGCTGAACGCGGCGTTGCGGAAGATGGCGAAGTCGATCAGCGGATAGGGCCGGCGGCGCTGGCGGCGCACGAAGACGGCCAGCATGGCTGCGCCCGCCGCGCAGGCCAGGCCCGCGTGCAGCCACGACGGGGACGCGCGGCCCAGTTCCTTGAGCGCGTAGGCGCACAGGATCAGCCCCGCCATCACCTGCAGCGATCCGGCCAGGTCCCAGGGACGCGACGCGTCGGGATGGCTGGCCGGGATGAAGCGCCAGGCCAGCGGCAGCGCGAGCAGCACGATCGGGACGTTGATGAGGAACACCGAACCCCACCAGAAGTGCTCCAGCAGGATGCCGCCCACGACGGGACCGAGCGCCGCGCCGCCCGAGGCCACCGAGGCCCAGACGCCGATGGCGACGGCGCGCTCGCGCTCGTCGGCGAAGGTGAGGCGCAGGATGGACAAGGTGGCGGGCATCATCATGGCGGCGCCCACGGCCAGCAGCGCGCGCGCCGCGATCAGCGTGGCGGCGCCCGGCGAATAGGCGGCGGTGAGCGAGGCCATGCCAAACACCGCCAGTCCCATCATGAAGAGCCGCTTGTGGCCCAGCCGGTCGCCCAGCGTGCCCATGCCCAGCAGCAGGCCGGACACGACCAGCGCGTACACGTTCACGATCCAGAGCTTGGCCGACGCGGTGACACCCAGTTCATGGGTGAGGCGGGGCAGGGCGGTGTACAGGACCGTCATGTCCACGACGATCAGCAACAAGGCGCTGGACACGATGGCCAGCACCAGCCAGCGGCCGGGGGCGGCCGGGGCGACAGCGTTCGTAAAGGTCCGCTGCATGGTTCTACTCCTGTGAATGCCGGGTCCGGTGCGGCAGGACCTCGGGGCAGGCATTATCCATCTGTCTGGTTGCGCCAAAAAAGTTGGAATCCATCTATAAAATCGATGGATCAAAGGAGAGATCGCATGCAATGGACCTTGGACCAGCTCCGGCAATTCGTGGCCGCCGCCGAAGCCGGGTCATTCTCCGCGGCGGCCCGGCGGATCGGCCGCGCGCAGTCGGCGGTCAGCTCGTCGGTGGCGCTGCTGGAGGCCGACCTGGGCGTGGAATTGTTCGACCGCTCGCGCCGCAACGCGGTGCTGACACCCGCGGGCGAGGTGATGCTGCAGGAAGCCCGGGAGCTGCTGCGGCAGGCGGGCGGCCTGACCCAGCGGGCCCTGTCGTTCGCGGGCGGTGAAGACGCACGGCTGTCCATCGCGCTGGACGAGGCGCTGCCCTACCTGGTGCTGGGCGCGCTGGTGGTCGAACTGGCGGCGCGGTTTCCGGCGCTGGAACTGACGCAGTTGAACGGCACGGCGACCGAGGTGGCCGACTACGTGCGTCAGGGCCGGGCAAGCATCGCGTTCCACTTCGACCGGGGCGATCCGGGCGGCGACTTCGCGCATCACTATCTGGGCACGGTGGCGCAGGGAATTTACGTGGCGGCGGGGCATCCGCTGGCGTCGCTGCCGCAGGTGACGCGCAAGGACCTGGCGCGGCACCGGCAACTGGTCATGCAGATGGAAGGGGTGGACGACCTGGTGCTGAGCCCGTCGGTGTGGCGCACCGACAGTTTCTACAGCATTGCGGGCATGGTGGCGGACGGGCTGGGGTGGGCGATCCTGCCGCTCAACATCGCCGAGTACGAGAGCTTTCGCACCACGCTGACGCCGGTGCCCTGCGCGGACCTGGCCTTGCCGATGCTGTCCGTGCGCACGCTGTGGCTGCAAGGGGCCACGCTGGGCGAGACGGAGCAGTGGCTGCAGCATCGCATGGAGCAGTTGCTGCGGGCGGATGGGCCTGGCGGGCTGTCCCGCGAGTTCCCCGGAATCATGCCTGCACGCTGACGCCACGCTGGGAGGCGATGAGCGTGGCGCCGCAAGTGGTCGTGTCGCCGGCATGCGCTGGCGTCTTGCCATTCCCGCGCAGGCCGTTTGGCGCCGCCTGAATCGTGACAATGCCGTGCGCCGGGCAAAGCACGGTATCCCCATGGCCGGCCACGGCAATGCCGTTCGCGGTAAAGCCGGTCGTGGCGCTTTGCACGGCGCCGCCGTGCGTGGTGGTGTCGCCCAGGACAATAAGGGGTTGGTTCATCGGGATTCCAGCGATTGCCCACAGAGAAAAACGCCGGCGGCATCCGCGCCGGAAGACGAGGATGGCGCCGTCCGCGATTCGATATCCATCGCCTCGGGCCACTGCACCTTCGGGGCCAGTCGGGTGATCGGGTTGTAGGTGTCGTTGGCGTCGCGCATGGGCGCGTCGCAGGGGGTGAGCGCTTGCGGACCTTTTTGCATGTAGGTGCAGATGTAGGCCCACAGCGCGGTCTGCACCGAACCGGAAAGATGGAAGCGGTCGATTACGTGGTTGGTGCCTGGTTTGACGACAGCCAGGGATACGCCTTCGTTGATCACCAAACCGCCGTTGGCCGTCGCGCCGCGTTGCTTCCAGGCTTCGGCGCGAAGGTCGTCCCAGTCGTAGGATTTGGTGGTGACGTACCAGCGCGTAAAGGGGTTCCACCACACGAAATGGAATCCGTAAACGTAGACCTTGAGCCGGGCCCGATTGAAGCGGATGGGTTCGCTGCGGGGAACGGAAAAATCAATGCGTAGCATTGACAGTGATATTAATAAAAAGGCAGCGAATGAAAGATACACGATTAGCTGTGTGGGATCGAAGGTTACCAAGTCGCTAATAAATCCTGATGTAACGACAGTCCAAAGAACGAAGCCCCAGCAGAAGAGCCCTAGGAAAAATAGAAATCCACGGACGCTAATCGAACGGCGAGCAATCTCCAAATAAACTTCATCCAGATGATTGGGGGCACCAAAAACGATGTCAGGTGCCTCGGCTGGAGGATCATTCGGACCGGGCAGATCACGTTGCCAGCCCTTACAGGGCGGATTCAGCAAGGGCTTCGTCACGAGGTCATTTCCTTTGATTCAACTCGGGCAAATCCCTCTTTATCCCCTTGTTCGCCCAGTAGCTGATCACCGGGATGGCCGACTCCACGTTGCAGAACGCATTCAAGGAAGAGCCGTCACTGATGAATGGCAGATTGTCAGTGGGAGTGGCCGAGCACCGCGCAATGTCATTGGGGATGCGGCGCAACTGCAGCGGAGTCAGCGCGAAGTTCATGGCGCCGTCCGCGATTCGATATCCATTGCCTCGGGCCACTGCACCTTCGGGGCCAGTCGGGTGATCGGGTTGTAGGTGTCGTTGGCGTCGCGCATGGGCGCGTCGCAGGGCTCGAGCGCTTCTGGGCCATTTTGCATGTAGGTGCAGATGTAGGCCCACAGTGAGGTCTGCACCGAGCCGAAAAGATGGAAGCGATCGATCACCACGTTTGTGCCTGGTTTGACGACAGCCAGGGATACGCCTTCGTTGATTATCAGCATACCGTTCGCCGTCGCGCCGCGGAGTTTCCACGATTCGGCTCGAATATCGTCCCAGTCATAAGCCTCGGTCGTGACGTACCAGCGTGCGAATGGGTTCGGCCAAGTATGTCGAAAACTGTAGACGTAAATTTTTCGGCGTAGGCGATTAAAGCGAATAGGCTCGTCGCGAGGGGATGCTAAATCGAGTCGAACTCCACTCCAGGCCAGACTCCCTAGTAGGCATGTCATAAAAGCCATGATTGCCACGCTCGATAGGCTCCAATCGTCCCAGTAGAGCCAAACGCCCACAATCAAGCACCAAACAAGTGGCAGGGAGAACAGAGTGGGTAGCCCTCTATATCGCATCACCCGACGTGAGATTTCCAGAAACACCTCGTCCAAGTGATGAGGCACCTCGAAGACGAGGTCAGGAGCATCCGCAGGGGGGGCATTCGGACCTGGCAGATCGCGCTGCCAGCCCTTACAAGGCGGGTTGAGCAACGGCTTCGTCACGGCGCCATCTCCTTTAGTTCAACTCGGGCGAATCCCTCGATATCGTTTTTGTCGGGCCAGTAACTGATCACGAGGGTGGCCGACTTGATGCTGTGGAACGCATCCAAGGAAAAGCCTCCGCTGATGACCGGCTGCTTCTTGGTGGGAGTGGTTGAAGCCTGGGCAACGTAATCGGGGATGCGGTGCGGTGACGGTGAAATCGGAGAGACGCTGTTGCCGGAGTTATGCTCTCCGGACGCCAGGGTTTGCGGCGCGACCTCGGTGCTTTTATCGCGCAGCATGTTGCTGCCGCTGCTTAGGCCGAAGCGCTGCACGATCAGTTCAAAACGGTAGCTTGAGACGACTGGATCGTAGGCAGGCAACACGATGCGATATTTCAGGGCGATGCCCGATTCAAGCGCTCCCCCGTTTTTCAGGTCTTCAACCGGGGTTTGCGCGAGAGCCGCATCGTCCTTGAGCCGCAGTTCGCTGTTGAAGCCCAGCGTTACATCCATGCCCAATACGGCGGCATTGAGTTCGGCGATGGCGGTATCCATATCGGTTGGCAATAGCCACGCCACTGGTGGTTTCTCCGCGTGATCGCCGAAATAGCAGCGACGTGCCCAGCGCTCCAGAGGGGCAGATTCTTGGCTCTTGGCGTACTGCGTCACCGCGTACGAGGTCAGGCTGAAGATCAGCGCCCAACCTAGGGGGCCAAGCACCAGGCTACCGCCTATTAAGGCGGTAGCGTTTAGCATGACCGCGTTAGCACCAATCGCGGCGCCGAAGACCGACAAACTAGCGGCTACATAATGAGCATTACGTGCGTCAGTGTCGCCCGCACTTTTGGCCCGCGTTGCCGCCATGACGCTTTGTGCGCCATCCGCAATCCCCACCAGTGCCCCAATTACGCCAGCAGTCTTAACCAAATCGCGTCCAACTCCAATAACCCGCGTCAGCACTGGTGGCTCCGCCATCCCCCCACGCTGTATAAACGCCCTGGCCGCCTCCGCCGGCACCTTCAATCCCAAGCCTGCCACCTCCAATCCCGCACCCATCACGCCGACCGATGCTCCATACATCGCCGCCACGGCTTCGGGATGGTTGGCCCCCACGGCCTTATCGATCGCCGCCAGATTGTTCTTGAGCGTATCCGCCTGGAAGTACAGCGAAAGTATCGCCAGGCCGCCGTCCGCGCTTCCCCCCGCCAGGCTGCGCAGGCCGGCAAAGCTCCTGCCTGCAAACAGGCGCGCGCTGGCAGCGGAGATCTGGATGTCATGCAGCGCCTGCGCCGCCAGGGGCTCCAGGTTCTTGACACCGGCAACGAGCTTGCGCCAGGTGTTATCGGCGCCCGTCTGGGCGGCGGCGCGCAGGTTGGTGATTTCGGCCTTGACCTGATCGGCGGTTCCCCTGGCCCAAAGGGTTACCTCGATCAGTGTGTTGCGCACGGCGGGGCTGGGGATGCTGATCAGTCCGGCAAACAGCATGGCGCGCGCCTGTTTGCCCAGCGCGTGGGCGGCGCGATCGGCGCTGCCGTGCAGTTGCTCGGAAAGCAGGTTGTAGTACTCGCCCACGGTCAACTGCACCTTCACCTGGGTAAGGTGCACGCCGGCATAAAACAGCGCGGATCCGCTATGGATATGGCTTATCGCGGCCTTGACGCCCTCACTGAGCTGTCTGTCCAGGCGAGAGGCTGCATTCTGCATCGCGCCGAGCAGCGCATCCACGGCGTCGTGCACGTTGTGCTCGCGAAAGGTGTTGATTTCGCTGGAGCCCATGATGGCTTTGATGGTGTCGTAGTATTTCTTGCCCGCGTCATTGGGCATGGCGCCCGCGCCCAGGATGGGCGTGAATGCATTGCGCAACGCGGCGTTCTGCGCGAGCAGCGCCGCGTAGAGCGGGCTCGCGGCATCTTCGAGCAGGGCTTTCCATGCCGCGCTGGTGGGGCCAAGCACTTCCGGCTTGGGGGTCGATCCTGGCGCCGGGGGCGGTGGCAACGCTTCGCTGGGGCCGCCCGCCAGGGACGCCGCAACGGCCTTGAGGCAGGCAACGGCGGAGTATTTGTCGGTTCCGGCGTAGTCGTGGCGTACGGCGCATTTCCATGCCAAGCCCATGATCTGGGCCGCCCAGTCCTTGCCATGCGCGTCGATGGCGCGCTGGAAATCGGCCATCTGCGTGTCGTAGGCATCCTGGAAAGCCTTGCGGGCGGGTTCGTGGTACCGCTTCTGCAGGCGATCGACCTGCTGGTCTGTCTTGTGCTTGACGACCTCGGCGCGCTCCTTGGCCGGATCGCCAAAAACCGGCGGCGTGCCGGATTCGCTCGGCATGTAGTCGAGCATGGGCGTCGCGCTGTCGGAAGTCTGCGCATCCGCTTGCCTGGCGTAGAGCGTCTTGATGCCGAGCAGGCATTGCGAGGTCAGGTATTGGTAGGGCCGCAGATGCTTGACTGACCGGCGGTTCGCGCCCACGCCGACGAGGGTGCCGGCTTCGTCCTGCGCCCATAGCTGGCGTTGGGTCTGCACTGCGCGCACCAGGCCGTTGAGTTCCTGGGCAAGGCCGATGGGATCGGGCAGCATAAGCCCCGCGACGCCCGTGGCCAGGCCATTGAGCTTTTCCGCCTGGCGCAGATACATGCCCATGGCTTCGAGACGGTCCGCGCGGGAATGGAACTCGTGCACGCTACCGAAATCTTCGTAGCCATGCGCGTATTCGGCAACCATCTGCGCCAACGCGTCACCGTGTTCCAGCGGCAGCGCGTGTTCGGCCGGCAGCGGGGCGGACTTCAGCTTGGCGAGCGTATAGGTCGTGAACCGCTGGAGATAGCTTGGGTCGAGCTTCTTGCCCTGCGCATCGTTTCCGGTCTTGTAGGCGTCCAGCACGCTGACCGGCCAGGGATCGTTGGCGAATGCGATCTGCGCTTGTTCATAGGCACTGGTGTCGATGTGGATGAACGAGGAACGGATATCGTGCCCCTGGGTCACGCATTGCTTCGCCAGCGGCGCGGGGGTTCCGTGCGGCGCCTGGTAGGGATTGAACTGGCGAAGGCAGCCCTCCGGGCTGACCTGATAGGCCTGCCATACGCTGCGGTCGAGCAGGACGTACAGGTAGCCGGCTCGCAGTGTGCGCAGCGACAACTGGGTATCGGCGTTGCCGAGCTTGCGAAGCGCCCGCACGGCGTTGTTCTTGGGCACTACCGCCCAGCGCAACGGCAGGACGGGCATCCCCACGCGTTCGCAGGTCTTGCAGCTGCCATAAGGCACGGGCGAGGTTTCGCGCACGGCTTGCGCGACTTGTTTTGAATAGCCAGCCATTGAATCAGCCTCCGGGTTCCGCAGTCAGTTCGTGCAGTGCGCGTTGCCATGTCCAGTCTTCGATCCGCGCCAACGCGTCGGCCAGCGGGGTCTTGCTGGCGAGGGCTTGGACGATATGTGGGCGCAGTTGCGGGTGAGTGTCCCAATGGGGATGGACCGTGAGGCTGTGCAGGGCGAAAACGATGCGATCCTCACCGGGAGGCAGGCCGAGCCGGCGTGCTTCACGTAGATGATGCAGGGCCTTGGCGGCCGCGCCTTCGGGTAAGCCTGGGCCGGCCCAGTGCCTCGGCGCCTGCTGCAACAGTCCAGGGCTCATGGGTTGGCTGGATAGTCGCTGCCAGGCCACGAGTACCGCGGCCACGGCGGGGGCGTCGTGCTGCGCGCCGAGGGCTTCCGTGCTCCAGGCGGGCGGGCCGTCGCCATGAGCGCCGCGCAAGCGAAAGACCCTGCCACTGCTGGAGGGAAGGACACATTCCTTGATGGGCCAGAGCCAGCGGCCGATGTCATGGTTCAGGGACCCGGCCAGTAATTCCATTCGCAGCGGCTCGAACATGGGCCAGATCCGGACTTGCTCGGAGTCGTTGACCCGACAGCGATTCGCCAGGTGCCGGGCAACCGAAGTGGCGTCTTCCCCGGCGATGATCCAGCCGCAGATATAGCGCTTGCCGCCTGGCGATGCTTCGGCGGCATACGCGTGGGTCGCCGCGAAGCGTTCTCCGTCGAAGGGGTGGCCCGGCCGGGCCAAGGTCACGACCAACGGGCACTCCTGCGGCGCATGGACAAGATCTGCACGCGGCACGATGGCAAGGGCTTCCTCGCCCAAGGCCTCCTTAAGTCGAAACGCACTGAGTGGATGGTCGTCAATACATCCGGCCAACGGATCGATCAGCAGGTGGAGATAGTCGGCGGGGCTGCGTACCTCTTCAATGTAACGATGCAGGAGCTCCGCGCTCATTTGGCGCGCTCCACGCAATCGGCCTGTTCTCCGGGATTGAGAAGGCTGGGCAGGCTGACCGCCTGGCCTGCGTTGCCGCCCGCGAGATCGATGCTGCCGGCCCGAAGCTGCACGGCCGCGCCGTTGAACGTCAGTCCCTTGGCGTCAAGCGTAAGGACGCCGCCAGGCGTGGTGAAACTGATGGATTCCGCATCGACTTGATGCCGCCGGGTCTTGTGCATGATCGCCTCGCCTGCCTCGAGGCGATGATGACCCTGCACGGTATGTTCGGCATTGCCACCGATCTCCACCGTGTGATTGGCGGCGGTCCTGTCGCGGCGATGGTTGCCGACGGTTTCCAGGCGGTCCTTGCCTATCGTGGTCTGTTGCGTTCGTTCAATGGCGACCACCTGATCGCGTCCGACGGTCAGGGCCTGGTCATGGCCGATATCCTGAAGGTCGTCGTTGCTGATGGTGTCATGCCGATCACGGCCAACGCTCAGCGCCTCGTCGCGTTCGACGTTTTCTTTGCGGTCACGGCCGACGAAAGTGGTTTCGTCGTGGTTGACATGAATGTTCTGGTCTTTCTGGGCGTGGACGTAGATCTCTTCCTGATCAAGCTCGTCCTCGAAACGCAGCTCGTTGAATCCATCGCCTTTATGCGATTTGCTCTTGATCGTCATCCGCGTCTTGTGCCGCGGCAGTTCATAGGGCGGCAGATTGGTCGCCCGGTACGTGCGGCCGACGATCACCGGCTGGTCACAATCGCCGTCCAGATAGTGCACGATCACTTCCTGTCCGATGCGCGGAATTGCCATATGGCCCCACGCCTCGCCCGCCCAGTTCTGCGACACGCGTATCCAGCAGGAACTATGTTCGTCATTCTTGCCCAGTCGATCCCAGGGGAACTGCACCTTGACTCGGCCGAACGCGTCGCAATAGATCTCTTCGTTGGCGGGTCCCACCACCGTCGCGATCTGCGGGCCGTCGATGCGCGGCTTGGCGGCGGGCTCCGGCTTCCAGTCCACCTGATCGGGCACGATGTCGGCGGTATAGCGGTACTGAGTGCCTTGCGACGCGTCTGCGCCTTCCTCTTGCTGGCTCACGTGCTGCACGCCGTGATGCTGCATGCGCACCGGGCGCCAGCCGTGGTTCCAGTCTTCCCGGGGGTGTCCGATCAGGTCGAAGGCCACGCCCGGCACGAGGCGCGCATCATCGCCTTCGACACGGGCCATGCGGGCATCGCGGCGCAAGCCCAGGAGGCGGCTTTGCGTGAACGGTTTTCCCGCTTCATCAACCTTGTAGCGTCCCGGATAGCCGTAACGCTCGTATCGGCGGTCTTGATGATCCAGGTCCGCGCCGAGCGCCGACTGCTGTTGGTCATATTGCGGGTTGGAGTAGGTATATTCTCTTTGAGTGACCCGGGCGGTTCGCACCTGTTCGGCGTAGGAAAATCTGCGCAAAGCCGGTTCGGGCTGGTCGCCGCCAGGCAAGGGGTTGTATGTGACCGGTCCGCCCTCGATTTCGCCATGCACGTAGATCCTGTCGCCGTGGATAAGGCGATGACCCTGTTCAGTGTGCGCAAAGCGGTAGAAAAAGCCCTCTTCGGCGGCCAGGCGGGCGAGGAACCGAAGATCCGTGTCGCCGGCCTGCACGCAGTATTCGCGCGGCAGGTGTTCCTTGGTCGTGACTTGCTCGTAATCCGTGATGCCGTGCGACGTGATGATTTGTGCAAGGATCTCCGGCACTGACTGCTGCTGGAAGATGCGCCAGTCCGAACACAGGTCCGTACGCGCCAGGGCCGGTTCCACCACCGCCCGATAGCGCGTCCTTCTGAACCCGGTATCTCCCTGCTCAAAACTCGTCACGATCCCGTGGACATGCCGCACGGGTGTTTCGGCCCGCCAGATCGTAAACAATGCGGGCTGATCCAGCACCGCGCCAAAATCGACCGCCGCGTCAAAGCTCGACAACTCGACATGCAGCTGGAAAGTCTCGGACAGCGCCTCGTCGAGCGTGAACTGGATTACCTCGAAATCCAGGCCCACGGCGGACGGGGTAAACGTGAAGCGCACATCGGATAAGCGGGGCATGTCGAGATCCTGAGCGACTGGTGCGTCTGGAACACGCTGCGACTGCCTGTTAAGCACTACGCGGCCGTGGTGAAAGATCGGCCGTGATTATCTTCCTCGATCGATACGCCTGAACCTAAGAATTATTTGAAAATTCGGTCCAGACTTACCATTGGGCTCGACCTTCAAATCGGCGCCATGAGCATGGCGCTCGTGCATTCTTGATATCTCAAGAACACGGGTTCCCCTTGCGGCGGACACCAGCCGGCGGGATTTTGATCTGCAACGCCACTATTGCCGATAGAAGATCGGGCGCCCGGGGGATCAGGTGTCCGAGCAAAAGCGGCTAGTCAGCTCAGCAAGGCGGCGACGAGGTCGCTGCCGGGCTGCTGGTCGCCGCTGAAGTTCAGCGCGGCCAGGACGTGTTCCAGGTGCTCGTCCATCAGGGCGCAGGCCTTGTCGGCGTCGCCGGCGCGCGCGGCTTCGATGAAGGCATGGTGTTCGCGCGACGAGCAGCTGGCGTCGTGCGAACTCTGGAACAGCACGGTGATCACGGCGCTGCGGGCCGACAGTTCGCGCAGCATGCCCGTCAGCACGGAATTGCCGACCGCTTCGGCCAGCAGGATGTGGAAGTGGCTCAGCAGGTGGTTGCGCGCCTGCACGTCGCCGCCTTCGACGGCGCGGCGTTCCTCGGCCAGATGGGCCTCGATGCGGCGGTAGTCGGCGGCCGTGGCGCGCGCGACGAATTCGCGCGCCAGCGCGGCTTCGAGGATGCGGCGCACGGCGTAGACCTCGCGGGCCTCGTTGGCGTCGGGCTTGCTGACGAACGCGCCCTTGTCCGGAATGATGTTGATCAGCTTGTCCTTGGACAGCATCAGCAGGGCCGCGCGGATCTTGGTGCGGCTGACCTTGTAGACCCGGGCCAGGGCCTCTTCGCGCAGGCGGGTGCCGGGCGGAAGCTTGTGCGCGACGATGGCGGCGGCCACCTCTTTGGCGATGTGGTCGGCGCTGGGGTCGGGCTGGACTTCCTGGATCATGGGACGCGGCAGCGGCTGCCGGGGGGGAGAAACGATCGGGCAGCCAGTCTAACAAATGCCCGCCCGGGGTGGCGACATTTTTTGCATACAAGTTTTGTCGGGCAGGCGGGCGGCTGCCGCGCGCCGCCCGCCTGGCCGGGCTACTTCGCCATCAGACCCAGGTATTCGATCAGTCCCTTTTCCTTCACAAAGGTGGCCTGCGCCCACGCCTTGTAGTCCTCGCTGTTGCGGTACGCGGGCTCCTGGTTGAGCTGCTTCATGACGTCCATGCTGGCCTGGTCGAACAAGGCCTTCTTGAAGGCGTCGTGCAGGATCTTCACCACGGCCGGGTCCATGCCCTTGGGGCCGGCAAGGCCATAGGGCGAGGTGGACACGACCTTGTAGCCCAGTTCCTGCGCGGTGGGCACGTCGGGCCAGCGGGTGGTGCGCTTTTCGCCGAAGGTGACCAGGAGACGCATCTTGCCGGAATCGACGAACTGGTCCCAGCCGGTGGCGTCGCTCTGCGCCATGACGTGGCCGCCCAGCAGCGCCTGCTGCATGTCGGCGTTGCCCTTGAACGGCACGTGGTTGAGCTTGACCTTGGCGTTGATGGCGATTTCCTCGATCAGCAGGTGCGGCGACGAGCCGATGCCGGTGGAGCCGTAGTCGATCTTGCCGGGGGCCTGGCGCGCGGCCTCGATGTATTCGTTGAACGTCTTGTACGGCGAGTCCGAACGCACGGTGAAGCCGAAGGTGTAGCCGGACAGGCCCAGGATGAAGGTGAAGTCGTTGATCGGATCCCAGCTGCTTTTCTGCATGTAGGGCATGCGCAGCATGGCCAGCGTGTACAGGGCAATCGTGTAGCCGTCCGGCTTGGCGGTCTTGGCCATGGTGGCGGTGCCCAGCGTGCCGCCCGCGCCGGGGCGGTTTTCCACGATCACGGGCTGGCCCAGGTATTTGGAGGCGTCCTGCGCCACGATGCGCAGGTGGCGGTCGGTGGAGCCGCCGGCCGGGAAGGGCACGATCAGCGTGATGGGTTTGGTGGGGAACGCGCCTTGGGCGCTGGCGGAAAGGGGCAGGGCGGCGCCGGCCAGCGTGAGCAGGAGGGCGCTCAGGCAAGCACGGCGCAGGGGCAGATGGGCCATTTTGGTTTGTCTCCAGGTGGGTGTTGTTATGCGGTTGCGGGTCAGTCGCGCAGGTCGACTTTGACGGGCAGCCGGGACAGCGCTTCGCGCAGCCGTTCCTTCAGCGGCGCGGGCGCACCGGCGCCGGCTTCTACGGCGACGTCCGGTTGCGCATCGGCCAGCACGCGCAGGACGGGATCGTCCTGTGCGAGGCCGGCTTCCTGCAGGGTGCGCGCCACCACGGCCTCGACCGCCACGGCGGTCGCCAGGCGGCGCAAATCGGGTTTGTAGATCTTGCCCACGTTGGTCATGGGCATGCTGTCCAGCACGATGACGCGCTTGGGGCGGGCGGGTCCTTCGTCGACGTGCTCGGCGGCATAGGCGACGAGTTCGGCCTCCGTGACCGCGCTGCCTTCGGCCAGCGTGACGAAGGCGATGGGCAGTTCGCCGGCGTAGGCGTCCGGCGAGCCGACGGCGGCGCACAGCTGCACGGCGGGATGCCTGGCGAGGGCGTCCTCGATCGTCTTGGGATCGATGTTGTGGCCGCCGCGGATGATCAGGTCCTTGGCGCGGCCCTGCAGGTGCAGGCGTCCTTCGCCGTCCAGGAAGCCGACGTCGCCGCTGATCAGCCAGCCGTCTTCGGTGAAGGCGCGCGCGGTGTCTTCGGGGTCGAGGAAGCCGGGGATGACATTGGGGGCCTTGAACAGCACCATGCCCGGCGTGCCGGGCGGCAGCTCGCGCGCCGGCTGGCCGGCGGGCATGTCCAGGCCCACGATGCGCACCTGCACGTACGGCAGCGGAAAGCCCACGCAGTTCACGGGGAACTCGCAGCCGGGCGGCGAGATCGACGTGATGCCGGCCATTTCGGTCATGCCCAGGCTTTCGCTGACATGCAGTCCGAACAGGCGCTTGAAGCGCGCGGCCAGTTCCGCCGGCAACGGCGCGGCGCCGGTGCGGCAGTAGCGCAGCGAGGAAATGTCGGCGCCCGCCAGCGGCACCTCGGCCAGCGCCGCGAGGATGGTGGGCACGCCTTGCAGCGATGTGGCGCGGTGCTTTTCCACCAGGCGCCAGTAGTTGCGCAGCACGTCGCGGTTGCGCAGCAGCAGGGTGGTGGGGATGACGGTTTCCACGCCGGCCGACAGCGCGGCCAGCGAGGCCGGCAGCACGCCGGCCACGTGAAAGAGCGGATAGCCGTTGATGACCACGTCGCCCGGCCCCGCATTCTGGAGCTGCACCGCCGCCCATGCGGAGAAGACCTGGTTGGCGTGGGTGTGGACGGCGAGCTTGGGCGCGCCGGTCGTGCCGCCGGTATGGAAGTACGCGGCCACGTCGCCCGCGCCGATGACGCGTTCGCTGACCAGCCGGTCGGACGGCTGCGCCGCGCGGCTGGCGTTGAAGTCCAGCGCGCAGTCCGGCAGCGCGGGGCGGGCCGACAAGGGCTCATCCCACGGCGCCACGCGCAGCAGCGTCTGCAGCGTGGGTACGCGTTCGAGCAGGCGCAGGGCCTTGGACCACGAGCCGCATTCCACGTCGGATCCGTAGGCGATCAGCGCCTTGGCGCGCGCGGTGGTCATCAGCGACGCCAGCTTGTCTTCCGTGAGCAGCGGGTTGAGCGGCTGGACGATGCCCGCCGCCTCGCCGCCCCACAGCGCCAGGTGGTATTCCAGGCAGCCGGGCAGCAGCACGGCCACGGCATCGCCCTCGCGGATGCCCAGGCTGTGCAGCAGGTTGGCCGTCTGGTGGATGCCGGCCAGCAGTTCGCGATAGCTCCAGGTGATGGCGTCGTCGGCCGGGTCGGCGCTGCGCAGGAAGGTCAGGGCGGCCTTGTCGCCGAAGGCGTCCGCCGAGTTGCGGAAGATTTCGTAGGTGCTCTGCACCGTCAGCGTGTCTTCGAGCGGCCTGGCCTGCAGGCGCTGGACGTCCTGCGCGGTGCGCACGGGAAACGGCGCCGAGAACGGGCGCGACAGGCGCGGGGCGGTCGGGGTCTGGATCATGCCCGTGCTCCCGTGTTCATTCCTGCCCCAGCGCGATATAGCGGCGCAGGTGGTGGTCTTCGTCGCCCAGCTGATGGTCGATCATGACCAGGCGCTTGGCATAGTGCGCCAGCGGCAGCTCCCAGGTCATGCCGATGCCGCCATGCAGCTGGATGCTCTCTTCGGCCACCAGCGTGCCGATGCGGCCGATGGTGTATTTGGCGGCGGACAGCGCGCGTTCGCGCGTGGCGCGGTCGGGGTGGTCCAGGGCCGCGGCCGCATTGATGACGGCCGAGCGCGCCTGTTCGATCTCCAGCAGCACATCGGCCATGCGGTGCTGCAGCGCCTGGAAGCTGCCGATGGGCGCGCCGAACTGGCGCCGCGTGCGCAGGTATTCCAGCGTGGCGTCGCGCGCGCAGTCCATGGCGCCCACGGCCTCCGAGCACAGCGCCAGGATGCCGCGCCCGGTGGCGCGTTCCAGCAGCGCGTGGCCGGCGCCCGCCTTGCCCAGCAGGGCGTCCGGGCCGAGCTGCACGTTGTCCAGGGTCAGTTCGGCCGCGCGTCCGCCGTCGATCAGCCCATAGCCACGCGTCGACAGTCCGGGCGTGCCGGCGCCGACCAGGAAAAGGCTGATGCCGGTCTCGTCGTCTTCCGCGCCGGCGGTACGCGCGGACACGAGGAAGAGGTCCGCGTGTTCGCCCGCGCCCACCACCGCCTTGGCGCCGTTGAGCACCCAGCCGCCGGCGCCGCGTTCGGCGCGCGTGCGCACCTGGTTCAGGTCGTAGCCGGATTCGGGCTCGGTCTGCGCCAGGGCGGCCACGATGCCGCCCGCGATCAGGCCTTCCAGCGCCTCGCGCTGGGCCGGCGTGCCGGCCGCGGCGATGGCGGAACCGACCATCAGGGCATCCAGGAAAGGTTCGACGACCAGGCCGCGGCCCAGGGCTTCAAAGACGACGGCGATATCGAAGCCGGCGCCACCCAGGCCGCCATCGGCCTCGGCGAACAGCGCGCCGATGGCGCCCAGCTCCGCGTAGCGCCGCCAGAACTCCGCGCTGTAGCCTTGCGGCGATTGCGCGTGGCGCATGCGGGTGGCGAAGTCGTATTGCTCCGCGACAAAGCGGCGCAGCATGTCGGACAGCATGCGCCGGTCTTCGGTGTGTTCGAAATTCATGGCCAGCCCTTACAGTCCCAGGATCATCTTCGAGATGATGTTCTTCTGGATTTCATTGGAGCCGCCGAAGATCGACAGCTTGCGGTTGTTGAAGTACTGCGCGGCGGCGCTCGCGGCGCCCTCCGGCCCGATGGGCGGCGCGTCGTAGCCGTCGTGCAGGGCGTCGGCCACGAAGGGCCGGGCGTAGGGCCCCATCGCGCGGCGGTTCAGCGCGCTGATTTCCTGGCGGATCTGCGTGCCGCGGATTTTCAGCATCGAGCTCTCCGCGCCCGGCGCGCCGCCGCCGGCCACGGCCGCCACCACGCGCAGATTGGTGGTGCGCATGTTGGCCAGTTCGATTTCGACGCGGGCCAGGCGGGCCGCGAAGTCGGGGTCCTGGGCCAGCGGGCGGCCATGCTTCTTCTGGCGCGCGGCCACCGCCTTCAGGCGTTCCAGCGCAGCCGTGGATTGGCCCACGCCCGCGATGTTGGTGCGCTCGTAGGTCAGCAGGTACTTGGCGCAGGTCCAGCCGCGGTTCTCTTCGCCCACCAGGTTCTCTGCCGGCACGCGCACATCGGAAAAGAACACTTCGTTGACTTCGTGTTCCCCGTCCAGCGTGATGATGGGGCGCACTTCCACGCCGGGGCTGCCCATGTCGATCAGCAGGAAGCTGATGCCTTCCTGCCGCCGGCCTTCCTGCGAGGTGCGGACCAGGCAGAAGATCATGTTGGCGTACTGGCCCAGCGTGGTCCAGGTCTTCTGGCCGTTGACGATGTAGCTGTCGCCGTCGCGCACCGCCGTGGTCTTGACCGAGGCCAGGTCCGAGCCCGCACCGGGTTCGGAATAGCCCTGGCACCACCAGTCCGAGCCGTCCAGGATGCGCGGCAGCCAGTGGCGGCGCTGCGCTTCGCTGCCGTATTTGATCAGCACCGGCCCCAGCATGCTCAGGCCGAAAGGCACGATGCGCGGGGCGCTGGCCAGCGCGCATTCATTGTCGAAGATGTATTTCTGCGTGGCGCTCCAGCCGGTGCCGCCGTATTCCTCGGGCCAGTGGCTGGCCAGCCAGCCCTGCTGGTTCAGGATGGCGTGCCATTCTGTCATGTCGGCGCGCGTGAGCAGCTTGCCCTCGCCGACCTTGTCGGCCAGGCGGCGCGGCAGCTTCGCGTCCAGGAAGGCGCGCACTTCGTCGCGGAAGGCGGTTTCTTCGGGGGTGAATTCCAGATCCATGGCGGTCCTTAGTAGATTTCAAACAGGCCGGCCGCGCCCATGCCGCCGCCGATGCACATCGTGACGACGGCGTAGCGGGCGCCGCGGCGGCGGCCTTCGATCAGCACATGCCCGGCCAGCCGGGCGCCCGTGACGCCGAACGGGTGGCCAAGCGCGATGGAGCCGCCGTCCACGTTCAGGCGGTCCATCGGGATGCCCAGCTTTTCCTGGCAGTACAGGGCTTGCGAGGCGAAGGCCTCGTTCAGTTCCCAGAGGTCGATGTCCTGCACCTTCAGGCCATGGCGCGCCAGCAGCTTGGGGACGGCGTAGACCGGGCCGATGCCCATCTCGTCGGGCTCGCAGCCGGCGACGGCCAGGCCGCGGAACGCGCCCAGCGGACGGATGCCGGCGCGCTGGGCCTCGGCCGCCTCCATCAGCACGCAGGCCGCCGCGCCGTCGGACAATTGCGATGCGTTGCCGGCGGTGACGAACCGGCCTTCGCCGCGCACCGGCGCCAGTCCGGCCAGCGCGTCGTACGTGGTGCCGGGGCGGTTGCAGGTGTCCTTGTCCACCGTCACCTCGCGTTCACTGACGGCGCCCGTCGCCCGGTCGGTGACGGACATGGTGGTGGTGACGGGGATGATCTCTTCGCGCAGGCGGCCGGCGGCCTGGGCGGCTTCCGTGCGGGCCTGGCTTTGCGCGGCAAAGCGGTCCTGCGCCTCGCGGCTGATGCCGTAGCGGGCGGCCACGATGTCGGCGGTTTCGATCATGGGCAGATAGAGTTCGGGCTTGTTGGCGACGATCCACGGGTCCATGCCGCTGACGCCGTCGTCGCGCGTGCGGATCTGCGACACCAGTTCGACGCCGCCCGCGATCACGGCCGGGGCGCCGTCCATGACGATGCGGCTGGCGGCCGATGCGATGGCCTGCAGGCCGGATGCGCAATAGCGGTTGATGGTGGCGCCGCCGACGCTGACGGGCAGGCCGGCGCGGATCACCGCCTGGCGGCCGATGTTGCGGCCCGTGGCGCCTTCCGGATAGCCGCAGCCGATGAAGGCGTCTTCGATCAGCGCCGGGTCGATGCCGGCGCGATCAACCGCGGCGCGCACGGCGTGGGCGGTCAGCGTGGGGCCGGCGATCAGGTTGAATTCGCCGCGGCCCGCCTTGGTGATGGGGGTGCGGGCGGTCGAGACGATAACGGCTTCGCGCATGAGGGTTTCCTGTAATTGGGGCGGGTCAGGCGGCGTTCAGGCTGCCAAGGCCGCGGCCGGACTCGGCCAGTTCGATGAGCAGGGGCGAGGGCTTCCAGAACGCGGGGTCTTCGGCGGCAAAGCCGCGGATGTCGGCCAGGATGCGGGGCAGGCCGACGCTGTCGGCGTAGTGCATCGGCCCGCCGTGGTGGCGCGGAAATCCGTAGCCGGACAGGAACACGACGTCGATGTCTGACGGACGCAGCGCGATGCCCTGGTGCAGCACGTTGGCCGCTTCGTTGATCATCGCGGCCAGGTAGCGGCGCAGGATGTCGTCCTGGGTGAACGTTCGCGGCGCGACGCCGGCGCGGCGGCGCTCGTCGTCGATGATGGCAAGCACTTCGGGGTCGGGCGTGCCCTGGCGCGCGCCGTCGGGATACAGATAGAAGCCGCGTCCCGTCTTCTGGCCGAACCAGCCGCGTTCGCACAGGCGGTCGGGAATCTGCACATAGCGCAGCGCGGGGTCGCGGGTGGCGGCGCGGCGCTTGCGCGTGGCCCAGCCGATGTCGCCGCCGGCCAGGTCGGCCATCTGGTAGGGGCCCATGGGGTAGCCGAAGGCGCGTACGGCCGCGTCGATGTCGTATGGCGAGGCGCCGTCTTCCATCATCATGTCGGCGGCCTGGCGGTGCACGGCCAGGATGCGGTTGCCGATGAAGCCGTCGCAGACGCCCGCGCGCACCGGGATCTTGCGCAGCCGGCGCGCCAGCTCGAAGCCCGTGGCCACCGTGTCCGGCGCGGTGTGCCGGCCCACCACCACTTCCAGCAGCTTCATGATGTTGGCGGGCGAGAAGAAGTGCAGGCCCAGCACGTCGGCCGGGCCGCGCGTCGCCTCGGCGATCCGGTCCACGTCCAGGTACGAGGTGTTGGTGGCCAGCACGGCGCCCGGCTTGGCAACGCGGTCAAGCTGCGCGAAGACGGCTTGCTTGACGGCCATGTCCTCGAACACGGCCTCGATGATGAGGTCGGCCTCGTCCAGCGCGTCGTAGTCGGTGGCCCCGGTAAAGCGCGCCAGGCGGGCGGCGCGTTCCTCGGCGGTGATCCTGCCCTTCTTGAGCAGCAGGTCGTACACCTGTTCGACGCGGGCGCGGCCGCGGGCCAGCGCGGCATCGTCCTGTTCGACCATGACCACGGGCAGGCCGGCGTCCAGCACCGCCACGGCGATGCCCGCGCCCATGGTGCCGCCGCCCACGATGCCCACGCGTTCCAGCCGCCGGGACCGGGCTTCCTTCAGTTCCGGGATCTTGGCGGTTTCACGCTCGGCGAAGAAGGCGTGCACCAGCGCGGCGCGCTGCGGGCTGTCCAGGCATTGCAGGAAGAGCGCGCGTTCGGTGCGCAGGCCTTCGTCGAAGGGCTGCTCGATGGCGGCGCGCACGGCCTCCACGATTCTTGCAGGGGAGAACAGGCCGCGCGCGGTCGTCGCCACACGCCCGGCCGCCGCGTCCACCGCCGCCAGGGCCGCCTGCCTGTCGGCCAGCGCCGCCGTCGCGTCGCGGGTGCGGCGCGGCCCCGCGTTCAGCGCCAGCAGCTGGCGGGCGTAGGCCAGGCCGGCATCCAGCGGGTCGTCCTCGGCGGCCAGCGTGTCCACCAGTCCCGCCTCCAGGGCGTCCCGGGCCGTGAGGTGCTTGCCCGACAGCATCAGGTCCAGCGCGGCCTGCGCGCCCATCAGGCGGGGCGCGCGCTGCGTGCCGCCCGCGCCGGGCAGGAGTCCCAGGTTCACTTCAGGCAGGCCCAGCCTGGCGTCCGCCAGCGCCACGCGGTAGTGCGCGGCCAGCGCGATTTCCAGGCCGCCGCCCAGCGCCGCCCCATGCAGGGCGGCGATGACCGGCTTGGCGCTGGCTTCGATCTGGTTGCAGAGGTCCGGCAGCAGGGGAGGCTGCGGCGGCTTGCCGAATTCGCGGATGTCGGCGCCCGCGATGAAATTCCTGCCTGCGCCTATCAGCAGGATCGCGCGGATGCGCGTGTCCGTCTGGGCCTGCGCGATGGCGTCCGACAGGTCGCGGCGCACCGCGGCGCTCAGGGCATTGACGGGAGGATGGTCGATCACGACGACCAGGATGTCTTCATAGCGGCGCGTCTGCGCCGCGCCGCTGCTTGCGCTGTCTGTCATGGACAGTTGTCTCCGTGTTTGCTTGCCGCCCGCGCGCCGGGCTGAGGGACCGGCGGGCCGGTGCGCCTGGGCGGCTGCGCGAACGGAGCGGGGCGGACCAGAGCGGCCCGTCTCTTATGGCTTTATTCTTTCCCAGCAAAGATGTCTTGACAATGGCATGCAGAATTGACAGTCTGGATAATAAATTTTGACAATTAACGCCAGGAGCGACCTTATGGACACCAAATCGCTGACCCTGCTGGTGGAAATCCTGGATGCGGGCAACCTGAGCGAAGCGGCGCGCCGTCTCAAGATGACGCGCGCCAATGTCAGCTACCACCTGAACCAGCTGGAGCGCTCGGTGGGCATGCAGCTGGTGCGCCGCACGACGCGGCGGGTGGAGCCGACGGAAATCGGCCTGAAGCTGTACAAGCACGGACGCAGCATCCAGGACGAACTGGCCGCCGCGCGCGAATCGGTCGAGACGCTGGGCAAGACGCCGCAGGGCAAGGTCCGGCTCAGCGTGCCCAGCGGCTACGGCCAATTCGTGATGACGCCCTGGCTGCTGGAATTCAAGGCGGCCTATCCGGACATCGTGCTGGACGTGCTGTTTGAAAACAGCGTCGAGGACCTGCTGCGCGACGAGGTCGACATCGCCGTGCGCATCATGTCCGAGCCGCCACAGCACCTGGTGGCGCGGGAATTGGGCCAGGTCCGCTACGTGGCCTGTGCGTCGCGGGCTTACGCCGAGGGCCGGGGCCTGCCGCGGCGGCCGGAAGACCTGGCCGGCGCGCCCGTCATCAGCGCCGCCGTCATCGGCCGGCCGCTGCGCCTGTCCGCCTACTACGGCGGCCAACCCCGCCAGCACGTGGTGCTGGAACCCACCGTCATCTCGCGCAACTACGCCTTCCTGCGCGACGCGATACGCGCCGGCCTGGGCGTGGGGGTGGTGCCCGACTACGTGGTGCACGACGACATCGCGCGCGGCGACCTGGTGCCCGCGTTGACCGACTGGCGTCTGAGCATCTTCGGGCGCGGCATGTACATGCTGTACATGCCCAACCGCCACCATCCGCGGGCGCTGTCGATGATGATCGAATTCATCCTGGACAGGGCGCAGCGCCGCCACGACGGCGAGGCCGGCCTGCTGGCCGTCGGCACGGGGTAACGGGCGCCGGGCACGGCGCTTGCTGGGGGCATTCGGAAATCGAATGCGAGGGGAAAGATGGACAGCGCGACACCCGTGGAACCGGCTCCACATGCAGAGGCCGCCGCGGCCGTGGCCGAACCGGCCGAACCGCCCGAGGAAAAAGTCACGGCGCAGGACGCCGGCCTGATCGAACCCGCCGCGCCCGTCACGCCTGTCGTGCATGCGCGCGGCGTCTGCCTGACGACGCTGACCGTCCTGGCGGTCCTGTTCAGCCTGAAGCTTGCGCAGGAATTCATCGTTCCCGTCGTCATGGCCATCGTGGTGGCGTACGCGCTGGATCCGGCGGTGACCCTGCTGGAACGCGCCCGTCTGTCGCGGGTGCTCAGCACGGTGGTGCTGATGTCCGCCATCGCGGTCGCGCTGGTTGGCTTGTTCTACGTCACGCAGGATCAGGTCGCCGACATCGTGCATGCGCTGCCCGAAATCTCGGGCAAGCTGTCGCGGACGCTGGGCGGCCTTTTGAGCGGAGACGGCTCGTTCCTGGAAAAGCTCAGGGGTGCGGCGAGCATCCTGCAGGATCCCGGGACCGCGCGACCGGCCGGGCAGGTCGTCGTGGCCAAGTCCGACGGAGGGCTGAACGAGATCCTGCTGTGGGGTTCCAAGAGCGTGGCCTCCTTCGTCGGGCAGGCCACGATGTGCGTGTTCCTGGTTTTCTTTCTGCTGCTGTCCGGCAACGCCTTCAAGCGCAAATTCGTGAAGGTCGCGGGCAAGACCCTGTCGCAGAAGAAGATCAGCGTGCACATGCTGGACCAGATCAACAACTCCATCCACATGTACATGGCGATGATGCTGGTCACCAACGTGGCGCTGGCGCTGCTGTCGTGGGCGGCGTTCCGCCTGCTGGGCCTGGAGAACGCCGCCACCTGGGGCATCGTGGCGGGCGCCCTGCACATCATTCCGTACTTCGGCCCGCTGCTGACGGCAGTGGGCACCGGCATCGCGGGCCTGGTGCAGTTCGGCGAACTCGGTCCCGCGCTGGCGGTGTCCCTGAGCTCGGTGGCGATCGCCTTGCTGATGGGCGTGGTGATCACCACCTGGATGTCGGGCCGCATCGCCAAGATGAACGCCGTCGCGGTGTTCATCCTGCTGCTCCTCTTCACCTGGCTGTGGGGCGTCTGGGGCACGCTGCTGTCCGTGCCCATTGCCTTCATCGCCAAAGTGGTGGCCGACCATATCGAAGGCCTGGAGGCGGTGTCGGAATTCCTGGGCGAGTAGCCCCACCGCGGCGCAGGGAGCGTGAGCGTGGAGATCGAGGCCGTCTGGTTCCTGCTGATAGGCGCGCTGCTGGCGCTGATGGCGCTCACCAGGCGCTTCATCGACGTGCTGCCGATGACGGGCGCGATGGTGTATCTGGCGGTGGGCTTCCTGATCGGGCCGGCGGGCTTCGGGCTGCTGGACCTGGATCTCTTCGACGATCGCCATGCGCTGCGCCTGATCACCGAGGCGGCGTTGCCGGTATCGCTGTTCGCGATCGGCATGCACCTGCGCGCTGCCTGCGGCGATCCCTTGTGGCGGCTGCCGCTGCGGCTGGCGGCGCCCGCGATGCTGCTGACGATCGGGCTGATGACGGCGCTGGGCAATCTGGCGCTGGGGCTGGCGTGGGGGCCGGCGCTGCTGCTGGCGGCGGCGATGGCGCCCACCGATCCCGTCCTGGCCAATGAGTTGCGTCCGGTCGAGGCCGGCGACGAAGAGCCACTGCGCTTTGCCTTGTCAGGCGAAGGGGGCGCCAACGACGGGGCCGCATTTCCGTTTGTCGTGCTGGGGATCGCCCTGTGCAACGCGGGACCCGCGGGGCTGGACCACCCGTGGCTGCTGGCGGCGGAGATGACCTGGGGCGTGGCGGTGGCGATCGCGATCGGCTGGCTGTTGGGAACAGGCAGCGAGCGCCTGATCGCCATGCTGCGCATCCGCTACGGCAACGCGCTGGGGCTGGATGAATTCCTGGCCCTGGGGCTGATCGCGCTTTGCTATGGCGCCACGCTGCTGGCGCATGGCTATGGCTTCCTGGCGGTGTTCTGCGCCGGCGTGGCGCTGCGCCAGCAGGAGTTGCGCGCGACGGGCGGCGCCCGCAGCCCGCGCCAGGCGGTGCAGGAGGTGGCGCCCGCGCAGCAAGAGGAAAGCGCGCAGGATCCGCGCCTGGCGCATGCCCACCTGGCCGAATCCATGATGGCGGTCTCGGTCGGGCTGGAGCGCTTCGTGGAACTGGCGCTGATGCTGATCATCGGCAGCGTGGTGTCGGCGTACTGGCGGGAACTGCTGGCCTGGACGCCGCTGCTGGCGGCGGCGGCGCTGTTCTTCGCCGTGCGCCCGGCCAGCGTGATGCTGGCCCTGGCCGGATCGTCGATGGACAAGGGACAGCGCTGGATGGCGAGCTGGCTGGGCATCCGTGGCGTCGGCACCTTCTATTACCTGCTGCTGGCCGTCGAGCGGGCGCCGGACGGCGTGGCGCGCGAGCTGGCGCCGCTGCTGCTGGCGACCATCGCCGGTTCGGTGCTGGTGCACGGCGTCACGGCGTCGACCCTGCTGAAATGGCATTACCGCGGCCGTCCGCCAGACCGGCGCTGAGCCCGTCCGGCTTGGCGGCGCGCAACGGCCGCGCCATGGCGGGTTGGTATGCTGGAACCTCATCACGCCGGACACTTCATGACCGAACCATCCCGTTCCTCCGCTTTCGCCGCCACGCGTTCCGCCCTGGACTCCGACGCGCGCCGCGCGCAGCTTCGCCGGATGAAAATCGCGGCGCTGGCCCTGCTGGCGGCCATGGTCAGCGGCTTCATCACCAGCCATGTCATGGGCGGGCAGGGCGCCTGGGCATGGGTTCGGGCCTTTTGCGAGGCCGCCACCGTGGGCGCGCTGGCCGACTGGTTCGCCGTCGTCGCGCTGTTCCGCCGCCCGATGGGGCTGCCCATCCCGCACACTGCCATCATCCCCAGCAACAAGGACCGCATCGGCGACAACCTGGCGGTGTTCGTGCGCGACCATTTCCTGGATCCGGACACGCTGATGGAAAAGCTGCGCGTGTTCGATCCCGCCGCCCGGCTCAGCCGATGGCTGGCCCGGCCCGCCCAGGCGCGCGCCCTGAGCGACGGCGCGCGCAGAGTGGCGCTGCAGACGCTGGACCTGCTGGACGACCGGGCGGTGCGCGGCGTCATCCAGGAGTTCGTGGTGAGCAACCTGCGGCGCTGGGACGCGGCGGGCACCGCAGGCGAGGTGCTGAGCCTGCTGACCCGCGACGGGCGCCACCAGGAACTGCTGGACGCCGCGCTGGAGCGGCTGGGCGGCTACCTGGCCGAAGAAGACGTCAAGGAACGCGCGTCGTCGCTGCTGGTGAAGTTCGCGCGCAAGGAATGGCCGCGCATCATCGCGGCCGTGGACGTGGTCAAGTCGGTGGACGGCATCGCCGACAACCTGGCCGACCGTCTGGCGCGCGCGTTGGTGGAAGAACTGCGCGATGTGCTGTCGGAACCCGGCCATCCCGTGCGGCGCGACTACGAAACCTGGGTGATGAACTACATCGAACGCCTGAAGACCGACCCGGCGCTGGCGGACCAGGTCGAAGCGCTGAAGCAGCGCGCTATCGACCACCCCAAGGTGCAGGAGTACGTGCAGGGCCTGTGGGACGACATCCACGCCGCGCTGCGGTGCGATCTGTCGGACGAACATTCCGCCCTGGCCGCCCACCTGGAAAGCGCGCTGCTGGCGCTGGCCCGCAAGCTGGGGCAGGACCCCGGCCTGCGCGAGGCCATCAACAACCACGTGCTGGGCGCCGCCCGCCGGCTGACCGGACGCCTGCGCGTGGGCGTGACCGAGCATATCTCGCGCACGGTGAAGAACTGGGACGAGCGCCATCTGGTCAACGAACTGGAGCTCAGCGTGGGCCGCGACCTGCAGTACATCCGCTTCAACGGCACGCTGGTCGGCGGGCTGATCGGCGTGCTGCTGCACGCGGTGGTGCTGCTGGTCAACGGGTAGGCGGGCATCGGTTGTCACAACCTTGTATCAGGAATGAAGTTTGCTGGCGGTGCGCCCGGCGCCGGTGCTATTGTCATCTGCGCCACCGGCGGAGCAGGGCGGGCCTTGCGCCGCCGGCCGCCCGCAACTCGCGGGCATCATTCCAGGAGGCAATCCATGAAGAAAATCTCGATGCTTGTCACGGCTCTGGCATTGGCGGGCGCATCCGGCGCGGCGCTGGCCGAGGACGTCTCGATGTCCTTCCTGACCGCCGAGGGCGTCGGCAAGAGCGCCGGCACCATCGCCCTGAAAGACACGAAAGAGGGCCTGCAGCTCACGCCCCACCTGAAAGGGCTGCCCCCGGGCGAGCGCGGCTTCCACGTCCATGAAAAGGGCTCGTGCGAGCCGGGCATGGTGAACAACAAGATGGCGCCGGGCGGCGGCGCGGGCGGGCACCTGGATCCCAAGGGCACCAAGGCGCACAAGGGCCCCATGGCCACCGACGGCCACCAGGGCGACCTGCCGTTCCTCACGGTGGCCGCCGACGGCTCCGCCACGAAGGCCGTCGTGGCGCCGCACCTGAAGCTGGCCGACGTGAAGGGCCACGCCCTGATGATCCACGCGGGCGGCGACAACTACAGCGACAAGCCCGAGCCCCTGGGCGGCGGAGGCGGCCGCCTGGTCTGCGGCGTCGTGAAGTAGGGGGCGCGGATGCGCCGGCGGGACCGGCGCATCGCCCCTTGCGGCTACGCCGTCCCGTTGCGGAAGTACAGCCGGTAGCCTTCGCGATCGGCCAGCCGGTCGTAATAGGCGGCCGCGGCGGGCAGCGCCGGCTTGTCGAAGGGCGTCGCGAACCAGCGGTTCACGGACAGCCCCACCGGTATGTCGGCCAGCGTGAAGGCATCGCCCGCCACGTAGGCGCCGGTGGCGGCCAGGCGCTGGTCCAGGATGCCCATGAACTGCGCCCACGCGTGGCAGGACGCCTCGACCGCGGCCGCGTCGCGATGCGCGGGCGACTGCCGCGCCAGCGCCATGAAGGCGTAGCTCCAGGCGCGGTTCAGGTCGGTCGCCTGCCAATCCATCCATTGGTCCACCCGGGCCCGCCGCTTCGGCTCTGCCGGGTACAGGCGCAGGCCGTCGTATTGCCCCGCCAGGTAGCGGATGATGCTGTTGGATTCCCACAGCACGAAGTCGCCATCCTGCAGCACGGGCACCATCGCATTGGGGTTGAGCGCCAGGAATCCCGGCTCGGAGGTGGGCCGAAAGCCGCTGCCCCAGTCCTCGCGGTCGAAGGGCAGGTTCAATTCGGCGCAGGTCCACAGGACCTTGCGGACGTTGATGGACGAGGCTTTTCCCAATATTTTCAGCATGGTGCGTGCGGCCGGCGGGGCTCAGGGGCGAGGGTTGCAGCAGTCTATCGGCCCCACGGGGCCTTCGCCAGATACAGATCGGGGCACACGGACACGGAACAGAAGCCAGGAACCACGTAGTGACAGCCAAGACGCGAATGCCTCTTTCCACCCGGGCGTACCTTGCCGATACGTCGGCGTTGATCCTGTTCTTCACGACGACCGGAGCGATCAACGAACGCTGGATCGCGGGAATGACCTGGGAGCAGGTCCTGCACGCGCGGCTGATCGGCGCGGCGCTGATGATCCCGGTGGGACGGCCTTATGGAATGTGGCGCGACTGGATGATGCGCCATGCCCGGGAAACGCGCCTGTCCCGGCTGCTCTGGGACAGCCTGGCCCTGATGAGTTTCCAGGTGCCGATTTACGCGGCGATCATCGCCGTCAGCGGCGCGACGGGAAGCGGCCTGCTGCGCGGCGTGCTGGGGGCGGCGGCGATGATGCTGTTCCTGGGGCGTCCGTATGGCGCGTTTCTCAATGCGGTCCGGCGTCTGTTCGGGCTGCCGCCTGGGGGGCGGCGGCCGATGTCGCTCAATGACTGACCCAGGAGCCGCCCGCCCCGATTCCTGGACCTCGCTCAAACATGCTGGCTCAAGGCCAAGCGCAGGTCCAGGAATCGGGGCGGGCGCTTTGGAGGCTTTTCAATGAAGCTGGTCAGACCCTTGGGGCTGCAATTCCGACAAGGCATTCCAGTCGGGATCCTTGTACATGCGCAGTTGAATGGGATAGACCGGATGCCCCGCCAGGCATTTGTTGAAGGCGTCCAGGAAGGCTTCGACGTCGCGGGTGTAGTAGCGCCACTCTTTCAGATGATTGCCGGTCAGGCAGGCCACCTGCGCCCCGATGTCAGAGTCCTCGAAGCCGTTTTCGATGGCCTCTTCAAAGCGGTTGGTGCTCTGCTTGTCTTCGTCATTGGGCATGCCGGATTCGATGCCCGTGTACGGCCAGGAGATGATGATCAGGTTCTCATTGGCCTGACGGTCAGGCGCCGACGGCAGTCCGGTGCGGAAACGGACGATGACCGCCAGATCGTTGATGCGTGCTTCGCCGACCGCCCACAGATCGCCTGGAAAAATACTGCGCATTGCATGAATTCCTTTTTCGAACAGGCCGGAAGTCTATCGCAAGCCAGCGATCCGGGTTGCCAGCCTGGCCGGACGCCAGGATCAAGGCGTGGTTCGCGGTGTGATCTGTTCTTTGTCCACGGGTCCCACAACTGAAAATCTGCGCGCTCAGGCCTCCAGCTGCACATGTTCAATGCGGTCACGCCCGTTTTTCTTGGCCGCATACAACTGCTGGTCCACGGCCTTGATGAATCCGGCGCGGTCTGCCTGCCCTTCCGGCACCACCGTGCCTGCGCCGATGCTGACGGTGACGCGCCTGCCGTGCGGCGACAGCGCGTGCACGATGGACTTCTTCTGCAGCAATCGCTGGCAGCGTTCCGCGACTTTGCGCGCCACCTCGGCATCGGCTTCGGGCAGCAGCACGACGAACTCTTCCCCGCCGTAGCGCGCGACGAAATCGCGCGGGCCGTCGAGCGCCAGGCTGAGCGTCTGGGCGATATCCACCAGGCATTTGTCGCCCTGGGTGTGGCCGTACAGATCGTTGTATTGCTTGAAGAAATCGACGTCGAACAGCAACACGGACAGCGGCAGGCGTTCGTTGCGCGCGCGCTCCCACTCCAATTCGAAACTGCTGTCAAAGCGCCGCCGGTTGGCGATGTTGGTCAAGCCGTCCTTGAAGGACAGCACCTCCAGCTCTTTTTGCAGGCTAAGCAGCTGTTCCTCGGTCTTCTTGCGTTCGGTGATGTCGAACATGAAGCCGATCAGCGCATCGACTTCACCGCTGTCGTTGCGCACCACGTGCACGACGTCGCGTATCCATACATAGCCGTTGTCTTTGGTCAGCGCCCGGTAGTCAGCCTCGTGGTCGACGCCGGCCTGGGATTGGGCGACGCAGAAATTCACCACATATTCGCGATCTTCCGGATGCATGCGCATGGCCCAATCTTCCACGCTCACCCAGCTGTCGGCCTTCCAGCCCAGCAGCGCCTCGATCTGGGGGCCGATGTAGGCGAACTTCATTGTGGCCCAATCGATTTTCCAGGGAATCGCCTTGGTCGATTCCAGCAAGGTTCTGTACACGGCGTGGTCATGCAGGAGCGTGCTGTCGTCGGCCATACCCATTCCATCCTCGATCACCATGAACGGGCCACTTTAGCCTGAACCCGCCGACCGTGGAGATTTACTGAACCGCCTCAGGAAACCACCGCCTGCGGCTGCGTGCGCAACCTCAGCACGGGCGAAGTGAACAGCACGATGAATTGAACGGCAAACCCCGCCGTCGACACCCACAGGCAGGCCTCGACGCCGAAGCGCCCCGCCAGCGCCGCGCCGATCAGGGCGCCGATGGGGCGAGCCCCGAAATTCGCGGTGACGATCACGGACGATACCCGGCCCAGCAACGCATTGGGCGTCACCGACTGCCGCAGCGTGGTGGTGGTGATCGTCCACAGGATCGGCCCCGCGCCGAACAGGAAGAAGCCCACCGCGGCCCACGCGCCCGACGGGAAGGCCAGGGTGGACAGCAGGATCAGGCTGGCCAGCAGGGCCGACAGCGGTCCCGCGCCGATCATTGCGCCGAAGGACAGGCGGCGGGCGAGCCAGGGGGCGGCCAGGGCGCCGGCCAGCATGCCGCCACCGTATATCCCCAGCGTGATGCCGACGCCGGCGGCCGACAGGCCCAGCCGTTCGATGGCGTAGGCGACGTAGATGGCCTGCAGCACGAACCAGGCGGTGTTGAAGAAGACGGCGGTCAGCAGCACGGGGCGCAGCAGGGGGTGCGCGGCGACGAAGGCGGCGCCTTCGCGCAGTTCGGCTAGCGGGTGGCGGCGCTGCGTCGGCCGGGGTGCGTCCTGCGGCAGGCCGGCCAGCAGGACGGCGGCCAGCAGCGACAGGGTGGTGGCCAGGACATAGGCTGTCGAGGCGCCCATCCAGCCGACCAGCGCGCCGCCCGCCGCGGGGCCTGCCGAGAACGCGGCGCTGCGGGCCAGTTCCAGCCAGCGGTTGGCGCTGGCCAGCTCGGCGGGCGGGACCAGGCGGGGCACCAGGGCGGGGGCCGCGACGTTGTAGGCGACCGTGCCCACCGCGCCCAGGAAACCCAGCGCGGCCAGCCATTCCAGGCTGATTCCGCCGATCCACAGCAGGGCCAGCAGGCCCAGCAGGCTGGCCGCGCGCACGGCTTCGGCGGCGGTCATCAGCGCGCGGCGCGACATCCGGTCGGCCAGCACGCCCGCCGGCAGGGACAGCAACAGGAAGGGCAGGGTCTGCGCGGTCTGCAGGTAGCCGGTCTGCGCCGCGCTTGCGCCCAGCGCCAGCACGGCGACGAGGGGGGCGGCCGCCAGCGCGATCTGTTCCGAGAACTGGGCAGCAAGGTTCGACGCGGCAAGGCGCCGGAAAGCAGAGGGAAGGGCGGGCATCGGGGAGGGCGGGGAGCGCCGCGCAAACGGCAAGGGCACGATCATAATCGTGCCCTTGGCGGACCTGCACTCCGGTCCTTGCGGCAACGCAAGGACGCGCGGGATCAGGGAATCGGGGGGTAGTCGCCGAAGCCGTCGGGCCAGGTGGTCAGCACGTCGTAGCCGGTTTCGGTTACGACCACCATGTGCTCCCACTGGGCCGACAGCGAACGGTCTTTGGTGACGACCGTCCAGCCGTCCGGAAGCTGCTTGGTCTGCGGCTTGCCGGCGTTGATCATGGGTTCGATCGTGAACATCATGCCGGGCTGCAGCACCATGCCTTCGCCCGGGCGGCCGTAGTGCAGCACCTGCGGGTCGTCGTGGTAGATCTGGCCGATGCCGTGGCCGCAGTATTCGCGCACGATGCTGAAGTGTTCGCGGTGGGCCACGGTCTGGATGGCGTGGCCGATGTCGCCCAGCGTGGCGCCGGGCTTGACCGCCATGATGCCCGCGCGCATGGCCTCGTAGGTGGTGTTGACCAGGCGGCGCGCCAGGGGGCTGGGCTGGCCCACGTAGTACATGCGGCTGGTGTCGCCGAACCAGCCGTCCTTGATGACGGCCACGTCGATGTTCAGGATGTCGCCGTTCTTGAGCACCTTGGACGACGGGATGCCGTGGCAGATGACATGGTTGACCGACGCACAGATGGTCTTGGGAAAGCCGTGGTAGCCGACGTTGGCCGGAATGGCCTTGAGCACGTTGACGATGTAATCGTGGCAGATGCGGTCGATTTCATCGGTGGTGACGCCGGGGCGCACGTGTTCGCCGATCATGTGCAGCACTTCGGCCGCCATGGCGCCGGCCTTGCGGGCCATTTCGATGTCGGCGGCGGACTTGATGGAAACCTTCTTGGCCATTTACGCGGCCTCCTGCTGCGGGGACGGTTGCAGGCCCTGGGAGAGCGCCGCGATGGCGAAGCCTTCGGCCTGGTCGATGCGGATCAGCAGTTGGCAGATGTCGGCGTGGCGCAGTTCCGGGTAGAGCTCGGACAGCATGCCGATGCGCATCCAGTGTTCGGCCTGGGAATTGATCGAGCGGCTGAGCGCGCCGCTGGCGACGCGCAGGTTTTCGTGCATCTGCTCGGAGATCTTGACGATGCCCATAGTGGATATTCCGTATATGGTTTGTATATGGAACGTATGGTACTGCCAGGTCGGGGGCGGACGCAAATCGCGCAGCCTGCGCGAGCAATCCCTTACGCGCCTTCCTTGCTTTCCTTGCGCGCCTTGCCGCGCGTGCTCTTTTTCGCGGCGCCGGTGCGCGGGGCTTCCTTGGCGGGCGGGGCGGCCGCCGCGGTCATCTGTTCCATCCACATCAGCGCGTCGGTGTACGACAGGAACTGCTGCAGGTAGCCGGGCGAGACCTCGCGCATCAAGGACAGGGCGCGGTGCACGAGCTGGTTGGAGTTGAGCGGGCCGGCGTTCTTGTGGACCTGCTCCTGCGACTGGCGAACCTGGCGGTCGGCGCTGACGCGGGACCAGATCGCGCGGAAATAATCGAGCATCGGGACTTCGGGATACGCGACGCGCAGGCCCATTGCGTCGCGGACGTCCGGTTCGTCGCCGGCTGCGGGGTTGGCGATGTAGTCGATCAGGCCGGCGAGGGGACTGGTTGCGACCGGATGGGCCGCACGAGCCGCATCGACCGTATCAGCCATATCGATCGCATCGGCCGCATCCGCCCGGTCGCTTGAACCCCCCGCATCCGCCGGCATCCCAGCGCCTTCCAGCGCTGCGGCATAGGCTTGAAGCAGCCCCGCCAGCCGCTCGTCCAGCCGTTGTCGCGCCGGGCCCGCGTACTCGGTTGCCCGGCGGTCCAGCGCGGCTATGAAATGGAAGCGGATGGGATCCACGCGGTCGGCGCCGCGCTCGCGCCAGGCGTCAAGCACCGACCTGGCATCCACAAGGTCCCCGCGGGCGCCGTCACTGCTCACCGGGCTTACCCGATTCGTTGGACGGCCTGGGGATGGGCGTGATTTCCACGCGGCGGTTCTTGGCCCGGCCTTCTTCGTCCGCGTTGGACGCCACGGGCTGCTCGGCCCCGAAGGCCGCCGCGAACACGGACGACGACGCGACGCCTTCGTCGATCAGGGCGCGGGTCACGGTCAGGGCGCGCTGCGCGGACAGGTCCCAGTTGTCGGCGAAGCGTCGGTTGCCTTCGCGCACCTGCTGGTCGTCGGTGAAGCCGCTGACCATCAGGATCTCGTTGCGGGACTTCAGGTAGGCCGACAGCGGCTCGATCAGGCTTTTCAGGATCTCGCGGCCCTCGGGCTGCAGTTGGTCGGAGTTCAGTGCGAACAGCACGCTGCCGCTGATGCCGATGCGCCCGTCGACGAGCGTCACGCGGCCGGCGGCCAGCGGGCCGGCCAGCGCCTGTTCCAGGGTCTCGCGGCGCTGCGTTTCGACCTGGCGCTGCTTGACCTCTTCTTCCAGTTGCGTCGACAGCTGCAGCTGCACCGCGACCACGCTGACCAGGATCAGGACGAAGGCGCCCAGCAGCACCGACATCAGGTCGCCGAAGACGGCCCAGGCCGGGGCCGTCGGCTCCACGCCGCCGTCGATATCCTCGCTCATGCCGCTTCCGCTCCCGCCGCCGCGCGCTGGGTGGCGAGCTGCTGCAGGTTTTCGATGATCTGCTTCTGCGACATCAGGCTCAGGTCGACTACTTCACGGGCTTGCGCCACGTAGTAGGAAAGCTGTTCGTCGCCGCGCGCGATGGACTTGTCCAGCGCGGCTTCGATGCGCTGCAAGTGGGCCATCAGCTTGTCGTTGGATTCGCCGAAGGACTGCACCGCCACGCCGAAGGATTCGCCCAGGCTGGCCACTTCGACGGCGCCGCTGGTCACCAGCGAGGCCACCTCGGTCAGCTTGCCGGTCTCGGCCTCGACCTTGTCGGTGAACTGCGCGCCCACCCGGTCCAGCATGTCGGCGGACGACGCGACCAGCGCGTCCACGGCCGTGCGCTGCTCGGCGGCGGTGTGGTTGACGGCGTCCAGCAGGGTGCCCAGCGTTTCCAGCAGGCGGGTGCGTTCCTGCAGCATGTCGTTGTCGCGCGCCATGCTGTCGGACAGCTTCTGGCGCAGTTCGCCGATGACTTCGGCGGCGGCGCGGGGCGCTTCCGATGCGGCCTGCACCAGGCGGCCGATCTCGGCGATGGTTTCGCTGGCGTGGGCCTGCGTCTGGGCGGTGATGTCCTGTGCGGTCAGGCTGAGCGTGTCGCAGATCTGCTGCTGGTGGCCGGCAGCCTGCGCGCCTGCCTGTTCCCATTCGGCGCGCAGCGCGTCGGCCATGGCGGCCAGCTTGCCGGTCCAGGCTTCCAGGCGCGCCTCGTCGTTGGCGGCCAGCGTCGATTGCAGCGCGGCGTGCGACTGGTCCAGCGTCTGCAGCAGGTCGGCCGATTGCTGGCCGAAGACGGCGGACGCGGTTTCCAGCGCCTGCTGGTTGTCGCTGGCCAATTGCTTGCCGACCTGTTCCTGGCGCGCCTGCGCATCGGTCCAGGCCTGCGTGACTCCGGCGGCCGCCGTTTCCAGGCGGGCCGACAGGTTGTCCAAGAGGCTGGCCTGGGTTTGGGTCTGCGCGCTGATGTCGCGCGCGGTCTGGGTCAGCGTGTCGCTGATCTCGAGCTGGCGCAGGGCGGCCTGCGTGCCGGCCTGTTCCCATTCCTCGCCCAGCTTGGCGGCCATGGCGGCCAGCGTGCCGGTCCAGGCGGCCAGGCGTTCCTGGTCGCGCGACGCCAGCGCGGATTGCAGGTCGGCATGCGACTGGTCCAGCGTGCGCAGCAGCGCGTCGGCGTGCTGTCCGAACGCGGCCGTGGCGGCCTGCAGCGCCTGCTGGTTGTCGCCAGCCAGCTTTTCGTTGGCGCTTTGCTGGCGCGTCTGCGCGTCGGTCCAGGCCTGCGTGACGCTGCTGGCGGCGGCTTCCAGGCGGGCCGACACGTCCTGCAGCAGGCCGGCCTGCGTCTCGGTCTGGGCGGCCATGCCGCGCGCGGTCTCGGCCAGCGCGTCGCCGATCTGCTGCTGGCGGGCGACGGTGTTCGCGCCAGCCTGTTCCCATTCCTGGCTCAGCTTGGCGGCCATGGCGGCCAGCGTGCCGCTCCAGGCGGCCAGGCGTTCCTGGTCGCGCGACGCCAGCGCGGATTGCAGTTCGGCGTGCGACTGGTCTAGCGTGCGCAGCAGCGACGCCGAGTGCTGTTCGAACGCGGCCGCGGCGGATTCCAGCGCGGCCTGGTTGCCGGCAGCCAGCTTTTCGCTGGCTTCTTCCTGGCGGGCGAGGGCGCGGGTCCATTGGTCGGACACGCCGCTGGCGGCCGCTTCCATGCGGGCCGACACGCTGTCCAGCAGGGCGGCCTGGGCCGCGGCCTGCGAGGCGACGTCGCGCGCGGTCTGCGCCAGGGCGTCGCTGATTTCCTGCTGGCGGGCGGCGGCGTGCGCGCCCGATTGTTCCCATTCCTGGCGCAGCGAGGCGCCCATGGCGCCCAGGGTGTCCGTCCAGGCGGACAGGCGCTGCTGGTCGCGCGAGGCCAGTTCGGATTGCAGCGCGGCGTGGGACTGGTTCAGCGTGCGCAGCAGCGACGCGGAGTGCTGCTCGAAGCTGGCGGCCGCGGCCGTCAGGGCCTGCAGGTTGTCGCCGGCCAGCTTCTCGCCGGCCTGTTCCTGGCGCGCGAGCGCCTGGGTCCAGGCGTCGGACATGTTGCCCGACGAGGCTTCCAGGCGCGCGGAGACGCCCTCCAGCAGATCGGCCGAGCGTTGTTCGAAGGTCTGGGCGAAGCGGTCCAGCGATGCGCGCAGGTCCTGCGCCATGGCCTCGCTGGCGCGCTGCTGTCCGGCCACTGCCTGGTTCCAGATGCCGGCCACGTCCGAGGTGGCCGCCTGCAGGCCCGACGTGAGACCGTCGAGCTGCTGCCGCACCGCCTGCGCCACGGTTTCCTGGAGCGACGCCGTTTCGCGCGACAGGCTGGCCATGGTGGCCTGCACGACGGGCTGCAGGGCCTCGCCGGCCGAACGCGCGCTTTGCGCCACGCTGTCCTTCATCGAGGCTTCCATCACGGACGCCAGGCGCGCATACGCAGCCTCGGCCTTGCCCTGGAAGGCGTCCTGGCTGGCCAGTTGCCGGTCATTCAGCGCCTGGTTCTGCTGTTCCATGCTCTTCATCATGGTCTGCAGCTGGCCGACGAGCGCGGGCATGGCCTCGGCCTGGCGCTGCATGACTTCCGCCTGGCGCTGGAGCAGCTTGAAGGATTCCTCGCGCTGGTAGCTTTGCGTGTAGGCGCGCAGGGTCGTGGCGGCCTTGCTGTCCAGCAATTGGGCGGCCTGCACGCGGTCGCGCCGGCACAGGGCGGCCAAGAGGCCCAGCATGGCGGACGCGGCGACGCCGGCAATGGAAGTGCCGAAGGCAAATCCCAGGCCCTTCACGGGCGCCGCCAGCGACGCGCGGATCGCGGCCAGGTCGGTGGAGCTTTCCAGCGCCAGTCCGGTGCCGCGCAGCGTCACGACCATGCCCAGGAACGTGCCCAGCATGCCCAGCAGCACCAGCAGGCCGACGAGGTAGGGCGTCAGCGACGGGCCGGGCAGGCCCACGCGCTCGCCCTCGATGCGCAGGCGCACCGGATTGCGCAGGCCGGCGGGCAGGCGGTCCAGCCAGGCGCCCAGCGTGCCGGGCGCCTCGGTCAGGCCGGAAACGGCCCCTGAAAGCGACGCGGTGGCCTGCTGGTAGCGCAGCAGTTCAAGCGCGCCCGCCAGATAACAGACGCCGATCAGCAGCGTGACGGCCAGCGCCAGCGGGTTGTTGCCCGCGTAGCCCGCGCCGATCCAGCCCACGACGGCCAGACCCGCCAAGAAAACCACGAGATTGATCAGATACTTGGACATAGTGTCCTAATTAGCTGGTGCGAAGGGCGGCAAGCAGCCCTTCGACCGGTTGTAAACGAACATTCAATTCAGCCAGCAGGACGCTGCGCATGTCGGCGCGGAACGTGTCCAGCCAGGCTCCGGGCGTAATCGCCGGGGCCGTCGAGGCCGCCTGCGCGCCCGCGTCGGCGCCGGCGGACGTCCCGTCCTTGGCCGACGCAACGGCGCCCGACGCACCGGCGCCCGACGCGCCGGCGCCCGGTGCTTCCCCGTCCGGCGCGCCATCGGCTTGCGCCGCCTGCGCGTCGGCCTGCGCCTGCAGCGCCGCTTCCTCGGCCTTGCGCAAGCGCTCGAAGTGCGGCTGCAGCAGCTTCGGGATCGCGCCCAGCAGGGCGCGCTCCTTGGGGAGCAGCGCGCGGTCCATGATCGCGTCGACCACCGCCAGGCGCGTCATTTCGCCGTTTCTGGCGGCCACCATGCCGCGCAGCCGGCTGCGCAGATTGCCGATGCTGGTCTCCATCGTGTGCTGCAACGACAGATACCGCTGGCGAAAATTCGAGTAATCGGCATCGGCTTCGGCCAGGGCCGCCGGCTTCTTGACCGGCGCCTGCCCGGGCGCGTGCCGCCTGGCGGCCGTGGCCGCGGTATCGCTGGCGATGGCGTCCGCCAGGGTGGTGCGCACGCGCACGCATTCGCGCTCTTCGGCGCTGCTGAACAGGCGGGCGCCGGGAGCAATCACGGGCGGACTGGTATTCAAGGCCGCCGACAGCGCGATCGCGTCCGTCCAGCCCAGCCATTGGCTCAGATGGTCGGAAAGCGATTGCCTGGATTGCTGGACGTCGGCGTCCGTCAGGCGAGTCAGCAAGCGAATGAGCGTCGGGCCGCTTAAACCTGTGCGCTGGGAGGCTTGCAACATACCACCAGGGTGAAAAGGGGGGAGTTTACACGCTGCGCGGGCCGCGGAGGGCCGGCGCAGGGGGCGGACAAGCCCTTACGGGGCAATAAAAGGGGTCGCATCAAGGCGGAATCGGACGGGGCCGCAACAATGTGGCGGCCGATCCGCCGGGGAACCCGGCCGGCGCACGCCCGTCGAACCTTGCATGGACGCCCGTACGCCTTTACGCCTGGCCCGACGACTGCTGCTGCTTGCCGCCCTGGCTGCCCTGGCGGTGTGGGCCTGGCCGCGCCTGCCCGACGGCGTGCGCGCGCCATGGCACATGGCGCGGATGGCCTGGCGGGACGCGCCGGTTCACTTGCCCGTGCCCGTGCAGGGCGTGGCCGCCCGGCGCTTGGCCGACACCTGGGGCGCGGCGCGGGCGGGCGGCCGCCAGCACGAAGGCATCGACATCTTCGCCGCGCGCGGCACGCCGGTGCTGTCGACCACCGAGGGCGTGGTCACGCGCATCGGCGGCAACACGCTGGGCGGCCAAGTTGTCTGGGTGATGGGTCCGGGCCGCCAGATGCACTACTACGCGCACCTGGACGGCTACGCGGATATCCGCCGCGGCCAGCTTGTGATGCCGGGCGACGTGCTGGGTTTCGTGGGCAATACCGGCAATGCCGCCGGCACGCCGCCGCATTTGCACTACGGCATTTATGCCGCGGGCGGGGCGCTCAATCCCTATCCCTTGCTGGTCGCGCCCAAGCCGGCCGCGCCTGAGCAGACCGCGCCGGTTCCGGCCAGGCCGTCCGCGCGGGCCGACGCCGCCGACGGATCCAGGTAATCCGCCAGGAAGTCGATGAAGCACCGGGTCTTGGCCGGCAGCAGGCGGGTTTCCGTGACGGCGTGGACCTCGATGGGGCTCAGGCTCCAGCGGGGCAGGACGCTCGCCAGTTCGCCCGCGCGGATGCGCGCGCCCATGTCGCCGCCCAGCGCCGCGATGCCCGCGCCCAGGACGGCCAGCCGTTCCGCCATGCCGGCGTCGTCCACGCAATAACGATGCGGTGCGCTCACCACCTGGTGTTCGCCGGCCCCCTGCAGGTCCCAGGGCGCCGCCTGGCTGCCTGCCGTGCGCAGGCCGATGCAGTCGTGGCCCGCCCGATCGGCGGGCGCATCGGGTGCGCCCCGGGCGGCCAGGTAGTCGGGACTGGCGTACAGGCGGGCGCGCAGCGCGCCCAGCCGCCGCGCCACGTTCGACGAGTCGGGCAGGCCGCCGAAGCGGATCGATACATCGCAGGCTTCGGGGGCGCGGTCGCCGCACAGGGTCCCGGCCAGGCTCATGTGAAAGCGGATGTCCGGATAGCGTTTGCCGAACGCGGCCAGCGCCGGCAGCATCGCGTCCATGGCGTAGGCCGCGGACACATGGATGCGCAGCGGGCCGCTGGGCACTTCGAGCTGGCCGCGCAGTTCTTCGTGCGCGACCTCGGCCTCGGCCACGATGCGGCGGCAACGCTCGAAGTACAGGCGCCCGGCCTCGGTCAGTTCCACCCGGCGCGTGCTGCGGTTGAGCAGGCGCAGGCCCACGGACCGCTCCAGTTCGGCGACGTGGCGCGACACCGTCGACGGCGGCACGCCAAGCGCGGCGGCGGCGCGGCTGAAGCTGTGCGCCTTCGCCACTTCGGCGAACAATTCCATGCCATGCAGGCGTTTCATATCGGCTCTCCCTGGCGCGGCCCGGAGCCGGGCCGGCGACTTCAGAATGCGTAGACCACGCCCACGTTGGCGAAGACGTTCGTCTTCTTTTCGGTCAGGGGGCTATCGCGGGCGTCGCCCACCAGGGTATTCACGCCCACCGTCGTCACGGCGCTCCATTTGGCGTCGAAGCGGTGGGCCCAGGTGCCGAACAGCGCTACCGACTTGAAGCCGGACGACGGCGAATACGTGTCCAGGCCTTCCCGGCTGCGCGCGGCCTGCGACGGCGTGACGCCGAACCAGGTCTGCATGCTGTCGTGGTCGGCCCACTGCGTGCTGGCGCCCACCGAGATCCGGTTGCGCGAGTCGTGCCAGGCGGCGTAGGTGGCCCGCAGGTCCAGCGTGCCGCCGTAGCCGCTGCGCGCCGCCTGGCGATAGGCGGCCATCAGCGAGTAGCGGCCCGGCGACCATTCCACGAATGCGCCGTACGCGCCGTGGAAGTCGATATCGTCCAGCCCGCGGGTGCGATCGGAATCGGAGGCATCGCGCCCCAGCGACATGCCGACGAACGCGCCGGCGGTCCAATCCGGGGCCAGATCCATCTTCAGGCCCATCGCCGGCAGCCCGGCGCGCGGCGAGATGAAGAAATGGCCCGATTGATAGTTGATCAGGGGCACCGGCAGCGCGCGGTATTCGCGCGAGCCTTCATAGACGGGCAGGGCGGCGACGCCCAGGCCGATGAAATTGGTGCCGCCTTCCTCGGCCTGCGCGCCGCCCGTCATCGCGGCCAGCAGCGCCGCGGCCGCCAGCGGCGTCCTTGTTAACATACCCAGCTTCATTCCATTCCTTCTTGCTAAGGGATGCGGGCAGGCGCCATGCCTGCCGCCAACGGTGCGCATTGTCGGCGCCCGGTTTTAAAAATTTTTTAAACGGCGCCGGGCATGCTTGCGCCGTTGTGTTTTTCTGGAGCTGTGTCTTGCGAGTCTTGCTAGTCGAAGACGACGCCATGCTGGGCGACGCCCTGCACACCAGCCTGAATCAATCGGGGGTCGACGCGCACTGGGTGCGCAGCGTGTCCGAGGCGCGCCTGGCACTGGTGCAGCACGGCTTCAGCGCCGTGCTGCTGGATTTGGGACTGCCCGACGGCAGCGGCCTGTCCGTCCTGAAGCAGTTGCGCTCGCGATACGACGCCACGCCGGTCCTGATCCTGACCGCGCGGGACCGCCTGAGCGAACGGGTCCAGGGCCTGGACGCGGGCGCGGACGACTACATCGTCAAGCCATTCCAGCTCGACGAGCTGCACGCGCGGCTGCGCGCCGTGGTCCGGCGCAGCAGCAACACCGTCGTGTCGGCGCTGCGCTGCCGCGACATCGTGGTCGAGCCCGCCCGGCGCAGCGTGACGCGCGCCGGCGTCGAGGTCAGCCTGAGCGCGCATGAGTACCGCACGTTGCTGGCGCTGATGGAGCGGATCGGCCATACCGTCAACCGCGACCAGCTCGAGACCGCCGTCTACGGCGACAGCGCTTCGCTGGAAAGCAATACGGTGGCCGTGTACATCCATCAGTTGCGCCGCAAGCTGGGCGACAAGCTGATCACGACGGTGCACGGCATGGGCTACCGCATCGAGGTGGGCGAATGAAGAACCTGCGCAGGCAGCTGACCGTCACGCTGCTGCTGACGTTGTTGCTGGCCTGGATATTCGTTTTCGCGTTCCAGCAGTACGAAACGCAGCGCGCCCAGACGGGGCTGCAGGACCAGGGCCTGTACGACGGGGCGAACCAGCTGCTGACCGCGATGCCTGTCAGCCTGCTGGGCAACGTGGCGCCCGCCGAGCGCTTCGCGCTGCCGGCGTCCGTCCAGTTCAACGGCGACCGGGCAAGCTTCCAGGTGTGGTCCCTGGCTGACCGGCGGCTGCTGCTGCAATCCCGCGAATCGCCCGCTCAGCCGTTGAACCCGGAATTCCGCGACGGTTTCGTCGACAGCACCGCGAACGGTACCGACTGGCGCGTGTATTCGGTCACGGACGCTGGCGGCAAGGTGCAGGTGCAACTGGCGTATTCGCAGAGCGACCGCCGCGACAAGATGCTGCAGAACTTCAGGCGCGGACTGGTCATTGTCACCATCCTGTTCCTGCTGCTGGCGGCGGTGACCTGCGTCGTGGTGGGCCGGGCGTTCCGCAAGGTGGACCGCGCGGGGGATGCCATCGAAAGACGCGGGGCCTTCGACCTGGCCGCGCTGCCGCTGGCGGGGATGCCGGGCGAACTGCGCCCGTTCATCCGGTCGATCAACCAGCTGCTGTTGCGGGTCAAGGGCGCGCTGGATCGCGAGCGCCGCTTCCTGGAAAACGCGGCGCACGAACTGCGCACGCCCCTGGCCGCCTTGAGCGCGCATGCGGAACTTGTCGCCCGCAGCGCCGCTTCCGGCGAATCGGCTCAGGCCGCGGAAAAGCTGCGGCTGGTGGCGCAGCGCACCACGCGCATCTCGGAGCAGTTGCTGGACCAGGCCCGCATGGACGCGCTGACCGACAGCGCGCAAGCGCCTGAACCGATCGACCTGGACGCCATGGTCGCCATGCTGGCGCGCGACTGGGAAGCTTGCGCCGGCCGCAGGCAGCAGCGCCTGCTCGTCGACGTGGAACCCTGCGTCGTCATGGGCAATCTGGACGCGCTGGGCGTGCTGCTCAGCAACCTGCTGGACAACGCCGGGCGCTACACGCCTTGCGGCGGCCAGATCGCCGTGTCCTGCGGCCCCAGGCCCGGCGGCGGCGCCTTCCTGCGCGTGGCCGACGACGGCCCGGGGATCGCGCCCGAAGAGCGCGAGCGCGTGTTCGACCGTTTCTACCGCGCGGCGGGAACGCCGGCGGGCGGCAGCGGCATCGGGCTGTCGCTGGTGGCGCAGATCGCGCGGCAGCACGGTGCAAACGTCACGGCGGGCGCCGGCCTGCGCGGCGCGGGGGTGGCGCTGACGGTGGAATTCGCGGCCGCGTAACGCTTGCGTTGGCGCCTGGGGCTTGGCCGGGCTGGCGACCCGCGCGCCTTGCGGCGTCGATAGCGCCGCCTGCTTGGTGTAGATTGATTTCCTGGCCAGGCAGCGGGGTGGGCGATGACGGCATCTTCATGGACTATCTGATTGCATCCGCGGCGCGCGCGCTGGCGGGGGGCGACCCGCTGGGCGCGCTGAACCAGGTGGCCCTGCGCGGCGACGCGGCCGCGCTGGCGCTGCGTGGCATCGCCATGGCCCAATTGGGAGACCTGCTGCGCGCGCGGACGCTGCTGCGGGGCGCGGCGCGCGCCTTCGGCGCCAAGGCGGCCGTGTCGCGGGCGCGCTGCATCGTCGCCGAGGCGGAAATCGCCCTGGCCTCGCGCGATCTGGGCTGGCCGGAAAAGGCGCTGGACGCCGCGCGCGCCACGCTCCAGGCGCACGGCGACGTCGTCAATGCGGCGCACGCGCGCCAATTGAAGGCGCGGCGCCAGTTGCTGGTCGGTCGGCTGGACGCGGCCGAGGCCACGCTGGCGGACGTGGACCAGGCGCGCCTGCCTTGGGCGTCCCGGGCCGTGCAGGAACTGATCGTGTCCGGCATCGCCATGCGCCGCCAGCAGGCCCGGGCGTCCCGGGCCGCGCTGACCCGCGCGGAGCTGGCGGCCTCCCATTCCGGCATTCCCGCGCTGATGGCCGAGGTGCAAAGCGCGTCGCTGGCCATGAACACGCCGGCGGCGCGGCTGATCGAACCGGGCGGGGACCGGCCCGTGCTGCTGGACGAGGTCGAGTCCCTGCTGACCGGCGGCACGCTGGTGGTGGATGCGTGCCGCTACGCCGTGCGCGGCGCAGACGCCTCTATTTCGCTGGCCGGGCGTCCGGTGCTGTTTGCGCTGGCGCGCGTCCTGGCGCAGGCCTGGCCCGGCGACGCCCCGCGCGAGGCGCTGATCGGGCAGGCCTTTCGCACCCGCTACTTCGACGAGACCCACCGCGCGCGCCTGCGCGTCGAGATGGGACGCCTGCGCGCGGCGATCCGCCCGCTGGCCGGCGTAGGCGCCACGAAGCGCGGCTTTGCGCTCAAGATCCCGGACGGCCATTCGGTAGCACTGCTGGCGCCCGCCGCCAGCGACGAGGATCCGCAGCAGGGGGAATTGCTTGCCCTCCTGGCCGATGGCCAGGCATGGTCCAGTTCCGCGCTGGCGCTGGCGTCGGGCGCCAGCCAGCGCACGGTGCAGCGCGCGCTGGACACGCTGGCCGAGGCGGGCAGGGTGCAGCCCTACGGACACGGCCGCGCCCGGCGCTGGCTGCTGCCGCCCGTGCCCGCATTCGCGACAAGCTTGTTACTCCCGAACGTCGTGCCCGGCGACTAGCATGGACGTACCCACTAACAAGGACGGACGCCACCATGAAACGAACGCAAGCCCAGATCCTCCGGGAGTACGGCCCTTTCCCCGGCATCGACACCGTGCACGGGCTGACCTACGACGGCAAGCAGGTGTGGTTCGCCACCGGGACGAGCCTTGTCGCGCTCGACCCGGCCAGCGGCCAGACGCCGCGCTCGCTCGATATCGCCGCCAATGCGGGCACGGCCTTTGACGGCACGCATCTTTACCAGATCGCCGACGGCAATATCCAGAAGGTGGACCCCGAGACCGGCAAGGTGCTCTCGACCATTCCGGTGCCCGGCGGCGACTGCGCGTCCGGCATGGCGTGGTCCGAGGGCAGCCTGTGGGTGGGCGAGTACCGCCAGCGCAGGATCCACCAGGTCGATCCCGACTCCGGGCGCGTGCTGCGCACCCTGGAGTCCAACCGCTTCGTCACCGGCGTGACCTGGGTGGACGGGGAGCTCTGGCATGGCACCTGGGAGGAAGGCGCAAGCGACATCCGACGGCTGGAGCCGCGCACCGGCGAAGTGATGGAAGCGCTGGAGATGCCCGCGGGCGTCGGCGTCTCGGGCCTTGAGTCCGACGGCGGCGCACGGTTCTTCTGCGGCGGCGGCGAAAGCGGCAAGATCCGGGTCGTCGCGCGGCCGGGAAAGACCGCGGCCTAGGGCGCGCGGCGCGCGCAGCCGGCGCGACCCGCGTCCCCGGGGCAGGGGCGCGGGCCGGCGATCCCTTTGTAAACAGCAGATCGTCCAATAGTGGAAAAATACAACACCACATAGATATGAGAAGTATTTGCATTTAAACTTCGTGCCGATTCGTCACAGTTCACATCGGTAGGAAGCCAACATGCAAGATCAGAGGCCGGTCGGCCGCAGCCCCCTTGTTCAACGTCGTTTCGTGCTGCGCCGCACGTCGGCCCTGGTTTTAGTGGCATTGGCCTCGGGCGCCGCCATGGCGCAGGACGCCAGCGTGGCCACGCTGCCTTCGGTGCAGGTCGTGGGCGACAACGCCAATCCCGCGACGACCGAAGGGACCGGCGCCTACACGCCGCGCGCCACCGCGGCCAGCACCGGGCTGTCGCTGTCGCTGCGCGAGACGCCGCAGTCGGTCACCGTCATGACGCGCCAGCGCATGGAAGACGAGGACATGCGGTCGCTGGCGGACGTCATGGCCAGCACGCCGGGCATTTCGGTGCAGAACTTCGACAGCGAGCGCTACACCTTCAATTCGCGCGGCTTCAGCATCACCAACTACATGTACGACGGCGTGCCCACGGCGTTCGACGTGGGCTACGCGGCGGGCGAGTCGTCCGTCGACCCGATCATCTATGACCGCGTGGAAGTCGTGCGCGGCGCCACCGGCCTGATGACCGGCGCGGGCAATCCGTCGGCGTCGATCAACCTGGTACGCAAGCACGCCGACAGCCGAGAATTCAAGGCCGACCTGAGCGCGGGCGTGGGCAACTGGGACACCTATCGCGCCACGGCCGACCTGTCCACGCCGCTGAACGCCAGCGGCAGCGTGCGCGGGCGCATCGTGTCCGCCTACCAGGAGAACCGCTCGTTCCTGGACTACTACCAGAACAAGAAGAAGGTGTTCTACGGCGTGGTGGACGCCGACCTGACGTCGCGCACCACGCTGAGCGTGGGCTACAACTACCAGGACAATGAACCGCAGGGCAGCACCTGGGGCGGTTTCCCGCTCTGGTATGCCGACGGCGGCCGCACCGACTGGCGCCGTTCCCTGAACACGGGGGCCAAATGGACGTCGTGGGGCAGCACGACGCAAGGCGCATTCGCCAGCCTGGAACACCGCTTCGACAACGAATGGCGCGTGCAGGCCGTGGGCTCGTATTCCAAGAACGAAATGGACGGCAAGCTGCTGTACCTGTACGGCTGGCCCGACCGCGAGACCGGCCTGGGCATGGGCGCGTCGCCCGCGTGGTACCTGGGCGACCGCAAGCAGAACGCGCTGGATCTGAAGGCGAACGGCCCCTTCACGCTGTTCGGCCGCCGCCATGAAGCCGTGGTGGGCGCAAGCTTCAACCGGCAAAAGGGCGACTTCGACTACCGCTCCGCGATCGGCGCCGCCGACGTGGGCAACTTCCTGAACTGGAACGGCTCGTATCCCGAACCCGGCTGGAACGACTCCATCATCGCCAGCCGCTACACCACCACGCAGACCGGCTGGTACGGGGCCTTGCGCCTGAATCTGGCCGATCCGCTCAAGCTCATCGTGGGCGGACGCTACAGCACCTGGAAGACGAACTCGGTCGGCTTCGGCGGCGAAGGCCGCACGGAATTCGACAAGAACGCGTTCACGCCGTATGCCGGCCTGCTGTATGACATCAACGACACCTACACGGCCTACGTCAGCTATACCGGCATCTTCAATCCGCAGACCTACCAGGACCGCAACGCCAACTGGCTCGATCCGCTGGAAGGCAAGTCGTACGAGGCCGGCATCAAGGGCGAATGGCTGGAGGGCCGGCTGAACGCCAGCGCGGCCGTGTTCCAGATCGACCAGGACAACGTCGCGCAGGTCGACCCGGGCCAGATGGTGCCGGGCACGACCAACCAGGCCTACACCGCCGCGCAGGGCACGCGCAGCCGCGGCTTCGATCTGGAAGTCTCGGGCGAGGTCACGCCGGGCTGGAACGTGGCGGCGGGCTGGTCGCACTGGACCGCGCGCGACGGCGAGGGCAACGCGATCCAGACCGACCAGCCGCGCAGCCTGGTGCGCCTGTTCACGACCTACCAGCTGCCCGGCGACTGGAACCGCCTGACCGTGGGCGGCGGCGTCAACTGGCAGAGCCACGTCTACACCATCGCCAGCGGCCCGAACGGCGACGAGCGCGTGGGGCAGGGCAGCTACGCCATCACCAACCTGATGGCCCGCTACCGCTTCAACCGCAGCCTGTCGGCGCAGTTGAACGTGAACAACGTGTTCGACCGCAAGTACTACAGCCAGATCGGCTTCTACAGCCAGGGCGCGTGGGCGGCCGGGCGCAGCGCGATGCTGACCATGCGCTATCAATACTGAAGTCAGGCGGACGCCTGCGCCGCCTCGGCGATGCTGGCGATGAAGGCCTTGGCGGCTTCCGGCATGATCCGGCCCGCCAGGGTCTGGACCTCGAAGTGGCGTTCGTTCATTTCGCGGTCGCGCAGCGGCACCGCCACGATGCCGCCCCATTGCAGGCGCTTGTGGATCGCCAGTTCGCCGCAGAAGGCGACGCCGCCGCCGGCGCTGGCGAATCCGACCAGCGCGTCGATGCTGCGGCTGGTGAACGCCGGTTCGCAATGCAGCTGCTGGCGGCTGCAACTGATGTCGATCAGCTGGCGCAGCGTGGAATCGGGGCTGGGCAGGGCCAGGGGATAGCCGATCAGCTGGGCCAGCGCCAGGTCGCGCCGCGTGGCCAGGGGATGGTCGGCGGCCAATATCGTCCGCACCGGCGCGGGCACGCGCAGTTCCACCCGGATGTCGCGCTGCGACGTCAGGCTCAGCGTGACTCCGATGTCGGCCGCGCCGTCGCGGATGCGCTGGGGGATTTCCTGCTGCGAGCACACGTCCAGCGAAAAGCGGATGCCCGCGTAGTGCTGGCGGAAGCGGGCGATGGCGGCGGGCACGAATTCCGACGCATAGCCTTCCGTGCTGACGATGCGCACATGGCCCTGGCGCAATCCGCGCAGCGCCAGGATGTCGCCCGTGACGCGGTCGACGTCCTGCTGCATGCGCTTGGCGTGCGCGGCCAGCAGTTCGCCGGCGGCGTTGGGCGCCATGCCCCGCGCGCGCCTTTCGAACAGCAGCGTGCCCAGTTCGCGTTCCATGCGGGCGATCTGGCGGCTTACGGCCGAGGGGGCGACGTCCAGCCGCGCCGCGGCTTCGCTGACCGATCCAGTGCGCACCACTTCCAAAAAATACCGTAGGGAGATTTCCTGCAGGACTTGCGGGTTCATGGCCGGATCCAAGGTTTGCGGAAAGCGCAAAGAAGAATTCTAACCATTGATATTGCTGCAATGCTATGACGGCCTCTAGGATGTGGGCATTCCCTGCGCACGCAACCTGGTACCACGGCAATGTTTCAATCCGACGACGCTTCCCTGTCCCCCGTCCTGGCATCGCTTCGGCAGGCCCGGCCCGTGCTGTGGACGAGGCCCGAATGCCGCACCGCCGCCGCGGCGCCCGGCGCGCATTTCCTGATGGACCAGGTGCTGTCCGCGCAGGAGCGTTTTGCCCGCTTCGCGCCGCTGCTGGCCGAACTGTTTCCGGAACTGGCCGAGACGGGCGGGGTGATTGAATCGCCGCTTCTGCCCGCCGAGCAGATGCAGGCTGCCATCGGGCTGCCCCCGCAAGCGGGCCGGCTGTGGATCAAGGCGGACCACGCGCTGCCCGTGGCCGGGTCGATCAAGGCGCGGGGCGGCATCCACGAGGTGCTGGAGTTCGCGGAATCGCTGGCGCTGGGCGCAGGCCTGCTGCGGGCGGGCGACGACTACCGCAAGCTGGCCGGCCCCGAGGCGCGGGCCTGTTTCGGCCGTTACCAGGTGGCCGTGGGGTCGACGGGCAACCTGGGCCTGTCCATCGGCGTCATCGCGTCGGCGTTGGGTTTCCGGTCCGCGGTGCACATGTCGGCCGACGCCAAGGCCTGGAAGAAGACGCGGCTGCGCGCGCGCGGCGTCGAGGTCGTGGAGCACGCGGGCGACTACGAAAAAGCGGTGGCCGCCGGGCGCGCCCAGGTCGAGGCCGATCCCTGCGGCTACTTCGTCGACGACGAGCGCTCGGCGTCCCTGTTCCTGGGCTATGCGGCGGCGGCGCTGCATCTGCGCGTCCAGCTTGCGCAGGCGGGCGTGCGCGTCGATGCCGAGCACCCGCTCTTCGTGTATCTGCCTTGCGGCGTGGGCGGCGCGCCCGGCGGCATCGCGTTCGGCCTGACCCAGCTCTACGGTCCGCATGTCCATTGCTTCTTCGCCGAACCGGTGCAGTCGCCTTGCTTCCTGGCGCGCATGATGGCCGGCTGCGGCCAATTGCCCGGCGTGCCCATGCCGCCGTCCGTGTACGACCTGGGGCTGACCAACGTTACCGAGGCCGACGGGCTGGCGGTGCCGTGCGCCTCCGAGCTGGCCTATGCGGCGGTGGGGGCGCACCTGCGCGGCGTGTACACGGTGGCGGACGACACACTGTACGCCGACCTGGCGCGCTTGAAAGATAGCGAGGGGCTGCGCATCGAGCCCTCGGCCGCGGCCGGCTTCAGCGGCCCGCGCGCCCTCTGCGGCACCGACGCCGGCCGCGCATGGCTGCAGGCGCGCGGCCTGCAGGCGCATCTGCCGCGCGCCACCCACCTGGCCTGGACCACGGGCGGACTGTTCGTGCCCGACGAAGAATATGACCGATTCCTGAGCCGCGGGCGGTCGCTCGCGGCCGGCTTTTAGGCGCCACCAGACGCGCCCGTTTTCCACCATCTCTCATCGAGCACCGCCATGAAAACCTCGTTTCTTGCAGTCAGTCTCGCCGTTGCCAGCGCCGTGGGCGCCGTTGCCCCCGCCGCGGCCCAGGACGCCTATCCCAGCCGCCCCTTGACGCTGGTCGTGCCGTTTCCGCCGGGAGGCGCCACGGATGTGCTGGGCCGCGTGGTGGCGCAGAAGCTGGGCCAGGAGCTGGGCCGCACCGTCGTGGTGGAAAACCGCGCCGGCGCGGGCACGGTGATCGGCGCCAGCTTCGTGGCCAAGGCGGCGCCGGACGGCTATACGCTGCTGGTCAGCTCGGGCACCACGTTCACCGTGAATCCGGCGATCCAGAGCAATCTGCCCTATGACCCGGTCAAGAGCTTCGAGCCGATCGGCATTGTCGGGCGCACGGGCCTGGCGCTGCTGGCCAATCCCAAGGTGCCGGTCAAGGACCTGAAGGAGTTCGTGGCCTACGCGAACGACCCCGCGAACAACCAGCCGCCATACGGCTCTTTCGGCACCGGCACCACCGCGCATTTCGTGGGCGAGGCCTTCATGGCCGCCGCGAAGCTCAAGATGACGCACGTGCCCTACAAGGGCAGCTCGCCCGCGATGACCGACCTGATCGGCGGCCAGATCCCGTTCTCGGTGGATACGGTGGCCGCCGCGCTGCCGCAGAGCAAGCAGGGCAAAGTGCGCGTGCTGGCGGTTTCCAGCCCAAAACGGTCGGCCTTCCTGCCCGACGTGCCGACTTTCGCGGAACAGGGCTACCCGTCGATCACGATGGATACGTGGCTGATGGTGGCCGCGCCGCGCGGCCTGCCGGCCAACGTGAAGACGCGGCTGGAGCAGGCGCTCAAGGCCACCGTGGAATCGCCCGAGGTGAAGCAGAGCCTGGAGGCCCAGGGCTTCGAGGCCGCCTTCGCCAGCGCGGCCGAGGGCGAGGCGCTGATCCAGCAGGAACTGCCCGTGATGCGCGACGTCGCAAAGCGCGCCAACATCAAGATCGATTGAAGGAGACCGACGATGGCATTGGACGACACCCTGGTATCCCTGACGGCCGTTGAACTGCGGCGCATGATCGGCGCGCGGCAGCTTTCCCCGGTGGAGCTGCTGGAGGCCTGCATTGCGCGCGTCCAGGCGGTCAATCCGTACATCAACGCCGTCACCGCCACGGCGTATGAGCGGGCCAGGGCGGAGGCGCGCGCCGCCGAGCGCGCGGTGATGGCGGGCGAACCGCTGGGCCTGCTGCATGGCCTGCCGATGGGGGTGAAGGACCTGGAACCCACGGCCGGCGTGCTGACCACCTACGGCTCGCCCTTGTATCGCGGCTACGTGCCCGAAGAAGACGTCGAGCTGGTGGCGCGCCTGCGCCGCGCCGGCGCCATCGTCGCCGCCAAGACCAACGTGCCCGAGATGGGCGCGGGGGCCAATTCGCGCAACACGGTATGGGGCGCGACGGGAAATCCCTTCAACCCCAACCTGAATGCCGGCGGCTCGTCGGGCGGTTCCGCCGCCGCGCTCGCCAGTGACATGTTTCCCGTGTGCACCGGTTCCGATACGGGCGGCTCGCTGCGCATTCCCGCCGCCAAATGCGGCGTCGTGGGCTTCCGGCCATCGCCCGGCGTCGTCCCCAGCGTCCGCAAGCCGCTGGGCTGGACGCCGATTTCGGTGGTCGGACCGATGGGCCGCACGGTGGCGGACGCCTGCCTGCAGATGGCCGCCTCGGCCGGCCCGCACGCCGGCGATCCGCTCAGCTATCCGCTGGACCCGCTGCAGTTCCTGAATCCCGGCGTGGCGGACCTGGGGTCGCTGCGCGTGGCCTACACCGAAGATTTCGGCGCATGCGACGTGGACGACGGCATCCGCGCCGCGTTCCGGGAAAAGATCGCGGCCATGCGGCATCTGTTCGCCGCCTGCGACGAGATCGAACTGGACGTGGGCGAGGCCCATCGCTGCTTCGATGTGCTGCGCGCGGAGGCCTTCGTGGCGGGCATGCGCGATGCCTACGAGAAGGATCCGTCCAGCCTCGGCCCCAACACCCGCGCCAACTTCGAGATGGGCGCGGCAATGAGCCTGAAGGACTGCGCCTGGGCGCAGGCCGAGCAGACGCGCCTGATCAAGCGCTTCCAGCGCGCCTACGACGATTACGACCTCATTCTTTCGCCCACCACGCCGGTCTCGCCGTTCCCGTGGACCCAGCTGTATGCGGACAAGATCAACGGCGTCGCCCAGGAGAACTACTACCGCTGGCTGGCGCTGACCTACGTCGTCACCTTGACGACGCACCCCGCGCTGACGCTGCCTTGCGGACGCGACGCCCAGGGCATGCCCTTCGGCCTGCAGATGGTGGGGCGCTTTCGCGGCGACCGCGAGGTGCTGGCGGCAGCGCAGGCGATGGAGCAGGCCTTTGCCGGCATCGAATCCCTGCGGCGCCCGCGCCCGGACCTGGCCAACCTGCGCGCGGCCGAACCGTCGCTGACGTCGATCGTGACGACGCCGCCGCTACTGGACGGCGGCGGGCAGGCGGGGGCGGTGTCGGCGGTGTAGCAGGACAAGGCTTAGGACCAAAGCAGGGGCCGCGCAATGCGGCCCTTTTGTCGTTACCGACTGCGTCCTAGTCCTTTTTCTAGGGTAATTCCTGACTAAAAGCTGATTGTCAGCCCTTTGTCAGGCAGGTTTAATCACTCCAAAGTTGCGCATCAGACGCATCAGGGCGCATCGCCCGGACCCGGGATGCCCGCAGCAGGCGTTTCCATCCCGCGCCCACGCTTTTCCCTCCCGCGCCCAAGCAGGAGTAGTAACTACACGCTGGTCCATGTAGTCCACCCCAGGAGACAACAAGCCATGCAACACGTTACAAAGCCCCGCCGCAAGTTCATCTCCGGCGCCGCCGTCGCGGGCGCCGCGGCGCTTGGATTCCCCGCTGTCACCCGCGCGCAGAACGCGCCCATCTCATTCCGGTTCCAGAGCACCTGGCCCGCCAATGACATCTTCCACGAATTCGCCCGCGACTACGCCAACAAGGTCAACGAGATGGCCGGCGGCCAGTTGAAGATCGAAGTGCTGCCCGCCGGCGCGGTGGTCAAGGCGTTCGATCTGCTGGACGCGGTATCGGCCGGCACGCTGGACGGCGGCCACGGCGTGGTGGCCTATTGGTACGGGAAGAACACGGCCGTGGCGCTGTGGGGATCGGGCCCGTCGTTCGGCATGGACGCCAACATGCTGCTGGCCTGGCACGAGTACGGCGGCGGCAAGGAACTGCTGGTCGAGATCCAGAAGGCCATGGGCGTGAACGTGCAGTCCCTGATGTACGGGCCGATGCCGACGCAGCCGTTCGGCTGGTTCAAGCGGCCGGTCACCAAGGTCGAGGACGTCAAGGGCGTGAAGTTCCGCACGGTGGGACTGGCCATCGACATGTACACCGCGATGGGCGCTGCGGTGAACGCGTTGCCCGGTGGCGAAATCGTGCCGGCCCTGGACCGCGGCCTGCTGGACGGCGCGGAATTCAACAACGCGTCGTCGGACCTGGCGCTGGGCTTCCAGGACGTGTCCAAGATCTGCATGTTGCAGAGCTTTCACCAGAGCGCGGAGCAGTTCGAGGTGCTGTTCAACAAGGCCAAGTACGACGCCTTGCCCGACAACCTGAAGCACATACTGAGCTATGCGGCCCAGGCGTCCAGCGCGGACATGTCCTGGAAGGCGGCGAACCGTTATTCGCAGGACTACATCAAGCTGCAGAAGGACCACAACGTCAAGTTCTACAAGACGCCCGACGCCATCCTGCAGCAGCAGCTGAAGATCTGGGACGAGATGATCGCCAAGCGGTCGGCAGAGAACCCGCTGTTCAAGAAGGTGCTGGATTCGCAGCGGGCGTTCGCGGAGCGGGTGGGGCGCTGGCACGGCGATACGACGGTCAACTACCGCATGGCCTACAACCACTACTTCTCGCGCAGCACCAAGCAGGCCTGACGCGCACTTTTGCAGTATCCGCGCGCCGCACCGCCGGCGCGCGGCGCTTCGCTATGCGCAAGGGCCTCCGATGATCCGAATCGTACGCTTCATAGACCGCATCTCCACCTTTGTCGGCAAGACCTTCGCCTGGTTGATCGTGGTGCTGACGCTGCATGTGTGCTGGGAGGTCGCGGCACGCTACATCCTGAACCAGCCCAGCGCCTGGGCGTTCGACCTGCAGATGATGTACTACGGCATCCTGTTCATGATGGCCGGCGCGTACACCCTGGCCAAGAACGGGCACGTGCGCGGGGACATCCTGTACGGCTTCCTGCCGCCGCGCGTGCAGGCCGGACTGGACCTGCTGCTGTTCATCGTCTTCTTCTTTCCCGGGGTGATCGCGCTGGTGTGGGCCGGCTGGTACTACGCCGGCTATTCCATCGCCATCCGCGAGCATTCCTCGCTGATGGCCAATGGGCCGCCGATCTATCCGTTCAAGGCCTTCATTCCCGCCGCCGGCGCGGTCCTGCTGCTGCAGGGCGTGGCCGAGGTGATGCGCTGCATCCTCTGCCTGAAGCAGGGCGTGTGGCCGTCGCGCGAAGAGGACGTCGAGGAAGTGGACGTCGACAAGCTCAAGGAGATGGTGCACGTGAAGGATGAAGACATCGCCAAGCTTGACCGCTACGTCAATTCCGGGAGCCAGCGATGAAAATCCACAAGGCATTGTGGTTCGGCCTGTCGTGCATTGCGCTGGTGCTGTTGATGATCGCGTTCCTGACGCCGTGGGACCACCTGACCACGGGGCACATCGGGCTGCTGATGCTGGCGCTGATCGTCGTGGCGATCATGCTGGGCTTTCCGACGGCATTCACGCTGATGGGCATGGGCGTGCTGTTCACGTTCCTGGCGTACTACATGCAAAGCTCGGACCCGGGGCGTTCGCTGGGGCAGACGCTGGACCTGATGGTGCAGCGCACGTACGCCACGATGACGAACGATTCGCTGATCTCGATTCCGCTGTTCGTGTTCATGGGCTACCTGGTCGAGCGCGCCAACCTCATCGAAAAGCTGTTCAGGTCCATGCACCTGGCGCTGGCGCGCCTGCCGGGCGCCCTGGCGGTGGCCACGCTGGCGACCTGCGCGATCTTCGCGACCGCCACGGGGATCGTCGGCGCGGTGGTGACGCTGATGGGCCTTTTGGCGATGCCGGCCATGCTGAAGGCGGGCTACAGCGTGCGGCTGACGGCCGGCTCCATCACGGCCGGCGGCTGCCTGGGCATCCTGCTGCCGCCGTCGGTGATGCTGATCGTGTACGGCGCCACCACCGGCGTGTCGGTGGTGCAGCTGTACGCGGGCGCGCTGTTTCCCGGCATCATGCTGGCCATCCTGTACATGCTCTACGTGATCATCGTGGCCAAGGTGCGCCCGGACATGGCGCCGCCGCTGGCGAAGGAAGAGCGGGGCGTGCCCCTGTCGCCCGAGTCCGCGGCGCTGGCGACGGGCCGCTATACCCGCGCGGTGTCGGGCATGCTGGCCGCCATGTTCAAGGGCAGACGCAACAGCGTGGTGTCGTTCGGCTACCTGACGCGCAACATGGCCATGGCGCTGACGCCGCTGGTGGTGACCCTGCTGATGCTGGCGGTGGTGCATCATGCGCTGACGCGGCCGGCCGTGGAGTACGAGATTCCCGCCGAGCTTCAGCTGGGCTCCGGCGGATTCGATTCGGGGTTGAGCGAGCCGCCCGCCGACGGACTGGCGGAACCGCCTTCGAACGAGCTGGCTGAGCCGCCTTCGAATGAGCTGGCCGAGCCGCCGTCCAGCGATCCCGCCCCGGCTTCCGGCCTGAGCGAGCCGCCGGGGACGCCCGCGGCGCAACCTCCCGCAGCGCCCGCGGCGCAGCCGCAGGAGGCGCCGGCGGCGGCCAAGGACAGCATTGCGGCGCCCACCGGCTTCTGGATCTTCGCGGCCGTCTGCGCGGTGATGCTGGCGGTGTTCTACGCGGCGCTGACCTGGGCGCGCCTGGAAATCTTCAAGATGCTGATGGCGTCGTTCTTCCCGCTTGCGGTGATGATCGCCGCGGTGCTGGGGTCGATCGGCTTCGGGTTGGCCACGCCCAGCGAGGCCGCGGCCATGGGCGCCATGGGCGGCGCGCTGCTGGCGCTGGCCTACCGGCGGCTGAACCTGCCGGTGCTGCGCGAATCGGTATTCCTGACGGCCAAGACCAGCGCCATGGTGTGCTGGCTGTTCGTGGGGTCGTCGATTTTCTCGGCGGCGTTCGCGCTCCTGGGCGGGCAGCGCATCATCGAGGAATGGGTGCTGTCGCTGGGCCTGACGCAGATCCAGTTCCTGCTGCTGGCGCAGATCATCATCTTCCTGCTGGGCTGGCCGCTGGAATGGACCGAGATCATCGTGATCTTCATGCCGATCTTCGTGCCGCTGCTCAATACCTTCGGCATCGATCCGCTGTTTTTCGGGCTGCTGGTGGCCCTGAACCTGCAGACGGCCTTCCTGTCGCCGCCGGTGGCGATGTCGGCCTTCTACTTAAAGGGCGTGTCGCCGCCGCACGTGACCCTGAACCAGATCTTCCTGGGCATGATGCCGTTCATGGGGATCCAGGTCGTCGCGATCTTCCTGCTGTACGTGTTCCCGGGCATCGGGATGTGGCTGCCGACGGTGCTGTACCGCTAGAAGAGGCGCCCCGGCCCGCGGCCGGGGCGGGCGCTTATTGGTTCGCCGCCGACGACAGCGTCACCTGGCCGAATGTCATCCACACGTGCGCGGTGTCCGAGGCCTGCGCGCGATACGTGCCGCTGGCTTCGCCCAGGCGCATCGCCACCGCGGTGAACTCCCAGGCCAGGGCGTCGTCGCAGGCGACCTTGCGCGTGGTGTAGGCCTGCAGCCCGTGCGCGCGGCCGAAGGCCAGGGCCAGTTGCGCGTGCTCCGACAGTTCGGCCGGCACGGAAGGGTGGTCCCAGCCCCACAGGAAGCTGCCGTCCTCGCTGTTGGACGTGCCCACGATCTGCAACGGCGCGCTGGCCACGATGCCGCCGGGCAGCTGAAACACGATGAGGCCGCTGTCCATGTCCACCGACCATTGCTCGGCGTCGTCCAGGTGCCAGGCGGCGCAATGCGCGGTCGTGGCCGCCTGCATGCCTTCCATGCTCTGGGCAATGAAGGCCTTGACGTCGAAGGGCGTGGAAGTGTCGGACATGCTGGTCGGTTCCATGAGTTGGGAAGGGTCAGAATGATAGGCCAGTTTGGGTCTGGGGGCGCGGCAGCGCGTAGACCTCGGTGTCGCGTCCGTAGTGGCGTTCGGTCCCGATGCGAGTGAAGCCCAGTTTTGTCAGGACCCGCATGGAAGCCATATTGCCGGGCCAGACCACCGCAACCAATTCCGGTATTTCCAGGGTCCGCCATGCATAGTCGCAAAGCTGCGCGCCGGCTTGCGTGGCGCAACCCAGGCCCCAGGCGTGGCGGGACAGGCGGTAGGCAAGCTGGATGCGGCCGGTGGCCTCAAGCGGCGTCAGGCTGACCCAGCCCACCGCTTCTCCATCGGCTTCGATGGCCCAGTGGCCGATATCCGTCGCCGGTTCATCCAGCCAGGAAAGGAGTTCCTGCCGACGCGCCTCGTCGGCGGCCTTTACGCCGGTGCTGAAGCGCATGACCGCGGGATCGGATTCCATGGCAAGCATCATGGGCACATCGGCCTTGCGCAGACGGCGCAGGATCACGCGAGGGATGGACATGGGCAATGGGTTATCCGGTGTGGGCCGGCTTCGATCATACCGGCTCCGTATCCTGCCTTGCGCCAAAGTGATTTGGCGCCATACTATATGGTCATGAATCAAATATTCAGACCTTGAATTTTCCAAGCCGAAATATGCTCGAACCCAAACACCACGCCCTGCTGGACGAGGCCGCCCGTCGCGGGCTGCCGTCTTCGGAAGGTATCCGCCTGTGCTTCCAGGTGCTGGCCCTGGCGGGCGCCATCGACCGGGACTGCGCCGCGCGGCTGGCGCCCAGGCAGTTGTCGGAAGGCAAGTTCGTGCTGCTGTTCCTGCTGCACGGCCAGCCGGACGGGTTGCCGCCCCATGAACTGGCCGAACGGGCCGGCGTGACGCGCGCGACGATCACGGGGCTGGTGGACGGGCTGGAGCGGGATGGCTACGTGCTGCGCCAAAGCGGCCAGGCGGACCGCCGCAAGATTGCGGTGATGCTGACCGCCAAGGGCAAGACGGCGGCGGCGCGGCTGTTCAAGGAGCACACGGCGTGGATCGGCTCGCTCTTCGCGGGCCTGAGCGGGGCGGAACAGCGGCAGCTGGGCGACCTGTTGGCAAAGGTGTGGCGCGCCACGGACGCGGGGCGCCAGGCATTGCAGGGGGAATGACGATGCGCAAGACGAATGGCAAGGACCCGGCGCCGGTCGCAAAGCCCGCGGGCCGCGGCGTGAAGGACATCGCCCCCACGCGCCTGGCGCAGTTGAACGCCGGGGAGCCCGCGGCGACATTGACGGAATGCCTGGCGGTGGATTTCGCGGCGTTGATGCGCGCGGCCGCGCCGCAGGTGGGCGCGCAAGGCCTGGCGCTGATGCAGGCGCAGGCCGGCGCGGGCATCTCCCGGCGCATGGCGCTCGCGGCCCGCATCCTGCTGGATGGCCCGGGGCCGCAGGCGCTGGCCGCGATGCGGGCCCATGCGTCGGACACGGTGCGCGGGTGGGCCTGCTTCATGGTGGGCGCGCTGCCGGGGGTGTCGGTCGCGCAGCGCCTGGACTTGATCCGCCCCTTGGCCGACGACCCGCATTTCGGCGTGCGGGAATGGGCGTGGCTTGCCGTGCGGCCGCATTTGGCCGCCGACCTTGAAACCGCAGTGAAGCGCCTGCGGCCGTGGACGAAGGAGCCGTCCGAACGGTTGCGGCGTTTTGCAAGCGAATCGCTGCGCCCGCGCGGCGTCTGGTGCGCGCACATTGGGGCGCTGAAGGCGGATCCCGCGATCGCGCTGCCGCTGCTCGATCCGCTGCGGGCCGATCCTGCTGCCTACGTGCAGGATTCCGTCGCCAACTGGCTCAACGACGCCAGCAAGGACCAGCCGGATTGGGTGCGGCAAGTGTGCGCGCGATGGTTGGCGGGCAATCCGGCCGCGGCGACCGAACGCATCTGCAAACGCGCCCTGCGCTCGATCGGCGCGTAGCCGGCCGGGCAGGTCAATAAGTCAGGGGCGCGCCCGTGACGACCTCGTACAGGAACCGGTCCAGCGTTTCGGTCTGCCCGTCGGGCCGGTCGAAGTAGGGCGCCTTTTCCAGCTCGGCCAGCGTGGATTCCAGGTAGGCGTGGATCAGCGGGAACCGCGGTCCGTGCTCGGCTTCGCCGGCCTCCATCTTGATGGCCAGCAGTTGGTTGATCTCGTCGCGCAAGGCGCCGTCGGTGACCATGGCGTCGGCCAGGTCGGCAAAGCGCATGGGCGGAACGCCGCGCCCGCTGTCGATCCATTGCGCAGCCAGGACCGGCCGCAGCACGTACAGGTATTTCTTCAGCCGCACGGTGTCGCCCTGCAGCGACTCGCGGAAGTTGCGTCCCGCCATCGACACGTAGTGCCAGCGGCCCTTGGTGCTGGAGAAATACGCGCTGCGAAAGTGCCGCAGCCAGGCGCTGGTGGCCTCATCCTGGCGGTAGATGATGGGCGAATCCAGCCACTCGAACAGCGTGGGGTTCGACCCGCGCAAAAGCTGCAGCGACTTGCGCAGTTCCCAGCCCGAGACGTCCAGTTCGTCGTCGATGGGCAGTTCGATCACATCGCGCTGCGGGGCGACGCGCAGGTACCAGTCCAGCTTGTGCACGTACAGGAAGCGCACGTCGTAATCGCTGTCGGGCGAGGCGAAGCCCCAGCCGCGGCTGCCGGATTCGCAGGCGAGCAGCACGCGCACGTCGTGGCGCTGCTCGATGTCTTGCAGGGTGGCCATGACGCGTTCGCGCACGGCGGGATCGATGGGATGGGCATGCAGGATGGCGGTCATGCCCGAATCCTATCACCGCCGCGCCGCCGCTTCGGCTGCCGGCGCCGTTCAAAGCTGGCTCATGCCGCCGTCCGCGATGATCTCCGTGCCCACGATGAAGGCCGATTCCGGCGCGGCCAGGTGCAGCACGGTGGCCGCGATTTCCTGGGGCTTGCCGAAGCGGCCCAGCGGCACCTGCGCCTGGATGCTGGCGGCCGTCTTTTCCAGCGTGGCCGCGTCCAGGCCCAGCTTGTCGTAGATCGGCGTGGCGACCGGGCCGGGACTGACGACGTTGACGCGGATCCCGCGCGGCAGCAGTTCGGCGGACAGGGTCTTGGCCAGCGAGATCAGCGCGGCCTTGCTGGCAGCGTAGATCGAAGACGCCGGCATGCCGATGTGGGCGTTGATGGAGCCGTTCAGCACCACGGACGCGCCGTCGTTCAAAAGGGGCGCCAGCGCCTGGAGCTGGAAGAACACGCCTTTGATGTTGGTGTCGAAGGTCTGGTCCCACAGGTCTTCGGTGGCGTCGGCCAGCGTGGCGAACTTGGCGACGCCCGCGTTGACGAACACGGCGTCCAGGCGCACGCCCGCGGACGCCAGCGCTTCGCCCAGCGCGGCGGCGGCGCCGGGCGCGCCGGCGACGTTGCGGATGGCCAGGGCGTTGCCGCCCAGGGCAGCCTGGGTCTTTTCCAGGGCGGCGGCGTCGCGGCCGGTGACGATGACGCGGGCGCCTTCGGCGGCGAAGGCTTGCGCGGCGGCCAGGCCGATGCCGCTGGTGCCGCCGGTGACCAGGACGGTCTTCTGTGCAAAACGGTTCATGACAGGTTCCTTTTGGAAGGGAGGTGAGGTGTAGCCATGGTGCGCCTGGCCAGGCGGTTTGTCGTACGATCTTTCGCATAAACACGTTCGAAGGAATTGCACATGTTGAGCCCGAATGAACTGGCGCTGCTGGAAGCCATCCGCGACAGCGGCAGCCTGTCGCGGGCGGCGGCAAGGCTGGGCAAGGCGCCGTCCTCCGTGTCGCACGCCGCCCGGCAGCTCGAGGAACGGTTGACGCGCTGCTGTTCGACCGGCGCCGCTACCGGCTGCAACTGACGCCCGCCGGCCAGTTGCTGGCTGACGAGGCCGCGCGGCTGATGCAGGACGTCAACCGGCTGACGCAGCGCGTGCGCCAGGTGGCCAGCGGCTGGGAAGACCGGCTGCGCATCGTCAGCGACGAGATCCTGGAGTTCGAACTGATGGCGCCGCTGGTCCAGGCGTTCGACAAGCTGGACTCGGGGGTGGCGCTGCGCTTCACGCATGAGGTGCTGGGCGGCACCTGGGAAGCCCTGCGCGAGGGCCGGGCGGACCTGATCGTGGGCGCGACGAACGAGCCGCAGACCATGCCGAACCTGCAATGGGCGGAACTGGGCGTGATGGAATGGCTGTTCGCCGTGTCGCCGGACCATCCGCTGGCCAGGGCGAAGGCGCCGCTGCGGCAGGACCAGATCCAGCAGCATCGCGCCGTGGTAGTGGCGGACACCTCCCGGGCTTCCGGCGCGCGGGGCTATGGGCGGGTGGGCGGGCAGGCCACGCTGGCGGTGCCCAGCATGCGCGCCAAGATCCTGGCGCAGCGCGCGGGCCTGGGCGTGGGATGGGTGCCGCGCCATCGCGCGGCGTCCCTGCTGGCGCGCGGCGAGCTGATCGAAAAAACCACCGAGACCCCGCGCGAGCCGAACCTGCTATACCTCGCCTGGCGCGGCGACCACGACGGGCGAGCGCTGCAATGGTGGCTGGACCAGTTGCGCCAGCCGCGGATGGCGGATGCCCTGATGCGCGGGGTGGATGCGTTCAGGTAGTTCCCGGGATCAGGCCGGGGCGGCGGTCTCCGCCGCCAGCGCGGCCTGCACGCTCGGGCGCTGCGCGATCCGGTCCATGTAGGGCGGGATGGCGGGCCAGCGTCGCAGGTCCATGCGGAAAAAACCGGCCCAGCGCAGCACCGTGTACAGGTAGGCGTCCGCCACGCTGAAATCTCCCTCCAGCAGGTGGGATCGGCCTCGCAGCGCGTCATCGACGTAACCCAGCCGCTTCTCCAGCCGCGCCTGCCACCATTCGCGCGCCGTGTCGGGAAGCTGCCGGTTGAACAGCGGTCCGAACCCGCCATGGATTTCCGTGCTGATGAAATTCAGCCATTCGTGCAGGCGGCTGCGCTGCCAGCTTCCGTTGGCCGGCGCCAGCCCGGCCTCGGGCTTCAGATCGGCCAGGTACTGGACGATGGCGGGCCCTTCGGTCAGCACCTGGCCGTCGTTGCATTCCAGCGCGGCGACATAGCCCTTGGGATTGATTGCCAGGAAATCCGCGCCGTCGGCGGTGCGCTTGGTCCGGTTGTCGACCCGGACCAGCGTGAACGGCAGGCCGAGTTCGCGCAGCACGATGTGCGGCGACAGGGAGCAGGTGTCGGGGGAGTAATACAGCTTCATGCGGGGATCCTCAAAGGTGAGAGGGAAGCATGACGCCCGCACAGCCATGCGTAAAATTACTTTTCCAGAAAAGTGACATAAGTAGAGCTGATGCCATGATGAACCTGATGCACTGGCGGCTGGTGGTGGCCGTCATGGATGCCGGCAACATCACCCACGCGGCCGCGCGGGTGGGCATGACGCAGTCCGGCGCCAGCCAGGCGATCGCCCAGCTTGAAGAGAGCCTGGGCGCGCCGCTCTTTGCCCGCGAACGGCGACGGACGGTGCCGACCGCACTGGGGCTCAGGGTGGCTGACGAGGCGCGCGCCATGCTTGACGCGTTGCAGCGCATTCAGGCGCTGTCGCTGGCGGCGGCGGGGACGGCGCGGCAGACCTTGCGGCTGGCGAGCTTTCCCATGGTCTTTGCGACAGTGCTGCCGCCGGTCCTGCGGCGCTTCCGGCAATTGCATCCGGCCATCGACGTGGTCTCGCTCGAGGCCAGCGACGACGAGGTCGAAACGCTGCTGGCCGACGGCACCGTGGACGTCGGGGTGGTGCTCAACGCCGCGCCGGGTCGCCAGGTGTGTCCCCTGGGCGAGGACGAATGGATGGCGGTATTGCCGTTGGCCCATCCGCTGGCGCGTGCGGGCGGCAGCGTGGCCCTGGCCGACCTGGCGGCGCAGCCTTTCATCCTGGCCACGGGCGGGTGCAGCGTCAATGCGCAGAGCCTGGCCGCGGATGCGGGGCTGGCGTTGGCGGACGTGCGCGCCAGCGTGCGCGACTGGACAAGCGCGTACGCGCTGGTGCGGGAAGGGCTGGGCGTGACGCTGGTGCCGGCCCTGACGCTGCCGGACAACCGGCGCGGCCTGCGCGTGACGAGCCTTGCCGAGCCCTTGCACCGTGCGTTCGGCCTTGCCGCTTCGGCGGCGGCCATCGACAGCGCGCCGGTCCGGGCGCTGTTTGCGATGCTGCGCGAGGACGAGGCGCATTCGTTGTAGTCTTATCCGCTTGCGGCAGCGCCGGCCCGAAGCCGGCCCGACCGCGCACAACAGTCCAAAGGACGATCATGGAAGAGACAACACAGGAAACCCCGCTGAACTGGGCGTCGCTGGTCGACGACCTGAACCGGCTGCTGCGTCTGAAGACCACCGTCATCGGCATGAAGCTCTACGAGGACGAAGCCGGCATGGCGGACGTGAAGGGGCTGCGCCGGCCCACGGCCACGCACACCACCGACCAGATCGTCGGCATGGCGGCGCGCCTGGGCTGGACGGTGGGCATTACCGGCGACGACCTGGTCGGCGCGCAATGCCGCGCCGTCATCGGACTGGGGCCGCAGGACGAGGCCTGGAAAAGCGGGAAGGATTACGTGGGCGTGTGGCACGCCACCGAAGCGGACGCGCGGGCGCGGCAGGAGGCCCTTTCCTGTGTGCCGGCGGGCAAGTACCGGGCGATGGTGGTGTCGCCCCTGGCCTCCGGCCGGCTCGACCCGCCGGACATCTGCCTGGTGTACGCGACGCCGGGCCAGATGATCATCCTGATCAACGGCCTGCAATGGAAGAACTACCGGCGTTTCGACTGGAGCGTGGTGGGCGAGACGGCCTGTGCCGACTCCTGGGGCCGGGCGCTGGCCACTGGCGAACCCAGCCTGTCCTTGCCCTGTTTCGCCGAGCGCCGCTATGGCGGCGTGCCGGACGAAGAGATGCTGATGGCGTTGCCGCCGCGCTACCTGCCCATCGCCATCGAGGGCATGAAGGCCTTGGCGGCCAACGGCCTGCGCTATCCCATCGCGCCGTACGGCATCCAGAACGACGTGCGGGCGGGCATGGGCGTGAGCTACGCCCAGCCGCCCAGGGCTCAGGGCTGAGCGGCCTCCCGCAGGGCGGCGGCAAGCGCGCGCGCCGCGGGGCCCAATGGCTTGTCGATGCGATGCGCAAGATAGGTTTCCGTCGCGACCTGGCTGTCGCGGCCCAGGCTGCCGGTGGGCACGCGCAGCAGGCGGCCCTCGGCCAGGTCGCGCTCCACCTGCCAGAGCGGCAGCCGGCCCCAGCCCAGTCCCGACAGGATCAGCGCGTGCTTGGTGTCCTGGCCGCTGACGCGGCACGTCTGCGGAGACAGCACGGCGAAGTCGCGCCCGGCGGACAGGGAAGAAGGATCGGACTGCACGATCTGCAGGTGATCGGCCAGGTCCGGCGCGGCCAGCGCGGCGCCGTCGCGCGCGGCCCGGGCCAGCGGATGGCCGGCGCCGACCACCGCCACCATCTGCACGGCGCCCAGCGCCTGCACGGCGATGCGGGGATGGCGGAAGCTTTCGCCGGCGAGGATGCCCAGGGTATGGGTGCCGGCCAGCAGCGCCTCGACGGGGCCGCCCAAGGGCAGCACCGACACGCGCAGCGCCACGGAAGGATAGGCGGCGCGCATGCCGTTCAGGGCGGCGCCGACCTGGCCGATCGGGAACAGCGTATCCACCACCAGCGACAGTTCCAGTTCCACGCCTTCGCCCAGGCCCTGGGCGCGGGCCCGCATGGCGTCCACGCGCAGGAGGATGTCGCGCGCGTTGGCCAGGAGGGCCTGGCCCTGCGGGGTCATGACGGGGCGGTGTCCGGCGCGGTCGAACAGCGGCACGCCCAGTTGCGCCTCCATGTTGGCGATGGCGTGGCTGACGGCGGATTGCACGCGCGACAGGCGCCGGGCCGCCGCGCGAAAACTGCCGCTGTCCGCCACGGCGGCGAACACACGGAGCTGGTCGAGGGTGAGGGCGTCTATCATCCGGCAGCCGATCTGTTTTTTAGATCAAGTTCGTCGAAAGATTATCACTTACCGGGATCGATCCCCGCTGGCATGATGCCGGGATCGGGATCGACGCGAGGGCGGGATGGACAGGGTTGAAGACGTGCAGGTTGCGGCGCCGGCGGCGCGCACGCAGTGGGGCGCCGTGCTGGCCATCGTCGGGGCGGGCGTGGTGGCGGCGCTGCAGGTGGGCAAGGTCATCATCGCCGCGCCCCTGCTGCGCAGGGACATGGGGCTGGACCTGGCGTCCATCGGCGCGCTGACGGCAGTCTTTTCGGTGTTGGGCGTGCTGGGCGGCATCGCGGCCGGCGGCGTGATCGCGCGTTTCGGCGCCCGGCGGATGCTTCTGCTGGGCCTGGCGGCGACGGCGGCGGGCACGGCGGCCGGCGCGCTGGCGCCGGGGTACGGCGTGCTGCTGGCGTCCCGCGTGATCGAGGGCCTGGGATTCCTGATGATCACGGTGGCGGGGCCGGCGGCCCTGCAGCGCATCGTCACGGCGGGTAGCCGGGATTTCGCGTTTGCGCTCTGGAGCTGCTACATGCCGGCGGGGATGGCGATCGCGATGCTGGCTTCGCAGGCCTTCGGGGACTGGCACGCCTACTGGTGGTGCGCGGGGCTGGCGGCAGCCGTGGCGCTTGTCTGCGTGGCCGTGCTGGCGCCACCCTCGGCGCGCGGGGCCGGCCTGTCTTGGACCAGCCTGCGCCAGGACACCGTCGACACCCTGGGCGCCGCGGGGCCCGTGCTGCTGGCGCTGTCGTTCACGCTCTACAGCCTGATGTTCTTCGCGCTCTTCACGTTCCTGCCCGTGCTGTTGATGGAGCAGCTCGGGCTGACGCTGGCCATGGCGGGGCTGTACAGCGCCATCGCCAGCGCCGCCAACGTCGTGGGCAACCTGGGAGCGGGCGTGCTGCTGGCGCGCGGATGGCGGCGGTCCACGCTGATCGCATGCGCCAGCGCGGTGATGGGCGCGGTGGCGCTGCTGATCTTCGGATCGGCGCTGCCAGCGATGCCCACGTTCCTGCTGTGCGTGCTGTTCTCGGCGGTGGGCGGGCTGATCCCGGCCACGCTGCTGGGCACGGCGCCGCTGGTGGCGCCGCGTCCGGCGCTGACCGCGGCGTCGGTGGGCCTGGTGATGCAGGGCAGCAACCTGGGGCAGGTGATCGGGCCGGTGGCTGTGGGCGGGGCAATCGACCGCTACGGCTGGTCGTCGGCGTCCTTCATCGTGGCGGCCGCGGGCGTGGCCGGCCTGGTCATCGCCTGGCGCCTGCGGCGCGTCGAACCGGCGCGGCGCTGACCCGCGCGGCGCTAACCCGCGCGGCGCTGACGGAACCGTCACGAAGCTGGCCTATCATGGAGCGGAACCCATGTTGGAGACTCCATGTTCACCTCTGCCCCACGCCTGGTCATCTTCGATTGCGACGGCGTCCTGATCGATAGCGAAATCATCGCGGCCCGCGCGCAGTCGCGCGCGCTGGCCGAACACGGCATCGCCATTACGCCCGAGGAGGCCGCGCGCCGGTTCGCCGGCATTCCCGACGCGGACATGTGGCAGACCCTGCAGGCCGAGAACGCGTGCTCGCTGCCCGACGGCTTCGCCAGCCAGTATGCCGACCGCCTGCAGACCACGTTCCGCCAGGAACTGCGGGCCTTGCCGCATGTGCATGAAACGCTCAAGGCCCTGCGCGAGCGCGGGCTGGAGGTCTGCGTGGCCTCCAGCAGCACGCCGCCCAAGCTCGAAGCGGCGCTCAAGCTGGTGGGCCTGTGGGACGAATTCGCGCCCAACGTGTTCAGCACGGCCCAGGTGGCCAAGGGCAAGCCGGCGCCGGACGTGTTCCTGTTCGCGGCGCGGCGGATGGGCGCGGCGGTGCTGGACTGCGTCGTGGTCGAGGACAGCGTGCCGGGCGTGCGCGCGGCGCGCGCCGCGCGCATGCGGGCGGTGGGCTATGTGGGCGCGTCGCACAACGGCCCTGATCAGCGGAAACGGCTGCTGGACGAGGGCGCTTTCGAGGTCATCGACGACCTGCTGCGGCTGCCGGAGGTCATCTGATTTGTCGCAGGCTTGCCGCTTCCGGCCGGCGCTGACAGGGGTCAGGCGCCGGCCGCCGCAGGCAGCGGCTGGGGCTTGACCCGCACCGCGCGCAGCACCCCGACGACCAGGCAGGCGATGCCGACGAGGGTCAGCGGTTCGGGCATGCTGCCGCGCAGGATGAATGCGTAGGCCAGCGCGGCCAGCGTTTCGAAGACGATGAGCTGGCCGGCCAGGGCGGTGGGCAGGCGCTGGCTGGCTTCGTTCCAGCACAGCGTGCCCAGCCAGGATGCGAACAGGCCGATGGCGATCATCAGCCCAAGAAAGACGTCCGGCCGCGGGCCCAGCGGCATGTCGAATTCGCTTCCGGTGGCCGCCATGCCGATCCACACCAGTGCGTAGCCCGCCAGCGCCAGCGGCAGCGTCGCCACGCCCTGGGCCGTGGCCCAGCTGCGCGGACTGCGCCCCGGGTGGTCGCGCAGCCAGTCCGCGTTGCGCAGCGGATACCAGGTCCAGCAGGCCACGGCGCCCAGCGCCAGCACGGCGCCGATGGCGTAGCGCGACATGTCGGCGTGGGCGTCCTGGCGCAGGGCCTGCAGTTCTACCTGGTTGACGCAGGCGATGCCCAGGGCGATGAGCGCCAGCGACGGCGCCAGCCGCCGCCAGGGCAGTTTGCCGTCGCGCCGCGCATTGCGCAGGTTGGCGCAAATGGCGATGACCACGGGCAGGGTGCCGATGATCATCGTCGGCACGGGGCCGCCGGCGCGCTGGATGGCGCTGGCCAGGCACAGGTAATACAGCAGGTTGCCGATGGCGGCCAGCTTCAGGGCCTCGATCCAGTCGGCGCGGGTCAGCAGCCGCAGGTTGCGGCGGTCCAGCCAGGCAAGCGGCAGCGCGATCAGGCCGAACGCCAGGTAGCGCGCCACCGATTGCAGGGCGGCCGGGTATTCCGGCAGCAGCAGGGGCCCGACGAACACCAGCCCCCACATGAGGCCGGCGGCCAGGGCGTAAAGGGTTCCAGCCCACATACGTTGCTCCAGGTCACGATAGTCGCCAGTCTAGCCAGGCAGGGGGGGCGGGTCTTGTACCAGATTGCGCTGCACGTGCGCCTGGGAGCGGGCCGGATCTGAACCAGATTGCGCTGCACGTGCGCCGGGGAGCGGGTCGGATCTGAACCCGATTGCGCCGCCTTCGTCCGGTCGCGGGCCGGCGCAAGGCGTCATTCAGCGTGGACCGGCCCGCTAGGCGCGCACTTGCTTCTGGTAGCGCGCGGGCGTAACCCCATAGCGCCGAGAAAACGCGCGCGTGAGGTGGGCCTGGTCGGTCAGGCCGGCGGCCAGCGCCACCTGGGCCGGCGCCTGGCCCGCGGCCAGCAGGCGCTTGGCCTCGAACAGGCGCAGCGCCATCAGCATCTGCTGCGGCGTGGCGTGGTGGTGCGCCTGGAAGCTGCGCAGGAAGTGGAAGGGGCTGAGCCCGGCCACCGCCGCCAGTTCGTCCAGGGTGAGGCGCCGCGACAGGTGCGCGCGCAGGTAATCGATGACCGGCGCAAACCGGGGCGCGCCTTCGGCCCGGGCGGGGCGCGGCACCTGGGCATGGGAGCGGAACTCGGCCAGCAGCGCGTGCAGGGCGCTGTCGAAGGCCAGCGGTTCCGCCGCGTTCCAGAGCGCGTCGAGCAGGGCGGTGACGCGCCGCGCCGCAGCGGCGTCGCGCCCGACGGCGGCGCTGAACCACCAGCCGGCTTCGCCCGTTACGCGCGCCGCCACGTCCGGGTCGATGTACGCCATGCGGTAGCGCCAGCCGCCTGCCGTTTCGGCGCGGCCGGTGTGCAGTTCGTCGGGGTTCATCAGCACCAGGGAACCTGACGGCGCCAGGTGGTCGGCGCCCCGGTAGCGGAAGCGCTCCACGCCGGATTCGATGGCCCCCAGCCCGAAGGCCTGGTGCGTGTGGGGTTCGAAGGCGTGCCGGATGATGTGGGCGCGGTAGAGCTCCACACCGGGCTGGTGCGCCGCGATCCGGAACTGCGCGCGGTCATCGGGATGGTCGAACGCGGCCGGCACGCCCGTGATGGCGGGCGCGGCGGGGGCGGACGAGACGGTGTCGGCGCGGGGCATGGGTGGAATTTAAGCATGCCGGCACGGGTTCCAGGCATTGCGCGATAGGCCGGAATCGTCTGGGAATGGCCAGCGGCCTGACTATCGGGTGAGCGTGGCCTTGACTTGCACAGGTGTCCGACACCTATCCGATTTCCATCTCGCGCGCCCGCGCCAGCAGCAGTTCCCGTTCGCGCGCGTTGCGTGTCATGCCGGCGGCGCGTTCGAATTCGCTGCGGGCTTCGGCCTTGCGGCCGAGCTTGGCCAGCAGGTCGGCGCGCACGCTGGGCAGCCAGTGGTAGTTGGCCAGCGACGGCTCCGCCGCCAGCTGGTCGGCCAGGTCCAGCCCGGCCTGCGGCCCGAAGGCCATGCCGATGGCGACGGCGCGGTTCAGCTCCACCACGGGCGACGGCATGGCCTGCGCCAGCGCGTCGTACAGCGCCACGATGCGAGGCCAGTCGGTGTCTGCCGGGGTGGCGGCCCGCGCGTGGCAGGCGGCCAGTTCGGCCTGCAGCGCATAGGGCCCAAGCGGCGCGCCCAGCGCGGCCGCGCGCGCCAGCGCCGCCAGCCCGCGTCGGATCAGCAGCGGATCCCAGCGGCGGCGGTCCTGGTCCATCAGCAGCACGGGCCGGCCTTGCGCGTCGGTGCGCGCATGCAGGCGGGAGGCCTGCAGTTCCATCAGCGCCGCCAACCCGTGCACTTCGGGTTCGGCGGGCGTGAGCTCGGCAAGGACACGGCCCAGGCGCAGGGCCTCGTCGCACAGCCCGGGGCGCATCCAGTCGTCGCCCGACGTCGCGGAATAGCCTTCGTTGAAGATCAGGTAGATGACCTCGAGCACGGACGCCAGGCGCGGCGCGCGGTCGGCGGCCGCGGGCACCTCGAACGGGACGTTCGCCGCGGACAGGGTGCGCTTGGCGCGCACGATGCGCTGCGCGATGGTGGATTCGGACGCCAGAAAGGCGCGTGCGATCTCGCCCGTGGTCAGCCCGCCCAGCAGCCGCAGCGTCAGCGCCACGCGCGCATCGGTGGACAGCAGCGGATGGCAGGCCGTGAACACCAGGCGCAGCAGATCGTCGCCGATGTCGTCCTGGCGCGCCGCATCCAGCGCGTCGACGAAGTCCGGTTCGACGTCGGCCTGCAGGGCTTCCAGCTCGTGGCCGATCTGCTCGTGCTTGCGCGTGTGCAGGGCGTCCAGGCGCAGGCGGTCGCGGGCGCGGTTCTTGGCGGTGGTCATCAGCCATGCTCCGGGATTGTCGGGGACGCCCGTGTCCGGCCAGCGTTCCAGCGCCGCGACCAGGGCGTCCTGCGCCAGCTCTTCGGCCAGCCCCACGTCGCGCACCAGGCGCGCGACGCCGGCGATGACGCTGGCCGCTTCCATCCGCCAGACCGCCTCGATGGCGCGATGCGTGGCTGCCTGCGTCATGCGTTGGGCTTGGCGCCCGGCTCCATGTAGGCCAGTTCCCAGATGTGGCCGTCCAGGTCCTCGAATCCGTGGCCGTACATGAAGCCGTAGTCCTGCGGCGGGCGCGGCGACGAACCGCCCGCCGCCACGGCGCGCGCGACCAGGTCGTCGACTTCGGCGCGGCTCTCGCAGGACAGGCAGACCAGCACTTCCGTGCTCTGGGTGGCGTCGGCCACCGGCTTGCCGGTAAAGCCCTGGAAGAAGTCCTTCACCAGCAGCATGATGTAAAGGTTGTCGCCCACCACCATGCAGGCGCCCTGGTCGTTGGTGAAATCGGGGTTGAACGTGTAGCCCAGCTGCTTGAAGAATGCCTGGGACTTCTGCATGTCGGCGATCGGCAGGTTGACGAAGATCTGTTTGTGCATGGCGTGTCTCGTTGGAATGGCGGTTGAGGTGGCGGGTATGAAAGTGGGCGCCTTCAGTGGCTGGGAGAGGGCATCTGGCGGAAGCGTTCGACTTCCTTGCTGGGCTCGAAGTCATCCAGCTCGAACACCTGCCGCACCTCGATCTCGCAGGGCTGGCCGGGGAAGGGCGACGGAAAGCGCATGGCCCACTGCATCGCTTCCTCGCGCGATCGCACCTGGATCATGGTGTAGCCGGCGATCAGTTCCTTGGTGTCGGCGAACGGGCCGTCGATGAGCTTGCGCTCGCCGGCGCCGTCGTAGCGCACGCGCCATCCCTTGGAGGTCGGCTGCAGCCCGTTGGCGTCCAACAGCACGCCGGCCTTGACCAGGGCTTCGTGGTAGGTCGCCATCGAGGCCAGCAGGGCGTCGTCCGGCATCATGCCGGCTTCGCTGTCGGGCGTGGCCCGGACGATGATCATGAATCGCATCTGAGGTCTCCTGAATGAGGAAATCAAGGCCCGCAGGGGGGCTTGTACAGCTACGACGAACGGCGACGCGGCGGATCGACACGGGATGGCCAACCCTAGGGTAAGTACTGACAATTGAGATCGATTCGCGCCGATATCACCTGGTTACGAAGGTCCAGCCCTGGTTGCAGTGGTCTTCCATACACTCGCTGCGTTCTTCAACCTTCGAGCAACGATATGAGAATCCTGAGTAGTCTTGCCCTGGTCGCTTTCCTGCTGTCCGGCTGTGCCGTCTATACGCCGCAAGGCTCCGTGGTGGTCGACCCGCATGATGGCGGCGGCCGCGGCGGCTTCTGTCCTCCCGGACAGGCCAAGAAAGGAAACTGCTGACACGGCATCGCCGGACCGCCGGACTGCCGGACCGCCGGACCGCGGGGCCGGCAATATGCAGGCCCCGGCCGTCCTACATGAAGCACGGCCCCAGTTCCCTGACCTCGACCGTGGCCCATTGCGCGGCCGGGCATTCGGCGGCCAGCGCCAGCGCTTCCTCGCGGGAATCGCAGGTCAGGAGGAAAAAACCGCCGATCATTTCCTTGGCCTCGGCATAGGGGCCGTCCATCAACTGGCGTTCCCCGTCGCGGACACGCAGGCGGACGGCTTCGGCATCGGACTTCAGGGATTCGGCGCGCGTGAGCAGTCCGCGCGCCTGCAGGGATTCGGCGTAGCGCACCATTTGCGCATAGGCCTCGCGGCCTTCGTCGGGGGTGCGCTGGGCGCGCTGGCCCACCGGTTCTACGATCAACAACAGGTAAGACATGGGGACTCCCGGTGCGGACTGCGGTTGCCGCGAGCGGCGGGTCCGCTAGGTTACCGCCGTTCCCCTCGCGCGCGCCATGCCTGATCGGCAGGCACCGACACTCAGTCTTCCTGGAAAATCGACTCGATCGAGGCCTGGAACACGCGGGCGATGGCGAAGGCCAGCGGCAGGCTTGGATCGTAGCGGCCCGTTTCGATGGCGTTGACCGTCTGGCGCGAGACCTCCAGCCGTTCGGCCAGCACGGCCTGGCTCCAGCCGTGTTCGGCGCGCAACTCGCGGATGCGGTTTTTCATCGGTGGCGCAGGGTGTCGACGATGGTCGTGCCAGCCCAGACGGCGCCCATCAGCGGCCAGACCACGAACATGCTCAGTTTGGGAAAGCCGGCGATTTCCAGGAAGCCGTAGGTGAAGGTGACGCCGGCGGTGACGGCTGCGGCGATGGCCAGATGTTCGAGCGTGGTCTTGCGGATGAACTCGTCGGAACCGCGAATGGCGCGGACCACCGCGCGCAGCGCCAGCAGGAACGCCAGCATCGGGCTGAGCAGGAGGGCGGTGCGCAGGGCGCCCGGCTGCAGTTCCATGCTCAGGCGCAGCGCGCCGACCAGCAGGACGGCGTAGAGCGCCATGGCAAGGCCCAATTCCTTGAAATAGCGGCGCTTGGCCTGGTTCTGATTCATGCGGATCCCTCCTTGTGTAAAGCGTGCTTGACATTCTGGCGGGCCGGGCGGCGCATGTCAAGCGTCCTTTACATCGACGTTTTCGGCAAGGCCGCGGCCGGCAAGCCGTCTGGCGGCGCGCCAGGCGAAAAAAAACCGGCTCGCGCCGGTTTCGTGGGATGCCGCGGATCAGGACCTGGCCGGCGCGGCGGCCTCGGGCGCCTGCGCGGCAGGCGCCGCCGCCTGGGGCGCGCCAGCTGCCGCAGCGGCGGGCGCTTGCGGCGCGGCCCCAGCCTGTTTGGCGGTCTGCGGCGGCGCGATGTCCATGATCAGCTCGACGCGGCGATTGGCCGCGCGGCCTGCCGCCGTGTCGTTGGATTCGATGGGACGCGTTTCCGCGTAGCCCACCGCGCGCAGCCGCTGCGGGGCCACGCCGTCGCGCACCAGTTCGCGCAGCACGCTGGTGGCGCGGCTGCTGGACAGCTCCCAGTTCGAGGCGAACTGCTTGGTCAGGATCGGCACCGGGTCGCTGTGGCCTTCCACGGAGACCTGGTATTCGTTCTTGTTGAGGATGCCAGCCAGGCGCTTGATGACGTCCAGGCCCGAGGGGCTGAGCGTGGCCTGGCCCGACGGGAACAGCAGTTCGTTGCTGATGCGGAAGCTCACCGACTGTTCATTGATGATCACGTCCACCGATTTGCCCAGGTCCGCCAGGCCCAGCGATTCCTTGGACGGGGCCGTGAGCGGCTTGGCGGCCTCGGCCACCACGACTTCGTCGGTGGGCGCGGACTCGGCCGCAGCCACGGCGGTTGCGGGGGCGGGCGACTCTGCCCAACTGGCGGGGATGTGCGCGGTTTCGAATTCGGCGTATTCGCCGTCGTACTGGGGCAGGCCGGCGGCGGCCAGCGTGCCGACCAGTTCCACGGGCTTATCGGGCTTCTCGTAGCCGCCGTGCAGACGCGCCACCGCCAGCATCACGACCAGCATGGCCAGCAGCAGGGTGATGAGGTCCAGGTAGCTCAGCAGCCAGTTCTCGGAATCCTGTTCGACGGCTTCTTCGACATGCCAGCGCGCGTAGCGGTCCTGGCGGTCGCTTTCGCTGGGACGCCAGCCGCTGTTGGCGGCGGCCTTCTGCGCGCGCAGCTGAGCCTGGCGGGCCTGCTCGATGCGATGCGCCAGGGAAGGGGAAATCAGGCTCATTGGCGCGCGGAGGCCGGGCGGGTGATGGAAACGGGGGCCGATGCAGCGGCGGCCGATGCAGCGGCGGCCGTTGCCGCGGCGGCCGGCTTGACCTGGCCTTCCGTCTTGGGCTTGGGCTTGGCCGCGGCGCCGCCATCGTAGATTTCGTCTTCGACGTGCATCACGAAGGAATTCAGGGTCTCGCGCACCATGGCCGGACCGCGCTTCTCGCACATCATCGAGATGCCTTGCAGCACCATGTTCATGGACTCCACGCGGCGCGCGGTGCGGCGTTCCAGCTTCAAGGCGATCGGCTTGCAGACCAGGTTGGCCAGCAGGATGCCGTAGAAGGTGGTCATCAGGCCGATGGCCAGCTGCTGGCCGATCGTCTGCATGCTGCCGTCGCCCAGCACGGCCATCAGGTTGATCAGGCCGACCAGCGTGCCCAGCATGCCGAAGGCGGGCGCGAACGTGGCCATGACGCGGAACATCTGCGCCTCGGCCTGCTCGCGGGCGCGCAGGCGCGCCACGCGCCATTTCAGCAGCTCGATGATCTGCTCTTCGGGCGTGTTGTCGATGATGAGCTGCACGCCGGTGCGCAGGAAGGGATTGGAAACCTTCTTGAGCTCGTGCTCGACCTTGTGGACGTCGGCGTTCATCCAAAGCTGGGCCATCGCAACCAGTTCTTCGATGTCGCGCTGCTGGTCGTGCTGGTCGTTGCGAAACACCGTGCGCACCAGCTTGAAGACGCGCACCACTTCCTGCAGCGGATACGCGATGAACAGCGCGGCGCAGGTGCCGCCCAGCACGATGGCCATGCCCGGCAGGTTGAAGTAGAGGCTGGCGTCGTTGGCGGACAGCGCGACGACGATGACCAGCGTAAGCAGGCCGACAACGGCGCCGATGACGGTAGACGGATTCATGGATCTAGCCCGATAGCAAAGGCATTCCATGCGCGGAATGCCGGATTTTCGGGAATTCTAGCCAGGAGAGCGCGCGGTCAATTGGCCGGAAAGCGGGGCGAAAAGGGCCGTAAGCGCGGGCTTAATCCGGCTGTCAGGCGGGCGTCGCAGGCGGGCAAATAAGGGACCGATCTACCGGAGATCCTTGTCCGCCTGTCGGGCAAGCCATTCCTCGCGGGTGATCTCCCAGATCTCGCTGGGCAGGCGGCCGCTGACGTAGCCGCGTTCTTCGGTGCCGACCAGGCGCATGCCGCTGCCGGCCGAGATCCTGCTCGAAGCCGTGTTGGCCACGGCCTTCGGCGCGCGCAGCAGCGGCTTGCCCAGCACCGCGAACCAGTAGCCCGTGGCGGCAGCGCAGGCTTCGGTCATGTAGCCCTGGCCCTGGCGGGCGGGGTCCAGCCAGAATCCCCGGTTGTTGCCGGGGTCGTCGTCCATCAGGCTGATCATGCCGATCAGGCGGTCCGGTTCGGCCTGGGTGCGGATGGACCAATGCCATTGCAGGCCGCGGCGCATGGCGGGCAGGGCGAAGTGTTCCACGAACTGGCGCGCCCCGTCGGCCGGATAGGGCCATGGCACCTTGTCCGCCAGGAAGCGCACGACTTCCCATTGGGCAAAGATGCGCTGGATGGCGTCGGCGTCCTCCAGGCGCAGGGGGCGCAGGATAAGTCGGGCCGTGGTCAGTTCGGGGATCTGCGGAGCGTCGGACATGGCGGAACGGGGTTCGGGCCGGGAGGTTGGGCCGGATATGTATATCATGGGCGGATTCTGGCGGCGCCTGGAACGGGATAGACCCGGGCGGCCGCGGCATTGGAGAGAACATGAACAACCCCAACGAAAACGTCAGCATGGCGCTTTTCTGCGACTTCGAGAACGTGGCGCTGGGCGTACGCGACACCAAATACCAGAAGTTCGACATCCGGCCCGTGCTTGAGCGCCTGCTGCTCAAGGGCAGCATCGTCGTCAAGAAGGCCTATTGCGACTGGGAGCGCTACAAGGAATTCAAGGCCCCCATGCACGAGGCCAATTTCGAGCTGATCGAAATCCCGCACGTGCGCCAGTCGGGCAAGAATTCCGCCGACATCCGGCTGGTCGTCGATGCGCTGGACTTCTGCTACACCAAGTCCCACGTCAACACCTTCGTGATCATCAGCGGAGACTCCGATTTCTCGCCCCTGGTGTCCAAGCTGCGCGAGAACAACAAGAAGGTCATCGGCGTGGGCGTCAAGCAGTCCACCTCGGACCTGCTCATCGCCAACTGCGATGAATTCATCTTCTATGACGATCTGGCGCGCGAAGGCCAGCGCACCGCCGAGGCGCGTCGCGACAACCGTGGCGGCGCGGCGGCCCAGCGCCGTTCGCCCGACGAAGAGCGCCGCCGCAAGGAAGAGCTCGATGCGCGCAAGACCCAGGCCGTGGAGATGGTCGTCGAGACCTTCGAAGCGCTGATGGCCGAACGCGGCGACAGCGGCAAGATCTGGGCATCGGCCCTGAAGGACGCCCTCAAGCGCCGCAAGCCGGACTTCAACGAGTCCTACTATGGCTTCCGGGCCTTCGGCAATCTGCTGGAAGAGGCGCAGTCGCGCGGTTTCCTGGATGTGGGCCGCGAGGAAAAATCCGGCACCTATGTGTACCGCGATGGCTCGGATGACGAGCCGGCCGCGCGCGGCGCCGACGCGCAGGCGGCGGCTCGCCAGCCTGCGGGCGAATCCGCCGACGCGCAGGG